>NZ_OZ252047.1:90000-1562281 GCF_965247905.1 Candidatus Spongiihabitans sp. | reverse complement strand
TGGCGATTATTTCAGGCCGACGGTCGGATGAAGACATCCTGCATACGTTAAGCCATTTTGACAATGTTGCGATTATGAAGCCAGGCCGACGGCGAGCCGAGTTGTTACCACTGATAGCGCAAGCGTGCCGTACTCAAGATGCGTGTTACATCGAATATGTCGGGCAGAAAAATCAAAAAATTATTTATGACATCTCGCTTCTCGACGCGCAGCCGGGTCCTTATTTTTCACTTTTTTTAATTACGCGACCGCGCGCATAGCGACCACGGCGACCCTGATGAAAGTTAAAAGCGCCACGCCGGTCGATATATTCAGCCTGACCGATCAGGGCGATGCGCTTGCGGTGCGACTGCAAATGCTGATGCCGGGCGCCTCCCGCCACCATCGGCCAAAACCCTTTATCGAAATCGCACAATCAAGTTTTCGCAGCGGCCACCGCTGTATTTTCATTTGTTCTACCGGCATAGTCATACGTGCATTGGCACCGGTGTTACGCGACAAATATCGCGATCCAGCGGTCATCGTCATTGACCAATCTGGCAACTATGTCATACCCCTGCTATCCGGGCATGAAGGTGGCGCGGTTGCATTTGCCCACGATATCGCCCAGGCCATTTCGGCTCAATGCGTTGTAACCTCAGCCATGGATTACAGTCGCCCGATTTACACGATCGGCATGGGCTGCGAACGCGGTTGTCCGCTGGCGTTTTTGCAACCGTTGTTTGAGCAAGTTTGCCGGGAAATGGATGCAGCTGTAACCGACTCTGCTGTAACCGACTCTGCGGTAACCTACTCTGGCTTGGCCAGTATTGATCTCAAGGCCGATGAGGCCGGGTTGCTCGAACTATCGAAAAGCCTTAATCTTGAACTCCACCTGTTTTCTGCGATTGAACTCAGGCAGGTTGAACATCTACTCAGCGAGAAATCCGAAATCGTATTCAAAGAGGTGGGCTGTTACGGCGTTGCCGAAGCCGCGGCGCTGTGTTGCGCCACAAAGTTGACCGGGATGCCTGCGGAATTGGCGCTGCCCAAACAAAAAAATGCGCGTGCGACTATTGCGGTTGCACGCAGTTACGCGCCTTGATTTCTTGTGCAGACCTTTGCACAATTGTCATTTTTCAGCCTTACAATGCACGACCTTTTCAACACAAAAATTTCATGACCCAACTATTTCTGGTCAGCATCGGGCCTGGTGATCCTGAGTTGATTTCACCCAAAGCGATCAATGCCATCGAGGCATGTAGCGATGTTGTGGCTTATGGGCTATATCTTGAGTTGCTGGACAAGGCTGGCCAAGGCAAGACAAAGCCGGGCAAAACCCACCATGAATTACCGCTTGGACAGGAAATCGAGCGCGCTCGTCTGGCGCTGGATCTGGCGGCATCCGGGAAAATAACCGCATTGATTTCCAGCGGAGATATCGGCATCTATGCCATGGCCTCTGCGGTATTTGAATTGCTCGACTATCAATTACCCGGTCATGAGCGCAACCCGAAGTGGTTGGACGTGGACCTTGAAGTCATTCCTGGCATCAGCGCCATGCAAGCCAATTCCAGTTCGGCGGGCGCGTTGCTGGGTCACGATTTTTGCGCTATTTCCCTGTCCGATTTGCTGACCCCGTGGGCGACGATCGAAAACAGAGTTCATAGCGCGGGAAGCGGCGATTTTGTGGTCACGTTTTATAATCCGGTCTCCAAAAAGCGCAACTGGCAATTGAACACGGCGCGGGATATCCTGTTGCAATACCGCCCGGGCACGACGCCTACGGTGCTTGGACGCAACCTGACCCGGGAGGGGCATAGCCTGAGCATCATCACGCTCGACCAACTGGATGCGTCGCAGGTCGATATGTTTACCTGTGTATCCGTCGGCAACAGCGAATCCAGGCATATCATCAACCGCCACTCACATTGGGTTTACACCCCGCGCGGCTATTCGCCGCGGCATTAAAATTATGGCAAAATTATAGTTATGACGGTCTATTTCATCGGCGCCGGTCCAGGCGATCCGGATTTAATCACAGTCAAGGCACGGCGCCTGATAGAGCAATGCCCGGTCATTCTCTATGCCGGCTCTCTGGTGCCAGTGGAAATTCTGGATAGCGCCGCGAAAGACGCGGTTATCGAGGACACCGCATCGTTGAATCTCAATGAAATCATCGAGCGTATCGAAGTCGCGCACAGGAACAATCAGGATGTCGCCCGGGTGCATTCCGGCGACCCCTCAATTTATGGCGCCATCGGCGAGCAGATGCGACAACTGGATGAACTTGATATTAATTATCAGGTCATTCCCGGCGTCACCGCCGCCAGCGCCTCGGCGGCATTGCTGAAGCGCGAACTCACGCTTTCCGGTGTCACCCAAACGGTAATTTATACCCGTTACAGCGCAAAGACGCCAATGCCTGAAAAGGAAAACCTCGATGCCCTGGCGCGTCATGGCGCGACGCTGGCGATCCATCTCGGGGTCAGTCATATTCATAAAATTGTGCAACAACTCAAGCCGCATTACCGAGCAGACTGCCCGGTGGCCGTGTGTTACCGAACCAGCTGGCCGGATCAGGACTATGTGACCGGCACACTGGCCGATATCGTGGCAAAAGTCCGGGCGAAAAAATTTACCCGAACCGCTTTGATACTGGTCGGCCGCGCCCTCGACCCGGCATCCTTTAATGATTCTTTTTTATACGATGAAGACAAGGCGCATATCTATCGACCCAAAGTCAAGCCCGAAACACCCCGACAGGTACGCCGCACTTATTTTAAGTATCCCCTTGCGGGGCAAGCCCCCAATTTTAAGGAAGGCTCGGGGCCGTTCCAAAAAAATAGAAAACAAGAGGTAAAACGATGAATCTTGAAAAAATACCCGCTACCGTGGTGACCGGATTTCTCGGCAGCGGTAAAACCACGTTGTTGACCAACATGATCAAACAAGCCGGCGGCAAACGCATCGCCGTAATTATCAATGAGTTCGGCGAACTGGATATCGATGCTGATTTGCTACGCAGTTGCCCGCTGGATTGTACGGATGGCGAAGACGACCGCCAGCGCGCCGCGGTCGCCGAGGACGGCATTTATGAACTGGCCAATGGCTGTATTTGCTGCACCGTCGAAGAAGAATTCCTGCCGGTAATGAAACAATTGGTGGAACGGCGGGATGATATCGATCATATCCTGATTGAGACCTCCGGTCTGGCACTGCCCAAGCCGTTGATACAGGCTTTTAACTGGCCTGAGATAAAACAGCATTGCACCGTGGACTCGGTGATTACCGTGGTCGATGGCGCTGCGGTCGCCGCTGGTCGGCTCGCGCATGACCATAAGCAGGTGGAACAGCAGCGTGCCGCGGATTCGCGTCTCAATCCTGATCCATTGCACCAGCCGGCGCTTCAGGAATTGTTCGAAGATCAATTGAGTTCCGCGGACCTGATCATTATCAGCAAAACCGATCTGATTGATGGCGCACAACTGGATTCCGTCAAGAGCCAAATCGGCCATCATGTTAAACCGCAGGTCAAGATGCTGGAAGTCAGCGGCGGCGCAATCAGCAGCGCATTGATTATGGGACTCGAGTTTGCTTCGGAAAACAACATCGAAGCGGTGCATACCCATCACGACCAGCATCATGCGCAAGATGAAAATCATCATCATGCTCATGACGACTACAACTCGGTGTCGATAAAACTCGGCGAGGTCGATGCCGATAAACTGGTTGAAATTATCGGTCGGCTGATTGCCACTCATGCCATTTTTCGGGTAAAGGGCTTGCTGGCCTTGCCCGGCAAACCCATGCGACAGGTGTTACAGGGCGTTGGCGCAAGAATCGATCAATACTTCGATAGACCATGGGCGGGTGATGAACCCAGGCAAAGCAAGATTGTCATGATTGGCAAAGATTTGAGCGAGGGCGAATTGCGCACCGCGTTACAGGCGGCAGTCGCCTAATCTTTTTATACCTGATTTTTTATGCCTGCGCTTTTGATGCCCGCGTCTCCGTCCGCGTCCTTGATGCCCGCCGCGTCCTGGATGTCCGTGCCGGCGCGCTGAGTTCGCAGGCGTCCGATGCACTTGCTGGCGGCAAAACCCGGCGGCTTTATTGATGATGAAGGCATCATCGATCTCCAGCAGACCCCTGGCGACATCGTTATTCTCTCGGCTCAGGATACCTCATTAGGCTTGCTGGCAGAGATTGCCGAGCAGTTGCCCCGCCACTACCCGGCGGTGCGTCTGGCAAACCTGATCAACCTGGCCAAACCAGCGGCCTACGATCTATACGAACACGACGTACTCCAACATAGCAAAGTCATTATCGTTTCCTTATTGGGAGGCATGAACTACTGGCGATACGGCATTGAACGACTGCATGCCTTAGCCACCCGCTCAACCGGCAGCGGCATCAAATTGATTCTGGTGCCTGGCGATGACCAACCCGACCTGGATCTGATTAACCACTCCAACTGCGATGCCGCTCAGTGTCATGATATCTGGCGTTACCTGCGCGAGGGCGGAAAACGAAATACCCGCAATCTGTTTAAATATATTGCCTCGCACTTTCTTGGACTGCATGACGCGGATTATGCCTTTGAACCGGCGCGCGCATTGCCGCCCTGTCTGATTTTCGATCGCGACGATACCCATCTTACCCTCGAATCCTGGCAACAAACAAAGCGCAAGTCGCTACCCACTGCGCTTATGTTGTTTTATCGGTCGCATGTGCAGTCCGGCAATACCGATGCTTTCGATGAGTTCATTAAACTTTTGCGGCAAAGATTCAACGTGTTGGCGGTGGCCACGCTTTCATTGAAAGACGCCGCCTGCTTGGCCACGGTGAATCATCTTATTGATGCCATCGATTGCGATGTGGTGATTAATACCACCAGTTTTTCCCAGCACGTCGAAGGCAATGCCGCGCTGTCATCCGAGCCGCAGCAACCGAGCCAATTATTCGACCGGGACATCCCGGTCATCCAAGCCATTTTAGCGAGCAACGACGAACAGGATTGGTCGCAATCCGACCAGGGGCTCAGAGCGCGCGATATTGCAATGAACATTGCGCTGCCCGAATACGACGGCAGGATCATCAGTCGGGCAATCAGTTTCAAGGCATTGTATCGCCGCTCAAAATCCGCCGAAATCGATGTCGTGCGCTACCGACTGCATGCCGAGCGCGCGCAATTTGTCATTGAACTCGCCTATCGCTGGGCGCAGTTAAGGCGAAAGCCGAATGATCAAAAACGCATCGCCCTGATCCTGGCCAACTACCCGGCCAAAGACGGCCGCATCGGCAATGGCGTTGGGCTGGACACGCCGGCCTCGGCGATCAACATTCTGTGCGCGATGAAGGAGGCGGGCTATGCGCTGAAAAACATCCCGGCGGACGGCGATTCGCTCATCGAGCAACTGCAGTCCGGGATGACCAATGACCTCGATTCCTTGCCCATCAAGCCGTGTTTTCAAAGCCTATCCAAGCCGGATTATCAGCATTGGTTCAATCAAATTCCCATTGATAATCAACAGTTAATAACGCAACGTTGGGGTGATGTCGAGGATGACCCTAAATACCGTCAAGGGCGTATCATGGTGGCCGGCATTCGGTTCGGCGAGACCTTTGTGGGGATTCAACCGGCGCGTGGGTTTAATGCCGACGTAGCTACTAATTATGGTGTCGTTGCTAATTATGATGTCTCCGCCAACTACCATGACCCCGACCTGGTGCCGCCGCATAATTATCTGGCGTTTTATTTCTGGCTGCGCCATGTTTATGGCGCCGATGCCATCGCCCATATCGGCAAGCACGGCAACATGGAATGGCTACCCGGCAAGAGCGTGGCATTGTCCAACGCGTGCTGGCCCGATATTGTTTTTGGTCCAACCCCCCATCTTTATCCATTTATAGTCAACGATCCGGGCGAAGGCGCGCAAGCCAAGCGACGCGCCCAGGCCGTGATTCTCGATCACTTAATGCCGCCGATGGCGCGCGCGGAGACCTATGGTGAATTGCAGGAACTGGAGACACTGGTCGATGAATATTATCAGGCCATGGGACTGGATCAGCGACGGGAAAATCACCTGCGCAAGAAAATCGTGGCGTTGGTTTGTCGGACCAATCTGGCTAAAGAGCTAAATCTGACGATAGACCCTGAACCGAATAAGGATGTCCCGCCACAAAACGATGCGATGCAGGATAATCTACGGCAGGATAATCTACGCCAGGACGATCTATTGAAGCAAGTGGATACCTATTTATGCGAACTAAAAGAAGCGCAGATTCGCCATGGCCTGCATCGATTCGGGCAACTGCCCGAGGGTCATAGCCTGAGCGAAACCCTGGTCGCGCTGACTCGATTGCCGAGAGGCGAAGGGCCTAATGATTCCGGTATTTTGCATTGCCTGGGCGCTGATTTGGAATTGTGTAATGACATCAGGTCTAATGGTATCAACTCCAATGAAAATGAAAATGTATTTAACCCGCTCAAGTTTGATGCCGCGGCCGATTGGCAAGGTGACAAACCGCAATTGCTGCAAGATCTTAGCCCGGCACACTGGCGCAATGAAGCGGATACTCGGGAACGCCTCGAGTTACTGGCGCAAGAGTGCATCAACAAAATGCTTAACGGCGAAGCGATTCCAGCAACGTTGAACCAGACCCGGCGTTTGCTGGGGTATATCAAAAATATTGTTCTGCCAGCCGTCAACCAGTCCAGCAAAAACGAGATAGAAAACTTTTTAGGCGCGCTAAACGGCAAGTTTGTGCCGGCCGGCCCGAGCGGCGCGCCGACGCGCGGGCGGCTCGATGTCCTGCCCACGGGACGTAACTTTTATTCCGTTGATGCGAGGTCAATCCCCACGCAAAGCGCCTGGGAACTGGGCCAGCTTTCCGCCGAGCAACTGCTCACGCGATATCTACAGGAACACGGCGAATATCCCCGGCAACTCGGGGTTTCGGTTTGGGGGACTTCCACTATGCGCACCGGCGGCGATGACATCGCCCAGGCGTTGGCACTCATGGGTGTCCGACCGCTATGGGCCGAAGGCTCTAACCGGGTGGTGGATATAGAAATTATTCCCGGCGTTCAACTCGGGCGTCCCAGGGTGGATGTGACTTTAAGAATTTCCGGCTTTTTTCGGGATGCGTTCCCTAATGTCGCGCGTTTGTTCGATACCGCAGTGCAGACGTTAGCCGATTACGAAGAACCTGGTGAATTCAATGTGTTACGGCAACATATTAAAGTAACACGTAAAATATTAATCGGGCAAGGGCTGGATGCAAAACAAGCCAATGTCCAAGCCCGCTTTCGTGTATTTGGTTCTAAACCAGGTTGCTATGGCGCTGGATTACAGGGGTTGATCGACCAAGGTGTCTGGGAAGACAAGGCCGATCTTGCCCGCGCCTACATCGCTTGGGGCGGGTATAGTTATAGTCAGGCGCATTTTGGTCAGGCCGCATTTTCTGCATTCGAATCACGCCTTGGACAGATCGAGGTGGTCATTCAAAATCAGGATAATCGGGAACACGATTTACTGGATTCTGATGACTACTATCAGTTTCAGGGCGGCATGGCTAATGCCGTCGAAGTGCTGAAAGGCGAGTTGCCGGAAATTTATCATGGCGATCACTCCAATCCATCCAACCCCAAGATCCGAACCTTGAAAGAGGAACTAAACCGGGTAATTCGCGCCAGAGTGATTAATCCAAAGTGGCTGAAAGCGATGCGCCAGCACGGCTACAAGGGTGCCTTCGAGATGGCTGCTTCTGTGGATTACCTGTTTGCTTATGATGCGACCACCAACCTGATTGATGATTATCAGTACGAGATGGTCACGGATGCCTTGGTGATGGATCGGGAAAACCGGGAATTTCTCGAGCAATCCAACCCCAATGCGTTAAAGGAAATGTCGGAAAAGTTGCTGGAAGCACAACAGCGCGGACTCTGGCAATCACCCGGCAAATATCAGCAGCAACTCATCGATACCATTCTAAAAATCGACAATTCGCTTGAGGTCGCTTTGCCATAAGTTATTTTAGCGGAGTATCGTTAATGCTTTTTCGAGCACGCTTGCGGTCAATTTCAATCATCGTTGCTTGATGGATAATCCTGTATCGTGTTCCACGCCCCTGCCCCATTTGTTTCAGTCGTTGCAGAAAAATGTCTCCGGTTTTTCTTGTGGGCGATGCCCCATCATCTCCATAACCACAACATGGATACCCTTTAACCTTGCTAATTAGAATCTGACATGCTATTTTTCAAGGATGATAAAAAGATCATTAGAGCCTAACCTACTCAGAGCACTTGATGTGGCGCCCGTGGTCGCCCTTTTGGGACCGAGACAGGTCGGCAAGACAACTCTTGCTCTGGAGATCGCCAAGTCGACTCAAAAGCAAACGGCCTACCTGGATCTTGAACTGGATTCCGATCTGGCAAAGCTGGATGACGCGGAAGCCTATTTGCGTCGTTTTGACAACATACTACTTATTATTGATGAAGTGCAGCGCAAGCCTGACTTATTTCGACTGCTGCGTGGATTGGTCGATATTAGAAAGCGAGCAGGAGAAAAAGTCGGGCAATTCCTTCTGCTGGGATCGGCGTCTCGCGATCTTATCCAACATTCTTCCGAAACGCTGGCTGGCCGTATTCGCTTCATGGCGCTTAGCCCATTTTCGGTGCGCGAGATTTACGCTGCGCAGCCGCACAATTTTGATCTGGAGAAGCTTTGGTTGCGCGGTGGTTTTCCCGATAGTTACTTGTCCGCGACGGACGATGAGAGTTGGGGCTGGCGAAGTGATTTTATCGCCTCCTATGTGGAGAGAGAGATCCCCCTGATGGGGCCGCGAATTGCCTCAACGACGATGCGACGCTTATGGTCTATGCTGGCACACAATAATGCACAGCAAATAAACTTTTCCAAACTGGGAGCAAGTCTGGGGGTTAGCTATAAGACCATCAAAAATTATATCGACACGCTGACGGATTTTTACATGGTGAGACAAATCCAGCCGTGGTCAGGTAACAGCAGAAAGAGATTGATGAAATCTCCAAAAGTTTATTTGCGTGACACTGGTCTGGCACATCGTTTCTTGAACATCACAAATCTTGAGGATTTACTGGGTCACCCCGCCATTGGCGCTAGTTGGGAGGGATTTATTGTGGAAAATATTCTGAAGGATTTGTCCGATAAATGGCATCATAGTCACTATCGAACCTGCGCCCAGGCTGAAATTGACCTGGTTCTGGAGGGACCCAATCAACAAATATGGGCGATCGAAGTAAAACGCTCGTCCGCGCCCAAAGTAACCAGGGGGTTTCATTTCGCCTGCGACGATGTCAATGCCACCCGAAAATTCGTTATTTATCCCGGGACCGAGCGATTTCCGCTTGCTGGGGATATCGAGGCTTTAGGCATTGTGGAGTTTCTTGGGTTATTGGGCAACCACTTTCACCTCAGCGCGCCGAATAGGGCAACCACTCCCCTATCTCCTTATAGTTAACCAGCAACAGCAGTAGCGCAAACAGCACAAGCCACACGACCAAACTCTTTTGAATTAACTGGATTGCCCGGTTGATGTCAACAGATTTCGCTTGATCGCCGGCGCCAAGATAGGGCTTGTCCTGACGTACGCCGTCATAAACTGCGGGGCCGCCGATGACAATATCCAACGCCCCCGCGCCCGCCGCCATGACCACGCCGGCATTGGGGCTTTTATGCTTCCCCATCTGCTTTCGCCACGCATAAAACGCATTGGGCAAGGAGCCGCTAATGGCGTAGCAAATGGCGGTGAGGCGCGCCGGGGCCCAGCCCAATAGATCGTCAAGTCGCGCCGCAAAACAACCGAATTTTAAATACCTTGCATTTTTATAACCCCACATCGCATCCAGGGTATTGACCAGACGATGCAGCAAGGCTCCCGCCGGCCCCAGCAGGGCATACCAAAACAGCGGCGCAAAAACGCAGTCATGGCCGTTTTCAAGAACCGATTCGAGCGTTGCGCCGACGACCTCGGTTTCATTCATGCCATCAGTTTGCCGGCTGACAATCATTGCAAGGTTGTTTCTGGCGCCCTCCAGGTCGCCGGCTAAAAGCGGCTGCGCGACCGCCATCGCATGCTCTTTCATGCTCTGCCAACCAATCACGAAAGTCAAAATGACCATATCCAGAATAACTTGAATCGCTAGTGATTCAGCAGTCGCCTGAGTGGCTTGAATCAACCAGACCAAACCCACCGGTAAACTGATCAGCATCAATACGGCTATGACGCCTCTGCAACGCGACTGTCGATTGTTCAATCGCCGCTCAAGCCAGATTGCGACCTTGCCAAACCAAATCAAGGGGTGAAACCGAGGTTCGCCAATCAGCCGATCCAGCAGTAACGCGCCCATGCAAATCAGTGCTGGCGATAATGCTTCGAGCATTTAGGTCGGTTGGTTTGTTATGCCTGCGCTGACAAGCAACTGTCGGTAATCTATTTCGGTCTCCAGCATCTTTGCCACTCTATCGATTTGGCGATGACGAAAGGTTTTATAGTCAAAGCCGCCGCCACTTTGCAGGTCATTTTTAAGGCCGCTTTCAAGCCCGGCCCATTTTAACAGTGCGTCGCAAGCCTCATGATGATCGAACACGCCATGCAGATAAGTGCATAAAATTTGATTGTCCTTTGAAACTGCGCCATCAAAACGATCGCCTAAGTTGATCGCCGGACGCGCCAAATCTGGCCCGGTGGTTGCGCCAGTATGAATTTCATAGCCTTCCACGGCCGCTTCATCGGACGCGACCTCGGCACGCAAAGTGCCCGACGCTCGGGTCAGTTTTTTAACCGGCTCAAGTCGGGTTTCAAAATCCATCAACTGCAGCCCCGGCCGGGAACCCGGCTTGCCTTCTACGCCATTCGGGTCGTGTATCGCCTGCCCGATCATCTGATAACCAGCGCAAATGCCAATCAGTTTTCCGCCATAACGCAGGTGCTTTTTTATATGCGCCGGCCAATGGTTTTCGACCAGCCAATTCAAATCGTGGATGGTGTTCTTGCTGCCCGGCAGCACGATCAAATCGCTCGGCGGGATGGCCTGCCCTTCATCAATAAATCGCAACTCCACCTGCGGATGCAATCGCAACACATCAAAATCGGTGTGGTTGCTGATGCGCGGGATGCGCGGCACGACGACTTTGAGGCGGCACGGCGCGGCGTTTTCATCATGATCATTTCCAGCATGATCATTTCCAGCATGATTATTTCCAGCATGGCCATTCTCAGCGTGATCATTTCCAGCATGACCATGTCCATCATAACCATGTTCATCTGGGCAACGATGATCCACGGCATCTTCCGCTTCAATATGCAGCCCGTTGAGATAGGGCAAAACGCCCAAGGTTTGAATCCCGGTTTTTTCGGTGAGCCAAGCGATGCCGGAATCCAGCAATGTTCGGTCGCCACGAAAGCGGTTGATCAGGAATCCCTTCACCCGTTTGCGCTCGTCCTGCGCCAGGCAATCCATGGTGCCGGCCAAATGCGCGAACACGCCGCCACGATCGATATCCGCAACCAGCAGCACCGCGCAATTGACCGCGGTCGCGAATCCCATATTGGCAATGTCATTTTCGCGCAAGTTAATTTCCGCCGGGCTGCCGGCGCCTTCGACAATAATCAAGTCATACTGCGCGGCCAAGCGATGATAAGATGCCAGGGCATATTGCATGGCGTCTTTTTTGAAGGCATGATATTCGACCGCATCCATGTTGCCGATGGCATGACCGTTGATGATCACCTGCGCGCCGCGGTCGCTATTGGGCTTGAGTAAAATCGGATTCATGTCGGTATGCGGCTCAATCCCGCAAGCCATCGCCTGCACCGCTTGGGCGCGGCCAATTTCGCCGCCATCAATAGTCACCGCGCTGTTCAACGCCATGTTCTGCGGTTTGAACGGGGCCACGCGCAACCCCTTCGAGTGGAACAGGCGGCACAATCCCGTGGCAATCACGCTTTTGCCGGCGTTGGAGGTTGTGCCCTGAATCATAAGCGTGGAAGTCATCGGCGGTATTTTAATGCGTTACCGCAGCATTTTATAGCGCGCCGCCGTGCTTTGTGGGGGAAACACTAATTGATGATGCCGTGCGGGCACAAAACTGCACCATTACACGAAAGCAAAAGGAATGGTATTATGAATACTCAATTCAAAGTCCACTTCAAGTCCACTGCATGTCCACTTATGGGGAGACCACGATGTTAAGAAAGATATTTTTACCCACGATACTTCTGATTCTCGGTTACGGATTCTGGATCAGTCCCGACTTCAAGGAAATTGCCGCCGGCGTTTCGATTTTCTTGTTCGGCATGTTGTTCCTGGAAGAGGGGTTCAAGGCGTTCACCGGCGGATTGCTGGAAAAATTGCTGCAAAGAACCACCGACAAAACCTGGAAAAGCCTGGCCTTCGGCGTCGTCACCACCACCATCATGCAGTCCAGTTCGCTGGTTTCCATCATCACTATATCATTCATCAGCGCCGGCTTGATCCCCCTGGTCGCCGGCATCGGCATCATTTTCGGCGCCAACATCGGCACCACCACCGGCGCCTGGCTGGTAGCCGCTTTCGGGCTGAAAGTCAAGATCTCAGCCTACGCCATGCCGATGCTGGTGTTCGGCATTGTGCTGGCGTTCCAAAAATCCAAGTATCTGAAAGGCGTCGGCTCGGTTCTGGCCGGGCTTGGCTTTTTGTTTTTGGGCATCCACTACATGAAGGAAGGCTTCGAGGCGTTCCGGGACAGCTTTGACCTGGCGGCGTTGGCGGTCGCCGGCTATCCCGGACTGTTCCTGTTTGCTGGCATCGGCGCCGCGGCCACGGTGGTCATGCAATCCAGCCACGCCACCTTGGTGCTTATTTTAACGGCTTTGGCGGTCGGGCAGATTACCTACGAAAACGCCCTGGCGCTCGCCATCGGCGCCAATGTCGGCACCACGATTACCGCGATTATCGGCTCGCTGAGCGCCAATGTGCAAGGCAAGCGGCTGGCCGGCGCGCACCTGATCTTCAACGTCGTCACCGGGGTTATCGCCATCGTGTTCTTAAACCAATTCGTTTGGGCGGTGGATATCATCAGCGGCAAAGTCGGCATCGCCGCAGACAACCACACCATGAAACTGGCGGTGTTTCATACCTTGTTCAATATAACCGGCGTCTTGGTCATGGTGCCGCTCATCAATCAGTTGGCGCTGCGGCTGTGTCATTTCATCCCGGAGCACGCGCCCAATCTTGCCGAGCCGAAATATCTGAGCGATGCGGCAATAGAATTTCCGGAGACCGTTTTGTCCTCGGTCAAGAAAGAGGTTTGGCATCTGTTTGATTCCGCATTTGAGTTAATGGCGCATGGCATGAACCTGCATCGCACCCAAATATTGGAATCGCCGAGCCTCGCCAAGACCATTGACGACGACCGGGAAATTATTGAATTTGACCTGGACGAACTTTATGAAAGCAAGGTCAAAGTGCTTTACAGCGCGATTATTGATTTCATTTCGAAGGCGCAATCCAGTATTCCGAGCGTGTTTTCCGAAGAGTTGTTTCGGCTGCGCAACGCCGCTTCGGAAATTGTCGAATGTGTCAAACACATCAAGCATTTACGTAAAAACACAACGGTATATATGGTTTCGGATAACACATACATTCGCAATGAATACAACATGTTACGATTAAAAATTGCCACCATACTTAAACAAATATATCGCTATAGAGATAGGGATGACCACACCTTGTCCATCCTTGAACTGGATGAACTGAAGGCCGAAGCACTCGCTTCGCATGACCGGTTAAACAAGCAAATCACCGACTTGCTCAACGACAATAAAATTACCGCATTGATGGCGACTTCATTATTGAATGACTTTAATTATTCCGATCAAACCGCGAAAAACCTGCTTGACTCGGCGCAAGCGTTGTTGGCATCGCACGCCGACCTTCTGGCGGAAGCCGCGCAGGCGGTCGTTCTGGATGAAGACGAAATCGAGAACATTGTCAACGAGAATCGGGCAGACGCAAGCTTGACAAAATCCTGACCCACTAACTTGTACAACCAAAGAGAGCGACCCATGAAATTCACCAAGCTAAATGCGAAGTTTGACAAACTTGCCCACAAAACAGAAAAAGGCAAATCAATCAATCCCGAAAAACTGGCAATACTGCAACAGTTATTAGTGGACAAAAAAACCCGCTACGAAGAGAAAATAAAGTCCGCCGAAGACGCAACCAAAAAACATTCCCTAGAGACAAAATTAAAAGTGGTCAACGCGCAGATAGAGAAAACCAAGCAGATGGTTGGAGGTGGATAGTCGGCAATTTGTATTTTGATTCGATTGGTTTAACCCTGGTTTCTTTTTGTGTTCACACGCTCAATGCGAACAACTTCTAGCCTACAAACGTAACCAATCAATCACCGCAAGTAAAAACAAAGGGCTACATGCTCTATGCCGATTTGCACGGGGCTGATTAGAGATGATTAAGCAACAAAAACCCGATCTGTTTGAAAGACCCCACTAACAAATAGACAATCTGATGCATACCTAAGTTAAGTTGGTTGACACAAAAAGAGGATAGTAAAGGCCTGGGCAAGTTCCTTATCGTATTTCTGGAGACAGTAGAAAAATGGATTTATGGCGACCTGGGCAACGATTCGTTGGTTTCATTTTTGAGCCAATTGATTGCTTTTTGTTCGTCTTGCTCAATGGCCATTTCCACTGCTTGTTTGGCGCATTCCAGCAGGTGTTTTGATTGTTTGCGGAGGGTGAATGACTCAGTGATTTTTTGCTGGATTTGGGTTTGTTTTTCTTCTTCTATTTTTGGTAAGACGATCTTGCTAAATTCATCTTTGCTGATTGCCGTAAGAATTGTTCCGCTACAGCCCTTATTTAGTTGCAACTGTCCAACAATACTTTTCAATAGAACAAGCAATGTTTCAGAATTGAGTTCTTCAGATTTGAGTTCTTCAGATTTGATGACATGAAAACCTGTGGAACAAAGAGCTTGATTATATTCGCTTTCAATCAAGGCAATGCTTGATAAAGAACCTTCAATGGACGAAACAATAACATCTCCGGTTGTTACTTTGCGCCTTGCTCTTGTTGGAAGATAGAGACCTTCTTCTAACATGCAATCGGTTATCTCTCCATTGTTTGCTATGTTAGAAAGTTCAATGTATTTATATTTTTGCTTGCCTTTCGGTTTGAAGTTCTTATCTTCCAGAGTCGCTAAATTTCCCAGCGTATCCCAACCTCTTGCATAGCCTTTAATCGCCTCTATGACTTCCTCATATTTCGGTTGGAAATATTCGGCATCAATACGCTCGGCATGCTTGGTGTCGAAATAATTTTTAATGAAGGTTAGTTGATGCTTCGGTTGCCGGTTACTTAAACCGAGTTCGGTGAGGAGGATGGGCTTGGGCTTGAGCGTAATGTTCTTTGGAATTTTTTCTTAACCCTTCCGACTTGCCACAACACGAATGAATAGTTTCTTGGAAATCTGTTGAAAATTCAGGAATTAAAAAAGATTCAATTGCTTTGTAATCCAGTGCCGGCCTTGTAACCCCCACAACATTTCTTGTAGATTGAGAATAGCCATATTTGCAATTCAAGAATGTTGACAGAAAGCAAGGAGCAATATTTTAACAGTCATTTTCACTGAATGCTGATTGATATTTGCCCCTATAAATTTGTCTGTTACGACTGATGACTTTCCGTAAGAAACTCCCGTAATGGTTAACAAAACATCGTCTTTTTTCAGTGTGCTTCTGGCAATGGACTTGTGTTGCAAATCAGTGAGATAGGCCATGTTTGTTTCAGAGATATAATTTTGCATTATATTTTGAACTCGCAGAAAGAAAATTCCATTTTCTGGATAAATTGCTCCCAGTGGCGTAGCTCCTCCCGACATATGCACGATGTAGCTGCTAAGTTCTTTAGAGAATCTTTTAAGTCGCCGAAAATTTTCCAGATGCTCGGGGTGATAGTGCTCGCTATCTATTCTTCCGTCTTTATGTTTTAAGACTTCGCTAAACTGAACAATCGAATACTGCATCCTTACATCTCCACCCAATTGTCCGAATTCTCTTTATCCAACGCCCAATTAAGCGGATTATTTTGAATATAATCACGAACACGAGTTAAATCGTTATCGCTCCGGATAACCCGATCATAAAATGAGCGTTGCCATTTGAAGTCGACAATTCCATGCCGGCGTATGCGTTTTGATGATGTGGTCTTAAACGCGCCAATAAGTCCAGACAATGATTTTATTTTTGCCGCAGCCGTAGGGACAGGTCGCGACCTGTCCCTACATTGGATTGCTACAATGCCATGAACATGATTCAGCATAATAACGTATTCGTCCAAATGCACATAAGTATATTGCATTGCCAACCACAACCACTAATCACACACCATTTCTCCGATTTCGTTTAAATTCATCTTGACGTTTTGTATCCGACCAAAATAATCAATGCGGTTTTTCGTACAAATCGTTACAAAGTAATATCCCGCTCCGGAATAATCGTAATTTTTAAGGCGGTTGCCTTTTCGCCTTCGTCGTTCACTCATTTTCAAAAACTCAACTTCTCACCCTTCGTTAAAATCATTATTTCTGTTCTCCTTTGCGCTCTTTCACATCGCTTGCAATCTGACGCAGTTCTTTTATGTCTACCTCGTCAGCAAGACGGGCTTCATAGATTTTTCGGCGGGTATCAAAATTCTGGTATTGGGCCATGGCAATGGCTTGCATTTTCTGGTTGCTAACGGAGCCTTTACCGCTTAACAGCACCTTGTCGTTCACCGCTATAATCCGATCAGTATTTTCGCGCCAGAAGTCCATCGTGATGTCGGTGCGATTTTTGACGCGCAATTCAGCCGTTTCCAGAAAAACAACCACGAGGCGGTTGAGTGTGTCGATTTCATCGGCAAGCAAATAGTTTTTGGCAATGGTGATGTCCTGCTTGCGGACGATTGAACCCTTCCAACTGGTCAGCCCCATGTTTTTCTTATTCGCATCAGCGCGGGTGGCAATAATTTCGGCGGCGGTTTGTTTGGTGGTGGCGAACAGCAGTTTGTTTTGTGTTTCGGCAAAAAACATCTGAGTTGATTTATCGTCACCGTCATAATCGCTGCTGAGCGCAAATAACTCTCGGACTTTTTGATAGAAACGTTTTTCTGATGCCCGTATGTCACGGATGCGTTCCAGCATCTCATCAAAATAATCGGGGCGACCATCGGGGTTTTTCAGGCGCTCGTCATCCATGACAAAGCCCTTGGTCATATACTCGCGCAGATGCCGGTTTGCCCATTGCCGAAATTGAATGCCGCGACGGCTTCGTATCCGAAAGCCGATAGCCAGTATCATCGGCAAGGCGTAATGCTGGACCGAGTATTTTTTACCGTCGGCGGCAGTTGTTCGGAAATCCCGAACAACTGAATTTTCAATTAATTCATTATTTTTCAATATGTTAGATATATGCTCGCTAAGGGTGGACTTGGAGGTGGCAAAAAGTTCCGCGAGTTGATTTTGATTAAGCCAAATAGCGCCATCACGGGCATAAAGTGCTACAGAGGCTCGACCATCCGAGCTCGTGTAGATGATGATGTCCTGCTTATTCATAACTCCAAAAACTCAACTTCTTACCCCTCGCCCATTCAATGAAGGCTTCGGCAATGCCGTCCGGTAGTTCACCATCGTGATTGTGCAGATCATGGTCAACAATCAAATGACCATTGCCATTTTTCCGATAGACATAATTGCCTGAATTATCCTTGCCGCCTTGCTCGCTTACCGCAAAAAAGATGGGGAAGTCGTCTTTTTTCGGGCACAGTTTTTCATCCCATTTCTGCACGAATAGTACGCTGGTTTTGGTGCCGGTGTGCGGCTTGAAGGTGTTGCCATGCAGTCCGACTACGGCAAGGATGCGGGCACGTTCGGCGATGAAGTCGCGGATAGGCTTATCCGTTGTGTTGTTGAATCTGCCTTGTGGCAAGACAATCGCCATGCGTCCGCCGGGTTTAAGAAAATCCAGATTGCGCTCAATAAAGAGTATGTCGCGTCCGACTTTGCTCTGCGCCTTTTTACCACCTGCCTTAAAGCCAAGTTCGTATTGATGCAGGATGCGGCTTTCCTTGATGTCTCCAGCAAAGGGTGGATTTGCCATCAGAATGTCAAAGTTGAATTGCTTGTTTTCGTTTTTCTCAGCGCGCAGTTTTTCCAGCCGCGCAAAACCCTTGCCGTAAGTGTTGATCCATTTCGTGTCTTTTTCGGTTTTATCGCCCCAGCGGTCAAAATCCAAAGTGTTGAGATGCAATACATTGGTTTCACCATCGCCGGCGATCAGGTTCAGGGTTCTGGCAACCCTGACGGTTTTTTCATCAAAATCAATGCCAAAAACTTTGAGAACATCTTTTTTGTCCTTCTCTGGTATTTCGGCGTTGGTGAACAGGTGGCCGGTGAGTTTGAAAATGGTATGCACCGGAAAACCGCAACTGCCAGAAGCGGTGTCGATCATATATTCGCCAGATTTTGGATTGAGCATTTGCACGCACATATCAATCACATGGCGGGGAGTGAAATACTGCCCCTTTTCACCTTTGGCGGATTTGTTGACCAGATACTCAAATGCTTCATCGACAACCAGCAGGTTGGAGTTGAACAGTTTTACATCTTGCAAACTTGAAACGCTGATTGCCAAGTGACTGTCGGAAAGTTCAAAGGCGGAGCCTTCGGGGAATACGCCTGGCCATTGAATTTTTGCATCATTGAACAGGTCTTGAATTTTGTTTTTAAGTTCAGTGTCGGTCTGCCCCGTGTTCCTGAATTCCATCACGCGAAAACCTTCATCCGCAATGCCGTTGACCGCTTTCTTAATGGCATCAAAATCCTGACCATCAAGATAACTAGGAGGGTTGGGGTTGGGGTTGGGGTTGGGCTCGTGTATGGCGGTTTTTAAAACTTGTCGCAGTTGGTAGTTGATGACTGTTTTATCGTCCTGGCTGAGATATTCGTCATAGAGTTTGGTGAAGATGAGTTTGAAAACTTCTTCAAACACGTCCACTCCGGCATTCGCCAGAACCTCATCCTCCATTTCCAAAATGATGTCTTTCAGGGATTTGCGTTCGTTGGAAATTTTGTCCTTGATAATCAGGTCTTTCAGGGTAAAGCGCTCGCTCAGAATATCCGTGAGGCTTTGTTGCCCTTTGGGAATATCGGTGATGTCTTCAAAATAATTCGGGTCTTTGCGATGGTAGTGGGATATTTTCTCGCCGTTGGTCCATACGCCAATCGGCGCACCGGTAGCATTGCAATAGGAGCGCAGTTGGTTTTTCCCGTCTATGAGTTTGGGCTTTTTTAGTTCAACAATAATGTAGGCTGCGTCAGTGCGGTCTTTGTCAAAAACGACAATATCGGCTTTTTTCTTTTCCCGTCCGAAGTTAACGGGATGCTCAAAAGCCAGTCGTTTTTTTGGATAGTCGTATTGTTCAATCAGTCTCGCCGCATATAACTGACGGACGATTTCTTCTGGCTTTAACTGAATATCCTTGTCCCGAACAATACATTTTACAAATGGGACATCTTTGCCTTTGGTGCTTTTAGAAAATATTTTCTCCCGCAGGGCTGCAATTTCATTCGCTGAGAACAGCGCAAGATGATAATTGCTGTCTTTGAGTATTGTTTGGACAATGTCTGGTTGGGGCATCGATTCTCCGTTTTGTTTATGGATTGGTAGTGAAAACTGCACCGTTCCTCCATTTTCAATCTATCGTAACATACTCCATAATGATCGCTAGCGTCTTCGGGCCAATGCCTGGAATTTTCAGCAGGTCTTGCATCGATTTATAGGGTCGGCCGGCGATTATTTTCGCGGCGGTGATTTTGCCGACATGCGGAATGCGTTGCAGTTGTTTGCTGGTTGCGGTGTTCAGGTCCATGGGATTGGTCGTTGACGGCTTGTCTCTTTTTTTCTGTTGGTCATGAAATTCCTTGCGTGCTTGCTTCTCCGCTTGTTTCTCCTCCCGCCGCCGCTTGCGCTTCTCGGCGATGATGTCGGGATCGGCTTCGGCCCATATTCCGACTCGCTTGAGCATGGCCGCGACCTCAAGATCCTGAAGCTCTTCCAGCACTAAATCGCTGGGCAGGCCGCTCGGCACCGCGCGGGTTTTGCCGTGAATGCGCGCCAAGCCATGTTCAACCAAAAGTTCGCCGAGATCGTTGCCGTCGTGGGTTTCGACGAAGGCGTAGAAGCGACCGATGGCGGAGCGCCCCAACGCTCGGGCGTAACTGGTGTGGATGGTGAACGGTCGGGATAATTCCTGATTGGCGTATTCGGCGGCGCGTCTGCCGAAGCGGATGACGGCGTGGCGGTCGTCCAAGCCAAAGTGGTCTTGCTGCTCGCCGATTCTGTCGAAGTCGGCTTTGCTGCCGTAGGCGGTTTCCGGGCAATCGACATAGTACAGCCGTAGGTGCAGTTCGCGCCCGCCCGCATTGACTTTGAAACTGTCGCCATCGTTGAGGTCGGCATCAATCAGCGTGACGCCCGTTATCGTAACCAGTTCGGCGGCATGCGTCGGCATCGTCATGCCACCGAGCACGAGCAAGAGCAAGGCGAAACGCACGGCGTGTTGGATATGCCGCAGCCTATGGCGCAAGTATTTTTTCATGTGGACATTTTCATGACGATATTTCATGACGATACTTTCATGGCGGGAGTTTGCGCGGTTGCGTTGTGGAAAAACTGCCGCTATTATAGCGGCGTTTATCTCTCCCCGCCCACCATGACCCTTTGTCAAACAACCCCAATACATCATAAAAACCGTGACCGCCAAGATTTATTATTTCGCCTATGGCTCCAATCTGCATCCTGAACGACTATCAGAACGGGGCATCGCCGCCCGGGAGATCGGTGTCGGTGAATTGAACGGACACCGCCTCGCGTTTCACAAAAAAAGCACCTATCGCCACGAGAATTCATCCGGCAAATGCAACTTGGCTCCCGCCAAATCGGACACCGATTCAGTGCACGGCGTCATCTACGAAATAACCGCCGACGACAAAAAGAAGTTGGATAAAATTGAGGGCAAGGGACACGGTTACGAAGCGCGTATAATCACGGCGCGTCATCACGACCGCGACTATTCCTGCTTCACCTACTTCGCGCAACGGAACTACATTGATGACAGCCTCAAACCCTATCATTGGTATAAGGAATTGGTTGTGCTCGGCGCAAAGCATTGGCGCTTCCCCGATGATTATGTCGCCGCCATTGAAGCGGTGGCGTCGGTCGCAGACCCCGACGATGACCGTCGCTGCAAAAAAGAAAACTTGTTGCGGAAAATTAAAGTCGCCGATAAAATCTATCGCCCATAACAATACGAACTATACATAATAACAATTTGCTGCCCATGCGCTTTGTGCATACCCTACGCGATTTTCGCGCCGCCGCACGGCATCCACTTTCACACAACTACACTTTCACATTACTAAGGGTTCCATTATTATGCAATTTACTCACGAACGAGAATTCACCTACACCCGCGCTTACCGTGGCCCGATTCGCTGCGTCATCCTCGACTGGGCTGGCACCACCATGGACTTCGGCTGCATGGCGCCGGCTGTGGTTTTTCGTCAGGTATTCGAGAAAGCCGGCGTGCCGATCAGCCTCGAAGAGGCGCGTATCCCGATGGGCGCGCATAAAAGAGTCCACATCGGTTTGATCTGCGAAATTCCCAGCGTGCGCCGACGGTGGGTCGAAACTCACAGCACCGAGCCTACAGACGACGATGTGGGTCGCATGTTTGCGGATTTCATCCCCATGCAGGAAGCCTGCCTTTCTGAGTATTCGCAACTCATCCCCGGCACGCTTGATGTCATCGGCGAATGTCGCAAGCGCGATTATAAAATCGGCTCCACTTCCGGCTATCTGCCGGGCATGTTAGCCATCAACCAGGCCGATGCGAAAAAACAGGGCTATGTTCCCGATGCCACCTTCGGCGCCGGCGATGTGAAACGCGGCCGCCCGTTCGCGCACATGGTGCTGCGCAACATATTGGAACTTGACATCTCGCCGGTGCAGTCGGTGGTCAAAGTCGACGATACCTTGACCGGTATTGAAGAGGGATTGAACGCCAGTTGCTGGGCAGTCGGGCTGGCGATTTCCGGCAACGAGGTCGGTGTGCAACTTGATGAATGGGACGCGTTTTCAGAGGAAGTCAAACAAAAACACCGCGACCGCATCTACCCCACCATGTACCAACGCGGCGCGCATTATGTCGTCGACAGCATCGCCGATTTGGTGCCCTGCCTGGACGACATTGAAGCGCGGCTGCGGCGCGGCGAACAGCCGTAGCCTGCATTGAAATCCCCGGCGGGTTGACATAAAACGAACGCGCCACGAACATGAACCCGACATGAAACCGGCGACGGCGCCGCGCCAAAAAGATGACATGATTCTGCTTGAACGCCTGCCGTTTGAGCTTGACGACGGCATCGCTAAGCGCGCAAAAATCGGACTCATCGTTTTGGCGACCGACCACACCATCGAGCATGAATGGCGTACAATTTTTCATCATCTCGATGGCGTGGCCCTGTATCAAAGCCGCATCCTCAACGACGATGTGGTCACCGCGCAATCGTTGCGCGCCATGCAATCCCGCATCACCGCTTGCGCGCAACTATTCACCCCGGGAACACCTGTGGATGTGGTGGCTTATGGTTGCACATCCGCGTCAATCGCCATCGGCGAGGAAACAGTATTTGAGCATATTCATGCGGCCCAGCCCGCGGCGCATTGCACCACGCCGATAACCGCCGCCTTTGCGGCGTTCAAGGCATTCAACGCCAACCGCATCGGCGTCTTGACGCCCTACTCCGCCGAAGTCAACAAAATTGTCGCCAAATACATTGCCGACCGCGGTGTTGAGGTTGCGGTATTTGGCTCATTTAATGAGGATCGGGATTCAAATGTGTCCCGGATTACGCCCGCTTCCATCGAAAAAGGGGTGCGCGAAATTATCAAGCACGCAGCGGTAGAGGCTGTTTTTGTTTCCTGCACCTCGGTACGCCTGGTTGAAGCGTGCAAAGAACTGGAAGCCAGTCTCGGTATTCCTTTGACCTCGTCCAATCACGCTATGGCGTGGCATGCCCTGCGACTGGCGGGCGTGGATGACCGCCTGACCCGCTTCGGGTCGTTGTTTGAATTGCCGTTGGCATAGCGCGAGACCGAACACAAAATCATCCTCCCAGCGCGACCGCCAAGGGACGCCGGCAAGTCGACCGCTCTAATTTTTTCGTGGGGTTTTTCCGTAGGTTTTTTCGTGCTCACGATGCAACAGGCGGCGACTAAATCGATTTGCAAAAACAGCGTTCGCTGCTGAACGAACCATCGACTCTGCCGTTCGTTCGCGCCCATGCGCGCAGTTCATCCACCGTCAACGCGCACACTTTAATGTATGATCTTTCGGTGAACCCGCCGTGCGGCCAAGGTGACTCGTTAATGTTTTTACAACGCGCTCGGTGCAACACCATATAAGTGCCACGCCGCGCTTCGCGTCTTGATGTGTTGATGACGAAACCGTCGGTGTGCGCCGCTAACCAATTTTGATAAAGGTCGTCGTTGCCATCGAATAATTCTGTGGTCATTGATTAAGGTTCAAGATACTTTAAGCGGTCGATTTCGGATAGATTTTAGCAGATATTGACACCCATTTTCGTGGCGCATATGGAAGCGAAACTCACACTTTTTCAAAGGAGTCCGGCTACGCCGGACGACATATTTTAACTGGATTCCCGCCTGCGGCGAGAATGACGGGTTGGGGAGACAAGGGTGAATCGGAAGGCGATGAGTCCTTTTGAGAAGACAATGGTAAATAATTGTCACGCAAAGCCTGACACTAAAACGGCGTTGCTTTGGCGTAGCCGGACTTTTTCTCTCGTGTGCTTTGGCATCGCAACTCGCCTTTGCCCTCTCGATTCACCATTACCTATAATTCGTCATTGCCCGGCCCATATTATTATTGGCCGGGCAATCCAGTGGAATATGCCGTCCGGCGTAGCCGGACTCCTTTGCTTTGATGCCGCGCGGTTCAAGTTGATGATCAATTCGGATGCGAGTATAGCACCGCGACCACCGTCATTGACGTTCCTGATATTAATTGAGAGAAGTTCTGAATAATGCTATCCTGGCATTATCAGCGCAACAAAATCCAACGGCGCAAGGCATGACTATCTCACCGACGCACTGAAATCAGGTAAAATCATGTTAGATTTCCGGATTGGTTGTTTTATTATTTGGAGGGCCGTTAGCTCAGTGGGCAGAGCAGCTGACTCTTAATCAGCGGGTCGCAGGTTCGAGCCCTGCACGGCCCACCATTATAATCAATCAGTTACAAGCAACTCTTCCACCAGAATCCTTAGGTCGGCTACTGCCGCGTGATTGTCTTATCAATCATTGGCTTGCGTTTTTATGGATTGAAAGCCCACATAATCCCCACAACAAGCAGTGCAATTCCTGACAATTTCATAGACCGACAGGTGCTTCCTCCAAGCATTCTTGCGAGTACCGTGAACGGGCGGGATATTTTATTTTCTGCATTTATAGACTCAGCCATGTTCTTGTTGAATGCAAAAAATATCACGCCTGTAGTCGCCAGCAGTATGCCGGCGTATTTTGTTTCGCCCTGGATTGCCAACAAAACAGCCGAAAGAATACAGACTAAACTCGCCGCAAAAGGAATTTGTTTAATCAAAATCAGCACCGATACAAAATCGACCCAATAAAAACTTAATGCGCCAAGCGCAAAGTGCGTTCACGTTTTTAATTGCGCTGGCGTTTTCAATTGGGCATGTCATCATCTTGGTCATCGCTTTGTTTCGTCTTGCTTGCATAAAATTTGCTCGGAAGCCTTCACAAAATAATTTTTCCAAAACTCCAGTTTAGTCGCATTCGGATTTTCAAACAACGCATACTCCTTTTTAACATGTCCACTGGAAAAATACTTTAACGGCGTCGCCGTGCCGCGGGCAATGAGTTCAGCGACTTCCTTTTCCGACAGTTTGAAAGCCAGCCCGACCGGCGACCATGACGCGCACATCGTCCCATTGACATAAAACCCAGCGCCGCTAAAAAAGTGCCGGGCTTCCACAGGAGCAGCGATCTCATCCTCTATTTTCAGGTCATTTATAAGGCTGGATAATTTGTCTAAATATGTTTTAGCCATAATTTTTCAATGAAAGATAACAATGCGAGATAACAATAAAATATAACATGGAACAGCAACCAAAAAATTATAAGTGTATTTTTGTCGTCGCAAGTCTTAATTCCGAGACAATTTCGGGCTGTTAACAAGCTCTGGCAACAATCCACTTGCTGAAAGGCCGACAATAATTTCTGACTTTCGGGTTTTGTGATTGTGTCAGGTAGTAGCCGCACCCAGTCACAATCTTGTCCTGAAAAGGCGCGACCAGCAACCCTTTTTCCAGCGCATCGCTGGTTAAAACGTTGCTGGCCAAGGTAAAACCGTTTCCGAGTTCCGCGGACTTTAACGCCAAGTGCGCGTGATTGTAATGCGGGCCGTTTTTCGTTTTCATGTTGGTGGCATCGAAATGCTTTTCGGTTGCCGTTGAAATCCAGTCTTGCCAGGAAACGCCCACGTTGTCATCGTGAATCAGCGTGAAATTCGACAAATCGGCCACGCCGATTGATGTCATGTTCTGTATGATTTCAGGACTGCATACCGGAAATATTTGTTCCGCAAATAATAACCGCATGTTGTCATTATTCTCTGTCTGGTTATATTTTTTGACGTTATGCGTTTTAGCGTTATGTTTTTTATCGGCCATAAATAATATTCCCAAATCAGCTTCCGAGCAACGCAAGCTGTCCCGAAAATCGTAAGTGATTATTTTTATGACGATGTCCGGGTGAAGCGACTCGAATTCTGACAAACGAGGAATTAGCCAGCGCGATGCAAACGAGTCCGTGGTTTGTATCGTGATGATTGTTTTATTTTTGCCGCGGACAATTTCATTATTGGAGAATTTCTCCAATTGATCGAGCAGCGAACTCAACGCCAGCACATAACGGATTCCAAAATCGGTCAGCTCGATCACGCGAGTGCTACGCTCGAACAGATTAAAACCCAACCAGTCTTCAAGAGAGCGCACTTGATGGCTGATTGCGGAAGAGGTCACGCACAGCTCGTCCCCGGCTTTCTTGAAACTTTTATGGCGAGCCGCGGACTCGAAAGCCACGATGGCGTTTAATGGCGGAAGTCTCCTTCTCATTAGTTATTTCTCATGGGTCGTTCATTAATATGTATTCCTGAGATTTATTCAGCGTCCGGTTGAGTTTTTATCGTTTGCAAGCGTTCGCCAAACCCCATTACTATTTCACACAGCGTAAACATTATTCATTCTGAAACTCGTCGATGGGAAGAACCAGACCATGGAAGTTATCGCGCAGAAAAATACACGCATGAGGCTTTTTTTTCATCATTGAGCGTATTTAGTTTTTGCGCACAAATGACATAACAGAAATGAACACCTCCTCCGAAAATAAAAAAGACGACATTGTTCTCGGCGTCGGCATCATCATTGCGACCGTGTTCACCATGGCGTTCTCCGATGCCATCATCAAATATATCAGCGCGGACTTCCCCCTGTGGCAAATCTTTGTGGTCGCTCGCTCGTGGCGATACCCATTTTAATCGCCATCGTATTGTTCGCATCGCAAATATCCGACATCCGCCCGCGCTCGCTGAAATGGACCATCATCCGCAGCATGTTGCTGGTCTTCATGTATATCGCCATCTATGCGGCGGCACCGTTGCTGCCGTTATCGATGATTGCGGCATCGCTTTACACCGGGCCGATTTTCATCGCTTTGCTTTCGGCCTTTTTGATCGGCGAGCCAGTCGGCAGGCGAACATGGAGCGCCGTGGTTCTTGGGTTCATCGGCGTTCTGGTGATTCTTCGCCCGGCCACCGACGCGTTTTCATTGTACATGTTAATACCGGTCGTGGCCGGTTTGTTTTATGCGCTGGCGGCGATTATCACGCGCACGAAATGCATCGATGAAAAACCGCAAATACTTGCCATCATGCTCAACTTATCGATTTTGATTATCGGATTGCTGGCGAGCGGCGTTGTTGTCTTGGCTCAGCCGCTACTCCGACACGGCATAACCTATCCGTTCCTTCTCGGCAACTGGATTGACATGCGGCCGCGCGAATGGGGCGTGATCGCGCTCTTGTCCTTCCTCTTCGTCATCATCGGCATCGGCTTGGCGAAAGCGTATCAATCTGCGCCGCCGCCTATCATCGCCACTTTCGATTACACCTATCTGCTGTTCGCCGCCTGGTGGAGATTTTTGTTTTTCTCCGAAATCCCGGACTTGGAAACGATCATTGGAATGGTGATGATTGTGATCGCTGGCTTACTGGTTATGAAAATTTAACCGGGAGCAGGCAACAACCGTACTATTCCTGTTTGTTTTTATCGTCCTTCATTGCGTTGACCACAAGACTGGTGAGAGCGGCAAGCCCAACCAAAGCAACACCCGCTTTCGTGGTTTTTGAAATTTTCTTGTCGGTGTCCGCAATGAATCCGCACAAACAAGAGGGGTTAAAACATAGGCAAGTCAAGAACTAACCAGTGAAGAACGCGCCTAGCACCGGACGTGCACCGCTGGATTATGTTGCGGCTGTCGCCGCGGATGTTTCACTGGATTATCGGGTCAAGCCCGATAATGACGGGATAATAAAGGTCCGTCTAATGACGGGATAATAAGGGTCCGTCATTCCAACGAAAGAACGTCACCCCTGTGAAAACAGGGGTTGCAAAACATCGCCCGCAGCGATTTTTCACGCAAACCCCGAAGGGGTGAGTATCAGGGATGATACGAATAATCCAGTTAACTATGCGTCCCGCGTAGCGGAACACGACCGCCATGGACGGCGGAAGTGCAAATAATGTCGGGAACAATTATTTGCCAACCGCCAGGGATGGCGGAAGTGTCGACACCGTATGGAGCGAGTATCGACCATGCCATCTGTGGCAATATTGCTGGGAGCAAAAATCTGCCAAAACCGCAAACTGGCCGACTGGCTGATCGATGACAACACTGTCCTGCCCCATCATAGCCTCGGCCTGCAATCTCCGGCAACTTCCTCATCCAACATCAACCACAGCGTCAAAGGTGATGGACTTATACATGCTATGTTCGGGCTCAGACACATAGGAGACTGTTAACCTGGCCCGGCTAGTGCGCTTAAAGCAGGTCAGGCCGGCGGCGTCGGAAGCGGGACTTTAGTCCCGCCATCTTGGCAATGGCTTGGCGAGGCTGAAGCCTCACTTCCGAGGGCCGTTGACGGTGACCGCGATCAACCAGGAACTGGTCCATTACCAGTGGACCTATAATCATGCCGACCACACGATAGTTTGGATTTAATGACGCCGATGGCGTATTATCAGCAACCCACCTTGCGACCTGATTTGTCTCATATGTGGTGAACCCGGACATGCTATTGACAATTCAGTCGGCATGATTAACTATACCCCTCGCATAAGTGCTGGATCCGTTTAGTCGGGTCTCTCGCGAATACAACACCATTTAAAAAGATGGCTTTAGCGGGCTATCTACGGAAATTAGCGGGGAGTTCTTTATCCAGCTCTTATGCAAAGGCCCGGCATCGCCGCCGCCTAATCGCAACTATGAGGATTGATCATCATGATAATTAACCCCGTTCACAATGCTGTAATCACCCCCCCCCCCCCCCCCCCCCCCCCGCAAAATAGCGAACGGCGGGCGTTAGCCGCCGCCAAACTCCTTACGCTATGCGCGCTGACTTTGTTGGTTGGTTGCGGCGGCGGGGGAGGTAGTAGTGGCAAACCGACACCACCAACTCCGGTCACGCCTTTTCCGCGCACCTCGCCAGAGGTCATTATTCCACCTGATGATGACGGCTACGTTACCCGCAGAGGTGAATTTGAAGCCGCCGATGAATACGCCACTGCCGACAATCATCTGTCTTTAATTAAAGCTTCTGCCGCATATGCGCGTGGTGCCACTGGTGCGGGCGAGACCGTGGTGGTAGTAGATTCGGGCATAGATACCAGTCATCGCGAACTCAGCGGGAAGGTGACGATAACGAATACTCAAGATTTGTGTTCGGCACGCGAAGTCGCCGCCGGAGACTGTGCTGGCCCTAGACATGGCACAGCGGTTGCTTCTCTGGTTGCTGGTCGTCGTGGCACTTCCTCATCAGGCACTGACATGCACGGCGTTGCATTTGACGCGCAAATCAAGTTTATTCCTATTAGATTGAGAGGCCCTGACCCAAATCAGCCGCCTCTGCGCGAGTTAAACGCTTACTCATGGCCAGCGGATGACAGCATCTTGGATAATTCTGTCGACTATCGCCAATACATCGCTCAGGGGGAAATACTAAACTATTCCTTCGGCGTTCCTTGGTCATTGGCTGAATGGCGACGGCTTGGCTCTGGCTGTGAGAGTACTGGTAGCGAGACCGGACCCTACGCCTGTTATAAATACTATTATCGAGCCACTGCCAATGCACTGGCGCAGACAAGCAAGGATCCGGCAGACCGAAGCATTGTGGTGATTGCCGCCGGTAATAGTAATGGCGACCGTCATGATCTGCACAACGGTCGCGATGGTCTAGGCCCGTTGATTGATGCTAGTTCACCAGATGCCGATGGTGCCTTGGCGGTGGCGTTTAATGCACCTGGCGACCCGGGCCTGGCACATGTGATTACGGTCGTTGCCATCGGTGCTGATGGCGAGATTGCAAGTTACTCCAACCGTTGTGGACTCGCCAAATCGTCCTGCGTTGCCGCGCCTGGCGGTGATGATGTGAGAATTTTGGCGGCCGAGGCCGGGAGTACCAGCGGTTATATTCACGCCCGCGGCACCTCTTTCGCCGCGCCAATCGTCAGTGGTTCGCTCGCGGTGTTGCGGCAGTTTTTCCGCCGGCAAGTCGGGAATACTGAACTGGTGAATCGTCTGCTCGCCACTGCCAACCGCAACGGTATCTATGCTGACTCTGATACCTACGGTCATGGCCTGGTTGATTTGGACAAAGCCACTGCGCCAGTGGGAATGGTCATGACAGGTTTGTCATCCGACCCGAACCGCCAGCCGCTGGCGGGCATCCGATTTGCCTTGTCCGGCGATGCGTTCGGCACCGCGATGCAAGCCCAGTTGGCGGAAGTGGAGTTCGCCGCGTTCGATGAATTGGACGCGCCGTTTTTTCTATCGGCGGACACTTGGGTCTCGCAAGCGGCGCGTGATGACGCTGGCAAGCGCGAGCAACACGACATGACACTGACACCGGTGTCGTCATTCAACGGCGGCGACATGCACCGCGGCACAATCTTGTCGCTTGGCTTTGACGGTGATGAGGTTGAAGACGCGCGCTTGTCGTTTGCGCACGGCTGGTGGTTGTCCTACGGCGACCAGGCCGGACGCGCATTGGGACTTTATGGGCACGCGCCGTTGCGGTTGGACGGTGGCGAGGTGATGATGAATCATTTCAGCGACTCCCTCGCTTTCGCCTCGCCGTATTTGTCCCTGGTGCGAGATGGTCCCGGTGTCGGTTGGTCACGCGCCGACGGCGGGCGATTTGGTTTCGCGCTGATGCAAGGCAGCCCATTGTTTGACGGCTATCAAAAACCCGGCGGCGAACGCGGGCTGGGCGCGGTGCTGGACATGCAATTGAGTCGCGGTCTCTGGCTGCAAGCCGGTGCGGTGCGCGAGCGCGAAGGTTTTCTCGGTGCGCGTTTGCAAGGTGCGCTCGGCCAGGCGCAGGGCACAACCGGCTTCTTCGGCATCAATGGCGCCTGGGTGTTGGGCGATGCTGGTGTGAATGACGGCATCGGTGATGATATGCGTGCTAACAAGCCCTGGCGTCTGCTGGCATCCGCTTATCTGGGTCGCACCCGTCCGCAGGTGAACGGCGGGCTGGTGCAGGAGGTTGACCGGCTCACCAGCAGCGCCTTTAGTATCGGCGCGGTGCGGGAATCTTTGTGGCGGCGCGATGACTGGTTTGGTTTGCGTTTGTCGCAACCGCTACGCACCGAACGCGGCAATCTCAAGATGCGCCTTCCTGCCGGACGCACGCGCTATGGTGAATTGGTGACCAATGATCACACCCTGAACCTCGCCCCGGCGGGTCGTCATCTGCAAGTTGAAGCGGTCTATCATGTGCCGCTGGCGGGTGGCGCGCTGCAAGCCACGCTGGGCGCGGAACGGCACCCGCAACATAATCGCAGTAGTGATATTTATCCGACTTTTCGAGTAAAGTTTGAACGAAGATTTTGATTGCGCTTGTTAAAATGAAAATACTGTGCAATGTTTGTCTGGATTATAAGGAGTCCGGCTACGCCGGACGACATATTTTAACTGGATTCCCGCCTGCGGCGAGAATGACGGGCTGAGGGGACAATGGTGAATAAGTGTCACGCAAAGCGTGACACTAAAACGTGCTCTATTACCTATAATCCGTCATTGCCCGGCCCATATTATTATTATTGGCCGGGCAATCCAGTTATTAAACCGTTCGGCGCAGCCGAACTCCTTTGCGGCGTAGCCGCCGGTTTGTGTCTGGCAAAGCCGGATGCCAAAAGGAGTCACGCTACGCGTGACAGATATTTAACTGGATTCCCGCCTGCGGCGAGAATGACGGGCTGAGGGGACAATGGTGAATAAGTGTCACGCTTTGCGTGACACTAAAACGTGCCCTGGCGTAGCCGGACATTTTCTCTCGTGTGCTTTGGCGTCTCAACGCGCCTTTATCTTCTCGGTTCACTATTGCCCGTAATTCGTCATTGCCCGGCCCATATTATTATTGGCCGGGCAATCCAGTTATTAAACCGTTCGGCGTAGCCGAACTCCTTTGCGGCGTAGCCGCCGGTTTGTGTCTGGCAAAGCCGGATGCCAAAAGGAGTCACGCTACGCGTGACAGATATTTAACTGGATTCCCGCCTGCGGCGAGAATGACGGGCTGAGGGGACAATGGTGAATAAGTGTCACGCAAAGCGTGACACTAAAACGTGCCCTGGCATAGCCGGACATTTTCTCTCGTGTGCTTTGGCGTCTCAACGCGCCTTTATCTTCTCGGTTCACTATTGCCCGTAATTCGTCATTGCCCGGCCCATATTATTATTGGCCGGGCAATCCAGTTATTAAACCGTTCGGCGCAGCCGAACTCCTTATTATCGCGGCTTCGCCACTCTGAATTCCCGCCTGCTGGCGAGAATGACGGCAGAAAGGATGCGTAGCCGGACATTTTCTCTCGTGTGCTTTGGCGTCTCAACGCGCCTTTATCTTCTCGGTTCACTATTGCCCGTAATTCGTCATTGCCCGGCCCATATTATTATTGGCCGGGCAATCCAGTTATTAAACCGTTCGGCGCAGCCGAACTCCTTTGCGGCGTAGCCGCCGGTTTGTGTCTGGCAAAGCCGGATGCCAAAAGGAGTCACGCTACGCGTGACAGATATTTAACTGGATTCCCGCCTGCGGCGAGAATGACGGGCTGAGGGGACAATGGTAAATAAATGTCATGCAAAGCGTGACACTAAAACGTGCCCTGGCGTAGCCGGACATTTTCTCTCGTGTGCTTTGGCGTCTCAACGCGCCTTTATCTTCTCGGTTCACTATTGCCCGTAATTCGTCATTGCCCGGCCCATATTATTATTGGCCGGGCAATCCAGTTATTAAAGGGAATTATCAAGGAAAGTTGACAAACCCAGGGGTTACTTGATTTCCAACATCGTTGGCTTGCCTTTAAGAATCACAAGTTTAAATCGACGTTTGAGATCTGATTTTTTTGCACGACGCACCTTGCCACGAGGCTTCGGCATTGCTAACAAAGCGCGAGCGGACTTATCTATCTGTTTCAAAGTCATCTGCAAACTCGAATATTAATACAACAATAGTCATTGTCTTTCACCCCATGTATCCTTGAACGCCGCGCCAGCGGCTTCGCTGCCTATCGGCGCTGAGTAATCATGATTTGAATTGAATGGTGGATCTAAATAAATTAAATCTACCGAATTACTGTTCATTCCACGCATAATCGGCAAATTATCACCTGTCCAAATTGTCTGGTTAGCCCAATTCATTGTGTTAGTTCCTCGTAGGTTATAGTTTTGCCGACCATCCTTCCGAAAAGAGCGTCAATTCGGTCACCAGTATCAATAGAGCAATTACCCTCATTGAGTCGAAAGGTAAATTCATTCACATATCGGTGCGTGTGTTTGTCGCTCCAATTATGATAAACGCCGTTATATCCGCGCTTCAATACCGCCCAAACGCTTTCAATGCTGTTTGTATGTGCCATTCCATTAACAAACTCTTTGGCACTATGTTTGACCGCCATATGATTGTAAGCGGTGTTCAATCGGTCGTAACTGCGATGCTCGTCGGTGTAGATAGTCGCCCCGGCTTCCACTGATGAATCAATTTCCCGGCGCATTGTAACCATACCGGTATCTCCGATCGGTTTCGCTTTTACTTTACCACCACGCTCACGCATACCCAACACTGCTTGCTTGCCGCGACCACCGGTGGCGTGTCGAGGCTTGCTGTCATGACGGTTTTTTTGTTTGCCACCGATGTAGGTTTCATCAATTTCAACCACTCCAGCCAGCATTTCGTTTTTGCCGGCACAGGCCTCACGAAGTCGATGAAGCAGATACCAGGCACTTTGCTGGCTGATTTCTAACTCTTTTGATAATTGAAGGCTTGATATTCCTTTTCGCGCTGTTACAAGCAAGTAGGCGGCGATAATCCATTTGCGTTTCGGTATCTTTCCGTATTCCAGCGGCGTGTCATGCCACGCAGTGAAGTAATGACGGCCAGATTTACACCACCATCTGCCCAATTGTTTTTGTGGAGTAAATCGCTCAACCGAGCCGCATTTCGGGCAGGTTGGCGTGTCGCCCCAGCGCAACCGTTCTAAATAGGTTACTACGCTTTGCTCGTCGGGGAAATAATTTAACAGTCCGACAAGACCGATGGTTTTTGCTTTTCTGGTCATGAGTAGTCCTCTTTTTTTGGTATGATAATCCTAATCTATCTTTGGCGTTTTGTCAACTCTTTAATCAAATTCTGTTAGGAGTAAATTATCTGTCCTAATAATTAACACGTGAACTGTCCGGATTTATTCTATCCTATTTGGGGGTAGCAAATGAACCGGACAGCCTTTGTTGAGGAATTAAAACAGATGAGATTTGAAGAGGCATATGAAGGATATCAATGCAAACGATTAAGCCAAGAGGAGGCAGCCATTTTGTTAGGAGTCTGCAGTCGTAGTTTTCGCAGGTATATCAACCGTTATGAAGAGTCAGGGCTGGAAGGCTTGTGTGACAAAAGACTGCACACCCTATCAGTACGGTGCGCTCCGGTTGATGAGGTGATGGCATTAACTGATTTATATTCCAGTCGATATAATGGCTGGAATGTCAGGCATTTTCATCGTTGGTATCAACGAAAACACCAGGGGTCACGTAGCTATAGCTGGGTTAAAAACCAACTTCAATCAGCTAATTTGGTGGCCAAAGGTCAATCACCTGGACCTCATCGCATTAAACGGCTCCCCAGTGCATTGCCCGGCATGATGATCCATCAAGATGGCAGCACCCATTTATGGGTGCCCGGGGTGTATTGGGATTTAATTGTGACTATGGATGATGCCACTAACGAGCATTATTCCATGCGCTTTGTTGAACAGGAAGGCACGGTCAGTTCGTTGCTGGGTGTCAAAGATGTACTCAAGGCTAAAGGTATTTTCTGTACTTTCTATTCCGACCGGGGCAGCCATTACTGGCATACACCAGAGGTGGGCGGCAAGGTGGATAAAAACAATCCGACTCAATTTGGCATTGCCCTTAAACGCTTAGGCATTGATATGATTGCCGCCTATTCGCCTGAGGCTCGCGGGCGATCTGAACGTGCCTTTGCTACTCACCAAGGGCGCTTGCCTCAAGAATTGGCTCTCAACGGCATCACCGATATAAAAGCCGCTAATGCATACCTTAACCATCATTACATGCCGGCCTTCAATGAGGAGTTTGCACGTCCTGCAAGAGAACAAGGCAATGCGTTTGTCCGGCTTGCCGGTGTTAATCTGGATGATTACCTTTGTCAGCGTTATGAGCGCAGGGTGAGGAAAGACAATTGCGTGCAATTTAACAACCTCAATTTACAACTGCCGAAAGACAAACATCGCTATCATTACATCAAAGCCAAAGTAAAGGTTGTGATCCATTTAGATGGCTTGATTTCAATTTTTCATGGTCCCAGACGACTGGGACGATATTCAAAAGATGGCTGTTTATTGAATGAGGAACAAATACAGGCTGACGTTGCGTAAATCCGCTTCACAATGTCAGGAGTATAAACCAATTAAAAGCGGACAGATGTCGTGTTAATTATTAGGACAGTTCTATTTACTCCTAACACTCTTTAATCAAATTCCTTTCGATTTTGTCAACTTTCCTTGATAGTTCCCTTATTAAACCGTTCGGCGCAGCCGAACTCCTTTGCGGCGTAGCCGCGCCGTTCAATGCGAGAATGACGGCAAGGCGATGGTGCTTGTTGCTTACCGCTAATGTATGAGCGCGTCCCGGCGGCTACGCCACTCTGGATTCCCGCCTACCGACGAGAATGACGGGTTGGGGATACAATGGTGAATCGGAAGACGATAATTCCTTTTGAGACACCAAAAGTAAACGAAAAAAAAACTGACAGCGAAATAGTGAGCCTATACCCTGCCTTCGGCGAGAATGATGTGTATTACAATCGTCAACTTTCATCTTACCTGCCAAAACAGAAGTTAAATTGACCGCCATAATGGAGCATGTTCGTAAGAAACATGTTCGCAAAACTAAAATCATCCCCGCCTCCCGAAATAACAAACGTGCGGTACTCGTGCTATGCGTGCTGACTTTGTTGGTTGGTTGCGGTGGTGGAGGTGGCGGTAGTAGTAACAGCGAAACATCTGCACCGCCGCTACCGCCAGATCCGCCGATGCAACCACCAGATCCGCCGATGCAACCGCCACCACCGCCACCGCCGATGCAACCGCCGCCGCCACCGGCCCTGCCTTCTGATGATGCCGATTACGCCACTCGCAAAAGCACGGCAGAAGCCTATCCAGAATACGGGGGAACATATAAGTTCACTGATAGGGTGACAGGTCAGCAGGTTTCTGGTAACAAATATCACCTGGACATGATTAACGCCGCGGCCGCTTACGCGCGCGGTGCCACTGGTGCGGGCGAGACAATCTTGATTATGGAATACGGTGTCTACGAGAACCACCGAGAGTTTTCTGGAGACGGCAAAATTGAAACAGGAAACTCACGTTTCCTTCCGCCGGACGAGATCCGACCATTCCACGGCACCGCGGTTACCGCTCTGGCGGTCGGTAACCGCGATGGTGAAATGATTGTAAATGCTGAAGGTAAGGACGAAGGCATAAATATGCACGGCGTGGCTTTTGATGCCAAGGTATATGTATGGCAGACCCGAACGAGAGGAGGTCGGGGGCCTATAATTGACTTGCAGGAACCTATCTCGTCGGTGATTAGCACTAAAACTCGAGATGAAGGGAATGTTGAGTTTCTTGAGCCTATATTCCTCAGAGACGAGGGTGCCATTATCAATTTCAGTCATAGTCCGATGCCGGGTGCCATTTCCGTCTATGACGGGGAAGTGGTGAAAGAACATTTAGCCATGACAGCCGCTTTGCTGGCGCAATCGGATAAGTCGCCTGCCGATAAAAAAATTGTGGTGTGGTCAGCCGGAAATGCTGGCAGTTTTGTGGATGAAAACGAAGCCCCGGTAGTTTCCGATTCTCCCAACCTTGTACAAGGTCTTGGCGTATATTTCCCTGAATTGCGAGGTCATGTTCTTGCGGTGGTGGCCTTGCAGGAAGACGGTAGTCTTGCGAGTTATTCATCCCGTTGTGGCATCGCCAAAGATTTTTGTATTGCCGCACCAGGGGATAACCTTGTTTCGGCGGATTCGGTTGGCGAAAGTGATTATACTTTATTTGAAGGCACCTCGGCAGCCGCGCCAATCGTCAGTGGTTCACTCGCGGTGTTGCGGCAGTTTTTCCGCCGGCAACTCGGTAACACGGAAGTGGTTGATCGTTTGCTTGCCACTGCCAACCGCGAGGGCAGGTATACTGACTCTGACACCTACGGTCACGGCCTGGTTGATTTGGACGCTGCCACCTCGCCGGTCGGTCCGTTGATGAGCGGTTTGTCCGACGACCCGAATCGCCAGCCGCTGGCGGGCATCCGATTTGCCTTGTCCGGTGACGCGTTTGGCACCGCGATGCAAGCCCAGTTAGCGGAAGTGGAGTTCGCCGCGTTCGATGAATTGGACGCGCCGTTTTTTCTGTCGGCGGACACTTGGGTCTCGCAAGCGGCGCAGGAACGCGGCCGCATGTACCGTGAACAGCGGGAGTTGTCGTTAGCGGCATCACCCTACCAAAACAATGCCGCAACATTGTCGCTGGGGTTTAACGGCGACGGTGTGTTAAGCGCGGCACGATTTTCTTTCGCCGATGGCTGGTGGTTTTCTTATGGTGATCACGGCGGGCGGGCACTTGGCTTGTATGGCCAATCGTCTGACAACCCCTTGAATCCTGCTTTTCAGAGCAGACCGAGCGAACATGGGGTTATCGCCGGCGCACGGCGTTTCAGCGACCCGCTTGCGTTCGCCGCGCCGTATTTATCCCTGGTGCGCGACGGGCCGGGCATGGGCTGGTCGCATCCGCGTGCGGGCGGCGGGCGTTTCGGTTTCGCGCTGATGCACGGCGCACCACAGTTCAATGGTCAACAAAACCCGGGTGGCAAGCGCGGCATCGGCGCGTTACTGGCCCTGACCCTTAACGGCGGGCTGTCGCTGCAAGCCGGTGCGGTACATGAGGCCGATGGCTTCCTCGGTGCGCGCCCGCAGGGTGCGCTCGGTCAGGCGCAAGGCGCGACCGCGTTTATCGGTGTCAATGGCGACTGGGGCCTGGGCGATGACTGGCGCCTGCTGACTTCGGCATATCTTGGGCGCACTCGCCCGCAAGTTGACGACACCGGCTTGTTGCACGATGCCGACACCATCCTCAGCAGTGCGTTTAGCCTCGGTGTGGTGCGCGCTTCGACGTGGCGGCGTGGCGACTGGTTTGGCTTGCGCCTGTCGCAGCCATTGCGCGTGGAGAAGGGGCGGATGAAGTTGCGTCTCCCCACCGGCCGCACCAGATACGGCGAGGTCGTGCAGGCCGACCATCAGGTGAACCTGGCCCCGACCGGTCGCAACCTGCAAGCCGAAGCCGCCTATCAGATGCCCTTCGCCGGCGGCGCGTTGCAAGCCAGCCTGGGCGCGGAGCATCACCCGCAACACGACCGCAGCAATGACCTTATCCCATCGTTCAAGTTGTCGTTTGAGCGACGGTTTTAGCGGCGACATTAATATGACGATGACGGCGTAGTCGTCGCCGTCATTAACATTAATGTCATCGTTGTCATTGTCGCCGCCGTCTCTCACCAACTTAAATTAAGCAACCCGCCGTTACCGCCGCCGGGCAATGTCAACGGCTGAAGTCCTGGATTCGTCGTCCCCGCGTTTTTTTATAATGTCGCGCCTACCCCACAAATTGGCCTATCTGCAAGGTAAAAGCAACATACAAATGACAGAGGAATAATGGCGGGGGATGGTTAGAATTTTTCGCCGAGTTTATGCCGGGCGGCATACAAGGCGATGAAATCATAGGCAATAAACGCTGCCAACAGCGCGGTAATTTCCGCGTGGTCATAGGGCGGGGAGACTTCGACCAGGTCCATGCCAATCAGATTCATGCCGCGCAATCCTCTTAATATCCGCAAGACCTGGGCCGAGCTCAGTCCGCCGCATACCGGCGTGCCGGTGCCTGGGGCGAAAGCGGGATCGACGCAGTCTATGTCAAAGGTCAAATAGGTTTTGCGGTCTGCGAGAATGTTTTTGATGTTGGCGAGCAATTCGGCCGCGCTATGTTCATGAATCCAGTCGGCATGGAAAATATTGAACCCCAGCGGCGCGTCATTGGTGGTGCGAATGCCCACTTGCACGGATTGTTCCGGAATTACCAAGCCTTCCTTGACCGCATGAAAAAACATGGTGCCGTGATCGATTCTTCCTGCTTCGTCTTGCCAGGTATCGGTATGCGCATCAAAATGCAGCAATGAAACCGGGCCATGTTTTTTGACATGGGCGCGCAGTATCGGCAGCGTTACAAAGTGATCGCCGCCCAATGACAATACCGCCGTGTCGGTATTCAGGATGGTTTCAATGTGCGCCTGTATTTGATTCGGCACGCCCTCGGGCCGCCCTTGATCAAAATCGCAATCGCCATAGTCGGCGATTTTCAGCAATTCAAGCGCGTCAAATTCCCACGGCCAATTGCGTTGCCAGGCAACTTCGGTGGAGGCTGCGCGGATTGCCCGCGGCCCAAATCGAGCGCCGGGACGATTGGTGGTCGCGGTGTCGAAGGGAATTCCGGTGACCGCCAAATCCGCCGCGGCCAAATCCTTGCTATATTTCCTGCGGGCAAAACTCAAGGCGCCGGCATAGTTGCGCTCCGGACTGACGCCGCTCAGGGACTGCGCGGTAAAGGCTTGGTCGTTATCTTTGATGCTCATGGTTTTTGATGCGGCATTCACGCGTCAACATGCGCGGCATTCGTCAGGGTTTCCAGTTTTTCCCCGCGCTTCACCACGATGGTCGCTTCTCTGGCAGATTCTCCCGGCTCGGCTGCCCCAATATCGACCCGAAACTTTCTGCCTTCCTGATTAACCTCGGCATCAACAAGCGCGAATGCAACATTTGATTGATAGTTTCTGGAATAGGCCGAACTGGTCACCATGCCCACCACTTTGTTATTTTCATCGACCACATCCCAAATCGACCGCGGCGACGCCATTGGGCTGCCGCTAATCGCCAGATAAACCTGGTTTTTGCGCACGCCATTTTTCGCGAACTTGGCCAGCGCGTCTTTGGACATGCTCTCGGCGTCTTTGCGGGCTTCAAAAAAGCGCTCCAAACCACATTCATACGGATTGTTGTCCATTGTCATATCACTGCCGTAGGACAATAGTCCGCGTTCAATGCGATCAATAATGTTAGGGCAGCCGGCGCGAATATTATATTTCCGCCCGGCGTCCCAAATCAGATCCCACAACGCCAGCCCCTTGGCGCGGTCGGTAAGATAAATCTCGAAACCGCCCTGCCCGCTCCATCCCGAGCGGGCGATAATCACATCCGTTTCGGCCAACTCGGCTTCAATAAACCAAAACCGCTTTATCTCTCTGATATGATCACCGACCACATCGGCCAGCAAATCATCGGATTTCGGGCCTTGAATTGCCAGCGGGCTGACATCGGGCTCAAATACAGAGACGTTATATCCACGACCGTAGACAATGCCTTTTAACCACAACAATACCCCTGAATCTGCGATAGAAACCCACAATCGATCTTTTGCCAGTCGGATAATAATTGGATCATTGACAATTCCGCCGTGTTCATCCACTAACGGCGCATACATGCACTGCCCTATTTCACATTTGGATATATCCCTTGGCGTCACCAATTCAACCAAGCGCATGGCATCAGCACCGACCACTTCAACCTGGCGCTCGCACGAGACATCCCAAATCTGAACATGCCGGCAAAGATGCTCGTAGTCCTCTTGCGGCGAAGAAAAGTAAGACGCCAAAGGTCTATGGTTGTAGATGGTCAACCCCTTGACGCCATTTTCAAATACCCGCTGCTCGAATGGGGTTTTTGTTAGTCGCCGTGATAATACAAGTTCCGGTGAATACATCTTCTTTTGCTTTATAATCGATTGTCTATCGTTGCGAATTATGCGCCCTCTGCCCTGATTTTGAAATTGCTAAATTGCATTGCGCACTGATTTATTCGCGCCTGATTGCTTCCTTCATTTAATTTGTTTCCAATAATCATGAAAGAAAATTAAGTCAGCGACCGCGTTTTTTCTGTTGCCAGACTCACGCCCACGGCAAAAAGCGCAAGCGCAAGCGGATAAACCACGGTCTGCCAATCCGCCGACCAAAACACCAGCGCGCACACCAGCAATAACGCAAACAACGCCGCGCTTTTTTGTGCTGGCCGGTCAAGTTTTTTAACCGCAGCCGCGCACACAAGACCGTAAAGGATGAAAAAATTCTGCCCCGAATAAAACAAAAAATCATCCACCCCCAACGCGCCCGAGCGATCAACCAACACAATCAACAACAAAACGCCGAGCAAAAGTAAAACCGCATTTCGCGGCGTTTTCCCACCGCGATTGCTATCCGCGTGAAGTTCTCCGACGAATTGCGGCAGCACGCCGGTCGCAGCCAGCGAAAACACCATTCGCGACACGCCCCAAATCGCGGCGAACAAATTTACGGAAATCAAAAACACTGCGCCCAGCGCCACAAGCATACCGATATCCGCGCCGAACTTTGGTTGCAATACATGCACAAACGCCGCCTCATTCCAAGCCGTGGGGCGGCTAAGCAACACCACCAACACACACGCAATGCTCAGCAGAAATGCCAAGATAAACGATGCAAAAATCGCAATCGGAATGTTGCGCGCCGGACGCTTGAATTCCCCGCTCATCCCAATCACAACTTCCCATCCGGTAAATGCAAAAAACACCATGAAGAAAACTGCCGACACTGCACGCACATCAACGCTCGTGGGATTCGCAATCACGCCGAGTTTATCTACGATGTTTTGCCACGATGTTTCCGCCAGCAAAACATATATGCTTGCCGCAATCAACGCGATAATAAACGCGCTCATTAGCACCGCCGCAACCGCGCCGATTTTCTTCGCCGTGCGCGGTGCGCAAAGATTCAACCCGCCGGCGAGACATAATAAAAATATCGCAACCGAATTCGCAGAAAACAAAAACGATGTCGCCGCCGATGCCAGTACTGACGAAAAGGCTGACGAAAAGGCTGACTCAAAATAATAGCCGCCGGTCAACGCAATGGACGGCAAGCCCAACAACACCGCGCCCAGAAAAATAAACGACGCAACAATTGACGCCGTGCGTCCGAACGCCTGTTCAACAAGATGCGCGATGCCTCCCGCATGCGGAAATTTCGCCGTCAGTATCGCGAACACCCACAACAATGGCACCGAAGCCACCGCCGCCGCATCCAAGCCCAAAACAAGGAGTCCGGCTACGCCGGACGACATATTTTAACTGGATTCCCGCCTTCGGCGAGAATGACGGGCTGGGGGGACAATGGTGAATCGGAAGGCGATGAGTCCTTTTGAGAGGACAATGGTAAATAATTGTCACGCAAAGCGTGACACTAAAACGTGCTCTGGCGTAGCCGGACATTTTCTCTCGTGTGCTTTGGCGTCTCAACTCGCCTTTGTCCTCTCAATTCACCATTGCCCATCATTTGTCATTGCCCGGCCCATATTATTATTGGCCGGGCAATCCAGTGGAATATGTCGTCCGGCGCACTGCTGTCCCATTAACAAGCAAAAAAGATGGTCTGATTCGCTCTGAATTGATACAATGAGTTTACCGACAACTTATTGAATCAAATAGGAGAATCAGACCATGGCGCATTGTAACACAGTTTTATCGCAACTCCTCAAATGGGTGCCGAGACATGAATTCGAGACCCTTGCCAAACAGCATCATAGCGGCCGCTCGTTCCGTGTCGCGTCGCGTTGGGCGCAGTTCGTCGGCCTGTTCATGGCGCAGGTGACCGGCCGCGACAGCTTGCGCGACATCGTCGACAACCTAGGCGCTCAGGCGCATCGACTGTATCACTTGGGCGGCGTCGAACTGTCCCGCTCCAGCCTGGCGCGCATCAACCGGGACAAGCCTTATACGTTGTACGAGGCACTGTTCAAGAAGCTGTTGCGACGTTGCCAGGGGGTCGCGCCCGGCCATAAGTTTCGTTTCAAGAACCCGCTGTATTCGCTTGATGCCAGCACCATCAAGTTGTGCCTCTCGGCCTTCCCGTGGGCCGATTTCCGAACGACCAAGGGGGCGGTCAAGCTACATGTCGGGCTGAACCACCGCGGTTGCCTGCCCGAGTTCGCAGCCATCACCGACGGCAAAACCAGCGACATCGCTATCGGGCGCGCGCTGCGTTTCCCCAAAGGCAGCCTAGTCGTCATCGACCGCGGATATAACGACTATGGCGGGTATAAACAGTTGAATGACAAAGGCATATTTTTTGTCACTCGTATCAAGAAAGACGCGGCGTATCGCGTTGTCGGTCGCGCCGCGGTGTTGAAGAGCAAGGGATTGACATGCGATCAGCGCATCGTGTTCACCGGCGTCAAGGCATCCAGACAATGCCCCATCCCACTGCGCCGCATCGGCTACCGCGATGCCAAGACCGGCAAGCATTACGTTTTCTTGACCAACAATTTGAAACTGGCGGCCAAGACGGTCGCCGACCTCTACCGGGCGCGTTGGCAGGTGGAATTGTTCTTTAAGTGGATCAAGCAAAACCTGAAGATAAAGTCTTTCATCGGCACCAGCAATAACGCGGTGATGACACAAATCTGGGTCGCGCTGTGCGTGTATTTACTCTTGGCGTTCATCAAATTCCAGTCGCGGCTGGGCAAAAGCATGCAACAAATGCTCCGCCTGTTGCAGCTTAACTTGTTCGACAAGCGCGACTTGATGGCGCTCTTGCGTGGCGACCGGCCCCCCAGACCCGGCTTCAATCGCAATCAGGCCTTGTTGCTGTGAAAGTTAATGGGACAGCAGTGCGTCCGGCGTAGCCGGACTCCTTTGAAAGAGTGTGAGTTTCGCTTCAATATGCGCCACGAAAATGGGTGTCAATATCTGCTGAAATCTATCCGAAATCGACCGCTTAAAGTATCTTGAACCTAAATTAAAATACGAAACGTAGTATCCGTCGACAAAATGAAAACCGAAGCCTTGCAAATTGAAAATGTTTTGACAATTTGTCAACTCTGGAGAAGTTTATTTTTCAGTTTGTTTGTTCTGGTGTAAAATCCGTCCATGCTCGGCGAACTTGACGCAAAAATACTGGTCGCATTAAGCGAAAACGGTCGTGCGAGTTGGAGCGAACTGGGGCGACGATTTTCGGTTTCGCGCGTGACCATTCAAAACCGCGTGGAGTCCATGCAGGCGAGAAAAATCATCAAAGGTTACACGGTGATTGCCGCCGCGGATTCCGGCAAAGTGGAAGTGTCCGAAGAAAAGACGTTTTTGCTTGTGCAATTCGCCGATGGTGGTTCGGTTTTCACACTGCAAAAATTCCTCGCCGCATCGCCGAATGTTTTAGGAATTTGGGGTGTTGCCGGCGAATGGGATTGTTTTGTTTTGTTGCACGCGCCAAGTTTGAAAAAAATCGCCGCATTGCGCGAACATATCTTCGACAAAATCAAAATTAAAAGACTGGAAACGCATCCAGTGTTGAATGATTTCCCCGCGCTACTTACGCATATTGGCGGCTAAATATCTTCAGGCGCGTTTCGGGTTATTATCGGCACGTAATAAAGGCGGATTATGCGCTCTATGCCCTGATTTTGAAATTGCTAAATTACATTGCGCGCTGATTGATTGGTGTAACGCGGCATTGCAATACTGAGCCAATTTCAGACCAAGCAACCAAAAGAGATTCTATGAAAGAAAACTATGACCGGCTCAAGCGGGTTGACGGCCTCAACTATGTCGCATTAACGCCAATTTCATTCCTGCAAAGAGCGCGGGATACCTACCCCGAACATCCTGGAATTGTGTATGGCAATCGCTCATACAACTGGAAGGAAGTCGCAAATCGGTGCCAACGTTTAGCCTCCGGCTTGAAAAAACTGGGGGTTGAAAAAGGCGCTACGATATCGATAATGGCTGCCAATACCCCGGAGCTGGCGGAAGCTCATTTTGGCGTACCCATGTCCGGGGGCGTGTTGAATGCGATCAACACCCGACTCGATTCCGACACGGTGGCATACATACTCGAACACAGCGACGCCAAGGTATTGATAACCGATACCCATTTTTCCGGGACCCTTTCCGCGGCGTTAAAAACCCTGTCGAAAACCATGAACAATCCGCCTGCTATTATTGATATCGTTGATGACCAGGCCGATGCACCGCCGGGATCCGGGCAGCGGCTGGGAATGATGACCTATGAAGAATTACTGGCCAGCGGGGACAATAGCGATGATTGGGGTGATGATTGGGGCCGGCCCGAATCGGAGTGGGACGCGCTGTCGCTAAACTATACCTCGGGAACCAGCGGCAAACCCAAAGGCGTGGTTTACCATCACCGCGGCGCCTATTTAATGTCGATGGGCACCGTTGCCGCTTGGCAGATTCCTAAACATTCCCGCTATCTGACTATCGTCCCCATGTTCCATTGCAATGGATGGTGCCATGTCTGGACCATGGCATTGATGGGCGGCACGCTGTTTTGCAACCGCGTGGTCAACGCCGAAAATATTTTTTCGGCCATTAAAAACCATCGGATTACCCATTTCGGCGCCGCACCTATTGTCCTTGCCATGCTCGCCAATGCGCCGCCGGAAATCCAATATATCCCGGACTACACGGTGCAAGTAATGACCGCCGGCGCGCCTCCGCCAAGCAAGATTCTGGAAAAAACCGCCCAACTGGGATTTAATGTCCTCCATTCCTATGGCCTCACAGAAACTTATGGTCATATATTATATTGTGATTGGCGTGCACAATGGGCGAATCTGCCCATCGGCGAGCAAGCCGAAATTAAATCTCGCCAGGGTGTCCGATTTCAAATGATGGAATCGGCTAAAGTGGTAAAAGTTGGAAGCGGGCAACTGGTGCCGGCGGATGGACAAACCATCGGCGAAATTGTCCTGCAAGGCAACCCCATTATGAAGGGCTATTATAAAAGCCCGGAAGCGACTGCCGCTGCATTTAAAGATGGCTGGTTTCATAGCGGCGACCTTGCAGTTGTTCATCCAGACGGCTATATCGAAATCAAGGACAGATTAAAAGACATTATTATTTCCGGCGGCGAAAATATTTCGTCAATCGAAATCGAGTCGGTGCTATACAAGTTTCCCAAGGTGGCTGCGGCTGCGGTGGTGGCAAAGCCCGATGAAAAATGGGGCGAAACGCCGTGTGCATTTATAGAACTAAAACAAGCAGAGCAAGCCACTGAAGAAGAAATAATTGCATTTTGCAAAGCGCATCTGGCGAGCTTTAAGCGCCCCAAGAACATAGTGTTTATTGAATTACCAAAAACATCAACTGGAAAAATTCAAAAATTCAAGCTCAGGGAGATGGTTGCTTCGGGTCAGGTTTGATTAAACTAAACGAACAATATAAACATGATTGATATAAAACGGGTTGCCGTGCTGGGCTCCGGCACGATGGGAGCGGGCATTGCCGGGGTCTGCGCCAACGCCGGCTTTGAGGTGCTGCTGCTGGATTTGGAGAAAGCCTCTTGCGATACCGCGACGGCCAAGTTAACTGAAGGTAGATCGCCGATGATCAAGGATCATGCGTTGTTAGACAAAATTACCACCGGCTCATTTGAGCATGACCTGGACAAGATTGCCGATTGTCAATGGATCTGCGAAGCCGTCATTGAAGACGTGCACATCAAGCGCGACATGTTCAGGCGCATCGAAGCGCTCAGAAGCGACCGCTCCATTATATCAACCAACACCTCCGGCATCCCGCTGCGCGACCTTTATGCCGGCATGCCGATGCGTTTCCAAAAAGATATCGCGGTCACCCATTTTTTCAACCCGGTGCATATTATGAAATTGGTGGAGTTGGTGGCCGGGGAAAATACCCGGCCTGAGGTTATTGCAACGCTGGCTGATTTCCTTGGCAAATCTCACGGTAACTCCCATGGCAAATCCCTAGACAAAGGCGTGGTTTACGCCAAGGACACGGTCAATTTTATCGGCAACCGAATTGGCTGTATGTGGATGTTGGCCGGTCTGCAATTGGCCGAGAAGGCGATACGCGAACAGGGTCTGCGCATAGAAACAGTGGACGCCTTGATGTCGGCGCCAATGGGATTTCCAGCCACCGGGCTGTATGGCTTAATCGATTTGGTCGGTTTGGATGTCATGCTCAAGGTCGCTGAAAACCTCGAAGTCAATTTGCCGGAAAATGATTTTGGCAGAAAATTTATTCCCCTTGCCGACAGCCTCCAGGCGATGGTTGCGCGCGGCCAACTAGGACGAAAAACCGGTGGCGGATTTTACCAGCTTAGGCGCCATGATGATGGCAGCAAGACCATGCAAGTGTTTGATATTCAAACACAACAATGGCAGGTTGCCGAGCAAGTTGAACTGCCCGAACACGAGCGAACATTGTCCGGTTTATTCGAATCCGACAGCGCAAACGCGGAGTTTGTCAAAGACCTGATGGCAACTACGCTTTGTTATAGCGCGGATTTGGTGCCGGAGATCGCCGACGATATTGTTAATGTGGATCGCGCAATGCGCTGGGGATTCGCGTGGCAACGCGGGCCGTTTGAACTGATCGATGAACTGGGCGCGCAAACCCTGATTAATCGGGTAAATGCGCAGGGCATGGCAATGCCAAAAATGCTACAGGTTCTGATTGATGCCGGTCAATCCACGTTTTACAGAAACCAGGGCGCCGAATTTTTAACCACCGCCGGAAACTGGGAAAGCGTGCCGGATTGACGATTGAAGAATACATCGCCACGCTCGGGTTAATCCCTGCTGGAAAAACTAGTGCGCTTCCTTCCAGTTCGCGCCAACGCCGATATCCACAATAAGCGGCACTTTTAATTTTGCCACTGCGCACATTAATTCCACGGCAACGGCCTTCATTTGATCAACGTTTTTCTGCTCCACCTCGAACACCAGTTCATCGTGAACTTGCAAAATAATTCGACTGCTTGGCTGGTTGTCTAAAATCCATTGGTCAACCGCCAGCATTGCCAGCTTGATGAGATCCGCTGCGGTGCCCTGCATCGGCGCGTTAATGGCGGTGCGCTCAGCGTATTGACGCCGCACCGCATTTTTGGAATTTATTTCGGGCAAATTCAGTCTCCGGCCAAACAGCGTTTCAACGAAACCGCATTCACGCGCGCTTTGCTTGGTTTTTTCCATATACTGTTTAACGCCGGGATACCGATCAAAATAGATATCGATATAATTCTTGGCTTCTCTTTGAGCAATCTTTAGTTGACGCGCCAAGCCAAATGCGGACATGCCGTAAATCAATCCAAAATTGATCGCCTTGGCGCGCCGCCGTTGCTCTTCGTCCACTTCATCGGCGGCGACGCCGAACACTTCAGCGGCGGTGGCGCGGTGCACGTCGATGCCGTTATTAAAGGCGGCAGTCAGGCCCTGGTCGCCGGATAAATGCGCCATAATCCTGAGCTCGATTTGAGAGTAATCGGCCGCGATCAACACATTGCCGTGTTCGGGAATAAAGGCTTCGCGTATCTTGCGGCCATCTTCGGAGCGAATGGGGATATTTTGCAAGTTCGGATCGGCCGAGGACAGCCGACCCGTAGCGGCGACCGCCTGATGGTAAGAGGTATGAATCCGACCGGTTTTCGGGTTAATCAATTCCGGCAGCTTGTCGGTATAAGTGCCCTTTAATTTCGCCAAGCCTCGGTGCTCGAGAATCAATTGAGGAAGTTCATATTCCGCGGCCAATTCCTGAAGCACATTTTCCGCGGTCGAGGGTTGGCCGCCAGGCGTTTTACGCATCACCGGAATGCCTTGTTTTTCGTACAATATTTCCTGTATTTGCTTGGGCGACGCGATATTGAAAGGCTCGCCAGCAACGGCATAGGTCTTTTTTTCGAGTTTAACCAGCCGGTTTGCTATCTCCGCGCTTTGCTGTTTGAGTTGAGCGGCATCAATTTTCACGCCATTGGTTTCGGTGCGCACCAATACGCTCATCAGCGGCATTTCTATTTCGTGAAACAGCTTGTTCAGCTTTGCGTTTTTTTCAAGTTGCGGCACTAGAGTTTGGTGCAGTTGCAACGTAATATCAGCATCTTCCGCGGCGTAGGGCGTGGCCACGTCAATGGCGACTTGATCGAAAGTAAGTTGATTTTTTCCGCTGCCGGCGACATCGGAAAATTTAATGGTCTGCTTGCCCAAGTGCTTCAGCGCCAATGTATCCATATCATGGCGTGAATTACCGGCATCCAGTACATAGGAAATGAGCATGGTGTCATGGGTGATTCCCTGCAAATGAATATCGTAATTTTGCAATACCTTGACATCGTATTTTAAATTCTGACCGGTTTTCGCCTGACCGGGGTGTTCGAGAATCGGGCGCAATTTTTCCAGGGTTTGTTTGAGCGGGAGTTGCTTTGGCACCCCAGCATAATTGTGTCCCAGGGGCAAATAAGCCGCTTCGCCCGGGGTCACGGCAAACGACAGTCCAACCAGCTCAGCCTGATGCGCATCGAGAGAAGTGGTTTCGGTGTCTATTGCGAATAGGCTGGATTTTTTGAGTTTTCCTATCCATTTATCCAGGGTCGATGAATCCCAAATAGTTTCGTAATTCAGTTCATTGTCGAGTTCGCTTGCATTGGAATCATCAGACTCCTTGCGTTTTTCAGCATGATCAGCATGGTCATTTACGGCATCGATTTCCTTCAGCCAGGAGCGAAATTCCAGATCGGTGTAATAGGTGCGCAGCAGTTCATAATCCGCATCGCCTCGGGTCAAATCATTTGGCGACTGCGCAAGTTCGACATCGCATTTAATTGTCGCGAGTTGTTTGGATAATTCAAGTTGATCCAGGTTGTCGCGTAGATACTCGCCGACTTTCCCGGAAATTTTATCGGCATTTTCAATAATGTTGTCCAATGTGCCGTATTCGTCAAACCACTTCACCGCGGTTTTCGGACCGACTTTGGGAATGCCTGGAATATTGTCCGAGCTATCTCCGATGAGTGCCAAGTATTCGATAATTCGTTGCGGCGGCACACCAAATTTTTCGCGCACACCGGCCGGGTTAAGACGCACATTTTTCATGGTGTCGACCATTTCCACTTTATCATTGATTAATTGCGTCAAATCTTTATCGCTGCTCACGATCAGCGTGCGAAACCCCTGCGCGGTAGCCTGGATTGACAGCGTGCCGATGACGTCATCGGCTTCCACCCCCGATATGGAAATCAACGGCAGACCCATTGCCGGAATAATTTTAGTGACATATTCAAGTTGTTGCCGAAGGTCATCGGGCATGGGCGGTCGGTTGGCCTTATAGGCTTTATAAAGGTCGTGCCGAAAGGTTTTTCCTTTGGCGTCCATGACCACGGCAATATGAGTGGGCTGACATTCTTTGAGCAGGCTTCTCAGCATATTGACCATGCCAAAAATAGCCTGGGTTGTTCTGCCGTCAGCGGTGGTCAATGGATGGCGTCCCAAGGCATGGTAGGCGCGAAACAGGAAGGAAGTGCCGTCAACGAGGATGATTTCTTTATCAGGAGACATAAAATTTTAGTGCGTTAGCGGTAGGCAAAGCAAGAAATATCGCCGTATTATGGCACTATTCATCAGGATTGTATTGGCGGGCTTTGTCGAATGCGCCGCAAAATTGGAATGTTCCCAAACAGGCGACGCGATTATGTTATTATTATTGACCAATGAAACTATTGAATTCCAACGCGATCATGAATATGAATATGAACATGAACATGAACATGAATATAAACATAAAACATGCGGCGATGACTAAAAGCGCACCCATAAAATGCATCTTGCAATCTATCATGCTCGCCTGCTTGATACCCATAAGCCAGGCTCAGGAAGAATCCGCAGCACCACTTTTAACGCCACAGGCGCTTTTAACGCCACAGGCGATTTTAATTCCACCGGATTTGACGGCTGGGAAAAATGAAAAATTTCAAGTCGAGGAGTGGCGTATTGGCGGCAGATTGGAACGATTGACGGTGCGGCATAAAAACGGCATAACCGAAATCTATCAAAACCAACGCGATGATGCGATTTGGTTTGCGCACGAAAACGAACTCGGCGAAGTGCAGAACGTCAGGCAGTGGCGACTCGGCGGTTGGTGAATGATATTGATGGCGGCGACCTGGCTGCGAATGGGCCTGAAATGAGTTTCACTCAGGCGGCTCGGAAACTCGGCATCGTTGCTTGCGCACGACCGTGCATCGGCTTGAATGTAATAGGAATAGAGACTGTCACCGCAACGCCTTGATTATCAAGCCGATTTTCCGCCCATGATGTGCCCTGATGATACTCCGCAATTAGCCTGACCACAAAAAGACCTAAGCCCAGATGGGAATGCTTGGCATTGGTCTTGCCGCAAGAAACCATCGGATCGAACAGTCGGTCGCTGATCTTTTCCGGCAGTTTCGGGCCCTCATTGATGACCGTAATTTCCGCATGATTCTTGTTTTTTAGGGTGCTGACGATGATCGGCGCACCGGGCTGGCTAAATTGCATGGCATTGTCTATCAGTTTATCCAGCATCTGCGCCAGGTGGTCAGGGCTGCCGTCCACTACCAAGGGCGATGCGCCGGTTCGCAACAAAAATTTATATTCGGGATAACTGCTGCGGTAGCCGTCCACAAATTCCGAAATCAATCCAGGCAAATCCACCGACTTCTTTATTTCAGTGCGCATCGCTTCTTCGAGGTTTGCGGCTTCCGTGAGGTTGGTCAAAATAAGGCGCAGTCGATTTACGCCATTGCGCGCGCGCTGCATATGCTTGTTCTGATCGATGTTGGGAATATCCGTTTCCAGAATTTCAAGCGACGAGCTAACCACATTCAGCGGATTGTTCAATTCGTGCGCAAGCGTATCCGGCATGCCTTCAAGATACCGGGTATAGCCGACCAGCCGTTTTAGCATACTGGTAATACTGCGGCCGAGATCGCCAAGTTCGTCCGCAGGATAAATCCGACTCGGGATTCGGCCCTCAATCACGCGACCTTCGCGGGTAATCGCTTGCTCCGTTGTATTGGATAAACGCCGGATTCGCCATGTCAGCCGCCAGGCAAAAATTAACAAGGTCAAAAGTATGAAAAAGAAAACCAATATGGTCACCAATGTCAAACTCCTGAGCAACTGATATTGCAACGCCAGTATGGTATGGCTGCTTTGTTCGACGATGACTGCGCCAAGAATCTCTGGCCCGGACTTGATCGGATATCCGGCGACAATGATTTGCGCCTTTTGGTCCAGCGAAAGACGCTCTTCCGCCATGGGGACGCCTTTTAGTATGGTCGTAAAAATTTTATCCGGACGATGGACAACCTCGGTCGAGACGTCGATAAACTGGACTGAGGGGCGCTTTAATAATGCGTCAATGTGGCCCTGGATATTTTGAATAAAACGGATCACCCAATTATTTCCCTGTTGCGCGATCGACTCTGGGGGAATAGCCGGAGATAATCCGCCCACTACCGCGCGCACCCGCTGCAAATTATCGAGAATCCATATTCTTGACTGAGGCTGATCCAGGCCTTTAAGAATTTTAGTCAGTTCAGGAGAAGCGATTAATATTTGCGCCGGCTCCTCTGCGGATGTCTGCGGCGAAGTGGATAATGTGGCGATGATCTCACGGCTTTCTGCGCTATCCACATCCACTGCAAAAAAGCCAACTCGAGTTCGGTAGCCGATGACATCGCGCGGGATGCGCAATTCGATTTGATAGCCCCATTCGGTTTCCGCCAACTCCGCGGTGAACGCCGTGACATCATCGCCTTCCAAAGGCAGTTTCCATTGTTCGTCAACCAGGAATATGCTCATCCGTCCCGGCGCGCTGGCAACCAACAGATAACGTTCCAAGGTTTCGTTGGGCAGCTGAACCAGCATTCTGATTTGATCGCTGGTATCCAGGGAGCGCCTTTCCAAATCCCGGTAAACTAATTTATCATCATTAATTTCAAACAGCGCATACAAGTATTGTTGGTAATGCCCAATGATGTTTTTAAGGGAAAACGAGTCCGGGTCGTATTCGTCACTACACATTAACAATTCGTCACCGGTATAAAAATTAGCAAATTGTTGAATCGACTCCCAGTCACCCAGTTTTCCATCCAACTGAATCAGATTATCCGGCTCATGGGCGTATAAATCGTTTTCGCTCCCCAGCACCTCGGGCACGCCCGTTTCAGGGTTGAACAATTCCGCGCGATCATTGAGTACTGTGGCAATGCCATTAGCGGTTAACAGCAATGCGTTTTTTTGCCCCTGGATCAGGAATTGCTTCATCTCCAGAACGTAGTAGTAACCCATCCACGGGATAATTAATAACACCAGCACCAACCACAGCAGTTTGGCGCGGATGCTGAGCGTGCGCAATGCCATCGATATAATATCCCGGAATGAATCAGGTTCTGGAATTGAAATAGTATTCGGGCTGCCATCGATAGCCGACGCCAAACACGGTTTCAATCATTGCAAATGATTCGTCAACTTCCTTGAATTTCTTGCGAATACGGCGGACATAGCCGTTAATAGTGTTTTTTTCCACGTAACTTTGTCGGGTAGTTTGCATCAACGCCGTGTAAGTCTTTACATGCCCCGGATGCCGTGCCAGCGCTTCGATAAGCCAAAATTCAGTCAGGGTTAAGCTCAACTGATGACCTTTCCAGTTAATCGACATACGGTTTTGATCAATTTCAAGATCGCCCAAAACCAGCGCTGATGGTTGATCCGATTCACTTTGTATCGACGAGGCAATACGAAACAAGGAAGAAACCCGCACCGCGAGAAATTGTAAATTGACGGGTTTGGTGATGTAGTCCCAGGCATCGAGCCGCAGTCCGGAAACACGATCGATATCACTGTCTCTAGCGGTAAGAAAAATAATCGGCATCTTCGGACTCTTGCGGCGCAGTTCTCGACAAAGGTCGAATCCGCCGTCAATTTCATCTTCCAGCATGATATCCAGGATCGCAAGATCAGGCAGGGATTTATTAAATCCACTCAGTGCTTCATGCTTGTTGGCGTAGGTTTGAACAACATAACCCTGACCAATCAACGCATCGGAATAGTTTTCACGTTGGTCGGCATCGTCTTCGACAATGGCAATACTTCTGGACATGGATAACTCCCTGAATGAGTTTTAAAGCGAGCAGTATAACGGATTGAAATGCGCAATAAACGCCTGTGATTATGAACTGATAACTACCATAAAATTACCACTGGTTTCCCCAACGGATACCATACCGAAAGGGTGTAATCGGATGCTATTGAGAGCCAGCGAATAATTGACCAGCGAATAATTGATTGGACCAGACCGTTTATTCGATTGTTGCCTGAGTGAAACTAAACCGGCCGCTAGAGACCAATCCACTAGCGTGCCAATAAAGAGGACCTAAGACGTGAATCACAAAGTTTTTATTCCGATCACCGATGAAATGCTGTATGACTATCCGCAGCTGATTACCACGCCGTTACGGCCTTATCAAATCGGCAACCCCTGTTATCATTGGATGGCAACGATTGAGTCACCCGCACAACATGAACCGAACAAAATTAACAAAATCCGGCCGGGCGCGCAAAATCCGGGCGCGCAAGATCAAGTTGAATCCGTCAGGCGCTTTGATCATCGAATGGTCTTGAAAGCCCGGCAACCGATTATGGCCGACGAGACACTTCAAACGGATTCAAGATTGGTGTAAGCGCAGACTAACCATTTAGGCCCGGCATCCGCAAAATTAACCTGCACTCTGGCGTGCGCGCCTTGGCCCTCGAGATTGATCACCATGCCGTCGCCGAATTTTTTGTGGCGCACCTGTCGTCCCGGCTTGAGTCCGTTAAACTCTGCGGCGGTTGCGCCCGCGACAACAGCGCGCCGATGAAGCGGTTTGCTAAATCGCGCGGCGCGAATCTCCTCCAGATATTGCTCCGGTATTTCGGTTAGAAATCGCGACTCCTTGGGGTAATGTTCGCGGCCATAAAGATGCCGCACCTCGGCGTAGCATAAAAACAGTTGTTGCATCGCCCGGGTCATGCCGACATAACATAGCCGCCGCTCTTCTTCGAGTTGGCCATCTTCGATGGAACGTTGATGCGGAAACAGCCCCTCTTCCAGTCCGCATAAAAACACCAATGGAAACTCAAGCCCTTTTGCCGAATGCAAACTCATTAGTTGCACACAATCTTCCCACTCCTGCGCTTGGCCCTCGCCGGCTTCCAGCGCGGCATGGGCCAGAAACAACGATAGTTCATCCATCTCTTCTGCTACGTTATCCGCATTGAAGTTACGCGCGGCGTTGATCAGTTCCTCCAGGTTTTCGACGCGGCCCTGGGCTTTTTCGCCGCGCTCCTTTTTGTAATGATCCAACAATCCGCTGTGCTTCAAGACCTGATCCGTGGTCTCGGTCAGATCGAGTTCGCCAGTGGTTTCGGCCAATTGATTAATCAGGTCCTGGAACAGGCTTAGCGCCGACAAGGCTCTTGGCGGCAACCCTTGCTCGCTGATTATTTCAGTGGTCGCCTGCCACATGGAAATTTGTTTCAAGCGTGTCCGTTCGCGAATAATCTGCAGGGTTTTGTTGCCAATGCCGCGCGTCGGCAGATTGACGATGCGCTCATAGGCCGGGTCGGAATGGCGATTTGAAATTAATCTTAAATACGCCAGTGCGTCCTTGATTTCCGCGCGTTCGAAAAATCGCAATCCGCCATACACCCGATAGGGCATGCCGGTAGAAAGCAGTTGTTCTTCAAAAACCCGGGACTGGGCATTGGAGCGATATAAAATCGCGGACTGATCTCGGCGGTTGCCCTGGCTCACCCAGTTTTGGATTTGGTCAACAACAAACCGGGCTTCGTCTATTTCGTTGCTCGCCGCATACAGCCGGATTGGGCATCCTTCAGATTCATCGGTCCACAGTTCCTTGCCCAAACGCCCGGCGTTATTGGCGATAACGGCATTGGCGGCGTTCAGAATATTGCCGGTGGAGCGATAGTTCTGCTCCAAACGAAACACCGTGGCGTTATCGAAATCCTTCTCGAAACTCAACAGGTTTTCAACCCGGGCGCCGCGCCAGCCATAAATGGATTGGTCGTCATCGCCGACCGCGAAAAGATTTTTATGCTGCGCTGAAAGCAGTTTTACCCATTGATACTGAATCGAGTTGGTATCCTGAAACTCGTCAACCAGCACATGCTGGAAACGCTGTTGATAGGTTTCGCGAACCGTTTGATTGTTGCGAAACATCTCCAGCGTGCGCAGTAAAATTTCGGCAAAGTCGACCAGGCCGAATCGGTGACAAAATTCTTCATAGGTCGCATAAATCCGATGCAGCGTTTGCTGCTGGCTGTCGTTGCCGACAGGCAGATGCTGCGGGCGGCGCGCCTCTTCTTTATGGCTGTTGATCATCCACTGCATTTGTCGCGGCGGCCAATAGGCTTCATCCAGATCAAGCTCGCGCAATACCCGACGAATTAACCGATACTGATCATCGCTGTCGATTATCTCGAAGCTTTGCGGCAGACCTGCTTGGTCATAGTGCATGCGCAGCAAGCGGTGGCACAGGCCGTGAAAAGTGCCCATCCACATGCCGCCAAACTGGGTTTGCAATAGCTCTTCGATGCGCCCGCGCATTTCCCGGGACGCCTTATTGGTGAAGGTTACCGCCAGGATTGAAAGCGGGGAGATGTCGTGCGCCTGGATGAGCCAGGCAATGCGGTGGGTCAGCACGCGGGTCTTGCCGCTGCCGGCGCCGGCGAGGACTAATAATGGGCCTGGAGGCGCCGCCACCGCTTCCCTTTGGGCCTCGTTTAGCGGATCGAAAATATGAGAAACATCCATGCGCGAATTATACGCTGGAACGCTATCGGCACAAAGATGTATCTTATGCTCGCACAACCTGGCAGATGGCATGGTTAATCATACTAAACTGGTTCTATGGCACAATCAAAGATGAAGAATAGGGTTAGATATGTTAAATTAAGGTTCAAGATACTTTAAGGTATAGTGAAATGGTCATAACTAATTGTTCTATAAATGAAAAACAAGCATGTCATTCGTTGCCGAATTTCGGGGAATAAATTCAGGGCGATTCCACGGCTGTTTTGCCTTGATATGGAGGCTTGCAAAGTCGCACAAATCACTGGCATCTCTGGCCCAGCGACCAGCCGATTGTATACTCAAATCAGACAACGCATCGCCGGGCAATGCGAGCGTATGTGTTCACTGATTCACTGCCCGTTTTGCTCCTTTCCAGCGGTGTTTTAGCACCGCCCTCTCGGCCGTCATTCTCGCCGGCAGGCGGAAAGAATCGCCCTCCCTGCCGTCATTCTCGCCGGCAGGCGGAAAGAATCGCCCTCCCTGCCGTCATTCTCGCCGAAGGCGGGAATCCAGTTAAATATCTGTCACGCGTAGCGTGACTCCTTTTGGCATCCGGCTTTGCCAGACACAAACCGGCGGCTTCGCCGCAAAGGAGTCCGGCTACGCCGGACGGCATATTCCACTGGATTGCCCGGCCAATAATAATATGGGCCGGGCAATGACGACCCTTATTTGTCATTCTCGCCGGCAGGCGGGAATCCAGAGTGGCGTAGCCGCGCAATAGCGGCGGCTTTGCCGCCGGTAATGGTAGCGGCTAACGCCGCTGAGTTTAATAACTGGATTGCCCGGAACAAGCCGGGCAATGACAAATGATAGGTAACAGTGAATCGAGAGGACAAAGGCGAGTTGAGATGCCAAAGCACACGAGAGAAAATGTCTGGCTACGCCAGAGCACGTTTTAGTGTCACGCTTTGCGTGACACTTATTTACCATTGTCCTCTCAAAAGGACTCATCGCTTTCCGATTCACCATTGTCCCCCCAGCCCGTCATTCTCGCCGCAGGCGGGAATCCAGTTAAAATATGTCGTCCGGCGTAGCCGGACTCCTTTCAAAGAGTGTGAGTTTCGCTTCAATATGCGCCACGAAAATAGGTGTCAATATCTGCTAAAATCTATCCGAAATCACCGCTTAAAGTATCTTGAACCTAAATTAATTTCACCGCTTATTAGCCCGGTAACAGAAAATGAATAGCGCACTCAGTAATATTAAAAGCAGTGAGATCAAAAATTCGGATGTTGTCAGCAGCGACAAATCTCATGTCTGGCATCACCTCGCCCAGCACAAGCCGATGCAAACAACCGACTCCACGGTTATTGACCACACGGTTATCGACACCATGGTTATTGTTGAAGGCAAGGGTCTGCGCGTGACCGACATCAACGGCAAGGAATATCTGGATGCGGTGTCGGGCGGCGTTTGGACCGTGAATGTGGGTTATGGTCGAGCATCCATAGCCAAAGCGGTGCACGACCAACTGCTCAAAATGTGCTATTTCGTAAATTCAGCGGGCAACATTCCCGGCGCGCAGTTTGCCGAAAAACTGATTGACAAAATGCCCGGAATGAGTCGGGTTTATTATTCCAACTCAGGCTCCGAAGCCAATGAGAAAGGCTTTAAATTAGTCAGGCAACTTGCCGCGCTGAAAAATGATGGCAAGAAGCACAAAATTATTTATCGCGACCGCGATTACCACGGCACCACCATTACCGCGCTCAGCGCCACCGGGCAGATCCAGCGCAAGGATCAATACGGCCCATTTACGCCGGGATTCGTGGAAATGCCGCATTGCATGGCGTATCGCGCCGCCAATGGCGAGCACCCGGATTATGGTGTTCAGGCGGCCAGGGAATTAGAACGGGTGATTCTGGAGCAGGGTCCGGATACGATAGGCGCGGTCATTCTTGAGCCGATTACGGCTGGCGGCGGCGCCATCACACCGCCTGAGGGGTATTTTGAAACCATCCAGGAAATCTGCGCCAAATACGGCGTGCTCATCCATATTGATGAAGTGGTTTGCGGCATGGGGCGCACCGGAAAATGGTTTGGCTATCAACACTATGGCGTGAAGCCTGATATTGTCACCATGGCAAAAGGCGTTGCCAGTGGCTATGCGGCGATTTCCACGACCGTGACCACCGAAGATTTGTTTAATGAATTCCTGGCCGAGCCGAGCGAAAAATTGCGCTACTTCCGCGACATCAGCACCTTTGGCGGATGTGCGGGCGGTCCGGCAGCGGCGCTGGAAAATATGCGAATCATTGAGCAGGAAAACCTGCTCGACAATGCCAGCAACATGGGCGACTACCTGTTAGACCGCTTGCACGAACTGCAAGAAAAATATCCGGTCATTGGGGATGTGCGCGGCAAAGGACTATTTGTCGGCGTGGAACTGGTGAAGGATCGTAAATCCAAAGAACCAGTGAACGAGTCCGTAGCCACTGGAGTTGTTGCCGATTGCTTGCAACAAGGCGTCATGATCGGCCGCACCAACCGCAGCTTTGCGGAACATAATAATACGCTGTGCTTAAGCCCGGCGCTGGTTTGCACCAAAGGCGATTTGGATGAGATTGTCAGCGCGATCGATAATGCTTTGGCAAAGGTAGACCCCTAAACCGAACACAGTTTTGATGGGATGAATTGCCTGGAGAAATATCGCAGTAAACTCATCAGGGAAATAAATAAAGACCTGCGGGTGATTCTGGCCAAATTTGAACCGGGGCCAGAACGAGGGCATGAACGAGGGCCCGAACAAGAACTTGAACAAGATGCTGTGCATAATTTCAGAGTAGGGGTGAAAAGGCTCACGGCACTGTACTGCTTTCTGAACGAAATCAATGTCGATCTAAACGCAAAGAAGATACTCAAGCCCTACCGTTCGCTGTTCAAGTCCATTGGCAATATCCGGGATGGGCATATTGCCGTGCATTTAGTGCAAAATTTGGCTGAAGTCAATTCAGAGGAATCGAAAATTCTGGTTAGAGCAATCAGAGCGAGGATAAGAAAAGACTATCGGTTATTCCAAAAACAGGTTCAATCGAATGCCCCATTAAAAACGAATGCCCTATTAAAAACTCGGGCATCAATCAGGATGCCGACCATCAGCTCCACAGGTATTTCCGCAAGAGCCATCCTTCGCTACAAACGAATTGTGCTGGATGACCTTTTGGTTCAAATTCTCCGTACCGAAGGACCGATGAGCGCGGCGCAGTGGCATAAGAAACGAATATTGCTTAAAAGATACCATCACACGCTGGACGCCTTTCGGTTCTGCCCGGGTCATAAATCGGATGAAGACACACTAAAACAAATAAAAATGCTGGAGCAGTTGCTGGGCGATTGGCACGACCGCGTCATCACCATATCGCTTTTGCAATCCTTTCAGGGGCTGGAAGCGCAAACCGCGCCGACTATCGCGATCATGAAAAAACAACACCGGCTGCTGTTGGGGTCAGCGAAGATTTACTTGAGCGACCTGCGCTTGAAGGTGGTGGCTACGCCCTGACTTGAACAGGGGACCCCATCATTATGAGTGATGTGCTCTAACCGGCTGAGCTACGTAGCCATTGCGCGTTTTCATCATATGCCGCGGGGGTTGCGAGGGTACCTGAATCCATATTTTCGCACAACAGCCGATATTGTATACCCGATTCGAGTCTATGTTTTACTGGTTTTCCAGAGATCGTCGGAATTGATGCGCGGCAATCAATCCAAAATTACAAAGCATTCATCCCGCTTGCTAAATAATCCCAGACATATTCGGTAAAACTCCATCGAACCTGGATATCATAAGCCGGGGCCGCACTTATATTATGGCTGGTATTATGACTGATTTTATGCAGCAAAATACTGGCCTGGCCGAATCGGGTTTGGGCGCACGCGCCGTTAGCAAACCGGTCCGGGTGCAAATCCAAAGGGCATGCTTTGGCGAGCAAGGCAGATGAATCAGGGCCGTCGAGCCGGAGCACGGTGTAATAGTCGGTAACCTCTACCACTGCACTATGCAGGCCCGACAAAACCGCTTTAAGGCTGGATATTTTGTTTTCAGTGTCGGCCATCTGACAATGCATTAACCATTCATTTGGGCCAAGCCAATACAGTGTAGCGGCGTCATTTTTGGTGCAGGTATTTGCTTCAACAGGTAGCGCCAATCCAATTGTGGATTCGACCTTCTTAACAAACTGATTGTTATTCGAATCTCCGCGTAAATTAATTTTTCCGCACCACGGCAATTCAATCAGACTGGTGTCGCCATCAATCCGCGTGCGGTTGTAAGCGGGCGAGTTTGTTTTGAGATCAGTCATGTGAACGCACGCTCTGTTTGTCGAAAAATACCGGATCGGTTACCCTGACTTTGTGACTGCTGCCATCCATTAGCGCGACATCCAGAGTCTGCCCGTTGCGATTGAAGCCATCTTTAATTAAAGCCAGGGCGATGGAACGCCCGACATTCGGGCTCATATAACTCGACGAAACATGGCCCAGCATTTTCATCGGCGGTTTGGGTCGCAACGCTTCCACGACGTGCGCGCCTTCGGGCAATACAAATTTTGGGTCTTCGGTGAGCAGCCCGACCAATTGCTTTCTGCCTGGCTTGGCCGTATCTGTGTGCGTGAAGGAGCGCTTGCCTAAAAAGTCCGGTTTTTTGTTCGACACGATCCAGTCCATACCCAAGTCCATTGGCGTCATTGTGCCATCCGTATCCTGACCGACGATGATAAAGCCTTTTTCAGCGCGAAGCACATGCATCGCTTCCGTGCCATATGGACAAATGTCATGCTTTTTGCCTGTTTCCATCAACGCCTCCCATAGCGCCAAGCCGTATCGCGCTGGCACATTGATCTCAAAAGCCAACTCGCCGGTGAAACTGATGCGATAAATCCGCGCCGGGATGCCGGCCACCTTGGCCTCCTTCATGGACATGAATGGAAATGATTCGCCATCCAGCGACAGATCGGTCAGTTCCGCCAACACCGCGCGCGAATTTGGGCCATTCAATGAAGCCACGGCCCATTGCTCGGTCACGCTGGTTGCATACACCTTCATTTCAGGCCATTCGGTTTGCAGCCATTCTTCAATCCAGTTCATTACCCGCGCCGCACCACCGGAAGTCGTGGTCATATGATAGTGATTTTCCGCCAGGCAAGTGGTCACCCCATCGTCAAATACCATGCCATGCTCATTCAGCATTAACCCGTACCGACTGCGCCCGGGCGCGAGTTGATTCCAGGCATTGGTATACAGCATATTTAGAAGTTTGACGGTATCTTTGCCCTGAAGATCGATTTTCCCCAGCGTAGAGGCATCAAGCAGCGCGCAGGAATTTCGAGCGGCAAGGCATTCTCGTTGCACCGCGTCATGCATGCTTTCGCCCGCTTTTGGAAAATAATACGGGCGCTTCCAATCGCCCACGTCCTCATACACCGCGCCATTTTTGTCATGCCACGGGTGCATGGCGGTTTTGCGTTTTTGCATGAACAACTCGCGGCGCTCATGCCCGACGATTGAACCGAAGGTGAGCGGCGTGAATGGCGGCCGAAAAGTTGTGGCTCCGACTTCAGGAACGGTCACATTGCGTAAGTTTGCCATTACCGTCATTGCATTCAGATTTGAAGTTTTGCCTTGATCGGTGCCCATCCCGGTGGTGGTGTATCGTTTCAGATGTTCCACCGATTCAAAGCCTTCCCGAGCGGCTAATTCGATATCGGCCACGGTAGAATCATTGTGCAATTCATGAAAGTGCTTTTTCTTTCCTCGGCCAATGGGATGGTCGCAGGGAATAATCCACAGTGGCCGCAATGACCCGGTTTGCAGTTCATTGGCACTGGCGTCCGAGTTGATATTGTCGGTGTTAAATCCCGCAGCTTTAGCCGCTGCACAACCTGCTTCAAAGCCTTCGGTTAAACAATCGTTAAGGGTATAAGAAGCTCGGCACGCGCCCGCGGCATGCGCCGAATTATTGATGGACATTTGCTCCGGCACGAAGCAGTGTTGGTTATCGAGGAATTTCAGCTTGCCTTTAGCCTGACTAAACAAATGCACCGTGGGGTTCCAACCACCGGCAACCCCCACTACATTGCAAACCAGCGACTCAGGCAACCCAACGACATCGCTGCCATCGTCGTTAAGCGACATTATTTCAACTTTTCGAATTTTTCCGCGTCCGTAATCAACTCCGGTAATCGCGGAATTTTCGATGATGTCGATGCCAAGGGCTTTTGCCTGGTTGACTAATTCACTATCTGGTTTTTGTCGAACGTCAACCACGTGTACTCGTGCGCCGACATTTTTCGCATCTATGGCGGTTAGATACGCGCTGTCATTGTTGGTCAGAATAACAATGTTGTTGCCGGGCAATACCCCAAATCGATTGATATAGGTGCGAATAGCGCCAGCCAGCATGACTCCCGGACGATCACTGTCCGCGAAAACCAGCGGTCGCTCGATCGCGCCAGTCGCAAGCACCACTTGCTTGGCGCGAATTTTCCAAAGACGTTCTTTGGGTGCCATGCCTGGATTGTTTGGGCCCAGATGCTCATTGACGCGTTGGTTGGCGACCAAGAAATTATAGTCAAAGTAGCCGCTGACCGTGGTGTTTCGCAATAGCGTCACCTGTTCCATTTTCTTCAATTCTGAAACACGTTGGGCGGCCCACGCTTCAGATAAACGGTCATTGACGGATGCGGTATCGCCCAATAATGAGCCGCCAAATTCATTTTTCTCATCCAGCAACATGACCCTGGCCCCGGCGCTGCCGGCCGCATAAGCGGCTTGCAATCCAGCCGGGCCGCCGCCGACCACCAAGACATCGCAATGCGCGAAGGTTTTATCGTAATTGTCCGGATCGGGCGCGAGCGGGGAACGCCCCAGCCCGGCCGCTTTGCGAATCAATTTTTCATAGGTCATCCACAAGGCCCCGGGCCACATGAATGTTTTATAGTAAAAGCCGGCCGGCAAGATTCGGGATAACTTGGAGCTTATCGCGCCGAGGTCAAAATTGACCGACGGCCAGCAGTTCTGAGATCTGGCGACCAAGCCGTCGTACAATTCGATTTCGGTGGCGCGCCGGTTAGGTTCGGTGTGGGCGCCGGTTTCAAGTTGTACCAGCGCATTGGGCTCTTCTGAGCCGGCTGAATAAATTCCGCGCGGTCGATGGTATTTAAAGCTGCGTCCAACCAGATAAACGCCATTGGCGAGCAATGCCGAAGCCAGAGTATCGCCGGGATAACCTTCGTAGGCTTTGTCGTCGTACCAAAATCGAATGCTCTTGGTGCGATTGAGTTGGCCGCCTTTTTCCAGGCGATTAACTTGCTCGGTCATTTTGTATTCCCTGCATTTATTTCAGCCTCAGGATAAATTTCGGGTGCGGGCTCGCTGGGTTTATAAGTGCCATAGATGTGATCGGTAACCGTGTTTCGGGCCGCATTGAACCAACGTCGACAACCGTGGGTATGCACCCATCTTTCGTAATGGACGCCCTTGGTATTGCTGCGAAAAAATACGTAATCCCCCCATTGCTCATCGGATAATTGTTGGGGATGTTGGGGGCGAGCGATATGGGCTTCACCGTGACAACTGAATTCTGTTTGATCACGCTCTCCACACCATGGGCAAGTAATTAAAAACATCAGTGTGCCACCGCCGCGGCCGCGCCTTCGTCAATCAAGGCGCCAGTGTTGAATCGATTAATTGAAAAGGGCTCGGCGATGGGATGCATTTCTCCGCGGGCGATGGAATGAGCAAAAACATTTCCAGAGCCCGGCGTTGCCTTAAAGCCGCCGGTGCCCCAGCCGCAATTAAAGAATAGATTGTCCACCGGTGTTTTCGAGATCAGCGGCGAACGATCGACCGTGACATCAACGATTCCGCCCCATTGACGCAGCATTTTCAGGCGCGAAAAGATTGGATAAAGTTCGATTATCGGGCCGACGGTTTCCTCAATGATATTAAATCCGCCACGCTGGGAATAAGAGTTGTAAGCGTCCGAGCCGGCGCCGATAACCAGTTCACCTTTGTCCGACTGGCTGATGTACGCATGAATACTGCCGGACATCACCACGCAATCCAGAACAGGCTTGATCGGTTCTGAAACCAGTGCCTGCAATGGAAAAGATTCGAGCGGCAGGCGAAACCCGGCCATTTCCGCCAGCACGCTGCAATGCCCGGCCACCACGCAGCCTACTTTTTTGGCGCCGATTAATCCGCGACTGGTTTCGACGCCGGCGATGGTATTGTTGTCAATTTTGAAACCGGTCACTTCGCAGTTCTGAATGATGTCCACGCCCATGGCATCCGCAGCCCGGGCATAGCCCCATGCCACCGCATCGTGGCGGGCGGTACCGCCGCGTTTTTGCAACAGCGCGCCCAACACCGGATAGCGGCATTGCAGGTTAATAAAAGGCACCATTTCCTTAATCTGCTCGGGTGCTAAAAATTCCGAATCGATGCCGTTCAAATGGATGGCGTTGCCGCGGCGGCCGATTTCCTGCAGGTCATGGACGCTGTGCGCGAGGTGTAGCAAGCCACGCTGCGAGAACATGACATTGTAGTTGAGCGCTTGGCTCAAGCCTTCCCAGAGTTTCATGGCATGTTCGTAAATCGCGGCCGATTCATCCATAAGATAATTCGAGCGCACGATGGTGGTGTTGCGCCCGGTGTTGCCGCCGCCGAGCCAGTTTTTTTCCACCACCGCGACATTGGAGATGCCGCACTCTTTGGCAAGATAGTAAGCCGTGGCTAAACCATGCCCGCCACCGCCGACAATAACAACGTCGTATTCTTTTTGGGGGTCGGGGCTACGCCAGGCCCGCTGCCAATCCTGGTGATAGTTCACCGCATTGCGGAGCAGGCTAAAAATGGAATAGCGATTCATGGTGATTGATTTGGCGGGGTTGTATCGTTTAGGCTACTGAGCTAGGTAGGTTGGACAAGGTAACGAGCAAACTACGGAATTGTAGCGTCCAGCCTTATAAGTACTTATTGAGAATGGCGTTCTTACGGGCGGTGCTGTTATCAATCAGTGCCTGATATTTGACGATGGTCGCATCTAACTTTGCCACTTCTGCCACTAATTTGCGTTGAATATCAAGAGGTGGAACGGGGATTGTTATTATTTTTGTCCAAGATGTTCTTGGTAACTGTTGCCCGCTTACGGTTTTAAGAACAGCAGAGTTAAATTCACTGGATAGAAAATAATGTTTGTAGAATATTGCATTGTCGGGGTTATGGAGCCTGAAAACCAAGATGTCGGTTGAACAGATTCCATTGTGTTGTGCGAGATATACTTTATTCAAGTTAGGACGCAGTTTTCCATATAAAACATCTCCTTTTTGGAACATATTTTTGTTGCTCTTGACAGTGGCAAAATCTGTTTCAATGCTACCGACTAATCGACCGCTTGCTGGTTCAATATTTTCCAGTCCGATAAAATTGATAGAGCCGCTTTGTTTTTTCGGATTGATAACATCCGTTATGTTTTGCACCACCTCGTCAAGCGTTTTTGGTTTGGGAACATTTTGCATAATGGTTTCAATCCGCTGTTTGGTTGCGGCGATAATTTGACGGGCTTGTTCCGCTTCCTTGTCCACCGTCTCGGATTTATCAACGATCTGCTGTTGCACTTTGCTCGGTGGCAAGGGGATTTTAATCTCTTTTAAATTGGTTAAATTTATCCCCCCCTGAGCTGACCCTGTAATATTTTGTTTTAACAAATACTTGCCATATTTGGAAAAGAGGAAATGAAAAATATATTTTTGCTTTTTTAATGGAACGCTTCTCAGAAGGAAAACATGCTCATTTATCATAGATTCTTGATTTGTAAGTTCCTTTCTTAATAATGCAATCTTTCCAGTTAACGCGCCATCTTTACAAAGCAAAATGTCATTTTCCTTCAATAACCCTTTTTGGCTATTTTGATAAAAATCAAATGGAACATATTTAGGCGAGTCTAAATTAATTCTGCCATTTGTAGAATGTATGTGTTCTCCTCCCAAACTCAAGGCACCATTTGACACATTACCAACCCCACCACGAGGTCTGTTGCCACTTTCGATAGTTTCAATAATATCCCCCAACTTAACCAACTCCCACTTGGTTTCAATATCTATATTTCTCTGAGGATGAAGGCTAATCGCTTTATTAAAATCCTTGCGGCTAAAATCCAGCATCTCAACAAGGTGAGCATAACGACAATGCCCTGGCAGTGGGTTGATGGTTTCACCAATAAAGTTGTGTTTAATCGCGGTATTGATTTTCTCGCTGTTATCCAAATTCTTCGGATCAAACAAAGGGGTAATAATGTCATTCACGGTTTCACCGCTGTTATATCGGATGCCCTCGCCGCGTTTGGCTCCGCTCCATTCATACCCTAAAAATTGCTTTTGTTGTTTATTTGCGCTCGGCGCATTGACAATCAGCACTTTGCCCGTTTGCTCGTGCGCCAGGATAAAGTGATAGAGTTTATCTTGTTCAATTTCGTGCAGATAGGCGATAAAACGCCGGTCTAATTCCGCTTGCTGTTCTGCTTTTGTTTTTTTCTTGAATACATTGGATTTTTTCAGGTTTCTTGTTTTCGTGCTTTGCGCAAAGTCTTGTTGGTAATCCTTGAAAATATCGCATTGCAATAAATCGGCGAGCGGCTCTATGTTGGTTTGAGCGAAGAGTTTTTTATATTCGTCATAAGGCACTTCAATATGATGGCAATAGGCTTTGATGAGATGACGGTCTTGATACACCGCGGCTTGATCATCGCCTTCAAAAAAGTCTTTGACTCGATTGTGATAATGCTCGGCGGGTTCCGGTCTTTTTATTTTTCTCCTTAAAAACAGCACCACCGTATTGGTGCCGGTTTTGCCGAATGTTCCGCTGCCGAGTTCGGCGATGCTGACCAAGTCAAAAAATTGCAGTAGCAATTCACGAGTGCGTATATGCACAGTATCGGAGTTCGATAAGATACTGGACGGGACGATTACGCCGACCACACCGCCGGGTGCCATCAGGTGATGGATGCGCTCCAGAAAAAAGCACTGGATGGTATTGGTGTTTCTAGTGTCGCCTGTGGCTTTAATCAAGCGATAGTGTATTTTGTCGCTGTCATTTAAGGTTTGCAAGAAACCTTCCACTGCAAAGGGCGGATTGGCAACCAGCACATCAAAACTGGCAAGAGGTATTTGAGGATGATTTGCTAAGGCATCGGCATCCAGTATTTTAATCTGCTCCTGTCCATACATATAGGCGGCAACCTTGGCGACCTTGGCTAAACGGTCTTCCTTTTCAATGCCGGTAATGTTGCTGTAATAGGCGTTCAAGTTGTGCTTTTGTGCTTTTATCAGCGGTTCAATTTGATGAGCGTATTCAGTCAAAAAGTGCCCGGAACCACAGGCGTAATCAATGGCTGTCAAGGGCTCAAGAGTAGTTTTGATTTTTTCAGCAAGCGGCAAGGAGGCGACAATAAACTTGCATATCGGCAGCGGAGTAAAAAACTGACCATTTGATTGCTTGATGCTGTTATCGAGAAAATACTCAAACATATCACCCAAAAACTGGTTTTGTTGTTCGGTTTTCAGACGCAACCCCTGCCACATCTGCACAATTTCCAACAGCACTTTAGCATTTTTGTTAAACAGATCTTCGTTGTGGGTATCAACAAAGGAAAAGGCGGAGTTGGTAAAAAATTTAAGTTCCCTGAAATATGCCTGAATCTGTTTTTTGGTGGCGTTGCGTTTGTTTTTTACCGCCCAAAAAGCGTTGTCGATTTGCTCGTTGCTGATGTAGCTAATCTGTTTGTTCAAAAACTTGCGCATGCCTTTTTGATACAGGTCTTGCAGTCTATCGACAAAATCAAAATAATTGTCGTACGCGATGCCTTTCCAATAAAATTTCAGGTCGGTTTTATTGTCCCCTTCATCGACAATTTTGCATAAAAACAGATTCACAAGCACTTCAAAGGCATTTTCCCGTCGGGCGATGTTATGTTTTCGGAGAATGGTGCGAAATTGATGGTATTTGCCTTGTTTAGCGGTGGCATCAACGGCTTTGGTATCATCCGCTAAGGTGTATTTGTTTTTGCCGATTTTGTAGGGCTGGATGTTATGCTCAAAAATACCTGTTTCCGTGTATTCCAGTTGGTAGGTATCGCGCCAAACAGCGAAGCGCTCTTTAACATTGGTTGCTTTGGAAAAAGATGCCAATGTTTTATCCTGGTCCAAAATTTTTTCATTGTCTTTGTGTGAGATGATTTTCTGGTTCAGGCTTATTTCCCCATCGGTAAAATCACAGGCATAGAGACACAGGTATTGGGTTTCAGCAATTTGCTGGGCATAGCTAAATAATTGGTCGCCATCTTGCTTGGTTTTTCCCCATGCCTTTTCAAACTCGTTGCCCGCTGTTTTACATTCAATAAGCAACAGGGGCTTGTTTTTCTGATTCTTGACCAGAATATCGGCGCGGCCACCGCTCGCGCTGCGCCCTACTTTCCATTTCGGTTCAAGTTCCAGATGTTTGGGTTTATAGCCTTTCTCCAACAAACGATGGACACATTCAAACACCACAAAATTCTCATTCTGTGAAAAATTACAGATTTGGCGTTGGTTGACTTTGAAGCCCTTGTCTTCCGGATAAATAATTTTCGCTTTTTCAAAATCAACTGTTAAGCCAGCTTCGCCAATGGACTTTGTGAGCATATTTTCTCCCCCACTAAAGCCTAAATGGTTGAGCAAATCCCTAAAGTTTTCTTTTTTAATCATGTCGGTAGTTTTGCGATGAATAATATGCCCGGCCAGTAAAAATATCTAGTGAACATTAGAACTCCACCCCCTGAGCCGCCAATATCCCCTCATCAAAGGCATGTTTAATTTTGGTCATTTCTGTCACCGTATTGGCGGCATCGATGATTGCCTGGGGGGCGTCTCTGCCGGTTAACAGCAGATGCAGCCACTTTGGTTTTTGCGTTTTAATAAATTCGGCTATTTCTTCCCCGCTAATCCAGCCGTAGCCGCTGCAATAATTGATTTCATCCAGCAGTACCAGATCGAATTTTTTCGATAGAATTTTTTGCCGACTGAAATCCCAGATTTCATGGCTGGTTTTAATGTCCTGTGCCGGGTTTTTGGTGTCCCAGGTAAAGCCGTCACCCATGGTGTGCCATTCTATGTTGTCGAATTTTTCGGCCGCGATTTGCTCGCCGGTTTTCCATTTGCCCTTGATAAACTGAATGACACATACCTTTAATCCCCATCCGGCGGCGCGAAATACCACGCCAAATGCGCCGGAAGATTTTCCTTTTCCAGTGCCGGTGTGAACCAGGGTGATGCCTTGTCGTCGCTCTCTTGTTTTCATTGTCTTGTGTTGATTATCTAATTGGTGCGTTGATTTGTGGTCCCATTATATTAAACCGCGGTCGCTGAGCGACACAAATTCGCCGTCGCCGATGACCAAATGATCGAGCACTTTGACATCAATCAATTGTAACGCTTCTTGCAATTTCAGGGTGATGGCGGTGTCGCTTTGGCTGGGTTCGGCGATTCCGGAAGGGTGATTATGGGCGATGATGACTGCGGCAGCGTTATGCAACAGGACGCTTTTCACCACTTCACGGGGGTGCACCGTGGCCCCGTTAAGGGTGCCATAAAACAATTCTTCATATTCGATGACCTGATGGCGATTGTCGAGATAGATTATTGCGAACACCTCCCGCTGCTGATCGCGTAACCGATGAATAAGATATTCCGATACCTGTTTGGGATTGGTTAGCGCGCCTCCGCGTTTGAGCTTTTCATCCAAAAATCGCCTGCCAAGCTCCAGAGCGGCCTGGAGTAATGCATATTTCGCCGGACCAAAGCCCAATGCGCTACAAATGCTTTTTTTATCAGCGGTCAGAATTTTTCGCAGGCCGCCAAATTCATTGATTAAATCGCGGCCAACGTCAACCGCAGTTTTTCCACGCACGCCGGTTCGAATAAATATTGCCAGCAGTTCAGCGTCGGATAGCGATTGCGCGCCCTGTTGCAACAGTTTTTCCCTGGGCCGTTCTGCCATTGGCCATTCCGTTATTGCCATGTCATATCTCCATTACCATGTCTCGGGTACTCGATCTCCATTAATTGGGTTAAACTCTACACCATGATCGATTATAAGACAATCCATAAAAACAAACGAATTTTGGTGGGTATAACTGGCGGAATCGCGGCCTATAAATCGCCCGACTTGGTCCGCCGATTAATGGAGCGAGGTGCGGATGTGCGCGTGATTATGACAGATGCGGCCAAAGAATTTATCGCGCCATTAACGCTGCAAGCGGTCAGCGGCCATCCTGTTTTCCAACATTCTGTTTTCCAACATGCACTCGATGCCGAAGCTGAATCAGGGATGGGTCATATCGAATTGGCACGCTGGGCCGAAATGATCGTAGTGGCGCCGGCTACGGCAAATTTCATGGCCAAAGCGGCACACGGCGAAGCGGACGATTTGTTATCCACTTTGGTGTTAGCCAGCGAGGCTGACTTGGTTATTGCGCCGGCGATGAATCAACAGATGTTCTCGAGTCCGGCGACGCAGGACAACCTCGCGGTTTTGCGCGCGCGCGGGGTGACGATAATTGGTCCGGCGGCAGGCGATCAAGCCTGTGGCGAAACCGGACCCGGAAGAATGACCGAACCCGAGGATATCGCTCAACAACTCTTGGGCGATGGCATTCCACAACTGCTTGCCGGCAAAACAGTGCTGGTTACGGCGGGACCAACCTGGGAAGCTATCGACCCGGTACGGGGAATCACCAACCGCAGCTCGGGAAAGATGGGGTTTGCGGTTGCCGATGCGGCCAAAGATTTTGGCGCAACGGTAGTGATTGTTTGCGGCCCGGTGAGCATTTGTGCGCCAGTTGGAATTGAAAAAATCGATGTGCAATCAGCGACACAAATGCAGAAAGCGGTTATGAGTCAAATTGGCAGTTGCGACATTTTTATCGGTGTTGCGGCAGTGGCCGATTATCGGCCAGTCAAAGTGGCCGATCAAAAGATAAAAAAGGATAATGACGAAATGGTCATTACGCTGGTGAAAACCCCGGATATTTTATCCGCGGTGGCCAGAAGCAAGCCTAAACCGTTCACAGTTGGTTTTGCTGCAGAAACCGAAAATCTGATCGAAAATTCACGGAAAAAACTTAAAGCGAAAAACCTTGACATGATTGTGGCTAACGATGTGTCGGGCGATGACAGCGCGTTTGGGAATGATAGCAATGCGGTGACAATAATTCATAAACAGGGTGAAGTCATCCTTGAACGCACCGACAAATATAGACTGGCAATCCAGATTATTGAACATATTTGCAAGCAATACTTAAACAACCAAAATGAAAGCAAAGATCAATGTAAAAATCCTTGATGCGCGCATAGCGGGTGAATTTGGGCTTCCGCAATACGCCACTCCCGGTTCTGCCGGGCTGGATTTGTGCGCGTGTGTCGCGCAATCTTTGCAATTGCGACCGGGACAAACAGAATTAATCCCCACTGGAATCGCGATCCATATTGCCGATCCTGGACTGGCTGCGGTATTAATTCCTCGCTCAGGCATGGGGCATAAGCATGGCATCGTATTGGGAAATCTGACTGGCTTGATTGATTCCGACTATCAGGGGCAATTATTCGTCTCCTGCTGGAATCGAAGTCGTTCCTCGTTCACGATCAATCCCGGTGATCGAATTGCTCAGATGGTGCTGGTGCCGGTGGTGCAGGCGGAGTTTAACGTTGTGGAATCGTTCGAACAGTCCGCTCGTGCCGATGGCGGATTTGGCTCTACTGGCGGGAATTAACCCGCCGAATTCTCTCGAAACAGGGTGCGGGCACAAAGCATCGTGCCCTTATGAATATCGCGGGATTCTTTTTGGCTACCAGCTATTTCTCAATTCTCTTAGCTTCACAAAAACAGTTTGCGGGTCGGGGTGCTCGCCGAGGTCTGGAAATTTCAATCGAAGTTGCTCAATCACCTCAGGATTTTGCAGCCGAAAAAAAGTATTCAACGATTTTTCCTGCGCCATTGTCGTTATCATGGCATTGGCCGGGTCCTGATTCATTGATCGTCCAAGCAATGTCTTCGCCGCCGCGTTTCCCGGCTCTCGGTCCAGGGTGAACTCAAGATTATTGTGCAGATAATCATGCCCCGGATAAATCAACGTATCATCGGTCAATGACATTAATTGGTTGACAAAGGTTTGGTATAACTCTTGCGGATGGCCGCCATTATGACAATTACCCGCACCCGCATTAAACAATGTGTCGCCACAAAATAGCGCGGGGCGGTCGGTTCTCGATAGCAGACAAACATGGCTCATGGTGTGCCCAGGGGTGTCGAGGGCTTCGAGTTCCACGGTATTTCCGACCTTGACAACATCGCCCGCGCGCAAGCCGTCGGTCATTTCGGGTATTGATGAACCGGCACCATGGTGAGCCAGGACTTTGGCGCCGGTGGCAGCAACAACTTTTTTGTTGCCACCAATATGATCGCCGTGTTCGTGGGTATTCACGATCTGGGTGATGTTCCAGCCTTTCGTGTTGGCATAATCCAAACACTTTTTATGATCCAGCGGATCAATCGCTAGGGCTTCGCCGGTTTCAGGACAGGCAATCAAGTAGTTGAAATTACGATAAGCGTTACCGGTCCAGATTTGTTTAACAATCATAGTCGTCCCCCGATTCTAGTTTGATGGCAGTATTGCAATTATACAAGACCAAGACTGGCAACAAGAAAAAAATTAAGGGTCATGACCCTACTTATAATTCGTCATTCTCGCCGGTAGGCGGGAATCCAGACGCGGCGTAGCCGCGCAAATGGTGGCGGCTTCGCCGCCATTAAGGATAGCGGCTAACGCCGCTGGTTTAATAACTGGATTGCCCGGCCAATAATAATATGGGCCGGGCAATGACGGGTTGGGGAGCAACGGTAAATCGGGCGGGAATGATTTTTTTGAGACGCCAAAAGTAACCGAGAAAAAGTCCAGCTTAGCCGGACTTCTTATTCTCAATGTGCCATTGGCGTCTCAACGCGCTTTTGTCCTCTCGGTTCACCATTACCTATCATTTGTCATTGCCCGGCTTGTTCCGGGCAATCCAGTGGAATATGCCGTCCGGCGTAGCCGGACTCCTTTGCTTTGATGCCGCGCCGTTCGATGCGAGAATGACGGCAAGGCGATGGTGCTTGTTGCTTACTAATGTATGAGCGTGTCCCGGCGGCTAACGCCGCCACTCTGGATTCCCGCCTTCGGCGAGAATGACGGGCTGGGGGACAATGGTGAATCGGAAGGCGATGTGTCCTTTTGAGAGGACAATGGTAAATAAGTGTCACGCAAAGCGTGACACTAAGAACGTGCTCTATTACCTATAATCCGTCATTGCCCGGCCCATATTATTATTATTGGCCGGGCAATCCAGTTATTAAACCGTTCGGCGTAGCCGAACTCCTTTGCGGCGAGGCCGCCGGTTTGTGTCTGGCAAAGCCGGATGCCAAAAGGAGTCACGCTACGCGTGACAGATATTTAACTGGATTCCCGCCTTCGGCGAGAATGACAAATAAGGGTCGTCATTGCCCGGCCCATATTATTATTGGCCGGGCAATCCAGTGGAATATGCCGTCCGGCGTAGCCGGACTCCTTACCGTTCTGGCTCTCTGATTTTTCTATTTCAGCCAGTATCTGATCTTCGGTATATTTTTCTGGAATATGATCATCGATTGATGCGCAAAACTTTTCCGCGAAGTCTTGTGGCAATATGCGTCGTCCTTCCAATTTTTCGCGTTTTTGCACAAAATTCCATGCAATAAATGGTGATTGATACACAAACAAAACAAATACATCTCGGTTTCGTTTCAATGACCTTTGAATATTTTGTCTCGCCATGGGTTCGCCGGCGAAAGTGCCATCGAGTAAAAAACTGATTTTACTTTTTAAGGCAGCGTCATGTATTTCATGCACTAATCTGGTCGCGGCTTTCTGAAAAAGATGTGAATTTTTTCCATCGTAACCACATTCCCTGAAATGTTCGCGTAACTCGTCAGCGTCAATGCGCAATATATCACCATGATTTTTTAATAGTTTTAGGGTCATGACAACTTAAGCGGTTTTTTTCTAAAGTCATCAAGCAAGACTTTATACAAATCCTGCCCTCTATTATTGAATCTGAATTCACATTCTTTAAGGTGTAAATTGAACATGCTTTTGTTCATCCCCTTAAACTTGACCAGACGTATTTCAGCATAGCCCCAAAAAGATTCGATGCCATTGATATGACTATTGCCTCGCACAAATTCATTCCGACCATGATGCACTCTGAAATGTTTCTTATAGCCAAAATCAACCAGACCATTATAGCCGCGCCAACCATCAGAATGAATGACGCCGCCTATCTCTGTTTTACCTAAGATAATGCGTTGTAGCGTATATGCAGAGCAATCCGGCACTATTTCTGTATAGACCTTCCCCGCTCTTTTGAGCAAGCCAAATACAATGATTTTGCCCCCAGCGCCTCGACCACGCTTCCCTTTAATGCGTCTAGCCCCAAAATAACTTTCATCAACTTCGATCCGCCCGGCTAATGGCTGAGAGGCTTGTCGGCAATGACTGACCATTCGTAACCGAATGGCGGTCAAGTATTTGTTGATGGTTTGCCGACTTAAACCGGTTAATTCCGCTATTTGCGTCGCCGTTGAATCCACGGAAAAAATATTTGATTAAATCCCTGAATTTCCTCTCTGACACATGGGAACGAATGACATACTTGTTTTTTACTTTCATAACAACACGTTACCATGATATTGACCATGCTTAAGTTGTCATGACCCGGCGGTAATTATAGAACTAGATGATGTCTGGACTCCTGAGCAGGGGTGCCGAGTATCGAGGCAGCGGTTAGTTTGCTATCCTTACTGATGTAAAAAATTATTGATCCAGTTGAATACGGTTTTCGAATCGGTTTCGTTTTCTGCCAGTGAATGCAAGGTTGCTTGATAAACTTCGGCGCCAATCATTTCTTTTCGAAATTCGGCTCTAAACCGGCAAAAAGTTTTATTGAATTCCGGGTGACCTTGAATCCCGAGCATTTTGTCGTCGGCGACCATCATGCTGTTTGGGCAAAAATCGTTTGCGGCGATGGTCTTGAATTGCGGCGGAACATCGACCACTTGATCCTGATGAATAACAATAAGATTGTAGCGACCGCCATTTAGATTTTCGGCATCGGTCATCCACGGTTTCCTGTCTATAATTTTGGCGCTTTGAATGCCAAAGCCCCAGCCCGCTTTCGCCTTCTCGGTTTTCCCGCCCAGCGCATGGGCGATCATCTGATGCCCAAAACAAATACCCACCACTTTGGCATCCTGCGCCCAACATGCCCGGATAAATTCCTGAAGCGCGCCAATCCAGGGCAGGTCTTCGTACACGCCATAACGCGAACCGGTGATGATGTAGCCGTCATATTCCGCAGGTTGCGGCAACGCGTCCCCCTCAAAACAACGAATCGGCACGAGGCAAATATTTTTTTCGGATGGGTCAATGCCGTCCTGATACATCTGCGCGTAAGTGCCGTATTGCGCTTGCGCCGACGGGTCAACCTCGTCGCATAAAATCAGACCGACGCGAAGCGGATGAGGGTTAGGCATGGCTCATATTATAGGGCGGAAATGTTTCGCTGAAGGGCGTCATCGCCCTCCCGCAACCGCGTCTGATTGCGGACGATGGTTATGGTCACGGTCATGTTATGGTCATGTCATCAACTCGAGATTCAGCCGCAACGCGCAAGTTGCGCGCGGTATTGCGCGGCCCGATGCGCCACTCGTTTTGCGGTCGATATCAGCCATTTTTTTCGTTTGTAGGTGCCGCGCGCGTATCCTTGCCAGCCCTCGTGATACGCAAGGTAGTTACGATAACCATCGTGCGCGGGGATGTTTAACCGCTTGCGCGTTTGCGCGACATACCAGCCGATAAAATCCATCGCATCGGAGAATCGGTCGCGTTGCGCTAGAAAGCTGCCGGCGCTCTTTTTGTATAGTCGCCAAGTGCCGTCCAATGCCTGCGCGTAACCGAACGCCGACGACGGACGCTTCAACGGAATGCCGAGAAAGCGTTTGCGCTTCGGCCTGGCGTTGGCGTCAAACCCGGATTCCTGGCGCATGATGGCGAGCAACACGGCCGCATCGGCGCGCCACTTTTTCGCGGCACGGCGCGTGTGCTTGTGCCAACTTGGTTTTTGCGCGAATATTTTACATGCGTTGTCGGGACGCCGCGGCGGCGTCGAGACGCAACCGGCGATAATCAGGGTGACCGCGAGCACCGCCGCGACCATCAGCCTGCAATGCAGAGCGCGCGCAAATATTGATAAAATGGATTTTTCGATGGTCATGCAATGGTCATTTAAAAAGTCGTTGCCAATGATGCCAGATAATTACGGCGACACAATACCTGATTCTAATCGATTTTTTGTATTCAATGCCGTGATGAATATGAAAGCGGTGAAGTTGACGCTGTCGCCGGTACAAGAGGCATTTGACCAGTGCCGACCACCGCCGATGTCATTGTTCCCGCCGCGTCAAGCCGAAACTTCGTAGCGGGCGCGCAGATGCGCGAGGTGCTCGCTTAGCCATGGCGCGGCGTTGTCTTGCCAAGCGCGCCACAACTCGCTATAACTCATCGCCGTGAACGATGGCGTAGCGCCGTCAACTCTGCGTGACAAACACGCGATCTCTTCGCGGTGGTTGATGAAGTTCTGATGCGCGGCATCGGCTGGCTGCCAAAAAACATAAAGCAAAACGCAATCATCGCCGAAAGTATTTTTGAGTCCAAACGCGTGTTTGACAAGTTGCGCCGCGTCCAAATATTTATACGGACGATCGTTTTTTATGCGGCGCATTTCCGCAACCCACTTCGCGTCCCACGATGCTTGCTGGTTCGTCATATAGGAATCTGCAAACTCCTGCCCATGCTTATTCTGACTACGCGCATCAAGATGCTCGGTAAATTTTGATTCAATGCCGATGACGATATTTTTGTTTTCAATCACAAGGTCAAGGTTCGGCGGCGTCCCGCGAAGACCGCTTGGACATCGCGTCTCGAACTGCATAGCATGAAATCCATTCTCGCCCAACAATGACAAGTCGGCGAGGTGCCGCTTGAACGACGCGAAGCAGTTGACCGCCAACGCCGATGACGAATGCGCCGCGCAAAATTTTATCCGCCCCTGCGCGACCTCACAAAGCTCGTTGCCGTTGCCTTGCCGCAGGTCATCTTCAAAATCCGTTAGGCGCACGCCGTCAATCAGATTTTCTTCGACAGTCGCGGTATATCCCTTGCCATCAAGACGAACCTCCGGGCGCGCTTTCCCAAACGCGCGATGAAGCAAAAGTTTCGCGTCCTGTTTTTTCATCATCAAACCGTCGCCGTTTCGCGCACGACATTCATGCTATGTTAATGTATCATGCTGATTATTTTTATGAGCATCGTTAAAAAATACGCGCTTGTCGGCGCGGCGATCATGTTGGTGGTGTCGGCGTTGGGTTCAATCCTCGGACCGTCGCCGCTCAACATTTTATTCGCGCCGATTATGATGGTCACAACGGCGCCGTTGCGCTGGGCGATTTTCGTCATCCCGGGGCTGGACGCGATTGCCGCGGGCGGGCTGTTTGGCGTTGAAGGCGCGTTCATGAACTACCGATTTTTCGAGATGCTGGTCGGCTGGAATGTGTTCATCGGCGCCGCGCTCGGCGCCATGGTCGGAATGATGAAGCAGACAAAATCGCCATAAGTGCATAGGGAGTAAAGCCCATGTTCATTGGGTTGAAACGCATTTGTCGGGGTCGGCAGACAGTGGCAATGACCCAATATCCCACACCCATTCGATGCCTTTGGCGCAGTTGAAGCGATTGGGTTTTAGTGAAATTTTACGCGACATCATTCGGTCGATGTCCATAACGTTTCTTTGATTAATTCAAGGCTAAATCCCACTGCTGTCCCATTAACAGACAAAAAAGAAGGAGTCACGCTACGCGTGACAGATATTTAACTGGATTGCCCGGAACAAGCCGGGCAATGACGGGTTGGGGGGTAATGGTGAATCGGGAGGTGTGACTTTCGTTGAGACGCCAAAGGCACATTGAGAATAAAAAGTCCGGCGCAGTTGGACTATTAATGTCGTCACGCGTAGCGTGACTCATTCTGCTGCCGGCGATACTTTTTGCACATGCTCGCGCTGCCGGTCCAGGACATATCTCATTAAACTCGGAATGCCCGCCTCGTATAAATCTGTGTCCGGCGGATTCCAAATAAACTCATGGCGAGCAAGCGTTTGCAGATGTTCATTAACCGACTGTGTAGCCAGTGAATCAGCAGGTAAATTATCTGCAATAACATCTATGAGCATATCCATTGTGGTTGTTTCCGCGTCTTGGAATAGTGCCGCAATAGCAACAGCCGCTGGCAGCAATCCAAGATCGCTTAATGTTTTTCTGCGCTCTCCATAAAAGTTTGACCGGCGGCTTTCAATCTTTGTTTCTACTTCGGTGATTTCTTGAGCAGTCAGTTTTTGCAGGTCTTTTTCCTTTGCCAGATCCCAAAGGGCCTCGCCCCAGAGTTGAATGAAATAAGGATAGTGCTGGCTGTCTTCCACTACATCTTCCAAAGCATCGGCGTCTACTGTTATGCCGTCTTCCTGCAACGGCTTTGCAATAGCATCCGCAGTAGCCTGCGCATCTAATCGTGCAATGCCCATTTTCGTGGAACGTTCAACAAAACTAGCCCCCACGGTCTTCAAGAAATGTGCCAAGCCGGGGGTGCCGGCGAGAACCAGTAAAAAAGGGGCTTCCTCTCGTACCTCTTGACTCAGGTTTAGCAAACTACGACACAGACCCGGTTCCATGGTATGTGCTTCATCCACCAGAGCCACCAAGGGATTTTTTTTGCATTGAGAAATCAAAGCGTTTAATAAAACGCCATCAGTAGGCTCTTTTTCCTTCCACGTCTTAGCAATAAACGCCTCAGCCGAAACTGTATCAGCAGCAGACGCCCCGGCCTTAACCCCTGCTGTTGTTTCGCCACCCAACACCTTTTCTGCCAAAGTTTCCTCAGACAATAAAAACGTCCACATTTTTGCTGGCGTTGCTAATTTATTAGCGGTGGTCGAACATGTGCATACCTGATTGCTTTTCTTATGAAAAAATCGTGGTTTTTTATATCCCCTAATTTCATCTTTTAACCAATGCAATAACACGGTTTTTCCCATACCCCGGGGTCCATACATAACCATGTCGGCGGCAGGCGAATCCCCATCAGCCATGTCTGCCAATATCTGTCTGAGCCGACCCTGCTCATTTTCTCGGCCTGCCAGATAGGGCGGGCGTTGCCCATCTCCTGGCTTGAACGGATTTCGTGTTCTTGTGGGTGTCACGATGGCCTCCTCATTCGCCATCCAATGCTCAATCGAGCAACTGGTTCTTCTGCATAGTATACTCTTTTTTATGGAATTTCGGCGATTTTTTGCGCCTGCCGGCGAGGATGACAAATAAGGGTCGTCATTGCCCGGCCCATATTATTATTATTGGCCGGGCAATCCAGTTATTAAACCGTTCGGCGTAGCCGAACTCCTTATTATCGCGGCTTCGCCACTCTGGATTCCCGCCTGCCGGCGAGGATGACGAATGGGGGGTAACAAGTGAATCGAGAGGACAAAAGCGCGTTGAGATGCCAAAGGCACATTGAGAATAAATAGTCCGGCGGAGTTGGACTATTAATGTCGTCACGCGTAGCGTGACTCATTCTGCTGTCGGTGATCTTTCTTGCACATGCTCGCGTTGCCGGTCCAGGACATATTTCATCAAACTCGGAATGCCCGCCTCAAATAATATTGAATCTGGTGGATTCCAAATAAATTCATGGCGAATAAGCGTTCGTAGATGCTCATTAACCGACTGTGTAGCCAGTGAATCAGCAGGTAAATTATCTGCAATGATCTCTTTGAGATAATCCCTTGTGGTTGTTTCTGTGTCTTGGAATAGTGCCGCAATAGCAACAGCCGCCGGCAGCAGTTCAAGGTCGTCTAATGTTGCTCTGCGTTGTTCATAAAAGTTTGATCGGCGGTTCTCAATCTTTGTTTCTACTTCGGCAATTTCTTGAGAAGTCAGTTTTTGCAGGTCTTTTTCCTTTGCCAGATCCCAAAGGGCCTCGCCCCAAAGTTGAATGAAATAAGGATAATGCTGGCTGTCTTCAACGACCGGCGCAAGGGTGCTGTCGTCTATATTTATGCCATGTTCGTTTAACGGCTTTACAATAGCATCCGCAGTGGCCTGCGCATCTAATCGTGCAATGCCCATTTTCGTGGAACGTTCAACAAAACTAGCGCCCACTGTGGTCAAGAAATGCGCCAAGCCAGGGGTGCCAGCGAGAACCAGCAAAAAGGGGGCTTCGTTTTGTACCTGTTGGCTAATGTTTAACAAAGCGTGACATTGCTCCGGCTCCATGGTATGTGCTTCATCCAACAGAAACACCAAAGGATTTTTTTTACATTCAGAAATCAAAGTGTTTAAAAGGATTTTATTAGTAGGGGATTTTTCTTTCCATTTCTTGGCGAAAAATACCTTTGCATCAAATCCTGCTGTTGTTTCACCCGACAATAACTTTTCCATCCAACCTTCATCAGACAATAGAAAACCCCATATCTCTGCCGGATTTTTTAATTGATTAGGGGTCGCCGAACTTGTACGTATAGAATTATCCTTCGTATCGGTTTTTTCGACTTCATCTATGAGCCAATTCAACAGCACTGTTTTTCCCATGCCCCGGGGCCCATACATAACCATGTTGGCGGCAGGCGACCTTCCGGCAGACATTTTTGCCAATATCTGTCTGAACCGACCCTGCTCATTTTCCCGACCGGCCAGATAAGGCGGGAGTTGCCCAGTTCCGGGTGTAAACGGATTCAAACCTTCAATCTGTGTCATAACCAACGCCTCATTCGCTATTTAATACTCAGTCAGAACACCAACTAACTCTTGCATAGTATACTCTTTATTATGGAATTCTGGCGGTTTTTTGCGCATTGCGGGGCTCCTCGGCGGCGTAGCCGGGTTCCTTTTATCGCGGCAAAGCCGCCGCCATTTGCGCGGCTTCGCCGCGTCTCGATTCTCGCCGGCAGGGATGTCATTGTCCAATTCGCCCCCAACTCGTCATTGCCCGGCTTGTTCCGGGCAATCCAGTTATTAAACCAGCGGCGTTAGCCGCTATCCTTAAATGGCGGCAAAGCCGCCGGTTTGTGTCTGGCAAAGCCGGATGCCAAAAGGAGTCACGCTACGCGTGACAGATATTTAACTGGATTCCCGCCTTCGGCGAGAATGACGGCAGGGAGGGTGGTTTTTCCCGCCTGCCGGCGAGAATGACAGATTGAGGGCGAATTGGATTATGACGAGTGTGTTTTTCGTATACAATACCCCGATTGCTGGTCACGCCACCCCGGGTGCGGCTCGCCCAAAACTAACTTTATTCGGATATCTGAGGAGCAAGACACATGAATAGAACAATCGCTACCATTCGTTTTTGCATCCGCATTGCGGCAAGGATGAGTATCACCCCCCCCCCCCCCCCCCAGATTTACCTGGGCTTCACTCCAGCCCCAGCCAGGCCCGCCGGGCGGGAGGCGTGGCGTGATGCCGGCGGCCCCTCGCCTCGCCGCCCTCCTGCTGGGCCCGCTAATGGTGATCGGCCTGCTGCTCGGGCTGGCATCGCCAGCCGCAGCGCAGACGTTCCCGCAGCCAGTGGGAATCGGTGCGACACCCAACGAAATAAGAACCATCAACCTGTATTTCCAGTTTGGGGTGGCCACCGATAACCTCGTCTTTCCGGCAGCCACCGGCGGCCTCGCCGTAACCTACTCTGTGACCGGAAACCCCGGACTCAAATCACTGGGGTTTAGCTTTAATCCGGCCAACCGCACCTTCTCGGGCACACCGACGCTGGCGGGCGCGGGTGAAGCAGGCGACGGCTTTGCATTCAACTACAGGGCGAACTCCTCGGGGGGTGGTTTCGCCCTCATCTTCGTCAAGGTCACGGTATGCGAGGGGAGCGGGAACCCAGATGGCGCAACGGCCTGCACACCCCCGGCGTTCGCCGCGCTGGGGTTTGCCGAGCGGCCGGCCAGCCAGAGATACACGGTTGGCACGGCGGTCGACCTGACCCTGCCGGAAGCCACCGGCGGCACCGGTTCCAGCCCCCGCTATATCTACGGGCTGACCAGCTTTGGCGGTCTTCCCGACGGGTTGTCCTTCGATGCGGCCACCCGCAGGCTCACGGGCACGCCGACCACGGCTAAGCAATCCACCCCGACCTACCGTGTCCAGGACGCCGCGAGTTTGAAACGATTCAATCGGCAATTCGCGCTCTCCGTGGCTGCGGACATCACTCCGCCGACGGTGACCCTCGATCCCATTGCCGAAGGTGTGATTGGCATGGCGCAGGATTACGACATTACCTTCTCCGAGGCGGTAACCGGTTTGGCGGTGGGTGATTTCTCCGTTTCCAAAGACATTGAGGCGTCCGGCGACCTCGTGGTGAATAGTGTGACCCCGGCCAGCGGCCCCAGCACCACCTACACCATCAGCATCACCCCGCGAGCGACAGCCTTCACCCTGACCCTTGCCGCCGACAGCGTGACGGACACCGCGACCACCCCGAACATGGGCCCCGCGACCGAGGCGAGCGCAACTGGCACCGCCACCGAACCGATGCCGACCAAACCGGTTGTGGTTGCACCAGCACCACCGGTAGAGTTTGCCGAAAATGCCACGGGCATTGTGGTGACGTTCATTGCGACCGCGACTGGCGACAGAACCATTGCCGGCTTCACCCTCGGCGGAACCGATGCGGGAGACTTCACGCTTGACAACAGCGGCGCCTTGACCTTCGCGGTACTGCCAAACTTTGAGGCACCGGCGGATGCCAACTTCGACAACAGGTATGAAATCACCGTAACCGCCATCGTGAGCGCGTCCGAGACCAGCGACGCGCTGGCGGTAACGATAACGGTTACCAACGTGGATGAACCGGGTGCCATCAGCGCCATTACCGGCGACGCGCAGGTTGGCGCAACGCTAACCGCCGGCACGGTAACCGACGAGGATTCGCCATCTGATGGAACGCCTGTTTCCGGCATTACGCATCAATGGCAAAGCGCGGTGGACGGCACCGACGCCGCCGCCGCCGTCGACGATGCCGCCTGGCCCCCCATCAGCGGCGCCACCGATGCGACCTACGAGCCGGATGCCGATGATGTCGGCAAGATTATTCGAGTGGTCGCCACTTACACCGACGGCGAAGGTAGCGGTAAAAAAGTTGCCAGCGCGGCGATCGGTGCTGTGGCTGCCGCGGCCCTGTCTGCGGATTCGACTCTGTCCGCCCTGGATGTTTCGGCAGGCACCCTGAATCCGACCTTCGCGTCCGGCACCAACGCTTACGCCGTCAGCGTGGGCACTGATGTGGCAAGCGTTACGGTAACGCCGACCACGACTGACGACGGCGCAACCGTGGCTGTGAACGGCGTTGCTGTTGCCAGCGGCCAACCCAGTGAAGCGATTGACTTGAATGTTGGCAATAACACCATCCCCATCCTGGTCGTCGCCGAGGACGGCGTCGAAGAACAAACCTACACCGTCACCGTTGCCCGTGCCGTTCCACCACCAGGCATTGCCCTGGCGAGTGACACGGCTCGCGATGGTGGTACTAATACGGACCGCCTCACCAGAAACAGATCAATAGTGGTTACACTGCACGCCGATTTTCAGAACGACAGGGACACCTGGGAATGGTCTTCCAATAGTGGCAACTCTCACACCACCGGCAGCAACACCGACCGTAGTTTCGACCTTGATGTTGCCCAAGCCACATATAACGACAATGTGGTGCGAGCCCGCCAGACAGTGAATGGCGTTGTCTCCGAATTTGCCGGGCTTGCCATGTTCCAGCATGATACCGTGAAGCCAACCATTAGCCTGAATGGCGGCGGAGCCAGCGTCACCATAACAAAGGGTGATGCCTACAACGACCCGGTAACCGCCGATGATGCTCTTGATGGCCCCATCGACCCCTCCAACATTGTCATTACCGGTGGCCCCGTGGACGTTGACACGGCTGGTGAGTACACCCTTACCTACAATGTGATGGACCGCGCCGGCAATGCCGCCGACCCGCTGACCCGCACCGTGACCGTGAGCGAGCCGACCGCGACCACGCCTGAACCACCTGTACTTTCTGCAGGAACAATCACTAATACCAGTGTAGTGCTTGAATGGACTGCAGTGGATAATGCCGCCAGTTATACCCTGACCAGAGTTGTTGCAGGCGGTGCTAATGTAGTAGTGTTTTCAGGCAATGCATTGACTGCCACTGATACTGGCCTGACTGCTGAGACACCGTATAAGTATGTCGTTACCGTAACAGTTGGGGGCAGAACAAGTGCAGATTCTAACGAGGTTGATGCAACCACTCTTGTAGCACCTGTCACTACACCTGCACCCACTGTAACAGTTGAAAGACTATCTGATAATTCCATCGAAGTATCTTGGGATAATATAGATGGTGTCGATTTTACTATTTATGCAATTAAAACAGGTGAGGCTGATGCGGTAATTATTGCTCTTGTCACTAGTCCACATACAATTGCCACTACTGATCCACTTTTTGACACAGTAAATAATGCTGATGCAATTGGTGTACGTGGTTTTGCCGAGGGTAACCCTGTTGGTGACCATTCAGCGCAGATAACGTCTGACGAAGTACCACCTGTTGACATCACAGCACCACCAGTTCCTGTAATCACCACCTCACCTGCAACTGTTGGCTCAACACCAATCACGATTGATGGTACAGCTGAGGCCGGGACAACCGTGGAACTGTTCAATGGGGTGACATCAGCTGGTACGGTAACTGCTGCTGATGGAACAGGAGCTTTCTCATTTGCAGTTACACTGACTGAGGGTACCAACACATTCACTGCAACGGCGTCTGATGGACCAAACACATCTGACGCATCATCACCTGTAGTCATTACGCTTGATACTGAAACACCTGAAGCTCCTATAATCACCACCTCACCTGCAACTGTCAATTCACCATCAATCATGATTGTCGGTACAGCTGAAGCCGGGACAACCGTGGAACTGCTCAATGGGGTGACATCAGCTGGTACGGTAACTGCTGCTGATGGAACAGGAGCTTTCTCATTTACAGTTACACTGACTGAGGGTACCAACACATTCACTGCAACGGCGTCTGATGGACCAAACACATCTGCAGCATCACCAGCTGTAGTCATTACGCTTGATACTGAAACACCTGAAGCTCCTATAATCACCACCTCACCTGCAACTGTCAATTCACCATCAATCATGATTGTCGGTACAGCTGAAGCCGGGACAACCGTGGAACTGTTCAATGGGGTGACATCAGCTGGTACGGTAACTGCTGATTCAGGCAGTTTCTCATTTACAGGAGTTGCACTAAATCCAGGTGCCAACTCATTCACTGCAACGGCGTCTGATGGACCAAACAAATCTGCAGAATCATCAGCTGTAACTATTACGCTTGATACTGAAACACCGGAAGCTCCTGAAATTACCACGCCATCTGAAACTGTCAATTCACCATCAATCACGATTGCTGGTACAGCTGAAGCCGGGACAACCGTGGAACTGTTCAATGGGGTGACATCAGCTGGTACGGTAACTGCTGCTGATGGAACAGGAGCTTTCTCATTTACAGTTACACTGACTGAGGGCGCCAACACATTCACTGCAACGGCATCTGATGGGGTCAACACATCTGCAGCATCACCACCTGTACTCATTACACTTGATACTGAAACACCTGAAGCTCCTATAATCACCACACAAACTGCAACTGTCAATTCACCATCAATCACGATTACTGGTACAGCTGAAGCCGGGACAACTGTGGAACTGCTCAAGGGAGGAACATCAACTGGTGATACAGTAACTGCTGCTGCTGGAACAGGCACTTTCTCATTTACAGTTACACTGACTGAGGGTACCAACACATTCACTGCAACAGCATCTGATGGACCAAACACATCTGCATCATCATCACCTGTACTCATTACACTTGATACTGAAACACCGGAAGTTCCTGCAATCACCACCTCACCTGCAACTGTCAATTCACCATCAATCACGATTACTGGTACAGCTGAAGCCGGGACAACTGTAGACCTACTCAAAGAAGGAACATCATCTGTTGGTACGACAACTGCCGATGGAACAGGCAATTTTTCATTTGCAGTTACACTGACTGAGGGTACCAACACATTCACTGCAACGGCATCTGATGGAACCAATAAATCTGCAGCATCACCGGCTGTAGTCATTACACTTGATACTATAGCACCGGCAGTTCCTGCAATCACCACCTCACCTGCAACTGTTGGCTCAACACCAATCACGATTGTCGGTACAGCTGAAGCTGGGACAACTGTGGAACTGTTCAATGGGGTGACATCAGCTGGTACGGTAACTGCTGATTCAGGCAGTTTCTCATTTACAGGAGTTGCACTAAATCCAGGTGCCAACTCTTTTACTGCAACGGCGTCTGATGGAGTAAATACATCTGCATCATCACCGGCTGTAGTCATTACACTTGATACTGAAACACCGGAAGTTCCTGCAATTACCACATCACCTGCAACTGTTGGCTCAACACCAATCACGATTGATGGTACAGCTGAAGCCGGAGCAACCGTGGAACTGTTCAATGGGGTGACATCAGCTGGTACGGTAACTGCTGATTCAGGCAGTTTCTCATTTACAGGAGTTGCACTAAATCCAGGTGCCAACTCTTTTACTGCAACGGCATCTGATGGAGTAAACACATCTGCAGCATCATCACCTGTAGTCATTACGCTTGATACTGAAACACCGGCACCTCCTGCAATCACCACCTCACCTGCAACTGTCAATACACCATCAATCACGATTGTCGGTACGGCTGAAGCCGGGACAACCGTGGAACTGTTCAATGGGGTGACATCAGCTGGTACGGTAACTGCTGATTCGGGCAGTTTCTCATTTACAGTTACACTGACTGAGGGTACCAACACATTCACTGCAACGGCGTCTGATGGAGTCAACAAATCTGCAGCATCACCCGCTGTAGTCATTACGCTTGATACTGTAGCACCGGCACCTCCTACAATCACCACATCACCTGCAACTGTCGATACTGCATCATTCACGATTGAAGGTATAGCTGAGGCCGGGACAACCGTAAACCTACTCAAGGGAGGAGCATCAGTTGATACGACAACTGCCGATTCAGGCAATTTTTCATTTGCAGTTACACTGACTGAGGGTACCAACACATTCACTGCAACGGCATCTGATGGAACCAATAAATCTGCAGCATCACCGACTGTAGTCATTACACTTGATACTATAGCACCGGCAGTTCCTGCAATCACCACCTCACCTGCAACTGTTGGCTCAACACCAATCACGATTGTCGGTACAGCTGAAGCTGGGACAACTGTAGACCTACTCAAAGAAGGAACATCATCTGTTGGTACGACAACTGCTGATGGTGACGGGAATTTCTCATTTGCAGGAGTTGCACTGACTGAAGGTGCCAACTCATTCACTGCAACGGCGTCTGATGGACCAAACACATCTGCAGCATCATCACCTGTAGTCATTACGCTTGATACTGAAACACCACCAGTTCCTGCAATTACCACATCACCTGCAACTGTTGGCTCAACACCAATCACGATTGATGGTACAGCTGAAGCCGGGACAACCGTGGAACTGTTCAATGGGGTGACATCAGCTGGTACGGTAACTGCTGATTCAGGCAGTTTCTCATTTACAGGAGTTGCACTAAATCCAGGTGCCAACTCATTCACTGCAACGGCATCTGATGGACCAAACACATCTGCAGCATCACCACCTGTAGTCATTACACTTGATACCACAGCACCAGCAATCGAAGTGATTTTGTCGGAAGTCGCGCGCGTAATTGCCGACCAGAACATCAGCGCCATCGCCGGGCGGGTCGAACGCGCCCGAACACAACAAAACGGTGCCAGCAGTTTCAACTTCGCCGGGCAACAGATGTCATTTAATGGGAATGGCGGCAGGAATGACAATGGCGACCAAGCCATGTCCTCCACCGTTGCCAACCTGATGAACACCCACGCGTCTTCAATGGAGGACGGCACGCTGGATATGAAAACCCTGCTCGGCAACTCGGAGTTTACGATGCCATTGAATTTTGTCGGTGGCGAGGATAGCAGCGGCATAACCTTCTGGGGCTCCGGCGACTACCGCAACTTCGGTGGCGAAGATGACGACCAGGAGCTGGATTGGGACGGCGACATGTTCAGTGTGCATTTCGGTTTGGACGGGCGCACCGCCGAAGCGATTGGCGGCGTGGCGCTGTCGTGGAACGAAGGCGAACTGGAAACCGACGATAAAACAACCTACGACATCAGCCTGACCAGCATCAATCCCTACTTCGGTTGGGGCGGTGCGCGAGGCGAAGTGTGGATGACCGCCGGCTACGGCTCAGGCGAACTGAAAAGGGATAATGGCGCCAGCAACGACCTGTCCATGAGCACCTTTGCCATTGGCGGTAACGGCATCGTGCGGCAACGCGGCGCCAGCACCTTGCGATTGAAAGGTGAAGTATCGCAAAGCACGTTGGAAGTGGACGCCAACAAAGATAACAGCGGTTTGGAAGCAAGCGAAGTGGATACCAACCGCGTGCGCGTGAGTTTGGAGTCCACCAACACCATCGCACTGGACAACGGCGCGCGCACCGAACGAAGCGCGGAGGCGGGCATACGCCATGACGGCGGCGATGGCGCCACCGGCAGCGGCGCCGAACTCGGCTTCGGCATATCCCATGTCAATGCCAACGGCTTCAGCGTGGAAGGCAAAGCCCGCGTGTTGCTCGGACACGATGGCGATGCCAATGAATGGGGTGTCAGCGGTGCCATCAAAAAGACCGCCGGCGCCGACGGGCAAGGCTGGTCATTCGCCCTCAGCCCCGGTTACGGCGATGATGCCGGCGACATCCAACGCCTGTGGGATGAGGGGTTACGCGATGCCGATGGTAATGCCACTGCCACTGACACCGACACCGCCGCAGATGCCACCCGCGATTACGCCGCACGGCTGGACCTGCGGGTTGGTTATGGCATGAATGGCTTTACCGGACCATCGTGGCTCGGCAGTGGTCGTGGCTTGCTCACGCCATACACCGCAATGACCCTGAGCGACGACAGCAACCGCTACCGCTTGGGCATCCAATGGAAACTCGGCAACCGCCTCGACCTGGATCTCGTTGGTGAACATCGTGATACCGATGATGACGATACTATTTTGCTGAAAGGTGAGTTGAGGTTTTAAGTAAAGTAAAGGAGAGTTGAGGTTTTAAGGCGGCTACGCCGCGAATGATAGCGGCTTCCGACTTACCATTGTCTCCCCAACCTGTCATTGCCCGGCTTGTTCCGGGCAATCCAGTTAAATATGTCGTCCGGCGTAGCCGGACTCTTTTATCGCGGCTCCGCCGCAAATGAGTCACGCTTCGCGTGACGGCATTAATAGTCCGGCAAACCCGGACAACACGCTCTTCGTCTCGTCATTCCGGCTCGAAAAACCGGCGGCTTCGCCGCCGAAATGATAGCGGCTAACGCCGCTGAGTTTAATAACTGGATTGCCCGGAACAAGCCGGGCAATGACGGGTTGGGGGGGAGATTGGGGTCAGAGTAGAAATTATTGGGGCTTTGGGCCAGGTTTTTCTAACTTCTAAAATCTTTCACTCCCAAACGCTATACAGCTATTTGTTGCATTTCTCAGGTCATCATGCAATGAATCTATTTGCTTAACAAATAATTTCTACTCTGACCCCTAATTGCTCGCATATACCGCAATGACCCTGAGCGACGACAGCAACCGCTACCGCTTGGGCATCCAATGGAAACTCGGCGACCGCCTCGACCTGGATCTCGTTGGTGAACATCGTGATACCGATGCGGATGACGATGTCATTTTGCTGAAGGGTGAGTTGAGGTTTTAGGTAAAGGTGAGTTGAGGTTTTAAGTAAATGTATTGCCTCCCAACCTGTCATTGCCCGGCTTGTTCCGGGCAATCCAGTTATTAAACCGTTCGGCGCAGCCGAACTCCTTATATCGCGGCTTCGCCGCAAATGAGTCACGCTTCGCGTGACGGCATTAATAGTCCGGCAAAGCCGGACAACAACCGGCGGCTTCGTCGCCATTAAGGATAGCGGCTAACGCCGCTGAGTTTTTTAACTGGATTGCCCGGAACAAGCCGGGCAATTGTATGTGTTCACTTATTTGATGACAAAATCGGAAATATCATTGACTAACTGACACACCCAGGAGAATTCCATGAGAGATAACAGCAAAGACAGCACAATTGAAAGAAATTATATCCGCAACTGGCAACATTTGTGCGAGGAATACGAGACCGTCAAAGCCGGCAAACACCCTAAATTTCGGTTTGTGATGGCCTTCTATAAGCATCACAACACCCATCGACAGGTGTTCTTGAAGTATTATCACCGGTATAAGGCGAGCGGCAACGGGCGTGACCTGCTGCCGCGTTGCCGCGGTCCGAAGTGGCAGGCGCGGCGCGGTATGACTCTGGTTGAAGAGTTGGTGCTCCGGCAACGCCGGCTGGGTAATAACCGCTACGAGATTTATGCGATATTATTGCCGCAACTGAAAGATGAGTGTCCTTCGCCGAGTACCATCTATCGGATCACGCGACGCCACGGCCTGAACCGTCTGAAGCGAAAAATGAAAGAAAACAAACGCAAGATTATCAAGCAAAAAGCAGGGGAATTGGGGCATATCGACTGCCATCACCTGAGTCGGGATCTGTTTCCCGCAGAGGGCAAACGCCACTATCTGGTGGGGCTGGTTGACGATTTCACACGCCTTGCGTGGGCCGAAGTGGTGTCGGACATCACCAGTTTGTCGGTGATGTTCACCAGTTTGCGGATAATCAACTTGCTCAATAGTCGTTACCAGGTTCAGTTTGCCGAAATGATGAGTGACAACGGCTCGGAGTTTGCTTCCAAGAAGAACCTGGTGGGGCATCCGTTTGAGCGGATGTTGCAAGAGTTAGGCATTCGGCATCGCTACACGCGCCCCTATCGACCGCAGACCAATGGCAAGGTGGAGCGGTTTTGGCGGACATTGAATGATGACCTGATAGACGACACGGTGTTTGAGAGTTTGGATGAGTTCAAGCAGCAACTGGAACTCTACCTTCTCTACTACAACGAGCATCGTCCGCATCAGGGAATCGGTGCTAAAACACCACTGGAAATGAGGAAGAAGCTGTCAGCGAAAGAGTGAACACATACAGCAATGACAGGTTGGGGGTAATTGTAAATCGCAAAGTGTGACTCTCTTTGAGACACCAAAGTAACCGAGGAAAAGCCAACTATGCCGGGCTATTAGTATTGTCACGCGTTGCGAGACTCACCGGGCGGCTTCGCCGCCATTAAGGATAGCGGCTAACGCCGCTGAGTTTTTTAACTGGATTGCCCGGAACAAGCCGGGCAATGACGGGTTGGGGGGTAATTGTGAATCGCAAAGTGTGACTCTCTTTGAGACACCAAAGTAACCGAGGAAAAGCCAACTATGCCGGGCTATTAGTATTGTCACGCGTTGCGAGACTCACCGAGCGGCTTGCGCCGCCACTGACCCAATACCAAACCAATTCGGTGTATTTGGCGCAGTTGTGGGTTAATTCGGAATTTTAACGCTAAACTATGGAATCTTTCCGCGGTTGCAAAATCATTCCGCGGGCAGGCAAGTGGCCGCCGCAAGCGCCTCCAACAATGGCTTGACACCACCGTTTCGCAGGCTTTGTACGGCACTGATAATACTCATCACATCATCATCCGACATTCTGCGATGTGCCAAAGTTTTGAACTTACCGACCAGATCTTCCCGCGATAGAGGTTGATCCGGATCCCCCCAAAGCACTTCCACAAACGCCTCGAATGTTCCATTTGCAGTGGTCACGAAGATTCGTGCAGGGCTTGTAACAGGAAAAGCCGAATCCATTGATTGATTATGGATGACCTCAATCTTCGTGGCGAATTTCACGATTTCAGGATGATGAAGGCACTCTGATGTCGGTGGCGGCAGCGTGTCTTCGCCCAGAACCGCCACGATGGCCATACTATAGGGAATGCTGTATTGCCCGCTTTCCGGTGTCGTTGGCTCGGCAAGATTATTGAGATTTGCCGCCTGTTTAAAGGTCTCCACCCGAATGGATTTAATGTCATCATGCTTGAGATTCCGGCCGCGCATGATTTCCAGCAAGGCCTCAATGGAACTGTGAATCCAGCGACAGCATGCGTAACGCTTAAAATAAGTTCGCATAATAGCGTGCGAGTGTTTTCCCGCTTGGGATGGAAAATATCCATCGTCGAGACCAGCAAGCGCTTTTTTCGGATCGTAACGCTCCGTGATATCCATTGCATCGCGACAGCCGGTGAATCCTTGTATGGCCAAGTCTTTGGCGATAAAGCCGGTAACCACAGACCAGGGAATGGATTCCTTGACATTGGCGCCCATGTCCGCGCTGAGCGTCAAATCAGCGACCCGAGGCCCATGATAGGAAGTCGTGGCCAGGGCATGCGCCAGCTGCTGCTCGGTGATGCCGGCATAAAGCCCAGCGGTCGCCGCGACGCCGAGGCCGGTCCAGTTTCCGGTGTGATAGGACTTGCGGTTTTCCGACATGCCGATGCGAATGCACACCTCGTAACCGGCGACAACGTTTTTCAGCAACTCAATCCCCTGAGCATGCGGCCCGGCGGCGGCCAGGGCGGCGGGAATGATGGCGGCGCCAGGATGGCCAAGCGCGCTGCGGTGCCCATCGTCCAAATCTAGCATAGACACGGATGCGGAGTTTGCGAACGCGGCCGCCGTTGCCTGCACGCGCGCGCTGTCAAACCAAATGATGGCATCGCCGCTGCCAAAGGTGGATTTGGCAACCGCATGAATACGCTTGGCGCCTTGCGTATGGCAACCGGGAATGGCGCAAGCGATGGCGTCAAGGATTACGCCCTCAGCCTTGGTCAGAACATCATCGGGCAAATCCTCTGCGCGCAGCTCGATGCACCATTTTGCCAGTTTATTCGATACCCAATCTTTCATATTATTTCCTTTATTAAGTGTCCTGCCTGACTGCAATCTTTCATTTTCTAAGGCAACGTGTCTAATATAAATTGTTTAACCGGCAATAACTTATGGTTATGCTCGCATCACCTTGCTCGAGTTTTGAAATAAAAATTGGATACTCACCCGCATTGCCATCAATGCAACAGAGTGAAATCAGGCATCGGCGACCGGGTTATTACGTGGCCGCCGGCCACGAATTCTGAATTTCTCTAAAGCGTCTCCCAACGTCTCAATAAACATTTTCGTTGCGGTCGACAGAGGACGATATCGCGGATAAATCACCCCCACATGAATTGGAATTTCCGGCTCGAACGGCACTATGGCTAAATCATCGAAACGGCTGCCGGTAACTGTGAACTCATCGACCAGAGCAACGCCCAAGCCACGCTGCGCGAGACTTGCGGCAACCGTGTAGTGGTTTACCAGCAGGTCACAGCTAGAATTATTTCGAAGTTCCGGCGCCGCGTTGTCGATAAGTCGGAGAAATTCCTGGTCCGCGTAACCAAAAATCATATTGTGCCCCAACAGTTCCTGCGCACTCAACCACGGCTTGTTTGCCAATACATGATCCGTGCGCATCAGACACACCATGCGGCCAGTGTCCAGCGTTACCCCGCTAACCTCCGGATCAGAGGTTGGAAAATGAGCGAGGCTCAGGTCCACTCGACGTTTAATCACCTCAGAGCGAATTAATGCCGATGGAGAAATAGTGAGTTGAACGCTAATGCCGGGGCATCTGGCTCGAAAAGCCTGGATGCCCATGGGCAATACATGGGTGGCCAGAGACGGCGGACAGCCGAATCGGACACGCCCGACACCGCCATCGCGCAATTCAAAGGCCAGTTGACTGAGATGATCGATATCTTCGCCGATGCGCGCTGTTTCGTTATACAAAACCTCGGCCTCGGGAGTCGGATAGAGTTTGCCACTAAGGCGTTTGAACAGCGGAAATCCGAGCCGGGCTTCCGTGTGCTTTAGCACTTTGCTCACTGACGGTTGGGAGACGTTCAACGTTTTCGCGGCTTTGGTGACCGAACCGGTCCGCATAATGGCCGTAAATACCTCGATTTGGCGCAAATTTATAAGCGCGGTCATAACCTAATGCTATGGGGAGTGCAAGTATCGGTATTGGACATTATGACAAACACTATGGCAACCTTTTTATATGGTGCAGTAGTATGTATTGTTGCTGCGCTGGGGGGATACAATGACACTAATCAAACCAATCAAACTAATGAAGCGAGAGCAACCCATGAAACCCATTAAACTAAAACGCATTCTTGCCGCAGTCGCGGTCGCTGGCGTCTTATCCGCCGGCAGCGTCTCGGCTCAAGAGATGACATTTTTCCGCATTGGCACCGGTGGCGCCGGCGGCACTTATTTCCCCATCGGCGGCCTGATCGCCAACGCCATTTCCAACCCGCCAGGCTCAGGCAAGACCTGCGAGCAGGGCGGTAGCTGCGGCGTGCCGGGCCTGATCGCCATCGCCCAATCGACCAACGCCTCGGCGCACAACGTTACCGCCATCAATGCCGGGCAAATGGAAGCCGGTCTGACCGGTGCGGCAACGCTGTATTTCGCCTATCACGGTGAAGGCAAGTTTGCGGGAAAGGCGAAGCCAAAACTGCGCATTATCGCCAAGCTATATCCCGAAGATATGCACCTGATAATGAAGAAGGGCATGAATATGAACGGATTAGGCGACCTGAAAGGCCAACGGGTCGGTATCGCCCAGGCCGGTTCCGGCACCCAGATCGCGGTTGAGTTAATACTCGACCAACATGGCGTCAACCGTGACAACATCGACGAGGCCGAGCTCAACAACGCGCAAAGCGCCGAGCGGATTGCCGATGGGCATTTGGACGCCTATTTCTATGTTGCCGGCACACCGGTGGCCGCAATGATCCAGCTCGACAACACTAAAGGCATGGAGATTTATTCTTTCTCGGATGACGAAGTGGCGATGGCGCATGAGATTCTCCCCTATTATGGCCAATCCATAATCCCGGCCGGCACCTATGCGGGCATTGATTACGATGTCAACACCATCGCCGTCAATGGCATCCTGGTGACCAGCATCGATCAAGACGAACAATTGATTTACCAGATCACTAAAGCGTTGTGGAACGACACCACCCGCAAGCTGCTCGACAATGGCCACGCCAAAGGCAAGGTCATTCGCGAGGAGACTGCGCTTGACGGCATCAAGGGATTGAATGTCCCGCTGCACCCCGGCGCAGAGCGGTACTACAAAGAAGCGGGCATCATGATGAATTAATCATGCTTTCCTGCTTGCGGCCCTGTTCCACAATCGGCGCAGGGTCTTTTCCGGCGGGAGGGGCGCGAGCAGCTGGGACCGAACAACGGCAGAATATGCGATGACTGAGCAACCAACCGGCAAACTCGATATCGAAGCGGCCGAGGCGCTTGAGAAACAATACGATACTTCCCTGATCACCCGCGACAACGGCGCGGGACTTGCGCGGGCGCTATATTATGTCGCCATCGCTTTCGCCTTTTATCATATGTATACCGCCGGCTTTGGCACGCCGGTTGACCACACGCATATGGGGATTCACCTCAGCGGCCTGTTCATCCTGATCTTTGCCGGAATGCCGCTGTTTCGCACCCAGAGCGCGCTCGAATACCGGAAAAACAACTGGTGGCGCTGGGGCAACGTGCCCATTTACGACTGGGTATTCGCCGCCGTCGGCATCATGGCCGCGCTTTTCCTGACGCTCTCGTGGACCGGGCTGACCGCTTTCGGCCTGGATGTGTCGGAGCAGGCATTGCGCCAAGGCGATCCGCATTGGCTGGATCTTATCTTCGGCACGGCGCTCATTATTCTGGTGCTCGAGATCACGCGCCGCTCGCTGGGCATCATCCTGCCGATAATCATCCTGGTGTTTATCGCCTATGCCTTGCTCGGTCCGTATATGCCGCTCCAGGTGCTCAAGCATCCGGGCGTCGACTGGCGGCAGTTCATCAATAATATGTACTTCCCGGCCGAGGGCATCTTCGGGGTGACGCTGTGGGTCGTATCGACCGTGGTGTTCCATTTCGTGCTGTTCGGCGTGGTCGCCCAGCGCATGGGACTGGGCCAGTTCTTCATCGACAACGCCATGGTCGTGGCCGGCAAGTACACCGGCGGCCCGGCCAAGGTGAGCGTGGTTTCGTCGGCGTTTTTCGGCACCATTTCCGGCTCGTCGATCGCCAACACAGTCTCCACCGGCTCGCTGACCATTCCCAACATGAAGCGCCTCGGCTATCCCGGTCACTTCGCCGGCGGCGTCGAAGCCGCGTCCAGTGCTGGCGGCCAGATCACGCCGCCGATCATGGGCGCGGCTTCGTTCCTGATGGCCGAGTTCCTGGAAGTGCCGTACACCACCATCGTCATCGCCGCAATTGTGCCAGCATCGATGCACTACATCGGCGTTCTGTCGATCGTGCATTTCACCGCAAAACGGCTTGGCCTCCAGGGTTATCCCAAGGACCAACTGCCCAAATTCCTCAAGATCTGGCGCGAGGGTTGGTATACGGTCATGCCGCTGATTGCGCTTCTGATCACGCTGTTCAGCGGTTACTCGCCGAACATGGCCGCCTTCATGGGGTTGACTTTCTGCATCATCGTCGGCTTTTCGTCGTACCAGAAACCGATGACCATGATCTTGCCAGCGGCCATGCTGGCGTTCATTCTGTGGCGGGTGTCGAACGGCGCCTTCTCGCCGGTTATGGGCGGCGTTCTTGGCGGATTGCTGTTCCTCAGCCTGATGCACAAGGGCCAGCGCCACGGCATGAGAGCGCTGTTCGACAGTTTTCATGTCGGCGTTCAATACGCGCTGGCGGTCGGTGCCGCCTGCGCCGCGGTCGGCATCGTGGTTGGCGTTATCAACACCACCGGCATCGCCTTTCGCCTCGGCTTCATGGTCACCACCAGCGCCCGCGACATGGCCGAAGTTTTATACGCGGTAATCGGCTGGATTCCGCTCGAGGTGTTTGCACAAGCCTCCATCCAACAGTTCCTGTCGCTGGTCCTGATCGCCATCGCCTGCATCCTGATGGGCGCCGGCCTGCCGACCACGGCGCTCTACATCATGCTGGTTTCCGTTGCCCAGCCAGCGTTGTCGCAACTGGGCGTACCGGCGCTGGCGACGCATATGTTCGTGCTTTACTACGGCGTCATCTCCGAGATCACGCCGCCGGTCTGCGCCTCGGCCTACGCCGCCGCCGGCATCGCCGGCGCCAACCCGTTCCGCACCGGGGTCTCGGCGTTCAGCCTCGGCATTGGCAAACTGATGGTGCCGATGGTGTTCGTCTATGCGCCGACCATGCTCATTGTCATCCCGGAGTACTTCACCTGGATGTCGTTTATTCAAGTATCGCTGACCTGCGCCATCGGCATCTTCGCCATCGCCACCGCCGTCTCCGGGTACTTTGTCGCCCCGTTGAACGCTGGTTGGCGTTTCCTCATGGGTTTCGCCGGGTTGATGATGGTGGCGCCGAGCTGGGAGAGCGATGTGGCGGCCCTGGTGTTTGCCGCCCCCGTTGTACTGGTGCAGTTCCGAGCCCGCGGCCGATCCACCGAACTCGTGCGCGCCGATGGCGAGCAGTCATAGCGGAAACAGGGGCGGCAACAGAACCAGAGGCAGAGGCAGAACCATGTTCAAACAGATACTGGCCGCCATTGATATCGACCACAGCGGCGATGCCGATAAAATCCTGCGCATTGCCGCGGATATCGCCAACAGCCGTTCCGCCGAGTTGCATGTGTTAAGCATCATCAGCGCGGCGCCAGTCATAGTCTCACAGCACCTGCCGCAGAGTTATGAGCGGATGGCGATGGAAAGAACCGAGCAGGATCTGGCTGCTCTGTCGGCAAGCGTCGATCTGGTTCGGGGCGAAGTGACCAGTTCGGCCCGTTTCGGTGATGTTTATCGCGAAATACTGGCGCATGCAGAAAAAACCGGCGTGGACCTGATTATCATCGGCGCCAACAAGCCGCAGGCCACTGATTTTTTACTCGGCACTAACGCTGCCCGTGTGGTGCGTCATGCATCCTGTTCGGTATTTGTTGTTCGTTAGGCAGGCCGATTTCGAACTGATACCTTAACCAGGCGTAGCCAATTCGCTCCAGTCCTGACTGGATGCGAGGCGTGTTATCGCCAGGTCTGTGCCGGGCTGTGCAGGACTGTTTAGGCAGGATTCAACCTATTCATGAGCGGGTATGATAATCTTGTTTTTTTCAGGTCTTGCGGGCATCCATTATTAAATACCAAAATATTCTTGAAACAATCGGCCATACCCCAGTGGTCAAATTAAACCGCCTGGGCGTGGACAGCCTGGGTGTGGACAGCGCGGCGGAGTTATGGGTGAAGCTGGAAAGTTTTAATCCAGGCGGCTCGGTGAAAGACCGACCTGCGTTGCAAATGATTGAAGATGCCGAAGTCGCGGGCAAGTTGAAACGCGGCGATGTCATTATCGAGCCCACGTCCGGCAACACCGGAATTGGCCTGGCCATGGTCGCGGCGGTCAAGGGCTATCGCTCAGTATTTGTCATGGCGGAAGACATGAGCGAGGAGCGCAAACTGATATTAAAGGCTTACGGAGGAGAAGTTGTACTCACGCCAGCGGAGCAAGGGACGATAGGCGCGATTGATGAAGCCAAACGGTTAGCCGCGCAACATGGCTATTTTTTCGTTGGCCAGCATTACAATCCCTCTAACACCAAGTCGCACAAAAAAACCGCGGATGAAATTTGGGATGATTTCGGCAGCGCGTTATCGGCGATTGTCTGCACCACTGGCACCGGCGGCACCATCTCCGGGCTGTCGAAATATCTTAAGGTCCGGCATCCGCGCCTCAAGATCATTGCCACCGAGCCTGCGGATTCCCCGATTTTGAGCCAGGGCATTGCCTGCAAGCACAAGATCATGGGCACCGCGCCAGGATTTATTCCTGATATTCTCGACACCAACGCCTATGAGGAGATCATCCCGATCACCACCGAGGAAGCGTATTCCACGACCACCGCACTGGCGCGTGAAGAAGGGATTTTCTGCGGCATATCCTGCGGCGCCGCGGTGGCCGGCATGATCAATCTGGCAGCGAACGGCGACTATAACGGGGAATCCATTCTGGCGATTTTGGCGGATACCGGCGAACGTTATCTGAGCACCGATGTTTGGGCATAGGCGGGCCGGGCAATGGTAAGCACCGGAAATTCCGCCGCCACGGTTCCGCCAAAGCGTGATTCAGTATCCTCGAATCACCGAAAATTCGGCCAGTTGCGCCAGCGCATCCTTATATTCATTGTCGTTTAGAGGCGCAAGCGCGGCGACTGCCAATTCAACCTGGTCGTTTGCCTGGGCCCGGGCGTAATCCAGCGCGCCGGTCGATTGCACAATGTCCAGAATCTCGGCGATTTTCTCGCGTTTGCCGTTTTCGATAGACTGGGCAATGATCGCTTTTTGTTGGGTGTTGCCGTGTTCCAGGGCGTAAATCAAGGGCAATGTCGGTTTGCCCTCGGCCAGGTCGTCGCCAATATCCTTGCCGAGGTCGGCGCTATCGGCACTGTAATCCAAAATGTCATCCACCAACTGAAAAGCGGTGCCAAGATGCATGCCGTAACTTGCCATGGCGTTGCATATTTCGGTGCGCTCACCCGCGATAATGCCGCCTAGCCAAGCTGCGGACTCGAATAATTTCGCGGTTTTGCGATGAATAGTGTCCATATACTGCTGTTCCGATGTGTCCGGGGAATGGGCGTTGAGCAGTTGCAGGACTTCGCCTTCGGCAATCGCATTCGTGGTGTTGGCCAAGATGCGCATGACCGCCATATTCCGGGTTTCAACCATCATCTCAAAAGCGCGGGAATACAAAAAATCCCCAACCAGGACGCTGGCCTCATTGCCCCATACGTCATTGACAGTGGGCTGCCCTCTTCGGGTGGCCGAGGCATCGACCACGTCGTCGTGCAGCAAGGTCGCGGTATGAATAAACTCAATCACGGCGGCGAGCAAGACATGATCTTTGCCCGGGTACCCACAGCAACGAGCGCACAGCAATAAAATCAACGGACGCAGCCTTTTACCACCGCTTTTTACAATATATGCCCCAAGGGTATTGATCAGCGCAATGTCGGATTGAAGGCGCCACTGAATGGTATTGTTGACCGCATCCAGATCGTCGCCAACCAACGATATGGCTGAGTCCAGCAACGATTTTGCCGGTAATTTTGTCGATGCATCGGGGTTTTCGGCATCCCGTTGCAAGTTGGGATTGGAGTTGAGATCGGAGTTAAGATCGGACATGAATTCTTGTGTCTGTTTTGAACTGGCGATTTTAGCCGAGATTGCAGATGGTTTGCATTCCCCGAAAGATAAACCGCCCGCATCATGCCCTGAATCAGCGGTTAGCTTCAACACGTATAGTGATCGGTCTTTTGGCGGAACCTCGCCTTTCTCATGCAAATACTAGTGCATGACGCTTAGCCCATTGTATTGTCCGGGCTCAGACACAAATGAGACGAATAAGAGGATAAAAATAACGGACTTATATAGGAAAGTTGGCAAAACATAAAGCACTAAAACCTGCATAGGCTCAGATACATATGGCACACCTCAACCCAAGAGGAGATGCCATGCGAATCCAGCATATTGGCTACGGAATAAGAGGGTTTTAAGTAGGTTTTTGTTTCCTCTTGTGCCCGTGGCCCGGTAATCACACCGGGCCACGGTTACGCTGGAGCACGTTTTAGTGTCACGCTTTGCGTGACACTCATTTACCATTGGCTTCTCAAAAAGACCCATTGCCTTCCGATTCACCATTGTCTCCCCAACCCGTCATTGCCCGGCCCATATTATCATTGGCCGGGCAATCCAGTTATTAAATCGTTCGGCGTAGCCGAACTCATTATTTCGGCGGCGAAGCCGCCGGGACGCGCTCATACATTAGCGGTAAGCAACAAGCACCATCGCCTTGCCGTCATTGCGCTTGCCTTTTCGTCGCCATGGTTTATTACGCCGTATAGTGTTGCGCATCGTCGCTCGGTCGATTACATACTTAATGTATTGCTCACTCCCTCGCTCCTCGCGCGCCTTGCCTGACAACGAAAATGCGGCGCGCAATGACGTGTTGAGGGCGAATTGGACAATGACACCCTTGCCGTCATTCTCGCATCGAACGGTGCGGCATCAAAGCAAATGAGTCCGGCTACGCCGGACGGCATATTCCACTGGATTGCCCGGCCAATAATAATATGGGCCGGGCAATGACAAATGATAGGCAATGGTGAATTGAGAGGACAAAGACGAATTGAGACGCCAAAGCACAGGAGAGAAAATGTCCGGCTACGCCAGAGCACGTTTTAGTGTCACGCTTTGCGTGACAATTATTTACCATTGCCCTCTCAAAAGGACTTATTGCCTTCCGATTCACCATTGTCCCCCCAGCCCGTCATTCTCGCCGCAGGCGGGAATCCAGTTAAAATATGTCTCCGGCGTAGCCGGACCCCTTTGAAAGAGTGTGAGTCTCGCTTCAATATGCGCCACGAAAATAGGTGTCAATATCTGCTAAAATCTATCCGAAATCACCGCTTAAAGTATCTTGAACCAAAATTAATGTATACGCTGGAACTTATGATTTTAAGATAACTGTTTATATTCATTCGCGCATAATTCGTTAAAAGTCAAGGTTTTAATTTCTTAACTTTTGCCAACTTTCCTATATAAGTCCGAAAAATAAAGCCTGCGTATCCAATCATATGACCGCTGTCCCGCAATCTGCAATGGCTTGGCGAGGCTGAAGCCTCACTTCCGGCCACCTGATTTTGTCTAATTATGTGGTGGACCTTGGACATGTATTTGACGACCAGGCTTTAGACGGCTACAATCCGGCATCCTTGAAAATCCGGTGATTTCCGCGTACAGATTCTCTGCCGCCAGCGAGTGGACAGGGGGACATCATGAAGGGATAATCGAGTCAGGTTTAAGTCATTGACTAAATTTGATCCGGCGACGAATAGAATAAACAATTGAAGCCCGTAAGTGAAGAGTGAATAACATGTATGCAGTCATCAAAACCGGCGGCAAACAATACAAAGTTGCTGTTGGCGATAAGTTAAAGGTGGAAAAATTAGCCGTTGCGGAGGGTGATTCGGTCAATCTGGAGCGCGTGTTGATGGTCGCGGACGGCGACCAAGTCACCGTTGGATCGACAGCGCTGGAAAACCCGGTCACCGCGACCGTGGTAGCCCATGACAGAGCCGGCAAAATCAAGGTGTTCAAAATGAAACGACGTAAAAACTATCGTCGTACGCAAGGACATCGCCAATCATTCACAGAGATCGAAATTACCGGTATTGGTGGCGCAGGCGGTGCTGGGCCTGCTCGCGCATCAACTGCTGAAAAGAAGACGATTGCCGGCGAGACCGTTGCCGAGAACATCGATGCCGCATAGCCCGTTGTTTATCCGATACTAAACCAGAACATGATAGAGGCGCCTCATGGCACACAAAAAAGCAGGCGGTAGTTCCAGAAACGGCCGCGATTCCGCATCCAAACGGCTTGGCGTTAAGAAGTTCGGTGGCCAACACGTTCTTGCCGGAAATATTATTGTAAGACAACGCGGCAGTTCGTTTCATCCAGGAAAAAACACCCGCCTTGGAAAAGACTTCACCTTGTTCGCAACCGCGCCGGGCCGGGTATTGTTTGAAACTAAAGGTCCTAAAAAGCGCAGGACAATCAGTATCGTCTGAGTTAAGATTTGGGGAATAATGAAACACAAAAACCCCGCTTTGTCACCAAAGCGGGGTTTTTTTATGGCTATGGATGGCTTGGTCGATACTCGTTCCGTACGGTATCGACACTTCCGCCATCCGTGGCGGTCGTATGGCGCGGGCGCATGGAGGCGCAGGAGCGGCGATGGACTGGATGGTCGGGCAGATTTTGCGCCGCGACATTTCCGCAAGCCTTTTCGGTTATGCTCACGACTCCACGGAAGCAGGATGTAGAATCAAGCACAAAGCAGAATCGAGCAGCGGCTATGATGACAAAAGTTTATAGTTAAACATTGTTTAAGGTTCAAGATACTTTAAGCGGTCGATTTCGGATAGATTTTAGCAGATATTGACACCCATTTTCGTGGCGCATATTGAAGCGAAACTCACACTCTTTCAAAGGGGTCCGGCTACGCCGGACGACATATTTTAACTGGATTCCCGCCTTCGGCGAGAATGACGGGCTGGGGGGGGGCAATGGTGAATCGGAAGGCGATGTGTCCTTTTGAGAAGACAATGGTAAATAATTGTCACGCAAAGCGTGACACTAAGAACGCGCTCTATTACCTAAAATCCGTCATTGCCCGGCCCATATTATTATTATTGGCCGGGCAATCCAGTTATTAAACCGTTCGGCGTAGCCGGACTCCTTATTATCGCGGCTTCGCCGCGTCTGGATTCCCGCCTACGGCGAGAATGACGGCAGGGAGGATGCGTAGCCGGACATTTTCTCTCGTGTGCTTTGGCGTCTCAACGCGCCTTTGTCCTCTCAATTCACCATTGCCTATCATTTGTCATTGCCCGGCGATGTGTTGTCTGATTTGAGTATACAATCGGCTGGTCGTTGGGCCAGAGATGCCAGTGATTTGAGCGACTTTGCAAGCCTTGATATCAAGGCAAAACAGCCGTGGAATCGCCCTGAATTTATTCCTCGAAATTCGGCAACGAATGACATGCTTGTTTTTCATTTATAGAACAATTAGTTATGACCATTTCACTATACCTTATAGTATCTTGAACCTTTTTTAAAATATAATAATGAAATTCGTTGACGAAGCGACAATCCGGGTCATCGCCGGCAAGGGCGGCAACGGCTGCCTGAGTTTCCTGCGTGAAAAATTTCGTCCAAATGGCGGACCTGATGGCGGAGACGGCGGCAATGGCGGCAGCATTTACCTGGTTGCCAAAAGTGGATTGAACACGTTGGCGGATTTCAGGTTTATTCGACAGTATCGCGCGAAAAACGGCGCGGGCGGCGCGGGCAAAGACCGATTTGGAAAGAAGGGTGATGATTTGCTGATCGCAGTGCCTCTGGGAACCATTGTCAGCGATGCGCAAACCAATGAAATAATCGGCGATGTGACTAAAGCAGGAGAGCGTTTGCTGGTTGCCGAAGGCGGCCGGCGCGGGCTGGGCAACGCGAATTTCAAATCCAGCACCAACCGCGCGCCGCGCCGCACTACTCCGGGAAAAATGGGAGATGAACGGTTAATGAAACTGGAATTAAAGGTGCTGGCGGATGTGGGTTTGTTGGGCTTGCCCAATGCCGGAAAGTCAACTTTGTTAAGCGCGGTTTCCCATGCCCGGCCCAAGATCGCGGATTATCCGTTTACCACTTTGCATCCGCAATTAGGCGTGGTGGATATCGGCCATTCCAGCAGTTTTGTGATTGCCGACATCCCAGGCTTGATTGAAGGCGCGGCTCAGGGAACCGGGTTAGGCATCCAGTTTTTAAAGCACTTGAAGCGCACCAGAATATTGCTGCATTTGGTCGATATCGCGCCCATCGACCACAAAGATCTTGAGCAAGGAGTCAGAGAGATTGAACGAGAATTGAGCCATTTCGAGCCATCGCTGGCAGACAAGGAACGCTGGCTGGTACTCAACAAGATTGATACGGTCAGTCAGGAAATGGCGCTGGAAATTGAATCCGAATTGAAGGAAAAGTTATCGTATCGCGGGCAGGTTTATCGTATCTCGGCGCTGACCGGAGCAGGCTGCGATAAGCTGACTAACGATGTAATGAATCGGTTGCTGCGGATTGATGAAGCCATTAAAGCCGAGTTGGAGAATCGCGAATCAGGCGCTCAGGATTTAGACCGCGTATGGGATCAGGTGCTGCAACAATGACCTCGCGCAAGGCGCTAACCGAATCAACCCGGTGGGTGGTCAAAATTGGCACGTCGCTGCTGACCGATGCCCAATCCGGTCTTAATCAATCCGCCATTGATTCATGGGTCGGGCAAATCGCCGAACTGAAAGATCAAGGCTTGGATGTGGTGCTGGTCTCGTCCGGTTCCATTAGCGAGGGCATGCGCCGCCTGGGCTGGCAGCATCGTCCCAGCGCAGTGCATAAACTGCAAACCGCCGCGGCGGTCGGCCAGATGGGGTTGATGCAAAGTTATCAGGCGGCTTTCGATCAACACCAAATTTTGACCGCGCAGATTCTGCTTACCCATGCTGATCTGGCGAATCGGCAGCGCTACCTGAACGCAAGAAGCGCGCTGCGCGAGTTGTTGAATCTCGGCGTGGTGCCGATTGTCAATGAAAATGATGCGGTGGTGAACGAAGAAATACGCTTCGGCGACAATGACACGTTGGCGGCATTGGCCACGAATTTGGTGGAGGCGGGATGTCTGGTGCTGCTTACCGATCAGGTTGGGCTGTGCGAGCGCGACCCCAGAAATTCTGCGTCGGCAAATCTGATTCAATATGGAAAAGCGGATGACCCTGAATTGTTGGCGGTGGCGGGTTGCGCTGGTGTATCTGGAAGCGGCGGTATGCTGACCAAAATCAAGGCCGCGCGCAAGGCGTCCGGGTCCGGCGCGACCACCATAATCGCTTCGGGCAAGGAACAGGATATATTGCTGCGTTTACGAGCCGGCGAGGTTTTGGGCACGACGCTGTCGCCGGGCAGCGGTCGAATTGCCGCCAGAAAACAATGGCTGGCAGGGCAGTTGCGCGGCACTGGAAAACTGGTGCTCGACAACGGCGCGGTCAGCGTATTGAAGGAATCCGGGCGCAGCCTGTTGCCGATTGGCGTTACCGCGGTGGACGGCGCGTTCACACGCGGAGAGATTGTTACTTGCGTTGACCAGGCTGGCAATGAAATCGCCCGCGGCCTGGTCAATTACAATGCGGACGAAGCCAGTAAAATCATTGGCAAATCCAGCGATAAAATTGAAGCGGTGTTGGGGTATTGCGGCGAAAGTGAATTAATTCACCGCGACAATATTGCCATTACGGCATGAATCCGATGCGCCGCTATCGCCACTATTATTATGAACGATGCGAACGATGCGAACTATGCGTTGAGGGATTTCAGCCGATGGTTAAGACGGCTTTTCAATCTCGCGGCGCGGGTTTTGTGGTGCAGGCCTTTTGCTGCGGCGCGATCGATGTTGGACACCGCGTTGCGGTATGCCGCGTTGGCTTGCTCCTGGTTTTTTTCCGCAATGAGTTTCAGCAGTTTTTTGATGGAGGAACGCAACGCCGAGCGAATGCTCATGTTATGCATTCGTCGCTTTGCATTTTGGCGGGCACGTTTTCGCGCCTGGGGTGTATTGGCCAACGGTTATCCTCGGATTTTTAGAGTCGGTTAATGGAGTCAAACAACGGGCGCGGGACTATGGTCAATTTCGTCTGATAAGTCAAGCCTGAAAGTCAACCCTGAAAGTCAACCTGGCACCGCATATTATCAAGGTATATTACCAAGGCATATTATTGGCAATCGCGAAGCAAAATGTCGTCCAAATTAATTAAGTCTGTGTCGGTTGTTGGCGCCATGACGTTGGTGTCACGGATGACCGGCCTGATTCGCGATGTGATATTCGCCAATATTCTCGGCGACAAAGCCGCGGCGGATATATTTTTTGTGGCCTTTCGCATCCCCAATTTTTTCCGCCGAATCTCTGGGGAAGGCGCATTTTCGGCCGCCTTTGTGCCGGTTTTCACGGACTATCGCCTGAATAACACCGAGTCTGACACGAATAGATTCCTGCAAATTTTGATCGGGCGATTCGGCTTGATTCTGCTGGTCGTCTCGGCGTTGGGAGTGATTTTTGCGCACGGCTTGGTGGCCGTGTTGGCGGCCGGGTTTGTTGACCAGCCGGAAAAGTTTAATCTCGCGGTGCAAGCCACTCGCATCACCTTTCCCTATGTGTTTTTTATCTCCTTTGTGGCCATGGCAGGCGGCATGCTCAATACTTGCGGTCGCTTCGCGGTGCCGGCCGCAACCCCGATTTTATTGAACATCTGCTTGATTTTCGCAGCTTTGGTTTTAGTGCCGATGGTTAACGATTCGCCCATTGCATTATCTTTTGGGGTGCTCGCGGCGGGACTGATTCAACTGCTGTTTCAATTGCCATTTTTGAAAAAGGAAAAGCTCACTATAAAACCAAGAATCATTAAGCGGGCCGGGGATGAAATCGGAGTGGCGGGCGTCAAGCGCGTATTTCGATTAACGCTGCCGGCAATATTCGGCGTTTCCGTGGCGCAATTAAATATGATCGTGAACATGGTGCTGGCATCGTATTTAGTCACCGGAAGCATTTCCTGGCTATATTATTCGGACCGGCTAATGGAGTTTCCGGTCGGCGTGTTTGGCATCGCCTTGGGCACCGTGCTTTTGCCCGACTTATCGCGCAAGCATGCCATGCGCGCCGCCATTGATTTTTCCAAAACCCTGGACTGGGGCTTGCGCTGGATATGCCTGGTGTGCGTGCCCGCGAGCGCGGGCTTGATCGTGCTGGCTAAACCCATGGTCGCCACCATCTACTATCACGGCGACTTCACGGCTAACGGCGTCGATATGACCGCGGCGAGTCTGGTCGCATACTCGATTGGCTTGACCGCCATCGTCATGGTGAAAGTGCTCGCGCCTGGTTTCTACGCCCGCGAGAACACCAAAACACCGGTTAGAATCGCCATGATTTCGATGGCCATAAACATTGTGTTTTGCTTATTATTGATCACCTCCCTGAAGCATGTCGGGCTGGCGTTGGCCACCACAATTTCCGCGATATGCAATGCGGCGATGCTGCATGTTGTATTGCGCCGGGAAAAAGTGTTAATGGCGGAGCCGGGGTGGCCGATGTTTTTGCTTAAAGTATTGTCGGGCTCGAGCATCATGGCGGCGGCGCTGTGGTGGTTCATGGGCGACGGCGGCGCCTGGCTGGAAATTTCAATTTGGAGCAGGGCGTTAAAATTGAGTCTGCTTTTATTATTGGGCGCGGCGGTGTATTTTGGATCCTTGTTTTTAATGGGGATTAAGCCGCGAAACTTGTGGTTGGCAAAAGATACCAATCAATAATGAAGCGGCAATAATGAAACGGCGACAATGAAACGGCGACAATGAAACTGGCGCGCTCAATAAATTCCAGGTTAATACCCGATTGCGGCTGCGTGCTGACCATCGGAAAATTTGATGCGGTGCATATTGGCCATCAAAAAATACTCAGGCAATTAGTCGCGGTCGGGGAAAAAATGAACTTGCCCGCGGTGGTGATGACGTTTGCGCCCAGCCCTGAAGAATATTTTCGCAAGCAAGACGCGCCGCCGCGATTGACTACCATCAGCAGTCAGTATTTTGCGTTGCGCGATCAAGGGGTAAGTTTGATGCTGGCGATACCGTTTAACAAGATGCTTGCCCAAACCAGCGCTGAGGATTTTATGCAAAAGTATTTGATAGACCGGTTGCGGGCAAAATATATTTCCATTGGCGATGACTTCAAGTTTGGCAAGGAGCGCAAGGGCGATTACCGGATTTTGCAACAGGCCGGGGTCAAGCATGGATTTGAAGTCGGGCGTTTTGAAACCATCAATGTCGGCGCCAGCCGCGTCAGCAGCAGCAGAATATGCGCAGCCCTCAGCGCCGGGCGCCTGGACCAGGTTGAGGCGCTGTTGGGCAGAAAATTCGCAATGGTGGGGCGGGTCATACATGGCGATAAGCGCGGGCGGGAATGGGGCTTCCCGACCGCGAATATTGCGCTAAACCGTAAAATTCCCATGACCGGCGTTTTCGCGGTAACCGTGCGCGGCGCAATCGATGATCATGGCCGCGCGCGCATTAAGGGCGTCGCCAACTTAGGCATGCGCCCGACGGTGGACGGCATGAAAACGCTGTTGGAAGTCCATCTGTTCGATTTTAATGAGCGCATATACGGACATCGCATCTGCGTGGAGTTTGTCGAAAAGATACGCGATGAAAAAAAGTTCGCGTCGCCGGATGCATTAAAACGCCAGATTTTTATGGATTGCGCGCGCGCAAAAGAAATTTTGGAGGCCGGCGAGTAAAAAAATCATATTTGTCACGCCAAAGTCCATGCCAAAATACCTGCCGAAATACTTGCCGAAATACCTGCCGAAATACTTTATGTACATCGCGCTGGCGGTTGTGGTGGTTGGCTTGGATCAATGGACAAAACAAATCGCCTACCAAAATTTACTCGGTCAGCCGCCAATCGATGTTTTGCCGATTTTGCAATGGGCGCTGGTATTTAACCGCGGCGCCGCGTTTGGTTTTCTTAACCAAGCCGGGGGAATGCAGCATTACTTTTTTGTTGGCTTGGCGATAGTGGTATCCATGGTTCTATTGGTGTGGTTGTGGCGTTCATTTACCCATAACCGATTGTTGTCCTGGGGCTTGGCGATGGTGCTCGGCGGCGCGATTGGAAATTTGATCGACCGGGTTTTATACCGATACGTTATTGACTTTATTTATTTTCATTATCAAGACTGGTATTTTCCCACATTCAACATTGCCGATGCGGCAATTACGTTAGGCGCGATTTGTTTAATCGCCGATAGTTTTGGGTTTGGCAGCAGCGATCAATAGCTTGCAACTCAATAATGATATAAACCGGCCGATATAAACCGGATGATATAAACGAGATGATATAAACCGGATGATATAGACTTGAAGGCATGAACCAGCCGACACAAAAAATGCAGGTGCCAATGCAAGTAGTGCTGGCAAATCCGCGTGGATTTTGCGCCGGGGTGGAGCGCGCAATTCTGATCGTTGAGCGCGCTTTGCAAACATGCGGCGCGCCGATATATGTACGGCATGAAGTCGTGCACAATAAATTTGTAGTCGATGGCCTAAGGAAAAAAGGCGCGGTTTTTGTCGATGAACTGGATCAAATTCCGCAGCATTCGACCGTGGTGTTTAGCGCACACGGCGTCTCCCGGGCGGTGCGGGAAGAAGCGCGACAACGCAACTTGAATGTCTTCGATGCGACCTGCCCGCTGGTGACCAAGGTTCATATCGAAGTGGCGAAATACCGGGAGCAAGGCTTGGAGGTTTTGTTGATCGGACACGCCGGTCATCCTGAGGTCGAAGGCACCATGGGGCAAGCCGATAGCAGGTTGCATCTTCTGGAAAATATCGAGGACCTGGAAAACCTGATAGTCGCTGACCCGGACAAGTTGGCTTATGTGAGTCAAACCACATTGTCGGTGGACGATACCGCAAAAATTGTTGGCGCACTTAAGGCGCGATACCCAACTATCATGGGGCCGCGCAAAGATGATATTTGTTACGCCACCCAGAATCGGCAGGACGCGGTAAAAAAGCTGGGCGATAAATGCGATGTGATATTTGTCGTCGGATCACCTAATAGTTCGAACTCGAATCGCCTGCGCGAAATTGCTGAGTTACGACAGGTCCCGGCTTACCTGATAGATGGGCCCGAAGAAATACAAGACAAATGGCTGGATGGAAAAACCTGCGCCGGAGTCACGGCCGGCGCATCCGCGCCGGAATCGTTGGTGGCGCAAGTCATTGAACGGCTCGCACAAGGCGATGCCCAGGCGCTTGAATTGGATGGCCCGCGTGAAAATATTTCATTCTCTTTGCCGAGCCGTTTGAGAAGCCAGGAACCGATCAGATAGGACCGTGCCCGAGATGGCAAATGGTTAAATTTAATAACAGAAGCAACCTGATCTTCAGTAATCGCTTCGCCATCCACACCCATTCCGCCCCGATTCCGCATAGACCAAAACAGCCGCCATCCGTATAATCGCCCCTTTATAATCGCCTCAGTCATGGCCCGAAATGCCGGAATAGCTCAGTCGGTAGAGCAACTGATTCGTAATCAGTAGGTCGGAGGTTCGACTCCTCTTTCCGGCACCATCCCCCGCCCCTTTGAATGACATGAATTAGTAGAATAAAATTCGTGTTAATGCCTATTAATCGTTAAGCGAGGAACTCTAAATGTCAGAAGCAATGACGGTAGAATTAATTGTTGAATCCGAATGGATGTTAAAAAAGTACTGGACAAAACCGCGGTTTGCGTATCAAACCAAAAGTAGCGGATGGAGCGATGTAGATGTTCTTTCCTACCATCCAGAAACAAAGCATCTCGTAATTTCTGAATCAAAAGTAAGGGGTCGTAAAAAGGCCATTCACGCATATACCGAACATACTAAAGAAAAACATGGAACAATCCTGGAATATAAACCTGCTTATTTCTCTTTTATACCAAACCTTCCTAAAATTTGTTCAGATGGTGTTGTGTTTACAAAGTTTTCAAAAATGGTAAAAACCATAACCGTTCAGGTAGTATCAAACTGCGTGATAGATAAGAGTTTGAAAAACGAAGCAGAGTCATCGGTGCTTGAAGAAATAGAAAAGTATATGCCGAGCTCAAAAGCAAAAATTGAGGTAACGCTTGATTCCACTATGGACGTAATTTCAAGGGTTATTGAGGCCGAAAATAAACATAACCAAGGTCGCAGATATGGCCATCCAATGCTTGATATAGCAAGAGAAATTAATCGCTACTTTTATCCTAATGTGGGCGGCGCTGGCAAAACAAAAGATAAAACCGAAGCTGTCAAAAAGCAAGCTATTCAGCCATTTCTTCAAGCAATCCATCACCAAGAAATTCTCGGCAACTAAATCAGGCGCTAATTCTCCTGCCCGGCCAGATCTTTGCGTTTGAGATAGGCTTCGCGGGCGATGTTGATGTCTTCAAGGTAGTGGTCTAACTCGTCCAGGGTGAGTGCCTGCGGCCCGTCCACCAACGCGCTCACTGGCTTGGGATGGAAGTCGATGAGCACCATGTTGGCACCGGCAATAATCCCCTGAGCGGTGGCGTGAAACAAATCGAGCAGTCCATCCGGTGCGCGTTCGCGTGTGCCGACCGAGTGCGATGGATCGATGCACACCGGCATATGGGTCATGCGCTTGATCACCGGCACATGGCTGAAATCAACCAGGTTGCGATGCGGGTCGCCCATGTTGGTTTTCATGCCGCGCAAGCAGAAAATCACCTTGCGGTTGCCTTCCGAGGCGAGGTACTCGGCTGCGTTTAACGACTCTTCCAGGGTAATGCCGAAGCCGCGCTTGAGCAGAATCGGGTGATCATTTTGCCGGCCGCAGGCTTTTAGCAGTTCAAAGTTCTGGGTGTTGCGCGTGCCGATTTGCAGCATCACCCCGGTCGGATGTCCGGCTTGTTCGAGCGCGGCGTTGATCTCCGCGATGTGGGTGTCGTGGGTGATTTCCATGGCGATGACCTTGATGCCGTATTTCCCCGCCAACTCGAAAACCCACGGCAGACATTCGGCGCCATGCCCCTGAAACGAATACGGGTTGGTGCGCGGCTTATACGCGCCCATGCGCGTGCATTCGAGCCCGGCTTGCGCCACCGCTTGCATCATCCGCTCGACGTGTTCAGCCGTGTCCACCGCGCACAGCCCGGCGAAAATATTGAGGTTGTCTTGGTTGAAGGTAACGCCGTTGTAGTTGAATCCATACGATCTTGAATCGCCGGCGTGGCGGCCGAGCACGGCGTACGAGCGCGACACCTTGACCACGCGGCTGACCCCGGACAGGGCTTCGATGGCGTTGCGATCCAGGGTCGAGGTATCGCCGACCAGATAAATTTCGGTGAGCACTTGCTGGGTGCCGGTTACGCAGTGAACCTTGGGGGTCACGCCGGGCATGGCGCGCAGGTATTCGAGTATGGTCGCGGTTTCGGGCGAATCGTTGCTCAGTTGCGGGTCAAGTATGACGATCATGATCGGAAATTTCAGTGGTTAAAGTGACGGTTATTCGATGGGAAGAGCGGGGTCGTTGCCCCACTCCGACCAGGAGCCGGGATAGCCGCGGATTTTCTCAAAGCCGAGGTGGCGCAGCATCACAAAACTGTGCGACGAGCGATGGTGGGTTTGGCAATAGGTGATGATTTCCCGGTCGCGCTCAATGCCGCGCGCCGCCAGCATCGCGTTCAACTCCGCTTTGGGTTTGAAGCGAAAATAGTGGTCGCGGTCGATGGTGTCAAGCCAGTTGAGATTGACCGCGCCGGGAATGTGGCCGTGGCGCAGGAATGGCGATTTGAGGCCGTGGTATTCGTCCGGCGTGCGCGCATCAAGCAACACGACTTTTTCATCGCCGAGCGCGCCTAACACATAATCACGGTCGGCGATGACGGCGGGATTATGCGCGATGACCAAGTCGCTCGGCGGCGCCGCGGTAACGCTGTGCGCGATAGCGCGGCCTTCGCTGCGCCACGCCCCGAGCCCGCCGTTCAACAGCGACGAATGTTCATGCCCGACCGCTTCCAGCGTCCACAACAAGCGGCTGGCGCGCGTATTGCCCTGATGGTCGTAGGCGATGATATGCTGGTCGCGGCGCACGCCGATGGCGCGTAGCGTCGCTTGCAGTTTATCCCGTGGCGGGAGCAACCCCGGCGCCGGCGGCTGGCCCAGAATCAGGTCGTTGTAATCGAGATGCACGGCGCCGGGCAAATGGCCCTGGAGATAGGTTTCGCGCGCGCCGACATCAACGATGAGCAAGTTGTCATCCGCCAGCCGCGCCGCAAGTTCAAGCGGCTCGATTAAGCAGGGCGTGGAATCATTATTCATGGGTCAGCATTATAATGGTTATCCAACGGCTAGTATTCCTTGAATTCAACCCGAAAACCATTCGTCCCCCGTTTGCGCGAGGGCAGGCCCGCGTAGTGGGACACGACCGCCATGGATGGCAGAAGTGCAAATAATGTCGGGAACAATTATTTGCCGACCGCCATGGATGGCAGAAGTGCAAATAATGTCGGGAACAATTATTTGCCGACCGCCATGGATAGCGGAAGTGCAAATAATGTCGGGAACAATTATTTGCCGACCGCCATGGATAGCGGAAGTGCAGATTGCCGCTCCTGCGCGTCCCGCGCCCGCGGCATACATACCATCCGTGGCAATATTGCTGGGAGTAAAAATCTGCCAAAACCGCAAGCCCAGGCCAAGCGCCAGCCTCGCCATCGGATAATATCAGCGGCTGTCGCCGCTTGTGCTTCACTGGATTATCGGGTCAAGCCCGATAATAACGGTGGGGTGGCGGCGGGGAACTTCGGGGGGTGGCGGCGGGGAACTTCGGGGGGTGGCGGCGGGGAACTTCGGGGAATGACGGCAGCCCTTGCAGGGTGGATTCCACCGGGCGAGTGCAAGTCGGCTGCCTTTGATATTAAAATAGGTTCAAGATACTTTAAGGTATAGTGAAATGGTCATACCTAATTGTTCTATAAATGAAAAACAAGCATGTCATTCGTTGCCGAATTTCGGGGAATAAATTCAGGGCGATTCCACGGCTGTTTTGCCTTGATATTGAGGCTTGCGAAGTCGCTCAAATCACTGGCATCTCTGGCCCGGCGACCAGCCGATTGTATACTCAAATCAGACAACACATCGTCGGGCAATGCGAGCGTATGTGTTCACTAATTCACTGCCCGTTTTGCTCCTTTCCAGCGGTGTTTTAGCACCGCCCTCTCGGCCGTCATTCTCGCCGACAGGCGGAAAGAATCGCCCTCCCTGCCGTCATTCTCGCCGAAGGCGGGAATCCAGTTAAATATCTGTCACGCGTAGCGTGACTCTTTATTGGCATCCGGCTTTGCCAGACACAAACCGGCGGCTACGCCGCAAAGGAGTCCGGCTACGCCGGACGGTTTAATAACTGGATTGCCCGGCCAATAATAATAATATGGGCCGGGCAATGACGAATTAAGGTAATAGAGCACGTTTTAATGTCACGCTTTGCGTGACACTTATTTACCATTGTTCTCTCAAAAGGACTCACCGCCTTCCGATTCGCCATTGTCCCCCCAGCCCGTCATTCTCGCCGCAGGCGGGAATCCAGTTAAAATATGTCGTCCGGCGTAGCCGGACTCCTTTGAAAGAGTGTGAGTTTCGCTTCAATATGCGCCACGAAAATGGGTGTCAATATCTGCTGAAATCTATCCGAAATCGACCGCTTAAAGTATCTTGAACCTTAAAATATTGGGTGAAACCCACTCTGCATCAGCATGACGGCTTGGCTGAGCCTAATATCCCCTCGTCATTCCCGATCTTCACACTCCCGTCGTCATTCCCGCGGCTTCATTGAGCTCAAGAATCGCTGCCGCCACCCCAACGACAACGCCCTGTTCAGTATCACTTTAGCTTTGGAATAGACTGGGGGGACATATCGAAATCCCTTTATCATGGCTTTGTGAATCTACGGACAAAATCGCTTGTTCCAAGGCATTCCATTCATCAGCACCATGACAACGGATATTTTCATCATCGGCTTTGGCATCCTCGGCAATTGCTTCTGCATTGCTCTAATAAGCTACGTCCATGCCGCGATGCGTCGCTCTCGACTGCTGTTCCAGACTCAGTGCTGTCTCCCCCGTCCCTGGGGTCGTCTTCTGTTACTGCGTTGCCCGGATTTTTTGCGCGTATCATCCCTGATACGCGTCCTGGCGGACTCGCTTCGCTCGCGAAAAATCGCTCCTGGCGATTTTTTCGGCGGTTTAGGGGTAACCACCTTATCGTTGTCGTCGTTTTTCTCCAGCTTTTCGATTAAATCCGAACCAAGTTCAATCCAGCCTCCTAATTTAATGCCTCTTGGCAGCGCAACTTTCCCGTATCGAATGCGAGACAGTCTGCTTAGTTTGCAACCAATCGCTTCCCACATCCGCCGAACTTCACGGTACTTTCCTTGTTTGACGGTGACAGAATACCAAGTATTACTGCGCTCTCCCCGTTGGCGGCTGACCCGGAGAAATTGAATCAAATGCCCGTCAATTTTTATGCCTTGTTTTAATCGATCGAGTGATTGATTATCAACCTGCCCATATACCCTGCATAGATATTCTCGCTCTAACCCGAGTTTTGGATGCATCAAATGATGGGCAAGATCGCCATCATTGGTGAACAACATCAGCCCGCGGGTATTAATATCCAAACGACCCACCGCAACCCAACGCTGTCCTTTCAATACCGGCAGGCGGTGAAATACGGTCGGTCGATTTTTCGGGTCCGAGCGGGTGCAAATTTCCCCTTCCGGTTTATTGTAGAGAATAATGCGCCTCTGGCGCGTCTTGTCCCCAATCTTCTCTTTTGGGCGGCGGCATGTTACCGGCTCGCCATCCATGTTTATTCGACTGCTTGATGTGACCCGATCACCCAGTTTGGCAATCTTGCCATCAACCGTTATTTTCCCTTCGCTTATCCAGCCTTCTACCTTTCTTCTGGAACCCACCCCGATACTTGACAAATATTTCTGTAGCCGTTCTGGAGCAAGGCCAGCATCATATTGTCGCATCAGGTTTTCGCATCATATTGTCGCATCAGGTTCGGCAACCTCGGCTTCGGCGCTTGTCTGGTCGTTCAGTTGACTGTCCGGCGTCAATTCCCGGTCATGTTCAGCTTCATCTTCAGAGTGATTTTGTTGACCAACCGCAAGATTTAATTGGAATACATCCGGCTGTTTTTGCTCGCCCGGTTGCTCGCCATCCAGCGCCGCCAATACCTCCGGCGGCAACGGCGTATCCATTTCGCTGGCAATCACGCCGAGTTCGCGCTGCTCCATTAACAGCGGCAGTTCGCTCAGCGACTCAAGATTAAAATAGGAAAGAAACGCGGGCGTGGTTCCAAATAGAGCGGGCCGGCCCGGCGTATCCCGAACGCCCACCTGGTTCACCCATTCGCGCTCCATCAGCCGCTGCATAATTTCCGTGCTGACACTAACCCCTCTAATGTCCTCGATGTCACCCCGGGAAACAGGTTGCCGATACGCAATGATGGCCAGAGTTTCCAGCAATGCCCGCGGCAATTTCGGCGGCCGGCCGGCCTGCAGCTTTCTGATCCAGCCTGCATATTTCAGTTTAGTTTGGAATCGATAACCCTTACCAATTTTCTTCAAGTCAATCGCGCGCCGCGCGCAATCTTCCTGCAACTCGGCGAGTGCCGCCTCAACCTGTTCAGTGGTCGGCGCCGATTTGTCATCAAAGGCAGCCAGAATTTTGGCCACGCTCAATGGCGTGTCCGAGACCATCAAAACCGCCTCGACAATATTTTTAAGTTCGCCGCTCATGTCGATCCTGATGCAACGCTTTTTAAATGAATCGGCGTGAACGGCTCATTCTGCATCACAATTAGCATATCATCCCGCGCCAATTCCAGAATCGCCATAAAACTCACCACCAACCCAGGTTTGCCCTCTTGAGGATCAAACAAGTCTTCGAATCGAACAAAGTGGGTGGTGCGAACCCGGTCCAGAATCTGGGTCATTTTTTCCCGCACCGTCAGCCTTTCCCGGCCAAAATAAAAATGCTTGTTCATCTCCGAACGCTCCAAAACATTTCTAAACGCCACCGCCAAATCATTCAGCGATGCCCGCGACTCAATTTTCACCGGCTCTGAATCCTCGAAATCCGCGCTCACCAGATACAGTTCGCGCTCCAACCGCGGCCGTTCATTGAGGTCAATGCCGGCCCGGCTAAAGCGCTCGTATTCCTGCAGCCGCCGCACCAAGGCGGCGCGCGGATCTTCGTCATCCTCATCACCGTCCGCGGGCGGGCGCGGCAACAACAAACGTGATTTAATTTCCGCAAGCATGGCCGCCATGACCAGATATTCCGCCGCCAGATCCAGTCGAAATTTTCGCATCATCTCGACATATTCCATGTACTGTTTGGTAATGCGCGCCACCGGAATATCCAGAATATCCAGGTTTTGTTTGCGTATTAGGTACAGCAATAAATCCAACGGCCCCTGGAATGTTTCCAGAAACACTTCCAGTGCATCAGGCGGAATAAACAGATCTTGCGGCCAGTTATCGAATACTTCGCCTTTGACCAGCACTTTGTTGGTCATGTCATTGACTTGCTTTTCATTGACCTGAACATCATCCCGCGCAATTGCCGTCCGGCTTGGCGGCGTATCGGTTTCCTGATTGGTTTTTGTATCGTTCACAATGCGTATGCGCGCGCTTTCATTTGCCTGTTCATTGCATGTTTATTTATGGGCCGTGCCCACCGCTTCGCGCACGATTTCCATGGTTTCCGCCGCCACTGCCCGCGCCTTTTGACAGCCGGCGTGAATCACTTCCTTGACCTTGGCGGGGTTGGATTCATAGGGCTGAGCCCGCTGGCGAATTTCCTCTTGTTGTTGCAGCACTTTTTCAATCAGGGGCCGCTTACATTCGAGGCAGCCGAAAGAGGCCGCGCGGCATCCCGTAGCAGCCCACTGCCGGGTTTCGCTGTCGCTATAAACCAGGTGCAGCTGCCACACCGGACATTTATCCGGATCGCCGGGGTCGGTGATTCGCACCCGCGCCGGATCCGTCGGCATCACCCGAATGGATTGCTCAACGCGCTTGGGCTCATCGCGCAATGCGATGATATTATCATAGGACTTGGACATTTTTTGCCCATCCAGCCCCGGCATTTTTGCGGCTTCGGTCAGCAACGCCTCGGGTTCCGGCAAAATGGCTTTTCCCCGCCCTTCCAAAAATCCCGCCAACAAATCCTGTTGCGCCTGATTGATGTTTGGTTGCGCTCGAATCAATGCAATTGCCTCAGCATGGGCTGCGCGATCGCCTTTTTCGTTAAACATTTGTTTAAGCCGAACAAACGATTTGGCCGCTTTTTTCCCCATTTGCTCGATTGCTTGTTGCGCCTCCATGTCAAAATTTGGACCGCGCCCAAAAAAATAATTGAAGCGGCGCGCAATCTCCCGGGTTAATTCCACATGCGGAACTTGATCCTCCCCGACCGGCACATGCGCCGCGCGATACATTAAAATATCCGCGGCTTGCAACAACGGGTAACCCAAAAATCCATAGGTGGCAAGGTCTTTGTCGCGGAGTTTTCGCTGCTGGTCCTTGAAACTGGGCACCCGTTCCAGCCAGCCCAAAGGCGTTACCATAGATAACAACAAGTGCAATTCGGCGTGTTCAGGAATTCGGGATTGGATGAACAAAGTTGCCTGTTCAGGATCCACTCCGGCCGCCAGCCAATCAATCACCATCTCCCAGACATGCTCGCCCATGGTCTGCGGGGCGTCGTAATGCGTCGTCAGCGCATGCCAATCGGCGACAAAATAAAAACATTCATAGCCCTTTTGCAGACGCACCCAGTTCTTCAGCACACCATGATAATGCCCAAGATGCAACCGACCGGTCGGGCGCATGCCGGACAGAACCCGGCGGTTGGTCGCGGTGTTTTCGGGTGAGCGCGTCGTCATTGTTTCGTCATTGCCATTGTCATTCGGCGGCGGATATAAACGTGCTGACATCGCCCTTGCCCACTCGGCGCACGACCGGGATGCCGCCGATCAAGTCGACCACGGACGTGGGTTCGAGTCCGCAAGGACCGCCGTCAATGACCAAGTCGATGTCATGCTCCAGCACTTGGCGAATCTGCTGCGCGTCATTCAGCGGCACGGTATCGGCGGGCATAATCAAGGTCGAACTCATCAACGGCTCGTTCAAAACACGCAACAACATCTCGACGATGGGGAAGTCCGGCACGCGCAAGCCGATGGAGCGCCGTTTCGGGTTTTGCAGTCGTTTCGGAACTTCGCCGGTAGCGTTGAGAATAAAGGTATACGCTCCGGGAGTAAAGCGTTTCAACAAGCGATAGATGTCATTGTCAACTTTTGCGTAAATGCTGAGCTCGGATAAATCCTTGCACACCAGAGTAAAGTTATGCCCCTCTCCTATTTTCCTGATTTTCCTGATGCGATTCATCGCCTCCTTGTTGCCAATGGCGCAGCCCAATGCATAACTGGAATCCGTGGGATACGCCACCACGCCGCCGTGGGCAATTATTTCGGCGGCTTGATGGATGAGCCGCATTTGGGGATTGACCGGGTGGATGGAAAAATATTGTGCCATAACGCGTCAGGTAAATGAGTAGCGGGTAAATGAGCAGCCGGTCAATGAGCAGCCGGTGATTGAGTGGCCGATGGATGGGTGGCTCGCAAATTAGCCATTGTGTTTACCGGTTGGATTACGCGCTTTGGGGGTCGTCTTATTTTCTGCGTGCTTGCTACGCCTTTTTGGATTCGAGTTACCGCGCCCCTGTTCAAGCATTGTTTCAATCATGGCTTGACGATGATGCACATCGCGGTCCTGTATTTCGCTCCACCAATCCGCAATATCCTTACTCACTTCCCCGATTTCCTGACGCAACAGCAGGAAATCATAAGCCGCGCGGAATCGCCGGTTTTCCAGCAGCCGCTCAATCGAGCGCGGAATTCTGTTCTCCAGCAAGGATTGCATTGCCCATATTTCATGCGCCGGCCCCTTGACCCGCAAAGGCATCGTCACTGAACTAGACTGCCGCTTGAAAACCAGGTCGCTGGCAATCCAGAACGCTTCGTTTCGCCGCACGCCGTTTGCAACCAGTTTGTTGCATTCAATTTGAAACGGCCGCCACAGCATCACTGCGAACAAATACGCTGGAATAACCGGCTTATTTTGTCCGACCCGTTCATCGGTGTTGTTCAGCGCGCTCAAAATTAACGACTCAAATTGATCCCCGCCGGCCTGGTTGATGCACTTCACCGTTTGCGGAAACAAATAATAGAGCAGCAGTGTTTCTCTTAGTCGCAGCCAGGTTTTCGCCGCCGCGCAATGGTGAAACAACTTCAGCACTTCCTCGAACAACCTCGCGGCCGGAACATCCTTGAGTAGCGCGGCATTTTTTTCAATGGCGGAGAAAATGGTCTCGCTAACTCGCAACCCCAGTTTGGCCTGGAAGCGAACAACGCGCATCATGCGCACCGGGTCTTCGGAAAATCGCGTGTTTATATCGCCGATGATTCTGAGTGTTTTTGTCTTCGCGTCCTCAATGCCGCTGACAAAATCAATCACCCTCTCGCGTTTGGGGTCGTAATACAGGGCGTTGATGGTGAAATCGCGGCGAATGGCGTCGACCTCAATGGTGCCGTAAACATTGTCGTCCAAGATTCGGCCGCTGCTGGAGGCTTTTGGCGCGCCGCGAAATCCCTTTTTATTTGCGCTGCCGGGCATAGCGCGGTAAGTCGCCACCTCAATTATTTCACGCTCACGGCCACGACCAAAGGTGACATGCACGATCTTGAAGCGCCGCCCAATGATTCGTGCGCGATCAAAAATTTTCTTGATCTGCTCGGGGTTGGCATTGGTGGTGACATCGAAATCCTTAGGCTTTCTGCCCATCAATAAATCCCGCACGCAGCCGCCGACTAAGTAACCGTCAAAACCCGATGACTGCAATCCCTGCACCACTTTTATGGCGTTGCGACTCACGCATGACTTATCGAATCCTAACTCGACGGCGGAATGTTGGGTGGGTTTCAAATGCGTTAATCTCGGTTTCGACTTCAACCCTTAATCACTATCATTATTATTATCATTATTATTGAACTGGGCTAATCCGGTTTCCAGGATTTCCAGTCAAGCGGCGGGCAGCCGGATTACCGCCATTCAGGACAACTATTCCAGCGTCAGCCGGGTTTTTTGATGCCCGGTTTTTTGATGATCGTCCAGATGGCCGGAATAACCAGCATGGCCAACGCGATCTTTGCCAAGTCGCCCAATAAAAATGGATTCATGCCCCATTCAAAAATCGGTTTATCCCAGCCCACTACATCGGCCAGCCAAATCAAGCCGGGTATGTAGATCATCAGGTTGCCGATGAGCATCGCCGCGAAGGTCAAGGCTGGCTTTCTATCCCAGCCTTGTTCCGCAAGGTAGCCGGTCGCGGCCGCGGCAACAACGAATCCCAGCAAGTAGCCGCCGGTCGGCCCCATCATATAAACCAGGCCGATTCCTTTTTCCGGGGTGCCGGCGAATACCGGCAGGCCGATGACGCCGGCCGCCAGATAAAGCAATACCGTGGCGGCGCCCAATTTCGAGCCATAGGCGATGCCTAACGCCAGCACCACAAAGGTCTGCATGGTCATGGGCACCGGATAAAACGGAATTTTGATCTTGGCCGACAGCGTTAACAGGGCGGCGCCGATGGTTGCCAATATAATGTATCTTGCCCATTGCTTGGCCCATTGCTTGGTCCATTGTTTGGTCTCGCTACGGTCGTCCGACAATGCGGGCCATAAAACAGTGGCTAAGGTGGGAAAACGGATAAGTTGCGATGTCATGCCAAAACCTCTTTGAAGTAATTGTTTGCGCTGAAATGGAAACAGTTGTGCGGATGCGGGATAATACCATCAATCAGGGCCGTAATGATAACCATCACAAACGAAAGTCCTGATTCATGGCCTGATTCACCCAGGTTGGATTTAGACGGGTTGGATTTAGACGGGTTGGATTTAGGCGGGTTGGATTTAGGCGTATAAATTATGGTTTCGCTCCTCTCCCCGATTTGCCGAACAACAATCCCAAAATCAACCACGACCCGATCAGGATTAAAACCGGATTTTCGCCAAACGCGACATAAGGCGTCGCCCCGGATCTGGGCTGGATGGTCGCGGTCACGACATGCTGGACAAACTGCGGCGCATAAGCATCGATACCGCCCTTCCAGTTAATCAATGACGACAATCCATTATTGGACGCGCGAATCATCGGTCGCTCGCTTTCGCGCGCGCGAAATCTCGCCATCTGTAATCGTTGGTGCGGTGCCAGGGAATCGCCAAACCAACTGTCTTCGCTGACATTAATCAACGCGCCCGAGGGCGCAACCTGATTTCGCCATCCCTGCGGAAACACATCCTCGTAACAAATCGATACTGCGAATCTATTTCCTGCCGCAATCAACGGTGGCTGGGGTTGCTGCCATGCAGTGAAATCCGACATGGGGATATTCAGCATTTTAATCAACCCACCGAGCAAACCCGGTAATGGCATATATTCGCCAAAGGGAACCAGGTGCTGTTTGCGGTAAATCATGATGCGATCGGTGACCGCCGCGACGCTGTTGTAATATTGCGTCACGCCATCCTCTGTGTCGCGATGCAAAACACCGAAAATAAAATCCGCCGGGTGGCCTTCAATATCCCGCCAAAAATCATTCGCGATGTTGTCCAGATAATCGGGCACCGCGGCCTCGGGCCACACGATTAAATCCACCTCGCGATATTCCTGACTTTTTTGCATGTATTCAAAAATAATGCGATTGGCCTCCTGTGCCTCCCATTTTTTCATAATCGCAACATTGTTCTGAATAACGGCAACGGCAATCGGCTGCCCTTGCGCTTGGGTCCAGGCGGTTTTATTGAGTTGCCATCCGGCCACCCAAACCAGAATAAACAATACCGCCAGGATTGAATTGCCCTTGGTTATTTGCCTGACAATCGCCACCAAAGCGCCGACCGAGACCAACACGATTAGACCGACCAGATAGACGCCGCCGATGGGCGCGTAGTTGGATAGCGGCGTATCCAAATAGGCATAACCGGTGGATAACCAGGGCAGTCCGGTAAACAGCCAGCCGCGCAGCCATTCAAGCAACATCCACAACGCGGGCATTAGAAACGCCAGGCGGATGGTCGGATGCCAGGCTGAGAAGCAGGACTGCAACCAGCCGCACAGCGCCGGGAAAACGGCGAGCATGGCCACCAGCGCGAACACGCATAGCCCCGCAATAATCGGCGGCATGCCGCCGAACGTATGTATGCTGATATAAATCCATGAGATGCCAACGCCAAACATGCCAAGCCCATAAACAAAGCCATGCCAGGCCGCGCCCTTTGCGCCGCTTGTGAGCCAGATGCAAAACAGCATTGCGAAACCCAACAGGCCCAGCGGCCACCAGTTGAATGGCGCAAAGGATACGGCGTTGAGAACGCCAGCGGCTATCGCCAGTAGGGTTTTAATCACGATTCGATTGGTGCCCGTCTGCTCTTGGGAACCCCCATTAAAACCGAAAAACGCGGGATAATCAAATCGCCGTGGCGGGTTGACGGCGGCGACCTCAGGGATGGCGGGAGGCGATGAGCGGGGTTGATAGCGTCGGTGTGACCGAGGCGACCGTGACCGTGGCGGGAAAACCCTCGCCCGTTATTCATGCGGGGCGGCGATGGTCGGTGGTCACCGACCGTCGTCATTATCGGGCGTCATTATCGGGCTGGGCCGATAATCCAGTGAAAAATCCAGCGGTAATAACCGCTGACATTATGCGCCGACGGGATTATTGACGCCGATGTTTGCCAGTATGCTTTTTTCCACCTCCTCCATGGCCGCGGCTTGGGTCTCGGTTTGGTGGTCGAAACCGCAAAGGTGCAACGTACCGTGAATAACCATCTGGGCGAAATGGCTTTGCACAGTCTTATGTTGTTGATTTGATTCGTTTTTTACCACCGCGAAACAAATGACAATGTCACCCAGAGAGCGATAATCCACCTCAGCCACAGATTCAAACGGAAACGCCAGCACATTAGTGGGTTTATCTTGCCCGCGATAACGATGGTTCAATGCGGTGATTTCTTCCTCGTTCACGACCCGAACGGTTAGGTTTTCAGGCGCGCGCTCGATCGCTAAAAATGTTTCTGTTACCCACCCCTCGATGGTCGCCAAGCCGGGGATTTCCGCGCCGTCAGCCACATCATCAAAGCCTGCCAGTTGAAAATCAATCGTCATTTTGAAACTATTTTTCCCGGCGTTATTTTATTGGACGTTATTTTACTGGGCGTTTCTTTCGTACGCTTCAACAATGCGTTGTATCAAGGGATGGCGGACAACGTCCTGGGGCTTGAAGTGGGTGAAGCTGATTCCTTTTATGTCGGACAGCACTTGTTGCGCATGTTTAAGCCCGGAAAGCTGCCCTTTGGGCAAATCCACCTGAGTGATGTCGCCGGTGATAATTGCCTTGGAACCAAATCCGATGCGCGTCAGGAACATTTTCATTTGCTCGACCGTGGAATTTTGCGCTTCATCAAGGATTACAAAAGACTCGTTCAGCGTTCGACCGCGCATATACGCCAGCGGCGCCAGCTCAATGCTGCCGCGCACAATCAATTTCCCGACCCGATCGAAGCCAAGCATTTCATACAACGCGTCAAACAGCGGACGCAGGTAGGGGTCGATTTTTTGCCCGATATCGCCGGGCAAGAACCCCAGTTTTTCGCCGGCTTCCACCGCCGGGCGCACCAATAGAATTCGTTCAACCGCGTTCTCCGCCAACGCATGCACCGCACAGGCGACCGCGAGATAGGTTTTTCCAGTTCCGGCCGGGCCAATGCTGAAACTAATATCGTTGTCCCGGATGTTTTTTAGATACGCTCTTTGCCGCTCGTTTTGGCCGCTGATGCGATTTTTGCGCAAGCGGATGACGACTTCATCATCGGCATCATCGGCATCATCGGCATCAATCGGATCAGCTTTAACCGTTTTTGTGCCGCCGACATCTTCGGCGTCTTTAGCACTGTTATTTGTGTTTGACAGCACCAAATGAACATCCTTGGCGGTTAATGATTGATTGTTTTGTCCGGTCATCGCAAATAATTTTTTCACCGCGGCGGCGGCGCGTTCGCGCTTGAATTTTGCGCCATTAATACAGAATTGATTACTGCGTTGGATAATCTTGACGTCAAGGTAGTTTTCGATTTGTTTTAAATGACAATTCAATTGCCCGCATAAATCCGACAGTCGTTCGTTTTCTACTGGCAGAAGCTGGAAGAGGATTGGTTTAGACAATGCCTGCGATTATTTTCATGCCGGCTTAGGCGGCCTGTTTCTCGTCAACCGCAAGCAATCTTCCGCGCAGCGAGTTGGGCAATGCTTCGGTGATTATTAGGTTAGCAAATTGTCCTATCAACGCTTGCTCTCCATCAAAATTCACCACCCGATTATTTTCAGTGCGACCCGACATTTGCCGCGGATCTTTTTTTGAAGGCCCCTCGACCAGAATGATTTGCTCTGTGCCGATCATGCGCGCACTGATGGCCGCCGCCATGTCGGTGATGCGCCGCTGCAAAATCTGCAGGCGCTGTTTTTTCGCCGCCATGCTGACATCATCTTCCAGTTCCGCGGCTGGCGTTCCCGGTCGCTGGCTGTAAATAAAGCTGAAACTTTGATCAAATTCAACGGCCGCGATTAAATCCATTGTGGCTTGAAAATCGGCATCGGTCTCGCCGGGAAAACCAATAATAAAGTCCGATGACAAGGCGATGCCCGGACGCGCCACTTTTAGTTTATCGATCCATTGCAGATAATCCTGTGCGCTGTAGCCGCGTTTCATCAGTTCAAGAATTCGATTCGACCCGCTTTGCACCGGTAAATGCAAATGCCCTGCCAACTCGGGAATTTCCGCATGCGCTTCGACCAACTGCTCAGTGAAATCTATGGGGTGGGAAGTGGTGTAACGCACGCGATCGATACCGTCAACCGCGGCGACATAATGCAGCAACTCGGCAAACTCCATGATTCCGCCATCGTTGCCTCTGTCATCGCGGCCGCGATAGCCGTTCACATTTTGCCCCAGTAACGTAATTTCCCGAACGCCCTGTTGCGCCAATCCGTAAACTTCGGTAATCACATCATCGAACGGGCGGCTGAATTCCGTCCCGCGCGTGTACGGCACCACGCAGAACGAGCAGTATTTGCTGCATCCTTCCATGATCGAGACAAACGCCTTGACCCCGTCCACGCTCGGCGGCGGCAGGCAATCAAACTTTTCGATTTCCGGAAAAGAAATGTCCACGGCGTGCTGGCGTTTTTCCATGACTTGATCAAGCAGCGCCGGAAGTCGATGCAGGGTTTGCGGGCCAAAAACCATATCCACATAGGGCGCGCGCTGCAAAATCATCTCGCCTTCCTGGCTGGCCACGCAACCACCCACGCCAATCACCAGGTTTTTGTTTTGCGCCTTGATCTCCCGCCAGCGTCCGAGCAGAGAAAATACTTTTTCCTGAGCTTTCTCGCGCACCGAACAGGTGTTCAACAACACAATATCGGCCTGCGCAGGATCATCAGTAGTTTCACATCCATGGCTGGAACACAATAAATCCGCCATTCTTGACGAATCATATTGGTTCATCTGGCAGCCAAACGTTTTAATAAATAATTTTCGATTCACCATAAAATTATCCGCCACTGCGCCAGGTTTGCCAAATCCCTAAATCCTTTTCGCGCATGGCCGGCCGATCGCCAAAGCGCTCGGCATTCAATATCAAAAACTTCGGAAAAGCGTCATTCATGTTTGATCAGAAACTTGCCTAGGGAAATTGGCCTAGGGAAATTGGCCTAGGGAAATTGGCCTAGGGAAATTGGCCTAGGGAAATTGGCCTAGGGAAATTGGCCTAGGGAAATTGGCCTAGGGAAATTGGCCTAGGGAAATTGGCCTAGGGAAATTGGCCTAGGGAAATTGGCCTAGGGAAATTGGCCTAGGGAAATTGGCCTAGGGAAATTGGCCTAGGGAAATTGGCCTAGGGAAATTGGCTTAGAGAAATTGTGCCATTCATGTTTTCATGAGAAATTTGCATGGACGGATTTTACCAGCAAATCGGCAAGGGAATGGGTATCTATTCCACCCGTTTCGTCGGCCGCGCCATTCCCGTTTTTATAAGGTCGCGACTGTCGTCGCGGGTATCTTCACTGGATTATCGGGTCAAGCCCGATAATGACGGCCGAGCGAGTTGGAACCCTGCAAGAACCGCCGATAGGCAAATCAAACCCTGGCGGCGTTAGCCTCGCCATTAAATCAGCTGCTGCTCTTCTTCCATGCCCTGCCTTTGGATGGGCTGAGGGCGTTGAACCCAAGATTGATAATAGCAATGCCATATCGGGTAAATCCAAGTATAATCACGGGCATACGCGCCGAATCCAACGTGGCCCGGTCAGCTTTATACCCGCTTTATTGCCACTAGCATTGCCCGGCGGTTCGATTCGGTTCAGCATAATTGTTCAATATATATCAAACTTGAGGAGATTCGCAAATATGTCCACCCAACTGACGAAAGTTATGAGCGCCGCCTGCGCGGCAACCGTTCTTGCGCTCCTGTCCGCGACCGCGCTGGCCGAGGATATCAAGATCGGCGTTATTCTTGGTTTTACCGGCCCGATTGAATCGCTGACCCCCGGCATGGCGGAAAGCGCCGAACTGGCGCTGAAAGAAGCCTCCGCATCCGGCCTGCTGCTTGGCGGCAGCGCCGTAACCTCGGTGCGCGCCGACTCCACTTGCGTGGATTCCGCCGCCGCTGTCGCGGCCGCCGAACGGCTGGTCACCGCCGACCGCGTGGCCGCCATCATGGGCGCCGATTGCTCCGGGGTGACCACTGCCATCGCCAACAACGTTGCCATTCCAAACGGCGTGGTCATGGTCTCGCCGTCGGCCACCTCGCCGGCGTTGTCTGACATTGACGACAACGGCTTGTTCCACCGCACCGCGCCTTCGGACGCGCGCCAGGGGCAAGTGCTGGCCGATGTTCTAACCGAGCGAGGCATCAAAAATGTCGCGCTCACCTACACCAACAATGACTACGGCAAGGGCCTGGCGGAATCGTTCACCGGCGCGTTCAAAGCAGCGGGCGGCACGGTCGCCATCAGCGCCGCGCACGAAGATGGCAAAGCCGACTATGCCGCTGAAGTCGGCGCGCTGGCCGCGTCCGGCGCCAAGCACCTGGCCGTATTCGGCTATGTTGACCAAGGCGGCAAAGGCATTATCCAGGCATCGCTGGACGCCGATGCGTTCAGCAACTTCATCCTCGCCGATGGCATGATTGGCGAATCCCTGATCGAAGCCATCGGCGATGACCTCAACGGCAGCATCGGCACCCTGCCCGGCGGGGCCAACGATGCGGCCACCAGATTCCTCGACTACGCCGAACGCAATGGGGTGAATGGCGATGGCCCGTTTCGCGGCGAATCCTATGATGCCGCAGCATTATTGGTGCTGGCGATACAGGCCGCTGGCTCCGCCGAACGCGCCGCGATTCAGTCCAACATGATGGCGGTGGCGAATGCGCCGGGCGAGGAAATTGCCGTTGGCGAGTTGGCCAAGGGGCTGGAAATCCTGGCCGCCGGCGGCGAGGTGAACTATGTCGGCGCCACTAATGTGGAGTTCAACGAGGTTGGCGAAGTATTCGGCTCCTACAAGGAACTGGAAGTCAAAAACGGCAAATTCGAGACCGTTCGGGTTCGCTGAGGGGGTTCGATAAGTCGACCACAAAACCCCGGCCCTGGTGCCGGGGTTTTTATCGAGATTCACTCGCTGAAATGACCGGCTGTTGCTCAGGGGTTGCTTCGCAAGCGACAGCAAAAAGCAAAGTGGCGAGAAACTGAGGAACCCTGCTTTTTACTGCCCATTAGAGGTATTTATTAGAGCATTTAGTTTCCGTTTGCACAACATATGCACGCTTTAGTGTTCATTCTAAAATCTTTCCATCGTCGGCGACATGCATTTGGAAATTCTGCTCGGATATCTTTAACATAATGCTGCCGAGGCAATAAAAAAGTCATTCGATTTTCTGGAATCACTATGTCTCGTTGCTCCAATCTAGCCTTTAATGTTTTGATTCCCGCTATAATTTTTTGAATGCTGTCTGGATTAACTCCTTCTGCACGAGACCGCACCTTAATAGGATCGTCAATAATATCCACAAGGAATATACCTCTTTGCTTTAATGCGCCCAACAAGGATAAATACACCTCGTCGTTTTTGGGTAGCCTCTTGAAGTAGTGGTTGAATATTGTAGCTGGAAGGCTTTGGTTTTTTTCGACTTCACGTATCCGGGGAAGCTTCATTGGTTTGTAAAAATACACTCCAGACGGCGGCGGCGCCTCTCCGATCAGGAGATATTCGATTTTGGCCGGTCTGTATTGTTCGGCCATGAGGTGATAGTCCTGCATATTTTTCTTCGGTAGTTTTTTGTCGTCTTTTGCCCGCATGAAACGACTATAACCCATAAAATGTACGACTTACAAAGGTCGTTGACCTGTTCATAGCAAGATATAAAATTATGATGCCTGCTGTCATATTTGCTAACATTGGTATTGACCCCACTGGCACCATTCCTGTTTTTGCCAAACCGAAAAGAAAAATAACCCCGAGAATCGATTGACCAATCTGAAGACCTATAATCCATACTATTTTTTTCAGAATCGTTCTGTTTTTATCGAAGTCGGTTTTTGCACAATAGATCGAAAAAAAGAAAATAAAAGCAATGATTAAACCGTGCCCACTCGCACTTTTTTGCACCTCTGGAGAAAAAACTAGTGCTACATTAAAAATCACAAACACTACGTATGCGTAAATCCATCTTGCCCCTTTCCAATGCCATGTGTTAGCCGTCATTCTTCTCACCTCGTTAAATTTTTGCGCTCAATAGCAAGCAAACGGACAGAGTCCGCACACATCCACGATGAATTTCCAAACATGGCTTCATCCGAATCATAACAAATAATTCAATACGAAAAGGTATCTCCGAAGTTACCCGACATCGAGAAATACGCTAACGCCGCCCACCCGTTGCCGGCAAAATCCCGCCGGGGCTGAAGCGCATTACCAATAACAACACCAGCCCCATCAGGAATAGCCGCATGTGCTGGGCGCGCTCCATCAAGTGAATTCTCGCCGCGCTGTCTTCGCCGAGCCAGCCGGTGGCGTTGTCGATCAGCCACAGCCCGATCGGCTCGGCCTCTATCCAAACGAACCACACCAAAAATCCGCCCAATACCGCGCCGAGATTGTTGCCCGAGCCACCGACGATGACCATGACCCAGATCAGGAAGGTGAAGCGCAAAGGATTGTAGGTGCCGGGGGTGAATTGCCCGTCCAGCGTGGTCAGCATGGCGCCGGCGATGCCGACCACCGCCGAGCCCAGGATAAACACCTGGCGATGGCGCGCGGTGATATTCTTGCCCATGGCGCCGGCCGATATAGGGTTATCGCGGATCGCCCGCATCATCCGCCCCCAAGGCGAGTTCAACGCGGTGATGCTAAGCATCAAAATGATGATGAGCACGGCGGCGAACAGCCCGGTATAGCAAAGTTTCACAAACAAACTGGAATAGTCGATCACCAGTTTTTGCACGGCGCCGATCTTTGCCTCAGCCGACAGCGACGCCAGTTCGGCGGCGTTCAGCTTTTCGACCCAGTCGATAAACCAGGCGGTTTGTTGCAGGTCGATTTCATAAGGCACCGGGCGGGGAAGCCCGGTGACATTTTTGACGCCGCGGGTGAGCCAGTCCTCGTTTTTCAAAACCGCGATGATGATTTCCGAGATGCCCAAGGTGGCGATGGCGAGATAATCCGAGCGCAGTCCAAGGGCGACCTTGCCCACCACCCAGGCCGCGGCGGCGGCCAACAAACCACCCACCGCCCAGGAAATGATCACCGGCAGTCCGAGGCCACCGAGGTAGCCGTGCTTGGCTGGATTAACCGCTTCGATCGACAACACCGCCGGGTCGTAAAAGTAGCGCGCGACAACATAGCCGAGGACGATGACCGCGACCATGCCAATCAGGCGCAAGATGCCTTTGCGCAAGCGTCGATACAACAACACCGCGCCGACGATGGTGGCGATGCCGAACACCGCGGCGAGAATTAAATTCGTCCCGCCGGCCGCCCAGGCGCCAGCCACCGGCGCTTTGGAAACCAACACCACGGCGACCCCGCCGAGCGCGGCAAAGCCCATGATGCCGACGTTAAACAGGCCGCCATAACCCCATTGGATATTGACGCCCAACGCCATGACCGCGGAGATCAGGCACAGGTTCAGAATGGCCAGCGCGAGCGACCACGACTGCCCGATTCCGACTAATATCAGCAACGCGGCCATGACCGCGAAGGCGATACCGGCGCGCAGGGTTGGTGTTGGTCGGTTCATGGCTTGGCGCGCCGGTGATTAAGTTTGCACATTACTGAGCGTGGTAATGACGGCAAAAAGGCAAGCGACTTTTCACAACGCCCGCCCGCGGAAGATGCCGGTGGGTCGCAGCACCAGCACCAGCACCAGAATAATGAACGACACCGCAAACTTGTAATCGGTGGACAGCAGTTGCATCAACCCTTCGGGCTGCCACTGCGGCGGCAGCAGATAGATCAAGAATTTTTTATAGGCATAGGTAATCGTTATTTCGGAAAAGGCGATGACGAATCCGCCGATGATCGCGCCGACCGGTGAGCCGATGCCGCCGACGATGGCGGCCGCGAAAATGGGCAACAGCAACTGGAAATAGGTGAACGGCTTGAAACTCTTGTCCAGCCCGTAAAGCGTGCCGGCGATGGTCGCCAACGCGGCCACCAGTATCCAGGTTACCAGCACCACCCGGTCGGGGTCGATGCCCGATAGCAGCGACAGGTCTTCATTGTCAGAAAACGCCCGCATGGCCTTGCCGGTGCGGGTTTTTTGCAGAAACCAGAACAGCGCGCCCACCAGCAAAACCGCGATGACGATGGTCAGCCCCTGCGATACCTTGATGCTCAAGCCTTCGCTCAGGCCGCTCATCTGCTTGAAATCGCGGGCGCGAATAATGAACCGTTCGCCATCGGCAAATTGCTGGTCGTTGGGGCCGATGATAAAGCGCACGATGCCGTTAATCATGAACATCACGCCGACCGAGGCGATCACGAACACCACCGGCGGGCGGGCTTGAACGCGGTAATGCCGGTACACGGTCTTGTCCACCACCACGCACAGCGCGGCCGTGGCGGCAATGCCAAAAGGCAATCCGAGCAACGCCGTGGGCAATGGCGCGATGCTCACTCCGGCGGACTGCAACCACCAGGTTGCGAGGATGGTGACCATGGTGCCGAACGCCATGGTGTCGCCGTGCGCGAAGTTGGAAAATCGCAAAACCCCGTAAACCAGGGTAACGCCAAGCGCGCCGAGCGCCAGTTGCGCGCCATAAGATAACGCTGGAATCAGCACAAAATTGGCCAGCAACACCAGCGCGTTCAGCAAGTCGTTCATGTTAATGGGCGATGATGACAGCGCGCGATGAGGTTAATGGCGATGACGATGACAATGACGGACACATTATAGGTATGGTGACGATAATATGCGTGGTGACGATAACGAAAAAAATAAGCGCAGGATTTTTGTCGTCAAGCACGGGCAGATTTTTGTTCCCGACAAAATCTGCACTTCCACCATCCATGGCGGTCGGCAAATAATTGTTCCCGACAAAATCTGCACTTCCACCATCCATGGCGGTCGGCAAATAATTGTTCCCGACAAAATCTGCACTTCCACCATCCATGGCGGCCGGCAGATAATTGTTCCCGACATTATTTGCACTTCCGCCATCCCTGGCGGCCGGCAGATAATTGTTCCCGACATTATTTGCACTTCCGCCATCCCTGGCGGCCGGCAGATAATTGTTCCCGACATTATTTGCACTTCCGCCATCCCTGGCGGCCGGCAGATAATTGTTCCCGACATTATTTGCACTTCCGCCATCCCTGGCGGCCGGCAGATAATTGTTCCCGACATTATTTGCACTTCCGCCATCCCTGGCGGCCGGCAGATAATTGTTCCCGACATTATTTGCACTTCCGCCATCCCTGGCGGCCGGCAGATAATTGTTCCCGACATTATTTGCACTTCCGCCATCCCTGGCGGCCGGCAGATAATTGTTCCCGACATTATTTGCACTTCCGCCATCCCTGGCGGCCGGCAGATAATTGTTCCCGACATTATTTGCACTTCCGCCATCCTTGGCGGTCGCGTGGAAGGAGCGAATGAGGGAGCGCATACATAATGCGTGACCGATTGAGCGACGCACCACAACGATGCCTGGCGGCAAAAAAGGCAAGCGTCATCCACCCAAAAAAGATTTGCGCACTTGCGGGTTGGCGAGCAACGCCGCGCCGCTGTCGGTGTGGCGGTTTTCGCCGATGACCAGCACATAGCCGCGGTCGGCGATGCTGAGCGCCTGCCGCGCATTCTGCTCGACCATAAGGATGGCGACGCCGCTGTTGCGCACCTCCAAAATGCGCTCGAACAATTCGTCCATGACGATGGGCGAGACCCCGGCAGTGGGCTCGTCCAGCATCAGCACCGAAGGCTTGGTCATCAGCGCACGCCCGACAGCCACTTGCTGTCGCTGACCGCCGGACAACTCGCCTACGGCTTGCCGACGTTTTTTCTCGAGGATGGGGAAAAGCTCGAACACCTGCTGCATAGTTTCGGTGAAATCATCCCACCGCAGATAGGCGCCCATCTCCAGATTTTCCTGCACCGTCATGGTCACAAACACATTGTCGGTCTGCGGCACGAAAGCCATGCCGCGCGCCACCCGCGCCTGCGGGGTCAGCGAAGAAATATCTTCGCCATCCAGCAGGACACGACCCTGGTGCAGCTTGATCATGCCGAGCATGGCTTTCATGGCGGTCGATTTGCCGGCGCCGTTCGGTCCGACAATGACCGCAATCTCGCCTTTGGCGATGCCAACCGTGCAGCCTCTAAGAATATCCGCGCCGCCATAGCCGCCGCGCATGTTTTCACCGATGAGAAAACTCATGCCGGCTGCGCCTGCGAGACCGATGATGCCTGTGCCGATGACGCTTGCACCGATGCCGCCGGTTTGTTTTTCAGCCCACGACCCAGATAGGCTTCGATCACGCGCTCGTCGGCTTTGACTTCGGCGGCGCTGCCTTCGGTCAGCACCGACCCCTCCGCCATCACGATGACCGGGTCGCACAGGCGCGTGATGAATGCCATGTCGTGTTCGATCATGCAAAAAGTGTAGCCGCGTTCGCGGTTCAATCTGATAATGGCGTCGCCGATGTCGTTCAACAGGGTGCGATTGACGCCGGCGCCGACTTCATCCAGCAGCACCACTTTGGCGTCTGTCATCATGGTGCGGCCGAGTTCGAGCAGTTTTTTCTGCCCGCCGGACAAGTTGCCGGCGAGTTCATCGGCCACTTGCGCAAGATGCAAAAACTCGATCACCTGTTGCGCTTGATCACGAATGTGCCGCTCTTGCCGTCGCATCGCGGCGCGCCGCAACCAAGCGCTCATCAATCGCTCGCCGCTCTGCATGCCCGGCACCATCATGAAATTCTCCCGCACCGTCAGGCTGGAAAATTCGTGCGCGATCTGGAAGGTGCGAATCAGCCCCTTGGCGAAAAGTTGGTGCGGCGGTAAGCCGGTGATGTCTTCGCCATCGAGATAAATATGGCCCGAGGTCGGGGTATAGACCCCGGCGATGACATTAAACAAGGTGGTTTTGCCGGCGCCGTTGGGCCCGATCAAACCGGTGATCGCGCCCTGCTGGATTTCAAGCGTGGCGTTATCCACGGCGCGCAAGCCGCCGAAATGCTTATGCAGAGAATCAACCCGAATCATGCGTTGGTGGTTTCGGCCTGAGGCCGGTTTTTGTAGAAATCGCGACAAGCGAAATTAATGTTAATAAGACCTTTTTTTATTATACACCCTGAGCGCAACGACCCGGTGCAGCCATTCAATACGGGCGGCGACCCCCGCACTCCCAAATCCCTTCGTCTCGCCATTATCGGGCTTGGTGGTTTGTTGTCTAATAATGGTGCGGCTTCGCCGCGTGAGTTTCACTGGATTATCGGGTCAAGCCCGATAATGACGGGATAATAAAGACCCGTCATTCCTACGCAACTCTTCCCTGCGACACATTCTACGGAGTATCCCCCTACGGATAGGGTCCGCATTCAGGTTGTACAGATACATATAACGAGACCCAAAAACGGACCCAGATTTCTCGCTTGCATCAACTGGTCACAAAATCCGGATTGTCGTGTGGTAAGCTTTGGCGCCACAATATCAGGCTATAATCGCGATTTTTCCACTCGACAAATTCCCCACTGTTTGTCACTAGTGCCTGTTCAAAATGATCGAGGAGAAGACATGCTAATCGGCGTCCCCAAGGAAATCAAGAACCACGAATACCGCGTGGGCATGTCGCCGACCAGCGTGCGCGAAATGATCAAGCACGGGCATACGGTCGTGGTGGAGACCGATGCCGGCGCCGGCATCGGCGCCGGCGATGATGCGTATTCGGCGGCCGGGGCGCGGGTGGCGGACACCGCCGAGCAGGTCTTCGCCGAAGCCGACATGATCATCAAGGTCAAGGAGCCGCAAGCGGAAGAGCGCGCGATGTTGCGTGCCGGACAAATCCTCTACACCTATTTGCATCTCGCACCGGACCCGGAACAGACCAAAGACCTGGTAGCCAGCGGCGCGACTTGCATCGCATATGAAACCGTCACATCAAAGCACGGCGGGTTGCCACTGCTGGCGCCGATGTCCAAGGTGGCCGGGCGCATGTCGATTCAGGCCGGCGCCTATTGTCTCGAACAACCCCACGGCGGATTGGGAATGTTACTGGGCGGTGTTCCCGGCGTTGATCCGGCCAAAGTTGTTGTTCTGGGTGCCGGCGTGGTCGGCACGCATGCTTGCCACATCGCGGTCGGCATGGGCGCGGATGTTTGGGTGTTGGATAACAACCCGAATTCAATCGAAAAACATTGGCAGCAGTTTGGGCGTTCAACCAATTCGGTATTTTCGACCGTCGATGCGCTCGAGCAACATGTGTTAAGTGCCGATCTGGTTATCGGTGGCGTGCTGATTCCCGGTGCCGAAGCACCCAAGTTGATCAGTGCCGAGATGGTGCGCAACATGAAACCCGGCTCGGTCATCGTCGATGTCGCCATCGACCAGGGCGGCTGTTGCGAGACCTCGCACGCCACCACCCATGCCGAGCCGATATATGTGGTGGACGATGTGGTGCATTACTGCGTCGCCAACATGCCCGGCGGCGTGCCGCGCACTTCAACCTACGCGCTTAATAATGTCACCTTGCCCTTTGCGATTGCATTGGCAAACAAAGGGGCGAAACAGGCGATGCTGGACGACCTTCATTTGCGTAACGGCTTGAACGTGTATGCGGGCAAGGTTACGCACCGCAAGGTAGCGGAGGATTTGGGCTATGAATATGTGGATGCGGAAACGGCGTTGCAGCAATAGTTTTGCCGTTGCGAAAATTAAATATTTTGCATCAGGAGCAGAAAATGTCAAAATTTGTTTATGTTGATAACTCAAATGTTTTTATTGAAGGGCAACGCGTAGCGGCGGTGAAAAATGGTAACGCGTTGAGCATACAGGATGCGATCAGCCGTCAGATTTTCGACTCAAGTTATCGCCTCGACTTCGGTAAATTATATAGTTTGGTTGCCGGCAATGGAAGCTCAAACGCGGAACGCGCCATGTTGTTCGGTTCGCGTCCGCCACCAAATGATTCGTTGTGGGCGGTCGCAGAATCCGCTGGATTTGAGTTGGTCATTGTAGACCGCAACTTGAGTAACAAAGAAAAGAAAATCGATACCGGCATTGTCACGGCAATGCTCATACACGCCTTCACTGAAGCCGATGCATCAAAAGACCAATTTGTTTTGGTTGCCGGCGATGGCGACTATGTGCCCGTAGTTCAAGGCTTGATTGAGAACGGCTTTACCGTCAATGTCGTGTTTTGGGATCACGCATCGCACGAGTTGCAAAATGTTTGTTCCACCTTTATATCGATGAACTCGCACTTTGAAAAACTTGCCCGTTGATCGCCACCGACACGACGCACTTTTTTATTTAATGAGGAAAAAAATGAAAACAGACAGTGATAATTGCCGGGTTACCGAAGATGATTTTTGCAAAGCATGGTGCGCCGTGTGGGAGAAAAAAGACCAAAATAAATGCCTTTCAAACCAATTTAGCGGCGAAGGATCTTGGGGAGACTGGACTGAGGCCATGTTGACTGATAAAAAAGAGGCATTTTTGAAACAGGTCAAATGCAAACTCGCGGGCACCCTTTCGCGCGAAATGTATTATTGGGATGAAGAACTGTTTCGCGTGGATGTCGGTTTTGTGTCCGAGTGCAACGACTACATGAACACAGACGGTAAATATACTTATCCGCTTTTTTTCGATGTGTTAATCGAACATGAAAACAACATGCACAAAATTCACGAAGAGATGTGGAAACTGATTTTCGTCCGCTCGCCGTTAAAAGTCATTGTTTCATATGGTCACCTGAAAGATGGAGTGCAAGAAAAGATAAATGAGTGCATCGGATATTTGCAGAACGCCAACGCCGCTTTCCCGGAAAATGAAGATACGCGCTACTTGTTTATCATAGGAAACCATGTTGATGAGAAAATACGCTGGCGGTGGGCATCTAACAAACAATCATCTCTACGAAATTTATGCTGATTGGAATCAATTTAAATCTAAACTTATTTTATTAACCAAACCATTCAAGAGAACTTAACCCATGACAAAAATGACCACTTCCGAAGCCTTTGTGGAAACCATGGCGGCGCACGGCGTAACCGATATATTTGGAATCATGGGCTCGGCGTTTATGGATGCGATGGATATATTCGCACCCGCCGGTATCCGCCTGGTGTCGGTGGTGCATGAACAGGGCGCGGGACACATGGCCGACGGCTATTCCCGGGTCAGCGGACGCCATGGCGTGGTCATCGGGCAAAACGGTCCGGGCATCAGTAACTGCGTTACCGCTATCGCCGCGGCCTATTGGGCGCACTCTCCGGTGGTCATGATTACCCCGGAAACCGGCACCATGGGGCAGGGCTTGGGCGGTTTTCAGGAAGCCAATCAGTTACCGATGTTTGAGGAATTCGTCAAGTATCAGGGGCATGTCAACAACCCGAATCGAATGGCTGAATATACCTCCCGGTGTTTTGACCGCGCTCATTCCGAACTGGGACCGACGCAACTTAATATCCCGCGCGATTATTTTTATGGCGATGTGGATATTGATATTCCACAACCCATGCGCCTCGACCGCGGGCCCGGCGGCGATGCGACCTTGAACGAGGCCGCACAAATGCTGACCGAGGCGAAATTTCCAGTGATTATTTCCGGCGGCGGCGTGGTCATGGCTGATGCCGTTGAGGACTGCAAGGCGTTGGCCGAGCGTCTTGGTGCGCCAGTGGTCAACAGCTACCTGCATAATGATTCATTCCCGGCAAGTCACCCACTCTGGTGCGGCCCGCTCGGCTACCACGGTTCCAAAGCGGCCATGTCGCTAATCAGCAAAGCTGATGTGGTGGTGGCGTTGGGCAGCCGGCTTGGACCTTTCGGCACCCTTCCCCAGTACGGCATAGACTACTGGCCGACGGATGCAAAAATCATTCAGATCGATGCCGATCACAAAATGCTGGGGTTGGTTAAGAAAATTTCAGTCGGCATTTGTGGCGACGCTGGTGCGGCGGCGAAGGCGTTGCTTGCGCGAATCAATGAGCGAACGCTGACCTGCGATGCCAGCAAAGATGCCCGCGCCATTGAGATCGATACCGATAAGGCAGACTGGGAAGCCGAGTTGAATGAATGGATTCACGAAAAAGACGGCTATAGTCTGGACATGATCAAAGAGCAAAGCGGTGAAGCGGGCAACTGGCTGCATCCTCGCCAAGTGTTGCGTGAACTTGAAAATGCCATGCCTGCCAATGCTATGGTTTCTACTGACATTGGCAATATCAACGCCATCGCCAACAGCTATCTTCGGTTTGAAGAGCCGCGCAGTTTCCTCGCGCCGATGAGTTTTGGTAACTGTGGTTACGCACTACCGACCATAATTGGCGCTAAATGCGCGACCCCTGATCGTCCGGCCATCGCCTACTCCGGCGACGGCGCCTGGACCATGAGCATGACGGAGATTATCACCGCGGTGCGCCACAACATGCCGGTGACTGGCGTGGTCTTCAATAACCGCCAATGGGGCGCCGAGAAAAAGAACCAGGTGGATTTCTATGGTCGCCGCTTTGTCGCCGACGATTTGAAAAATCACAGTTTCGCCGGAATCGGGCGCGCCATGGGCGCCGAAGGCATCACCGTCGATCAACTGGAAGAGGTCGGCCCGGCCTTGACCAAAGCCGTTGACCTGCAAATGAACCACGGAAAAACCACGGTCATCGAAATCATGTGCACGCGCGAACTCGGCGACCCGTTCCGCCGCGATGCGCTAAGCAAACCGATTCGACATTTGGCGAAGTATAAGGATTTTGTATAGCGGGAGCATGCTCACAAGGAAAGCGTGATGGCGATGGCGTTTTATCCCGACCATGCTTTTCACCGCGCTTTTCTCAACAAATTTTCCGCACCTCCCTCGCGGCGATTGTCATCGTCGTGAGCGCACCATTTCCGAAAGCCTGGAATGAAAAGGCACTCGATGAATTCAATTAAACACATTATCAAGCAAGCCAAGGCAAATCCGAAAAGGATTGTCCTGCCCGAGGCCGGCGACCTCAGGGTTGTTGAAGCCGCTTCCTTAATCTCCCAGCAAGGGCTGGCGCAAGTCATTTTAATTGGAGACCGCAATGACGTATCGCAATTGGCCCGCTCTCATCATATTGGCCATAACATCGACCTGACCAATGTAGAGATCGAGAATCCCAAAAAAAAAGACGGGCAAAGCGATAACGCCGAAAAATATATCGATACTCTTTTTCAAGCGCGGCGGCAGAAAAAACTTACGCTAGACCAAGCGCGCAAACAGGTTGCCGACCCGCTGATTTTTGCCGCGCTCAAAGTGATTAGCGGCGATGCCGACGGGTTGGTCGCCGGCGCGGTAAACACAACCGCCGATGTGGTAAAAACAGCGTTACAACTGATTGGCATGAAACCGACCTGCAAATTGGCGTCCAGTTTCTTTTTAATGCAGCATGACTTGGCCCATCAGGCCATTCAAGGCACCGCCATTTACGCAGACTGCGCATTGGTCATTGAGCCTGATGCCGAGCAGTTGGCAAGCATTGCCATCGCCTCGGCCGATAGCGCAAAAAATCTGGCCGGGCTGGAACCAAAAGTTGCGCTGCTCTCTTTTTCAACGGCGGGCAGTGCAAAGCATCCGCATGTGGATAAAGTAATTGAAGCCGGAACAATAATCAGCCAAACAAGACCTGACCTTACGCTGATGACAGAAGTGCAATTTGATGCGGCAATTGTTGCCAATATCCTGAAACAAAAAGCACCGAATATCGCCGTCGATGCGCCTGCAAATGTGTTTATTTTTCCCGAATTACAGTCCGCAAATATCGGCTATAAAATAGCCCAGCGCATCGGTGGCGTAACCGCCGTGGGGCCGATACTTCAAGGGCTTAAACACCCGGTTAATGATCTTTCTCGCGGATGCAGCGTACAAGATATTGTGCAATTGGTTGCGGTTACCTCGGTGCAAGCCGGCTCAAATGAAAATCGAATTTAAGATCCTGCATCTTAACAAGCGCTTCCCCCTGGCAATCAGTCGCGGGGTAAGCACGGGTTCCGACAATCTTTTTGTTTCTGTTACCCATCAGGGCATTACCGGTTGGGGTGAATTATCTCCCGGAAAAAACGAGGGCGCCGCCACCGCAGAGCAAGCGCAAAACATGTTGTCCGAGTTTTTCGATGAGGATTTAAGTGGATTATCCATTCATCAAATCCACCAACGTGGTCGCGAGCAAAACATCGCCGCCTGCGCGTTAGCTGGACTGGATATCGCGCTTTGGGACTGGCTCGGTAAAAAAGCCAATCTACCCTTGTATCGACTGCTCGGCATCAGCAAACCCAGCGTACCGACCTCAGTAACGATTGGCATAAATTCCCCGCAGGTAGTCAAACAGCGTGTTCCCCTGTTACTCCAAGGCACTGGAATTAAATCACTAAAGATTAAACTCGGTTCTCCAGAAGGCATTGAGGCAGACCAGGCTATGTTTATGCAGGTCGCAGAGAGCACAAAACCTTATGACGTTAACGTGCGTGTCGATGCCAACGGCGGCTGGAGCGTCAAAGACGCTATCTTTATGATGAAATGGCTGGCCGAGCGCAATACCGATTACGTCGAGCAACCGTTAGCCGAGGGACAGGAAAGCGAACTTGCGGCCATTTTTAAAAATCGGCCGTTGCCTGTTTATCTGGATGAGTCCTGTCGTTACTCCAAGGATATCGTCAAATGGGCCGACACCGTGGACGGCGTTAATCTGAAACTGATGAAGTGCGGCGGTATCACCGAAGCATTACGCATAATTTCCGTGGCGCGTGCGTTTAACCTCAAAACCATGATCGGTTGCAAGAGCGAATCATCAATGTCTATTTCCGCTGGCGCGTCGATAACCGGGCTTTTGGATCACATCGATCTGGACTCCCACCTGAACCTGGCGCCGGACCCCTGCTGCGGCGCCGAGTTAATTGACGGCATCGTTGTCCCTAATGACTTGCCCGGCCATGGCGCCAGTATCAAACCCTGATAACGACATCTCTAAAATACGGGTCTAAAATGCTGGAGCGAAATCAAAAAATCGCAATTTACATGGAGGGAAACCTGGACAGCGACTATGGAAAAATGGGCTTTGGTGTTATGCGCTATATGGAAAATCCGATTGTCTGCGTAATCGACTCAACCCATGCCGGCAAGAAAGTCAATCAAGTATGCGAGTTGCCTTTCGGATACCCGGTGGTGGATTCCGTTGACGCCGCCTCAGAGTTGGGCGCCGAAGTCTTAATTCTCGGCACTGCGCCGTCGGGCGGGCAGATACCGCAGGAATGGGATGCGCCACTGCGCCGCGCCATCGAATTGGGCATGTCCATCGTCAATGGGCTGCATGACCAATTAACCGACAAGTTCGGTCACTTGTTAACAGGCGAGCAATGGATTTGGGACGTTCGACAACCGACATTCACGCCCAAAATCGGCACCGGCCAGGCTGCCAGATTGAATAACAAGCGCGTATTGCTGGTGGGAACCGACATGGCCATTGGCAAGATGACGGCAGGTCTGGAACTGTATCGATGGCTACGCGAAGTTGGAAAAAGCCCAGGAAAAGACCAGGGTATTACCACCGAATTCGTCGCTACCGGCCAGATTGGCATAACCATTACTGGCAAAGGAATTCCATTGGATGCTTTCAAAGTCGATCATGCCTGTGGCGCCGTGGAAACCCTGGTTATGGGTGCCGCCGATAGCGATATTGTTTTTATTGAAGGCCAGGGGTCGTTGTTACATCCGGGCAGTAGCGCAACTTTATCCTTGATGCGCGGCAGTTGCCCGACCCACCTGGTTATGTGTCACCGGGCTGGCATGAAAATGCTGAGAAGCCCGGAAAATGTAAAAATTCCACCGCTAAAGGAATTCATCGAGTTGAATGAAGCATTGGTAAGCGTGTGTGGCTCCTTATCCAAAGCAACCACCATCGGCATCGCATTGAATACGTCATTGGTATCGGAATCCGAAGCAAAATCCGCAATCGCGTGCCTGCAAGATCAAACCGCATTACCGGTCACCGATGTTGTTCGTTTTGGCGCAGAAAAATTGGGCAAGGCGTTGTTGACCGGGCTAGTCAGATAGTTTTAATATGTAGCATGTGACACAATCACTATACCAACCTCATCTTGCTCAAATGCCAAAAAACTGGAACCATGCAGCGGGTATTCTTTGGCAAGTACTCATTGCACTTGCTGACAAGAAAGTCGTAACAACGTATGGGGAGTTAGCACGACGAATAAGCACCGGCAACAGAAATGTGAGACTGGCTCTTGGCCCTATCCAGGATTTTTGCAGAGAAAATAGTCTGCCTCCTCTGACTGTGCTTGTTGTTAATAAAAAGACAGGAAACCCCGGGGCGGGATTCATCGATCCGGGTATCGGTGAACTAAAAGACATAGAAAAAGCGGTACACGACTTCAAGTGGAAAAACATGCAGAATCCATTTAGCGGTTTCGGACCAGAAGACACCATTGAGTCATTCGCTCAAACACTGATAGACAAGCCAGAGCAGGCAGCCGATATTTACGCACGAGTAAAAGTCAGAGGTCCGGCTCAAAAAATATTCCGCCACGTTTTGCTTAAGGCTTATAACAGGCAGTGTGCCATGTGCGGTTTTAGCTTTGTCGAAGCATTAGAGGCCGCACATATTGTTCCGTGGAGCAAATGTAAACAGGCTGCACAACGTATATCACCAAACAACGGGATACTGCTTTGTGCTAATCATCACATGTTATTTGACAAAAGGCGGATAACCGTTACACAAAAATATAAAATTGAGTGGCCAGATAAAAAGGATAGGCAGGCATCAATCCTGCTAAACGGCAAGCAGTTACGTTTGCCCAAAGATGAAAAACTTTATCCAGACCCCGACCTGTTACGAACAAGGAAAGATCGCAAATGAACCACGCCCTGCCACTACTGTCCCAGTGCTTTTGCCTGTTTACGTCGCGCATGCAAGATCCGCTCTGTATAACCATTCGCCATTTCCTTGCCTTTAAACACCAACTCCAAGGCTGCCTGGAAGGCGATGCTGGCATCGAAGTCATCCGCCATCGCCTGATACATCGGGTCGGACGAGTTTTGCCGATCGACCACGCCGGCCATCTTTTCAAACACCTTTTTCACTTGTTTTTCTGTGGTTAAGCCGTGATGCAGCCAATTAGCAATGTGCTGACTTGATATTCTGAGCGTGGCTCTGTCCTCCATAAGCACAACATCGTTTATATCGGCAACCTTGGAACAACCGATACCCTGATCAATCCATTTCACCACATAACCCAGGATTCCCTGAGCGTTGTTTTCCAACTCCTTTACCAACTCGCCGTGACGGAGGTCGCCAATATCACCGGTGCCGAGAACCGGAATGGTCAGAATATCATCGATACTTGCCCGCATACATGTTTTAAGCTCGTGCTGGCGAGTGGCGACGCTAACCTGATGGTAATGAATCGCATGTAATGTTGCGGCCGTAGGAGATGGCACCCAGGCGGTATTTGCGCCTGCGCGGGGATGGGCAATTTTTTGCTCCATCATGGCCATCATGTTATCCGGCGCCGCCCACATGCCTTTGCCGATTTGCCCATGGCCCGGCATTCCGGCTTCCAATCCCAGGTCCACATTTCGGTCTTCGTAAGCCAGCAACCAGGGCGACAATTTCATATCATTTTTTGGAATTACCGGGCCTGCTTCCATGCAACTGTGAATTTCATCACCGGTTCGGTCGAGAAAGCCGGTGTTAATAAATACCACGCGCGCGCTTGCGGCGCGGATGCACTCTTTTAAATTGACTGTGGTTCTGCGTTCCTCATCCATAATGCCAATCTTTATGGTGTTTCTCCCGAGCCCAAGGGCGTCCTCCACCAAGGCGAATAATTCCATCGCAGCTGCGATTTCGTCTGGCCCGTGCATCTTTGGTTTGACCACATAAACACTGCCGACGCGGCTGTTGCGGTATTTGCCTTTGCCACGCAAATCAAGCATAGCGGCGGCCACGGTGACCATCGCGTCCAAAAATGTTTCGGGGATTTGTTCGCCATTACAGGTAACCGCATCGCTATACATATGGGTGCCGACATGGCGCACGAACATCATGCTGCGCCCATGCAATTTGAAGGGTTTCCCGTCCGGCGCCAGGTATTCCTGATCGGGCTCTAATTCTCGCTGCAAAGTTTTTCCCGCTTTTCGGATTTTAGTTTTAAGATTACCACGCATCAGTCCGGCCCAATTTCGATAGACCCGGACTTTATCCTCGGCATCCACTGCGGCAACGGAATCTTCGAAATCCATAATAGTGGTCAGCGCTGATTCAATTTTTACATCGTAAATATTGGCAAGGTCGCCCCGGCCAATAAACAAACCTTCCCCAATACAAATATCGATATGCAGGTTGTTATGTTTTAACAAAATATTGGACGGTGATTGCGGGGCTCCCCGATACCCTGCGAAACACTCTCGCCATCCCAATCCGGCTTCGCTGCCATCCCCCATAACCACAACCAGGTTTCCCGACTTAACTTTATACTTTATCGCATAAGCGTGGCTACCGACGGCCAAAGGTACGGCATGATCCAGAAACTCCCGAACATATCGAATGACCTGAGCGCCGCGAACCGGGTTGTATTTTGCCGTTTTCTTACAACCTTCCACTTCCAAAATAATATCTGTGCCATACAACGCATCATACAAACTATTCCATCTCGCATTTGCCGCATTCAGCGCATATCTTGCGTTGTCAACCGGCACCACTAACTGGGGTGCGGCAATAGCAGCTATCTCTTCATCTACATTTTCAGTGGTAATTTCAAATGCCTCCCTTTCCGGCAACAAGTAACCAATATTTTCAAGAAAAGTCTTGTACGTTTCAACCTCCACAGGCGGCTTGTTGCTTTTGTGCCATTCATCCAATTTTTGTTGAAATTCATCTCGTTTTTCCAACAGCGTTTTGTTCTTGCCACTGAGCTGTTTTACGATATTTTCAAACCCACTCCAAAACTGATCAACACTGACTCCGCTGCCCGGCAAGATTTCGGTCTCAATCAATTCATAAAGTGACCGATCTACGCTCAGATCATTGATATCAATTCGATTTGTCATTATTAGTATCTGATATTAGCCCCCAGAATAATGTTGTGAGACAATGTTGCAGAATAACGCTACGCGGACTATATCAAGTTGACCACCAGCGTCAATGCAATGGCCCACATTATCACGCCGATTATGAAATCGAGTAAGCGCCAGGTTGCCGGATTTTGAAACCAGGGCTGTAGCCATTGTCCACCTAGTGCCAAACTAAAAAACCAAACGAATGATGCGGTAACTGCACCGGCTCCAAAAATAATTTGATTGTTCGGCATCTCTTGAACCGCAACACTTCCCAACAATACAACGGTATCGAGGTAAACATGCGGATTAAGCAAACTAAGCGCCAGCATTGCCAGGACTGCGGTTCTAAAACTAACCTGGTTCTCTGTGCCGCGCAAATGCCCGGGCGTGAACATCCGTTTGAAAGACAATCCACCATAAATGAACAAAAATAATGCCCCGCCAATGGCGATTGCGGTTAGCAGATTTGGAAATTGTTGAATCAGTTTCCCCATTCCCAAAATGCCTGCGGCGATCAGCAAAGCGTCGATCAAACTACCGAGTAAAGCGACTACCCAATGATGATTGCGGCCTATCCCACGAGTCAAGACATAAGCATTTTGTGCGCCAATGGCAACGATCAAACCAAAGCCAACCCCGAATCCCTTTAAAAATGCGGTGATGCTCATGCGCGGCGTACTGGTTGGATAAAACCAGGATTGGATGAAAACTGCTCGGCTAATATACGGGTGTCCATAATTCGCGGAAGAAGAAAACCGCGCTTTATGAATTTAAATCTCCTATCCATACATCATCCTCCACTTCAATTTCTTCAAGATTGTCACCCTCGCCGGCACGGTCGATCACAATAAAATCCTGGGTGCTGTCAAGCACAATCTGAAAATGATGCCAGGTGTTTTTTTTGAGGTTTATTCCCTGGCGGCCATTGGTTAGAAACAATGTTAGATCGTCGCCGCGCATTAGATCGTCGAAACCCAATCGCTCCTCTATTCGCCTGGCGGGGCGCCCGACCAGGACTAAAAACGGCTGATCACCCATTGGAATAAATCCCTGACTGCCTAACGGGTGGCGTTCCATCGCTTTGATTTTGTGCGGCAACGGTAGCGGCGAGGTTCGAAATATGTTGACTGTGGGGCGGCCACCCTGGTCATTGGCATCAATATTTAACAAATCATGGAAGCGCGTGGTCAGCCCGTGATTGATAGATATTTGTTTGGCATAGTGTTCTAGTTTGGCCAACTCAATGACCTGGCCGAATGGCTTGAAGTCTTGCGCGGTCAAGGGAACAGGCTTCAGTTCCATAATTGCCATAATCGGTTGTGCTGCTGTTAGTGCTGCAATTAGATTGCGATTGGATTGTAGCCGTCAGACAGCAGCAAACACTCTTAATCGACTCACCCCGCCATCCGGGTAAATATTCAAGCGAATGTGAGTAACCGCATCGGCGTCGATTATTTCATCGACAAATTCATGCTCTTTATCGGCTTGCAATTTTACCTGAGGCAGCAAGTCCTGCCAAGCCTGGCTGTCGGCATCAATGGAATTCAAGTTCACCAGTTCAAGATGGGCGCCCTGAATACTGCATCGGTCCGGGTAATTGCCTTTGAAATGCGCGGTATCGATTTCAATGCGCTTGATCTTGCCGGCTCGGGCCAGCGCGATCACGACCCAATCGTTGCCCGGCTCGCGCCGCCGCCGCGTCTCCCAGCCATCACCCATGTTCACGCCTCGGCCCGGGGTGAGTAAATTGTTTATGCTGCCGAAATGCTCATTGTTGCACGCCAGCGCCACGCCGCCATTTAACGCCGCAGCGATGTCAACCCACTCGCCTTGCGGGATTTTATCCCAGTTTACCTTCGGCTCGGCATACACGCGCAATCGGGCAATGCCGCCATCGGGATAAATATTGACCCGAATATGCGTGTAGGCTTCGGCGGCGGCGACCGCATATTGATGCTGGCTGTCGCCATCAAGAACGCTTTGGGGAATTAGCTCTTTCCAATGGGTTGCTTCATTCGGCCCGGAATCCTCCGCCGAGCAGGCGTCTATCGACGCGGCCGGCGGGTAGTTGCCGGTGAAGTGGGTGGTGTCAATTTCGATGCCGTGTATCACCCCAGGCTTGGCTAATTTAACGATACACCAGTCATGCCCCAGGGTGCGTTTTCTTCTGGACTCCCAGCCGTCCATCCACTTGCCATGGTCATCATATTTGCCGTCGATAAAAATCGGCGGTTGGTCGTTTAACATGCGCGCCATCGGCGCGAAAAAATCATCGCTGCAGGAGATCGCGGCGGCGCCTAGTTTTGCCGATGCCAAGTTGACCCAGCGCCGCGCGAATTTATCGGGTGTGCCGTTATTCATGGTGAAAATTTATTAAGGCATCCGCAGATGCTCGCAGATTAACGCAGATAAAACTAATGCTATTAAATCTGTGAACATCTGCGTCATCTGCGGATAAAAAGTAACTATTCATGCGGGAAGTGTGCTCTCCAATGGTTGGCGATGTCAATGCGGCGCGCCAGCCAGACTCGATTTTTTGTCAGTACATAGTCCAAAAACCGGGCAACAGCCGCGGCTCTGCCGGGGCGGCCGGCCAAGCGGCAGTGCAATCCGACCGACATCATTTTCGGTGCATTGCCGCCTTCGTCGTACAAGCAGTCAAAGGTGTCTTTCAAGTAACTAAAAAACTGCTCGCCGCAGTTAAATCCCTGCGGGGTGGCGAAACGCATGTCGTTGGCGTCCAGGGTATACGGCACCATCAGCAACGGGGTTGGGTATTCCGTAATCCAATACGGCAATTCATCGGCATAACTATCCGCGCTATAAACGAAGCCGCCGCGCTCAGCGGTAATGCGATGGGTGGCCGGACTTGTCCGACCAAGATAAAATCCGTGCGGGCGATAGCCGGTAACTTCAGCGTGGATTTCGATTGCCTTTTCCAAGTGTTCTATTTCAAGCTGTTCGGGTACAAATTGATAATCAATCCAGCGGTATCCATGGCTGGCAATTTCCCAATCGCTTTTCAGCATGGCATCAACCGCCAGCCGATTGCGTTGCATCGCCATTGCCACCGCGAATACCGTCACCGGAATTTCCCGCTCGGTGAATAACCGATGCAGTCGCCAAAATCCGGCGCGCGAGCCGAATTCATAGATCGATTCCATGTTCATGTGGCGCGCATTTTCATAGGCTTGGGCGCCGACAATCTCCGACAAAAATGCCTCGGAATGGGAATCGCCGTGCAGGATATTGTTCTCGCCGCCTTCTTCATAATTGACCACAAATTGTAGCGCGATGCGGGCATCGCCGGGCCACTTGGGGTGCGGCGCGGCGTCGGCGTAACCGACCAGGTCGCGTGGATAGGTCATGGTTTTTTCTGCGGCACAGTGCCGTTCGTGGTGTCGTCCGCGTTGTCAAGTGCGTGATACCACGCCGAAATCGTTTCCCGTTCCGCATCGGTCATGCCGGTCAGGTTGCCGATGGGCATGCTGCGGGTCACCGCCGCGGCGTTGAAAATTCGCGCCGCGTTGGCGGTGATCGCCGCGTGCGTCTCCAGCGCCAATCCGGCCGGCGGCGCGGCGAAGCCGGGCTGAGTCGGTCTTGTCGCGTGGCAGCCGGCGCAACGCGATTGGATGATCGCCGCGATTTGATCCTTGCCAACTGACGCATCTGCGGCGGTTGGTTTGCTCGACGGCGCGGTCACCCACGCCAGCGCGACCATCAGCAAAAACGCCAGCGGCAGCAGCACTACGGCGGCGCGCGCGCAATGGCGAATGTTGAAATAGTGGCGCGCTAGCACACCGGCTATGGAAATCACCGCTAGCACCGCCCAGTTCCAGGCGTGGCCGTAGGTGCTGGGGAAGTGGGCGCTGACCATGATGAACAGCACCGGCAGGGTCAGGTAGTTGTTGTGGCGCGAGCGCAACAAGCCGTTTTCGCCGTGCGCAGGATCGAGCCGGCGGTTCTCGGCCAGCGCCGCGATCATTTCCTTTTGCGCCGGGATGATCACGAAAAACACATTGCCGACCATCATCGTGCCAATCGCCGCGCCAACATGAATATACGCGGCGCGGCCGCTGAACACTTCGCCGAGCGCCCACGCCAAAATGACCAGAGATGCAAACACGCAAGCGGCGAGCAACAGCGGCGCGCGCCGTAACGCAGAGCGGCATAACGCGTCATACACAAACCACGAGCCGAGCACCGCGGCCACGCCGAGCGCGATGGCTTGCGGCGCGGACAAGCCGACGGGAATGGTCGCGCGCGGCGCAATCAAAAACAGTGCGGCGTTGAAATAATACACCACCGCCAGTAGGGCGAAACCGCTCAGCCAGGTGGCATATGCTTCCCACTTGAACCAATGCAACTGCGCCGGCAATTGTTGCGGGCCGGTTTTGAATTTTTTCAGATGATAGAAACCGCCGCCATGCACCGCCCAAAGATTGCCGGCGATGCCTTCGTCCTGCGGCGCGGCGCGCTCGAGATTATTCTCCAGCCAGTTGAAATAAAAAGACGCGCCAATCCAAGCCACGCCGACGATGAAGTGAATCCAGCGCAGCAACAGGTTGATCCATTCGTGCACAAAACTTTCAATCATTTCGGCTACTCATTCCGACCTCGCATTTCGGTTGGCTTCCTTGGACTCCAAGCCGCATACGCGCAACACCATGGTGGTCAGCGATGCGCCTTGGGCGTCAAACTCCTTTTCGGCGGCGTTTACAATAGCCCGCTTTTTTCCCTGTCCGAGCGCGGTGATTTTTCGAAATTGTTCTGCTGGTTTTGCCATCGCAAAAAACAAAAAGCCCCTCGAAAGAGAGGCTTTTGCATTATCCTGAATCTATTGCAGTTCGCCCTGCACGCCTTCCACATAATAGTCCATGCCCAACAACACGCCATCGTCAAGATGCTCGCCTTCGGCGACGATTTGTTTGCCGGACTGGTCGTTGATTGGACCCTGGAACGGATGGAATGAGCCGTCAATAATGGATTGCTTGACCGCATCGGCGGCGGCGCGCACTTTCGCCGGCACTGCCGGACCGTAAGGCGCGATGCCGACCATGCCGGATTTGATGCCATCCCAGGTGTCGATGGATTTCCAGGTGCCGTCCATCGCCGCTTTGACGCGCGCGACATAGTAAGCATTCCAGTCATCGATGATCGCGGTCAATTGGGCGGTGGGGGCGAACGCGCTCATGTCGGAGGCTTGCCCGAAACCATGCACGCCGCGTTGCTCGGCGACTTGCAGCGGGGCCGGCGAATCGGTGTGCTGGGTGATGATGTCGGCGCCCTGATCGATCAGCGCTTTTGCCGCATCGCCTTCCTTGCCGGGGTCATACCATGTATTCACCCAAATCACTTTCACAACGGCATCGGGATTGACTTTTTGCATCGCCAGAACAAACGCATTGATGCCGCGCACCACTTCGGGAATCGGAAACGAAGCGATATAGCCGACCACCCCGGATTTGCTCATATGACCGGCAATCGTGCCGAGCACCGCGCGGCCTTCATAAAATCTTGCCGAATAGGTGCTGACATTGTCCGCCCGGATGTAACCCGTGGCATGCTCGAATTTAACATCGGGGAATTGCTTGGCAACTTTGTTGGTGGGATTCATATATCCAAATGATGTGGTGAATATGATGTCGTTGCCGCTGGTCGCCAGTTTACGGATGACGCGCTCTGCGTCAGCGCCTTCCGGCACGCTTTCAACAAAAGTGGTTTTAACGCCGAGTTCGTTCTCCACTGCCAAACGACCAAGATCGTGACGATAAGTCCAGCCATGATCGCCGATTGGACCGACATACACAAATCCTACCTTGGTCTGCGCGCTCGCGCCGACACTGGCGAATAACATCGCCGCGGTCGCCAGCGCGGTCACGACCGCGGAAACCCTATTTCTGATGGCATATTTTTTCATGATATTTTTCTCCTCTGAGTTAAGTTTTATAGTGAATTTTATGGTCAATTGATTTGACATCACGCTACATTCTAACAAAAATCAAGGCAATATGGGAATGACCTGTGACTATTTTTATGGTTCAAGATACTTTAAGGTATAGTAGAATGCTCATAACTAATTGTTCTATATATGAAAAACAAGTATGTCATTCGTTGCCGAATTTCCGAGAAGAAATTCAGGGCGATTCTGCGGCTGTTTTGCCTTGATATCAAGGCTTGCAAAGTCGCTCAAATCACCGGCATCTCTCGCCCAGCGACCAACCGATTGTATACTCAAATCAGACACCACATCGCCGAGCAATGCGAACTCGTCAGCCCCTTTGATGAGGGCGCGGGCGAACGGACATTCAAAACCCGGAGTTATTTGCAGGCTGCCACAAATTCATCGTTGGTGACGCCCGCTTGTCTCAGCAAACTCGCTAAGGCGCCTATTTTGACTTCTCGATGATTGGGAATAACACATCCAGAAGAGCCGCGATGATGATATGACTTCCTTTTTGGCGGGACACTTCAAAGCCAAGAGTTTCAAGCGTGCGAGTAATTTCCGGCCCCGAAAGGCGCGGCAATTTAGGCGGCATGCTCCAACACTTCAATGGTGGTGAGAAGTGATTTGCCGGCAATCGCCGGGGGGATTTCATCCGGGAACTCCTCCAGATAAAGCTCTATCGCCTCTTGCAAGTTCGACAATGCCTGGTCGACCGACTCGCCTTGCGAGCAGGTGCCGGTCTCTGGATTCAGCGCGACGAATCCGCCCTCAACGGCGGGCGTTAATATCGCGGTCAATTGCATCTCATATCCTCAGTTAAAAGTTCGGGCCAAAGTCTATCACATGTCGTCTATCACATGTCGTCTATCACATGTCGTCTATCGCATGCCGTCTATCACATGCCGGCGCGGCGGCGGGCGCATTCACGAGGTCGGATGAAACGGCTTGCCGATGCAGGCCGGGGAGTTCAACTTTATTTTGTTGATGTCCCGGGAAATTAATACCAGCACGACAATGGTAGCAATATAAGGCAACATGGACATGACCTGGGACGGCACGCCGACCCCTAAGGCTTGGGCATGCAACTGCAGGATGGTCAAGCCGCCGAACAGATAGGCGCCGATGAGCACACGCCACGGTCGCCAGGTGGCGAACACAACCAACGCCAGCGCGATCCAGCCGCGCCCGGCGCTCATGTTTTCAATCCACAACGGCGAATACGCCAGCGACAAATACGCGCCGGCCAGCCCGGCCATGCCGCCACCGAACAAGATCGCCAGGTAACGAATTCGGATTACCGGATAGCCGATGGCATGCGCGGCATCGTGGGAATCGCCGACCGCACGCAATATCAAACCGGCGCGACTGTGTTTCAACAACCACGCTACCGCGAACACCAGAATGAACGAGCCATACACCATCACATCGTGATTGAATAACAACGGACCAATCAACGGCAGCGACGACAACAACGGGATGGCTACTTTTGGCAGTCCGTCGTAGGCGATGCCGACCAGGTCCTGACCCAGCAACGCGCTCATGCCGACGCCGAAAATGGTCAAGGCCAAGCCAGTGGCGACCTGAGTCGCCTGAAAGCCCAGCACCAGCACCGCAAAAATCAGCGACAACACAGCACCCGCGCCACAGCCCACCAGCACCGCCAGAGTCGCGCTGCCGGTGAAATGCACCGCGCCGAAACCGCACACCGCACCGACCAGAATCATGCCTTCCACACCGAGATTCAATACGCCGGATTTTTCCGTAATCATTTCGCCGATGGTGGCATACACCAACGGCGTGGCGGCGGTGATGATGGTCAGGATTGCGGCGATTAGTATTTCATACATTTTTTTTTGCTCTCTATGGCACTTGCCTGTTTTCCGTTGGACAACGCGACCAAGCGTAATACTACACCACACAACAATGTATATGTTCACTATTTCGCTGACAAGTTTTTCCTCATTTCTATTGGCGTCTCAAAAGGACTCATTCCCGCCCGGTTCACCATTACCATTTCAACTCGTCATTCTCGCCGGCAGGCGGGGATCCTAAAGTGGCGGCGTTAGCTGCCTGGTGAGTCTCGTTACGCGTGACAATACTAATAGTTCGGCATAGTTGGGCTTTTTTCTCGGTTGCTTTGACATCTCAAAAGAAATCATTCCCGACCGATTTACCATTGTCTCCCCAACCTGTCATTCTCGCATCGAATGGCGTGGCATCAAAGTGGCAACGCTGTTTTAGTGTCATGCTTCGCGTGGCGTCACTAATAGTCTGGAAAAGCCGAACAACACGCTTCCCGCATAGATGGATGGCGGGTAGTCCGACGTGGGGGAAACTAGCTGTGACTCTCATCCATGCTTCTGACAAATATTACACTTGCAATCTTTGTCTGTGAAATGCCGGATGCCGACAACGGCGTACTTGGTTCGGTCTGCGCGCAAAAATATTTTAGCGAATAACTCAGACTCTTGATTGTCAAGATATCGTCGCAATGCATAACTACATAGGTCGGCAATCTGCACCATTTCCGTCAATGCGCTGTCAACAAATAAAGGAGTTTCTATAATCCTTGTGTCGTCTGTCCACAGAGTTCCGCGGCGATGGAATTGCCTCACCAGTTGCGTATGTTTTTTGGCAATAGTTTCGTTATTGTCATGGACAAGCAATCCGTAGTTTCGTTGCCTACTGTCAGTTGACTCAGTTGACTTGAGATAGCGGTCAAAGCGCGATACAACCTGCTCGAACGCTTGCTTGTCAATGCTGTGGTGCGCACGGTCAGGATCGTAATATATTTTGTCTATACATTCAGCAAACAGGCGTGCAAATCCCCAATTTGCAATACACTCAGCAACATCATTAATAAATTGGCGACGTTGCGCAAGCGTTAGATGAATGTATGCATTGGTTTTGTCGTAGTTTTTCTTTACCTGACGATAACTCTTATTAGGATTCGATTTTTGCAATCGCAATAAATGTTCACGACGATGTCGACTAACCACGCTTCGCCGTTCATTCGGAGTCAAAGAATCGAAGTTTGAAATTTTTGATTGTTCAAGATATTTTCGCAAAATCCATGCGGTATGAATTTCCTGGTTTTCTAGATTATGGCGCTGTTTTATTTTCCTGATTTCGGCATCACAGGAGTTCCAATGCCAAACAGGGATAGCCAATCCAGATAACACAAAGTGTCGGCTATTTCCCGAAATATCTGGTTGGCCAGATTCATCAATATAGCAAAGATACATTTCGGGCAGATAGCATAATGGCAAAAAAATAGCGACTGGGCTTTTGCGGTTTTAAACCGCAATACAAGTCGCTTGGCGACTCCTCCCAGACGCTGGATGCTTTATGACACAAAGCGATTGCCATTGTCAAGACAATTTTCTCAATCACCGCCGACACGGTACCTGGCCCAATACATGCTTTAGCCCCTAACCCGTCATTCTTGTATAGGCTCACTATTTCGCTGTCAGTTTTTTTCGTTTACCATTGGCATCTCAAAAGGACTCATTCCCTCCCGGTTCACCATTACTTCCCAACTCGTCATTCTCGCCGGCAAGCGGGGATCCGGAGTGGCGTAGCCGCCGGGACGCGCTCATACATTAGCGGTAAGCAACATCGCCTTGCCGTCATTCTCGCATCAAACGGCGCGGCATCAAAGCAAAGGAGTCCGGCTACGCCGGACGACATATTCCACTGGATTGCCCGGCCAATAATAATAGGGGCCGGGCAATGACAAATGATAGGCAATAGTGAATTGAGAGGGCAAAGACGAGTTGAGACGCCAAAGCACACGAGAGAGAATGTCTGGCTACGCCAGAGCACGTTTTAGTGTCACGCTTTGCATGACAACTATTTACCATTTTCCTCTCAAAAGGACTCATCGCCTCCCGATTCACCATTGTCCCCCCAACTCGTCATTGCCCGGCCAATAATAATAGGGGCCGGGCAATCCAGTTATTAAACCGTTCGGCGTAGCCGAACTCCTTATTTCGGCGGCGAAGCCGCCGGTTTGAAAGCCGGACACAACGGCATTATTCCCGCCTCATCCGCGTCATCAATCAGTTTCGCCTCGCGTGACGAGCGGCACGGCGTTTTGCCGCGTGAATAATTGCGGGTGCGAGTTCGGGGTCGTTTGCCGCTTCGGGATAACCACGCCGGAGCGCATCCATCATCACTTCACCCATCGCTGAATCAAATCGTGCGAAACATTGTACGAGATTGTGCCGTTGCCAGCGTCCATATTTTTTTGACACGCGCAACAAAGTTCCCGTTCGCAACGAGTGTGACACTTTGCGGATTGAACGCGTATCCACCACATAAAAAACATCATCCACCGCCAAAAAATTGTTGAGATGAAAATCAATATGCCGATAGCCATTGCGATGCAATTTCACAAACAAATTCACACCCCATTCAGCGATTTGTGTACGGCATGACGGTTGCTTTTGCCAAAGTTCATGCAGTGTTTGCGCCTGCAGAAATTCAAACACCACGGCATGTCCGCCGTCGCAACGACCGCAAAAATACAACTGCGGAGTTTTTATATTCAACGCGGTCAAGATGCGGTGTCCGTCTTGCTCGCGCCACGCGCGGTATGCACTTCGGTAATTACCCAACAGCAGTTTTACCAATACCGATTTGGACTGCCATTGACCTTCAAATACCCGCGATTGGTTGGATTTTTTTTGTATCCATCGCAAACAGGTGACGGTCTCGCCATTGACAAGATGTAATTCCACCGGCAGTTGCCAATCATCAAAGTGCGAAATTGGTTCGGTGCGATTCACGCCAACCATTGCAACGCATCTCGCTCGAAATCTATTCCGCGCAAGTCGTCTGCCAAACGAGTCAGCCATACATGCCGCACTTGCGGCGGCTTGCCGATTAATTTGTATTTGACGCGCTGCATCACAGCAAAGTCATACAACGCGCAAAGCAATCTGTCTTTGCGCGGAAGTTGCTGGCGAAGGTAGCGTTGATAATCCGGCGTGGCGAACTCGGCAAACGAAATTCCTTTTTCATAGCGCGGTTCAATGAATTCTTTTTTCAACAACTTCAAATGAAAATACACAATACCCATATAACGATATTCTCGGTGCGGCGGTTTTTTATCAGGCACTTCAAAATGCTCGACACGCCGGCGTTGATAAAACATCCCGCCGGTGTGAACTTGGTGATAAAAAATGTCACCGTTGCCAGAGTATACGCGGCGCGGGTCGGGGCAAACCGTAAGGTTGTCTGTTTGATCTCGAATAAGATTGATGCCGGAGAAGGTATAAACTTTTAGTTTGTCCGCTGCCATGTCGGCGCGAATAGTTTTAATCAACGGCGCGAGTTTGCACGGAATGGCGAGGTGGTCGGCGTCCAGTTTCGCGGCAACGCGGTAAGTGGTTTTGGATAACGCGTAGTTAGAATAATTCGCCATGCTATGCACCGAGGCGGTCGGCGTTTGGTCATGCTCTTTTGTTGCCACCGGAACCACCTTTGGCAGATAGTGAAACACCTTTATTTTCTGCGGATACTTTGCTGCGAGGTCGTGCAGTATTTGCGGCGTGGCATCGGTGCAGTCGTTATAGACCGCGATGATTTCGTCATAGAATGGCAGATGTGATTCAATGGCAAGACGAACAAATTGCTGTTCGTTTTTGATGCGCATATAAGCACTGATGCCCGGCGGCCGCGGCGCGGATAACGTGACGGGGTTAAACTTGAATTCGGCGAAATCGGTCATTGTTTTCGTTGTTGTCATACGTGTTGTCGTAGGCTTGCCGCTCCACCGTCATTTCCGCGAAAGCGGGAATGACGGTGGAGGTTGTTTTCGGCGGTCACTTTATTTGGCGCAATATTTTTTAAGCCAATAACTTATGTTCTTTTCGCCAACAGGGATTTGCTTGTCCACCAACGCGGCTAACAATTTATCCGGTTGATGTTTATGCGCGGCGATGAAACCCTTGCCGATAGATTCGGTTGGCGCGCCAAGAAGTAACGATTCCAAAAGGCAAGTTGAGTTAATTCCATAAACCAAATCTGCATCAACCGCCAAGTCTAAAAAATCGCCATCGGTGTGAATGGGATGAGCGGAGTTATAGTTTTCCGTGTCAAGCGGGTGTCTTTTGAATCTTAGTTTTTTATTTGGGAAAGTCGCTTCGCAATGACGAACAAATTCCGTCATAGTGGAAAAGTCAGAATTGTTTACGATGTTAGTATCACTTGCGAGTTGCAAAGGAATCAAAATGTATCCACCGCCACCTTTCCATTGTCGCCCGCGAAGATGTGATTCGCGAATGCTTTTAACTTTGTTGTGGTGTTTGGTTTCTACCCAATCCAAAGAATCATGCATCAAACTTGATGTCGCGTTAATGCCTTGAGAATCCAAAACAAAAAAATGTTTTTGTGGAAAGTAACCAACTTCTACGATGGAACATGGCACTTCCTCTTTCCAGCAAGCCCATCGAATAGTTTCAGTATAAATGCTTTCTCCATTCCAAAGAAAAACATGGTCCACTTTTAATACTTCTTTTCTCATCCACGATTTAGCGATGCCGTCAAACTTATTACTCTTACCGCGAAGAGTGCGACTTAAAAACTTCGGATAAGAGCGCAGTGGCATCATGTGAACGTCCACGCCGATGCTTCGCAGATAATTCTCTATATCAGCCATTCCGCCGTGCAAATGCAGACTTGAATAAACGTGAATCAAGGTAGCGGTGACAGGCAACATCAAACCATCACCCCAAGCAAAAAACCAAACAGCAGCACCGTCGCTAACAACGCCGCGGCTAGCTTTTTCAGACGTGACTTTTTCGCTTCTTTGCGCGTAATGCCATCTGCGCGGTAGCGCACAAACAGCGCGCTGATTTCATCGTGGGTGTAAGTCGGTGCATCCGTGACCGAGGGGATTCCGTGCTTGCGTTTTAACTGCTCAAATACCGAGTCGGGCGGGAAGTTGGCGTTCTTGGAAAACCCGGGCAGCCGAAGCAACTTGCCGCCGGCGATGTGCATGCCGTAGGTGCGCTTGCCAAATCCCCCCCCCCCCCCCCCCCCCCCCCCCCAGATTCGAATATCAGCGACACCGGATCGGTCTCCAACGGAAAGAAGGTGGAAATCGGCACGGCATGGCTCTCCAATTTCAAGCGGCGAATTTCCGCTGTCAGCAAGCGGTAGAAAGCGGAGTAGCGAAGTTTTTCCTTACTTTTCGTTTTCGCGCACGCCGCCGCCAGACTGGTCATACATTCATGTCCGACGGGAAACTTGACCACGCCATTAAAGTAACCGGTGTCATCATCGGGAGCAAACACGATGTCCGCGGAAAAATCAAACGGACGCAAACAGATATAATCCATGTCCACCCAAAAGCCGCCCTTCCCGGCGAGCAACTCATAACGAAACCAATCGCTGAACGTACCGAGCCGTCCATCGCGACAACGAAAGATTTTGCTCGCCGGCAAAACTTCGTTACCATCCTTCACCACCGCACCATCGGGAATGCCGCCGATGTCGGCGTAGGTGTAAAGATGAAACTCATGCCCATGGTCGATGAACGACTGGACACAGAGTTTTTCCAGATTGGTGAGGTCGTCGCCGATCCACAGCGATTGGATGATGGGCAGCATTGTTTGGGGCGTTGCTTGTGCGGTTGGATGAATGGTAAAGGCAATTTAATCAGAAATACGGTTGAAAAACTATCGGTATTTCGCTTTAAGGAGTCCGGCTTCGCATCATCCTTGCCGTCATTTTCGCATCGAACGGCGCGGTATCAAAGCAAAGGAGTCCGGCTACGCCGGACGGCATATTCCACTGGATTGCCCGGAACAAGCCGGGCAATGACGGGTTGGGGAGACAATGGTGAATTGAGAGGCAATGAGTCCTTTTGAGAAGACAACGGTAAATAATTGTCACGCGAAGCGTGACACTAAAACGTGCTCTGGCGTAGCCGGACTTTTTTTCTCGGTTACTTTTGGCGTCTCAACTCGCCTTTGTCCTCTCGATTCACCGTTACCTATAATTTGTCATTGCCCGGCCCATATTATTATTGGCCGGGCAATCCAGTTATTAAACCGTTCGGCGTAGCCGAACTCCTTTTATCGCGGCATCAAAGCGTCTGGATTCCCGCCTACGGCGAGAATGACGGCAGAGGGAGGGCGATTTTTCCGCCTGCGACGAGAATGAGGGAAAAACTGTCATCGAAACAGTGAACATATACAATTGCTAACAACATTGAGCGCAGGATATTTTTCGTTGGCAAGGCGCGCAACGCGACCAAGCGCAACGAAGCATAACGGAAAATAGACAAGCGCAAATAATCATTTGAAACGCAAGCGATAACCAATCAACACATCACACGCCAACAAAAAGAACAACAGCATCCCTTGGAACACGCCGGTGACGGCGAGCGGCAAATTCATCGTAATCTGCGCCGACTCGCCGCCCAAATACGATAACGCTATCACCAGCCCGGCGCAAAACACGCCGAACGGATGCAAGCGTCCGACGAAAGCAACGATGATGGCGGTGAAGCCGTAGCCCGGTGAAATGCTCGGCAGGAGTTGCCCGATTGGCCCGGCGACTTCGAACAAACCGGCCATGCCGGCCATGCCGCCGCCCAACATCAAACTGAACCAGATCATGCGATTGACGCTGAAGCCGGCATGGCGTCCCGCTCGCGGCGCCTGTCCGATCACTTTTATTTGAAAACCAATAATGGTTTTTGACATCAATACCCATACTGCGATTACCGCGGCGATGGTAAAAATCCAGCCGAGGTGCAATCGCGTGCCTTGCCAAATCACCGGCAAGGTTGCGGCGTCGTGGAAGATGCGCGACTCGGGAAAGTTGAAGCCGTCGGGGTCGCGCCACGCGCCGTGAATCAGAAAACTTAACAACAATATGGCTACATATGTCAGCATCAAACTGGTTAAGATTTCGTTGGCGTTGAATTTGGTTTTGAGGAACGCGGGGATTGCCGCCCACGCCATGCCGCCGAGGGTGCCGCACACGATCATTAGCGGCAGAACAAACACCGAATCCACTTGATACAACCACAAGGCGACGCCACCGCCGCAAATTGCACCCAGGGTCAGTTGCCCTTCGGCGCCGATGTTCCACACGCCGGCGCGAAACCCGACCGATAACGCCACACCGATTAAAATCAGCGGCGTGGCTTTGACACCCAATTCCGCCCAGCCGTATTTGGTGGTGATGGGGTCGACGAAAAACGCATACAACGCATCCAACGGCGCCACACCCATGATGCGAAATAAAAATACCCCGGACAACAAAGTCAGCACTAACGCGATCAACGGTGAAAGATACACCATCGCCTGGGAATGTTCGGGTCGTTTGATTAGCGCGATCATCAATTCGCACCGGCACTGGTCATGCTATCGGCCATGCTACCGGTCATGCCATCGGTCAGGCCATCGGTCAGGCCGGCCATCATCAAACCAATTTGCTCAATGGTCACCTCCGAGGTCTTTTTGGTCGGCGACAACACGCCGGCGCAAATCGCGGCGATGCGATCCGAGACCGCCATCAATTCGTCCAGGTCTTGCGAGATGACCAAAATCGCGGTGCCGTTGTCTGCCAGTTCGCGCAACGCACGATGGATGGTTTGCGCGGCACCGGCATCCACCCCCCAGGTCGGTTGCGACACAATCAAGATGGTCGGGTTTTGTTTAATCTCTCTGCCGACGATGAACTTTTGCAAATTGCCGCCGGATAAACTGCCGGCTTCGGCGGAAACTCCATTCGCCTTGACATTAAAACCCGCCACCACCGAGGCGCAATATTTACGGCTTTGCCGGTAGTTGATGAATCCGAAGTTAAGCAAGTTCAAACGTTGGAACGCGGTCAAAAAAGTGTTGTCAACCAAACTCATGCCCGCGACCGCGCCGTGTCCCAATCGCTCTTCGGGGATGGATGCCATGCCCAACGCGCGGCGTTTGTTGGTGCCAACATGCGCGCACGGTTGGTTGTCGATACTGATCGCGTTCGACGGGATTGATCGCATTTCGCCGTTCAGCGATTGCAACAATTCATCTTGACCATTGCCGGCGACACCGGCGATGCCGACAATCTCGCCGCTTCGCACTTGCATGTTGATGTCTTTCAAACGGATGCTGAATTGATCGCGTGGCGGCTGATTTAAGTTGCGGATGTCAAGGCGAATATCACCGACCTGACGATGCGCATTATTCGTGCTGGTCGCCAACTCCTCGCCCATCATTTTGGCGGCAAGGCTGCGCGGGCTTTCATTCGCGACATCCACGCACGCAACCACTTTGCCGGCGCGCAAGATAGTCGCCTTCTCGCAAAGAGATTTAATCTCCGCTAATTTGTGACTGATGTAAAGTATGGCGACACCTTCATCGGCAAGTCGTCGCAAAGTCTCAAAAAGTTTTTCCACTTCCTGTGGCGTCAACACCGAAGTCGGTTCGTCCATGATCAGCAACTTTGGATTTTGCAACAAGCAACGAATGATTTCTATGCGCTGGCATTCGCCTACCGATAGGGTATAGACATGACGAGACGGATCCAGCGGCAATCCATAGCGATGAGAAATATCAATGATTTTCTGTTCTAATGTTTGTTTCGAAGTTGATTGCGAAGTTGATTGCGGTATATTGTTTGTTTCTTTGCCGACACCCAAAGCGATATTTTCCAACACCGACATCGAGTCAAATAATGAAAAATGCTGGAACACCATGGCGATTCCCAAACTGCGGGCGGTAGCGGGATTGTTGATGTCCACCGGCGTGCCGCGCATCCGAATCTGGCCGCTGTCGGGTCGCAAAATGCCATAAATCATTTTCACCAGGGTTGATTTTCCGGCACCGTTTTCGCCGAGCAACGCATGCACTTGTCCGGCGTTAACGGTCAGGTTCACATTATCATTCGCTTTGACTCCGGGGAAGGTCTTGGTCATTCCCGTCAGTTGCAGAAGCGGCGTCATTAATGTATCGGCTGGATTGTTCATGAACAATTAATAGCAATTAATTTAATACGAGCCATTTTGTCGAAAAATGATGCCTAATGAATATGGCAACAATTGTATTTTCAGGATTTGACCAAATAGTCAGGAATGCGATAATTTTAATCTATAATCTCATGTAATTTCAAACGTTATTACAAAGTTTAAATTTCCATTGGCTGGAACGGATTTAAAACAATAGCTTGTGCAGTTTTTATAAAGAAACAATTGAAATAATCGCGATGAGAACCTGGATTAAATCACCCTTGGCAATTTTCACCAACGGAAAGGGTCATGCGGAAAACGGCATAGTGATAGATGGGAAAACCATATCCGAGTGGGTCGCCGCCGGGGGTGCGCCACGCGAAGCGGTGGATGAGGTTTTCGATGCCTCAGCGCATGTTGTCATCCCCGGACTGATCAACACCCATCATCACTACTACCAGACTTTGACCCGCGCGACGCCGTGCGCCTTGAACAAGGAACTGTTTCCGTGGCTAAAAAGCCTGTACCCGATTTGGGCCGGGCTGACCGACGAGATGGTGCATGTTTCTACCCAACTTGCTTGTGCTGAATTGTTGCTATCCGGCTGTACAACCAGTTCTGATCATCATTATTTGTTCACCGACAGGTCAGCCAATGCCATGGACGCGCAGGTCGAGGCGGTCAGGGAAATCGGAATCCGTGCCGTTGTGACCCGAGGATCGATGAGCGTTGGACAAAAGAACGGCGGGCTGCCGCCTGAAAATACCGTACAAGACGAAGATCAAATTCTCAACGATTGCGATAGCGTGATCCAGAAATATCACGATCCGATGCCGGGAAGTATGCTGCAAATTGCGCTGGCGCCGTGTTCGCCTTTCAGTGTTTCCAAAGATTTAATGGTTAATGTTGCTGAGCTGGCACGGATTCACAAAGTGAAACTGCATACCCATCTGGCGGAAACCAGGGATGAGACCGATTATTGTCTGCAGAAATTTAACTGCCGGCCACTGGATTATCTGGAAAACGTTAACTGGTTATCATCAGATGTGTGGCTGGCTCATGGCATATTCTTTGAGGACAAGGAAATACATAAATTGGGAGGTGCCGGGGTCGGGATTAGCCATTGCCCGACTTCCAATATGATGCTGGGCTCAGGCCAATGCCGGGTTTTGGAGCTCCAGGCAAACGGCTGTGCCGTTGGCATCGGCGTCGATGGCTCGGCTTCCAATGATTGTTCAAACATGATGCAGGAAGTGCGCCAGGCATTGTTGCTGCAGCGCTTGCAATACGGCGCTGCGCGCGTCAGCCATCAACAGGTGCTGAGCATGGCGACGCAAGGTTCAGCGCGGTGTTTGGGCCGAGATGACATCGGTGCCCTTGCCATTGGAATGCAGGCGGATTTAGCCTTGTTCAAACTGGACGATACGCGCTTCTGCGGCGCCGGAGATCCTCTAGCCGCATTGGTGTTATGCGGCGCTGATGCGGCCGATTGCGTCATGGTCGCCGGGCAATGGAAGGTCAAAAACCAGGCGTTGCTTGGCGTTGATCTGGAAACGCTGAAACACAAACACAGCCAACTAGCGCATACGTTACAGCAATCTGTCAATTTCCAATAAATGCACAACGGTTGTTTGCTATCGAGACACTTCTCGATTCACCATTGTCCCCCCAACTCGTCATTGCCCGGCCCATATTATTATTATTGGCCGGGCAATCCAGTTATTAAACCGTTCGGCGTAGCCGAACTCCTTTTATCGCGGCTTCGCCGCGGCAATGCTGTTTTAGTGTCACGCGTAGCGTGACACAACTATTCCGTCGCCACTCCCGCCGAAGCCCACTCATCCGCCAGCAATTCCGCTTGTTGCAATATTCGGTCCGTTGCCATTTTTTGTTGGTCGGGCGGATAGCCGTATTTATTCAAAAGTCGTTTCACGATAGTGCGAAGTTTTGCCCGCACGCTTTCCTTGATGGTCCAGTCAATGGAAGTGCTGTTTTTCACATTCTCCACCAGAATCTGCGCGAGTTCCTTTAAGGTGCCATCGCCCATTACCGCTTTTGCGCTTTGGTTCATCGCAAGCGCGTCATAAAACGCAACTTCATCATCCGACAATCCCATATCCGCGGCTCGCTCATCAGAACCCCTGATTTCTTTTGCGATAAAAATCAGTTCTTCGATCACCTGCGCCGCAGTCAGCAGGTTGTTTTTATATTTTCTAATCGCTGTCTCCAGCATTTCAGAAAACTTCTTGCTTTGGGCAAGGTTTCTTTTTGTTCGGATTTTTATTTCGTCATTAAGAATTTTCTTCAGCAATTCCAGCGCAAGATTTTTCCGTTTCATTCCATGGACTTCTTCAAGAAAATCATCGGAAAGAATAGATATGTCGGGCTTTTTAATTCCAGCCGCGTCAAAAATGTCAATCACCCCGTCGACAACCACCGCCTTGTCAACAATCTGCCTGATGGCGGTTTCTATCTCGACATCACTTTTACCGTTTCCGTTCGATGTAAATTTTTTCAGCCGTGCCATGATCGCCTGAAAAAATCCAACCTCATCTTTTATGTTCATCGCCTTCGGGTCGGGAACGGAAAGCGCAAATGCTTTGGAAAGCAGGGTAACCTGTTTGGTAAATCTTTCCTTGCCGTCATCCAAACCAAGAATGTGTTCCTCGGCTTCCAGAATTATTTTCATTTTCTCTCCGGTGTCGGCCGAGAAGTATCGCTTGTAATCAAATTGGTCGAACATGCCGGTAACCACATCGTATTTTTCCAGCATTTGCGCAATCGCTTTTTCCTGTTCAAACGCCGGCGTTCCCTTGCCGCCACTTTTTGTGTAGGAAGCAAGGGCGCGTTTCAAGTCAGAAGCAATGCCGATATAGTCCACGACCAATCCGCCGGGTTTGTCTTTGTAAATGCGGTTCACGCGGGCGATGGCTTGCATCAGATTGTGCCTTCGCATGAGTTTGTCAACATAGATAGTGTTGAGACACGGCGCGTCAAAACCAGTCAGCCACATATCCCGCACAATAACCAATCGCAACGGGTCGTCGGGGTTTTTGAATCGCTCCCCAAGCGCTTTTCTTTCACCTTTTGTGGTGGCGTGCTTTTGCCACTCGGCGGGATCGCTTGAGGACGAAGTCATGATTACTTTTACCACTCCCTTGCTTTTGTCATCGTCGTGCCAATCCGGATGCTGGGCGATAATGTCTTCATACATGGCAACCGCGATGCGACGACTTGTGGCAACAATCATCGCCTTGCCCTCAAAAACTTTCTGCCTTTCCGTAAAATGGTTAAGAGCATCCGCCACAACAGTTTTCCTGCGGTCGTTGTGTCCAATAATGGATTCCTGTTGCGCCCATTTGGCTTTTGCTTTTTCCGTTGCTGTTGCTGCTTCGTTCTCGGTTATTTCTTCCACTTCCGCATCCAGTTTGTCTTTTTCTTCTTCTTTCAAATGCACTTGAACAAGCCGCGACTCATAATAAATCGGCACGGTCGCATTGTCTTCAACCGCCTGCTCTATGTCATAAACATCAATGTAGTTGCCGAAAACCGCCGGCGTTGACATGTCTTCCTTTTCAATGGGCGTTCCGGTAAACCCGATAAAAGAAGCATCGGGCAGGGCATCTCTCAGGTATTTGGCAAAACCGTATCTTGTCTTTGCGCCGTCTTTCACAAAAAAAGTTTTTGCGCCAAATCCGTATTGACTGCGATGCGCCTCGTCTGCGATGACAACGATATTTTTTCTCTTTGACAAAAGTTCAAAGTTTTCATTTTCTCCTGCGGGCGAAAACTTTTGAATGGTGGAAAACACAACCCCGCCACCGGCTGTTTTCAGAAGTTGTTTCAAATGCTCGCGACTTTTCGCTTGTTCGGGCGTTTGTTTGAGAAGATTTTTGCCCGCTACAAAGGCATCAAATAATTGACTGTCGAGATCGTTGCGGTCGGTAATCACAAGGATTGTGGGATTTTTCATTTCCTGATTGACCACCAGCAATCCCGCATAAAAAACCATGGACAAAGATTTTCCGCTGCCCTGGGTGTGCCAAACCACGCCTGCTTTGCGGTCGCCTCTCGGCTGATTTTTTGCATTGGGCAGTCCGTATAATTCGGGTTCTTCCCGTTCAACGATGTCTTTCTCGCCGTGTGCTGCGCGTATGGTGGATTTAACCGCTTCCTTCACCGCGTGGTATTGATGATAGGCGGCGATTTTCTTTTCTTTGGTGATGGTTTCCACACCGGTCTCGGGGTTCTTTCTTTGCGTTTTTTCAAAAACGGTGAAATACCCGATCAAATCAACCAGCACATCCGGTCGCAACATTCCTTTGATGACCGTTTCCAGCAAGGGCGTTGTCTTGGGATCTTCCTTTTTTCCGTCCACGGTTTTCCACCGCATAAAACGTGACCAACCCGAAGTCAGCGCACCGGCTTTGGCATCCAAACCATCCGATGCGACCAGAACGCCGTTATAACAAAACAAACTTGGGATGGTCTCCTGATAGGTTTGCAGTTGGGCAAACGCTTTATCAACCGACGCGTTTTTATCCGCCGGATTTTTTAATTCGATCACCGCTAGCGGCATACCGTTTATAAAAAGAACAATATCCGGACGCCTGGTCATCCGGTTTTCCGTAACCGTGAACTGATTACAAACCACAAAGTTGTTATGCGATGGATTTTCAAAATCAATCAAACGCACCCGCGCACCGACCGTCTCGCCGTTCTTTTGATACTCTTCGGCAACGCCATCCGTCAGCATTGCATAAAAAGTTTCGTTGCTTTCAACCGGGTTCTGAGAGGATAGCGCAGTCGCCTGACGCAGAGCTTGTTCCTTCACCCCATCGGGAAGTTCGGGATTGAGATGATCAATCGCAGATTTCAGACGACCGCGTAAAACAACTTCGGAAAGATTACCTCTTTCAAACGCCTGTTCCTCCGGCGACAGATACGCATAGCCCTGCTTTTTCAGCAGTTCTACGGCGAATTCTTCAACGTCGGATTCGTAGAGGGCTGTCACCTATGTTTTTCCCAGAGAGTCCTTACGGGCAGGGCATACAGGTTCCCCCCAAAACTGAGTGTGCTGTCGCCGGTATAGAGCAACACTCCGCCCTTAAAACGTTCGCCCGTTATTTCTTTTAGTTTGCGCAGACCTTTAAAATCTGAATTGGTAATTGTGCCGGATGCCTTTACTTCCACTCCGGCAAGAGCAGTTGCTCCTCGTTCTATAACAATGTCCACTTCTGCTCTGCTTCTGTCTCTTTCTCTGAAGTGATAGAAAGCATGCCGTTGTATATGCGCACTTGCTTGTCTTTGCAACTCTTGTAAAACAAAAGTTTCGAGCAAATGTCCAAGTATATTCCGGTTATCTAAAAGCGCGTCCTTGTTAAAATTCATCAGGGCGCAAATGACCCCGGTATCTTTCAAATGAATTTTTGGAGTTTTTGTAATTCGTTTTTTATAATTGCCGTGCCAGGCCGGTATTCTTTCCAAGAGGAACATTTTTTCAAGCAATACCAAATAGTTTTGGATTGTTAGTCTGTTTAACTTAAATGAAGATGCCAGATTGTTAACATTTAACAGTTGGGCTGTTTGTGCGGCGGCTAATTCAAGCAATTTGGGCAAAGCATCCAGAGCGTGAATGTTGGAGATAAGAGGCGCATCCTTCTCAACAAGCGTCTCAATATATGCTTGATACCAGTTGCTTCTTCTTGTTGCCGGTCGCCGGATAGCCGCCGGATAACCACCAGCCATAATGCGCTCAATTATTTTTGACTCTGACGGTAATTTTTGTCTAACGGTGAAGTTCGGAGAAAACAAATTATCAAGAAACCTGGGAGGGGTTTGCTCAAGTTCACTCTGTGAAAAGGGATGCAGTTGAACAATATCCATTCGTCCCGCGAGTGACTCTTTTATCGGCCTCATTTGTAGCAAGTCCACTGATCCGGTCAGCATAAACCGCCCGGCCGAGCGATTGCGGTCAACCGAAAGTTTGATTGAAGGAAAAAGCCCGGGAGCTAGTTGTGCCTCATCCAGAATAACTCGCTCCGGTAATGAATTAACAAACCCCACAGGGTCTGCCACCGCGTAGTTTCTTGTATTGTCATCATCAAGTGTAAAGTATTGATAGCCCAACCGTTTTCCCACCATCTGGGCGAGAGTTGTTTTGCCGCATTGCCGAGGCCCCTGTATCAAAACAACGGGTGAATCCTTCAAGGATTCTTTCAATCTTGGCTCGACATGGCGTTTGTAGGGTTTTTTGATCATTGTGCTGATTGTTACTTTATGTATGTGCTAACTGTTAGTTTATAGATGTGCTAATTGTTAATCAATACATGTGCTAATTGTTACTTTATGTATGTGCTAATTGTTAGTTTGACGGGTGGCTGGGGAAGGTTGGGTGCCATTTTATGGGGACTTCTCGGTCAATGCCAACGAAATGGGCTGAATCCTGAGTGGTTTTCGACTTTACTTGGGTTTCAGGCACGTTCATAATCCTGTCCAATTTTCCATATTTCTTTTTCCCGGAAAGCCGGTATGGTCTGACGGCGGGCGGCGTTGGTAACAGACGGAGCGGAAAGTTTGTTTTGCCTGATGTGATCCGCCAAACGGATAATTTTTTCGCCTCTCAAGTAGGTCGTTCGCTTGTGCAAAGACTCCAGCAAGCCCACAGATAAAATTCTTTCCATGGTTTTTGTTTCTTGCCTGTCGTTGTAATCGCGAAATGCCTGATAGTAGGTCGCCTTTTCTTTGTTGCGTATGGTAATGCGAGGAAATTCCAGTTCCAGTAACTGCATGTTTATAATCTCCCGCCCCATGCGGCCGTTGCCGTCACAAAACGGATGGATCGTTTCAAAATCCAGATGAAACTTTGCCACCTTGTCCAAAAAATAAGTGTCAAGGTCGCTTGCATAAACAAGCAGGGCTTCATGAATCATCATAGCGACATGTTCCGGATGCGGTGCTATGTGCATTCCCACCCGCACATATTCGCCTTTTTGCCGGAAGCGACCGGCAATAGAATCGTCAATGCCAGAGATAACATGAACATGCAGTCTGTCTTCCTCTCTTGAGAAAAAGAAAGCCTGTATCCGCCTTCACGGAACACTGTAGGACTCATTTGGTTTCCCTATTCACATGGCATTTAGTATAGGGCATTACTGCCTCAATACGCTAATTAAAATATCACATCTTCAAGTTCACTGAATATTTTCATATCCTCAGATATTAACCCAGATAAATTTAACTTGAATTGTTCTGCATTGATGCTAAAAGTTACACTACACGTTTTTTTGATTTCACCTACCATGTCCTTTAGATTCTGGTTTTTAATGTCGGTGACAACTTGATTGTGATATTCTTCATCAAAATTTAATTCCTTTTCATCACAATATTTTTTTAATACTTCTTTGTCATAAAGATAATTTTCAATTTCCCGTCTTTCTAAAACTCTATGATTATCTGGGTTATTTTCAAGGTAAAGCGATCTTGTTTTTTTATCTGTATTTTTTCCAGATGCCATATCTCTATCTTTTAAGACAAGTATTTTTATATCTGAAAAAACTTTAGTGAGTATTGAAAGTGCAATCTCGCTGCGTTGATCCAGTTCAGTATTTCCACCGCTTGAGATAAACAAAGTGTCATGGTATTTCTCACCAAAAATATTATTGAATACCTTAGCGTCAAATCCGTCTTCACGACCATTTGGTCCGGGTTTATCCTTTCCCTCACAATAAACCAGTCTTTTAGGACTGATCAAATTTGTTAAATCATCTAAGGCAGTTTCAAAGATTTCTTTCCACTTAGCTAAAGATTTTTCAATAGGGATTAGCGTGTAAGAAGAAGATGCCCATTGCCTCCCTTCTTCAAAATGAATAATTTGGCAATCGTTCTTAAAATCTTCCTGCAATGCCCTTAAAAAACCGATGCTATGTGTTGCTATCCAAATTTGACAATCTTTACCAATCAATTTGTTTATTTCTATTAGTAATTTTCTCTGAATAGAGGTGTTAATATGTAATTCTGGTTCATCAATAATAAAAATTGAATCATTGTATTCTTCTTGGCGTAAATAGAGGTCTAACAGAATATCAACAACTTCTTTTTCTCCAGAAGAAAGCACATTAAATTCAAATTCATTCGATTGGTCACTTTTTATGAAATAAAGGGTTCCTTTATTATCTTCAATATTGCCAATGCTTGTTATTTCTAAATCCAGGCAATTCTTTATGGCTTTATTTAAATCTCCAATTATTTTGTTTTTCGCCTCACTAGGTCTACAGTCTTCATCGTGAAGATATGTAGTGTACTTAATGTTTAATCTTCTATAACTTTCCTCCATTTTATCATCCAGGTCAGATAAACCAGATGCTCCATATTGATTTAATCTTATTTCTGCGGTTGCTTTAGATTCTTTTACTTTTAAGTTACTGTTGTATCTGTAAGAGCTTCTAAAAGAAAAAATGGTATTAGCTTTTCCTGTTATTTGTTTTTCTGTATACATCTTAGCGTAATCACCATCAATAAATTCTATTACTATATTTTCATGGCTGAAATTTGGTGATTGATTCATAGAGTGGTAGTTATGATCTTTTTGACCTTTGTTCCCAATAATACCGACATGAGCCGTAGCATGAAAAATCATTCCGTCAAAAACACTACTTTTTCCACATCCATTCGGCCCAACTAACGCAATGATTCTTTTTGGATCATCTCCTAAATAAATCGTCAGATCTAAAAATCGCTTGTATCCATTCTTTAATTGAATTTTCTTGATTTTCATTTTAATACCTCAATTTTAACTTCACCACTCATCAACTTGGGCAACAAAGTATCGCGTAGGTTTTCAAGGGTATGGACTTGGGATTGATTTGAATATATTTTCTTAAACACAGATTTGCAAATATTTTCAAATCGTTCAATTAGTATACTGTCTGGAATCGCAATCATAATAGATTTAATCATTGCTGTGTTTATTGATGTAACGATTGACGAAGTGCTTCCCAACGATTCAAATCTGAATGTTTTTAAGTAAAAATATAAATATTCTTTGGTGAATGGTGTATCGGAATTGATTTTGAACTGCGCTATTGCTTCATTAGACAGCATATCTTCCGTTGTTATTCCAACTCGTCCTACGGTCATCTTGAAACTTAGAATTACGGTGTTTTTCGGTATTATTGGAATATTAAATTTTTCTACCGCATATTGAGTTAGATATTCCGATGTGTTGAAGAAATAAATTTCACTTGTTGCCATATCTTTAATGGAAATCCATTTCCAGTCTCGTTTGTTCTTTGAGAACCAATGAAATTCTTTTCTGGGCGGTGTCCTGCCGATAGAGATATCAACAGTTTCGCCTAAAGGATTTTCTTCCCACATCTTATCTGCTTTTTCTACAAACCACTGGCGGAAGATGGTCTGCGCCATATCTTCCAGGGTTTTGTTCTGGCGGTGGAGCAGGTCTATTTTGTCGTCAAACGATGATAATACTTCGGCGATGGCTTTTTGTTCGGGGAGTGGTGGGATGATGAATTTATATTTCAGAATTTCATCAAGTTCCACTCTTTGCCTTCCAGAAGTCCCTGTCATTGACTTTATTGCCGTCTCTCTAAAGTCTTTTGAAATAGCAAAATAGTACAAAAAATCTTTGTTAGTTATGTTCGCTTTTTCGCGAATGACAATAAATTCAGTTGATCCAAATCCGATTTCATTAGCTTCCAAAAAGTCAACAAATACTGTTTTTCCATTTTCCAAGCAAGGCGTTATTCGGGCTAATAAAGTATCTCCATTTCTAAATTTTGAACCGCCTTTGTATATCCCATCAACATAACCAGAAATTTTTCTGGTAAATGGAATCAAAGCATCCATATTAACTTTTTTTGCTTTTGTGCCTTTAGGCATAGATTCGAGTGGGTTGATTTTAGCGGCATCTTTCAACCTCATTTCTTGCCAACCCTCCAGATTCAGTTTTTCTTGCAACACCACATACTTTTTCCTGATATTTTTTTTGAAATTATCGGGAATATTTTCCCAATCCATTACATCAACCGAAATCAACAGGTTGCTTTCTTCCAGATCTTCTTTCAAATCAGCAATTTCTGCCGAGCCACAATCAAAAACAACCAAATCCAGATCGGATATTTCGCTGGCTTTCCAGGTTACGCGGGAACCGTAAGCCCAAACCGTTTTGTTGGGAATATGCCGCTTGATTATCTTGTCAAGTATAGCAAGTTGGTTTTTATCTAAATCTACGAGTTGTTCTTTATTCATTTTTGATCAACGATTGCTTGACAAATATCTGTGGTGTCCTGAATAAAATCGCCTATTTTCCCCAACGCCCTTTGCGCTTTCTCCAGACTGTAATCATGAGTAGTATCTATCCTTGCTTGAACATAACTATCATCTCCGTCAATCCAATCTTCCAGATTTTCTATCAAATTGTTTTTGTAAGCCATGCGAAAAATAGGTTTCGGAGAACCGGGAACGTTTGTCAATCCTTGATCTTCAAAATATCTTTTCAAGTGTTTGTATAGCGTGTCAAAGCATGTCTCAAACCGCTGTATGACTGACTCTTGAACTGCCTCTTTCAGATTGCCAGACAAATCTTCTTCGTTCTCTTTAAAAAACTCATATTGCTCTCTCAGTCTCTCAAGAGATTGTGCCAGTTTTTCATATTCAACTTCGTTCATTTTCACTTCCCCAGTTTAACTTTTGACAAATTTTTCAGGATTCGCTTATTCAACTTTGTTTCTTCTTTCAACTGCGCTGCAAACTCCGCTTTCAATTCGGCAAATCGTTCCTCAAAATTAAAATCATCTTCCACTTCCGCCAGCCCGACATAGCGACCCGGGCTCAGCACATAATCCAACTCTTTTACTTTCTCAACTGGCACCGAAGCGCAAAAGCCGGGAAGGTCTTCATATTTCCCGCCTTCCTTTCGCCATTGGTGATAGGTGCCGGTGATTTTACCGATGTCTTCTTCGGAAAATTCCTTGGTGCGCCGATTGATTAGCGTCCCGAGTTCATTTGCGTCTATAAAGAGAATGTCACCGGTACGATTTCGGTCGCCATTAAACCCATGGCGTTTGTTGGAGACGAACCACAAGCAGGCGGGAATTTGCGTGTTCAAAAAAAGTTTCGCGGGCAGATTGACGATGCTATCCACAAGGCCGGCGTCAATGATATTTTTACGGATGACATCCTCGTTTGATGATTTGGAAGTCAGCGAGCCTTTGGACAATACAAAACCGGCAACGCCTTTGGGGGAAAGATGGTGTATGAAATGTTGCACCCAGGCAAAGTTGGCGTTGCCAACCGGCGGCACGCCGTATTTCCATCTGCCATCGTTTTCCAATTGCTTGCCGCTCCAGTCGCTGTCGTTAAACGGTGGGTTGGCGAGAATGAAATCCGCCTTCAAATCCGGGTGGGCGTTATTCAGAAAAGAGCCGTCGTTATTCCATTTCACCTGCGAGCCGTCTATGTTGCGGATGGCAAGATTCATCCGGCAAAGGCGATAGGTGGTTTGGTTACTTTCTTGTCCGTAGATGGAAATATTATTAACTTTCCCTCGGTGTTCCTTAATGAATTTTTCACTGGTAACGAACATCCCGCCGCTACCACAACAGGGATCAAAAACTCGCCCCTTGTAGGGTTCTATCATTTCCACAAGTAATTTCACAATGGATGCCGGGGTGTAGAACTGCCCGCCTTTTCTACCCTCGGCAAGGGCAAACTGACCGAGAAAATATTCATACACCTTGCCGAGGATGTCTTTTGATTTTGCGACATCGGTGCCGAGGGCGATGTTACTGAACATATCGATTAACTCGCCCAGCGTAGAAGGGCTAATATTCGGTCTGGAAAATACTTTCGGCAAGATGCCTTTTAAGGTTCTATTTTCTCTTTCTATGGCTTCCAGAGATTTATCCAGAATTTTGCCGATGGTCGGTTGTTTTGCTTGCGTTTGAATGTGCGACCATCGTGCTTTCACCGGCACCCAGAATACATTTTCCCCTCTGTATTCATCCGGGTCCTCCGAGTCTGCGTATTTATAATCGCCTTTGCCTTCATTGATTTTGGCGTGCAGTGCCTCAAAAGAATCGGATATGTATTTGAGGAATATCAGGCCCAACGCGATGTGTTTGTATTCTGCGGCGTCAATGTTTTTTCGCATTTTATCCGCCGCTTCCCACAGTTGCTTTTCAATGGACTCCGAGTTTGTTTTGGTTTTTGATTTCATGGGGGTATTGGGTATAGTTATCCGTGACTGTTGAGTGCGCTAGTGATCAAACCGAAAAGCGATTGCCTCTGTACACAGTCGGCGTCGAAATTATCCGCCGCCAGTCAAGTTTGGAATGCTTATTCCAGGTCCAACCATTCCTTGTCGATAATACCATACCATGCGCGGTTGCAGTCTTTGACTACCAGCATTGGCGGAATGTGCCTTCATAACTAAATCCGAGGGCAATGAAAAGTCAAAAACCAGGCGTTGCTTGGCGTTGATCTGGAAACGCTGAAACACAAACACAGCCAACTAGCGCATCTGTTGCAACAGTCTGTCAATTTCCAATAAATACACAATAGTTCTTGCTATCGAGACCATTCTCAACCCAGGCATCGACCTATACATAGAATTTACAAACTTGACAAGTGTTGCTAAAATGCTGACCAAATAGTCAGTTTTTTGCAATAGCCATAACCAATGGCAGACCGCCGATGATAGAATTTTTATTACACAACGAAGTCGTTCAAATTGAACCGGAGCAAGCGGATTTGACCGTGCTGGAATATCTGCGCGAGCATCGTCAACTGTGCGGCACCAAGGAAGGCTGCGCGTCTGGCGACTGCGGCGCTTGCACCGTGGTGCTGGCGGAGGCCAACGGCGCCGATGTGCGTTATCACAGTTGCAATAGCTGCATCACCTTTCTCGGTTCAATACACGGCAAACAACTCATCACTGTCGAACACTTGAAAGAAAACCTGGCAAAAGACCATCTCGCAAAAGAAAGGCCCGCAAAAGAAAATCATGCCCTGCACCCGGTGCAGCAGGCCATGGTCGACCACCATGGCTCGCAATGCGGGTTTTGCACGCCGGGATTTGTGATGTCCTTGTTCGCGTTATACAAGAATTCAGTTGCAGGCGCCTCGATTGAGCAGCGGAAAAAAGCCACCGAACAATATCTGGGCGGAAATTTATGCCGCTGCACCGGCTACAAACCGATCATCGACGCCGCCGTTGAATCCACCGCCGCCCCCGCCCCCGATCGGTTCAGCGCGCTGGAATCTGAAACCCGACGGAAATTAGCCCGCATTGCCAAGTCCGCCAAGTCCACCAAGGCCGGGACGGAAAACTACCACCTGCCAAAAACCTGCGCGCAGCTCGGTAGATTGGTAGCACGCCGGCCTGAGGCGCGCCTGCTCGGCGGCGGCACCGATTTAGCCTTGGAAGTCACCCAACAACTCAAGTCCATCGACCCCATCATTTATGTTGGCAATGTCGCGGAATTGGTCAAAATCACGGCGCGCAAAAATCATCACGAAATCGGCGCCGCGGTTTCTTTGAGTGATTTTGACGATTTGGTGAAAAACGACTACCCCGACCTGTCTCATTTATTGCTTCGGTTTGGTTCAAGGCAAATCAGGAACTTGGCCACAGTTGGCGGGAATATCGCCAATGCCTCGCCGATCGGCGATTTGCCGCCGGCGCTCATCGCCCTCGGTGCCGAAGTCATGTTGCAAAGCGAAACGCATCGGCGCAAGGTCAAGATGGATGAGTTTTTTATTGATTACCGCAAAACCGTTTTGGCTAAGGGCGAGTTTATTAGAGCGGTTACGATGCCGCGCGCGCAGCCCGGGCGCAAATTGAAAATCTATAAAATCAGCAAACGCTTCGATGACGACATTTCCGCGGTGTGCATGGCGGTTTATATTCATGTGCATGCCGGCATGATTAAATCCATCCGCATCGCCTGCGGTGGCATGGCCGCGATACCGAAGCGCGCCGTCGAATGCGAGAACGCGCTTTGCGGGAAACCGCTGGACGAAAATACAATAGCGCAGGCACAGCAAGCACTGGCGCGGGATTTTCAGCCGATCGACGATGTCCGCGCCAGCGCCGGCTACCGAATGCAGGTCGCGCAAAACCTGCTCACGAGATTGCGCCTGGAACTCACCGAACCGGCCACGCTGACTCAGGTGATCCAAGGGTGACCGACTATGCTTAACCGCACCCGCGACCATGGCGTCACCGATGATAACGCCGCGGATTATGACGTGAACCGGGCCATGAATCATGACATGCGCCAGGCCATAAATCGGCGCGTCGTCGGTCGCGCATTAGCGCATGAAAGCGCGCGCAAACATGTCAGCGGCGAAGCCATCTATGTGGAGGATCAACCGCCTTTTCATACCCAATATTTCGCCTGCGTCGGCGGCAGCGAAATCGCCCATGGCAAAGTCGTGAAACTGGATCTCAGGCGCGTTCAAGCCGCGCCCGGCGTGATTGATGTGATTACCGCGGCGGATATTCCGGGCGCCGTGGATATTGGCCCGGTGTTTCCCGGCGACCCGTTGTTAGCCGAGCAACGAATCGAATATTGGGGCCAGCCTGTTTTCGCGGTGGCCGCCACCAGCCATAAATTGGCACGCCAAGCGGTCACCCTGGCGGACATCGAATATCAGGAACTTGAGCCGGTGCTGGATCTTCATGACGCGATGGACCAGCGATTTTATGTTCGGCCGCCGCACGCAATGAAGCGCGGCGATGTCGCTCAGGCGTTAAAAAATGCGCCGCATCGTATTGACTCAAGCCTGGAAGTCGGCGGTCAGGAACACTTTTATCTGGAAGGACAGGCGTCCATCGTGGTGCCGGGCGAGGACGGCGGCATGACCGTCTATACCTCAACCCAAAACCCGACCGAAACCCAAAAACTGGTGGCGAAAGTGCTCGCTATCCCGATGAATAAAGTCGATGTGGTCACCCGCCGAATGGGCGGCGGATTTGGCGGCAAGGAAACCCAGGCCGCACCATGGTCATGTCTTGCCGCGGTGTTCGCGGCAAGAATCGGGCAAGCGATTATCTGCAGATTATCGCGGCGCGACGATATGGTGATGACCGGCAAACGCCACAATTTTTTAAACCACACGCAAGTCGGCTTCGCTGACGATGGCGCAATCCTGAGCCTGCGCGCCATTTTGGCAGGGCAATGCGGCTACTCCCCGGACTTATCCGATGCCATTGTCGACCGCGCGATGTTCCATTGCGACAACGCCTATTACCTGCCGGATGTGCATATTGAAGGGCTGCGCTGCAAAACGCATACCGTATCCAACACCGCATTTCGCGGATTCGGCGGGCCGCAGGGCATGATGGCGATAGAGACGGTCATCGATGAAATCGCTTTTCGATTAAACAAGGATCCGCTGACCATCCGCAAACTGAATTTTTACAACACGACCGACCGCAACATCACGCCCTATTATCAAAAAATAGAAGCGTTCAATGTTCCGGAAATTGTTGCGCAGTTGGAAGATGAATCCGATTACTGGAAACGAAGAGACGAAATAAAGGCGTTCAACAAACAAAGCCCGATCATCAAAAAAGGATTGGCGCTGACGCCGGTGAAATTCGGCATCTCATTCACGGTCTCGCATATGAATCAAGCCGGCGCGCTAATCCATCTTTACACCGACGGCAGTATGCAGGTCAATCACGGCGGCACCGAAATGGGTCAGGGCTTGATGATTAAAATTGCGCAAATCGTTGCCGAAGAGTTCCAGGTAAATCCAGAACGAATCAACGTCATGGCGACCCGCACCGATAAAGTGCCGAACACCTCGCCGACCGCGGCCTCGTCCGGTGCCGACATCAACGGCATGGCGGCGCGCAATGCGGCAAGAATGATCAAGCAGCGGCTGATTGCATTTTTATCAGAACAATACGATGTGGCCGGCGATGAAATAAAATTTGAAAACGATCAAGTTCGCATCAAGAATAAACGCGGCGAGGATGAGATTCTTGCCTTTGAGCAAGTGGCGAAGTCGGCGTGGTTGGCGCGGGTGCAACTTTCCGCCGCCGGTTTTTACAAGACCCCGAAAATTCATTACCACCGCGAAACCGCGTCCGGCCGCCCGTTTTATTATTACGCCAACGGCGCGGCGGTATCCGAAGTATTGATCGATGCCTTGACCGGCGAATACAAACTGCGGCGCGTGGACATCATTCATGATGTCGGCAATTCGCTCAATCCCGCGGTCGATATGGGGCAGATCGAAGGCGGATTTATCCAGGGCGTGGGCTGGCTGACTTGCGAGGAGTTGAAGTGGGATGCGCGCGGTCACCTGCTGAGCGACAGTCCGGCGACTTACAAAATCCCGGCCATCAGCGATGCGCCAGCCATTTTTAATGCGCGAATGCTTGAAAACAACCCGAACGAGGAGAAGACGATTTTTCGTTCCAAGGCGGTCGGCGAGCCGCCGCTGATGCTGGCGATATCGACCTGGTGCGCGATTCGCGACGCCATCGCCGCGGTTGCCGATCATGCGGTGTTCCCGAAACTGAACGCGCCGGCCACGCCCGAGGAAATTCTGCGCGTGGTCACGCAAGTGAAAAAATCAAGGCAATGACACGACAATGACTTGGATTGAAGCCATCGCCCGCCTATCCAGGCAAGATAAAAGTTGCGTCATTGTGACCGTTTTAGCGGTGCGCGGATCGGCGCCGCGCGATGCGATGAGCAAGATGGTGGTGGATGAAAACGCGATTTACGACACCATCGGCGGCGGCAATCTCGAGTATCAGGCGATTGCCAAAGCGCGCGATATGTTGTCGTCATCATCCAACAATGAGCCGACGATTGTTCGCGAGTCGTTCACCTTAGGCAAGGATTTAACCCAATGCTGCGGCGGAAAAGTGGAGTTGCTTTTTGAACACATTGCAGCGCAGGATTTCAATGTTGTGGTCTTCGGCGCCGGTCATGTCGGCAAAGCGCTGGTCACTATTTTGTCCGAGTTGCCGTGCAAGGTGAGGTGGATTGATGCGAGAGATGAGTTTATTCAGGTGCATAAAAACGCGGCGCTGGGTTCCAATATCGATATTATGAAGATGCAAAATCCCGATGTTGATGTCGAGCGAGGCCCCGCCAACGCCTATTTTTTGGTGATGACGCATAGCCATGAGTTGGATATGCAACTGGTCGAGGCCATACTGTCGCGCAACGATGCGCGATTCTGCGGTTTGATTGGCTCTAAATCAAAAGCCGCGAAGTTCCGTAGCCGCTTGGCGCGAAAACAATTCAGCAGCGACGAGATTGCCAGACTGACCTCGCCGATTGGACTTGCGCGGGTCGGCGGCAAACGACCGATGGAAGTGGCGGTTTCCGTGGCCGGGCAGTTGATCGCCCTGCGCCAACAACATATGCAAAATAAATCCGATTCAGCAAGCCCAACTAACGCAGACGGTAAGGTTATTGATGTAATGAAAGTGTAGCGAAATTGCAGCCCGCCAGTCACATTAACGATAACGCCGCCAATAACCCCGGCAATAACCCCGGCAATAACCTGAACGATAACGCATCGTTGCCGGTATTCGCGGTTACCGGCGGCGCGGCAATTTGGGGCATATACTGGATTCCATTGCGTTTTGCGGAGCAGGCGGGGATGTCGGGAGCCTGGGCCGTGGTGCTTGCCAGCCTGCTGCCCTTGTCCATTCTGATGCCGCTGTCCTGCTGGTTTTGGCGCGAGATTCGACCCGAAATCAAGGCCATCGCCATCATCGGTTTTTACACCGGCGCGGCACTGGTTTTTTACGCCATCGGGCTGATTTATTCAACGGTGGTGCGCGCGACATTACTGTATTACCTGACGCCGATTTGGGCGACCCTGTTTAGTCTGGTGATGTTGCGCGAGCAAGTGCGATGGAATCGATGGATGGCTATTTTAGTCGGTTTGGCCGGGTTGTATTTTATCCTCGGCGGTGCCTCTGATTTAACCACGCCAATAAACATCGGCGATTATTTCGGCCTGGCGTCGGGGTTGTTTTGGGGTCTCGGCGCGGTCTACCTGAAGAAAAATCCAGGCGTCAAAATAACCGGGATGGTCGCATCCCAACACCTGTTCAGCCTGGCTTTCGCGCTTGCCGGCTGTGCGCTGCTCGCGCAAATCAATGTCATTCCGCACTGGTCTGTCTGGGCCGCCACCATTCCGGTTATGTGGCTATACACTTGTCTGTGTTTAGTGCCCAGTTTATATGCCATTTTTTGGGCCTCGGGGCGGCTTTATCCGGGGCGCGTAGGGGTGTTGATGATGACCGAAGTGCTGGTCGCCGTGGTCAGCGCATCAATATTACTGGACGAACGACTGCAAATGCTTGAATGGTTAGGCGTAATTTTAATTTTAACGGCCGGGCTATTCGAAGTTTTCGGAAACGATAAGGAAATAGCGCCGGACCACACCCGCTAACATGAAAGCAGCCGTCTAATTTCATCCCTATAAATAGGCGTCATTGAATCCAACTGACCGAAAATTATCGCGCGAACTTCTTTTGCCCCATTATCCAGGTCTCCCGTATCGCGCGGTCGTCGCCTAACATTTGCATGACGAATAATTTCTCCATCCAATCCTCGCATTTAGTTATTCTGAAATTAATCAGCGGCGTGGCGCGATAATCCAGCACGATGAAATCGGCTTCCTTGCCGCGTTCGAAGTTGCCGATGTGCTGGTGCAAATCGAGCGCGCGCGCGCCGCCGAGCGTAGCCAGGTATAACGCGCGTAGCGGCGACAAGTTGTGTTGCTGCAATTGTTGCACTTTGTAGGCCTCGTTGATGGTACGCAGCAATGAGAAACTATCGCCGCCGCCGACATCGGTGCCGAGGGCGACGCGCACCTGGTGGCGGTCGGCGCAGCGCAAGTCGAAAAGCCCGCTGCCGATGAACAGGTTTGAGGTTGGGCAAAAAGCCAGGTTGGATTCGGATTGTTGCAAACGCCTCCATTCTCGGTCGGATAAATGTATGCCATGGGCGAAAACCGAGCGCCGGCCGAGCAAGCCATGCTGATCATAAACATCAAGGTAATCTTTGCATTGCGGGAATAATTCACCGACCCATTGACATTCACGCGTGTTCTCGGCGAGGTGCGTGTGCAGGTGGACGCCGGGGTTCTCGCTGAGCAACTTGCCCGCCATGCGCAACTGCTGCGCCGACGAAGTCGGCGCGAAGCGCGGCGTCACGGCGTAGCCGAGCCGACCCTTGCCGTGCCATCTCGCGATGAGTTCACGGCTGTCGTCAAAACTCGATTGCGGCGTGTCGCACAACGCCTGCGGCGCGTTGCGATCCATCATCACCTTGCCGCATATCATGCGCAAGTTTCGCGCCGCGGCTTGCGTGAAAAACGCATCCACCGACTGCGCATGTACCGTGCCGAACACCAGCGCGGTGGTGGTGCCGTTGCGCAGCAACTCGTCAAGAAAGAATTCCGCAGTAGCCGCCGCGATATTCGAATCTTCAAATTTCGCTTCGGCCGGAAAAGTGTATCGTTGCAGCCAGTCGATCAACTGCGCGCCGTAAGCGGCGATGATTTCGCACTGCGGATAATGAATATGCGCATCTATGAAACCGGGCAGAATCAAGCCATCGGCGTGCTGGTGAATTTCCGCCGCATCCGCCAAACCGCTGAGCAGGCGGCGCGCCTCGCCGCAAGCGGCAACATGACCATCCTCGATAATGAGTAATCCATCGGCGAAGTATTGCCACGCCGCCTCGCCGCGATTATTGCCATGATTATTGTGTTGCCTGTGATTATTGTAATCTCTGGGGTCGTCCAGGCAATGCAAAATTTCACCGCGATGGGCTGATACTGTCATGGGCGATGGTTATGAAATGGTTATGGAATAATCTTGAACAACACAATGCTTGAAAGACGCCATGTTTTAAAGGGCGATGGGCATCGTAATCCTCAATCCTGTGTCCGGGCTCATAGGTGTCTGTCGGGCACACCTCGCCCGGCAAATGGCGCGCCCGACAGGACTCGAACCTGTAACCTACGGCTTAGAAGGCCGTTGCTCTATCCGGTTGAGCTACGGGCGCAACGGACCAAGCCAAAAAACTGGTCGGGGTAGAGAGATTCGAACTCCCGACATCCTGCTCCCAAAGCAGGCGCGCTACCAGGCTGCGCTATACCCCGAATTGCCCATCTCGCCGTGAACATACCAAACCGCAACGACCAGCCCGGCATGGATACGGAATATATGGATAACATTTCATCAGGTCAATTTTCATCAGGTCAATGATGACGCCCGCGGCGCGTGGCGGGAAAATTCTGCCCTTGAAAGCATTTGCTTGCGCCCCCATTTCAAGCCGCAATACTAACATCAAAACCACCTGACAACAATGACCAAACAACGCCCGAGCAAAACCGCGCCCAAGGACAAAAATAGCCAAACAGCCGAGCCACAATCCACGCAAAAACCCACGCGCAAATCCGCGCAAAAATCTACGCTGGAAACCCACGCTTTCCAAACCGAAGTGCAGCAATTGCTGCAATTAATGATTCATTCCCTGTACAGCAATAAGGAAATATTTCTGCGAGAAATTATTTCAAACGCCTCGGATGCCTGCGATAAGTTGAGATTTCAGTCGCTAACCGACAAAAAATTGTTAGAGGACGATGAGGCGCTGGGAATATGGATAACGCTGGATGCCAGCAAACATAGCGTTACCATTCGTGATAATGGCATCGGCATGACCCACGATGAAGTGATTGCGGATATCGGCACCATCGCACGCTCTGGCACCAAAACATTTCTTGAAAAAATGGGCCTTGAAAAAACAAACAAGGACAAACCTGCCGACAGTAACTTCATCGGCCAGTTTGGTGTTGGCTTCTATTCGTGTTTCATGGTTGCAAAAGAAGTGACATTGTTGACGCGCAAGGCCGGAACGCCGACCCGAGAAGGGGTCAAATGGGTGTCGGATGGGAGCGGTGAATACACCGTGGAAACGGTTGAGCGACCTGAGCGCGGCACTGAAATTACTATTTCCTTGAATAAGGATTGCAAGGAATATGCACAAAGGTATCGAGTAAAAAACGTCATCGCCAAATACTCTGACCATATTTCCTTGCCGATTCAAATGTTGAAAGAAGCGGAAACGGATAAACAGGGCAAACCCAAAAAAGCTCAGCCGATAGAGTGGGAGACCATTAACCAAGGCTCGGCGCTTTGGGCGCGCGCCAAAAAAGACATCAGTGAAGAGCAGCACAATTCGTTTTATGCGGCCTTGACCTACGATCCTGAACCCCCTGCGTTAACCATACACAATCGCATGGAAGGCAAGATGGAATATATCTCGCTGTTTTATATCCCGGCCAAAGCGCCGTTCGATTTATGGGATCGCGAGCAACGCAACGGCATAAAACTCTATGTCCGACGAATATTCATTGCTGATGACGCCAAAAACTTAATGCCCAATTACCTGAGATTTGTGCGTGGACTGGTGGACTCCGCGGACTTGCCGTTGAATGTTTCCAGAGAGTTTTTGCAAAAGAATCGTGACATTGACAAAATTCGGGCGGCGTCAGTCAAGAAAATTCTGGCTGAATTCAAAAAACTGGCGACCAATGATGTTGACAAATATAACGCCTTATGGAAAGAGTACGGTCGAGCAATCAAAGAAGGCCTGATCGAGGATTTTGAAAACAAGGATGCGATTGCCAGGTTGGTTCGATTTTCTTCCACGCATAAAGCCGACGACAAAAACAACGGTGACGAGGCGCAGACTATATCGCTGGATGATTACATCAAGCGTATGCCGATGGCGCAAAAAGCGATTTACTATGTGACCGCGGATAGCCACAACGCCGCCAAGTCATCGCCGCACCTTGAAATTTTTCGCAAGAACGATATCGAAGTGTTACTGCTGTCCGATCCGGTGGACGAATGGGTGGTCGGTCATCTAACCGAATACGAAGGAAAATCATTGAAATCCATCGCCAAAGGCGACCTGGATATGGATGCGTTAAAAGGCAAAGCAAGCAAGCAAGAAACCGAAAAGAAATCTGAAGCCATGAAACCATTGGTGGAAAAATTCAAATCAGTTCTGGCGGACCAAGTCAAGGATGTCCGGCTTTCTGATAGATTGGTTGATTCACCAAGTTGTCTGGTCGCGGACGAGCATGACTTGGGCAGCAATATGGAGCGCATCCTGCAGGCCATTGGGCAAGATGCGCCAAACGCTAAACCGATCTTGGAAATTAATCCCGAACACGATCTGGTCAAACGCATTGACGCCGACGGTGACGACGCCGACGAGTGGGCGAAACTGCTGTTCGACCAGGCCGTGCTCGCCGAAGGCGCGTCGCTGAAGGATCCCGGTGATTTTGTAAAACGGATGAACCGATTGTTGGCGGGCTGACCGCGTTATTTTCTCGCCGCGGTTTTTTCCGCCGCGGTTTTTTCCGCCACTGTTTTTTCCGTCACTATTTTTTCTCGGGGCGTCACCAACGCCATGCCGACCAACAACAAAGCGAACGCGGACCAAACCCAGATGGAATGCGTTTCATCAAATATCACGATTCCCCAAAACACCCCGGCGGTGGTGATGACATAACCGGACAGGCTGGCAAAAACTGCGCCCGCCATTTTCACCAGCAGAAAAAATGTTGCATAAGCCAGGCTGCTGACCACTGCCATGGCCACGATAGACCATTCAATTTTAGTGAATGGAAAATTCAGCGGCACCCAGGCATCCTGGAAATACAGAATCGGAATCATGCCAATACTTGCCATGATCAAGCCGCCGCTCAGTAGCGCGACCATATCGGTATTGTCGGGAATCAATACATCCACGTACAGCGTTTCGATGGTGTAAAAAGCACACGCCAACAACGCCAGCAACAGCCATTTTGTCATGCCCGGATCCGGCAGGCTGCTTTCAGGAATCACCAATAGCAAAATCGCCGCGAAACCGATAAGTATGCCAATGAAGCGCTTTCGCTGGTAAGCATCAACCCCCAAAACCAGCGACAGCAGATAGGTCATCATCGGCACCAGCGTTATCGTAATCGCGAGAATACCGGATGGCACTCGGGAGGCCGCGTAAAAATACAAGGTGCCGGGGATGATTGAGCCAATCGATCCGATAACGACATAGCGCACCAACGAGTCGCGGTCAAGCGGCGGCCACACCCTTCGGACTAAACCAATAACGAGCAACACCAACCCGCCACCGCTGGCCAGCCAAAACGACAAGCCCAGGGGATGGGCGTTTTCGGAGGTCGCAATCCGCGCCAAAGAAAACGTCGTCCCCCACACCGTGCCACAGAACAGCATCAGAAAATAGGGCAAAAAATAGAGATGGATTTTCCGCAGCCCGACTGCCGACATTCGCAAAGCCATCATGGTTATTATTAGGGTTATTATTCGGGTTCTTGTTAAAAAAATCAGGCGAGTTGGTCATGCCGAAAGCACTTGATCAGATGGTCATTGACCAGGCCCGTGGCTTGCATAAAGGCGTAGCAAATTGTGCTGCCGACAAAAGTGAAGCCGCGTGTCTTCAAATCCTTGGCCATGGCATCGGACAGCGCTGTATTGGCCGGCATCTGCGCCATGTTCTTCCAGTGGTTTTGAATCGGTTTGCGCGCCACATAATTCCAGAAGTAGTCATCCAGCGAAATGCCTTGCTCGCGCATTTGCAAATAGGCGCGCGCATTTTTCACAAACCCATTGACCTTTAATTTATTGCGCACGATGCCGGGATTGGCAAGCAGAGACGCAATCCTAACATGGTCATAGCGCGCTATTTTTTCTGCGTCAAAATAATCAAACGCGGCGCGATAATTCTCGCGCTTACGCAAAATGGTGATCCAGCTTAACCCGGCCTGAGCCCCTTCCAGACATAGAAATTCAAACAATTTTTGTTCATCGTGCAGCGGTTCGCCCCACTCATTGTCATGGTAACTTTGATAAAGTTCATCGTCGCCGCACCACCCGCATCTTGTCTTATTCGACCTGCTCTTATTTGACATGCGCTTATTTGACAGGCTTTTATTTGACATGTTCCAACCACCGTATTTATGTTTTAGGAAAGCCGAATAATGCCATCCTGGCGTTGTCAGGGCAAGAAAATCCAACCTGGCTTAATGACATTGACATTGTCAAAAACACGGTCAAAAACAAGGGATTAACCTTCACTTCACAACGCCATATCGCTGGAGTTTCAGCGCGCTGTCGCGGCGGCGACCACGATCCCGCGAAGCAAAAATGCCGTCATTTACCATTTCGCGCCATTCCCACCCTCCTGCCCTCCCGCCCTCCTGCCCTCCCGCCCTCCTGCCCGTCATTATCGGGCTTGACCCGATAATCCAGTAAAACATGTGGCGTAGCCACGACATCACCCGGCGGCGAGGTCGGCGCTCGCCCTTGGACTTGCGGTTTTGGCAGATTTTTGCTCCCGGCAATATTGCCACGGATGGCATGTATGCCGCGGGCGCAGGATGCGCAGGAGCGGCAATCTGCACTTCCACCTTCCCTGGCGGTCGGCAGATGCTTGTTCCCGACAGTATCTGCACTTCCACCTTCCCTGGCGGTCGGCAGATGCTTGTTCCCGACAGTATCTGCACTTCCACCTTCCCTGGCGGTCGGCAGATGCTTGTTCCCGACAGTATCTGCACTTCCACCTTCCCTGGCGGTCGGCAGATGCTTGTTCCCGACAGTATCTGCACTTCCACCTTCCCTGGCGGTCGGCAGATGCTTGTTCCCGACAGTATCTGCACTTCCACCTTCCCTGGCGGTCGGCAGATGCTTGTTCCCGACAGTATCTGCACTTCCACCTTCCCTGGCGGTCGGCAGATGCTTGTTCCCGACAGTATCTGCACTTCCACCTTCCCTGGCGGTCGGCAGATGCTTGTTCCCGACAGTATCTGCACTTCCACCTTCCCTGGCGGTCGGCAGATGCTTGTTCCCGACAGTATCTGCACTTCCACCTTCCCTGGCGGTCGGCAGATGCTTGTTCCCGACAGTATCTGCACTTCCACCTTCCCTGGCGGTCGTGTCCCGCTGCGCGGGCCTGCCCTCGCGGAAGCGGGGGACGGATGGTTTCACTGGATTCCAACCCCTGTTTTCACAGGGGTGACGTTCTTTCGTTGGAATGACGGGCTTGTTTGGAATGACGGGCGGCGGGCTGCCCGCCTCCTTCCCAACACCAAAATTATCCCGCATAACCCGCATAGACATGATAAAAAATGCCGGGTTATTCGTGTTCGCGAAGCCAGGGATCATTCCCCGAAAACACGCGGCTACTGGCCCTATTTACGTGCTACCATTGCTTGAACTTGTCTGCCAATATCCGCGTTTCCAATCCAGCATTTCTAATCCATGGGCCTGATAAACCTGATCGCCATTATCCTGACGCTGTCGGCGGTATTTTCCTATATCAATTTTCGCTTCATCGGCCTGCCGACGACCATCGGTGTCATGCTGATTGCGCTGGTCGTTTCATTTGGATTTATCCTGCTGGGTGAATTGGGCATTGTGGACCTCCACCGTTTCGCGGAAAAAATGCTGTCGGGCATCGACTTCAACAAAGCATTAATGGACGGCATGTTGAGTTTTCTGCTGTTCGCCGGCGCGCTGCATGTCAGCGCCAAAGATCTGGCGGCGATGAAATGGACCATCGGCGTATTGGCTACCCTGGGCGTGGCGCTATCCACTTTTGTGGTTGGCGGCATGATGTTCGTATTGTTGACCGTGCTCGGTTTCAACGTGCCCTTTATGTATTGCTTGTTATTCGGCGCATTAATTTCGCCCACCGATCCCATCGCCGTGATGTCCACCTTAAAAAATGCCGGCATCGGCAAAAGCCTGGAAACCAAAATCGCAGGAGAATCATTGTTCAATGACGGTGTCGGCGTGGCGGTGTTTGTGGTGATTTTGAGTATCGTGCTGCAACCCGAACAGGTGTCGGTCGCGCAAGTCGCCCTCATCTTCGCCCAGGAAGCCGTGGGCGGCATCATCTTCGGTCTGGCGTTGGGCGCGCTTGGATTTTACCTGCTAAAGAGCGTTGACAACTATCAGGTTGAAATTCTAATCACCCTGGCGCTGGTGATGGGCGGCTATGCCCTGGCCCTTGAGATGCACACCTCGGGCCCGATCGCCGTCGTGGTCGCGGGATTGTTGATTGGCAATCACGGCCGCGCCTATGCCATGTCCATTGTTACCCGCCAGCGGCTGGACAACTTCTGGGAGTTGCTGGATGAAATCCTGAACGTGGTTTTGTTCGTCCTGATTGGGCTGGAAGTCCTGGTCTTGCAGTTCAACGGCGCCTATTTGCTGGCCGGGCTGCTGGCGATTCCACTCATCCTGCTGGCGCGATTCATCAGCGTCGGCATCCCCATCACGCTGTTGCGGGCGCTTACCACTTGGGCTTACAGCGCGCATGTCGTGAAAATACTGACCTGGGGCGGATTGCGCGGCGGCATTTCGGTCGCGCTGGCGTTGACCCTGCCCAGCGGCGCCGAGCGCGACATTTTCCTGGTCATGACTTACACCATTGTGATCTTCTCCATTATTGTGCAGGGGCTGACCATCGGCCGCGTAGCGCGCCGCCTCAGCCGTTAGCCGGCCGCGACTGAAACACAGCCGAGCGCGCTAAAATTATTGGCTAAAATTATTGGAGCGGCGCCGACGTCACCGTGGAATTTCTGGGCGTGAAGTTTCTAGGCGTGAAGTTTCCGGGCTGCATAAGCTCAGATACATATGGCACTCCTCAACCCAAGAGGAGATGCCATGCAAGTCCAGCATATTGGCTACCAAATAAGAGGGTTTTACCGCGTTGCCAAAATAGGGCATCGTTGGGACATGAACCCTCATGCCCAAAAACGAATTGACATCCTGCGCTTCTGGGAAGTGCACGGTACCGCCGCCACCTGCGATGCCTTCAAGGTCAGCCGCCGCACCCTCTACCGCTGGCAGCAAACACTCGCCCAAGCCGGCGGCGACCCGGCAGCCCTGACGCCGCGCTCACGAGCACCAAAACGCCGCCGCCACGCAGTCTTCCGGCGTGAAGTGGTGGACGAAATCCGCCGCCTGCGCAAGGTCCGTCCGAACATCGGAAAACTCCCTTTGTCGGTGCTCATCAAAGCCTGGTGCCAGACCCATAAATGTCCCCGCCCCAGGTGTCTCCACCATCGGACGCATCATCGACCGGGAGCCCGATAAGATGCGCCACGCCCCGCTGCGGCTGGATCGCCGCGGACGACACAAGCCACTGCGCCAAACCCGCAAAACACGCCGCCCCAAGGGCATCTCCACCGCCCCCATGGAGCAGTTCGCTTGCGATACCGTGGAGCGCGTCCGTGATGGCATCCGACGCTACATCTTCACCTTCATCGACCCCTGCTCGCGCTTCGCCTTCGCCTGGGCGTCCACCACCCGCAGCAGCCGCCGCGCCGCACACGCCCTGCGCTCCCTCATCGCCCTGACTCCGACACCAATCCGCTATGTGTTGACCGACAACGGCTCGGAGTTTATGAAAGACTTTGAAGGCGAACTTGAACGCCATCACATCACCCACTGGCGGACCTATCCGAGGTCGCCCAAAATGAACGCCCATTGTGAACGCTTCAACCGCACCATTCAGGAGAGTTTCGTCGACTACCACGAGGATTTACTGTTCACCGACCTGGATGCTTTTAACCGAGAACTGGCCGACTGGCTGGTGTTTTACAACACCGAACGACCTCACCAGGCATTAGCCCTGCTTTCTCCTGTACAATCCCTGATCATCAACCAACCGGAGTGCCATATGTTATGGACCTATACACGGGCGTGGAATTTCTGGCAATTTGCAGTAAGATAGCGGGTCTCTTAACGATGGGATTTTAATATGCGAGAGTTGCCCCCACGCCTCGGCAAATTGCTTTGCTGGCTGGGCTTTCACAATTTTCAAGTGCTGAGCAAAACCTTCGGGTTCGGCGATGGCGGCGGCGTGGAAAAAGTCGAATGCAAGCGCTGCGGCGTGGTCATGGCCCGGCAAATCTGAGCGCGAGAAATGGCCGCCGAATACCAACTTTACTGCTTCGACAAATCTGGAAACGCCTACAAAGTCGCGCTGATGCTGAATGTATCCGGCGCCGATTGGCGGCCGCGCTTCGTCGACTTCATGCACGGCGAGACCAAAAGCGAGGCTTTCCGCAAACTAAACCCCATGGGCGAGGTTCCGCTGTTGCAACACGATGGACTGATGCTGTCCCAATCCGGGGTGATTCTCGATTATCTGGCGGAAAAAACCGGCGGCTTCGGCGCTGAAAATGATGCGCAACGGCGCGAAATTCTGAGATGGATATTATTCGACAATCATAAACTCACCAGTTACATCGCCACCCTGCGGTTCATTCGCGCATTCACCGAGCGCGGAGAAAATGAGGTCACCCAATTTTTCGAGGCGCGCGCCAAAGCCGCATTAAAAGTGCTGAACAGTCATCTCCAAAATTCCAGTTTCGCCATCGGCGACCGAGTCACCATCGCGGATTTTTCGATGTGCGGCTACCTCTATTTTCAGGACGAAATCGGAATCGATTTTGCCGAATATCCCCATATCATTCGATGGTTAGCGGACATTCAAGATCTGGAAGGATGGGCGCATCCCTATGATTTGATGCCGGGGGAATCCATCAAAGCATAATTAAGGCACCGCTAGATAATTTGTCGAAACTGCCCATACTGTGCTTTAATCCCGGTTGCAAATCTGAGTAGCCGCACATCGGGGTGTAGCTCAGCCTGGTAGAGCACTGCCTTCGGGAGGCAGGGGCCGGAGGTTCGAATCCTCTCACCCCGACCAATGAGTCAAATTCTATTCACTATCTTGCCGTTATTTTGAGCAACAAAAACCGGGGTAGCAAAACAATCAATTTTCGGGGCGCGATATTTACTCAACCGCAACTTCAACTTGAGTGATAAAAACCTCGTTGTGAAACCGCCGATGTATCTTGTCGGGGGTGACTGTTTCAAAAAATATTCAACGCTTCTTGAAGATTATCCTGTTCTTGTTTCACGCTATCGCCGTAGCACACAACATTAATCTGCGGCATAACGATACCTATTCATTTTTTCACGTTCAATGATTGCTGTGAGCTTCATGGGTTTCCTTATAGGTTTGTGAGGCTTGCATTTTTGGGTTTCACATCCCGGAACGACATGATTTTTCTGTTTACAGTTATGAACAAATACACCGTGAAAAATCACCCGGGGCATTCATGCGGCACTAAGTAGTGCCTGTTCAACCGCGCTATGCACTTTGTCAACAATCACCGAATCGTTGAGTACTTCTATATGCTTTCCGGTTGTTTGCGCAGCAAGATTTTTTATTATTTCTCTGAACTCTTTGCGTTTGGGGTATTCTTGCATTTTCGTGATTTCCTCCCGCAAAGACTCAATCACTCTCTTATCCTTCCACATACTCCCTCTATAGTAAATGTTGCACCAGTCATCCCAACGGCGCAACCATTTTATTTCCACCCAAGCATATCTAGAGGTGGCATAACAGATCGGGAGATGCCCTCTGTCTCCGTGTTGTGGGGAATTCGAATCGTGTGCCTGTCCAGCCCCTTTTAAACCGATGGTTTCAGGTAAGTATTGTTTAATTCCTTCCCATATAAGGCCGTTTTGTACGTCCGAACGCGACACCAGATCATTGCCATCCACAATTTTTCGCAGTTCCTGACCAAGCTGATACCACCTTCGCATAGGCGTGGTCTTATCTGGCAACTGCATTATCCGTTTCGCCAATACCGGTACTTTGTTGGCAAGAAACACATCCAGTTCTTCAGCGCGTCCCTGATCTTCACGAGACAAAACACCGGACGGACGGAAGACTTTTATCTCCTCGTTATTCCCTCTAATATTTACTTTTTTTCGCAATAAAACAGTCATGATGCTCACTCCTCAAACCTGCGCCACCGCACCGATGAAATATATTCGCTGATTTCTTGGTAGACCTTTTCGGGCATCACATCTTTGCTACTGTGCACAATGTTGTCTGTATTCAGAGGACGATAATCCACTTCTCCGTGTTCATTGTATGGACGGGTTAAAATGAAATAGAAAGCGCCTTCCAAGCAAATGTTAAACAGATAATCTGCTTGATCTTCTTCATCTTGCTGTGAAGCCTTGTAGTGGGGGTGATTCGTGTTGTAGTAGATGGTCGGATCATTGTTATCTCCACCCGGTTGCCAAGCATGTTTAGTCGATAATGCGGCGGCCTCCAATTTGAATGGCATTCTTCGGGGAGGATTTTCTTCAACCCAAAACTTAACCGTGCGAGCATCAATTTCATCCCCGTCATCTGCGTTAATCAAGACCGTACGAATACGATATTCGCCCGGATTCTTATAACGAGGTTGATCAATGCCTATTGCAAGCGGACTACCATCGTTTAATACCACCACATATTTGAGATTGCTCTCGCTCGCTTGTCTCAGTTCGACCGGTTCATTTGCCAGCAGTTCTTCAATGAGCGTGTCGGCTTGAAGGATTCTGGCCGAGACCAGCCCCTTCACGTCGTCAGCTGTCTTATTAAAGCAGCGTATATACACTAGCATTTCCTCACCCCAATCAACCCGAGGTTTCTTTTCAATATCCGGAAATTGTGTCTGAACGATAAGACCAATCTCTTTGTTTGGTGGTGGATTTGGATTTGGACATGGGCCTGGATCGGGTACTGGTCCTGTTCTCCTTGGCCCTCGCAAGTCAATGTCGGAAGCGTAACGCAACAACAGATCCATGGCTTTTTGTTCGGCGTTGTTTCGGTGTCGCTTTTGTTTTTCTCTTTTGTCTTCTCCTATGCCCAATTTTTGACGGCCGAATTCCTCCAACTGGCGATTGATAAAACCCTTGATCGCCCTTGGCGTGGTACTTCGCCACTTTAAGTCATAGTGATTTGGATTTTGGTTTTTGCCTCTGCGTAGTTCTCTGTCAAGCTCTCTCTCGAATTCAATATATCCAGTGATTTTTTCGCGAACATCGGTCGGAGCCATATCTATATTGAGGGAAGTAACTTTCATTCCGTTTTGCACAATCGCTATTCCCTGGAGATCTTCCGAAATTTGATGTTTGGGTAAATACACAACGCAAAAATTTTTAATCTTGAAACCTCCATCAGATGAAAAGATCGTAGAATCGTCGAAGTCCTTTTTGTAAATCCATGTTTTTATTTTCGAGACATCATTCTTGGGTAACGGATACGGGGAAGGCAAATCAATTTTTTTGCTTTCCCCCGACACATTAAGCCACACTTCTATTTGATTTTTCTCAATGGCACGAAACCAAGTTTCCTGAATAGCCCGCTCAAATGCACCATTTTTAATTTCGTCCAAAACTTCCTGTATCGGCTCACAGACAATAATTCTCGCACCCACATCTTCCAGCGGTTCCAAATCACAGAAACTACGCAGCTGGTTTTTTGCCGTTTCGTCTTCCCATTTTTTTCCCCTTTGGGGATAGATTTTGCGGCCTACTTTGGTTGCTTCTGTGGCACCAAGCCGGTAAACGCCATCATCTCGTAACGTATCGTAAATCATCCTGTATTGCTTTGATGCGCGCAGAAAAATAAATTTACCCTGCCCTCTTGCTCCAAGTGCATCCGGATCCTCTTTCGTGTATGCAAAAGCTTCAAATCGCGCCCAATGATCGCTTTTTTTCAGATTTTTATAATCGGATACATCATGTATCACCGCACCAGTGAGCCCCGTGGTGTTGCTGTCCTTGAAAGTTAGAAAAGTCTCGCCGCGGTTGTTTTTTGCCACCTTAAATTCAACGCGCACGGTCGCGCCCCTGCCTTTTCTAGCATCCAAGGAATTCTTAATTGCGTCCTTCTACAAGCCATGCGCGGTACTTTGTGGATATGAATCCGCGATTGTGTTGCAAATGGTTATATAGTCTGCAACTGCTTCGCTGCCTTCGCCTAAATCCGACATATCTGCCTCGCTAAATCTAACCTATGAGTACTGAAAGTATAATCCCAAAAATTTAAACTGTCCACAGATGGCCGGCGCATCTAAACAAGCCGATTGACATCGTAGTGTTGAGTGGAATTTAACCTTCCCCCACCCCATCTTCCACAAACACCGTCCGATAGCCAAACAACGCGGCCGAGCCGCCGGTGTGTATGAACACTACGTTGTCGGTGGGTGAAAAAAATCCCTTGCGTACCAGGTCGATCAACCCGGCCATGCCTTTCCCCGAATACACCGGGTCGAGCAAGATGCCTTCCAATCTCGCTAACAACGCGACCGCTTCCAGCATGCCGTCGGTGGGTATGCCGTAACCGGCGCCTACGTAGTCGCAGTTGGCTTGCACTCGGTCGCGCGGCAACTCCTGTTTCACGCCGAGATGCGCGGCGGTGGCGCGCGCCAGATCGAACACTTTTTGCTCCTGTTGCGCGCGCGGCAACCTGACGCCGATGCCAAGTATTGGGAATGGCCATTGCGAAGCGCCCGAACCAAAATCACCACCGAGGTACAGCGCATGACAGCCGGCCACCAAACCGGCTTGCGTTCCGGTGCTGCCGGTGGCGTGCACCACATGGTTTATGCGCAACCCCAGGCGCGCGGCTTGCTCGGTCAACTCCAGCGCGCAGTGGGCGTAACCCATCGCGCCGACCGGATTGGAGCCGCCGCCGGGAATGAGATAGGGGCGCTTGCCGTCGGCGCGCAACGCATCCGCCAGCGTCGCCATGGCCGCGTCCATATCCGTATCTTTGCGGTATTCGTGTCGCTTGGCGCCGAGCAAGCCGGTCAGCAGGACATTGCCGGATGCGACATAATCCGCGTCGGGATTATCCACCCGGTGCTCGTATAGCACTTCGCAACCCATCCCCGCCATGGCCGCTGCCGCCGCGGTCTGGCGCACATGGTTGGATTGCAGCGCGCCGTGAGTGATGAGCGTATCGGCATCTTTGGCGATGGCGTCGCCGACCAAGTATTCCAGTTTGCGCGCCTTGTTGCCGCCGGTGGCAAGGCCGGTGCAATCGTCTCGTTTGATCCACAGATTCGGCCCCTTCAGGTGCGCGCTCAGGCGTTTCAACGGCTCTAGCGGCGTCGGCAGATGGGCGCAGGAAAAACGCGGCGCCCGTTCAAGCGCGTGGGCAAGCGCGACCGCGAGGTGCGCGGTTGAGCTGTTGGCGGGCAGGGTCATCGCTTGGTCATGTGGATTTGTCGGGTTGATTTGTCGGGTTGGCTTGTGCGGTGTTGGATTCACAGCGTATACTATCATGTTCTAAATTTTAGCACCCGGCCGCGCCGGAGGAGATTAGCATGACTTGGTTGATCATTGGCATTGCCGTTTTTTTCGGCGTCCATCTGTTGCCGGCGAATCCGTCGTTGCGTGAAAAACTGGTGCGCGATCTCGGCGCAACGCCGTATAAGATCGCGTTCGCGGCGTTGTCTTTCATCGGCGTGGCGATGATGGTCGTGGGCATGGGCGCGGCGCCATACACCGCAGTTTGGCAGCCGCCGGCAGCGACCGCGACCGCGGTGTTGATGGCGCCGGCCTTGATTCTGCTGGTGGCGATGAATTTCGATAACAACATTAAGCGCATCGTGCGCCATCCGATGATGTGGGGCGTGCTGCTGTGGGCGGCGAGCCACCTGCTGGTCAACGGCGCGGCGGCGGCGATGATTTTGTTCGGCAGTTTCGCGGTGTATGCGTTATTTCACTTATGCTCGGCCAGGCAACGCGCCGCGCCGAAGCCGCCAGACTCGAGCACGGCCGCGATAAAAAAGGCGCCGATAAAAAGGGATGTCCTCGCCGGCGTCATTGGCTTGATCGCGTACGCTTTGCTGGTCGCATTTCACGACACGCTGTTTGGCGTCGCCGTCTTTTTTTAACCGGGCGCGGATAAAAAATGCCTCGCCGGCGCGGATGAACCACTTCATAAACCATTTCAAACATAACCCACCATGACTGAAATCAAAACCGGCACCTGCCACTGCGGCGCGGTGGAATTCAAGGTTACCCTGGAAAACGGCCTGCAAAATCTCATGCGCTGCAACTGCTCGTTGTGCCGCCGAAAAGGCGCCATCATGGCCGGTGTGCCGCTGGCATCGTTGCAAGTTACCCGTGGCGCCGACAACCTCGCCCTGTATCAGTGGAACACCAAGGTCGCCAAACATTATTTCTGCAAAACCTGCGGCATCTATACGCATCATGCAAGACGCAGCAACCCGAACGAATACGGTTTTAATGTCGCCTGCCTTGATGGCGTTGACCCTTATGCGCTAGGGGAGATCGCGGTGGGCGATGGCGCCGCGATGAGCGTGGTAGCGGATAACAATACCGCATAACGCGAAAAGCGGCGGGAGAGGCGCGGCGCGGGTGCGACATTACTCGCCGCGCGGCGGCACTAACGCAACGAATGCAGGGACAGGTCGCGACTTGTCTCTACGGCAGGGTATCACCGTAACCATACATAATGTGCCACTACTCCCCGCCGTCATCATCGCCCCCGGCCCCCGTCATTCCAACGAAAATTGGAATCCAGTCATAAAACCGTCCCGCTTGCGGGACACGACCGCTAGGGATGGCGGAAGTGCAGATTTTGCCGGGAGCAAAAATCTGCCGACCGCTAGGGATGGCGGAAGTGCAAATAATGCAGGAGCAATTATTTGCCAAAGCCACTGCGGTGTGGACCGGCTAACGCCGTGCATGATTGACTGGATTCCAACCCCTGTTTTCACAGGGGTGACGTTCTTTCGTTGGAATGACGAGCTTGGGGCGGCGCGGGCAACCCCTCGGCGGTCGCGAAGATAACGGCCGCGCGGGCGCACTACTTGGACTTGAACGACTTGGGTTTGGGATAGCGCGAGGCGATGTCGAAGTCGGTTAGGTCATGGTGGCTGCGGGTGTATTGCTCGGCGGGGTCGGGCGCCGGATTGTAGTCCCAGCCGTGATAGCGTCCGATGCGCAATGCGGCGTGAACCGCGCGCCGCCGCCGCTGATCGGCGATGACTTTTTGCGTGACCTCATCGACATCCCAGTGGCGCGCCGCTTGCGCCTTGAAACTTTGCATCTGCGCATCGTGCGCCTCGTCAACCGCCAGATTATTTTCCTCATCAGGGTCGCGCTCAAGATCAAATAATTGATCCGGGTCGGTCGGGCAACTGATATATTTATATTGCGCTTGACGAATCATCAACATCGGCGCGCTGGTGCCCTCGGCGAGATATTCGCTGATCGCCCGATCCGCATCGCCGGAGTCATTGCCGTCGCATAACGGAAGCAAACTGCGGCCATCCAATGGGTCGATAGGGGCCGGTTTGTCGGTGTCGGCGCCTTCAGCAGCGATATCGACCAACGTCGGCAACATATCCACATGCGCCACCGCCTGACGCACACGGCGCGGTTTGAATCTCGACGGATTGTATATGATCATCGGAATGCGGCACGACCACTCACGAAACGACATTTTGTACCACAGCCCAAACTCGCCGAGCATATCGCCGTGGTCGGAGGTGAAAATGACGGTGGTGTTTTCCGCCATGCCACATTCATCCAGGGCAGCCTGTAATCGCCCCAGCCATTCATCGATATACGATACATTGCCGTAATAGGCGCGTCTCGCGTCGATAATTTCCTGCTCGCTGAGCGCCACCGCATCGACGCCAATGGCACTTTCCAGGCGCCGGTTATGGGCATCTTGCTGGCCGGCAGCGGGACGCGCGACCTGCGGCAAGGAAATATCGGTGTCCTCGTATAAGTCCCAATACTTCTTGCGCGTCGCATAGGGATCATGGGGATGAATAAAACTCGCCACCAAACAAAGCGGCCGTCGGTCTTCTGAGCGGGCATGATCATAAATCACTTGCACGGCGCGGCTACCCACCTCATCGTCATAGCTCAGTTGGTTGGTGATCGCCGCCACTCCGGCCTGCTTGACGCTGGACATATTGTGATACCACAAGTCGATGCGTTGGTCGGCATGCTCCCAGTCCGGCACCCAGCCGAAATCCGCCGGGTAAATATCGGTGGTCACGCGCTGTTCAAACCCGTGCAGTTGATCCGGTCCGACAAAGTGCATTTTCCCTGACAGGCAGGTTTTATAACCCATCAGCCGCAAGTAGTGGGCGAAGGTGGGCATGGTCGCCGGCAGGTATGCCGCATTGTCGTAGCCGCCGCAGCGGGAAATATTCTGCCCGGTCATAAACGCATAACGTCCCGGTGCGCACAACGGGCTGCTGCTGTATGCGGTTTCGAACAACACCCCTTGATTGGCGATGCGGTCGATATTCGGGCTGATGACTTCGCTATGCCCATAACAGCCGAGCGCCTTGGCGGTCAGTTGGTCGGCCATGACAATAAGGATATTTTGCGAGCTTTTGTGATTCATCACTCAACTCTGCTTGGCGGCGTCGATGACGGAATGGTAAAGTATAGTTGCTTACAGTTTGAGATTTATTCTGGAAATGTTATTTCAACCAAGATTGAATCTTTGCACTTCTTGGATTTTCTCTTAGTTTGACGAAACATTGCCCAATTTGAAGCGTGCTTAAGTTAGTGCCCTGTCCAAGAATACGTTTTACATTTCCTGGTGAGGCGTTGGTGCTGAAAGCCGCAACCAATCCCATCTCGTTGAGAAACTCATCCTCTGCACCGGAGAAATCATCCGGAGATTGTGAAATCAACATAATGGCGCCTCCCTTAGATCGACTCATTCGAATTAGATTTGATAACGCAGGAAGTTTGTTGCGCAAAATTTGATGTGCTTCATCCACCATGCACATAATACGAAGACTGCGTGCGCCATCATCAACGCTGGAATCGCTAAGACTGTTGAGGTGCCGATCAAGCGCATTCAGCACCAGATTAACAACAATTCTGCTACTATCCGCAGGCACATCTTGTGGTAGATTAATAAGCCAACTCTGCTGAAAAAAAGATGCGAGATCCAATTCTGGATTAAACAGTGGGAGGCGGCAGAGTTCGCGCATAGTTGAAACTGCGCCATCTTCTTTCATTTCCTTTTCTTCATATACGCCGACAAGAGCATCAAGGATATGTTGCAGTTCGCAAGGAGATTGCGCATTCAATGCTTGTCTTGCAGCTTCATAGATAGCATCGCGCTGACGGTCACCCAAACGAGAGCCTTTAAGATTAGCAAAGGCTTCTCGGAAACGGTAAGCCGCATGGGTAATGTCAATTTCTTCTGTCGAAGATAGCGACAACACATCCAGCGGCACTGGTTCACGCGGTGGCGAGATAGTGCGTGCATCAAACAATTCATCAAGTTGGTATGTGCTGTTGACTCCACCGAGGTCACCTTTGAAGTCAAATGCAATCAAGGGAACACTCGGTGCTTGTTCACGAATACTGCGCAACATGGCTACGGCGGTGCGCGTTTTGCCGCTACCAACACCGCCCATGATAGCACTATGCGGCGACCCGCCAGCACCGTTCAAATCCCATTTTATTTTTTGTTTTGTGGTAACTTCTTCCGAGACTTCACCAATAGGCACTGTGATCTGACCGCGAGAGAAACTGCCACTAACATCTGTTTGTGCGCCACCAGACCGACCGATATTAGTGGACGGCAAATTACGCGGTATCTCTGCACCATCAACCAAACGCTTCACAAACTTGCTTACGTCTTTTTCTGATTTGTTCCACTCGTCATCCAGCAGTTTAATCCCACGCCTCCAGTGTGCCGAGACTAACTCACCCAATTTAGATTTATCGATTTCAGCATCGCCTGCGTGTTCTACAATAAGCGCGATCCACATAGATAGATATTCGTGATGACCAAATAAAGTATCGCCCATAATTATCCGGCTTGATTTTGCACCGATGCCTGGCGGACTTGTGGAAATAGCAAGCGAACGGGCAATAGCCAATCGTGCCGGCTGATAACGGTGAGGCATGCCAAGGCGTGTCATAAACTCATCGTTTAACGCATCAGTATCGTTGTCGGGGTAAAAGCGGATCGTGTTGTCAATTAAAGAAGTACTCATTCCACTGCCTCCGGATCACCGAAGTATCCTAATGTTGCAGTGGAACGACCGATGTCTCCATCCATACTATATCTAATTAAGTATTTTTTCTGGACGCTCGAATCTATTTTTTGTAAGTAATGGCCAACGATCTCGGTATCGGTGGACAATAATATTACTTGCCCTTTTCGTTGCGCCAAATGTTTTAACACACCACTTCGGTGTTTATCGTCCAAACGGGAAATCGGCGTATCCACAACCATTGGGAAGCTTCGCTTGGATACAGACGATACCGCCGAAAACAAACTTTGCGTAAAAATGTGCTCCTCACCCGCTGACAAATCATTGTCACGAACATTTATTCCTTTCTTATTTAAAAGATTGACATCCCCGTCAACAATATTAATACGTTCAATTTGGTCTGTTTTGTGAGCCATTGACCTGTGTGCCTTGGTCATTTCATCACCAATCTTTTCCATTTGTTTCGGCACCACCTTTCCGATTATTTTATTCATCATGGTAGCGACATCACGTGCACGCGTCGTCTTTCGAACCGTTGGTTTGGCTGCTTCTATATTCCCGTACATTCGTGCTAATTCAGATCTCTTGGCACTAAGTTGTCCATCCAGACCCCTGCGTTCGTTTTCCAATTTATCAACCTCTTTACGCAACGATTCAATTATGGTTTCTAATTTTTGCAGTTTCAATTTTTTTTCATTCATTCCCGGCTCTACAGATTCAAGCCTGTCAATCTCTTCTCTAATCTGTTTGTATCGACTTTCGTTCTTTGATATTGAATCTAACAGATTAATAATTTCAGAAGCCTCAAGCCTGTCCTGTTCGTTCAGTTTGTCAATTACAATACCGCGGTCGTGCGCGGTGAAATGCGCGTGCAAATATTTTTTCGCGCAATTTCGGGGAGGTGGAAACCATAGTTTTGACCATGCGTCACGTGCAATTTTTAACACACTGTCTTGTTGAGCATCACTAATCAGCGGCTCAACACCATCCATTTGCTGGTCCATCTCGACTAAGAAATTCTCTATTCGGCTATCTCCCTGCTGCATGGCAGATTCCCATTCTGCGCGAATGTTTTCACTTTCCAGGCGATTCTTTAGTTGTTTACGCAATTTAACTCCAGACAGCCCAAGCGCAATACCTTCTGAGAGAAATTTTTTCAACTTGTCATTATCTTTTTGAATGGCAGACTGGCATTGAGTCAACTGTTCGTACTGTTGATTGGATTGTGTTTGCGCACCTACCCCAAGCGCAAGAAAATCAACCATAATTTTATCGCGTTCTGTCTTGGCATCCGACAGTTTCGGAGAAACTTCAGCGTACTGTCTGATGTTCTTGTCTAACTTATCTTGCAATTCGTTTACCGCATTTTGTGTTTCTTCGGCGTTTTGGTCTGTAACATTTTTCACATTACTTTCACGCCGATTTGCATAATCATTTAGATTGTCTCTAAGTGAGCGTAACTCCGGAATGCCGAGCAATCCTTCAATCCCTACTTTCACCTGATCTTTCATGTCTCGCTCCGCGAGTTTTCTAACCTGCTCACCGTCGAACACGAAAAACACGGCGAGGTGGTACGGTAGAAATTTGCGACCGATATAAGCACGATACCAATTCTTTCGATCTTTATGAAGGGTAATTTCATCTGAATTTGGACCTATCGGTTCACGGCTTTCGCCCTTAAAAATTTTGACTTCTTCGTCGTTCGGCTGATAGATACCGGAGTTATTGAAATGCCAATTTCGCGAAACTTCGATTGGCTCGCCATCATCAACAAACACAAGTTTAACCGAACATGAGTAGCGACTCTGGGCGATTGCACCTCGGTGTAGTGCTTTCTCTAAAAATACTTTATAGGGGCGCTCTTGCGAATCTTCGGCTTCCGAGAACATTGAATTAGCAATTAACGCCATGCCGTCTTGCCCGAACATGCCCAAAATAATTGCTTGGTAAAGACTGGTTTTCCCATAGCCGTTAAGCGCGCCAATCAATATGATATTTTGCTCGTCGGTTGGCGCCGGAAATTCAAACTCAACAAATTTGTACACTTTCCAGTCGCGCAGCTCTATTTTTGAGATGTGCATAGGTGTTAGTTTTTCTCAGCCTTTATGCGATCCAGTATATCGTCAAAAGCAGCGTACATATGATATCGATTGGGGTCCCCAGCGTGGGAGACCTGTGCTTTGACTAGCTCCTCAAACTCAGCAAATCCAAAGCCGTTCGCTTCGCAAGAAGCCATTACAAGCTCACGACCTTCGGGAGTATTTAACAATACAACTGTTTTACGAGACATTTTATTTGCTATTCTTGACTTGATGTATGCTCACAGCCTGGGCATCAGACTGGCGAATTATATCATCCGTCCATATCTTGCGAATCATTTCAACTTCTTCTTCGCTGATTAGATGTTTGCCGGTTTCGGCTTGCGCCGCTTTAAGATTATCCAAAATTTCAGCGCGGGTCTGAATCGTATATGGTCCCGGTATCAGTTTGCCATCGCTTGTCATGGTAATTTTTCCATTGCGACGCCGCGCTTGTCTGCGATGCGGGTCGTTGCGTATTGAAACCAGCCAATCTCTAAAATCTAGAAGCGGCTCAAACTCGTTAAAACCGGATTCGACAAACCCTGCTAAACTTCGATCTTTATCCACCACGGTGCAAGTCCAGCAACCAAAGCGAGGTGACCGTGTGCCGCAAGAAGGCACATCGGACTTCTGCGTAACCACCGGACACTCGCCGCCGCCGGCATCGCGGTAGAGTTTGATTAATTTTTGATGCGAACCACCCCAAGGTGGCGCGTTACAGGATAAAAACTCCCACACATCGTCCGTTGACAACTCAACAATCGGGCGAAATACCATGCAACCAGATAAGTCTCCGTGCGGGTGCAAGCGTTCGTTGTTATCATGACGTGCCACTGATGCGCTACGCGCAGCACTTTCAGACCGTCTCACACCCAACAACAAAATAACTTGACCAGCGGCGGAAACCTGCTCTTTCACATAGCGGCTGGTGGGCTGGATCTTCATACGGTCGGTGCACCACCGAAACGACTGATTCGGTGACGGGTATCCGCGACCAATCAGATTCACCCAGAACGATTGGTTGGCTTCCGGCTGGGTAATGCAGGTTTTGACCGGCAAATCAAACACCGTGGACGCATCACCGATTTCTTTAATGCTGTCGGTCATATGCTCGACAACCAATGGGCTTTCCACCAAGGTGTCATTGGCTATGATATGGACTGGTCGGATACGTTGACTGGGCGGCAATGCCATCAACATCTCAAATACGAGGTGCGCAACCAAAGTGCTGTCCTTGCCACCAGAATAGGCGACTATCCACGGACAACGGTGACCTTGGCTGTATTCATCGTACAAAACTGCGCGAATATCAGCGAGTCTGGTGGCTGGTTGCGGCAAGTCGTTCGCAACTGCGACGTAAGTGACCATGTTCCTGTCAGTGATGTGAAAGTGAGAATATATACACTAAAATTCCCGCCGTCAAATCCTACGCAAAATCTCCGCCACCTGTCGTAAGGATGTTTGAGTTTTTATTTAACTTTTTCATGGTCATCATTGTCATTTTCATCACCGTCAACGCATCGCGGCACGGATATTTTTATAGCGCAACGTTGCCGGGTCGGCATGAACGACGCCGGGGGCAGAGACAATGAAAATTTTACTCGCCAATTTCTCAAAGTCGTTACGAAAATGCACCGAGCTTTTTAGCGCAATGTAATCCATTTCACCCGGCTCAATGCCAATGTGCCGAAAATGGGCTTGATCGGCGGTTTGCACCGCTTTGGAACAAACCACAACCGCTATCCCGGAGATCGACAACCAGGCACAAAGACCCAGCTCCATATTTGCGCCTTTGTACATCGGGCCGGTCGCGGTGAAGCAGCCATCGCTCAGATTCCTGACTTCGACTTCGCCTTGGAATGGCGCCTGACCTGGGATTCGACCTGAGTCCGTTTTACCGCCCAACTGCGCGACAAATCGCCCGCCGATTCCGACCTCGTGGGCGATAGCGGCCACTTCCGCATCATTAATCACGCCCAGTGCGGCATGCTCAAGATTATGTTCAATCATTGCCTGTAATACACCGGTGGTATCACCCGCACCGCCGCCGCCTGGATTGTCCTGAGTGTCGGCCAGTACCACGGTGGCACCGTGGCGCTTAAATGCCTGCTTCGCCTGCACCATGCTCTGCTCAACCGGCCAGATTTTTTCATAAAATTTTTGTTTATTATCATAGATTAAATCTGCCAACGCCTGCACCGCATTATTGACCTCCATCGGGTTGTCGCCATAACCCACAACTGTCGGACCAGCGTCAAAAATATCGGACAAATGAAACCCGCAAGCAAACGACAATGATGACACTTTTTCGGTCACTAATTTGGGCAACTCGCGGTAGATCATCTTGCAAGGCTCAATCAAGGTGCAGCCGGCGTTGAGCGGAATCAAAAAATCAATTTGGCAAAATGATTTGTGAATCGGTCGCGGGTTTTTAAGGTAATCACTCAGCAATCCGGCAACCCGATAACCGGTTTCGCCCATGTCGATGTGCGGGTAGGTGCGATAAATATCAAGCACACTGGCATGATCGACCATCGCTTGGGTCACATTGGCATGCAAATCCAAACTGACGAAAATCGGCATATCGGCGCCGACTAATTTGCGCACGCGGCGCAAAAATTCTCCTTCTCCGTCTTGCAAATGCTCGCATACCATTGCGCCATGAAGATCAAAATAAATTCCATCCACCGGCAATGCCCGGCGCAACAACCCCAACATGTTCTCGCAAATCCTTTCAAATGCATCTTCTGTCACATAAGCGCAAGGCGTCGCCGAACACCACATCAAAGGCACGATCTCATGCTTGTCCTCGTCAGGCCGCTGTTGGTTTAATGCGCTTATGGCACCGGCAATCGGTAAATGCACTTGCTTAACCGCATCTATCATCGCCTGACCTTGATTCATCCCGGGCCATTCGTCGGCGCTTTCAAACGCCTCGAAATCAGCTTTTACTGTGGCGAAGGTATTGGTTTCGTGTTGCCAGCCGCCTATTGCAATTCTTGCCACGTGCTCTCCGACATATTATTAGTTGGCCGCAGTAAACAAATTTAGGGGTTCTCGCATTTTATGTTGAGATGTTAATTCCAACTTTGATTTATCGCCATCAGCCTGGATTGTAACAACTTTTTGATTTTGGTATCGCATCATTTGAAGTTACTAAACGTGAATGCCATCGTCATCAAGCACCGGTGTCGTCATTGACTAATGCTGGCAACGAAACAGAAATGACCGCTATCGTCAGCAAAATCAAAGCACCCGCCTGGTGAGCGACACCGAGTACTGGCGGAACGCCAGAAACCAGAGTCACCACGCCCAAGCCCACCTGAAAGACAACCGCAATCAATAACCCAATACCTATCAACACGCTATGAACTTTTTGATTCCCGCCCATCAGCATCAAGGCATAGATAACCACAAGACTCAGCACCAACATCGCCATCGCCCGATGGGTGAATTGAATGGCAACGGGATTTTCAAATAAATTCAGCCACATTGGCGTTAGTGCACCCATTTCGGTCGGTATCCATTCTCCACCCATTGTAGGAAATGTGTTGTAAATCAATCCGGCATGGGTACCGGCCACGAATCCGCCACTGGCAATCATCAACAAAATCACCCCAACCACGGCAATGCCGAACTTTTGAGCGCGCGGCGGATTAGTGCGCCGTATCGGCAGCAATCCTGCCAATACCCGGAGCATGTAGGCGTAAATTAAAACCGCGATGAGCAAATGCAGCACCAATCGATACGGGCTTACTCGGGGATTATCCACCAGTCCGCTTTTAACCATATACCAACCCACGCCACCCTGGATAACGCCCATTGTCAATAATAGCCAGAGTTTAGGCTCAAGTTTCGGCATGAGTGCGACACTGAGCTTTTTGGCGATAACAAAATAAATGAAAGGCAGGAAAAAAACCAGGCCAATCAGTCGGCCCAGCATTCGATGGGTGTATTCCATCAAGTAAATAAACTTGAATTTTTCCAGGCTGATTTGAGCATTAACAATTTTAAATTCAGGAAATTGTTGGTATTGCTCAAAAACCCGTGTCCAGGCAATTTCACTTAGTGGCGGAAAAACGCCCATAATGGGCTTCCAGTCAACCATGGATAACCCCGAACCGGTGAGTCGCACAGCGCCACCCAGCAATACCATAATGAAAACAAGCGCGCAACATACCGCAAGCCATACAATAACCATCGTGCGGGTTTGGTTGGTCATGCTGATTATCCGTGTATTCGTTGATTCTGGCTACCTATAAGCTCGTCGGCTGACAAAAGGGCGTTTGTTAGGTCTTGATCTCAGCAGCGCAATCATTATCTAGTTTGAAAATTTATCAAAAAATTCCTGAATGTATTGATTCGAATGTCAATGGCTTACTATTACCACATCCAGACCGACCTGTTTGTAGAGATTCAGGGAACGATGAACGGCTTTTATTATCCATTCTGTCTTGTTGCCGAATACGCCACCACCAAGAAGCGTAATATATAAAGCAACGTTTCCATTTCGCAGATAATTCAAAATATCGGTACAAAACGACGCCTCATAGGATGCGTCCAAAATAAGTTGTGCAAACTCCGACCATAGTTCAGGTGAATGGTGTGAATATGCGACTGGCACGAGCAATAGGCTTGTGATACTGTTGCCTTGAATCTGCAATGGTCACTTCAGTATTCCATTGAATACCAATCCGTAACAACTGTCTCAATTCATCAATCTCGAATTTACTTGCTGATTTGAGTCTATTTACAATTTCCATCAATCCTTTCTGCGTTGCCAAGGCATAATCGTTTTTCATTTCCCAAAGACGAAAGACGATTGTCCGAATTTCCTAAAGCCTTTCCGAGACAACGTTACGCATCATCAGCAACAAAAAACAGAGCGCAGAAAGGTACGGGGCGTTTGCTACTGTCCGATCACCTGTTTATTGTTGGAATTTGTTGGTCAATCTTGAAAAGCCATTTTCCATCTTTTCTTTGGATTACAAAACTTCACTTCACTCGGCTCAAAATAATCAGCATCATATGGATGATAGTTTTTTGCATGGTTGCTTAACCAATAAACCTTATCTTCATATTCTTCATGTTCCGGGTTAGCCAGTATTTCAACAACATTGTAATAACCTCCGATACCACTACAATCTTCTGGCGGACATGCTCGTTTGCCATCCAAGCAAGCAGGATACTTGACGCCATCATCCTGAAGATATTTGCCTGCTAAAGTTATCCTATGCTGCCATCCATCGCCAAAATCATAATCATACCTTGCCTCATCTCCCGGCTCTTTAAAATATTGGGGCAAGGGAACTTCCCATCCTGGAAGAATGTTACCTCCATACTCATCGTCTGGAATACCAATTAAAATTGGCTTTTTCTTTCTAGGCGGTAGCAGTCTAAATTCATGAAGATGGTAATCCAGCCATCCCATTGAGTCTTGTATAGCGACATGAAGATCCCAAAAACTATAATTTGATGGCACTTCGATTAATCTCCATATCGCCGGCTCTATCCCCAGCAGTTCTATTCCAAACTGATATGCAATTTTCTGCTTCACGATTTTCCTGTTTTTGTAAATTCTAAGCGATTATTCATCAACCGCCTCAGCACTCAACTGCCCCAGCGTTGAAAAATCAATGAGCAGTTGGTGCCGCCGAATCCAAAACTATTGCTCATGGCAATGTCCAGATCAACATCACTTCTGGTTTCGGTAACGATGGGGAACCCTTGGGCGCGTGTATCCAGATTTTCGATATTGGCGGAGGCGGCGATAAATCCTGACTCCATCATCAATATGGAATAAATAGACTCATTGACGCCTGCCGCACCCAGAGCGTGCCCGCTAAGCGACTTGGTTGCGCTGATTGGCGGGCAATTTTCTCCAAACACTTCGGCGATGGCTTCCAGTTCCTTGATGTCGCCTGCCGGCGTGCTGGTGCCGTGGGCATTGATATATTGAATGGGTCGCTCGACCCCGCTTTCATTCATTTGCCGCAATGCCTGGCGCATACAACGCGCCGCACCTTCTCCTGACGGCTGCACCATGTCATAGCCATCGGAAGTCGCGCCATAACCGACCAGCTCAGCATAAATCGGGGCGCCCCGCTTTTGCGCGTGCGCCAAGCTTTCAAGAACCACGACGCCAGCGCCGCCAGAGATCACAAACCCATCCCGATCATTGTCATAAGGACGGGATGCGCTTTGCGGCGTGTCGTTGTAGTTCGAGGAAAGCGCGCCCATGCCGTCGAATAACACCGACAAAGACCAGTGCAATTCTTCCCCGCCGCCGGCAAAAATCACATCCTGTTTTCCGAGTTGAATTAATTCCGCGCCGTGGCCAATGCAATGCGCACTGGTTGAACATGCCGAGCTAATCGAATAGGAAACACCCTTGATTTTGTATGCGGTGCCGACACACGCCGGAATCGTACTCGACATGGTTTTGGTCACCATATAGGGGCCTACACGTTTTACCCCGCGTTGGCGTAATGTATCGGCGGCAATCACAATATTTTCCGGCGACGCGCCGCCGGTGCCCAGCAACAGTCCAGTACGCTCGCTGCTAATGACCTGTTCGGACAGATGCGCGTGATCAATGGCTTCTTGCATCGCAAGATAGCTATAGGCCGCGGCATCCCCCATAAATCGATACAGTTTTCGATCGATCAAGGGTTTAGGGTCAATATTTATGGCGCCATGAACACGGCTTCGCATCCCCAAATCAACGTACTCCTGAGCCTTGACAATGCCTGAGCGGCTTGATTGAAGCGCACTTCTCACTTCCTCTTTATTGTTTCCCAGGCTGCAAATAATTCCAAAGCCGGTGACTACCACTCTTTTCATTTAAAACTCACTGTGCGGACACTGGGTAATGGGTTAAACACATTGGGACTGAGGCCAGGTTAAATTGAGTCGTATTAATTAAATGGAGCGATGTTAAATGGTTTCGGCATTCTTGAACAATCCCACTCGAAGGTCTTTACAACTATATACCTGGTTATCATCAACACTGACCAGACCATCCGCAACCCCCATGACCAATTTACGCATTATTACCCGTTTGAAGTCTATACGGTAGGTAATTTTTTTACAGTCCGGTGTAATTTGACCATTGAATTTTATTTCTCCGGAACCCAATGCACGACCGTGTCCCTGACCACCACGCCAGCCCAGTGAAAATCCTACCAATTGCCACAACGCATCCAACCCCAGACAACCGGGCATGACTGGGTCCCCTTCAAAATGACATTGGAAAAACCATAAATCCGGCGAAATATCCATCTCGGCAATAACCACGCCTTTGCCGGACTTGCCGCCGTCTTCATCAATATGGGTAATCCGGTCAAACATCAACATATTTGGAAGGGGCAATTGTGCATTGCCTGGACCAAACATTTTCCCATGACCGCATGCGAGCAGTTCATCGCGGTCAAACTGATTTTTTTTTCGGTTCAATAGCGTATCCAGTGTTTAACAGGTTTTAATTTTAGCCGATGCCGTTACAGTGACACTATGCAGAAACCATAACCGCGTATTCATTAATATAAATTTTGTTTACAATCGGGCTATACCGCACCGACAATAAGAGAAATAACTGGTTGGATAGTTCATCAGTAATTATAACAATTTTTTTTATTTAGAAAAATTTTTCCCGAAAATTTTATTAAATTAACTCTTTCAAATTGTGTTGACTTTAAAACAAAGATAACTTACGTTTCGCTTTGGTAACTTGTAGTATAGGTTATCAACCTTAATTATACTTAAATTAACTGCACGAAATTATCTAATGAGTTAGTGTTTATTGTGATCACTACATTGTAGCGATACGACACTACTGTTCGATAACACCATCCCTTATTACAACCGAGAGGTAAATACAAATGGCAAAAAAGAAGAAGTCAGTTTCATCAAAGAAAAAAGTTTCCAAAAAGAAGGTAGTCAAGAAAAAGGCTTCCAAGAAAAAGTCAACCAAGAAAAAAGCCGCCAAGAAGAAGGCTTCCAAGAAAAAAGCATCGAAAAAAAGGCGGACCAAGAAGAAGACCGCGAAGAAAAAGGCTTCGAAAAAAAGACGGGCCAAAAAGAAGACCGCCAAGAAAAAGGCTTCGAAAAAAAGACGGGCCAAAAAGAAGACCGCGAAGAAAAAGGCTTCGAAAAAAAGACGGGCCAAAAAGAAGACCGCCAAGAAAAAAGCATCGAAAAAAAGACGGTCCAAAAAGAAGACCGCCAAGAAAAAGGCTTCGAAAAAAAGACGGTCCAAAAAGAAGACCGCCAAGAAAAAAGCATCGAAAAAAAGAAAGTAAGGAAAGGTCCGGGTTGAAAATTCGGCTGCCCTGCTGAATCTAAAAAGGTCGTACAAACCCCCATAGAGATTGCATCATCTCTATGGGGTGTCTCTATGGGGTGTCTCTATGGGGTGCCGCCTCTTCAATAAAACAAGCACTGGCAAATCCAGCCGCGGTTTCAGTCCACAGCGCGAAGAAGCCCGCGAAGAAGTCCAGAGATAATGGTATCCCTTGTTGCAGATAATCGAATGAAATTCAAGCGCGATCAGCAAGCCGGCTAACCGCCGATATAGGACATTTCGACTTTTTGGGATTGTTTCCCGAATTGTTTTCCGGGCGGCCTGGTTTTCAAGTTTCCCGCGCTTAACTTTTGTGTTCTTAACATGGAATATTGATCGTCGCGCCGGGCCCATATCGATGATATTTTTTCCCTTATTTCAATCTCGGACATGCCCTGGGATAACAGTTGTTTCAGATCATGGCCGGAAGTCGCAAACAAACATGTGAATAACTCGCCTTTGGCGGATAATCTGGCGCGGGTGCAGTCACCACAAAATGGTTGGGTTATTGAAGATATGACGCCGATTTCCCCCTCGCCGTCGACAAATCGCCACCGTTTTGCGACTTCACTCGCATAATTTGCCCCAACCGGCTGCAATGGATAGATTGGGTTGATCAAGTCAATTATTTCCCGGCCGCGCATCACCTTATCCATGCGCCAGCGATTATGGTTGCCCACGTCCATAAATTCGATAAATCGCAATATCGCGCCAGTGCCCCTGAAGTTTTGCACCATGGACAAAATGTCGCCGTCATTGATGCCTTTTTGCACCACCATATTGATTTTGACCGACTCAAATCCGGTTTCCAAAGCGTGGTTTATGCCATCCAGAATGTCCTGTAATGGATACGGGATTGGGTTGATTTTCCGAGAAATCTCAGGCCTCAACGCATCCAGGCTGATATTGATTCTACGGATTCCGGCTGCCCTCAATGATCTCGCGCGGGATTGGGTCAACAGCGAAGCATTGGTGGTGATCGTAATATCTTCAATGCCGGGAATATCGGACAGCATGACAATGAGCCGCTCCAAATCCTTGCGCAACAGCGGCTCGCCGCCGGTCAATCGAATTTTTCCAACGCCAAGCTTCGCAAAAGCCTTGACCAGCGTTTCGATCTCATCGTAGCGCAGTAACGCGCCGGATTTCAGAAACGGGTAACGCCGGCCGAACACATCTTTTGGCATGCAATACCCGCATCGAAAATTACATCGGTCGGTGACCGAGATTCTCAAATCGTGGAGCGGACGGTTATGCGTGTCTGTTAACAATTAAATATCCGAAATAAATATCCAAAAGCGACGAGCTTGTCGGCAAAACAGGATACACCTTTTCCCCTTTATCACAGTCCTGTATAAGTCCAGCAACATCAATCCGCATATTATTTTATGTTATTTTATGGCTTATCCGCCCTGAATGGTGGGCCATATTGACAAAACGTCACCCTCTTTCAAGGGTTGGCTGCGCGCTTCAACGGGCAGGAATACGCCATTGCGCATCATCATTTGCGCTTCTTCCCGGGGCACTTTGTAACGCTCCAGCAACTGATTTGGAGTCTGCGTATCACTCACCGTCAGCTCGATAGCATTGCCATCCGCAGTATCCGGCAGGTATTCCATCAAACTCGAGAAAAACTTGATTGTTATTTTCATTGATTCATCTTCCTGGATTTATTTTTATTCAGCCGCCGCCCCGATGCAAATATTTTTTAAATCGATCCATAAATTTTCTATATTGAATTTCAGAGAAATTTTCGAATTCGATCGAGATTGCCGTTACCGGCAATTTAATCGATGCAATTTCCCGTGTTTTCTCCGGCTCAAGATGCAAATAGGCAACGCGATTCTTAAAGGACAAGGCAAAGGACATGGCATAACTGCTTTGGGTTAGTTTGCTGACAACATAAGGCACAACTGCCGATGGCAGGCACTTGAGCAATTCGGCGTGGGAAAAGCCGGTCTCAGAACGGTACGCCCGGCGACTATAAACATGACGATTATAAACCTGATGGCCGCCCTCACTCATCCTCCCGCAACAGGCGGCCAGATTGCCAACGTGTCGTTCGACTTCATAGGTCTATCCCGGCCCTCTTCATCGACATAGACACCGTTAATTAAAACCAAATGCACTTCGGACCGCGGCACACAATAGGTGTCGATTAACTGGTATGGCGTGGTATTTTCCGCAACCTCAAGCGTGATTGCATTTTTCACCGCACCATCCGGCAAATAGCCCATCAACGTTGCGAATAACTTAAATTCAATTTGCATGGCTACAATTTACATGGCTGCAATTTACATGATTCGACTCGGCAAATTTGTTCAAACTACGCTGGTCTGAGTATCCTTGCCTGAACTAGCCGAACCAACCCTGAGCTAACCCTGGGCTAACCCTGAGTCGTAGCCAGATAGGCCTCCATCACTAACAATGGATTGTTCATCAGTTTGTCTTTCCATTGGCCCAATTTAAACCGGCCCTGCACCAACCCACGCAGTACGCCGATATGCTGGGTCAGCCCCAAGGTATTGACACCAACCAGCCGATCATCATCAAATTGAAGCTGGATATAACGAAAATTATCCTGGTCAACCAAGGTTGCGCTCTGTCCCCCTTTAACGCCTTCCCATTGGCCATATGAGGTTGAAATTAGTCCAATGGTATCCAATACGTTCATGAGCACACTGCCTTGGTGACACACCGAGCCATGATTAAACATATTATTTGCCGCAACACGGCCATGCTCAACGGCGGTCGGCTGTATCGCTTGAACGGTATATTCACCGGTGGAAAAATCCTTGCCACAAGCAACATCCCCGGCCGCATAAATATCCGCGACCGAGGAACACATATACTCATCAATGACCACCGCGCCATCGGCAAGCCGCACCCCGGAGCCTTCTAAAAAGGCGGCATTGGCGCTCACCCCCGCCGCTGAAATGACTAATTCCGCCTCCACTTCTCTGCCGCCGCTGACTTTCACATTGACATTGTCAGCCGCAGATTCAATGGCTTCAACCTGCGAGCTGGTCATGACGTTCACGCCTTTTTGCTGGCACCACTTTTCCAGCAAACTACCGCAGGTTTCATCGAGCATTCTAGGCACCATGCGATTACCCATCTCGATAACGGTCAGGTTTGCGCCTGAGGAAACCAGTGCCTCCAAAATGATGCAGCCAATAAAACCCGCGCCAATGAGTACTACGGAGGCGCCTGGTTTAAGACCACTGGCAATTTTTCTGGCATCTTTCAAGTTCCAGCAACTGGTCACTTTTTCATGCTCAATACCCGCAATCGGTGGCGTTACCGGCCGTGAACCGGTGGCCACAAGCAACTTGTCGTAGGCCCGAGAACCACCGCTTGTCAACAGCAATTTTTTTGATGACGGATCAACAGATTTAACCGTATCCACCACAACCTCGATCGCGCTGTCTTTAAAATGGTGCGCCTGCTTACGCAGATGAGTGCCCGGTTCATCGATGTTGTTGCTCAGCAAATAAGGAATCGCCATTCGTGAATATGGCGGCTCCGGCTCATCGCCGATAATCGTTATTTCAGCACTGGCATCCAGTTTACGTAGCGTCTCAGCGGCAACCACGCCAGCCGGGCCGGCGCCTATGATGAGATATTTCATTGTTGGCATAGGGTGAGATTTATTAGTGTTTAAGGGATGGTCGAAAGACCGACCTTTTCTAAAAGTAAGCGCAAATCAAATTATCTTGCATTTTCGCAAAGCATCTTTGAATTGATCGGTTATTTCAATTTCGGCGGTTGTCGTAGTAGCTTTATTTATACCGACAATCCGAAACTTAATCTGCTTGCCAACTTTGATTTGCGCGAGCAACGTTTTTGCCTTCGTACCAGTAGCAACTTTGTATGGCGAACCTGTTGCAAGGATGGCCTGAGTCGCTGCTTGCACTTGTTTTAACGATTCCTCGTACGCCCTGTGTTGTTCTTCGGTAACGTTTGGGAGATTAATCGGGGTGGCTTGTGGCACCGCTGGTGCATAATCAATAGGCGTATCTTGTGCAGTGATATTGATAGTCGGATTGTTGTCGACGCGCATCTGCACATCACCCCAAACTATGCCAAATCTCCCCCAAATGCCAATTCGCGGCCCATCAAGTCGCATCTCGGCGAAAAACTCGTGGGTAATCAGTTTGCCAGCAGATAGCAAAAGGTTTTCTTGAAACCCCGACCTAAATCCCTGTTTTGACGCAACACGACAAATAGTTCTATCCGAAAACTCGTCCGTGTGCAACTTGGCTTGCCATGGCGGAGGCGCGCAACCGCTCGTAATTAAGCCAAAACAACCCGCCAATACTGCAAAACGAGATTTTCTCACAGGGTTTTCTCGCCACCGAGTAGCGTTTCAGGATGAAACCCATTCGTTATAACCTTTCCCCCCATACGGAAATGGGATGGGTGTCGGTTTTTCATCATCGTCTATAATCCGATCAACGCGGTCAAGATCGCCAAAGTCGCGCAATCTTCTATTAGCATCATCAAATACTTTTTCGTATCCAGATGACTTCTTTTTAGCGTTAGTTGATTTTCGGTTACTACTCATTACATTACTCTCCTCATACTATCTTTGGTGTGCATATAGCCGCGAATCGCAAGTTTATTTGATAAATAATCAACGCATAAACCGTGATAATTTCTGATTGTATCACTAGATAGTGTCGTCATAAGATTTTAGCCCAAAGCATCATACACCTAATCTGCACAGCGGCAACGAATGAACTGGTATTCTTTGCATAGCGTGTTGCAATACCACGCCAACGCTTAAGATGCAAGAATGCATTCTCGACTAAATGCCTGATTTTATATAGGTGTTTGTCATATTCTCGTTGCTCTTTTCTATTCTTCTTTGGTGGGATCACAACTTTCATATTTTGTGATTTTGCTTGGTCCAATATTTCTTGTGTGTCATAGGCTCTATCGGCTAATAAGTATTCGCCTTCAAAGCCATCAATCAATGCGCTAGCCTGAGTGCAATCAGCTCGGGTGCCTTTTGTAACAATAAATCTGATCGGCATACCATGCGCATCCACGGCCAAATGTATCTTTGTGTTAAGCCCCCTTTTGTCCGACTCATAGCTTGATTGCCTCCCACTGCTCCTGCCGCGTGTGGATGGACTTTAATATGACTGGCATCAATCATAATCCATTCAAAGTCCGGCTCATCGATTATCTGCGATAACAAGTTTTCCCAGATGCCTTTATCACGCCAACGACAAAAGCGTCTATGCGTGTTCTTCCAATCGCCATAATCAGGGGGCAAGTCCCGCCATGGCGCGCCTGTGCGTAGAATCCAGAATACTGCATTAAGGAATAAGCGGTTGTCTTTAGCGATACCCCCATGCATGCCTTTTTGCCCTGTAAGATGCGGTGATAGTAATTTCCATGTGTTGTCGTTTATGTCGTGTCTTTTGTGTGCGGGCGTTGTCATGATGCGGCTCACTTTTGTTGTTGAAAATGGATATTATACAGCTGATTTTTAACTTGTGACGACACTATCTAAGTTCCTTATCTTTTCCAAAATCATCAATTTGTAACTTTATTTCAGAACTTTCAAGATCTCTCATGGATATACCTCGGCCATGCGAATGCCATTTTTCTGCTGCCCTAAAATTTTAGCAATGGCTTTTGCTCTTGTTTCGCGCATTTGCTTTGTTACTGTTCGACCATTGGTTTTGGTCTTCTTTCCAATTTTTAAACTTATATTTCGGTAGCCACTCAACAATAAGTGTTTGACCATGTTTAATTCCTTGTTCGATGTGGAACAACAACGCCGGATCAAACTTTTTCACTAAATAATTAAGCTCGGCTCTATTCGCGTTTGGTTCTGTAGATCGTGACGTATTAATTTTTTTCGTCAGTTCTTTAAATTTTGACAGGTATCCGGTGCCGGGTAAAAGTATTTTTCTATCTTCACCCGGATACTATCGTTTCAGCAATTTTTTAACGAATGAAAGCTCAGATAATTCACAATGCTGGCTCACGCCGGCAGCGCGAACTGCTTGCGGACTTTGTCGGTGAGTTGTCCGTCTTTGCTCCAGCCACGTAAGGAATAGTATTCCGGCAGCATTTCATCCAGCCCGCAAACTTTGCCCTTGGCCGGGCCGGTCTTGGCCGCCTCTTTAAGCAATCTTGACGGCAGGGTATCGTCGGCGCCGGACAGACCGGCTTTCAGGTTGTAATCCCGCTCGAGATTCCAGATGCGTTCGCCGGCTTCAAGCAATCGCTCCACGCTCCAATCGCCGTCGCAGGCGGCATCGATTTGCGGCGCCATATTATCCAAAGTCCAGGCGAATGTGGTGAATAAGCAAAGCCCCATGGAATCGACCGCGGCGGTGGCGTCTTGAAATGCCTTCACCAGCCCGGCTTTGCCATCGGTGACCAGCGGGTCGGTTTTTTCCGGGATGCCCAACACTTCCGATGCCACCGTGTAACCGCGCAGGTGGCAGGCACCGCGATTGGAGGTGGCGTAGGTCAGACCCATACCCTGAATACCACGCGGGTCATAGGCCGGGAACTCCTGGCCCTTGACCGTCATGGACAACTCCGGGTGGCCATATTTTTCACAAAGCCGCTTGGACCCCATGCCTAAATCCTTGCCAAAACCCTCCCCGGTCGCAACTTTTTCAGCGCACCAAGTCAAGGCTTTAGCGGATCCAAAGGTTAGCGCCATACCCTCGGTCTGTTTTGTGGTAATCGCGCCGATGTCAAATAACTCCATCGCCGCCGCTACGGTCGAGCCGAATGAGATGGGGTCGAAACCATCTTCATTGCATAAAAAATTGGTATAGGTAATCGCATCAATATCATCAATACCGGTATCCGCGCCCATCGCCCAGGCCGCTTCGTATTCCAGTCCGCCGGAATTGCCCCAGTACTCCGGTTTGTTTTCCACGCTGAAATGCTGTTTATCGATAGTGGAAATCCGGCCGCAGGCGATGGTGCAGCTAAAGCATGCGGCATTGGTGGTCAAATTGGGCTTGCCATCGCTTTCGCGGGGTTCGAGCATGGCTTCCCCGGAAATGTTATTGGCGCCGTCAAACTGCACATCGCGCATGTTATTCGCCGGCAGCGCGCCGACTTCGTTAATGACATTCATCAACACCTGAGTGCCGAGCGTGGGCAGACCCTGGCCGGTTACCGCGTTATCCACCAATACCTGCTTTTGCTCGGCAACGCTTTTCATGAAGCGAATCGGATCCTTGATGTTGCCCACGCCGCGGGTGCCGCGCACCATTACCGCCTTTAGATTTTTCGATGCCATCACCGTACCCACGCCGGAGCGACCGGCCGCACGATGCAGGTCGTTGATGATGCCGGCATACAGACATCCGGCTTCGGCAGCCCGCCCCACTGCGGCAACTCTAATCTGAGGATCCTGGTACTTTGCATGGATAAGCCTGTCGGTTTCCCAAACCGTCTTACCCCATAAATCATCCGCAGGCACCAGTTCGGCAACTTCATTTTCAACCCGCAACATCACAGGGGATTTGGATTTGCCTTCAAAAATAATCATGTCCCAGCCTGCGAATTTGAGCTCGGCGCCGATAAATCCACCGGAATTCGAGCACGCCACCGCGCCGGTCAACGGACTTTTGGTGATGACTGAATAGCGGCCGCCGGTTGATGCCGTAGTGCCGGTCAGGGGGCCGGTTGCAAAAATCAGTTTATTGTCAGGCCCGAGCGCATCGCATTTAGGGTCGGTCTCTTCGACCAAATAACGGGTACCGAGCCCCCGTTGCCCAATATATTGCGCGGCCCATTCCATGTTCAACGCCTCTTCGGCAACCACGCCTTTGCTTAAATCCACTCGTAGTACTTTTTTTGTCCAAGACATAACATTATCCTCCTAGCTTGCTGTAGCTGAGTTATCGGTTTTCGCGGCCCAGGCGCGCATTTTTTCGAGCCCGGTTGCATCGGCATCCACATAGGTAATGGCCTCAGTCGGGCAGGCAACGACACATTGAGGATCGCCGCCGCATAAATCACACTTAATGACTTTGCCGGTGTCCTGATTGTAATTAACCGTTCCGAACGGGCAGGCGATGGTGCACACCTTGCAGCCGACGCAAACGGAATCGGCCACTTCCATGGCCCCGGTTTCCCGGTTCATGGTGATGGCGTCGACCGGACAGGCATGCAAACACCACGCTTCATCGCATTGGGTGCAGGTATAAGGCACGAATCGGCCTTCATCATGAAACGTAAAAACCTTTATGCGTGATTTTGCCGGATTAAATACGCCTTCATTTTCGTATGAACAGGCCATTTCGCATTGTAAACAGCCGGTGCATTTTTCAGGGTCAATATAAAGTGAGCGTTGCATGCTTATTCTCCAAAATTAATGTCGCCTATTAGATGTCGTCGTAATCTGGCTCAATAACCTGTAAACCGATCATTGAGCGTGGTTATTGGGAAACATATCACTTTATCTGGCAATACGCAATACCTGCTTAATTTACGCTTGCTTATTGCTGGCCTCATACTGCTGTTATTCGGCGGACAAATCCTGCGGAGAAATACATGCGCTTAGGCTATACCAAGCGGGAGGCCGCTACAGGATTCCAGCGCCTTTATGGTTTCTGTTGCAACCGATCGCAAGATGGGTTCTAATCGAGACATGAGCGCAACCCGGCAAATACACATTTCGGTTACCCCGCAATACCTTCATGAGCAGTCCATGCCCGAGAACAACCAATTTGTTTTTGCCTATACCGTGCACATGGAAAATCGCGGGAATATCGCCGTCAGGCTGCTCACTCGGCATTGGATCATCACCGACTCCGAAGGCAAGACCGAAGAGGTCAGAGGCCCCGGCGTGGTCGGCGAGCATCCCCACTTGCGACCCGGAGAAAGCTTTCAATACACCAGCGGCACCATTCTGAAAACGCCGGTCGGTTCAATGATGGGCAGTTATCAAATGCAGGATGAAAACGGCGGGCTGTTTGACGCGGTGATTCCGGCGTTCACATTATCGGCGCAAGTGGTGTTCCACTAATTTTATTGCCGCACATTCTAATTCATTTTTTCCAATCCATCCCAAGTTTTAGTCCATCCTGGCGACATGCGACCAGCCTCGATAGGCGCGAATATGCATCACCGGATCATGCACCCGAATAATCTCAACCCCCTGTTGGCATAATGCCAGGGAAATTCCCAGAGTCTCCAGATCACGCTGGCCAAATTGCCGATCGGTAAATCCGCTCATAAAGGATTTTCGGGAATGTCCTATCAACAGGCGCAACCCGGCATCTTTTAACTCATTACAATGTTGCAATAACTCAAAAGACTGAAGCGAATTTTTGCCGAAACCAATGCCGGGGTCGAAAATAATCTGGTTCAGATCAAGCCCATCGTCCAGCCATCGATCAATATTTCTGTGCAGCCAATCACGTAGTTGGTTGACTGCGGTATCGCCGGCAGGCAATACTATTTTGGCATCGGCCGGGATGCTCAGGCTGTGCATCGCCACCACCTGACAACCGCTGACTTTCGCGATCTCCCGAATCGCAGGATCGCGCAACCCGGTGACATCATTGATCATGTCCGCGCCGTGGTTCAATGCTTTTTCTAAGGTAGCGGCATGGCGACTATCGATAGAAATCATCGGTCTGATGCATCGCCCCCGCAGCCGCTGGTTGATTAAATTTAACACCGGCTGCAGGCGACGCCATTCTTCGTCTGCATCAACTGCGGCCGCGTTTGGGCCAGTGGACTCTGCGCCAACATCAATAATTTGCACATTCTCATCCAGCATAGCATCAATCCGCGCGAGCAGCGCTTCATCACCTCCGTCACCAGCGCGACCGCCAAGGACGGCGGAAGTGCAGATACTGTCGGGAACAGGTATCTGCCCGCCATCGGAAAATGAATCCGGGGTAATGTTTAAAATTCCCATCCATAACGGCGCCGGCTTAACCGTCCTGCACAAATCAAACACCGTTTGATTTTGGCCGGGAATCACCAAGTCGGGTTGCAGGTGCAGCAATGGGGTAAGCACAAATGCGCGCTCGGTTATGGCGTAATGAGGAAGGGTCAATTTCCTTGAATCAACGATCTGGTCATGCCAAATCAGCAGGTCGATATCGATGGTTCGCGGGGACCATTTTTTCGCCTGTGTTTTTGCCCGCGCTTGCGCTCCGGTCATCGCTGCTGTTTTCGCCTCCGCTACGCGGCGACCTAACCTGGCTTCTATTTGCTTGACAATTTCCAATCCCTGGCTGGGCTGCCAACGCGCTTGCCCCGATATGACGCAGTTTAAAAAGGGTTTATTCCACGATGGCTCTGCGTCCTTGGGTAACAGTGCCGGCGTTTCAACGATCGGGGAAATGGCAGATATTTCAAAGCCATTGGATTTTAGCTGTTCGACAGCGTGTTGCAAATTGGCATTACGGTTGCCCTCATTGGAACCTAATCCAAAAAAAATCGCCATGGGGATTTACCTCAGGGAGCTAATTAACGCGGTTATAAACCGTTCGCCTTTTTTAAGTTGAGCAAGATCAATAAACTCATTGGGCTTGTGCGCTTGCTCAATGCTGCCCGGACCACAAATGATGGTCGGTATGCCAGCAATTTGGAAATAGCCGCCTTCGGTACCGTAACTCACTTTGCCGGGTGCAGCGCTGCTATCCAGGAGCCTGGAAATCATCGGAATCAAACTATCGTCCGCAGGCGTATCCATTGGTGGCGCATCCGACAGGGTCTGCCAATCGATGCCGGTGTCCGGTGATACGGCGTGCATTGCCGGCAGCAGCTGTGTTTTTATATAAGCCTCAATTTCTGCCCACAATGGCAAGGTAGATTGATTTGGCAAATTACGAATTTCAAACTCAAACTCGCATTGGTTGGGAATGATGTTGTTTACCGTGCCGCCGTGCATCACGCCGCAATGCAAAGTGGTATAGGGTGGATCGAATTCGTTATCGAATGGGCCTTCATTTTGAATACGTTGCTGGATGGAATCCACATAGGCGATGATTTTGGCAGCCACCGTTATGGCGTTAACACCCTGATCCACCAGCGACGAATGTGCCGCTTTTCCGCGCACGCAACAGTGCCTGAATGACATCCCTTTGTGGGCCCGAATTACGCCCATGCTGGTGGGTTCGCCAATGATGCAGGCTTTGGGCTGGACCGGTTTCTTTTTCAACTCGTCGAGTAGTCCGGTGACCCCTAAACATCCAACCTCTTCATCGTAGGAAAATGCGAAGTGTATTGGGGTAGCCAGATCCGCTGCCAAAATTTCTTCGATTTTGGTCAGGCATATGGCGATAAATCCTTTCATGTCGCAAGCGCCGCGACCAAACATCCGATCGCCGGCTATCTCGGTCTGGAATGGATCGGTGGACCAATTCTGTCCATCCACCGGCACCACGTCGGTATGCCCTGATAACACGATGCCGGGTTGGTTGCCGCCGCCCAAGGTCGCAAACAAGTTGGCTTTTTTCTTGTTATCATCAAAAGTCAATTCGGGTTTTATGCCATAGGGCTCAAGCATGGCGCCGACAAATTCGATGAAATCCAGATTGGAATTTCGACTGGTGGTATTGAAACCAATTAGCTGAGACAATAAATCAGTCGTTTTCGGTTGTGAATTCATGCACCGAATTATAGAAGTTTCACGCTACTATTGCAGATATAATTCATATAAATTCATCATAAATTCAGGGCTAAAATGCACATTTCTGAAATTCATGTCTATCCGGTTAAGTCTCTGGGCGGCATATCCCTGCAATCCGCACGGCTTACCCTGGCTGGGTTTCAATTCGATCGGCAATGGATGGTGGTACAACCGGACGGAACATTTATGACGCAACGCCGTTTTCCGCAAATGGCCTTGATTGAAACTGCGATAGTTGATGATGCGCTGGTGCTATCGACCTTTGGCATGGAAGCCCACGTTGTCAAGCCGGTGGACGATAATGCCGGGCGTATAAATACTGAAGTTTGGGGCGATGCGGTCAGGGCGTTGGAACACGATCCGATCACCAACGAATGGCTAAGTCAGGCTCTGGATTCACCCTGCAAACTGGTTTCATTTCCGCCCGACCAAACCAGGCAATGCGACCAGAAATTCGCCAACTCAGGCGAGCATACAAAATTCGCCGATAGCTTTCCTTTGTTATTGCTATCCCAGGAATCACTGGACGATTTGAACCAGCGACTACAAGCGCCAGTGGGCATGGACCGGTTCAGGCCCAATATTGTGGTCGCGGGTTGTGATGCCTTTGCAGAAGATCATTGGCATACTATTCGCGTCAAGAATGATTCAAGCCACGTTAATTTAAGAATGGTGAAACCTTGTGCGCGCTGTTCGGTGCCCACCGTCAATCAACAAACCGGCGTGCTTGCCGGGCCAGAGCCGATCCATACCTTATCCCGCTATCGCCAAAGAGACGGCGCGGTTTATTTTGGGATGAATTTAATTCCTGATTTAATTCCTGATAAGGAAGGCAGTATCCGCGTCGGCGATAGTGTCTCTGTGGTAAACTGATCATTCTGACCGCTCTCTTGCCATAACGCCAGAATTTCGGGACAATAGCCTATTCCTGCTCAAATTCATAACCCTATTTATGCCTTCAAAATCATGACTCAAACCACTGAACAACTAGAAAAAGTAAGCAATTCCACTGGATTTATCGCGGCCCTGGACCAAAGCGGCGGCAGCACCCCCAAGGCGCTGGCAATGTACGGGGTCGACCAAAGCGAGTATTCAGGCGATGAAGAAATGTACGGCAAGGTTCACGAAATGCGCACCCGTATCATGACCAATGAGCATTTTACCGGGGACAAGATTCTGGCGGCCATTTTGTTTGAAAACACCATGCAGCGGAAAGTGCAAGGCAAACCAACCAGCCGTTATCTTTGGGAAGAGAAAAACGTCATCCCCATACTCAAAGTGGACCAGGGTCTGGCCGACCAGGAAAATGGCGTGCAGCTGATGAAGCCCATGCCCGATCTTGATGCGCTATTAAACCGCGCCGTCGACAACGGAATTTTTGGCACCAAAATGCGCTCGGTCATTAAACTCGCAAATGCCGAAGGCATCAAACAGATTGTCGCCCAGCAATTTGAAATTGGCAAACAGATTATCGCCAAGGGGCTGGTGCCCATCATTGAACCGGAAGTGGATATTCACTCTGCCGAGAAAGCGCAAGCCGAGCATATTTTAAGGGAGCAGTTATTGACCCATCTGGATACGCTGGGTGAAAACGAAAATGTAATGTTCAAACTTACCCTGCCGCAATCCGCGAATTTTTATCAATCCTGCATCCAGCACCCGAATGTGCTCAAAGTTGTTGCGCTTTCGGGAGGATACAGCCGAGCCGATGCCAACCAAAAGCTGAGCCAGAATAACGGCATGATTGCGAGCTTCTCGCGCGCGCTGACCGAAGGGCTGGCCGCGCAACAATCCGATGCTGAATTCAGCGCAACGCTTAGGGCCTCTATCGATGCGATTGTCGCCGCTTCAAGCACCTGATTGATTTTGCACGATGCTCGGCCGGTAGTATGGAACCGGCCGGTTCGGCTGGAGCGGAGTCTTGATACAGTCCTGTAACTTGGCGAATACCCGCGGATACGGCTTGTGCCCACCGGGAGGATTACCGACATTTCACACCTCATTCCGCAGATCGGGTTTGCAACCCTCCTTATATCGTCATTTGTATGTTGCTTTTACCTTGCAGATAGGCCAATTTGCAGGGTAGGCGCGAGGAGAAAGCCCCGGATACAAGTGTGCGGATCAGCCTTGTTATAGCAACGCTTTTGGAGACAAAGCAAATGAAGCAAATGAAAATAGTTACCGGCATTGATGTTGCAAAGAACGGCTTGGAAGTCTCGGCGCCATTCGGGAAAGCCCAGCGTTTTGACAACGCTGCCGGGGGGATTGCGCCGCTGATTGAAGGGTTGCGGCGTTTCGAGCCGATGAGGGTGGCAGCGAACCGACTGGCGGGCATGAGCGTCTATTGGTTAGTCAGTTGTCGAGGGCGAAGATAAAGGCGCGCCTTGCGCATCCGAACAAAGCGCGTGCGTTTGCTCGGGCGGCGGGTTGTCAAGCGAAGACGGATAAGTGGGATGCGCGGTTGTTGCGCGAATAGGGCGAGCGGCTTGAGGTGCGGGCGACACCGATGATGAATAAAAAAAATCCAGCATTGCGCGATGTCACGGCCCGCCGACGGCAGTTGGCGGGGATGCGGGGGCAGGAGATGAACCGCTTGGAGAAGGCTGGGTCGAGTAATCGGAAGGCGTCATGCGAGCGCCTCATCACGGTGTTCAATGATGAGATCAAACGGGTCGATAAAGAGCGGCGCGCGGTGTTGAAGGCCGATGTGGCATTATCCGGGATTGCGGCGTTGCATCAAAGCGCAGCCGGCGTAGGCTTAGTGCAGTGCGGGGATTTTTATCACCCACTTGCCGGAGCTCGGCAAGTGCAGTGGCAAGGCGTTGAGCGTCCTGGCGGGGGTGCGTGGTCGCGCGACAGCGGCAATCATCAGGGCAAACGCAGCATCCGCGGCGGTCGTGAAGCGGTGCGTCGGGTTTTATTCATGGCGGCGATGTCGGCGGTGCGCCACGACCGCGATAGGCGACGCTTTCACGAGCGCCTGCGAAAGCGCGGCAAACCCGGCAAAGTTGCCTTGGTGGCGGTGATGCGCAAGATACTGTTGCTGGTAAACGCCATTGCCGGACGCGGCACGCCGTGGGTGGAAAATTATACGCGGGCAGCGTAAAAAAGACTTGACTCGGAACACAGATACTATCGGGCTTGACCCGATAATCCAGTGAAACATCCGCGGCGATAGCCGCAACATTATCCCGCGGCGAAGGCAGCGGCTCGCGGCCGCGAGGTTCGGATTGTCGCGACGATGGCGGTGACGTTATCGTAACCCCCCAAACCCCCCTTGTCAGGGGGGCTTCGCATCTTCCACTCGCGATGGTGGCGGCAGCTCGGTCTCCCCCCTGATAAGGGGGGGGGGTCAAGGGGGGGTTCGCGGATTGCTCCGCGCGAGGTCGTCGCCCGCTGGCTTCGCCGCTGGACAATAACCGTCCGTCATTATCGGGCTTGACCCGGTAATCCAGTGAAAAACCGCGTTAGCCCAGAGCCGCAACGACGAGAAGGATTTGCGACCTTTAAGCACGGCTACTTTAAGCAATGCGTCAATGACTTGCCCAATTCCGTCATCAACTCAAACCACAATTCCGTGCCCGGTTGGCTCTCGGTTGCCAGTGGATCTAATTGCCCCAAACTGACATCGGTGTTTTCAATCAGGACCGGGATTAATCTCGATTCAAATTGCGGCTCGGTGAAGAGGCACTTGACGCCGTGCGCGGTAATAACCTTTCTTAACGCCTGAATGCGCCTTGCCCCAGGCGACCTTTCGGGACTCGCGGCGACCGCCCCCACTCGGTTCAAATGAAACTCTTTTTCAAAATACTGGTAGGCATCGTGAAACACCAGATAGGGAATGGTTTGCACTGACCGGAGTTGTTGCTCCAAGTGACGGTGCAGAAGGTTGATTCTCGCAATCACGCGCGCGGCATTGCGCCGATAGGTCGCGGAATTTTCAGCGTCAATCGCGATCAACCAGGCGCGGAAGTGATTGACCATGACCGCGGCGTTGGCCGTGGATAGCCAAACATGCGGATCAATCGACATCGGCGTCCCGCCCTGTTGCTTGGCGACTCCGTCATATTGGTCTTTATGATTATCCTGCGCGCGCGGCGGATAGGTTTGCAATTCGCGCAAACTTGCCAGAGATTTCGTCGCGCCGCTTTTGCTGGCCTGAGCATGGACCTGAGCATGGGCCTGAGCGATCGCGCCGGCCAATGCGATTTCATAATCCGGACCAATCCAAATAATTAAATCGGCAGCATAAATATGCTTGACCGAAGACGGTCTGAGCGCGTAGCCGTGCGGCGACTGACCGGCAGGAATCAGCAGTTCAGGCACCCCCGCACCATCCATCACGGCCGCTACCAGAGAATGAATCGGCGCAATGGATACCGCCACGTTTGGCGCCGCCCAGATCGGTGTTGACAGCAATAATCCAACACAAGCCTGGGCAAGATATAAGATGCCAGCGCAGGTTGGGTTTTTGCCACGATGACAAACTGGGCGCCAAACGGAATGTATTGTCATGTTTTATCTTCGAGACGCCTATCGCCTTTGGAGGGATTGCCGCCAAATTTCAACTTGTCCACAATGCCTTCAGTTGGCAACAGCGGCGGGTTGCAGGCATTCACTAATTGTTATATTATAACATATGCTTTTCCGCCCCTGTATTCTCGCAACCCAACGATATGACCAACGATATGGCAAAGTTTTCCGCATCCAGTTTTTACGCCCGGCGCCACAATCACAATGCCTGCGTCCATTCGGCGCTGAATAAAGCCCAGCATATCTGCGCCGAAAAAGCGCTTCGCTTTACCCGAATTCGCCAGCAGATCCTGGAGTTGATTTGGTCAAGTCACAAACCGGTACTGGCTTATGAACTATTAAGAACGTTGCGCCGGGAAAAGCGCAATGCTGAACCGCCAACAGTCTATCGTGCGCTGGATTTTTTGCTGCAACATCAACTCATCCACAAGATTGAATCCCTCAACGCCTATGTCGGTTGCGCTTGCCCGGACAAAAACCATATCAGCCAGTTCTTAATTTGCACGCAATGTCATCAGATCGCGGAAATGGAAGACGCCAACGTGAGCCAAGTCATCGCCCGACAAGCGGCGCGCTCAGGTTTTCAGGCGGCGCAGCAAACGGTGGAAATCAGGGGGCTTTGCCCGACCTGTCGGAAACCGTGAGCCCGCCGCGAATGGAGCAGCCGATGCCTGCGACAACAGACGCCCTGATCGCGCTGAGCAATATCGGCATGAAACGCGGCGATGAAGTCATCCTCGACCGCATTAACCTGACGGTGTCGCGCAATGAAATCGTGACCCTGATCGGGCCCAATGGCGCCGGCAAAAGCACGCTCATCAAAATCGCCTTGAAACTCATCAAGCCCGACCACGGCTCGGTCGTGACGGCGGAAAACCTGCGCGTGGGCTATGTCCCCCAATCGGTGAATCTGGATGAGAGCCTGCCGCTGTCGGTGCAGCGTTTTCTTGAAATTTCAGGCGCAAAAAACAGCATCGCCTTGCGCGATGCGCTGCATCATGTCGGCGCCGAAAAACTGCTGGGGAAATCGCTGCGGCATATTTCCGGCGGCGAAATGCGCCGCGTTCTGCTGGCGCGGGCCTTGTTGAATGAGCCCGATTTGTTGATTCTTGACGAGCCCACTTCCGGCGTCGACATCAGCGGCCAGGCCGCGCTGTATGCCTTAATCCAGTGGATTCGCGACGCCTTATCCTGCGGCGTCCTGCTGGTCTCCCACAACCTGCACATCGTGATGGCGGCGACCGACCGCGTGGTTTGCCTGAATCGTCATTTGTGCTGTTCGGGAACGCCGGAGGATGTCCGGCAGCATCCTGAATTCGTGTCCCTTTTTGGCCACGGCGACGCCGGCGAGTTGGGCATTTATCGCCATCGCCACGACCACGAACACGATCTTCATGGCGATGTGCGCGAACATGTTCATGCGGCTGAGGCTGAGCCGGCACGCCGCCGTCACGCCGCGGCAAAAGCGCGCGACCATGGATGAATTCCTTGTTCGCGCCGTTGTCGGCGGAATTGGGGTCGCCATTATTTGCGGGCCATTGGGCTGCCTGGTGGTGTGGCAGCGGATGTCCTACTTTGGCGCGGCCTTGTCGCACGCGGCCTTGCTCGGGGTCGCCTTGGGGCTTTATTTCCAAATCAATTTATACTTGTCGATCTTGCTGATTTGCATCATCGTGTCGGGCTTGATGATGCTGATGGAGCGCTATAAAGATTTATCATCGGATACCGCCATGGGCATCCTGGCGCACGCGTCCCTGGCGCTCGGTATTCTGATACTGAGTTTGATGCCGGCCTTGCGCATGGATTTGATGGGCTATTTATTCGGCGATATTTTATCCATCAGTTGGCGGGATATCGTTTGGATATATACCGGCGGCGGTCTGGTCATGGGCCTGCTGTTTTGGATATGGCCATCAATATTATCGCTGATCATCCAACGGGATTTGGCGCTGGTTGACGGCATTGACGAGAATAAAATTCGCTTGACCTTCCTGGTTTTACTCAGCTTCGTGGTCGCGATTTCCATGCAAATCGTGGGCATTTTGCTGATCGTGTCGCTGTTGATTATTCCAGCCGCCACGGCGCGCCGATTTGCAACTTCCCCGGAACAAATGGCGCTGTTCGCGATGGTCATCGGCGCCCTGGCAGTGGTCTCAGGACTGGCCATCTCGCTGTACTGGGACACGCCGGCGGGGCCCTCAATAGTCGCCGGAGCGAGCGCTATTTTCATGCTCGCCACTGTTTTCGGCGGCGCTCGCCGCCCACAGAATACACCCTGACGATGGGGATATTTTCTGGCTATTTGGCTTGGGCGTTCACACGAAAATTATATTCCGGGCATAGTCCGGATTGTGGATAACGTTGTGGATAAATCTAAAATTAACACCAAATGCAGACTTGGGAAACAGCATTGAAAAATTAGTGATTATTTCGATAAATTCAATTAATCGTTACATTACCGATAGTTAAGACGACTATTTCAATTGTGTATTATATTCTGAGCGAGACTTCCCCAGGCAGTTTCCGTAAAATTGAAATTGTGCATAAACCCCATACCCTGTAATAAAAACAAGAACTTATCGGCTAAAATGAATTCAGTAATAGAAAAGAACTCACCAACTGAGGCTTTTAGTATTGACTGCCCTTTGTGGCGCAGATTTGCGGCGATTGTTTATGACGCTCTATTATTAGGATGCTTGGTGTTGCTTGCCTGGCAACCGGTTCCGCTGCTTGCCGATGACCTGTATCCGGCCCTGGGACGGACTATTCGATTAGCCTATTTGATCACAATCTGTTTCCTGTTTTTCGGTTGGTTTTGGTGTCACGGTGGTCAAACTATGGGGATGCGCCTGGCGAATCAAGCTGGTTGCAACCGAATCATCGAGTCAGTCCGAAACCGGGTTGCCAGCCGTAACCTGGCGCGCGGCCTGGATTCCAGCTTCCCGGCCCGTCATTATCGGGCGTCATTATCGGGCGTCATTATCGGGCTGGGCCGATAATCCAGTGAGACACCCGCGGCGCAAGCCGCACCATGATCCGGTGGCGGGGTTGGCGCTCGCCTAGGATTATGGTGTGATGTCCCGCTGCACGGGCCTGCACTCTCGCGTAAACCTCCGCGTCCAAAATCAACCCGAGTGCCAAAATGCGGCGGACTTACACAAACGCTTGCAACAGGCATTTACATCGTTTACACTTGCGCTATTCAATGAAGCCCATGCCAATAAAAAGCCACTCCATCCCAGCACGGCCTGTGGAGCAATTGTATATCGACTGGGCATCATATATAATTTAAGTTTCCCGATTTCAGGATTGGTGAACAATCCTTAGGGGAAGCCGTTGTAATCGATGTTTTTTTAACTATAATTCAAACAACAGAGGAGAAATCTAATGAGAGTTACAAATACTGCAACAATTGTGTTTGCTTTATCGCTAACCGCGATGACCGCTCAAGCCGGCACTCTTGAGGATGTGCAAGCGCGCGGCGAACTGAACTGCATTGTTACCACGGGTGTGGCTGGCTTTGCCGCACCAGATGAAAATGGCCGTTGGGAAGGGGTGGACGTTGATCTCTGCCGTGCGGTCGCCGCCGCCGTTCTTGGCGATGGAAATAAAGTCAAATTCATCCCGACCACCGGCAAGACCCGCTTCACTATCTTGAATTCCGGCGAAGGCGACATCCTGTTTCGCAACACCACCGAGACCATGAGCCGCGATGTCGACCTGAAACTGACCTTCCTGCCGGTGAGCTACTACGATGGACAAGGTTTCATAATTCGTAAAAATCTCGGCATTACTTCCGCCAAAGACTTGGAAGGCGCTTCGGTTTGCATCCAGACCGGCACCACCACCGAGCTCAATCTGGCTGATTTCATGCGCGTAAACAACATTTCCTATGAGCCGGTTGCGATTGAAACCAACGAAGAAGGCATTACCAACTACACCGCCAATCGATGTGATACGTTCACCAATGACGCCTCCTCGCTGGCCGCTACCCGAGCCGCACTGGAAGACCCTTCGGCGCACATAATTCTGCCAGAAATCATCTCTAAAGAACCCTTGGCTGGCGCTGTTAGACAAGGCGATGACGAGTGGGCCGACATCGGTAAATGGGTTGTCAACGCCCTGATCAATGCCGAAGAGCTCGGCGTTACCCAAGCGAATGTTGCAAAACTCGCATCAAAAGCTGGCAATAACCCAAGCATCAACCGCATACTCGGCACCGAAAGCAATATGGGCGAGATGATCGGCCTGGACAACGCCTGGGCGGTGCGCGCCATTTCCGCTGTCGGCAACTATGGCGAATCCTTTGACCGCAACATCGGACCTAATACGCCGATTGCTCTTGAGCGTGGTCTCAATGCCCTGTGGAAAGACGGCGGCATTTTGTACGCCGCACCGATTCGGTAATCGGTTGCTTGTATCGCTTTTTTGCATATAATTGGGGGATGACCCTTAACCAGTCATCCCCTTTTCATATCCGCAAACAAGCCATATCATAAAGCGCGCCCTCCATCCCCGGAGCGGATAAATCAAGCCAATGCCGCATGAAATGAATGTGCAACATGTGTTCCGCTTCCACCGGACTGACGACCGCTTCCTTCCGGCTTCGGATAGTGCGGCTCTATCGCCTTGCTCAACTCATCCCTGTGAATTTGATTATCCTACCGTTTTTCGGTTTTAATCAGAATATTCCACTAGAGTCATTTGCGCCGCATCCAGCAACACCACGTTGAACTGAACCAAAACCCCCTATCGGGCATATTCACCTTGACCTAGAAACGGAAGGCCATTTTTTCGGGCATCATTGAAGTCCGAAAACCCACCGAAAAAGGGCAATTATCCTTACTTGTAGTGGCGTTTTTGAAAACCTGCTCGTATAAGCCAATAACTTACGCTTCTAACTGTTGAACTCGTGCGACCACGATGTAACACAACGCGCTCAACATCCACAGGACGGACGAAAATCTAGTCAATATCATTTTGAGAGTGCGTGTTTATCATAACCACAGATTTTCGATATTGGCTATAAGAATCGCAATTCCAATTATTACGAGAATGCCCCCAACGATGTTTTTCAGTTTACGTTGGTTATTTTCGTTCGTCACAACGCTACCCAGACGAAGAATCAGCAGTCCTATGGAAAATGCGCCTGCCAGTGATAGAACAAATATGTAGACGATCCATATCGCTTTTTCTGTTGTGCTGGTTTCAACAGTAATGAACTGACTGTACAATGCGATAAAATAAACGATAGCCTTGACATTTGAAATGTTAGCTATAACACCTTGTGCGAATGACCACGAACCTGAGTCTCGTGACAAATATTGCAAGCCCGATTTCTGTTGGATTGCGGATATGCCAACGAAAATGAAAAAAGCGGAACCAAAGTAGATTAGATATTTTGATAAGACAGGATTATTGAATACAACAAGCCACAAGCCACTGATGACTAGAATACTGTGTGCAGCGCATGCGGTCGCATACCCCAAGGCGACGAGAAATATTCGTTTCTTTTCCCCGCTTAGTGCGTTCGACATCAATATCGCAAGATCCGGCCCCGGCAATAACATAGCTCCGGCATGAATCCCGGCAACGACAATGAAATCCTGGAACACCCTGACTTATTCTTCTCGTACGCTTACCAGCAATTTTTCAAATCCATACATCCCGGTATCCCGGTCGGTTATGTACTGTAGATTTTTCTGATCAACAATATTGATTTCTCTGAGTCGCGCAACTATTTCGGTGAATGCCAGCTTAGCAATTTTTCTTGCCAAAACGGTGCCCAAGCACGTGTGGATACCTTTGCCAAAGGTAATATGATTCGTTGTATTACGCGAAATATCAAAGGTATACGGGTTCTCAAATATTTCTGGATCAACGTTCGCTGCGCCAATGAGTACAATCAGTTGAGCGTCTTTCGGGAGTTTATATCCGCCGAGTTCAACCGAGGCAGTTACTCTACGCACGGTACGTTGCAGAGGCGCGTACACGCGCAGCATTTCTTCGACGAAGTTATCTATATGTTCGTCATCTTCCTTCAAGGTTTGCAAAACATCTCCATCCGCAGCAAACAAATACGCTCCTACTGACAATAAACTTGATGTGGTTCCATAACCTGCAAGAAGAATAATGAGACACCCCATCAATAACTCTATGAAGCTGACTTTACCTTCGTTGTGCGCCCGCAAAAACCTGGCGACCACCGTGTTACTGTCGGGATTGACTCTATACTTCAGTATCTCGCCAATCGTATGAAGAAAGCTCAAAACATCATGAGCGCGATCAATGGAGCCATCAATACTGGTCTGTTGTCTAGGTACACCTTCGGTTTGTTTTCCAGACTTTAGATACTGGCTAAATTGCAGGAAGTTACTCAAGCCGATTGTCTTAATCAATTTCAGCAATACCGGCAATAGTCTGGAATATCTGAGATAATGAAGAGGACTGATTTTTCTGTTGACACCATCTTTCAGACCCGTGCCACCTACTGGAAAAGCTTCGATATTGAGCGACGTAGCCTGTTGGCGCAGGCTCGATAGCGAATCATAAGAGATGTCGGCATACCCGAAAATAGTGGCGATGGAGGCAAGCGGTATTTTTGATGACCATACATCGACAATGTCGCAGGTTTTTCGTCTGAATAAATCGTCCGCATACTGCCGGGAAAATGATTGCATATCTTCACTCAGAGTGGCGATCATTTTATTTGAGAACAGTTCCCGGACCGCACTGCGTATCCGCTGATGTTCGGGGCCCTTCATCATCGGAAAAAATGGGATTTCTATGTCAGGAAATATTTGGCTGCTGAATTGTTCCTGATCGGTCAAAACCTGTTTTACGTCATCGTAGGCATGGATGATATAGAAGTTAGATTCATCTGGAAGTTTATAAACCCTGCGCTTTTTGTCACTTTGCAACCAAGCGTAGTACGGCCATGGATACTTGCGGATGTTCTTATCAAGCACGGAAAAAGAACTTATTCCAGATGGCATATATGCGCCCAATGGTGTATGCGCCAGCAAGTCCATCTTTAAAGTTAACAGCCGATTACGTGCAGTTCAGCCATCTTCGTGAAAGACGGAATACGAGGCATCTTTGTTTATTATGGTCGTAGTATAGTTGTTTTTTTCGCGCTCGAGCTTCTGAAGAAACAACTCGCAATCCTTAAAATTCACATTGTCACCGATAACTATTGAACCGACGCGTAACTTGGGTCTGACCAGATCGAGCACGTCGTTGTACAGGGTTTTCCATCCGTCAAGAAACAAAAAATCTACCGTGCCTTTCAAATTGCTCAAGGTTTGCAAGGCATCGCCCTGCAGGATTTCCACATAACTCAAGAGACCTGCCGCATCCAGATTTCTTTTTGCCACCTCACATTTGCTTTCGAGTATTTCAGTGGTGATGACCTTTCCCCCGGTATCCTTCGCTGCAGCGGCAAGATAAATAGTGCTCAATCCGAATGAACAGCCAAACTCGATCATAGTTTTGCAGTTGGCTGTTCTGCACAGGTTATACATGAATACGCCTTGTTCTTTTGAAATAGACAGATGGGCTTTTTCAAAGATTTCAGGAGGCACTATGTCCATGTAGTACTTGTTACGCAGCAAACTCATGATGTATTGGGGTGCGGTCCTGTAGATATAAAACCAATCTTTTTTGGCTTCCATATGGAGCTTGTCTAATGTCTGAACCACATTGCGGTCGTACAAAGTAACACTGCTCATGCGCGTCTCTCCCATAATGGTTGTTGGTAGTTCGCTATGTCTGTTTCGTAGGTTTTCGATGGTGCTGAAAAACCGGGGTCATCCGGTTGTTCTGCCATTGCGAAAGTAGCATATTGGGACGTATAAAAGCCTTTTTTCAAAAGTCCAATCACGCTGTTAGGATATGCGCTCATCGATGAACCCCATATCTTGGACAAGAGGCTGGGGCAAGGAGCCATGCCAAGCAATTGAATATGGTACATTTGTTGAATGTCTAGTCAATTTAATGCGCTTTCCACGGCATTAAAAAATTATGAAGACATACGAATATCTAAAATTGCTAAAATTGTCTCAATTCCGGAGAGTAAGAAGCATTAGGAAACGGAAAAACTCGAAAGGACATTTCACCCGTCAGTTTGTTATGACGAACATTACTCTGTAATTTACCGTAACGATATTTTTTAAGAACTAGTCATGGCGCCAACACGATTTTCCGCAATTTTCCCCCTGTTATGTGGATTAAGTTTTCTAGTAGCAGGCATTTCCTTTTTTCTTGATCCGTCACATTCCACCATACCAGGGTCTGAAGAATATTGGGATATACTAGATAGTGTCGTCACAAGTTAAAAATCAGCTGTATAATATCCATTTTCAACAACAAAAGTGAGCCGCATCATGACAACGCCCGCACACAAAAGACACGACATAAACGACAACACATGGAAATTACTATCACCGCATCTTACAGGGCAAAAAGGCATGCATGGGGGTATCGCTAAAGACAACCGCTTATTCCTTAATGCAGTATTCTGGATTCTACGCACAGGCGCGCCATGGCGGGACTTGCCCCCTGATTATGGCGATTGGAAGAACACGCATAGACGCTTTTGTCGTTGGCGTGATAAAGGCATCTGGGAAAACTTGTTATCGCAGATAATCGATGAGCCGGACTTTGAATGGATTATGATTGATGCCAGTCATATTAAAGTCCATCCACACGCGGCAGGAGCAGTGGGAGGCAATCAAGCTATGAGTCGGACAAAAGGGGGCTTAACACAAAGATACATTTGGCCGTGGATGCGCATGGTATGCCGATCAGATTTATTGTTACAAAAGGCACCCGAGCTGATTGCACTCAGGCTAGCGCATTGATTGATGGCTTTGAAGGCGAATACTTATTAGCCGATAGAGCCTATGACACACAAGAAATATTGGACCAAGCAAAATCACAAAATATGAAAGTTGTGATCCCACCAAAGAAGAATAGAAAAGAGCAACGAGAATATGACAAACACCTATATAAAATCAGGCATTTAGTCGAGAATGCATTCTTGCATCTTAAGCGTTGGCGTGGTATTGCAACACGCTATGCAAAGAATACCAGTTCATTCGTTGCCGCTGTGCAGATTAGGTGTATGATGCTTTGGGCTAAAATCTTATGACGACACTATCTAGCGAAAGGCGGAGGATTTCGCCAAAGTTTTCTTATCGCATTTGCTTTGACAGGGGTCTTTGCCTTAGGCGGAATCAAATCTATTCAGTATCTTTTAGGTGCTGTAGAATCAAGTTTGTTTCATTGGGCGATCAGTTTAGGTTATTTGGGAAATGCTGTTACAGCGATTAGTTATTTTCGCATTCTTGGAGGAGAGTCCAAACGAGCTTTAGCTTACTCTATCGGAAATGAAGCGACTCGAGAGGCTATTGTTTCGTTTTCCATTGCTATCGATACACAAGGTTGGTTGATATTTGGAGCCACTGGAATATTCTTAGCGATAATCAATGGTTTTGCATGGCAACTACGAAGTTGGCCTCGGTGGATATCCGGTCTGGGGTTGATTATGGCAGTGTTCAGCGGAGTAGCCTGGCTTGGCTTGCTGACAAATCAGAGTTCCTTAATAAATTTTGCCGCTGGAGTAGGCGGCATTGTCTTGGGACCCATTTGGTGGGGAGGAATCGGCATCACCGTTTATGCTTTAAGAACTAAATAGCAATGTCTTGTTTAACACTAGAAAGCATTTGGCCATAAATATTGTCGCTATTTTTATAACGATGTTGCCAGTTTTGTAATGCTCGAACATGGTTAAATGATACCGATTTCCTGAAAATATCGCTTAGACACCCAAATAATGGCTGAAAAGGAAGGACGGATAATTCTTTCATTTGCCTATCCTTTGTCCTAATCCATTGTTTATTCACGACAACACGTCCTCCTAAAACATAATAAAGGCTATTGGGGAAAATCCTGATTAGTCTTTTCAAGAACTGCATGCCTTGCTGAAATCGTTTGGGCATAAACAACTTTGTTGTCGGGAATTTTTTCATTTTACTCCCTATCACTTGGAACAAATAACAAGTCAGCGAGTATTCAATATCTAATTTTATCCCAATCAGCGCGGCAACTTCCGCAACAAACCATACGCAATTTCGGTCAACCAGACGAAATGCCAATGTTCCTTGCTCGCGGTTGATTTGCATGGTTTCTATATGGGTTCGTATCTCCTGGAATTGTTGGGGAGCCAACGGAATGCGTGTGACACGCTCATTCCAATCGGCAACATCATGTTTGTCCGGATTGAGTAACATTCCTGGAAATGTGAGGCCAGGAACATATTCAGGCGTAATCCGAGTGCTTTCATCAGGATAAAACCCGACACTATACAATTCTCCAAGTGGGGATATTAAACGTATCCATGCATGTCCAAAATCGGATATTAAATTAGGGGTTTTTCCTTTAGAACAAGTGACCAACTCAAGCAGGTAAGTCTTGGGATGCTTCTCTGGAGAAAGCATCCGCGCCACCCTGAGGGTTGACCATTCAGCCGATTTATAAATTTTTCCTGGGGACTGCCCGATCAACCTCTCTGCGGAATCCTGGGAAAAACCAAAGTATAATCTCATCAGTTACAATGCTACTTGCTTTGACACTTTTTGGGCAGCAATAGCATCCATGATAAAAGATTTATCGGAAACCACACACAATCCTCGTGCTGCAAACATATCCAAAAACTCCTCATGTGAAGCATAAAAATGACTAAATTGCTCGCCAGATAAAATCGTCTCTTGATTCAATTTGTCCAAAGGAAGTGAACTTAAAACGAATATTGATTCTTTATCCTCTAGTAAATTACCATCAACATCAAAATCAAGATATCCGCCCGGCGCAATTTGAACTAAAGTGGAAGTAAAGCAGGATGCGGTTTTAATGCAGTCTATTTGAACTTCAGGTCTAACGCGGCCATTTGCAAATACCCAGGATAAATGATCTGGAAAACCAAGCAAATAGATGGCGGAAATCAATTCAAAACAGTTTTCAAAATTATCAAAATGGAATCCCAACGAGAAGCGATGATCTGTTTTCTCTGTTGTAATGGCATTCCAAGCTGGCATTCCGATGATGATCGGCTGGATATGTCTAGAATAATGGTTTAAGAGCTTATTGCCGTGCATGATTACAGAAAGAATATCGGCTTCTGTGTTATCAGCCAGACCCACCATTGCCCCTAACCCTACTTGCAACCCTACCCTAACTGCAGATTCGTTGGACTTGAGTCGGTCTAAAAAACCATTGCCATCACGAACAACGCGAAAATCTCGGGTCAAACCTTTTGCTTTTGGTCCTGACGGAACATGAAAATTATAAAGATCCTCATTATAGGTCTCCTGCCAAGTCAACACGCAGTCAAGTCCTGCCTCTTTAAATTGAGCATAATGCTCTTCATGCATTGCCGTAAAACACATGGAGACACGTGAATCGGGATCAATGGCTCTTGTCTCCTCTTTCAATGCTTGAATCATAGGCACAAGGTCTGTTTTAAAAAATTTTATATCATCCCCTCCCACGATTTCGAAATGGCTAATTCCTTTCTTAGCAAGACTGCGAGCTTGTTTCCGAATAGCCTCCACAGAAATTCGAGTGCGAACCATTTCCTTATTATCTGCTCGCCATCCGCAAAACTTGCAAGTACTAGCACAATAAGAGCTTGCTTCAATAGGAACCATTGTCGCTACTTTATCTCCAAAAACCTCCTTCCGTAAAAGACGTGCAGCATCACATACTTTTTCCTTCAACTGATCATCTGGATAATTTCTAATTAGGTGTATCAATACCGCTGATTCTTCTAAACTCAAACCCTCTTCTGAGTGACGTTCCATGAGAATACGATCAATCAGCTTTTCTTTGGATAATGTTTCTTGCAATTCGTTGTCTGCATTTCTTAAATGCATCTCTGCATTATGAAACATTGATAAATAAAACTCATCTGTAATTCTTTCAATCATTTTGCTCTTCTCGTATTTGAAAGTTTTACATTTTACACCCTAAGTACACGTAAACTTGACTTGCAGTGCAACTTCGTACTTTGGATGCGATGGTAATCTACAGTAATCTGCTTGTTTTCTAACTCGCTTAAGACAAAGCCGCGCATACGGAAAGGAACCAATTTAATTTTAGATGCGCCCTTTATGACACCAAAAACGAGGTGGAAATGGAAATAATCGGATGAAATTAAGGAAAATCACGAAAATATCCTCTTTTAATGTGTAGTTTTATAGTGTTTTTTTTGCTACATTACGAATTCTGATGATTTTGAGTTACATACTCAAACATTAATAATTTTACATAACCCGAAATTAACACCGGAAAATCTCAATGAAAATTACTAAAATTACGGCAATTGCTACCGCACTATTGCTAACCACGCTGACCACCCAAGCCGGCACGCTTGAGGATGTGCAAGCGCGGGGCGAACTGAACTGCGTCATCAACACTGGGCTGGTCGGTTTCGCCGCGCCCGACGCCAACGGCAAATGGGGCGGCTTTGATATAGATCATTGTCGCGCGGTCGCCGCCGCGGTGCTCGGCGATGCCGACAAAGTCAAATTTGTCCACGCCACCGGCAAGACCCGCTTCACTCTGCTGAACTCTGGCGAAGGCGATGTGTTGTTCCGTAACACCACCGAAACCATGAGCCGCGATGCCGATTTGAAACTCAGTTTTTTACCGATTACCTACTATGATGGCCAAGGCTTTCTGATTCGTAAATCAATGGGTATCACCTCCGCGAAGGAGTTGGACGGCGCCTCGGTTTGCATCCAGACCGGCACCACCACCGAGCTCAATCTGGCTGATTTCATGCGCAACAACGGTATTTCCTACGAGCCGGTTGCGATTGAGACCAGTGAAGAAGGCATCGCCAGCTACAGCGCCGGCCGATGCGACACCTACACCGCCGACGCATCCGGGGCGGCTTCTATCCGCGCCGCGCTCGAAGATCCGTCAGCGCACATGATTCTGCCGGAAATTATTTCCAAAGAGCCTTTGGGCGGTGCGGTGCGGCATAACGACGATGCGTGGTTTGATACCGTCAAGTGGATAGTCAATGCCCTAATCAATGCCGAAGAGCTTGGCGTTACTCAGGCGAATGTTAAGCAACTGGCTAGCGCGCCCGGCGACAATCCAAGCATCAACCGCATGCTCGGCACCGAAAGCAATATGGGCGAGATGATCGGCCTGGACAACGCCTGGGCGGTGCGCGTGATTAGCGCAGTGGGCAATTACGGCGAGATCTTCGATCGCCACATCGGCCCGAGCACGCTGATTGGTCTTGATCGCGGTCTCAATGCGTTGTGGAAAGACGGCGGTATTTTGTACGCCGCGCCGATTCGGTAATCGGTTGTCGCATCGTTTTTTCATCGGTTTTGCTTATTTGGAGGGCGCGCTATAACGCCCCCATATCGTCATTCCCGCGCAAGAACGTCACCCCTGCAGAATCAGGGGCGGGAATGACGAGCAAAACCACGCGATCACACTATCAAAGCCACGCTATCAAAGGCAAGCCATCCCATGAATGAAGTAGCCCATCCCCAACCGCAGCGCAACGCCATCTCGCGCCTGTGGAATGACAAGGAAGCCCGCCAAGTGATTATCCAGATACTTGCCTTTGTGGCGATATTCGCGTTCTTCTTCATCATAGTGCGCAACGCGATTTTCAACCTTGAGGCGATTGGCAAGGATATCAGCATGAATTTCCTGTGGCAGCCCTCTAACTACGACATCAGCCAATCGTTGATCGAATACAGTTCGCGTTCGACCCATTTCCGCGCGATGACGGTCGGCATCATCAACACGTTGCTGGTGGCGGCTTTCGGCATACTGTTGGCCACCGTCATTGGTTTCATTTTGGGAGTATGTCGACTATCCAAAAACTGGATCGTCAACAAATTGTCATATGTGTATATTGAATATGTGCGTAACGTGCCGGTGTTGCTGCATATCCTGCTGGTGCATGGCATTATCGTTAATTCCCTGCCAACGCCGAAAAACGCGGTGGTTGTGAACGAGGTGGCGTTTCTCACCAATCGCGGATTCTTCATCCCCAGCCCCGACTTCCAACCGTTGTACTGGATCGTGGCCGCGCTGTTTGTCATCGGCATCATTTTCAGCCTGTGGTTCCACAAATACGCTCAGAAAGTGCAGGATAAAACCGGCAAGCATTACCCGGTATTCTGGATAGGCGTTGGTGCCGTGGTCGGCGTTCCGTTCATTATGTACTTCCTGCTCGGCTCGCCCATCGTCTGGGAGATTCCCGAACTCAAGGGATTCAATTACACGGGAGGCATGGTCATCCGCCCCGAATTCATCGCCCTGTGGCTGGCGTTGTCCATGTATACCGCGGCCTTCATCGGCGAGATCGTGCGCGCCGGCATCAGCGCGGTGGACTGGGGGCAAAACGAGGCGGCCGCGGCCTTAGGCGTTGCCCGCGGCCGCACCCTGAATCTGGTGGTGATTCCGCAGGCGTTGCGCATCATCATCCCGCCCTTGACCAGCCAGTATTTAAATCTTGCCAAAAACTCGTCGCTGGCGATCGCCATCGGCTATATGGACATCGTCGCCACCATCGGCGGCATCACCCTGAATCAGACCGGGCGCGAAATGGAATGTATGGCCATCGTATTGACGTTGTACCTAATCTTCTCGCTGTTGATATCGTCCGGCATGAACTGGTACAACAACCGAATTAAACTGGTGGAAAGGTAACAGTCATGGCATCAAACGAAAAAAGCTATGCCCCCGGCCAACATCCGGATCTGCCGGCGCCGGCAAACCTGGTTGGCCCGATCGCGTGGATTCGCGGGAATCTGCTGTCGTCGCCGACCAACATTGTGCTGACGGCTTTAGCCGCTTGGTTCCTGTACACCCTTCTGCCGCCGATGCTCAACTGGCTGTTTCTGGATGCGGTATTCACCGGCGAGGATCGCAACGCCTGCCGAGCCGCCGGCGAAGGCGCCTGCTGGGCTTTCATCGGCGAAAGATTCAAGCTTTTCACCTACGGATTTTATCCGCTGGAACAGCGCTGGCGGGTCAATCTTTCGTTTGTGTTGCTGTGCCTGGCGGCTGTGCCAGTGTTGTTCGACAAAGTCCCCTACCGAAAATACGGGCTTTACTATGCGATGGCATTCCCGTTTATCGCCGGCTGGTTGCTGGTCGGGGGGAATATCCTCGGACTGGAACTGCCGGTGGTGGCCACCGACAAATTCGGCGGCATTATGCTGACTCTGGTCATCGGCGTGACTGGCATCGCTTTTTCCCTGCCCATCGGCATCCTGCTGGCGTTGGGCCGCTCATCCAGACTGCCGCTCATCAGGGTTTTCTGCATCGGCTTCATTGAGTTTATCCGCGGCGTGCCGTTGATTACATTGCTATTCGTCGCTTCCACCATGCTCAGTTACTTTTTGCCGCCGGGCACCAAGTTTGATTTGTTGCTGCGCGTGTTGATCATGGTAACGCTGTTTGCTTCGGCCTATATGGCCGAAGTGATTCGTGGCGGGCTGCAAGCGATTCCCAATGGCCAGATTGAAGCGGGCGATGCGCTGGGGCTGAAATACTGGCCGGCGATGCGCTTAATCGTGTTGCCCCAGGCGCTGAAAATTTCCATACCCGGCATCGTCAACACCTTCATCGGCCTGTATAAAGACACCACGCTGGTCATTATCATCGGCTTGCTCGACCCGCTCGGCATCGGCCGCGCCTCGCTGGCCGACACCAAATGGACCGGGCTTTCCAATGAAGTGTATATTTTCGTTGCTATATTTTTCTTTATCTCGTGCTTCGCGATGTCCCGCTATTCGCTCTATCTCGAAGGAAAACTCGAAACCGGCCACAAACGATAACGTCAAAAAAATAATGAGGTATTTCTGCTATGCCTAATCAAACCGATAGGTCTAATCAAACCCAAGTCGATCAAACTCAGGCCGACCTGGCCATCAATATTGTGGCCATGCACAAATGGTACGGCGATTTTCATGTCTTGAAGGATATCAATCTGGCGGTAACCAGCGGCGAACGAATCGTTATCTGCGGCCCCTCCGGCTCCGGCAAGTCCACCATGATTCGCTGTATCAATCGGCTGGAAGAGCACCAGCAAGGGGACATTATTGTCGATGGCGTGGAACTGACCAATGACCTGAAAAATATCGAAACGGTGCGCCGCGAAGTCGGTATGGTGTTCCAGCATTTTAATCTTTTCCCGCATCTGACCGTCCTGGAAAACTGCACGCTGGCGCCGATTTGGGTGCGCAAAACCCCCAAGTCCGAAGCCGTGGAAGCCGCCATGAAATATCTGGAGCGGGTGAAAATTCCGGAACAGGCGAGTAAATTTCCCGGACAGTTATCCGGCGGACAACAACAACGCGTCGCCATCGCCAGAAGTTTGTGCATGAATCCGCGCATTATGTTGTTCGATGAACCGACCTCGGCGCTTGACCCGGAAATGATCAAGGAAGTGCTGGATGTCATGGTCGAACTGGCACATGAAGGCATGACCATGCTGTGCGTAACCCACGAAATGGGCTTTGCCAAAACCGTCGCCAACCGCGTGATTTTCATGGATGTCGGCGAAATTATCGAGGAAAACACGCCGGACTTGTTCTTCGACCACCCGCAACACGACCGCACCAAACTTTTCTTAAGCCAGATACTCAGCCATTAGCGAAAACTTGTCCGCTGACCGACAATCGTTGTTCAGCCCACAGATGGCACTGATGCGTGGTTAGTCGGCCGGCAAGCCGCTCCCGTCCATATGTCTGCGGGATATTCTCCGCCTCCTTTCGTGGCATTGTCGGGCATGAGTGAAAGAGGTGAAATGAAAACTTGAAACAGATCGATTGGTCGTTCTTGTCCATGCCGCGCATCGCCGTGGCGCTGGTGTTGCTCTTTAGCCAGGTCTTTGCTCAGGTCTTCACTCAGGCTTTCGCACAAGATACGCCGCCTGCGACCGAGCAGAAAGCGTTGGATCTGGAAAATAATTTTTGTGAAACAGCGCCCACTGACCAGCTGTGCTCGTATCTGCCTCATGATGTCACGGATTTCAGTGCGTCTTTTGTCTATCGGCTGATCATCCCGTCCGCGCAAAACCCATTTGACTTGTTTTCCTGGAAATCATTCATCGCATTGAACTGGCCCACGGACGCTAAGGATCATCCCCAAAGAAACCGGATTGGCGCTGATCCGGAGGCGCCACGAGTATGGAACCACTATAAAAATCCTGCACAGCTATTCGACCTGCCCGCTGATAATGTTTGCGCCGACCGACCCGGGAATAAATCGATTTTGGTGACCGATGAGTTTATACAGGCCACGGGCCAGCCTTTGATCGACCGCAACCTGAACTATGTGGTGTATGATGTCCGGGTGAACCCGGTGGTAGCGGAATACATCGATACAAACGGCCTTGAGAGCGTTGCTGGCCAAAGCGCATTTAAGAATAGCGGAATTCCAATTGAGTTTCCTATGGGTCACTACACCAATGTTGAAGCAAGAACGGGGGGTTCCGTGGGGGCATTGGAAATTAAATCGGCGTGGCGCATTTTGCAGCCACATTCAAAGGATGACCTCAGGCGTTATCATACTGTCAATGGTTTAATCGCCATAGACGGAAAAAACACTATCACTGGCGAACCTTTGTGCGTCAAGACCAAACTTGGATTGGTCGGTATGCACATTATGCATCGCACGCAAAGCGGCAATGGGGATGATTGGATATGGACAACTTTTGAACATATAGATAATGTGCCCACGGCGGATAACGCGCGCGGCCCAAACAGTATTTTTGCCGAAGAGTTATTTCCGGGCGGTTGTCAAATCGCCAACCCACCGGAAAATCGCTATTCTTTCTACCAAAAGGACTGTCGTAACTGCAAAACAAATTGGATAGATTCCCAAGCCAGACAGAGCTGGAAGTGGTCATCGCTGGCACCGTTTGCCGCCACCGCCGTGGCGGAAAATGGCTATGGTGTTCAGGCGGTTCGGTGCTGGAAACCGTCTTTGGGTACACAGGCGATCAATCAAATCTGGCAACAAAAACTATCCGGCACCGTTTGGGCAAATTATCAATTGCTAACCACGCAGTGGAAAGGCGCCAATAAGGATCTGATGTTTCCAAACGGTGAAGTCCCCAGGTATCTGACCAATTCAACCATAGAAACCTATATTCAAACTAATCACGATGGAACTTGCCTGGGCTGTCATAGCACCGCGACAAGCACCGCCCAACAATCCGCTAATTTCACTTTTGTGTTAAACCGGGTGTCGCCTCAGTAAGCGGTCGGCAAGCGACTTGACCACGGCATCCGCTGGGGACCACGCGAGGGTCGGCTTCAATACGGTTATCATTGGCCGATATGTTGTTGTAAAAATGCTTGAACCTGATCACCAACCCAACCTATCTGGGCAAAATTGAACTCGTGTCCGGCGCCTTCAATTATTCTGAGAGTGAATAAATGCTTTTGATTGGGCTCGGTGTTTTCCAGCATCTTTTGGCAGAATAAGGGGCGCGACAACTGGTCTTTCTCGCCCACAAACACCAGGGATGGCGCAATATATTCCGAGTGCATTTCACAATCCGGATAAAACGCCACAGCGGCCTTGAATCGCCGCTTGAACAGCCGCGCAAATCCGTGGGCATTCACGGATTTTACCGCTCCTGAACCGCCCAACCCCCATCCCATGATGGCGGTTCTTTCCGCATCAATGTAAGGCAATGCGCTCAAATACTCCAGCGCGCCCATGCCATCGAACAACAAATCAGTGCCGCCCACAGCGCCGTCATAGCGGGCTGGGTCGCAGTTCACGTCAATATGCGGACGTGACGCCACGCTATTGACTTGCACCGCAACATACCCCCATTGGACAATTTGCGCGCGCCAGTCCTGGTCCATGTCGGTCCAGCCCTTGCAGGTGGGAAACATGAGAACGACAGCAAACGGGCCTTGCCCCTCTGGCTTTGCCAGTGTCGCTGATAATGCATCCCCAGGTTTTCCTTGTCTGGTCGGCACGCCTTGCGCTTTGGATACACGAATCATGAATGGCGTCGGCGGCAATACCGCGCTGTTGAATGAGATTATTTCCTCGGCCAACGACACGCTGATGAACGGGATATTGCCAATCAGAAACCCGACGCACGCAAAGACAAGGGAGCGCACCCGCATCAGGAGGATATGGCAGGTCGAGTCGCCCATGTTATTGAATAAGTTATTGAATAACTGCTGGGCATTTTAGTGATGAGATTTTTGGTCGGCATTTCCTGCCATGTTAGAACAAGCCGCGTTTCTGAACCTATACATCTGCGGGGATTATACCTAAAAATTTGTGGCGTGGTGGTATTTTTTGTAGGTGGTGTTTTTTTGTGGCAAACAGGATTCCGCCGCTAAAATGGCGATTTGGATTCACGCTCTCCGGTCGTCATTATCGGGCTTGATGGTTTTGGCAGATTTTTGCTCCCAGCAAAATCTGCACTTCCGCCATCCTTGGCGGTCGTGTCCCGCTATGCGGGACAATGGCTGACTGGATTCCAACTTTCGTTGGAATGACGGGTCGGGGCTGGAATGACGGTGGGTGGCGTTATTATTCCTCCGTCATTATCGGGCTTGACCCGATAATCCAGTGAGAAAACCCAGCGGCGGTAGCCGCTGACATTACCCGGCGAAGTTGACGCTCGCTCTGGAAGTACGGCTTTGGCAGATTTTTGCTCCCAGCAAAATCTGCACTTCCACCATCCCTGGCGGTTGTGTCCCGCTACGCGGGACGAATAATTGACTGGATTGCGCGTATCGTCCCTGATACGCGCCCTTGCGGGTTCGCTACGCTCACGAAAAAATTGCCAGGAGCAATTTTTCACGCAAGCCCCGAAGGGGTGAGTCTCATGGACGAGACGAATAAAAATCGCTCCGGGCGATTTTTTCCAACTTTCGGTGGAATGACGGGCGGGGGTGGAATGACGAGCCGGGGCTGGAATGACGAGGGCGGGCTGGAATGACGGTAAAGGAGCAGTCTGGATTTCCGCCCTAGGCCCGTCATTATCGGGCTTGACCCGATAATCCAGTGAAAAAACACAGCGGCGGTAGCCGCTGACATTACCCGGCGGCGGGGGCGGCGATCCAGTAAGACATGCGGCGTAGCCGCGACATTGTTTCCACATCACCCAACAATATCTTCATATAAATCGTTCCATCTGGGGTTATGTTTTTCTATGATTGCCAACTTCCACTTACGCTTCCATGCTTTTATCTGTTTTTCTCGTTCTATCGCCGATAGCATTTCCCCGTGTTCTTCAAAACAAACCAATGTATGCGCTTTGTATTTTTTGGTGAAACTCTCACTCATATCGTTTTTGTGCGACCACACCCGGGCCGGCAAGTTGCTGGTTACGCCGATATAAAGCGTGCCGTTGCGTTTGCTTGACATGATGTAAACGTATGGGCGCTTTTCTGTCATGGTGGTTAATGGTGGTCTAATGTGGTGCGGCTTGCGCCGCGGATGTCTCACTGGATTATCGGGTCAAGCCCGATAATGACGGGATAACAAGGAGCCGTCATTCCGCCGCCGCCCGGCCGTCAATCCAGCGTCGTTGCGCCATAATACTTCCACATCAACAACGCCACGCTGGTTCGGTGCGGCGACCATTTTTCACCGATCTTGCTGGTTTGTTTTTCATCCGGGCGGCTGCGAAGTTTTTGATAACGCTGCACCGCGGTTTGCAACGCCAGGTCATTTGCCGGAAATATGTCGGCCCGACCCAAAGCGAATATGGCGTAAATTTCCGCCGACCACCGACCTATTCCCTTAATTTTGGTAAGTTCAGAAATCACTTTGCTGTCGGTCAGCGCCTCCAGGGTTTCCAGTATCACGTCTTTGGCCAACACCCGCTCCGCCAATGCTCTGGCATAACCTATTTTTCTTGCGGACAACCCGCACTGCCGTAGCTCGGCTGGCGTCCGCTCCAGTATTTTTCTTGGCGTGACCGCGCCACGGCACGATTTTTCGAGTCTGTTCCAGATTGCCGCCGCCGCTTTGGTGGATAACTGTTGCGCATTAATAATTTCAACCAAAGTCGAGAAACCTGGTTTTCTTATGCGCGGCTCAGGATAACCCACTTGATCAATGACCTGGGTCAAGCCCGGATCGAGTTGACAAGCCTGGTTCAGTTCCGATTCAATCAATGCCTGCCGAACTTTATTGGCCTGAGACCGCGCCGATTGACAATCGATTATCATGTACAATACCCTATCATTTTTCGTTCAACACAGCACCATCCTGCCTTGAGAGAAACTCATGCGCGTATTGATAATCGAAGACGACCATGCTACCGCGGCCTACATACAAAAAGGATTGGTGGAGGCCGGACACGCCGTTGACCTGGCGGTTCAAGGAGACGAGGGCTTGTCCATGGCGGCCAGCGAAAGCTACCAGGCATTAATCGTTGACCGAATGTTGCCGGTCATGGATGGACTCACTGTCATTGCCACCTTGCGGTTACAAAACAACCATACCCCGGCCTTGATTTTAAGCGCTTTGGGCGATGTGGACGAACGAGTCGAAGGCCTGAAAGCAGGCGGTGATGATTATTTAACCAAGCCATTCGCGTTCTCTGAATTGCTGGCGCGGCTGGAAGCGCTGGCAAGAAGATCCGCCGCGGGCGCTCAGGAAACCACTTTGGCGGCCGGAGATCTGGTAATGGATTTGCTCGATCGGGAAGTCAAGCGCGGCAGCACGCCCATCGACTTGCAACCGCGCGAATTTCGGTTGCTTGAATATTTGATGCGTCATCGCAATCAGGTTGTCACCCGCACCATGCTGCTGGAAAATGTCTGGGACTATCATTTTGATCCGCAAACCAATGTCATCGACGTTCATATCAGCCGTCTGCGCGGCAAAATAGATAAAAATTTTGATACACAACTGTTAAATACCGTGCGCGGCGCGGGCTATATTTTACGTGCGGCAAAGACGTAGTTTATTTCATAGTTACACCCTTCGCCTGGCGTTGCTGTACGCCATCATCTTTAGCGCGTCCACATTATTGCTGTTTTATTTCTTCTATATTTTCACCGCGTCCTACATGACCCAGCAAATGGACAGCACCATACAGGCGGAAATCCAGGGTCTGGTGGAGAGATACGATCAGGAGGGGCTGCAGGGATTAACCGCATTAATCGCGGAACGCGTGAACCGGCAGCAAGCGACCGGCAACTCCATTTATTTACTGACCACATTCACCTTGCAGCCAGTGGTCGGCAATCTCGACCGCTGGCCCAGCAATGCGTCCCGTGATAACGACTGGATTGAGTTCAGCCTGGATCGAGACGAGCAAACCAATGAAACCCATTTGGCGCGAGCCAAGATTTTCCGCCTGCCGGAAAAGTATGGATTGTTGGTCGGACGCGATATCAACCAACTCACCGAAGCCAAAAGAAGAATCATTCAGGCCTTGGCCTGGGGACTGGTTATCATGGTTTTGCTGGCGTTCGCCGGCGGGCTGGTGTTGAGCAGAAGAACGGTCAGGAAGATCGAGCGGATAAACCAGACCACCAAAAGCATTATGTCCGGAGATTTATCGAGACGGGTGCCGGTCACCGGCCGTAATGATGATTTTGATCAGGTGGCGGATAATCTCAACCAAATGCTGGATCGAATACAAATGCTGATGGAGGATGTGCGCCGGGTATCCGACAACATCGCGCACGACTTGCGCACGCCGCTGGCAAGGCTGCGGCAACATTTGGAAGAAGCTAGGCTGCAGGAATATCCGGACTCGAAGTCCGCAATAAACCTGGAGCAATCGATCAAGGAAGCCGACTCCTTGCTGGCAACCTTTAATGCGTTGCTTCGCATTGCGCGCATTGAAGCGGGCCAGGTCAGAGCCGGTTTTTCCAGGATTGATTTCCATACGCTGCTGCAGGACATCGCTGAATTTTATGAGCCGTTGATTGAAGAAAAATACCAAACCCTGGAAACAACCTTGCAAGCCGACATAAAGTCCCAGGGCGACCAGAACCTTTTATTCCAGGCATTCGCTAATGTGGTTGAAAATGCGATCAAATACACCCCCGATGGCGGCCATCTCTCGCTATCGTTAGTTCAATTGAGCGCCGAGCTTGTGGTCACCATCGCCGACAATGGTCCGGGCATTCCCGAATCAGAACGGGGCAAGGTTTTTCGTCGATTTTGCCGGCTCGATCAAAGTCGCAGCAGCAGCGGCAATGGCCTCGGCTTGAGCATGGTGTCGGCAGTCATTGCATTGCATCGCGGCGCGATTAGCCTGCAGGATAACGCGCCGGGATTGCGTGCTGTTATCCGACTGCCGCTAACGACAAGTTCGGCCAAAACACAACTCGTAGCCGAGTCGGTCGGTGATGAAATTAATGTCGCTACCAACGCCGGCGCCGCGATAAACTAATGCGAAAAATAGTTCGGCATGGAATTTTCAAATAACTTTTCGCCAACAGCAAGGATGATATTAGTCGGCGCCGCCATGGTGGTGTTGATCGCCGGACTCAAGAGCGCAAGCGGCATCGTTGCTCCATTATTAATGGCCGTGTTTATATCCATCGTCTGCACCCCTGCATTATTTTGGCTGCGGCGTCACGGATTGCCAACGATTGTCGCATTGATTGTCATCCTCGGGGTAGTTGGGCTATTAGGCGTTGCGGTGTTCAGCCTGATCGCCAGTTCGCTCGATCAATTCAGCAATTCGCTGCCCCGATACAAGCAAAATCTCGCGCTGATGTATGAGCAGTTCAACGCGACCGTCATGCGCTGGGGATATTCGCTGCCTGTGGACGGCATTGCCGAACAAGTGAACCCTGACGCGCTGATTAAGCTGCTCAACTATATGCTCAAGGGTTTGAGCAATATTCTGGCAGACGGACTCGTGGTATTTCTGGCCGTGCTGTTTATCCTGGCGGAAGTGGCAAACTTGCCTAATAAACTCAGGCATGCCTTGAAAAGTCCGGATCAGTCAATGAAAAGACTCCAGGCATTTACTGGAAAAGTGATCCGCTATCTGGCGTTAAAGGCGGCTACCAGTGTATTAACTGCAATTTGCGTCGCCGTGGTGTTGTGGGTATTGGAAATTGACTATGTTTTTCTTTGGGCGGTATTGGCGTTTTTCCTGAATTTCATCCCCTATGTCGGCTCGGTTCTGGCCGGCCTCCCGGCCGTATTGCTGGCATTGGTCGACCACGGCTTGGTCACCGCGTTATGGGCTGCGGCCGGTTATGTCGTCATCAACATCGTCATTGGAAATATTGTTGAGACCCGGCTCATGGGTGGCGGTTTGAACCTGTCTTCCTTCGTGGTGTTTGTTTCTCTGATTTTCTGGGGCTGGGTATTGGGGCCAGTCGGGATGTTTCTGTCCATCCCCTTGACCATGTTGATCACCATTGCGCTGGAAAGCGGGCCGGATTCACAACGCCTCGCGCAGTTAATGCAAAATACGCGTTAGCCAGCTATGTCAACGCAAAATCGTATCCAGCCGTTGTTTGAACTGACCGACAAAGTCGCGGTCATCACCGGCGCCAGCAGGGGAATTGGCGAGGCCATGGCGCGCGGGCTGGCCGAATTTGGGGCCAAGGTGGTGGTCAGCAGCCGCGATCAGGAAGCGGTCGACGCGGTCGCCGAATCATTCAACGCGGACAAATTGCAAGCAACCGCCATCGCCGCGAACATGGACAACATCGACGACATCCACGCCTTGGTCGATAAAACGGTGGCAACCTATGGCGGATTGGACATTGTCATTAACAATGCCGCCGCCAATCCCGCATTTGGTGCAATCCAAAAAACCGAACAACGCGCGTTCGACAAGATCATCGAGGTCAATCTAAAAGGGCCGCTTGAATTATGCAACAAAGCCTACCCTATTCTCAAGCAACGCGGCGGCGGTTCGATCATTCACATTAGTTCGGTTAGCGGTCTCACCCCGGAAGCGAATATCGGCATGTACAGCGTCAGCAAAGCGGCACTAAACAACCTGACCCAGGTCATGGCGCAAGATTGGGGCGCGGACAATATTCGGGTGAATGCGATTTGCCCCGGATTGATCGAAACCAAATTCAGCAAAGCCCTGTGGAGCGATCAGGCGATTTTGGAACGGTTTCTAAAGCGCATACCGCTCAAGCGCATCGGCACCGCCGATGAGGTCGCGGGACTGGCAGTTTATTTGGCGTCGGATGCGGCGGCTTATTGCACCGGCGGCGTCTATGTGCTGGACGGCGGCTATTCGGCGAATTGATGATGGCGTCGCTAAGCGAGCGATTAGACCGCGGTGAAATCATCCTGCTGGACGGCGGCGTCAGCACTGAAATTCAACGACGCGGCGTGCCGCTGGATGCCAATGTCTGGAGCGGACTGACCACCAAAACCCACCCCGACCAAGTGCGTCAGGTGCACGAAGACTATATCCGCGCGGGCGCGCAGGTCATAACCGCCAACACCTATTCCACCGCACGGCATGTTCTGGAAAGCATCAACCTTGGGCACGAAGCCAAGGCGCTTAACTTCAAGTCCGTGCAAATTGCAAAACAGGCGCGCGACAATGCCGCCGATGGCGAGGTCTGGATCGCCGGATCCATGTCCAGCATGCCACCGCTCGCGAGCGACCGCGAAGTCGCCATCGGCGCGCATGTGGAAGCGAGTTATCAGGAACTTGCCGAAGTGCTGGCGCTGGCCGGGGTGGACCTGATCATCACGGAAATGATGCGCGACATCGACAACGCGAGCATGGTCATCAAAGCCGCGGTCGCGACCGGCCTGCCGGTCTGGATCGGATACTGCACGATGATGGCTGAGGACGGCATTGATGTTAAAAGCCTGCGTTGGAAAAACACCGAGAGCATCGCGGCTGCTCCTGATTTTACCACGCTGGTGAAAACGCTGAGCCCGCTCGGTGGTCAGGCTGCCGGCATCATGCACACCCAGGTGGGTGATATGGAACCGGCTCTTGAAGTGCTGGGCAAACACTGGTCAGGCGCAAAACTTGCTTACGCCGAAACCGGCTGCTTGTTGTTGCCGGAAGGACGCGTTGAAGAAGTTTGCTCGCCGCCGGACTATGCCGCCGAAGTCGAAAAATGGATAAAAAAGCACGGCGTGCAGATCGTCGGCGGTTGTTGCGGAACCGGCCCCGAGCATATCCGCGCACTAAAACATTTGCTCAGCCATTTAACAAAATAGGTTGCATATAAAAGTGCCGCTCTGGCCTGATGATTGGCGTTGCCGATTTTGCTCGGAGATTCTCGGAATCAAGTTGCTTGTCGAAGCAATCGCCGCAAAAAAATCTAATAATATCAAGTTATATTTTGACGGATATTTCTTGTCGAACATTGGTGCAAGAAACGATCGTGTCCGGGCTCAGACACATAAGAGACCGTTAACCTGGCCGGCTAGTGCGCTTAAATCAGGTCAGGCCGGCGGCGTCGGAAGCGGGACTTTAGTTCCACCATCTTGGCAATGGCTTGGCGAGGCTGAAGCCTCACTTCCGGCAATCATGCCCCTCTCGGAAGTGGGACTTTAGTCCCGCCATCTTGGCAATGGGCATGGCGAGGCTGAAGCCTCACTTCCGAGGGCCGTTGAAGGTAACCGCGATCAACCAGGAACTGGTCCATTACCCGTGGACCTATAATCATTACCGACCACACGATAGTTTGGATTTAATGACGCCGATGGCGTATTATCGGCAACTCACCCTGGTTGCCTGATTTGTCTCATATGTGGTGAGACCGGACAACCGAACATTAGCCCTGATTTATTTGTTTAAAAATCACCCTAACGCTCGCATTACATACCTCCCGGGAATTCATGCAAAAGTCTATATTGCCAACCAGTCCAACGCGGTGATAGCGTCAGCGAATTGCACGCAAGGCGGCGCGACCGCAAACTGTGAATACGGCATTAGCATGAATGACGCCACCATCGTTCAAAAAACACAAAACTATGGCATACAACAAACAAATAGGCATACCAATAATTTGCGAAATCCACAATGCAAAAATTTCGATCGTTTGGTAAATGTCGTTACCGAAGTGGATATTGCGGATATGGATTTGTTTTACGAGGGTTATGACGGCTCTGAAGATGTCGATTATTGTCAGATTTGCGGAGAATTAGGCGTGGCAGAAGATCCCATATTATTGTGATTGTTATTTCAGTAATCAGCAGCAAAACGCCCTAAAAAATTAAGGTTCAAGATACTTTAAGCGGTCGATTTCGGATAAATTTTAGCAGATATTGACGCCCATTTTCGTGGCGCATATTGAAGCGAAACTCACACTCTTTCAAAGGAGGCATCGCCTTCCGATTCACCATTATCTCCCAATCCGTCATTGCCCGGCTTGTTCCGGGCAATCCAGTTATTAAACCGTTCGGCGTAGCCGAACTCCTTATTTCGGCGGCGAAGTCGCCGACTTTGTGTCCGACTGCGCCGGACTCTTTATTCAACTGGATCCCCGCCTGCCGGCGAGGATGACGGCAGAGAGGGCGGTGCTAAAACACCACTGGAAAGGAACACACCAAGGCAGTGAATTAGTGAACACATACAGCAATGACGACCCTTATTTGCCGGGCAATCCAGTGGAATATGCCGTCCGGCGTAGCCGGACTCCTTTGCGGCGAAGCCGCCGGTTTGTGTCTGGCAAAGCCGGATGCCAAAAAGAGTCACGCTACGCGTGACAGACATTTAACTGGATTCCCGCCTTCGGCGAGAATGACGGCCGAGAGGGCGGTGCTAAAACACCGCTGGAAAGGAACAAAACGGGCAATGAATTAGTGAACACATACGCTCGCATTGCCCGGCGATGTGTTGTCTGATTTGAGTATACAATCGGCTGGTCGCTGGGCCAGAGATGCCAGTGATTTGTGCGACTTCGCAAGCCTCGATATCAAGGCAAAACAGCCGTGGAATCGCCCTGAATTTATTCTCCGACATTCGGCAACGAATGACATGCTTGTTTTTCATTTATAGAACACTTAGTTATGACCATTTCACTATACCTTAAAGTATCTTGAACCAAAATTAATCTATATATGCGACGGTTGAAGGAATAGACCACGGGAAAGAATCTCTAAATCAAGTCGTTTTGTTTCTTTCCCTGTCGCTCGCGGCAATCAAATATCGGCTTCTTTTCTCGGCCACTTTCAAGACCGCACTATCTTGCATCTGGTGTTTATATTCGGTCTTCTTGCGTATCCCCATTGCGCACGACTCATCGCCCATGTCGCCCAAGTCATCCGCGGCATCTAAATCAGGACACGGCGTTATTTTTGAGTTGCCGGTGAAGCGCCTGCAGTTTGTTAACCGTTACCGTTCCAGCGTGGCGGTGCGCTTCTACCGATGCTTTGGCTGCCGCCAATGTCGTATAGTAGGTCACTTTATGAAGCAACGCTTCGCGGCGAATGGTATAGGAATCTTTTAGGCTCTGCTTGCCGGAAGTGGTGTTGATGATCAAATCGAAGTCATCATTTTTTATCATGTCGACGACATGCGGCCGACCTTCGATCACCTTGTTGACTCTGGTCGCCGGAATCCCTGCATTGTTAATAGCGATCGCGGTCCCTTCGGTGGCAATAATTTTAAAGCCGGCCTTGTGAAAGTAATCGGCAACTGCAATTGCATCGGCTTGATCTTCTCTGCGTAAACTGAATAGCACGGTGCCGCTGCGCGGAATCGTGTAACTGGCGGCATTTTGCGCCTTTTCAAACGCTTCGCCAAAGCTCATCCCGATGCCCATCACTTCGCCGGTGCTTTTCATCTCCGGGCCCAGCACGGTATCCACGCCGGGAAATTTGATGAACGGAAAAACCGCTTCCTTGACCGAATAAAACGGCGGAACAATCTCGCGCGTGATGCCCTGTTGCGCGAGAGTCGTGCCGACCATGCAACGCGCCGCGATCTTCGCCAACGGCCTGGCCGTCGCCTTGGAGACAAACGGCACCGTTCTTGAAGCCCGCGGGTTCACTTCAAGCACATAAATTTTTTCGCCCTGGACCGCGAATTGCACGTTCATCAAGCCGACCACGTTGAGCGCCAATGCCAGGGCCTTGGTCTGCTTTCGCAACTCATCTTGAATTGCAGTCGATAAGCTGAATGGCGGCAACGAACAGGCCGAGTCGCCGGAATGCACGCCGGCTTGCTCGATATGCTCCATGATGCCGCCGATCACAACTGCCTGCCCATCGCATACTGCATCGACATCGACTTCCACAGCATCGTTTAAAAACCGATCGAGCAACATCGGCGAGTCAAATGAAACACTCAAGGCAGACTTCATATAAGCGGATAAATCTTCATGACCATAAACAATTTCCATCCCTCGCCCACCCAAAACATAGGACGGCCGCAGCACCAGCGGATAGCCAATTTCCTCGGCCAGCGTGAGCGCCTCCTTCGCATTATTTGCAATTCGATTGGGCGGCTGCAATAGCCCCAGATTAGAGATCAGCTTTTGAAAGAACGCCCGGTCTTCCGCTCGATGTATCGCTGTCGGCGACGTGCCGATAATTGGCGTGCCGGCCTGCTCTAACGCCCGCGCCAACTTCAACGGCGTTTGTCCGCCAAACTGAACGATGACCCCGAACGGTTTTTCTATCCGAACAATTTCCAGCACATCCTCCAAAGTCAGCGATTCGAAATACAATCGGTCGGAAGTGTCGTAGTCGGTGGACACGGTTTCCGGATTGCAATTGACCATGATGGTCTCGAAGCCGTCCTCGCGCAACGCCATGGCGGCGTGCACACAGCAATAATCAAATTCAATTCCCTGTCCAATTCGATTGGGTCCGCCGCCTAAAACAATAATTTTTTTCCGGTCCGTCGGTAGCGCTTCACATTCATCCTCGTAACTGGAATACAAATAAGCCGTGGTTGTATCAAACTCCGCCGCACAAGAATCCACTCGCTTATACACCGGGTGAATATTATGGTTATACCTGAAGTCTCTGATTGCTTGCTCATCGACACCCATTAAAGTCGCAATTCTTCGATCAGAGAATCCTTTTTTCTTCCATTGCCTGATTGAATCTTGCGTGCTTAAATTGGCATCATATTGTTCAAGCGTCGCTTTGGCAATAGCGCTTTCTGTGACGATCAAATCTTCGATTTCCGCGAGAAACCAATGATCAATCCGGCAAATTTCGTGGATGTCTTCCACCGACATCCCAAATCTGAACGCCTCGGCAACATACCAGGGTCTGCTCGCACCGGGAATTCGCAGTTTAGCGGTAATAAACTCCTGCGCTGAATAGTCATTTGGAACGGCTTGTTCATCCAGTCCATGCGAGCCAATTTCCAGTCCACGCAGTGCTTTTTGGAAAGATTCCTGAAAAGTCCGGCCAATGGCCATGACCTCGCCAACGGATTTCATCTGGGTGGTCAAGGTTGCATCGGCCTGGGGAAATTTTTCAAAGTCGAATCGTGGAATTTTGGTCACCACGTAATCGATGCTCGGCTCGAAAGACGCGGGGGTCGCGCCGCCGGTAATATCGTTGCTTAACTCGTCCAGGGTAAACCCTACGGCCAGTTTAGCCGCCACCTTGGCAATCGGAAAACCCGTGGCCTTGGACGCTAACGCTGAAGACCGCGACACCCGCGGATTCATTTCGATGATGATCAACCGACCGTTCTGTGGATTGACCGCGAACTGAACATTGGAGCCGCCGGTATCCACCCCGATTTCACGCAGCACCGCGATACTCGCGTCGCGCATAATTTGGTATTCCTTATCGCTCAGCGTCTGCGCCGGTGCCACGGTTATTGAATCCCCGGTATGCACCCCCATCGGATCGAAGTTTTCAATGGAGCAGATAATAATGCAGTTATCGTGACTATCCCGCACCACTTCCATTTCATATTCTTTCCAGCCGATGATGCTTTCTTCGATTAACAACTCTTGGGTTGGCGATGCGTCCAGTCCGCGGCTGCAAATTTGGTCGAACTCGTTGCTGTTATAAGCAATTCCGCCGCCGCTGCCGCCCAAGGTGAAGGACGGTCGAATAATTGCCGGGAAGCCGATTTTTTCCACGATGGCATGAGCGTCTTCAAGCGAATGCGCGATTTCGCCATGAACGGTTTCCAGATTGATTTTTTTCATTGCCCTGCGGAACAGCTCGCGATCCTCGGCTTTGTCGATGGCTTCACGGGTTGCGCCGATCATCTCGACTTTGTACTTGCTTAATACGCCGTGGCGATTTAAATCCAGCGCGCAATTCAAGCCGGTTTGTCCGCCCATGGTGGGCAAGATCGCGTCTGGTCGCTCTGTTGCGATAATCTTCGCCAGCGTGCGCCAGGTTATGGGTTCGATATAAGTCGCGTCGGCGAAATCCGGGTCGGTCATAATCGTGGCCGGGTTGGAATTCACCAGAATCACCCGATAGCCTTCTTCTGTTAACGCCTTGCACGCTTGCACCCCGGAATAATCAAATTCGCAGGCCTGGCCGATGACAATAGGTCCGGCGCCAATGATCAGCACCGATTTTATATCGCTGCGCTTAGGCATTCCGTCTATCGTCTTGGTAACGGCGCTTCATCATGGCGATAAACTTGTCAAACAAATAACCAATATCCTTCGGGCCCGGGCTGGCCTCGGGATGACCCTGGAATGAAAACGCGGGTTTATCCACGCGTTCAATGCCCTGAATCGATCCATCGAATAACGAGCGGTGCGTGACTTTGATTTTATCGTTCAACGAATTTTCGTCGACCATGAAGCCGTGATTTTGGCTGGTAATCAATACCCGACCGCTTTCCAAATCCTGAACCGGATGGTTCGCGCCATGATGCCCGAATTTCATCTTCATGGTTTTTGCGCCGCTGGCCAGCGCCAACAGCTGATGGCCCAAGCAAATACCGAATACGGGTATATTGTTATCCAAAATTTTCTGGATAGCGGTGATCGCATAGTCGCAGGGTTCCGGATCGCCAGGCCCATTGGACAAAAATACGCCATCCGGATCGCGCGCGAGTATTTGATCGGCGGTGGCGGTCGCTGGCAGCACGGTAATGTCGCAACCGCGGTCTGCCAATATCCGCAATATATTGTGCTTTATGCCAAAATCACAGGCAACAATTTTACCATCATATTTTGCCGTGGCCTGTTTTGCCGTGGCCTGTTTTGCTGTGGCCTGTTTTGCTGTGGATCGATATCCAGATTCCAGGTTCCAAATCCCATCGCGCCAATGATACGGCTGGCGCACGGAAACCTGTTTTGCCAAATCCATGCCAGATAATCCCGGAAATGCCCTTGCGGCCTCCAGGGCGACATTCACGGCGGCATCGCCATCAATGCTTTCCCCAGCGGCGATGCAACCACGCTGCGCGCCTTTGGTTCGAAGCAGCCGGGTCAGCTTTCGGGTATCAATATCGCTGATTGCCACCACGCCTCGTTGCGTCAGAAAATCCGGGAGTGATCGTTGGGCTCGCCAATTGCTATGCCGTTGCGGCACATTTTTCACAATCAGGCCGGCGCAAAAAACTTTTCTGGACTCAGCGTCTTCGGAATTAACCCCGACATTACCGATATGGGGATAGGTCAGGGTGACCAACTGTTTTGCGTAAGAAGGGTCGGTCAGGATTTCCTGGTAGCCGGTGATTGAGGTGTTGAAAACCACCTCTCCTACGCTCATTCCATTGGCGCCGATTGATTTGCCATAGAACGTGCTGCCATCTTCGAGAATCAGCAGGGCAGGTATATTCAAAAATCTCTCCAGTCAAGTATGCAGGGCATCACATTACTTTCGAGGCATCACCCCGGCGAAAAGTAAGGGTTTGCGCTGAAAAGGCAAGATATTTGTTGCGCATATTTACTTCCCTAACGCCCCTTAAGTTGGGCAGGTCGGTGCAAATCGCGTCAGCGATTTGCACCGACATAAGGGAGAGTAATTTCGGCTTCGCCGAAAACTCTCCCTAAATCAAGCGCATCCTGCATATTAAACAGCCCTTTTTGTTGGGTTGATAACCAGTGTGCAGCCCGAATCGCACCCTGGGCAAAAATTTTTCGATCCGTAACCCTATGGGTAATCTCGATTCTTTCGCCGTCGCCGATAAACATTACGGTATGTTCCCCGGCGATATCGCCACCACGAATGGTCGAAAACCCAATGCTTCCGGGCTTTCTCTCTCCGGTATGCCCTTCTCTGGAGAATACGCCGCAACTACTGAGATCTTTACCTAAGGCTGATGCCGCTGCCTCACCCCACAATAACGCAGTACCTGAAGGCGCATCCACTTTGTGGCGGTGGTGGGATTCAATGATTTCAATATCTGTTACATCGCCTATGACCTTACCCGCCATTTCAACCAACGATACGCATAAATTGATACCAACACTGGTGTTTGCGGCAAACAAAACCGGAATGTGGCGCGCGGCTTCCGTGATCTGTTGATTTTGTGATTCATTTAATCCCGTTGTGCCAATCACGATGGCGGCATTAACCAATTTACATATTTCCAGATGCTCGGACACTGCCTCGGGGTTGGAGAAATCGATCATCACATCAAACGCCATGCCGCTGATATTGGCGGAGATTGGCACGCCCATGCTATCCCTGCCAGCAACCAGACCCGCATCCTGCCCAATAACACGACAACTTTTGTGCTCAAGCGCAGCGGCCACTTTCATGTCGCCGGATTGATCCATCTCGCGGATAATCGCCCGACCCATTCTGCCGGCGGCACCAGAGATTGCAAGTTTGATCATAAGAATAAGTTAATTACCAGAGAGTGTAAAATACGACAGTAACGCAATTCGCGCAACAAAATTATCATCTCTCAAATCCTTGCCACACAAATCAGAATTTAGTAGTATCATGACTAATTCTAACCAAATCCGATGGTTGAAATCTCTTGAAATGGAATCCAAACCGAAAATAAAACACAACGTAGTCCACTGTGGCGACTGTGTGACCATTCTTAAAAGTTTCCCCGATAATTGCATAGATGCCATTATCACTTCGCCGCCGTATTTTCAACAGCGGCAATACACGGGAATTGGCATTGGAATGGAAAGTGATGTTTGTAATTATCTGGAATCGCTGCATGAAAGTTTTGATGAATTAACTCGTGTCATCAAGCAAACCGGAAGCATATTGTACAACATCGGAGACAAAATTGACAAAGAACGTGGCACCATGCTTGTTCCCTATAAATTTGCAATATCCGCGCTGGAAAGAAAGCCTGATTTGATATTGCTGAATAGCATTACGTGGGCAAAGAAAAACCCGACGCCAAGACAATTTAACAGGCGACTCGTTAGTAGCACTGAACCTTTTTTTCATTTTGTTAAATCCAAGAAATATTACTATTCCTTGGGCGAATTTATGTCTTCTCCGCAAACGGTGCACAGAAACAAGCCCACCAATAAACTTGGCGTAAGATATTTTTCTCTAATCGACGGCTCCAGCCTGTCGGACAAAGAAAAATCAGATGCAAAATGCGCTATCAGAGAAGCCGTCTATGATGTAAGAAGAGAGAAAATCGTCGGCTTTAGAATGAAAATACGAGGGATTCACGCTCCGGCTTTTGGCGGGCAGGACGGTGGCAGAAAAACACAAATCGAGAAGAAAGGATTTACTGTGATACGAATTTTAGGCAACCCGATTAAAAAAGACTATGTTGAGTTTCCCGTTGAAAATTCCAAAGGCATTGAACATCCCGCGATATTCCCGTTACAACTAATCGAGGAATTTGTTGGGCTCACTTGTCCGCCAGATGGAGTGGTTTTAGATCCGTACTGCGGAAGTGGCACAACCTTATTGGCGGCTAAGAATAAAGGTCGGCAATTTATTGGAATTGATATAAACCCCAAATACTGCAACTTTTCTAAAGACAGAATCGATGAACAGCAAACAACCCGTTCAATATTTGGATAACGCATACCAACGCGCTTGTAGCTGTCCATCGGTATCCATTGATCCAGATGTAATGAGCGGTCTCGACATCATTGCCGAAAACAGGGAGAGATGCAAGGCTGTGCTTGCGGTAATCGTCACACTCATGCTCAAAAAGATCATATCCCCAAATCAAGATGTTCGGAAACATCAGGCAGGCATGCAAAATGGATTTAGCGCGAGAGGTTTGGATTCCAGCACGGTAACGCCATTTCTTAGAAGCAAAGATTTTCCCTATATGGTGTCGGGGGCCGGAGCATTAACCAGATCATTAGAGCAAGCCGTGCCTTATGATGAAAATTATACCGGCCACATAAGACCACAACGCGTAAAAAATGCGTTTTTATCCTGCGTGGATGCGATACAAACCAAAAATCTAAACGCGAATGATGCGCTGGTTTATTTGTTCGCCAGGCTAATTGAATATCGTGATTTGGATAAAAACATAAAATTGAACAGGCCAATTCATATGTCCATTAAGGACATGGTTTCAAAGATAAACGAGCACTTCGAAAAGTGTGGCGGCGAAGGATCGGAACTGCCAGTGCTGGCAATATATGCAGTGTATCGACAACTAGCTGTGGAACTGCAACGATACAAAGACTGTGTGCTGCTTGATTTACAAGCACATACTGCGGCTGACAGTAGATCTGGGTTTTTGGGTGATATTCAGGTGAACGGGGCAGATGAACAGCCCTTTGAGATTGTCGAGATTAAACACAATATAAAACTTAGCCCAGATTTGGTGAATGATTGCTATAACAAATTTAAATCCACGCCCGTGAAAACCTATTATCTCCTTAGCACTAATGAAACATTGAAGAATCCCGAGGCAATCAGTGAACGAATATTGCATATTCAAAAAAACCACGGTTGCCAAATGATAGTCAACGGCCTTCAAACAAGTCTGAAATATTACTTGCGCTTATTGGCAAACCCGAACGATTTCCTGCATCAATATGTGGATTTAATCGAAGACAGGGGTAGTTATAATGTTAAAACGCAGTGGCAAAATTTATGGAAATAGTGTTACAAAATATTTTGATAAGAGCAATGGACATCCCCTGACACAAAGTTATCATGATTTCTGACTTTTATTTCTAATCACGGATTTTTGTGGAGAAAGATTGATTTGGTCAATCACCGATCCGGCCGGCATATCCAAAATCGTTTTTACCGCGCTGGCAACATCATCCGCTTGCAGCGCATTGTCCCTGGATTCCCCTGGTGCAAAATCCAAATGGTCGAAGAATTCGGTATCAACCATGCCGGGATTAACGATGGCAACCCGCACGCCGCTGGCGGCGCATTCCTGCCGCAACGCCTGGACAAATCCGCTTAGCCCAAATTTCGCGGCGCAATACACCGCGCCGAATTTGCCGCCCTTGAGGCCCGATTCAGACCCGATGATGACTAAATCGCCGCGCCCGCGCTTTTTCATTATCGGTATTGCCAGTCGGGAAATCAGCATGATGCTGGTTAAGTTGGTGTCTATTTGATTTTTGATTCTGGCAACCGAGAATTCCTCCAGCGAACCAAAAACACCAAAGCCATGACACAAAACCACGCCGTCCAAGCAGGCGATATTTTTAATCGCGCGACCGACCGCATCATCCAGTGATCCGAAATCTGCCAAGTCGCATTGGATGGATTGAAAGTTTTGCCGCGGCCGGCCGGAGAAATTTTCAGCGGCAATTTTGCGCCGAGAAACAGCGACCACCTGCGCGCCGTCCTCCAACAACAACTTGACCACCGCCGCGCCGATGCCGGAACTCGCCCCGGTCACCAGAAATATTTTACCTTTGTATGGCACGCTGCCCGATTATTTGCACGCAGTAATACAAGTCAATCCGCCCATATAGGGCTGCAAAACCGCGGGGATGGCAATACCGCCGTCGGCGTTTTGATAATTTTCCAGCACCGCCACTAAGGCGCGCCCGACCGCCACACCCGAACCATTCAAGGTATGCACGAATTCCGGCTTGCCGGTTTGCGGATTGCGCCAGCGCGCTTTCATCCGCCGTGCTTGAAAGCCTTCCACATTGCTACACGATGAAATTTCCCGGTATTGCTTTTGGCTGGGAATCCACACTTCCAGGTCGTAAGTTTTCGCCGCCGCGAAACCCATATCCCCGGTGCACAGCACGATGACGCGATACGGCAATTCCAATTCCTGCAAAACGGATTCGGCGTGGCCGGTCATCAACTCCAGCGCGGCGTAGGAATCGGCGGGCTTGGCAATATGCACCAGTTCCACCTTCTCGAATTGATGCTGCCGAATCATGCCGCGGGTATCGCGCCCATACGAACCGGCTTCGCGGCGGAAGCACGGCGTATGGGCAACAAATCTCAGGGGCAGTTGTTGCGCGTCGATGATGCGATTGGCCGCCAAATTAGTCAGCGGCACTTCGGCGGTGGGAATTAAATAATAGGGCGGATCATCGCTGGTGGCGAACTGATCTTCCTCAAATTTTGGCAGTTGGCCGGTGCCGAAAAGGGCTTGGGGATTGACCAGCAAGGGCACATTAACTTCGGTATAGCCATGCTCGTTGACATGCAGGTCCAGCATAAACTGCGCCAGCGCGCGGTGCAGTCGCGCCAACTGCCCCTGCATCACCACAAACCTCGAGCCCGCAAGTTTGCTGGCGGCCTCGAAATCCATCATCCGCAAACCTTCCCCTAAATCGACATGATCCTTAATTTCAAAATCGAATTCCTTCGGCGTCCCGCAAAGCCTGATTTCGACATTATCCTGTTCATCCTGGCCCACAGGAACACTTTGATGGGCAATATTTGGAATGGCGCTAAACAGCGCGTTCAATTTTTGCTGAACGACATTCAATGCGGTTTGCTTTATTTTTAATTGCGCACCAAGATCGGCAACGGAGTCCAAAATCTGTTGCACATCCTCCCCCTTTGATTTTGCAATGCCGATCTGCCTGGATGTTTTATTGCGCTCGGCTTGGAGAGATTCTGTTTCACTTTGTAAAACCTGGCGCTCGTTCTCCAGGTTTTGATAGTGAATAATGTCCAGGGTATAGCCGCGCGCTTGCAATTTTTCCGCGGTTTTTTCGATATCCTGTTTGAATAATTGCGCGTCTAACATTTTCGTGCGGCGGTTTTTTAAGTTGCCAAACGGCCAATTCCGATGCCGACCAAGGCACCAAGAATACAGACCGCGACACTGCTGATTATATTCAACAATGCCCGGCTCCAGAGGCCAATTTGTATGAGTTGCAGCGTCTCCAGCGAGAAGGTTGAGAACGTGGTGAAGCCGCCGAGCAAGCCGACGATGAGCAGCGCGCGCAAAATTTCATTGCCATGAAACCGCTGCTGAATGATCACGAACAATATGCCGATCAATAACGAGCCGAGGGCATTGACTGACAGAGTGCCCCACGGAAAGTTTGCCGGGAATCGGGCTTGCACGGAGGTTGATAGCCAAAATCGCAAAACCGAGCCCATCGCGCCGCCCAATGCAATGACCATGATTTTCATGGCTCGCGGTGGTCAATAATATCCATGCCCGGTGGCGGAATAAAATCGAATGTGGTCATGGGGATGGGCGAATTTTCCTTTAAATCAACAAAAATTATTCGCGTGGTCTGCCCCAGATTATCCAGCAACTCCATCAACCTCAATCGATTGTCTTCAAAGCCGATGCGAATCTCCTTGAAGCCACTGTCTTCGCTGTTAGGCATTAAGTTGACCCAGTCATAACGGCCGTGCGTGCCGAAATCCTCAATGTGATAGTTTTCCTCCAGATTGCCGCTCCCGGCCAACAATATGGCAGGAGATTTACCCAGCGTTTGCTCCTGGTTGCGCACCGTAATCTGCTCAAGTTCGATGTCGTATATCCATACATTCTCGCCATCGCCCACAATCACCTGAGCCTCCGGCGGCGCATAGTCCCAGCGAAACAAGCCCGGCCGTTGTATCCACACCTGGCCTTGCCCGTCGTCAATTTCCGCCATCGACTCGTCCAACACCTTTTGTCTGAATCTCGCCTCAAAGGTATTAATTTCATTAAAGAAATAATCCAATGAATCCATTCCTGGGCCGGCGTTAGCGACGCCTATACTGGTGATGGTGATGGCGATGGCGATGCCGGTCAGTATCGGCGCCAAACAAATTATGGCGCGCTTCATCACCTTTTTCATCATTCGCCTTGCCTGAGCAATCACCTGATTAATCACTTGGTCAATTTTCCGGCGGAGGCGGCGCAAGCACTTCACGCTTGCCGTTATCCGGGGCTGAAACCACACCGCTTTGCTCCATAGTTTCAATCATTCGCGCGGCGCGGTTATAGCCCACGCGTAATGTTCGCTGCACTGCGGAAATGGATGCTTTGCGGCTTTGGGTAACGAAATTCACCGCCTCATCATACAACGGATCACTTTCGCCTTCGCCTTCTGAAAATCCTCCACCGCCGACACCTTCCGGATCTCCCTCGGTCACTGCATTCAGGTAAACCGGTTGCGCCGTTTTTTTCAATTCGCTTACGACTTTTGCCACCTCATCATCCGAGACAAAGGAGCCGTGAACCCGTTGGGTAAATCCGGAACCCGGCGGCAGAAACAACATATCCCCCTGCCCCAACAATTGCTCGGCGCCCATTTGATCCAATACCGTTCTCGAATCCACGCGCGAAGAAACCTGGAATGCAATCCGGGTCGGCACATTCGCTTTAATCAATCCAGTCACCACATCCACCGAAGGCCGTTGGGTCGCCAGGATTAAATGAATGCCCGAGGCTCTTGCGCGCTGCGCGATGCGGGTGATGATCTCTTCAATCTTCTTGCCCGCGACCATCATCAAATCGGCCAACTCGTCCACAATCACGACGACATAGGGTAACGAAACTAATACATCGGGCTGTATGCCGGGTTCAAGTTCTTGTGTGGGATCAAACAAAAGCTCTCCCGATTTGTTGGCTACGTCGACTTTCTTGTTAAAGCCGGCAATGTTTCTAACAGAAATGGCCGCCATCAGTCGAAAGCGTCTATCCATTTCTCCAATGCACCATCGCAACGCATTGGCTGCTTTATTCATATCGGTTACCACCGGCGTCAGCAGATGCGGAATACCGTCATACACCGACAGTTCCAGAAATTTTGGATCTACCATGATCATCCGCACCTGTTCCGGTGTTGACTTATAGATTAAACTTAGAATTAATGCATTGATACATACCGATTTCCCGGAGCCGGTAGTCCCGGCAATCAAGACATGCGGCATTTTAATTAAATCAGCCACCACCGCGTTACCCGCGATGTCCTTGCCAAGCACCAGCGTTAATGGGGAATTACTCTTTTCATATTCCTGGGAAGCCAGGCCTTCCACCAACCTCACCGTCTCGCGGTATTGGTTTGGGATTTCGATGCCAATCACCGTCTTGCCGGGAATATTTTCCACCACCCGCACACTGACCACAGACAATGATCGCGCCAAATCCCGGGCTAGCCCGACAATCTGGCTGGCCTTGATGCCCGGCGCCGGCTCAATTTCAAACCGGGTTATTACCGGGCCGGGTTGCACGGTCTCAACAGTGATATCGACGTTGAAGTCTTTTAGTTTTTTTATCAGCACCTGCGACATGGATTCCAGCGCCGCGCGGGAATAACCCTGGCTATTCTGGGCCGGGGCATCGAGCAAGGACAGCTCGGGCAACACGCCGGCAGACATCGGCTCAGCAAACAAACTCTCCTGCCGCTCCTTTTGTTTGCGTGCGCTTTGCACCGGAACATCGATTTTTGGTTCAATCCTTGGCGGCTTTTTCCCCGCCAAGACCGAGCGAAATTTTTTAACCGATTCCTGCCGTTCCCGCCTTGCCTGTGCGCCTTTTTTACGATCACTCGAATCGCCAACGCGCAACTTGACCCATCCCGCGAACGCAAATGCGCCATATCCAACCCGATCCATTACCTCCAACCAGGCAACACGACCGACCAAGGTGATTCCGGTAATCAGCAATCCGATCAGAATAACGGTTGCGCCAATAATGCCAAAATTTGCGACCAAGCCCTGCGCGCTGAATTGCCCGACAATGCCGCCGGCGTGAAACGTGAATGCAGGATTGTGAAGCGGAAAATAGATTTGCTCCAAGCCACAAGCGCCGATCATGGCTGCGAACAATCCCGCGATGGGCAGGAAATAGTTCCAGTCATGATTTTTTCCATGACTTTTCCCATGATTTTTTCCGTGACTTTTCCTGAAGCCACTGCCCTTATAAATCCGCCAACCGGCAATGCCCAGCAAAGCTGAAAATAGATAAGCCATGGTGCCGAAACCGGCAAACAACAAATCGGCGGTCCAGGCGCCCGCCACGCCGCCCATATTTGCAATGTCCTGACCGCTGCCGGTATGTGTTGGTCCGGGATCGGCGGGGGAATAGGTCGCCAAGGCGACCAACAAATACCCGACCACGGCAAGTAATAATATCAAGCCCACGCCGCGCAACAGCGATGTGATTTTACCTGAGATTTTTCCTGATATTTTTCCTGGCATTGTTTCTGGGATTTTTTTCTGGAATGACGAAACTCAAGCGCGGCGATCCCCGGGTGCGTTGTCTAACCTTGGCCACTTAACTAATGATTGTAACTGCAATGAATGGCAATTCTATCACTAACCCGATGGGCTAACACCACCGTAGGGTTGGCGATTGCACTCCCGCCGTCAACCCGCTAATTCATCGAGCACTGCGAGCAACCGCGCAGGCAGCGCGGCTTCCAACTCGAGGGGGTGGTCGGTTATTGGATGGCGCACTTTTAGTTTGTGGGCATGCAGAAACAGGCGACCAAGACCGAGTTTTTGCATTTTCTGGTTAAACTCATTTTTGCCATACAGGCGATCCCCGGCGATGGGATATCCACTAGCCGAGCAATGCACGCGGGCTTGATGCATGCGGCCGGTTTTGAGTTCGATTTCCACCAGCGTTGCCAAGGTTGATTGATGATACCGCCCATACCATGTGACCGGCGAAATTTTACTCATTGCCTGCTGGCCGTTGCGATCAACCACCGAGCGTTTGTCCTTTCCAGTTTCGGTCTTTCTGGTCAGACATAAATTGACCGTTTTGGTTTTTCCCCGCCACACCCCTGCCACCAACGCTAAATAATATTTGCCAACCGTTCTTTCCTCGCCGAGTTGTTGTTGCAGCGCAAGCAATGCTTTTCGGGTCTTGGCCAACATCAGGCAGCCTGAGGTCTCCCGGTCCAAACGGTGCGCCAACTCAAGAAATTCGGTTTGCAGTCGCAATTGCCGGAACGCTTCGATCAACCCATACTGTATATTGGTGCCGCCATGCACCGCCAACCCGGCTGGTTTGTCCACCACCAGAAAGTGCGGGTCCTCGAAAAGCACGGGGATGCTGTCCAGCAACTTCGGCGGCACCATCGCAGGTTGATTAACCTGAGCATAGCGAATCGGCGGGATGCGTACTTGATCCCCGGACTTTAATTTATGCGACGCTTTTATTCGCGATCCATTTACCCGCACCTCGCCGCTGCGCACCGCCTTATAGATTCTGCTCTTGGGCACGCCTTTCAAGATTTTCATCAGGAAGTTATCAATCCGCTGTCCCTGCGCCTCGGCGTTCACGGCTTGGAGTCTGGCTTTCGGCGTGGTCGCCTGTCGCTGGTTCACCGACATCTACTGCTTACAAAATGATGGCGCCTAAAAATAATCCTTCAATTTATAGTAGCCCATGGCCGCCACCAGCGTCGGCATTCGCAACAGCGCCCCGCCCGGGAAAGTTTTATGCGGCACTTTTTCAAAACAAGCGATACCCTCTCTATCTCCCAAAATTGCTTGAGCCAGTAATTTCCCCATGTATCCGCTCAGTGCCATGCCATGCCCGGAATATCCTTGCGCGAACCAACTGCGGTCATCCATCTGACCGATATGCGGCGCGCGGTTGCGGGTAATCGCCACATAGCCGCCCCAGGAAAAATCAATTTTGACGCCTTGCAGTTGCGGGAACACCCTGACCATTCTACGGCGCAGCGATTGCGTCAGTTTCACGGGCTCCAATGTGGAGTAACTGACGCGCCCGCCGAACAACATTCTGTTGTCCGCCGACAAGCGATAATAGTCCAGCACAAAATTAGTGTCGGCCACGGCCGCGCGATTGGCAATCAAGCCGAGCGCGACTTGTTCGCGCAACGGCTCGGTGGCGATGATATAAGTGCCCACGGGCATGATCTTGTTGCTGATCTTTGGCGCCAGCCCGCTTCTATTAAAACTCGTGAGATAGGCATTGCAGCCATAGACCACTTGATCGCAACTTAAGGTTCCATTGACGCGGGTTCCATTGACGCGGGCGCCATTGACGCGCTTTTCATCGGCGCGATTTCGGCGCTCGCCGGCGGCGCAATGAACGACCTTGCCGGTCGCGCTTGATTCGACTTTGACCGCGGCCGAATTTTGGAACAATCTGGCGCCGGCGTCCTGTGCCGCTTTGGCTATGCCCAGACAATAGTTCAATGGATGCAAATGGCCGCTGCCCGAATCGGACACCCCGCCCTGATACAAGTCAGAGCCAAGAAACTGCGCCAACTCGCCTTTGTCGTGGTAGGCCGCGGCCGAGTAATGGTAGGCGCGGGACAAGTGCTCGGCCCATTGCTCCAACTCCTTGGCTTGGCGCCGCTTTACCCCGACATGCAAATAACCCATGCTCAGGTCGCAGTCTATGTGGTGAGTTTTGATTAACTGTCGGGTGTATTCCACCGACTGCACCGAATGATCCCAAAGCGCTTTGGCGCTCTCCATGCCGACCAGTTTTTCCAGCACCTCCTGGCCCACCGAGAAGCCGTTGACAATTTGGCCGCCGCTACGCCCGGACGCGCCCCATCCAAAATACCGCGCCTCGACCACCGCCACATCCACGCCGCGCGTCGCCAGATGCAAGGCCGTGGAACAGCCGGTCAAGCCGCCGCCGATGATGACCACATCAGCCTTGATGTCCTGTTGCAGTTGCGGCGCATCAATGCGCAAGTTGCGGGTGTGCTCATAATAGGACGGCACGGTTTTATGGTCGTGGTTAAACATCGGCGTTCAAACAGGGCGCGGCTTTGTTATCATTAGTTCACTATAATTAGTTTGTTATCACCATTGCATGAAGCAATCGTGCATGAAGCAATCGTTTTTTAATATTGCGACCAGTATAATACAGGCTGACCCTGACCTTTCCAACAACCGCGCAACCGAATGTCCAATCACTCGCAAAAGGAAAACAAAGCCAGCGGAAAATTATCCGCTGGTCTCAGAAACTGGCTTGACCGCAATCACATCGAGGAAATCGAGGCCGTCATTCCCGACATGACCGGCATCGCAAAAGGCAAAATTCTGCCCGCGAAAAAGTATCAGGAGGATGTCGGGCTGCGGCTGCCGGAAAGCATCTTCGGTCAAACCGTTAACGGCGACTACCCGAAGGAATGGAATGTGCTGGGCGAGGAGGACGGCGATATTTTTCTCAAGCCCGACCCGGCCACGGCGCGAACCGTGCCGTTCGCCAACGAGCCGACGGCGGTGATTATTCACGACTGCTACCATTTCGATGGCAAGCCGGTGGAGGTCTCGCCGCGGCAAGTTTTGCGGCGGGTATTGAACTTATACAAAAAACAGGGCTGGGAGGCCGTGGTGGCGCCGGAAGTCGAGTTCTATTTGGTCAAGCCCAACCCCGATGCCGATTATCCTTTGGAGCCGCCGGTAGGGCGCTCCGGTCGCCCGGAATCGGGTCGGCAATCGTTTAGCATCGACGCCGTGAATGAATTCGATCCCTTGTTTGAGGAGCTTTACGACTATTGCGAGGCGCAGGAAATCGCCATCGAAACCCTGATCCATGAATCCGGGGTCGCGCAAATGGAAATCAATCTTCTGCATGGCGATGCGTTGGCATTGGCTGATCAGGTTTTTCTGTTTAAGCGCGCACTCAGAGCGGTCGCCATGCGCCATGACATATATGCCACGTTCATGGCGGCGCCGATGGAAAAGCAACCGGGCAGCGCGATGCATCTCCACCAAAGCATCGTGAGTCGCAAAGACGGCAAAAATATATTCAGCAACAGCAATGGCAACGAGAGCAGGTTGTTTCGCTGGCACATCGGCGGTCTGCAAAAATATCTGCCGGCGGCGATGGCATTGATTGCCCCCAACGTAAATTCCTACCGACGCTTGGCGCCCGATGAATTCGGCACGCCGATTAACATTGAATGGGGTTACGACAATAGAACCGCCGGGCTGCGCGTCCCGGTATCAAACTCACAAGCGCGGCGGGTTGAAAACCGTATCGCCGGCGCCGATGTCAACCCCTACCTTGCCATCGCCGCCTCGCTTGCCTGCGGTTATTTGGGGATGAGGGAGCAGATCAAACCCAAGCCGCCGATTGAGGGCGATGCGTACAGCATGGAAACCACCCTGCCGCATACATTGCGAGAAGCGGTGAGCGCATTGCTCGACTGCAAAGCCCTGCACCCCATCCTTGGCGATAAATTCGTTCGTCTGTATAGCAGCGTCAAACACCATGAATACAATATTTTCCTGAATGTTGTGAGTGCCTGGGAACGGGAGCATTTATTGCTTAACGTGTAGAAATTAACATGTGGAAATTATTATAGGTTCAAGATACTTTAAGGTATAGTGAAATGGTCATAACTAATTGTTCTATAAATGAAAACAAGCATGTCATTCGTTGCCGAATTTCCGAGAAGAAATTCAGGGCGATTCCACGGCTGTTTCGCCTTGATATCGAGGCTTGCAAAGTCACACAAATCACCGGCATCTCTGGCCCGGCGACCAGCCGATTGTATATTCAAATCAGACAACGCATCGCCGGGCAATGCGAGCGTATGTGTTCACTGATTCATTGCCCGTTTTGTTCCCTTCCAGCGGTGTTTTAGCACCGCCCTCTCGGCCGTCATTCTCGCATCGAACGGCGCGGCATCAAAGCAAAGGAGTCCGGCTGCGCCGGACGGCATATTCCACTGGATTGCCCGGCCAATAATAATATGGGCCGAGCAATGACGACTCTTATTTGTCATTCTCGCCGAAGGCGGGAATCCAGTTAAATATCTGTCACGCGTAGCGTGACTCTTTTTGGCATCCGGCTTTGCCAGACACAAACCGGCGGCTTCGCCGCAAAGGAGTCCGGCGTAGCCGGACTCCTTTGCAAGAGTGTGAGTTTCGCTTCAATATGCGCCACGAAAATAGGTGTCAATATCTGCTGAAATCTATCCGAAATCGACCGCTTAAAGTATCTTGAACCTTATTATATTTACAAGGGCTATAATTCGCTGTGATCTTATAAAATCAATGAAAGATGCGTATACAAATTTACGTGAGCATGGTTGGCTTCACTTGCGTTCCGTGGGTGCGGAAAAATTCCACGCGTTGACTACGTCTTTGGGTTCTGTGGTTCATGAAACGGATGTTGTTGTCAAACCAGACAGCGGCGGACTGGTCACTTCTGCTGAGCCCCTCGATTTTCATACCGATCATTCACTAGTTAATTATATTGCTTGGCTGTGCATACGCCCGGCTGATAAAGGAGGAGAAACCATTTTGGCGAATGCCAGAGATGCATTCTCTCTTTTGGACCCTGTTGATCAAAAAGTTCTTGAAACTGTAATGTTGAAAGAACATGCTATGTTTGAAAACGATCCGCTCCAATGTCCGCTGGTTCGGAGCACGAGTGGAGTTTTAAAATTTTATTATTCGTTTTGGTTGGTCGATAAAAAACTGTCCAGTCAACAACGCCAAGCTTTTGATTCCTTTCGTCGTGCCGTATCAGAAATTTCATGTTGTGAGTTTAAATTACGTCGTGATGATGTTTTGATCGTAAATAATTCTTATATCTTGCACGGAAGACGTGCCATTAAAGATCCACGCCGCAGGTTAAAACGGTTTTGGATTCGTTAAATTTCCACTAACTTACTGAGAGGTAAATACCATGCAAACGCAAACTGTAGTCAATAATGATTCATCAGTTGTTTCTTTCAAACCACATCCAATCCCGAAGTATGTGATGGAGATGCCCGCCCCGATCAGCGAAGAGAGAATTGCTTTTCTCATCAGCAAAGGCATTGACAAAGACATTGCTAAAACTGATTTGGAAATGGTCAAGATTAAACTTAGTGAACCAAAAGAGGGCATCGGTTGGACTACCGAACAGTGTGAAGACGCTGAAATTGAGTACAAGCGCTATTTGGTGTTGTGTCGCAAGTTTCCCCACCCGGATTACGCAATTGTTCCGAACAAAGTGATAGATACGATGTGGCATTACCATATTCTTGATACACGTGCATATTGTTTTGATTGCGACAAATTGTTCGGTGGCTACTTCCACCATTTCCCTTATTTTGGATTGCGTGGAGATGAAGATGAAAAACAATTGAAAGCGTCGTTTGAGGATACAAAAGTGTTGTATGAAAAAACTTTTGCAGAGTCGATGATTCGCGGAAGTGTTGATGGAAGCGATTGCTGGCATGATTGCCAGGATCGTTGTCATAATGAGTGTAAGAATCAATCAACGATAAAGTAGCGAATCCGACTTTTCCATAGTTGGTAGCATATATGCTAACTGCCGGGACAACGTGTTAAGCATTGCCCCGGTTTTTCGTTTTAGCCAGTTTTGATAGATGTAGCAACTGCAATAACCCCAAACACCACCGTGCCGACCACTACGATGGATGGCCCGGTGGGGGTGTCGAGTATCAGCGACATGCCGAGGCCGCCGAAATGACAGCGGCATTAACCGGACTTTTTTCCTCGTTTGCTTTTGGCATCTCAAAAGAAATCGTTGCTTTCCGATTCGCTATTGTCCCCCAATCCGTCATTCTCGCCGGCAGGCGGGGACCCAGAGTGGCGGCGCAAGCCGCGATAATAAGGAGTTCGGCTACGCCGAACGGTTTAATAACTGGATTGCCCGGCCAATAATAATAATATGGGCCGGGCAATGACGGATTATAGGTAATAGAGCACGTTTTAGTGTCACGCTTTGCGAGACAATTATTTACCATTGCCCTCTCAAAAGGACTTATTGCCTTCCGATTCACCATTGTCCCCCCAGCCCGTCATTCTCGCCGGCAGGCGGGAATCCAGTTAAAATATGTCGTCCGGCGTAGCCGGACTCCTTATGAAAGAGTGTGAGTTTCGCTTCAATATGCGCCACGAAAATGGGTGTCAATATCTGCTAAAATCTATCCGAAATCGACCGCTTAAAGTATCTTGAACCTTATTCTCTTAATTAAAACGGGTGAAGTTACCAGGCAGTTGTCTGATTAACAATGACATGGAGGCGTATTTATTATGGAAAAATCACCGGACAATACCGGCTTAACTCAAACAATCTTTAGCCAACGGCTTATCGGGTTTGATGATGTAACGCGCCATTGCGCGATACATAAATCAATCAAATTATTTTTAATTCTATTATTATTATCGCCCGCTGTTTTTGCGGATAAGCCCGATCTCTTCTTGCTTAAAACATTTGACAACAGCCAAAATGTAGTGGGTTGGGTGATGAGTGAAAAATTCGATGGCATCAGGGGGTTTTGGGATGGGCGGCAATTATTGACCAGGAACGGTAAGGCAGTGAATCCGCCCGCTTGGTTTGTGGCGGATTATCCGCCGTTTGCCATCGATGGCGAGTTGTGGACCAAGCGCGGGGATTTTGAGCATATTGTGTCCATTGTGCGCACTGAAAAACCCGACGACCGCTGGCGTCAGGTCACCCACCAAATATTTGAAGCGCCTGATCAGCCCGGCGGCTTGTTGAAAAGGCTGTCGATAGTGGATGATTATTTAGCACGCCACCGCAACACGCCGATTCGCATCATCAATCAAATACCGATAACCAAGCAACTCCAAGTCAATGTTTTTTTGCGTGAAGTCGTGGCCAAAGGCGGCGAGGGAATTGTGCTGCGCGACCCCAACACGCCCTATCAAACTGGACGGTTATCTTCTGCGTTGAAAGTCAAGCAGCATTTAGACGCCGAATGTATTGTGCGAGAAATATTGGCGGGCAAAGGCAAATACAAAAACAAAATGGGCTCGCTGTTATGTCAAATGAACAACGGGCAACGGATTAAAATCGGCACTGGCTTTAGCGATAAAGAGAGAGAAAATCCGCCCCGCATTGGCAGTGAAATCACCTTCAAATACTACGGCCTCACCCAAAAAGGCAAGCCAAAATATCCGGTGTATTTACGCATGGCTCGGTAGGGGATGGCGGGCATGCGTTGCCGCGCGGTCGTGGCGTGCCGCGTGCCAATGCCCGTGGCGCGCGATGAAAGTCAGTCCGTCACCAAGGTTCGCTCCGGCGTGCCGCGGTCATGAATCCGCACCACCAGCGCTTTGACGACGCCCTTATCGGCGCGCACGCTATGCACGATGCCATAGGGAATATGCGCGGCCTCGCCCGCATTCACGACCTCGTTGTCTTGGTCGTCGAACAACGAAATCGCCGTGCCCTCTATCACATACGCGAACTCCTCGCCCGAGTGATAATGTCTGGGCGCGGTCAGGCCTGGCGGCACGGTCACCAGGCTCAGGATAATCTCCTTGTTGTCCGCGCCATGCAAAGGCTGGCGAAGCAACTCGGCGCTTTCGAATTTCGGGGATTCCGCCAGCGCGGCCCTGGAACCGCGGCGCTTGGGCTTGACCGGCCCTGCAGTCAAACGCCGCCAGCCTGATCTGCTTTAAGCGCACCAGCCGGGCCAGGTTAACAGTCTCATAGGTGTCTGAGCCCGGACAATACCCGCACATGATTAACCCCACACTAGCCTCAGTTGTATTTATATCCAGAATGATTATAATGGTTTAATGTTTGCCGTTGCCGAATTCCCCTCTCTTTGAACGATTTGGCAAAGGAACTTGATCAACACGCTCCGCTCGAAACCCGGTTTCAGAGGAAGCGTTATCACAATCCATTTCCTCTTCGACGCGCGCGCAATTCCCCTTTGTTTGACTACTGAAGAAGCCGCGAGGGCATTGTGAGAAAGCCGGCATGACTGTTTCATCGGGGGCGGTTTTAGCGAGCATGGCGGCGTTGTGCTGGGGCTCGGCGACGGTGATGTCGAAAAGCGTGCTGGATTCATTCCCGCCGGTTTTTCTGCTGGCGGTGCAACTGGTTGCCAGCGTTGTGTCGCTATGGATTTTTATTCTTGTTCGGCGGCAACCCGTGCCGCGGCTTGCGCCGGCGGAGGTTGCAAGATTCGCTTCGCTCGGTTTGCTGGAACCGTGGCTTGCCTACCTGCTTGGGCTGATTGGTCTGGCGGTTACCCGAGCAAGCAACGCCACGCTGATTCAGGCCAGCGAGGCGATCATGATCATCGCCATATCGGCGCTTCTGTTTCGCGTGAAGCCGACCGCCCAATTCATTGCGTTGTCGCTTGTGGCGGTGGGCGGCCTGCTCATCGCTCTGGGGATGGCTGCCCCCGGCAACGCCGGTGATGGCGGCAGTTTTACCGGCGATGCCCTCATTTTTGCGGGCACGATGGCCGCGGCCCTGTATGTTGTGCTGTCCGCTCGCTTCGCCGCAAGAATTGATCCGCTTTATATCGTCGCCTGGCAACAAACCGCGGCCCTTGGCTTTGCCGTGCTGCTGCTCCCGGTGGAATGGATGCGGTCCCCCGAAACCTGGATTCCAGCAACAGCGTCCATGAGCGTTTGGTTATTGGCCGCCCTGTCGGGAATTGTGCAATATGCGTTGGCTTTTTCGCTGTATCTCTCCGCGCTCGCCACGCTCAGCGCAAATTATGCCGGCAGTTTCCTGAATTTGATTCCCTTGTTTGGTCTTGCTGGCGCCTTTTTGTTTCTTCACGAAAAGTTATCCGCAGTGCAACTCAGCGGTGCCGCGATCACCATTATCGCTGTGACCCTTCTCAATTTGAAGGGCAATTTGAAATGCCTGCAACAGAATAATCACGCGCCAAAATAATCCCCCGGCCGCCGATGCCACATAATCCGAAATTATCTCATCTTCAGCCGTCAGCACGAGGTGATCATCCAGATATGATTTCTTTTGGCCGCCACACAGTAACCCGCCGAAGATTTGTTCCAACTCCGCAGCACTAAACGCAGTGTGCACATTAAGCACAACTTCTACTTTGTCGTATTGCTACAAATCAGCGAGTAGGTTTTGCCGAAATTGCTCGGCACCAATGGCACGCAGACTGTGCCCCATAGGAATCGTTTTGGTCTCATGTTTCATACAATACCTCCGCTGTTGATAACGCATTTTCACCCGCGGTGGGGTTGTCAAGATTCATTGCCCGGCGCAAGGGCGAGTTGGCGGCGCATATAAATCCGCCGGTAGCCGTGTTCAGTAACCTTGCGGACGATTTGATAACCCCATCGTTGATACATGGCGATGTTCTCGCTCATTAGTTCGTGAGTGTATAACTCGATTTCCGTGAACCCGCGCTCAACGGCATGGCGTTCGGCAAAGTCCACTAGCCGACGACCCAGCCCCCGCCCGGCAAAATCAGGATGCACCGCAACATTGTCAAGCAGGCAGCACGGTGTTTCGACAATCACTACCAGCACACCGATAATCCGCTTGCCGTGCCGAATGACGAAGACATCGTTGTCCAGAATCCTCTTTGCATAGTCGTCCCGCATCGGGCCGGGCGATGTAGTGATAATAGGCGGCGGAGACGCAAGCGGTGATTTAGTCGGCGTCGGCGGCCTTGGCTTCGACAATCGGGAATTGAGTGTCCACGGTTTTTGGCATGGGGACGGCGGGCGGTGTGCAGACCCGTACCGCCGCGTCATCCCGCTTGCGTCCGTCAGCGAACGCCCCAACACTTCGCGTAATGATATGTCTTGCCGCGATACTTCGCTTTGCAAGGAGTCGACCACGGGTCAAATCCTTTCAAGATGGCGCGTTGGTATGTGATGACCCCGTCTTCTTGTTGTCTCACCGTGCCGATGCCATCCGCGATCATCACGCCCAACTCATATTGCGCCGGCACGAATCCCTGAGCGGCGGATTTGCGATACCATACTAGCGCTTTTCGGTAGTCGTGCGTCGCCAGCGCGGGGCGCCCGCGTTCATACATGGTCGCTAACTGATATTGCGCTTCGGCGTCGCCGTGCTCGGCTTGGCGTTTGGTTTTTGTAAAACTATCAGTCCACTCCGGCACGATCCATTTTTCCGGCGGCGCTTTCGGCGTCACTTTGAATACCAGCGTGCTGGTCTCGCACCCGCCGAGCAAAAGCGCAACCATCGTTATTACCGCTGTTATGTTCGTTCTCATCGTTCTCTCCTTCGGGTTGGGTGGTGCTGAATGACACAATGACAATGCGCGATTATGACGATTAGCGCAAGAAAAATCCCGCCCCCGCGCAGTCATCATCATCGCCGCCAATGCGGCGATTTTTGCGCGGCGATTTAGTGTCGTATAACCTGCCGGTTATATCGCGGGCAACGGCGATTTATAACGCCTACTCAATCTTGCGCGGCGCCGAGACCTGTTCCATCAAGTCGTTGTTCCATTCGCCGTCCACAATCACATGCGAAATCGCGCCCAACAACACCGCCTCAATCAAGTTATGCGATAAATAGACATACACGCCGGGCTGGCGAAATTTATAGATGAAGGCGCTGGCCGAGCCGGCCGCCAACACCCAGCTTTCCAGACCATGCGCCGGCGGGTCGTTGAAGTTGCCGCGCTCCCACACATAATCGCCGTGGCCGCCGATCAAGTGCGGAAAGGATTGCCGATTGGCTTGAAAATGAATGAACAAAACCGATTCGCCGACATTGGCGTGCATCGCGTTATCGCCGGTCAGCGCGCCCATGGTGCCGCCGAACGGAATGTGCGTCGGCGTCAGGGTTTTCATCACTTCCATGTCATCGGCGAAAGAGGCGATGGGGTTGGGATAGCGCTTGTATTTTCCGTTCGCGTCCTTCGGCAGATAGTAATCCAACTCGCCAATATAAAAAGCGCGGTCGTAGCGCAGCGGCGTGCCGTCACTGTCCTTGAGCCCGTCGCGCGGCAAAATCAGCACCGCGCCGTTCATGCCATGCACCACATGCCACGGAATCATCGCCCCGCCCGGCGCGCAGTGATACAGGAAGGTGCCGACTCGCGTCGCCTTGAATCTGAGCACCACTTCCTCGCCCGGATTCACCAGCGTCAACGAGCCGCCGCCAAGCGCGCCGGTGGAGGCATGAAAATCAATGTTGTGCGGCAACGAGTTGGTCTCAGGATTGACCAGCGTCAGTTCGATATAGTCGCCCTCATGCGCGACAATGATCGGCCCGGGAACGCTACCGTTAAAGGTCATCGCCCACATGAAAACGCCCGGCTCAATCTCGATTTCCTTCTCTTCAATCACCATCCGCACTTCAATGATTTTCGGCCCGCCGGTCGCCGTTTGCTCATGCTTCGGCAAGGCCGGCGCAACGACCAATTCCTGTTTCACGCGCGGCAAGCCGCTAATATCGGCCTTGACGCCGACCTCGTAGCCCTCCAATCCGCCGCCCGAATAGGCGAACGCGGACGCGCTGCCAACCAGCATCAGTGGCAGCATCAGTGACATTGCCAGTGGCGCAATTAACAAAGTATGTTTTTTCATGGTTGTCTCCTCTCAGTAAAAGTTAAACTTTAGGTTATCGCAATGCTACCCATTTTCTAGCCATGACGCAATGCCCTGGCCGGGTTCTTGGATTCAACCCCGAAGTGCAACAGGTGGGTTGCCGATAATACGCCATCGGCATCATTAAATCCAAACTATCGTGTGGTCAGCATGATGATAGGTCCACTGGTAATGGACCAGTTCCTGGTTGATCGCGGTCACCTTCAACGGCTCTCGGAAGTGAGGCTTGTGCCTCGCCAAGCCATTGCAAATGGCGGGACTAAAGTCCCACTTCCGAGATGGGGGTGACCGGACTGCCCGGCGTTGAAAAATCAGTCGATGTTGCGGTGTTCGGCGTCGATGATTCGGCCCGTGCTGCTGGCGTTGTTGATGTCCTGGCGCGCGCGAAATAATCCGTGCTCAATGATGTTGTGGATGATCAGTCGCCGCAGCGGCGGGGTCAGGAAGATGAAGCCAATGGCGTCGGTGAAGAATCCCGGGGTCAGCAGCAAGGCGCCGGCGATGAATAAAACCACCCCTTCCATAATCTCCAGCGCCGGCATCCGCCCGCGCGCCAGTTGCGCTTGCACGTTTGCCAAGGTGGAAAACCCTTGCGCCCGCACCAGATACGCGCCCAACACCGCGGTCAACACCACCAAAAATATCGTGGCGCCGGCGCCGACCACGTTGCCGATTTTGATGAGTAGATAGATCTCAATCAGCGGCGTTGCGAGAAAAATAAAAAATAGCGTTTTCATTGCATCATATCATATTGCATCATCTCATTAACGTATAGGCACAAGGATGCCATCCATCCTGCGTTATAATAGGTTGGTTCATTACCCCGATACAAGGGCTGGCACGGAATATTTCGGCATTCGGCAATCATTATCAAGCTATAGCCTCGCCCGGGTAATAGGGTCATGCCAGACTTGTTCAACTGTGAACTTCAACTTTATCATAGGGTCAACTAATCGACACCGGCAATCCAACACGGCTGCTTTGAAACTGCTTCAGGTTTAAAATTATTACCGTTGACTAGAATACTATTATTACTGACCGTTCTATTACCGATCAGCGGCGTTGACAACGAAACGCTGGCCGCCAGCCTCATTGAACAACCGATTATCCCGGTGCAGTCAAGCACTATCGACAACGCTATCGACCTGAGCAACTTTAGTACCGTGGACGACCTGCGCGCGTTGCTCGCCACCGGATTTCAACAGCCGGATTTTCTGGATGTTGACCAAGCCTTTAAGTTGCGCCTCCACGCCACCCGCGAAAATAAAATCCGCGCGGTATTTGACATTGCGGATGGATATTACCTGTATCGGGATAAAATCGCGTTCAGCAACGACGGGGAAAATCGCATTGCCCGGGTTGATTTGCCAGCGGGAACCGTTAAAGAAGATGACTACTTCGGCGAGGTCGCTGTGTTCAATCGCGATTTTTCCTTTGCGGTCGAATTGAGCGGCCGTGATGATGACCTGAGTAATGACCTGAATAACCTGATAATTCATGCTAACTACCAGGGCTGTGCAGAAGACGGAATATGTTATGCCCCGGTGAACAAATCATTCAACATTACCGGTCTCACCGTGATTCCTGTTGCTCAAGCCGACCACCAAACAACAACAGGCCCAACATCAAAATTGAATACGGAAATTTTCAAGGACCCGGCGGCGGACCTCAAAGTCGCCGCGCCGGAGTCCAGCGATGGCGGCGATCAATACACCGACCAATACACGGATATGGCGGTCTCCTTAGAGGCTCAATTGCCTTTGCTGTTGGGCGCATTGTTTGCCGGTATTCTGCTTACTTTCACGCCCTGTGTTTTGCCGATGATACCTATTTTGTCCGGCGTCATCGCCGGTCAAGGTAACAATTTGACCAAGACCAAGGGCGGAATACTGGCCGCAACCTATGTATTGGGAACCGTGGTGACTTATGCAGGAATGGGCGCCCTGGCCGGCACCACCGGCGATCAATTGCAGGCGTATTTTCAGAATATCTGGGCCATCGGCATATTAAGCGCCGTGTTTTTTGTCATGGCGTTGTCCATGTTCGGGCTGTTTGAAATCCGCATGCCGCAATTTATTCAGTCCAAAGCGCAGGCTAAAATCAAGGGCATGAGCGGTTCCATCCCCCTGGTGTTTTTACTGGGACTGGTCTCGGCCTTGATTATCGGCGCTTGCGTCTCGCCGGTCATGATCTCTTTCCTCGGCATTGCGGTTGCCACAGGCGACCCGCTGCTCGGCGCGCAACTGATGACGGTAATGGCGGTCGGCATGGGACTGCCGCTGATCGCGCTCGGATTTGGCGCCGGGCATTTTATACCGCGCGCCGGCAAGTGGATGGTGAAAGTGAAACAGGGCTTTGGCGTGATGCTCATCGCGGTCGCGATTTACTTGCTCGGCATTTTGCCGCAGGTGCCGGTGCTGCTGTTATGGGGCGGCTTCTTTATCATCATTAGTCTATTTTTGGGTGCGGTCGAAAAACCCCCTAAGCCCGCGTCAAACTGGCGGCGCATTGAAAAAGGCATCGGCATCATACTTCTGGTCTGGGGCATCCTGCTCATCGCTGGCGGACTTTTTGGCCAACGGGATATACTGCGGCCGCTGCCGCCAACCTTGTTGCGTTCCATTTCGGGCGCGACCGGATTGGCCGAACAAAACGCCAGCCACCCATTTGTCCGAGTGCGTAACAATGATGAGTTAGAGCGGCAACTCGCGCGCGCGCGCGCGCAACGCAAACCGGTGTTAATCGATTACTACGCCGATTGGTGCGTGGATTGCATACGCATGGAAAAAACCACCTTTGCAAACCCGCAGGTAAAAGCGGTGCTGGCGAAAAAGTTCATCACCGTGCAAATTGACGTGACCGACCCGCGCAACAGCGACAGTAAAAAATTGAAGCAGCGCTTTGGTGTTTTTGGGGCGCCTGCAACTTTATTCATCGGTCGTGATGGCGCGTCATTGTCTAATTTAAGTTTCTACGGCTATATGGAAAGCGATGAATTTTTGTCGCTGATAACCGCGTTGTAGCAGATCGAATACGGCAAACTGGAATATAGTCGATGAAAAAATTGATATTCATTGTTCTGCTTGGCTTGGCCGGCATCTTGATAGGCGGCTATTTTGGCATGCAAAAATTCGCGTTGAAAACACTCCCCGCGGCTTCAGCGACTTTGCAGGAAATCGAATTACCTGACATACACAAAAACCTTAGAAAAGGCGAAGAATGGCTGGGCCAGGTGGTGGTGGTCAATCATTGGGCCTCATGGTGCGCGCCATGCCGCGAAGAAATACCGATGCTAATCGACTATCAGAAACGAATGCAAGCCAAGGGCGTGCAAGTCGTGGGAATCGCCCACGATTCACTAGAAGCGACCCGAATATTCGGCGATGAAATCGGCATCGCCTACCCCTCGCTGTGGGTCGTCGCCGGGCGAGTCGAGTTGCTGAAAAGCCACGGAAACGCGATGGGCGCACTGCCCTTTACCGCTATTTTTGCTCGCAACGGAAAACTGGCTGGAACGAAACTCGGCATCATTTCCGTCCAGGAACTAAACGCCATAGTTAATCCCTTGCTCTAAAAACGGCAGGGAACACGCTTTCTCAACTATTACCAAAGCCATTATTGATTCACCCAACGCTGTTCGGATTCGAGAATTTCTTTTTTCCAAAATGTTGCCCTTGATTTTAAGTATTCCATTATTTCCCGACAGCCATCAAATGCAGCAGCCCGGTGAGCGGACCACGCCGCCACCAAAACGATAGGCTCGTTAGGATTGAGGTCTCCCACTCGGTGCACAATAATCAAATCGAGGAGCCGGTATTGCGACAACACTTGCTCGGCTATTTTGGATAACTGGTGTTCGGTCATGCCCTGATAATGCGTCAGTCGCATCCGCTTTACCTTATCGCCGTGGTTGAAATCCCGCAGAGTACCTACGAATGTCGCACAGGCACCATAGCTGCCAGCAACCAATCCGCAATTTTCCTGATAACGACTGACCTCTTGCCACGGATCAAATGCCTGATTTCGTATTTCAATTAACATGCTCAACCACCATTCACCGGCGGGAAGAACGCAACTTCATCGCCGTCTTCCAGATGCTGTTTGAAATCAGCATATTCATGATTAAGCGCACAAAGCAGGTTTTCAGGCGGCGGCCGATCCGCAACCTCGCGCCAGACATCCTCGATCGTTAACGGAAATTTATGCGCCACGGTTTTTTCATCGAAGGTTTTTTGATCAAAGCCAAGCTGCTCGCTCAGGCTGGCGAAAAATCTTACCGTTATGCTCATGTTATGCTCATGTTATGTTCATGTGTATGTTCATCTGGTCTCGCGATTTACTCGCACGCAATCTTACGCTGCGAGATGATTTCGGATACTATACCACTTTCCATTGACTTCGATTCCCAATGAACTCGTCCAACCAACGCTCGCTCGTCCCGGTCAACATCGCCGTGCTGACCATTTCCGACACCCGAACGGAAAAAGACGACACCTCAGGCGATGCCATTGTAAGCAAATTGATTGAAGCGGGCCATCGCCTGCAAGAAAAAACGATGGTCGCGGATGACCTGTATCAAATTCGGGCGGTGGTATCCGCATGGATCGCCAATGCGGATGTTCAGGTTGTTATTACCACCGGGGGCACCGGAGTGAGTGGTCGGGACGGCTCGCCTGAAGCCATAGCACCGCTATTAGACAAAACGCTGGATGGGTTCGGTGAAATGTTCAGAGCGCTGTCTTATGAGGATATCGGCACATCAACATTACAGTCGCGCACCCTGGCAGGGGTTGCCAACGGCACTTATATTTTTGTCCTTCCCGGATCTCCCGGGGCGGTAAAACTCGGTTGGGAAAAACTAATATCCCACCAACTGGACTATCGCACCCGACCGTGTAACCTAGCAGAGATGATGCCGCGATTGCTTGAGCAGTAACACGCCTGGACGGTACTGCCGGTTTGTCATCCTGAAACGGCAAGCAGGATGTCTCGTGCAATGCTCCTCCGGGAGTTCTATAATTATTTACCTTCATGGTTATAGTCGGTCGGCTATAATGCCCCTGCTGCTATAATTTGTGAAATAAAACTGTCGCCCCGTAAGGGGATACTTAAAATAACAATCATGGCAAGAAAATCCACAACATCATCGAAAAAAGGCCAAACCGCCCATCTCGCTCCGCTCCCGCCGATCAAGCTCAATACCCTGCCTATGGCGGAATTTACGGAAAGCGCATACCTGCATTATTCGATGTACGTCATTCTCGACCGCGCCCTCCCCAGCGTTGCCGATGGCTTAAAACCGGTTCAACGTCGAATCATCTACGCCATGTCTGACCTGGGTTTGCACGCCGCCGCCAAGCATAAAAAATCTGCGCGCACTGTGGGCGATGTGCTGGGTAAATTTCATCCCCACGGTGACAGTGCCTGCTACGAAGCCATGGTTTTGATGGCTCAGTCATTCAGTTACCGTTATCCCTTGATTGATGGTCAGGGCAATTGGGGTAGCCAGGATGATCCGAAATCCTTCGCTGCCATGCGTTACACAGAATCGCGGTTGACTCGCTATGCCCAGCTATTGCTTGAGGAACTGGGTCAGGGTACGACCAATTGGGCGCCGAATTTTGATGGCACTCTGGAAGAACCCAAACTCCTGCCCGCTCGTCTGCCCAATGTGCTGTTGAACGGCGCATCGGGCATTGCCGTGGGCATGTCCACGGATATTCCACCCCACAATATACGCGAGGTCGTGACCGCATGCGTTCGATTGCTGGATGACCCCAAGACCACTCTGGAGCAAATATGCAGCCATATTAAAGGACCGGATTTCCCCACAGAAGCCGAAATTATTTCCACCCCGGAAGAAATTTTCGAAATATACAAAACCGGTAATGGCACTCTGCGACAGCGCGCGGCGTGGCAAACAGAGGGCAGCGACATTGTCATTACCGCCCTGCCCCACCAGGTTTCCGGATCGAGAATTCAAGAACAAATTGCCGCTCAAATGCTGACCAAAAAATTACCTATGGTCACAGATTTAAGAGACGAATCGGATCATGAAAGTCCGACCCGTTTGGTCATAGAACCGAGATCCAATCGGGTTGATAGCGATGCGCTAATGCGGCATCTGTTTGCCACCACGGATTTAGAAAAAAGCTGTCGGGTCAATCTCAATATGATCGGAATTGACCGCCGCCCCAAGGTATACGACCTGAGATCGCTGCTAATCCAATGGCTCGACTACCGCATCGGAACGGTTAAGCGGCGGCTCCAATTTCGCCATGACAAGGTTGTCAACAGACTGCACATTCTTGATGGCTTGCTGATTGCATTTTTGAACATCGATGCCGTAATCCGCATCATTCGCAACCAGGATCATCCCAGGCAAGCGCTAATGACGCAGTTTATGCTTGATGAAGTTCAGGCCGATGCGATTCTTGATTTGCGCTTGCGTCATTTGGCAAAGCTGGAAGAAATTAAAATTCAGACTGAACAAAATGAACTTGAGAAAGAGCGCAAAGGTCTCGACTCTTTACTCAAGTCTCGGGCAAAATTGAAACGCCTGGTGCGCGATGAACTATTGGCGGACGCCGAAGAATATGGCGACAACCGGCGTTCTCCAATCATCGAAAGGACTGCCGCAAAAGCACTGGATCCTCATGCATTGGTTGCCGCAGAACCGATCACTGTTGTTCTTTCCACAAAGGGCTGGATTCGCGCCGCAAAAGGACACGAGGTGGAGGGGCCAAGCCTCAATTTCAAATCCGGCGACCCATTTCTATGTTCTGTTCAGGGTAAAACCAATGACATTTTGGCATGCATGGATTCAAATGGCCGGACTTATTCCATCGCCGCACACAGCCTGCCCTCGGCGCGTAGTTTTGGTGAGCCCCTGAGCAGCAGTTGCAGCCCGAAACCCGGCGCAACTTTCCGTGGCTTGATGATCGGCAATGCCGAAACCGAGTATCTGCTGGCTACCAATGCCGGTTATGGCTTTATTGCGCCATTGGGCGAATTAAACACCCGAAACAAGGCCGGCAAAGCGACCCTTAGAGTTGCCGATGGCGCCAAAGTCCTGATACCCCAATCGGTTAAAGATTTTGATGACGACTGGATTGCGGTCATCACCAATGTTGGTCGGCTGTTAATTTTTACGGTGGGCGAGTTACCGCAATTATCAAAAGGCAAAGGCGTTAAACTAATCAATGTTCCAACCGCAAAGTTTAAAGCCGGGGAAGAATTTGTTGTGGATATCACCCTGTTTCAAGAAGGCAACAGTTTGCGGGTATACAGCGGTAAACGCTATCTGAACCTCAAATCCGCAGACTTTGACAATTATGTTGGGGGGCGCGCGCAACGCGGTAAATTTTTACCGCGCGGCTTCCGACAAGTACAATCCATTATTACCGTTTAGACGCAAATCAAGGCGAGCATCTTATATTTATGAGCCAAGCATTATTCCAGTCTGAGCTCAGTCATTTAGAAATGACGCATCGAGGCAAAGTTCGAGATATCTATGCGGTTGATGCCCGCCATTTGCTGATTGTTGCCAGCGATCGACTTTCGGCATTCGATGTCATCCTTCCCCAACCTATTCCGGGCAAAGGAGAAGTGCTGACCCGAGTTGCGAATTTCTGGTTTAACCGCACCCGGAATCTATTGCCTAATCATCTAAGCGACCGATGTTTAGCGGAAATCGTGCCCGACCGTGGTCAGCGCGAGGCTTTGGGAGCGCGCGCCATTGTGGTTAAAAAGTTAGCGCCTTTGCCTGTTGAGGCCATTGTCAGAGGGTATTTAATCGGCTCGGGATGGAAAGAATATCAGCGCACCGGTGGCATATGCGCCATACCCTTGCCACAAAACTTGCAACAGGCTGATCAATTACCGCAAGCGATTTTTACGCCTTCAACTAAAGCCGAAGTCGGGCATCACGATGAGAATATCAGTTATGCACAAACCATTGATCTGCTTGGGCAATCCATGGCTGAGCGGGTAAGAAGCCTCAGTTTGAAAATTTATTCCGAAGCGGCTGCTTATGCCAAACATCGGGGTATTATCATCGCCGATACGAAATTTGAATTCGGTGTCGATGAAAACAATACTTTGCATCTAATAGACGAGGTGTTGACCCCGGATTCGTCAAGATTCTGGCCCGCGGACCAATATCAACCGGGCATCAGTCCGCCGAGTTATGACAAACAATATGTACGGGATTATCTTGAGACCCTGGATTGGGATAAAACACCGCCCGGCCCCGATCTACCCGATGAAATAGTGCTCAAAACAGCAGAAAAATATGCTGAAGCAGAGCGAGTGTTAACCCAATAGTCCCCGGATTATTTGACAATTAGACTCTCTGAGCAAGCACACTCTGACCAAGCGACAGCGGTTAACTGGCAGGCTTGTCGATATTCGATCAATTAAACAAGGACGAAAACCATCCTTTCTTTTGTTTTTTGGGTTGGTCGGATTTTGGGCTGTATTTGTTGAAAAATTTAACCGTCTCAGTGGTTTGATTCAGATACCCGCTGTCCGGAAAATTTAGTGCCAGCACCCTACGCGCATCGCCGGCTAAATCGTCTAACCCCATATTTTCGTAGCTGAACATTAATAGCGCCAGAGCCTGCTCAACCGCCAGCGTGGTCGAATAGTTTTCGATTATCCCCTTTGCCCGATTCACTACGGCGACATACGCCTTTCGAGTATAGTAGTAATTAGCCACGGCAATTTCATTTCTAGCCAGGGTTTCCAGCAAATTTCCAGCCCGTATCCTGGCATCCAGCGCATATTGGCTGTCTGGAAATAAGGCATACAACTCCTTAAATGCAACCATGGCATTGCGGATAGTGGTTGCATCACGATCGCTCAAATCATCCCGGCCTGTGAGCGTACCGAATAGTGATTTGTTTTCAGAAAAGCTCGCTAGGCCTTTTAAGTAATACGCGTAATCAACAGCTTGGTGGGTCGGATGTAATTTTATAAATCGGTCTGCCGCCACAATAGCAAGATCGCTTTGTTTGCTCCGATAGTAAATGTAGATGGTATCGAGCTGGGCCTGCTCGGCGTATACGCCGTAGGAATATTTCGCCTCCAATTTTCTAAGCGTGTCCAATGCAGTCTGCCAATTCTTTTTAGACATCTGCTGTTTAGCGATCTCGTACAGCTGTTCCGCAGATTCAGCCTCATCCTCTTTTTCTTTTTTGAATGATGAACAGCCTGACGCCAGCACACCTGCGATCAGCATCACCACAATACGATACATTACAGGTTGCCTGGGAACGCGCTGGCCGTCGTACTGACCCTGACCGCGACTCAATGTATTTAGCATGAAATTGTTGATATAACGTAGAATAGAATTAATTATTGAGTACCTGGACGCAAATATTCCAGGCACCTATTGTGCCATAATTTATTCACTGAATGTCGGATTCTGAATCATACCCTTTTTCATAATATTCTTAGATAGGGTACGAGCCTATATGAAAATACATGCCTTAAATAAACTAGGTTCAAGATACTTTAAGCGGTCGATTTCGGATAGATTTTAGCAGATATTGACACCCATTTTCGTGGCGCATATTGAAGCGAAACTCACACTCTTTCAAAGGAGTCCGGCTACGCCGGACGACATATTTTAACTGGATTCCCGCCTGCGGCGAGAATGACGGGCTGGGGGACAATGGTGAATCGGAAGGCGATGATTTCTTTTGAGAAGACAATGGTAAATAAGTGTCACGCAAAGCGTGACACTAAAACGTGCTCTATTACCTTAATTCGTCATTGCCCGGCCCATATTATTATTGGCCGGGCAATCCAGTTATTAAACCGTTCGGCGTAGCCGAACTCCTTATTTCGGCGGCGAAGCCGCCGGTTTGTGTCTGGCAAAGCCGGATGCCAAAAAGAGTCACGCTACGCGTGACAGATATTTAACTGGATTCCCGCCTTCGGCGAGAATGACGGCAGGGAGGGCGATTCTTTCCGCCTGCCGGCGAGAATGACGGCCGAGAGGGCGGTGCTAAAACACCGCTGGAAAGGAGCAAAACGGGCAATGAATTAGTCAACACATACGCTCGCATTGCCCGGACATGTGTTGTCTGATTTGAGTATACAATCGGCTGGTCGCCGGGTCAGAGATGCCAGTGATTTGAGCGACTTTGCAAGCCTCGATATCAAGGCAAAACAGCCGTGGAATCGCCCTGAATTTATTCTCCGAAATTCGGCAACGAATGACATGCTTGTTTTTCATTTATAGAACAATTAGTTATGACCATTTCACTATACCTTAAAGTATCTTGAACCTAAACTATCACTTACGCCCCATCCAAAAAATAAAATGAAGAGGGTGCACTTTTTTCTTCAAATTCCAGCGGAAATGGAAGGTGTGCGGGTCGATAAAGCACTGGCAGAATTACTTTCAGAACATTCCCGCGGAACAATACAGCAATGGATAAAACAAGGATTGGTACGGGTTGACGGCGAAATCACAAAACCAAAACTGAAACTCTGCGGCACCGAGATACTCGAATTTACGCTGCCGTCTGCGCCGCCCAGCCAATCGCCTGCTCAGGATATTGATATGGACATCATTGATGAAGATGACCATTTGATGGTGATCAATAAACCAGCCGGACTGGTGGTTCATCCCGGCGCCGGCAATCAGGACAACACCCTGCTTAATGGGCTTTTGCGCCATCATGCTGATTCTGCATTCCTGCCCCGAGCCGGCATTGTCCATCGCCTGGATAAAAATACCACGGGACTCATGGTGGTCGCCAAAACCGAACAAGCAAGACAGCATCTCATCGAACAACTCAACAATCGGGAGATGCATCGCCAGTATCTGGCGCTGGTCAATGGCGTTATGATTTCCGGGGAAACCATCGATCAGCCGATTGGGCGGCATCGAAATGACCGACTGCGCATGACCGTAACAAAATCCGGCAAACCGGCGATAACACATACTCGGGTATTGCACAAATTCCGCAATCACTGTCTGCTACAGGCAAATCTGGAAACCGGCCGCACCCATCAAATTCGCGTGCATCTGAGTTGGCGTGGTCATCCTATTGTCGGAGATAAGCACTACGGTCATAGATATCGACCGCCACCGTCGGCATCAGAAAACCTGATTCAATCATTACAGGGATTTCAACGCCAGGCGCTTCACGCACAAAAATTGTCGCTTATTCATCCCCACAGCGGCGAGCAAAAAACCTGGCGGCAAAACCCGCCGGAGGATATGGTAACGCTTGTAAAACTGCTTAAAGAGGATGCACAAACCCATTCTGGGTAAGGCGCCGAATTCGCCCGGTATTCCTTTTGCCGCATCAATCAAAGGGTGCCAATCAACCACGCCGGTCAATTCCGCCAACCGGGCAAACTACTGCGCGTAACGCGCGCGCAATACCTTCTTGTCCAGCTTACCCACGCTGGTTTTGTCGAGCTGGTCAACAAACTCCACTCGCTCCGGCAGCGTCCATTTGGGCAGCTCGCCGCTATCCACATGGACTCGAATCGCCTCTCGTATTTGTTCGGCGGTGATGTTCGATTTTGCATCGGCAACTTGGGCGACAATCAGCATGGGGCGTTCGCCCCAGCGCTCATCGGGTATGCCAATGGCGGCCACTTCCCGCACACCCTGGCAACGCGATACGATGTTTTCCAGGTCGAGTGAAGAAAGCCACTCGCCTCCGGATTTGATGACATCTTTTATGCGATCGGTTATCAGCAGCGAACCGGTTTCATCGAAGCGACCGACATCGCCGGTATGCAGATACCCGCCGTGCCACAGTGCTTGTGTCGCCTCGGGGCTTTTGGTGTAAGTTTGGGTCAGCCACGGTGCGCGGACAACAATTTCTCCGCTGGTTTTTCCGTCTCGGGGAATATCGTTCATGTCCTGGTCAACCACCCGCACTTCGACCAGGGCGCAAGGTTTGCCGGGCTTACGGCGGCGTGCAAGATCCTCATTCGAGCCGCGCTCACAAACCGATGCGGGCAAATCCGCGGTCGTTATTACCGGACAGGTTTCCGACAACCCATAAGCGGCAAAAACTTCGATACCGAAATCCAGGGCTGTTTTGCCTAATCCCTCGGACAGCGCGGCGCCTCCGATAATGATCTTCAATCTTGACAAGTCCGTGTTGCGCGCTTGCGCGGCGGAAAGCAGCATTTGTAATATTGTCGGCACACAATGGGAAAATGTTACCTGTTCGCTTTCGATCAGGCGCAGTAATTTTGCCGAATCATAGCGCCCGGGATAAACCTGCTTAACGCCCATCATGGTCGCGGCATAGGGCATGCCCCAGCCATGAACATGAAACATCGGGGTCATCGGCATATAGACATCTTCCTTATGGAAGCGGTTATTTCCCGACGCTGTGGAAAACGCCGCGATCAGTCCAAGAGTGTGCAAGACCAACTGACGATGACTATAGGCAACCCCTTTCGGGTCGCCGGTGGTGCCGGTCGTGTAAAATGTTGTGGCGATGGTGTGCTCGTCAAAATCCCCAAAATCGAACTTGTCATCAAACCCGCTATCTGATGTATTCAGCAAGGATTCGTACTCAGCAACATAACCTGATGGCAGCTTTGGCGCCTCCGCGCCATCATCCAGCAAAACTAATTTAATCGGTCGCTCAAACCGCTCCGATATCTGCTCGATGATGGGCACAAAATCCGTATGTACGAGAATAACGTCATCTTCGGCGTGATTGATGGTGTAAAGAATCTGTTGCGGCGACAGCCTGATATTCACCGTATGCAATATTGCACCCATCATCGGCACCGCAAAAAAACATTCCAGATAACGATGGCCATCCCAATCCATCACCGCGACCGTGTCGCCCATGGCCACGCCCAGAGATGACAGACTGCTCGCGAGAGCTTCGATTCGTTGGTAAAATGCACGATAGTTATAACGCCTGACATCACTGCTAACGATTTCCTGATGCGGCGCATTTGCCAGCGGCGTAAGGAGAATTTGTTTGATAAGCAGCGGATAGCGGTAGGCCGAAGCCGCCTCAGTGGTATTGCCCATTTCTTTGCCCCTGTTATGAATATATTTTTCGTAAGCACGGTTGCTGAATGATAAAATCCCGCCTCGTTAGTTATTTTTTGTTCGGGCGCGAGTGTGCTTCGCAAGCAGAATAGTGTCAAATGCTGGCAGGCTCGGTGCTCGAATCCTTTACCTCGTTTAGTTATTCTTAGAACGTGGCATTGAGCATAGGTTTAATAAGCTAATGTATTTTAATTTTGGTTCAAGATACTTTAAGGTATAGTGAAATGGTCATACCTAATTGTTCTATAAATGAAAAACAAGCATGTCATTCGTTGCCGAATTTCGGGGAATAAATTCAGGGCGATTCCTCGGCTGTTTTGCCGTGATATTGAGGCTTGCGAAGTCGCACAAATCACTGGCATCTCTGGCCCAGCGACCAGCCGATTGTATGCTCAAATCAGACATGTATGTGTTCACTAATTGATTGCCCGTTTTGTTCCTTTCCAGCGGTGTTTTAGCGCCGTCCTCTCGGCCGTCATTCTCGCATCAAACGGCGCGGCATCAAAGCAAAGGAGTCCGGCTACGCCGGACGACATATTCCACTGGATTGCCCGGAACAAGCCGGGCAATGACGACCCTTATTTGTCATTCTCGCCGCAGGCGGGAATCCAGAGTGGCGGCGTTAGCCGCCGGTTGTGTCACGCTTTGCGTGACAATTATTCACCATTGTCTTCCCAAAAGGACTCATTGCCTTCCGATTCACCATTGTCCCCCCAGCCCGTCATTCTCGCCGCAGGTGGGAATCCAGTTAAAATATGTCGTCCGGCGTAGCCGGACTCCTTTGAAAGAGTGTGAGTTTCGCTTCAATATGCGCCACGAAAATAGGTGTCAATATCTGCTAAAATCTATCCGAAATCGACCGCTTAAAGTATCTTGAACCTAAATTTTATGCTCGCGCCCGTTCCTTCACCTCGTTTATAAATTCTTTGAACGTGGCATCAAGTATAGGTTTATTAAACTTATGTATCTTCATATTGGCTCGTGCCTGTTCCTTAAAAATATTCATGTAACAAGGTAAAAAATATTCATGTAGCGAGGTATGAAATATTAGTCCGAAGTACGCCTTTACAAACATGCCTTTATAAAATGAGAAGCCTCCTTGGAATATATTAGCACTCGGGGACAAGCCCCTAATCTGGATTTTGAGCAAGCCACGCTTACCGGTCTTGCCAGCGATGGCGGGCTATACATTCCTGATAAGTGGCCTTGTTTGAGCATAGACGACATCCGCGCCCTGCAAAATAAAAATTACCCCGAACTGGCCTCCGCCATTATCGGTCGGTTCGTGGGTCAATCAGTTGCCGCCGAGGAGCTTGGCCAATTGGTGTCCAATGCTTATGGCAATTTTTCTCACGATGCCATCGCACCATTGAAGCAGCTCGACGATAAGCTGTTTTTTATGGAGTTGTTTCATGGCCCTACCCTGGCATTCAAGGATTATGCGCTACAAATGTTGGGGCAATTCTTTCAATATTTTCTCAAAAAAAACAGGTGTTGCCGCACAATCGTAGGCGCTACTTCTGGCGATACCGGCTCGGCCGCCATCGCCGGACTTAGAGGTCTGTCAGCGGTGAATTTGTTTATGCTGCACCCGCGAGGTCGAGTATCCGAAGTACAAAGAAGACAAATGACCACGGTTCAGGATGAAAATATTCATAATCTTGCCGTGGAAGGCACATTTGATGACTGCCAAAATCTGGTAAAAGCACTGTTCAATGATTCTGAATTTCGGCAACGTCATTCCTTAAGCGCGGTCAATTCAATTAACTGGGCGAGGATTGCCGCCCAGGTTGTTTACTATTTCAAGGCGGCGTTAGTCCTGGGCGCGCCAGATCGGGAAATAAATTTCTCGGTGCCAACAGGCAACTTCGGCAACGTGCTGGCCGGCTATGTCGCAAAGCAGATGGGACTGCCCATTCGCAAACTGATCATTGGCTCAAATCGAAATGATATATTGACCCGCTTTTTCGAAACCGGGGTGATGGAAAAAACCGGTGTGACCCCTACGCTGTCGCCAAGCATGGATATTCAAATATCGAGTAATTTTGAGCGCTATTTGTTTGAACTGCTGGCGCATGACAGCGATCAGCTAAACCACATCATGGCATCCTTTAATGAGTCCGGTAAATTTACGCTTGACCGTAGCCTGCTACAAAAAGCACAGCAAGATTTTGGCGCATACCGAATGGATGACAAACAAATCAAAACAGATATTAACCAAATCTACAAATCCACTGGGGAGATTATCGACCCACATTCTATCATCGGGGTTTCCGCTGCCAAAAATGCGACCAAAAATAAGCTTGGTCCATCGCTGCTCACAGTGGCAATCGGCACCGCACATCCAGCAAAATTTCCGCAAGCAATCAAACTGGCGACCGGCATCGATGTTACGCTTCCAGCCCGTCTGGGGGATTTAATGACTATGGAAGAAAAAGTAGAGAATGTCGATAACAACCTTGAATCCATTAAAACAAGAATCGACCGCGCCGCGCATTGATGAAGTTTAGTGTTGCAGACTATGTTCGCCGACATTGGAAAGGTAAGTTATCACTATCCTTATCGTTCTGGATAAACTTTTTCTTTCTCTACATCGTTCTTGCGCTCCTTGAGCGATTCACTTTTCCGCCATACATTCGCGCCGAGACGACACCGGTCATCGCGCTAATTTTTTTCGTAATCGTGCGCGTGATGATTTATCCTTGGCAAATCGTCGGCGTGCTACGCGCATGCGAACGCCACATCGCGAACAACACCGACCGCGCTTGGGCGGTCGGTGCGCAAGGCGTGGTTGTCTTGAGCATCATCGCGACTTTGGCGGCGACTTTTTCCAGTTATCAATCGGTGTTGCGCCACCAACGAGAACTGCGCGCGACGACGGTGGAGGCCGCGCCGTTGTATTCGCTCCGGATCATCGAGAACGATGGCGCGACGCTCATTCATTTGCGCGGGCCGTTGCAAGTGGGCATCACGCGGCATGTTGCGAAGTTGCTCGCGGCGCATCCGCGCGTCGGCGGCATCATCTTGGACAGCGGCGGCGGGCGGATTTATGAAGCGCGCGGCTTAGCGAAATTGATTAAGGACAACGCGCTGGCGACTTATGCGTTGAACGAATGTGCGTCGTCGTGCACCACCGTGTTCATCGCCGGCGCGCGGCGCACCTTGGGCGTTGGCACCAAACTGGGGTTTCATCAATACAAAAATTACGCGGTGATGCCGGTCATTGACATTGACGAGGAGCAGGCCAAAGATATCGCGTTGTTCGAGGCGCAAGGAATATCAAGCGCGTTCCTGCAAAAAATTTTCGCGCAACCGCCGGACGCGATGTGGTGGCCCGAAGAGAGCGAATTGTTGCGCGCCGACGTCGTCCATGCAACGGGGTTTTCCTTGCGGATGCCATGAGCATTATTGCCGTCCGCGGTCTCGCAAATCCAACAACTCTTCTTGCATCGCTTCGCCGGTGCGCGGATGCGCGAACGCCGGCAGATTCGGCTTGATGTGGTTGAAATGCTCGTCTATGGAATACATCACCAGTCGGTTGTATTCGGTCGCGCCGATCGCCAACTTACCGGTATCGGCGATGCATTGGCGCACCGTCGGCGAGTTCCATTTTTTGAGCGTGATGAAAATTCCCATCGCCGCTTTGCCGCCGGTGAGCGAACCACAGAACGCGCGCAAATCATTCACGCTTGGCTTGCCGCCTTTCACTTGCGCGATGCACAACCTCTCTTCCAAAGTGGGGTCATGGATCATGCCGCGCCCGTCTATGCCACCGTCTCCGCGCTGCACGGTGTTCGGGGCAAAACCGCGAATGCGGGTAACCGCCCACTTCTCAAAATCAAACGGTTTGGTTTGCGCAAAATACTTCGCCGCCTTCAGATCTTTTGGCACACCGTACACCGGAATTTCCATGTCGTTCATCCGCTCGCGGCGAATGACTTCGATGGCGTAGGTGGAAATGTCAATACCCATCCACTTGCGGTTCAGGCGATGCGCCGCTTCTATGGTGGTGCCGCAACCGCAAAACGGATCGAGCACGAGATCATCAGCGTTGGATGATGCTTTGATGATTCGATCAAGCAACGCAAGCGGTTTTTGAGTGGGGTAGCCGAGGCGTTCTTTTGCAACGGAATTCAATGATGGAATATCCGCCCACCAATCGTTGCATGTCATGCCTTCGTCCGGGTAATAAATTCTGGTCTTTCCCGCATCAACTCTAATTCTGCACCGGTTTCCTTTTTTATCCGTCTGCCGGTAATGGCTATTAATATATTTTTCGCTGACCGGCAGCACATAATCAAATTGCGCGGCTTTTGTTTTGGAGTAAAACAAAATAATGTCGTGCTTGGATGTGAACTTGTTCCTACTGCGCCCGCTGTTTGAATAGCACCAAACAATCTCATTGCGAAAATTCTTCCCGCCAAATATCTCATCCATAATAATTTTCAAGTAATGCGATGCGGTCGGGTCGCAGTGCAAATAAATGCTGCCGGTGGTTTTTAATAATCTCCGCATCTCCGCCAGCCGCAGCGTCATATACGAAAGATACGACAGCATACCGCTGCCGTTGGGATGCATTTTGCTGAAACCCGAAATCGCAAGATGCGCGGGGTGGTCGACCGCATTTTCGATCAATTCAACGCGCTGTTGCGCGTCTTCATTCCATTGCCAAGTGTCGGTGAAAGCGGTCAGTTGCGCGAGGTCGATTTTTCCCCGGCCGGTTTTGCCGGCGCCGAACAATACATTGTAATTCGCTTTGCTGTTGAACGGCGGATCGAGATAAATCAGGTCCACGCAACGGCTCGGCCATTTCCGCATCACTTCAAGACAGTCGCCGTAATACAAGGCGTCCGTTTGCAGCATAATGTGTTCCCCGTGATGGCTAAAACCATCCCGGCGCAACGGCGCCGGGCCGTTGCGACGATCACAACCGGTAGGATGGGAAAGTCCTGCCTATTCGCCCCGAAAGGGAGCTACCCCGCCGAGTTAGATGCTTTTGTATTTGACAGGTAACCCGGCTAAACGGGCTACCAGTTGTAAATCGTCGCAGGGGAATTACACCGACAAACGCCGCCGGTGTCAAGCACAGAATGGCGGCATCCGGCGTAGCCGGATGCGTGTCTTACTGGATTCCGTGTCAAGCACGGAATGACGGTGTAGGTTGAAATACGGTGCAAGTCATTTCGCGCGGGAGCGAAATCGCGCGTAGCCCGCCTTGCCTTTTGTCGTCATTTGTCCCCGGCCGTCATTCCAGCGTAAGCTGGAATCCAGTTAAAAATAAATCCGGCGCAGCCGGATACATTGTCTACTGTAATCCCGTTAACCAAATGTCAGCGGCTATCGCCGCTGGGTTTTTTAACTGGATTCCGTGTCAAGCACGGAATGACGGGCCGGAAGCGAAATTGCGCACAAGCACGGCAGGGCGCGTATCAGTGATGATACGCGCAATATAATGAACCCGGCGCAACCGGATACCTTGGTTGCCGCGCGAGGGTTTAGTGCGGCGTGATGCCGCGCAACCGCTCGCCGCGGCGTCTTAGCAATTCCACAGCAAACAGCAACAGAATGGATACGATTACCAATAAAGTTGCCACCGCGAGGATGGTCGGGCTGATTTGCTCTCGAATCCCCGAGAACATCTGCCACGGTATCGTGCGTTGTTCGTAGCTGCCAACGAATAACACGACGACAACTTCATCAAATGAAGTAATAAATGCAAATAATCCCCCTGAAATTACGCCGGGTAAAATTAATGGCACAATAATCTTGAAAAATGTTGTGACTGGCGATGCCCCCAATGTGGCGGCGGCGCGAATCAAACTATGGTCGAACCCGACTAAGGTTGCGGTCACGGTGATGACCACGAATGGCGTGCCTAGTGCGGCATGCGCCAATATGACGCCTAAATGGGTTGAAGACAATCCGATCTTGGTATAGAAAAAATACATGCCGGCCGCAGATATAATCAAGGGCACGATCATCGGCGAAATTAAAATGCCCATTACCACCGATTTATAGGGCATGTCTTCGCGGCTAAGTCCCAATGCCGCGATGGTGCCTAACGTCGTTGAAATTAATGTAGCAAAAACAGCGATGATAAAACTATTATTTACCGCGCCTTGCCAGTTTAAATTGGTAAAAAAGTCTTCATACCACTTCAATGAATAGCCAGCCGGATCGAATCTCAGCATTTCTTCAGTAAAAGTGAAGAACGGCACGGCATTAAACGAAAGCGGCATGATCACCACAATGGGGGCAATCAAGAAGAAGAAAATCAGCCCACAAATAAAAAGATAGGCATAGTGCCAGATTCTTTCCAGTGGTGTGGTGTAAGCCGGTAGTGCCATGGTCGTTATCCGAGTTTCACGGTTATCCGAGTTTCATGTTGTCGATTCCGACAATTCTGTCATATAGAAAATACAGTATTAATACGACAGCAAGCAATATCGCACCCAACGCTGCCGCCAGACCCCAGTTCAAGGAGCTCGACATGTGAAACGCGATAAAATTGCTGATCAGCGTTCCGCTTTGCCCGCCAACCAGTGCCGGCGTAATGTAGTAACCGATTGCCAGAATAAATACCAGAATCGCGCCTGCGCCAATTCCGGCAACGGTGTTTGGCATATAAATTCTGACAAAAGCAGTGAACGGGGTCGCGCCCAGAGATCTGGCCGCACGCATATAACTTGGGGGGATGGTTTTCATAACACTGAACAATGGCAACACCATGAACGGCAGTAGTATGTGCACCATAGCAACTATGGTTCCTGTGCGGTTGTGTATCATGGCCAGGCGACTATCACTTGCAATGAGGCCCAGCCACACCAGGATATCGTTGATCACGCCCTCTTGCTGCAATAATGCAATCCATGCTGTGGTTCGGACCAGCAACGAGGTCCAAAATGGCAGTAAAACCAAAATTATCAGCAGGTTGCTTTTTGCGGTCGGCAGCACAGCCAGCAAGTAAGAGATTGGATAGGCAAGAATCAAACACAAAAAAGTGATTAACAAGCTCATCCACATCGTGCGCCAAAATAGTTTAAGGTAGATTCGCCTGTCATCCTTGTTTCTTACTATGTCTCCGGTGTCTCCATACCCCATATCCACCGCCGCCAGATAATATGAAACTGTATAAGGCGCGCTCTCCCGCTTAAAGATTTTCCAGTTTTCGATATCGCCCCATTTCTTGTTGATGTCGATAAAAGATTGTTGATACGGCGCTTCCAAGCTGTCTGCTTTGCGCGTGGTTTTCCTGAACAAGCCGGAGAAACCCGGTTTTTCGTAGTTCAATCGACGCGCTACCTTTCCACCCAATTTAGTTTCTTTCGCCTCGAGAAAATCTTGCGCCAGCGCGGCGAACACCTCTTCGCCGGGCAATTCACCGCTTTGCTCATCCCAACTTTGCAGCACCGGCACGGTGCGATACATGACTTCACCCACCAATTGATTTTCGACGCTACGGAATAGCATGTCGAGTATCGGCATGAAAAAGGTGATGAGTATAAAAAGAAACAAGGGGACAACCAGCCCGATGGCTTTCAACTTGCCGCGCCGCTGGGCGCGCGCCAAACTGATTTTCAGGGGAATGCCGTCAGCGGTGACTAATGTTTGACTCACTTAACGATTCTGCTAGCCGCTAGTGCCCGACTTACCGTGCTGCGATGGACGTTCAATCGGATTGCCCTCTTCATCGAGGCCATGCCGCTCATTCCACCACCCCGCAAAAAATATCGCTCCCGGTACTGCAATTAACACAAACAGCAACGCCACATAATAGTAATCCACAACTCACCTCCTCGGCGGATTAGCCGTCGTTTTTCCAGCATCAACTTTCGGTTGCCGAATCGTTACACTGAACATATACAAAATAAAACCGACGAAAATCAGTCCGAGTTCCTTCACCCCGGATTCGGGTTCAATGAAATAAGCAATTAGCCCGGCGGCCATTACCAACACACCGAGCTGATTGCCGCCGATACGAAGCAATCTTTCATTAACGCCAAGCATCGCAACGTTTCACTGTGTAGTGATTACTGAGCCAACCAAACGTTGAACTGCTCGGTTAAATCATCCGTGTTGTCGGCCCAGAACTCATAATCATAGATCAATGTGTTCTTTGCATTGTTCGGGTCGGTCGGCATATGCGGGGCCATGTCGATGCCCAAAGCCGCGTGCTTGCCGACCAGCGGAGCCGAGGAAGCGCGCGCCGGACCATATGAAATATATTTTGCCTGATCGGCGAGGCGTTGCGTATCGGTGGCGAACTTCAGATACTTCATCACCGCGGCTTCGTTCTTGCCGCCTTTGGGAACGATCCAGCCATCAAGGTCAAATGCCTGCCAATCCCACAACATGGCAATCGGTTGTTTCTCTTCCACAATCGCCGAGAACAATCTACCATTGTAAGTTGAGCCCATCACCACTTCGCCATCGGCGAGAAGTTGCGGGGTTTGCGCGCCTTTCTCCCACCAGATAACTTGGTCTTTAATGGTGTCGAGCTTTTTTAATGCGCGTTTCACACCTGCTTCGGTACCGAGCTCTGCATAGACATCGCCCACCGGAACGCCATCGGCGATCAATGCCCATTCCAGATTATTGATTGGCCTTTTCTCCAGTGCACGTTTGCCCGGATATTTTTTCAGGTCAAACACATCATTGATGCTGGTCGGTGGATTGTTGCCGACTTTGTCGGTGCGATAGCCAAAAGTAGTTGAATACACGATTTGAGGAATAAAACAGGGTGATATGATAAGGTCGCCAAAGTCTTCGCTCGCCAACGTGCCGTCGGCGGCTTTGGCCAAGTCATTATCGTGATCGATTTCAATCGCCAGACCCTCATCGCAAGCCGCGATCGCAGTCGATGCCACGGCATCAACCAAATCCCAAGTGACATTGCCGGCTTCCTGCATCGCGCGCAGTTTTGACAATGCCTCGTTGGCAGAATCGTCGTTGACAATTTTGATGTCGGGATTAGCCGCCATATAAGGTTCGTGGTACGCCTGTTGCTGACTTGCGGTATAGGCCCCCCCCCAAGACACGACCACCAGTTCGGTTTCTGCTTGCGCGGTGGCCATCAGGCCGAGGGTTGCTGATACCAACAACGCGGTCGCCGGCAGGGTTTGTTTTAAAATCTTGTTCATTAGGAATTCTCCTCTCATTGGTTGTTTTAGTATAAAAAAATCACGAAAATTTGTCGCACTGACTCACAGCCAATCAACCATCAGTCTGACGGATCGAGAGCACGACAATCCTCCATATTCCAGCCGATTTTAACCGTATCTCCTTCTTGAAGACTGGCATGGGCGGCTGAATTTGGAATCTTTACAATAAAGTCATCATGACCACAAACGGTGAACCGGGTCCTAATATGGTCACCAAGATAAATTAGTTCTTCGGCTTTGGCACTAAACTCATTGGGGCAAGAACCTGCCTCCGGGGCGACCACAACCCGCTCCGGGCGTAACGACAAAGTTGATCTTTCGCCAACCCCTCCGACATTAATTTTCTTGGCGTGGACTTCGCCGCCGTCATCAATTTCGACTTTAACGCTATCGCCAAAGTCTTCTGTAACCTTGCCGAGCAGACGATTATTTTCACCAATAAAGTTGGCGCAAAACGCATTGGCAGGTTGTTCATACAATACTTCCGGCGGCGCGCATTGTTGAATAATGCCATCGTCAAACACGGCAATGCGGTTAGACATGGTCAGGGCTTCGCTTTGGTCGTGGGTTACGTAGACCACGGTCAGACCGAGATTCTCGTGAATATGCTTGATTTCATACTGCATTTGTTCGCGCAGGTTTTTGTCGAGCGCGCCAAGAGGCTCGTCCATCAGCACCAGGTCAGGGTCGAAAACCAGCGACCTCGCCACCGCCACCCGCTGCTGCTGTCCACCGGATAATTGCGACGGCCGGCGGTCGCCGAAGGGACCGAGTTGCACCATGTCCAGCGCCCGCTTGACCCGTTGTTCACGCTCGCTTTTGTCCATCTTTCGAACTTCGAGGGGGAATGCCAGATTTTCGGCAACGGTCATATGCGGAAACAACGCATAATTCTGGAACACCATACCGATGCCGCGTTTGTGCGGCGCGACGTTGTTGATGCTCTGATCCTTGAGATAAATCTCGCCGTGTGTTGCCGGCTCAAATCCAGCGAGCATCATTAAGCAAGTCGTTTTTCCAGAGCCTGATGGACCTAACATGGTGAGAAATTCTCCTTCTGCCACATCCAGATTAAGGCTTTTTACGACCAGAGTCTCTCCATCATAGCTTTTTTGAATATCGACAAAGCGAACCAGGGGTTTAGCGTTGGACATAAAGATTTTCTAATGAGTTTGCTAATGGGTTTAGTTCAGTTTACGAAACACTATTTATTATAGCATACCAGATATTATGGTCATGCCGTCATTGTTACTTGATTCTGTGTGTGGGGGCAACCCACCCTTCATAACGATCTTGATCAATAAAATTATACACCACCACGGTCCTATGCGGGATTTCTCAATAAGTTGCATTAGGTTGATTTTCCTTGGTTGGTTTATAAAAGAAACTGTTTTTAGGCGGGCGCGGATTGGTCGAATATCAAAATGATATTTTGCAAGAAGTCAGCGACCCGCTCCGGGTTTGAGGGCAACTCCACCCACTCAAATGCGGTTATCTTTTTAGCGGACTCAATGGCTTTCCTCGCAGTAACCCGGTGGCTGACAAACATTGCCGTTTTATTGAGTGATATTCTTTCAAATCTAAGGCGATATTTGTCGCGCGAAGTATTGCGGTTGATTGTGGCTTGCAACAAGCTCTTGAATAGTTGCTTAACCACGGACCCCTCTTCACCCAATGCGATTTCCTGTTTAATCCATTCAGTCTCCATCGTACCCGCTTCGGGGTTATAGTCAACCAAACTCACGCCGTTAGTTGCCCAGTATTTGCTAATAGTCTTCCATGCTGATTCGACATTGGTATCGATTTCCAACCAGATTTTTTCGTCCTGCTTATTTATCCTGACACCAATAACTTCCGGCAACACTCTGGTTTCAGAGAACGGCTCAGCATTTGCTTGCACCTTGGCATTAGAACTGCCCACCAAATCCGGCGGCAACTCAAGCGGCTTGGTCATTTTCGCCCTTGCCAATTCGCGCTGGGTCGCTTTGGACGGCCGCCTTAACTTGACCCGGTCGGCGTTCGTATCAATTTTTTTCGGATTGATAACGCGGTCGGTCTTGCCGCCCGACGCGGTCCCCGACTCAGTCGTGGACTTGTCCGACTTATCGCCGATGAATGCGCAAGACGCGCTCAATATGCCGAACAGCGTTAAAAATAAAATTCGAAAAATCACTTTTGTATTCAAATTGTAAGCGCCACTTTAAGGTCGGGTCGGAAATCTAACATACAGTGGAAACTAACACAACTAACTGTCCGGGTTCACCACATATGAGACAAAATCAGGTCGCCACGGTGGGTTGCCGATAATACGCCATCGGCGTCATTAAATCCAAACTATCGTGTGGTCGGCAATGATTATAGGTCCACTGGTAATGGACCAGTTCCGGGTTGATCGCGGTCACCTTCAACGGCCCTCGGAAGTGAGGCTTCAGCCTCGCCAAGCCATTGCAAATGGCGGGACTAAAGTCCCACTTCCGACGCCGCCGGCCTGACCTGCTTTAAGCGCACTAGCCGGGCCAGGTTAACAGTCTCTTATGTGTCTGAGCCCGAACACTAACCATCAATTAACCATCAATCGTAACTGTGTTCGGCGTCAGGAAACTTGCCTTGCTTGACCTGCGCGACATACTCCGCCAGCGCGCCTTGAATTCCGGCGGTGTTGCCTTCAAGAAAATTCTTCACGAATTTTGCAGTCTTTCCCGGATACAGGCCCAGCAAATCATGCCAAACCAGTATTTGCCCATCGGTATCAGCGCCCGCGCCAATCCCGATCACCGGCACATCCATGCTGTTCGTTAACGTCGCGCCAAGCGTCCGCGGCACGCACTCAATCAAAATGACACTGGCGCCGGCCTGCTGCAACACTTTCGCTTCATCGATAATCGCCTGGCCCTGCGCTGGGTCCCGGCCCTGAACCCGATAGCCACCAAGATGATTGATGGATTGCGGCGTCAGCCCCATGTGCGCGCAAACCGGAATGCCGCGCTCAGTTAACAGCCGCGTGGTCTCCGCCAGCCAGGCGCCGCCTTCCAGCTTGACCATGTGCGCACCTTCACGCATCAGTATGGCCGCGTTTTTCAGACTGGCGGTTTCAGAGTAATAACTCATGAAAGGCAGGTCGGCGGCGAGCAACGCGCCTCGGTTGCCGCGCTTGGCGCAACGGACATGGTAGGCGATATCCTCGATGGTGACCGGCAGGCTGCTGTCATGCCCCTGAATCACCATGCCCAGCGAATCTCCGACTAACAGCACTTCGATTCCAGCCTCACTGGCCGCATGGGCGCTGCAATAGTCATAGGCGGTAAGACAAGCAAACTTCTCCCCGGCGCGTTTCATTTGAGCCAGAGTGTTTATTGTAATATCCGGGCGAGATTGAGATTGAATTGACATGAATACTTACCTTTTGGCGCACATTATAATGCGATTTTATATTGCATTGTTGCGATTATAACCCCGATATTCAATCGGTAAGTCCATTGCTATTCGCCTGCTCAATCTGGATGCCTGTTATCCCGGTCCCACGGTGCCGACCCGATGATGGCTGAACACCACGACGGCGTGGTTTGATGGCGTAATTTTTATATCGCAACCGGCGCGTGGATATTCCTGTTGTCAGAACCAATCAAACACTCGTTGTAACCCAAGCCGCATTTAACGCGAACTGCACGCTTTCCCTGTCTTGTGTTGATAAACTTGATAAGCCCTCTTCCGGTTTGCCAAATGCCGCCATGGCATGAATCAATGCATTCGTATGGCTCCAGTCCAAGTGACTGCCGTCCGACAGACCGAATGATTCAACCCGGTGAGATATCGTGCCGGAAAATTGGTTTGCGACCACTAACTCATCTTCTACACCGAGAATGCTCAGGATTAAATCATTTCCGTGCCGGGACAGCCATATATCGTCTCGCCCTATATCCGGACCAAACACAATGCGGTCACTTGCGCCCCCACTTTCATGCACTGTATCCCTTCCGTCACCCATCTGAAAATAGTATGTGTCACTTCCTGCACCACCATACAACTTGTCCGCGCCCGCCTTGCCCGAAAGAATATCATCGCCGCCCAAACCATAAATCACATCGCTGTTGCTGCCTCCGAACAGACGCTCTCCCTCGCTCATGCCCGCAAGGGTAGCTTCCGAAAACGCGCCTGCCATCGCCTCACCCAAATCAATTGCCGCCCCTCCCCGAACAACACCGAAAGCAGCCATCATTCCCGCAATCCCAAGCTGTGTGCCATCGGAAAATGTAAATCTCTCTATACGATTTCTTTCATTCGACCAATCCTTTATGCGCACCACATCCGACAATTCGGTTAGGTCAGTTCCCGAACCCTCATCCTTCAACCCTATCAGCAAATCTTCTCCTTTCCGTTGCATCAGCAAATCCGACGCCACGATGCCTGCACCAAATTCCAGCACATCCATCCCCGCATCCTCCTGCACGATTCTCTGCCTGGAAACGGTCCGATATCCTGTCCGAGTCTCTGTCCGGTAATTATAATTCCCTTGTCCCGCGCTGTAACGAACCTGCGTCGTATAGGTGTATGACTCTCGTGTGCCATAGGTCCGCATCTGGCGAAAATCGTCAAATATCAGGTCTTGACCATCCCCGCGAGCAAAATAATAGGTGTCATCTCTGTAGCCTCCCTTGAGCACATCGTTGCCTTTCCCGCCATGCAGGAAGTCCTTCGAAACCCCCGCCGTCAGCACATCGTCTCCGCCGCCGCCGTATAAATACAACGGCAGCGAAGCGACATTGGCGGCACTATGGAAATTGTCATCGCCATCGCCGCCAAACACGCGCTCAACGCCGCGCGCCTGTAAATCCACATCGTGCGCAACATCATCGGTGAACACCAGCGTATCCCAACCGTCGCCGCCGTTGAATGTGTCAGCATTGTCGGCGTAGAGGGTGTCGTCGCCGCCTGCACCGATCAGCGTGTCCGCACCGGCACCACCGAATAAAACATTAGGGGCTGTCCTAGATAACTAAGTTTATCGTAGGATAGCAGAATGAGAAAGAGTCGTTTAAGCAAGCATAAACAAAATCGATTAATTGAGTTATTTGTGGCGGGTGCGACAGCCAGAACGGCCGCGTCGTTAGTGGGTATTAACAAGACGACTACCAGTTATTATTTTCACCGCCTTCGTGGTCTGATTTATCGCAACGATGACAATGGCGGGTTGATGGCCCGCGAGATTGAGGTGGATGAAAGTTATTTTGGCGGAAAACGCAAAGGCAAGCGCGGTCGCGGGGCGAGCGGCAAGGTGCCGGTATTTGGCTTGCTTAAACGAGATGGCAGGGTGTATGCGGTGCCCATAGCCGATGCTCGGAGTAACACCCTGATGCCGATTATACGGCGCAAGGTGAAGCCGGACAGCGTGGTTTATTCCGATTCATTTCGCGGTTATAATGTGCTGGATGTATCTGAGTTTAAGCATCTGCGCATTAATCATAGCAAGATCTTTGCCGACGAGGAAAATCACATCAACGGCATTGAGAATTTTTGGAGCCAGGCGAAGCGGCAATTACGCAAGTTTAACGGGGTTCCGAGGGGTCATTTTCCGCTGTTTTTGAAGGAGTGTGAGTGGCGTTTTAACAACAGTGACCCGAAGTCTCAATTAAGTCAATTGAAACAATGGGTTAGAGACAATATGGGTTAGTTATCTAGGACAGCCCCAAATTTTGATACATTGTTATTCCTCCATGCTTAGTAAAGCCGTCATAAAGATTAAAAATAGGATGTAACCAACACCAATGGGTCCGGCAAACATCCAAAGAATGTTGATTGCGGAAAAATCATAGTGTTGGTCGATTCTATTTACGCCATGAAAATAAAGCCATAACGCCACACACCACAAACACACCATCAACAACACCATTCCGAACGGGCGAATAAACTTAAAAAACCCAGCGCACCAGTTATGCAGTTTGTAGTTCCATGTAAGATTTGACACCGTACGATAAACCAAACAATCACCCGCATAACAAGAAAAAAGCCAACGGTGATAGATTGCAAAAGTACCAATCACCACTGCATTAGTGATTAATGCAGATATGCCTGCCGCTGATAAATACACGCTACCCTGGAAAAGAAGGGGGTAACCAACAATTGCAAATATCCAAAAAGCAATCCCAACACCATTTTGAATTTTCTTGCCAGTTTCATGGGTGCCACCCACATTGAAATATAGAATGTTTGATTTGGATGGAAACACCGTTTGGATTTGTTTTCGGGCGCACAGCGCAAAAATAAAAAAGTAGCCAATTAGAAAAATGGCGACAAAGCGAAAATCCAGCAATGCCGTTACCAGCGCACTAACACCCAACACACCACCGAGCCATAGTCGGTCAATACGCGCCTCCAATCGGGCGGCGAACCACCGCCCGATTGCGTTGTTAGTTTTTACTAATGCTTCGATCATTTTCATCATTCGCAGTTTGCGGGTGCGTTGAATTGACAATTCGGCAAGCAATCCAACTAGTGGATTGCCTTATCGCGGAAACCGCGGCTTTTACCTTTGCTTGAATTTACAGTTTGCGTAGTCATTTTATTTCATCCACGGAATTAAAGTTAAAGAGACCTTTGCATAATTAAAAAACACCTAACCCAACTCACCAACAACTGCCATTTTTTATACATTTTCTTCATTTTTCTACATGCCTTCTCCAATTCATCACCCCTTACCACATCAAATTTTACATCAGGAAACTCTGATTAACGCCTATGGCGTCACTCCTGCCCCAATGACGGTCGCCCCGTTCCTCGCGCCGACCCCGCAAACTGGCCCGCTTGCCAAGTTTTTTCAAGATATAAATGACATTAATCAGAGTTTTTTTACATTAACTTCAAAAATAATAGTGTGGCTTTTGTCACATTTTATCCCTTATTTTCGCTTTATTTACTATGGCGAATTCATTGTGTCGAGGCTAAAAAGAGGCGGCGAAAACGCCGTTGTTTGCATTAACATAGACGCCACCAAAACCGAAACTTTCGACCCGGGTGGCTGCTCCGGCAAAATGATCTTCCACTGTCAGTTGCCCATCTTTGTCAAGCAAAGATAAGTGCAAGTCATCGCCGTTCCTTGTCAGCCAGAGGTTGTTGGCGACAACATCATCGAATACGACCGAGTCGGTGCCACCGGTATCGCGCATCGTGTCGTCTTGCAGACCGTCACGCCGAAACCGGTAGGTGTCGCTCCCCAGACCACCGTGCAACGCATCACTGCCGTCAGTGGTGGACATTTGCCCGCGGCTTTTTGGCGCGCTCAAATCAACCGCCGCACCACCGGCGACCACGCCGAACGTGGAAATAACATCCGACAGCGATACGCGCACGCCGCCGAAAAACGCCAACTCTTCCACCTTGTTTTTACTGTTGGCATCGTCTTTGATGCGCACAACATCGGTCAAGCCGGACAAGTCAGCGACCGCCGACGCGTCTTTGGCTTTTACGCCAACCAGCAAGTCGTTACCGCTTCGTTGCACCACCAAGTCGTCCATCGTGATGCCACCGCCAAACTCCAGCACGTCTTTCGTGCCGCTGTCTTGTTGCCGGCCGCCCATGCGGAAGTCATCGTGAATGGTGTCCTTGCCATCGCCGCGGTTGAAGTGGTAGGTGTCGTTTTCCCCAAATGGGCGTTGTTCTTTTTCACGTTGTCTGCGAATTTCCCGAATTCGTCGGTGGATGATGGCAAATCAAACATTTTGCCGATGAAGTCAAGGACGTCGCTAAAGACCGACTTTCCCGACTTTTCGTTGTCATTTTCTTTTGACATTGTTAAACCTCCAGATTGAGCTAGGGTTAGTGGGTTGTTCAGTGCACACGCCGTTACTGCAAATTGTCCGGTTGCACTTTCTGTTTTTTCACAACGCGTTGCATGGCGTTTTCCACCGATTTCGTATCCGTCTCTGTTATTTCCCTGGTAATTTTAGGAAGCAACACCTCGCGCCGTTTTATGCCATTGAGGTTGTTGTGGCGCGCAAGCAGCTCATCCACATCCCGTTGCGTAAAGTGTTTTTGATAAACCACAGTGTATGCATCAGACAACTGATCCAAGGCTTTTCCATTTAGGAAAATGGCGATTACCGCCGAATTAAATTCCGGTGGCGTATTGGGATACCGCTTGCGCATGGCGGGCAACCGCGTTTCGACCATCCTTTTTTTGGTGGACTCTTTAGCTGTACGTCGATATCGCGAGAAGTTGTTGCACGCTCTCTTTTGCCGATGTTTCCGCTGACGGTGGTTTTGCCGAAGGTGGTTCCGCTTGCCCATCGACACTGACAGGCGAGTTAAGTTGTTGCATTATATTCTCCTTCCATTTCTCATCCGCCATGCGCATGTCATTTTCAAACTGGGGACGCACCTCGTGCCATTTTATGCCAGCGGGGCTGTTGTCACACGCAAGCGCCTCGTCCACATCCCGCTGCGTGAAGTATTTTTGGACAAGGAGCATATGCGCTTTTAACTCCGCCGCCGCCGTTCCACTGTTGATCTCGGCGAATATCGGCACCTCTTCCATGTAACCATCAGGAAACTTCTGCCGTGCGCGAGCAAACGCCTGTTCACCTCCCGTTATTATAATCTCCCTGAATTCGGAGGTCCCGATCAGCCGCGCAACGCTTTCGTTTGATGGCGTTTCCGCTAGCGCACTGGTGACGCACAAGAAAGCCAACGCAATCGATACAACAAGTTTTTCATGATGTTCGCCTCGTTACAGTAAAAAACACAGTCAAAGATTAATCTTGCAAGTCGTATTTGTTTTCATTCGGGTCGCCTTTTTGCCCCATCCATCTGTGGGCGGTATATGGGTCGCCCCCCCTGTCCGAGTGTGCGTGGCGCCGCCGGTGCATGAACGACCACGCCACTGGCGGCCACACACAGCCCAATACCCCGCAAAAAGTGAATAATACCTCGGCCCAGCGCGATGCTTAGAAACTTCGATGTGAGAAATAGCGGTGGTATCCCACCGAGTGACCTATGCAACCATGCATGAAATAACCGAACAAAGCCAGTATCCACCAATGCCACGATGCCCCACTGAACGGCGCCACGAGGGTCAGTGCTCCTGTTGCCAACTAAATCGCTCCGATTCGTTGCGCCAACGGCAACATCCAATTTCGATAACGGTGTGAGATTTTCATTGCTTGTCTTTGTCTGTTTGAATCGGTAAAGCCATGCTGTAATTCCCGCCAACCTGGCGAAACCCTGCCCGTCTCAAGAAGCTATCCGTACCCACGATGCCGATGCCGCTGGTGACATGGAACTGTATTTCCACAGCCCTGCGATTCGTCGCCCAGCAACGGTAGGCGTCCAGCAGTTTTACCGCAATTCGCCCACCCAGTAAAGTTTTCCGATAGACCGACAATACATAAAAAGACATGCATGAGGAGATAATTTCCTCGCAATACAAAAAACGATTGGCCGTACACCCCAAAAAACCAACAGGCTTTTCCTGCCATTCGGCAATAATAAAACCAAAACGATCCGGTTTTCCCAACACATTTTCTTGCAGATAATTTGTCCATTGTTCCTTATTCGGGCTCAAAGAGCCATATCGGCTTTCCCGAAGCAAGGCGAGATACAAGGGCCAGGTAGCCTCTATATCTTCTTCACTGCGTATCAATCGCACCTGGACAGATGCTGCACCGTTATATTTTGACATCGTACTACGCAAGCAACAGGGATATTTACATCGCTCGCCGATGTTTAAGCATTTTTGCCAATTCTTTCGGTATGGCAGACATTTCTTGTGTACGCGTCACAGCTGGGACCAAAACCCGGTACCGCGGGCCTTCTTCGGAGCGCCAGATAGATTTCAACAGCTGGGTGGCACGCCAGTGCCCCGCAGTATCCGGCCCCCAGTTATCAAATTCTTCCATACTGAGTCCAAACAATATATCCTCATTTCTCTCAAAATCAAGGGACATTGCTGCCTGCGCCCCACAATACACAGCCTGTAAACGACGCTCAGTCGGTTCCTGAAATGCTGATACATCAATGGTGTTTTCCGTGTATTTGAAATCTCCATGACGGTTCTTAATCCAGTTGTTCAGTTCTTCGACTGATGTTTTGTTCTCTATCTCGTCATTTTTTCGTTGCTCTTCTCCCATCCTGATGTGATGCACATAGACATTACCGACTGTTTGTTTTAAGACAGACAATAGAACGTATGTACTGTCTAGGCCACCGCTCCACATCACCAGTACTTTGCGAGATGAAGGCAGTTGAAGTGATGTGCGCGTAACTACAAGTGTTTTAGGCGATGAGCCATCCTTTAGTTTTATTATATTGGACCCATTTTCGGCCATGAATATAGGCTGATAATAACCGGTTAGGTCCGGCATTAACCAGCGCATGTCAGTGAAGCCCATAGAGGCAATAATCTCTCCAATCTCTTGGCGCGTGATAGCTCTTGAAACCATGGATAGGACACCATTCGTTTTCCATCCAGGATGAGATAATAAGTTGTTTGGTGAATCCTGCTCCGTGGCGTACCGTGCCATTCCCGAGTTCTAAAATACAAGGTGAATCCTTCTTGATGCTGAACCCGTGAAACCTGTCCTACAAAATGGTCCGGTTCCTCTTGGAGCAGACGTTTGTAGTCATGTACTCCGATTAAAAGGACCCCGCCAGGTCGCAACAAATCCGCCATACAGCGTAAAGCCTGTTCCTGCGCCTTCTTTTTTTCAAAATGTCCAATCATGCTTGCGACAGCAACCACCGCATCAAATTCTTTTGTGCTACTGAATGATAAAAGATCTGTTTTCTTAAAATTTACGGACAATTGACGAGATGATACAACTTTTTTAGCCTTTTTCAACGAGCGGCCACTAAGGTCAATACCGGTAACATCGTATCCAATCTCACATAGCCCCGCACTTACGAGCCCAATCCCACACCCAACCTCCAATACACGTCCAGAGGGAAGTTTTTTTGCAGAAAACGACCGATACTGTTTTTCGCTTCCTCGACAATGTCATCCTCGCTTGAATACATGCGAGCATACGCATCGGACCAGTCATCATGGATTTCTTCATACGACATGGTGTCTGGTTCCGAATACCCAATCCCAAAAATGTGTGTAGAGGTCAAAATTCATTGTCATATCCGCATGGTGAGCCAAATGGTATCGGCCCATTGCAAGGCCAGGCACAGCAATTCGGGGGTTGTGGTCTGTAATTCCCTCCGACAAAAAACTGTCAATGTAATAAAGCACGGCTATCGGCCATGCATCGTGAAACAGGAGTATATATAGGATGGTGGGAATAATCTCTGTAAGCCACTGATCCAGGGTAGAACGCCAGTCATTGAACCAACCTATCAAATTCCACCATGAGAACTCCCACTTGCCGTCGTAGGAAACCGCATGATGTGCTTGATGAAAGTGCCACAAAGCCGGTATGGAATGTGCCAGACGATGTGTGCAGTAAATCAATAAAGTCCAGAGGGAAAAATAGCCCAATAGTTCAATAAAATACATTTTACTGCCCCCAGGGACTGAATATGTCAATAAAAACCGGGACCAGATGCCGATTGTCGCGAACCAGTATATTATCACGACTAAAATCAAGAGCATAATGTAGTGCCAAGGCTTTCTCCCCAAGAATGTAAGAGGCTTCTACCAATGCTGGAGGCGTATTGATGAGACATTCGTGGTGAAAAGGGCGTTAATCCGCAATTGCGTGGGCATAAGAGATAGCATTATTGGTGATCTGCCAGAAAGTGCGCTGCATTTTCCTTGAAGAGACAAGGCATTCCATGATGGTGATAGAAAGGTGTGCTACCCCACTATGATAAAATACTCGTGGGAAATGAGGGTTGTCCATTTTCTGTGCAATCTCAATAAATGCACTATACGCCTCTGGATGGAGCCCAATTCTGACTGCATGCCTGTCTTTCGGCAAAGCAAGTGTAACTGCATCATCACCCCTACCAAGAACAGAAGCGCCGCGTTGAATCAGCCCTCTGGCAAACTTCTCCCGCAATTCAGCATAGTCTGAATGAATGTCTTTTTTTTCGGAAGTGAGGGATAATTCGGTATTCCGTATCAATGCCGATAACTGTTCCAGGATACTTTCATCCCTGGTCTCGGCGAATATAAGCAGGACTTTCACACAGTCCGCCAGTACCGAAACCTGATCCAAATTCCCAATATCCTTGTTTTGTTTACACACAAACATGAGTTCTGCGTCCGTATTCTTGAGCCAAACAAGCGATTTATTCAATAGTATATTCAGATGCTTCTTTGGCAAATTGAATCAATTGATCAAGAGGCACACGTCCATCAAAACATAGCAGTTCAACCGCGTAAGCACCTCTGTCGCTCACCCTGGGCCTTGCAGAGAAGTGCCAGAAATTTCTAACAAGATTGTCGACAAGACCTCCTGTGCCGAACAATTCTCCAAAACCGGCAATACTGGCTACATCATTCAACGAGCAGAACATCCCTGCTTTCTCAATCATCTGACATCCCAATGTTTGACATTCTGCGCACTGACCACAAAAACCCAGTTTTTCTTTTTGTCGCGCTTTGGGTCCCGACAACTGGCCGTCATTCGCACCAATTCTATGGGAAGATAGTCGGATTCTTCCTGCTTATCAGGCGGTTCTGGCCACAGGAAACACTGCGGGACTTCTTCGCTCCCCCAAACAAGCTTCATGATATTAATCGTAACGGCTCTGAGAAAAAAATATGTTTCACTCCCGGGGTTCCATTCCTTGTCCTCATCGCTATTCATACTGAACAGAATACGGTCCTCTGTATGAAAGCGAAATGATTTTGCCGCCTGTGAAGCAAAAAACATTGCGGTAGAGGTATCCCGTGCAAAACGGTAAAATGTCGTCAGGTCAACTCTACTTTCAGAATAGTGGAATGTTCGATATGTCCTTGTAATATAAGGTAACATCTGTCCAATCGCCTCGGCCTCATGTTCGCATGTCAATGCAATATGTTTTCCATCATCGTGGCGTGCGTGACGATGAATGTGATGTGCGAAAATTTCATCGCTTGTCTCCCGAAGTAAACGGACTAAACCATACGTGCTGTCGAGTCCTCCACTCCACATCACTAGGTTTTTTCGATATCTTTTTGGATCGTCTTTCATTGTATTCTCGATTTTCGTTTGTTGCTGATACAAGCTAGTCTGATTCTCATAAATAATCAATTTTTCAATAGTTGTGTATAAAATTGATTTTATGGAACAGTCTGCGACCTCATCCAAAAAATTCTAGAAATTCTAGAGATGGACCACTTTGATATGAAAATGACTCGGTCATCTTTCCTTAAAAACCTCTTGACTGTATCGTAACAATGGAGACAAAAATATTCAATCGCCGCACGCTCGCCAATTTTTATCTCAGCTGTTACCGCCCTTTCTGGTGATAAGTTAATCCTCTTTCCGTTCACTTGAATTTGATTGCTCTCCATGGATGCGTACATAGTATATATCAGTCCCAGATTTTCGTCCATTCCTTGTATGGGTCTGTGAATTCAACTCATAAGTACAATTTAGTGCAATTTCCCCGATGAAGGAAAGGTGAGATGCGGCAGCATCCTGGTTTTCCCATCAATCACTATAAGGAGTTGCCATTATGAAATCCTACACCCATCTCACCCGCCTTCAAAGATACCAGATTGCCAATGGATTAGGGCAAGGATATTCGCAAAAAGTCATCGCTGATATTATCGGCGTAAGCAGTAGCACCCTCAGCCGCGAGATACAGCGCAACCGTGTGCACCACCGCCCGGGGCCAAGCCGGGCGGCTATCGGCCGGTAGCGGCGCACAAGCATGCCCTGGCGCGCCGGGTCGGCAAGATACCTCGATCAGTCGGGAGGACGGGCGTCTATTGAACGGCGGTTGCGGGAGAAGTGGAGTCCGGAACAGATTAATCTGTGGCTTGCGCGGGTCGGTCGGTTGTCGGTCAGTCATGAGTGGATATACCGGTATATTCGCAAGGACAAGGACTATGGTGGAGATTTGTATCCGCCTTTGAGCAGAAGCAGCGAAGGAAACGCGATGGCAGCAACGATAAGCGGGGGTCCATTCCTAATCAGGTGTCGATAGAGCAACGCCCGGCGGTGGTCGAGCAAAGAGCCCGGTTCGGCGATTGGGAGTGGGATACAGTCTATGGGAAAAACAATACCGCCGTTATGCTGACCCGGGTGGATCGGGCTTCGCGGTTTGTGTACCTTGACATCCTACCCAATAGAACGGCGCGTGTGGTGGGTCAGTCGTTGGTCAGCAATCTTGCCCCCATCAAAGATCGGGTGCTCACGTTGACCTCGGACAAGGGTAGCGAATTCACCGATCATGAGGCGGTTGCCGGTGTCCTGAAAAGCGATTTTTACTTCGCCCATCCCTGTGCGCCTTGGGAGCGCGGCACCAATGAGAATACCAATGGACTGATACGGCAGTCCTTTCCCAAGACCTATGATCTTGCGACCATCAAGACCTCGCAACTGGCACGGGTGATGTAGCAACTCAACAACCGACCACGCAAATGTCTTAACATGAAAACGCCCAATCAAGTACTATTCGGCATACCACCCTCTGTTGCACTTCAGGGTTGAATCCACAGACCTATATAATCGATTGCCTTGCGCGCGATTATTCTTTAAACTCCTGCCCTCTTTTAACAACCGATCAAAACATGGCAAAAGAAGAAAGCATTGAAATGGAAGGCACCATCATCGAAGCCTTGCCTAATACTTTGTTCAAGGTAGAGCTTGAAAACGGGCATGAAATTATTGCGCATATTTCCGGGAAAATGCGCAAGCACTACATCCGCATACTGCGCGGCGACAAGGTAACCGTTCAACTTACCCCCTATGACCTGAGCAAAGGTCGCATCACTTTCCGCGCGCGTTAGCGCTCAGTTTTTCAACCACTCGGCAAACAGTCGCCCGGCAACTCCGGCAACAGCGCGGCGATGAATTCATCGGCATCAAACGGACGCAAGTCCTCGGCGCGCTCGCCGACGCCGATGTAGCGGATGGGCAGCCTGAACTTCTCCGCCAATGCGATGACCACGCCGCCGCGCGCAGTGCCGTCTAATTTAGCGATGCACAATCCGGTCAGCGGGATCGTTTTTTGAAAATTTTCCACTTGGGAAATAACATTTTGCCCATTGCCTGCGTCAACGGTAATGAGTACTTCATGGGGAATATCAGGATTGGCTTTTGCCAGAACTGTTTTTATTTTTTTTAATTGCGCCATCAAATCCCCGTGGGTATGTTGCCGTCCTGCAGAATCGATCAACAAATAATCGACCTTCCGCGCACAGGCCGCACTATACGCATCAAAGGCGACCGCCGCCGCATCGGCTCCGTGCGACTGCGCGACCACAGGAATATCCAGTCGCGCGCCCCAGGCCTGAAGCTGTTCGATTGCCGCGGCCCGGAATGTATCGCATGCGGCCATCATCACTTTGCCGCCCATATCCTGGTAGTGTTTAGCCATTTTCGCCAATGTGGTCGTCTTTCCGACCCCATTTACCCCAACCATCAAGATCACCCGAGGCCGATTCGGGCGGGCATTGATTTCCCGGGAATTTATTTCATTGTGCTGGCAGTTGCCAAGCGTCTCCAACATGGTTTCCCGTAATCCCTGAAGTAATTGTTGGGCGGTGGTGTATTTATCTTGTCTGGATTTCCGCCTGAGGCCGGATACCAGTGATTGGCTGGCATGAACGCCAAGGTCAGCCCTTAACAATTGGTCTTCAATGTCCTCGAAAACAGAGTCATGCAGGCCATCCAAGGCCGGACGGCCTTTGAATATGCCTAACAATCCTGTGCATAGGGGTTGTCTGGTGCTGGAAAGTCGTGCAAAAAGTCCTGCGCCTGAAGCCATCGTGTCTTGGTTGGTGGTTAAGTTTTAGTCTTTGTCGCTGCTATTCGATTAGAATGCAACATCGGTATCGTATCATTGCATGAAACAATTCTTCTCAATATTTCTTGTCATTTTTATTCTCCATGAAAAAACCGAGACAAGTCAGGATTATTGCCGGTCAATGGCGACGTCGGCGCATTCGATTTCCTGAGAGTAACGATTTAAGGCCCTCCCCGGATGCGGTGCGCGAAACGCTGTTTAATTGGTTGAGCAATGATTTGGTTGGCAGCGTCTGTCTCGATCTGTATGCCGGCAGCGGCGCGTTTGGTTTCGAGGCCGCTTCTCGCGGCGCATCCAGCGTGGTTATGGTTGAAAGTCATGGCCCGGCAATCAAGCATTTATCCGAGACTCAAAATTTATTAAATGCCCATAGCGTTATCGAAGGCGTTATCGAAATTCGTCACGAAAAAGCATTGCATTATCTGGAATCGGCGGCCCAAAAGTTTGCCCGAAAATTTGACATAGTTTTCATAGATCCGCCGTTCAAAGAGATGAATGCAGGTGAAATATGCCAATCGTTAATTACCCACAACAGGCTGAATAACGGCGCGCTGATTTATATTGAGTCTCGCGCAAAAAAATCACCGGCAAATTCACCCTTACCAATTCCGCCCACTTGGCATATCATCCGAGAATGCCAACGCGGCATGGTGCAATCAACCCTGATCAAAACCTGACTCAAAACCTGATACTTTGAACATGACAAAAATAGCCCAAAAAACAGCCGTGTATCCTGGAACATTCGATCCTGTTACAAATGGACATAGCGACCTGATGATTCGGGCGGCGCGGATGTTTGATCGCGTGGTGTTGGCGATTGCCGATAATCCAGAAAAATTTCCCCTGTTTTCCTTGGACGAACGAATCGAATTGGCTAAAATGGTTTTAAAGGATTCGGGTAACATTGCGGGTAACATTGAGGTCGTGGGATTTCCCGGCCTGCTTATAGATTTCGCCCGCAGTTGTAAGGCCGATGTCATTGTTCGAGGGCTGCGCGCAGTGTCGGATTTCGAGTATGAATTTCAATTGGCATTAATGAACCGCAAACTGGATAACGAAATCGAAACCGTGTTTTTAACGCCCTCCGAAAACCACACTTTTGTTTCAGCAAGCTTGGTAAAGGAAATTGCGCGTTACGGCGGGGACGTCAGCCCGTTTGTGCATAAAGAGGTTTATCGCGCTTTGGTTGAAAAATTTCGTGGCTGAACTTTTGTGATGAATTATTGACCCGCTGGAATTCAGTCAGGATAATTTTCGATGGCGCTATACATAACCGATGAGTGTATCAATTGTGACGTGTGCGAACCGGAATGTCCAAACGATGCAATATATCAAGGGGAAATAATTTACCAAATTGACTGGCAGCTATGCACCGAATGCGTTGGCCATTTCGAAACCAGCCAATGCGTGGAAGTTTGTCCGGTAGCATGTATTCCGCTCGACCCAAGCCACGTTGAATCGCGCGACCAACTCCACCAAAAATACGAACACTTAACCCGCAACAACGCGGCTTAATCGTCGGCCATGCTGCTTTTTAGCGCGGCGATAAACTCGCGGTTTTCGTCCGGCGTGCCGATGGTGACGCGCATGGCGTTTTTTAGGGGATTTTCGGGCAACGATTGTTGATGGAGATTTTTAATCAAAACCCCTTTTTCCCGCAAACTTTCGAAGAACTTGTCCGGGTTTTGTTGAACTCTAAAAAACAGAAAATTTGCCTCGCTGGGAAAGGTTTCAATGCCGGAAATCCTGCTCATCTCCTGGAAAACCCAGTTACGGTCTGCCCTTATTTGCTCGGCTTGTCGTTGTAGAATGTCGTGGTGCTGCAAATAAAATTGCGCGCTGGCCTGGCTCAAAATATTGCTGTTGTACGGCAATCGCAATTTCTCCATTTGCTCGGTCCACTCCGGGTTGCCGATCATCATGCCCAGGCGCAATCCCGCGAGCCCGCTTTTTGACATGGTTCTCAACACGATGAGATTGGGGTAGGTCGCAATTTCGTTCACGAATGATTTTTGGCAAAACGCAAAATAGGCTTCGTCCAGCACTACCAAGCCCGGCGCGTTGTTTAGAACTTGTTTGATGGTAGTCGAGTCAAAGCAGTTGCCGGTGGGATTGTTCGGGTAGGCGAGGAAAACACAAGCCGGCTTATGGCGGGCAATGGCGTCGAGCAACGCGTCGCGGTCGAGGCTGAAGTCATTGCGCAGCGGCACGCCGACGAACTCGCTGGCGGTGGTCACGGCGATTAACTTGTACATGGAGAAGGTCGGGGTCGGCGCGAGGAGGACGCGGTCGGTGCCGCCGACCAGCATGGCGATGATCTGAATCAACTCATCGGAGCCGTTGCCTAACATCAACCCACATTCATCGGGGATGGAAAAACAACTACGAAACAACACTTTCAACTCAGCGCCATCCGGATCAGGATAGCGGTTAACCGCCACCTCGCCGAGGCGCGCGAGCCATTCGCGCTGCAACTGCGCCGGCAACTGATATGGGCTTTCCATTGCATCCAGCTTGATCAGCCCGGTTGAAGACGGCACCCGGTACGCCTGCATGGCGCGCACCTCGGCGGTCACCCATTTATCGATGGCTGCTTTTGCGTTGTTGTTTGAATCAGGCATCAGGCTTTAGGCATCAGGCTTCGGTGTCAGGCGATATTGTGCCGCTCGCCGATGCGCGGTCAACCCTTCGCAATTTGCAAGAACCGCAGCGATTTTCGCCATCTCGTGCGCGCCCGCCGCCGACGCTTGTATGATGCTGCTGCGCTTTTGAAAATCGTAAACGCCCAATGGCGAACTAAACCTCGCCGTCCCGGCCGTGGGTAATACATGACTAGGCCCTGCACAATAGTCTCCCAATGCCTCGGCGCTATATTTGCCAACGAAAATAGCGCCGGCGTGGCGTACTTGTCCTAACAGCGCTGGCGCATCTTTCACCATCAGTTGTAAATGTTCCGGGGCAATGCGATTAGAAATCTCCGCCGCCTGGTTTAACGAATCAACTAAAATAAGTGCGCCTTGCGCGTTCAGGGATTTTTCAATGATTTTCCTGCGTTCCATTTCGGGCAAAAGCCGCGCGACCGATGTTTGTATTTTCTCGACCATTGATTGCGATGTTGTGATTGCGATAGATTGCGCCAGCTCATCGTGCTCGGCCTGGGCGAACAAATCCATCGCCACCCAATCCGGGTCGGCGGCTTCATCGCAAATAATCAACACTTCCGAAGGCCCGGCGATCATATCGATGCCGACATCGCCGAATACCATTTTCTTGGCGGTGGCGACATAGATATTGCCGGGGCCGACGATTTTATCGACTCTGGGAATGGTTTCCGTTCCATACGCCAGCGCGGCGATGGCTTGCGCCCCACCTATGGTAAATATGCGATCAACCCCGGCAATCGATGCGGCGGCAATAACCGCAGAGTCAACCTCTGCATTTGGAGTTGGAACGGTCATGATAATTTCCCCGACGCCGGCGACCTTGGCGGGAATGGCGGTCATCAACACCGACGATGGATACGCCGCCTTGCCGCCGGGGACATAGACACCAATTTTATCCAAAGCAGTGATATTTTGCCCGAGGCGAGTGCCGTTTGATTCGGTATAACGCCATGACTGTTGTACTTCTTTTTGGTGGAACGCGCGAATTCGAATCGCTGCGGCGCGCAACGCTGCGGTTATCTGATCATCAACGTTTGCGATGTGCGCGTTTATTGCGGCGCTGGACAACTCCAGTTGGGAGGCTTGCGTTGCCTCCAGATGATCTAATTTACGGGTGTAGTGCATGACCGCGTCATCGCCGCGGGCGCGCACCGCGGCGATGATCGTCCTGACGATGCTGTCCACGGAGTCATCATCGCTGGCGCCAGCACCGGGGTCGCCAGCATCGAGACGGTGCGCCAATAACTTGTTCAGTTCGGCGTCAAAGTTTTTATCGGCGAATCGTAGTTCTAATAACATGACAGAAAAATAGCGGGGTCAGGCCGCCGCAGACTGGGTGAATGCATAAATACGAAATGCAGGTATTGTGTCCCCAAAATTGTGATGCAAATGCCTTACGCATAGATGCTGATCGCGGCCATCATCAAACATCGGTTTAATGGCGTAATTGCCAATCCGCTCAATTTGGTCCTGGTTTTTCGATTGAGATTGATTTCGGTCGAGCTCTATGTCGTGAAAAGGGAAGGGTTAAGGGGGTTTTTTTTGCTTCAAGCTTGATTTTCACAAAATCAATATCTTTTATATTTGTTGGAATCTCGAAATGGCTTGATAAATTTAACCAATCTTTATCTCTTAATGTTCTTACTTCCCCTAAATGAAAACTTACCCATGTTTTGCCAATATGAGAGTCGGCTTTTACCTTCTTTAGGTTATTTTCACTTATTTCTTTATAATCACCATCTAAATCAAACCCGATATAATTTCTTCCTAATTTTTTAGCCGCGACTGCTGTAGTTCCGGTTCCCACAAACGGATCCAAAACAACATCGCCCTCATCTGTTGTCATCAAAACCAGCCTTTCTAATAAAGCAACCGGTAATTGACAAGGGTGTTCGTCCCTATACTTATTGTGTTTGATCCTATGAATATCAGTCCAAACATCAGAAGTTAATGGGCCAAATGGATGCAATCCCGCCTTTTTGCCTCCATAATCTTTTCTTAAGTAATCTGATTTTCTTTCCCTTTCATGAGGCATTCTAATCTCGTTGATTTTGGCTTGTTGCAAGTCTTTTACATAAAAAAGAATGCCGTAATGTCCTGGTTGCAAACTTTTTCCCATTGGAGAAGTTGGAGCATGCCAAGCAATCCAGTGCTTGAAATCAGCATATTCATTTAAAAACCGCGTATAAAACGAAAGCCACTTTGGAATATTATGAACAAGAATTGAGCCACTTGGTTTAGTTATTCTGATCATTTCGCCAATCCATTTATCGCACCAATCGAGGTAATCCTTGAATTCCAGATTGTCTTGGTATCCGTTATATTTTTTCTTCAAATTGAAAGGCGGGTCTGCAAAAGTCACATCAATAGAATCATTCGGAATTTTTTGCAACAAGCTCAGACAATCACCCGTTATAATACGATTTAAGTATTTTTTTAGCACTGCGGTTGCCCATTAAAAATGCTATTAATCAATTGCTCGAATCTCATTAACTCTTCCTCATGAAAAGTAAAAACATCCTCATAAGCATTAACCATTCTCTGCAAATCTCCTGGGCGGACATACCAACCAATACCATCCACAAAACCGATGAACTGCGCTCTTGGATAATGCTCTTTAAGAAGAGAATTAATAGAAATCTCTGTTTTTGATTTATCACCTTGTCCAGACGAAGTTGTCACCAAAAATGAACTTTCGATTATAACGAGTGGGCTTTCCTTGTTTGGAATAATAAAATCCATTGTTCTTTTGTTATCTGGCGCATTTTCTACCAGTTCTCCCAATTCTCCCTTTTGAAAAGGGACGCAAAGAGTTTCCAGTATATTTGCAATTAGAGTTTCCGGGTTGTTTTCCCCCGTTGCCGAATAACTTCCTTTTTCTTTATAACGAATAAGTGTATCGATCATCTCCCCAAGCTCAAACCGAAGTTTGGATATACTCAATTTTTTGAGTTCAAATAATGGAATCGTCCGTGCCAAAAACGGGATGCTTGAACCTTCAAAGAAAATATTTACAATCCCTTTTCTGAAACTTGTATTGGTGAGAATCATGGATGAAATTTTACTATCGGACCATTCTTTTAAGTTTTTGGTGTTATCCTTTTCGTGCCATGCGCTTTTAAGAATAAGTTTATCTAACTCTGGATCATCTACTATTCTTGATATTGTTATAAGACGCTTTAGGGTCTCATTAGAAAGACCTGTCAATGCTAACAACGCGCGCAAGCCATATTCTTTTTCCAAAAGCAAATCTTCAAAAATTTCTTTTTTAAGCCCTTCATTTTCAACAGTGTTTTTTATAACCAAAAGAGTTTCTTTAATAGAAGTTAGATAACCTTCATAATTTTGTTCGAAAATGGGGTTGGAAAAATAAAAAGTGTTTTTTTCCATGACTGTTTGAAATTTTTGGTTCGCTGTTTTCATGATTTTATTTTTTATTGGTAAAAAACAAAATAGATTCGCTCTTCATCGTGTTTTGTAGCCCTCGAATTGGCTTTAGTATTTCAAAATCAAACTTAAGTTCTTGGTTTTTTGCCAACTCAATTATATTTTTCTGCAAGTTTACGCCGTCAGTTTGAATATCGTTAGTGCCAATGATAATTATAATCGGAGCGCCCTTTTTGGAAACTCGCCCCATCTCTTTAATTGCTTGCTCCATTTTTGAAAAATATATTTCCAACTTATTGCTTACTCCACGTCCTTGTAAGCCAATCATTTCAGTTCTTAAGTCGTCAAGGCTGTGGCCAAGATATTCAAGTTGAGGTTGATCGTTTTTTAGATAATCAATGGCGAATGAATATGGTGGAGATGTGATTATTGCGTCAACACTATCATCGTCAATAGATAACTCCAAAACACTCCCTTTAATGATCTTGCTTTGCCCAATATCCAAATCCATTTCTTTCTTTGCTGTCTGAAAGTGTTTTATTGTCGCAATATAACGCTCTAAAACGCGTGGAAAAAGCATGTCAATAGAAGATTTGCTACGGTCAGCAAAACCCATCGTATCGAGAAATGCCAATAGGACTATTTCGTAATATTTTCTTTTTTCACTATTTTCGTCGTTAGTAAAATATTTTGGAACTTTTTCTTTTTTCAATTTCTCCAGTATCTCTTGCGGCTTGATGGCAATCGATTCTAAAATCATGGGATCCAAATCTAACGCGAATGTTTTCACTTTTCCCATCAGCTCACAAAAAGGGCTTAAATCTATGGAAATTGCATCAATACCAAGCAAATTCGCCTCAACCGCAACCGTTGAACTGCCAGCCATTGGATCAAGCACAATATGCCCGGGTTTAATTCGCTGAATGTTTAACAATGCTCTAATCAACTGTGGATGAAATTTTCCACGATACGGAAAAAGGCCATGTGTTGCATAGCCTGTTGAGTATTTACCGCTCAAAAAGAAAACTTTGGTCCTGAAAGAACTGTTTTTGTGAACATCTTCAAGATTTTGAAGGTTACATGTTCGAAAATGAGCCGTTTCTTTTCCATCAACCAACTGAAAATAAGCACTCCTGTCGACCAATTCCTTTTTTGACAAAGTTTCATATTCCCATAAAGCCAAGTCTAACTCAAAAATCTCATCAGTTCCGTCAACAAGGCGAAAATCCTTATTGAACAACCTATTTAGTAAAGGTGTGTGTTTCATATAATGCTTTACAATCCTTTCAAATTTTGACTTGATATTTTAGTCTATAAAAACTTAGCGGGCAAATCGCATCGCCATATCGTCGCTACCGCCAGCGACCACATGGAAAACACCGTAACCATCCAGGCCTTGTCAGATTGATTAACCAAACGAAATCCGAAATAAGCAGTTTGATCCTCCGCTAGTTACTGATTGGCCTGCTACAGTTGATTGCCAATCAGGCGGTATTTTGGTTTATGTAATGACCCGGTACGCGACGAACGCTTGCGCCAATTTGTGACAATTTTTCTTCGATGCAATCGTAACCACGGTCAATATGATAAATACGATCTATAATGGTGTCGCCATCGGCGATTAACCCGGCCAAAACCAAACACGCCGAGGCGCGCAAATCCGTTGCCATAACCGGCGCGCCGTGGAGTCTTTCGACGCCCTGAACAATCGCTGTGTTGCCGTCCAATTCAATGTTCGCGCCCATGCGTTGCAGTTCGTGAACATGCATATAGCGATTTTCAAACACAGTCTCAACCACGGTTGCGCTTCCTTCGGCAATGGCATTGAGCAACACAAACTGCGCCTGCATATCGGTCGGAAAAGCGGGATAAGGCGCGGTACGAATGTTGACTGATTTTATCGGACCCTCTGGCGCCTTGAGGTAAATCCAATTATCCCCAGTTTCAATATATGCGCCCGCTTCCCGTAACTTGTCCAGCACGGCTTCAAGTTGTTCGGGGACGACATCCTTGACTTTTATTTCACCATGAGAAATTGTTGCTGCAACTAAAAAGGTTCCCGCTTCGATTCGGTCGGGTATGACTCGATGTTTCGCGCCGCCAAGTTTTTCAACGCCTTCAATGGTAATTTTGTCCGATCCGGCCCCTTGCACTTTTGCGCCCATCGCATTTAAGCAATCCGCCAGGTCAACAACTTCGGGCTCTCTTGCCGCATTCTCTATGGTCGTTAACCCCTCTGCGAGGGTCGCCGCCATCATCAAGTTTTCGGTGCCGGTGACGGAGTTTAAATCCATGAATATCCGCGCTCCTTTTAGCCGGTCCGCCTTGGCTTTGATATATCCGCCGGCGATGGTTATTTCAGCGCCTAATGCTTCGAGTCCCTTAATGTGCAAATTCACCGGCCGTGAGCCGATAGCACAGCCGCCCGGTAGCGAAACTTCCGCTTCTCCGAATCGAGCAACCAATGGACCAAGCACCAGAATTGAGGCGCGCATGGTCCTGACTAATTCATAAGGCGCGACCACGTTGCGCACGCCTGAGGCGTCCGCTTCAATGGATAATTTTTCATCCACCTGCAACTTAACCCCCAATTGACCGAGCAGTTCCATGGTGGTAGTGATGTCGTGCAGGTGGGGGATGTTGCTGATAGTGAGCGTTTGTTCGGTCAGCAACGAGGCGATCATCACTGGCAACGCGGCGTTTTTCGCGCCGGAAATTCGCACCTCGCCCCTCAGCGGCCCTCTGCCAGTGGCTATGAGTTTATCCATTCAATCCCAACGGTCGTCTTTAACCTGCACCACCCCATTGACCACCTGCAGCGGAAATGTGTCAATCGGTTCATAAGCAGGCGGCGCCGCGACTTGCCCGGTTTTAATATTAAATTGCGCGCCATGTCGAGGGCATTCAATATTCTCCCCGATCACGCAACCGCTGGCGATCTCGCTGCCATCGTGGGTGCATACATCTTCAAGCGCGTAAAACTCGCCATCGAGGTTGAAAATGACAATCATGGCATCGTCCACCTCAACGACAATGTGTTTTCCGGGTTTTAATTTCTCCGCCTTGACGGCGCTAATCCATTCACTCATTTCGGGACTATATCAGACCTATATCAGGACTATATTAGGCCCAATTCCAAACGCGCCGCCTCGTTGATTAATGCTTGGGTCCATGGCGGGTCCCATACTAATTCCACGGCCGCGCCCTTAATCCCCGGAACCAGGGCCACGGTTCGTTCAACCATGCCGGGAAATGTAGCCGCCACCGGACAGCCCGGCGCGGTCAGGGTCATGTCAATATCCGCAAAGGCATCGTGAATATCCACTTTGTAAATCAACCCAAGGTCATAAATATTCACCGGAATCTCAGGATCGTAAACCGTTTTCAATGCCTCGACCACGCGCTCCGCCAACTCTTCTTCGGTTGCCGTGGGTAAATCGTCTGTATCGACTAGCGCATCAATCGGTTGGCCCGGTTGGCCACTCGATTGGCCGCTCGGTTTTCCACTCGGGTTTTCTGCGCCATTATCCGCATTAAACTGCTGCATGATTTCGGCTTTCCGCTGTTCAAGTTGCGGATCAAAATTTACTCGTTTCATGGCTAATAATTTGAATAAATAATTAAATTTCGTGGATTAACTGGCTGGCCAGGGTTTTTTCTAAAGCATCCCGCAAAGGTACAATATCAATCTGATGCAACACTTCGTTTGCAAAAGCATAGGTTAATAATGCACGCGCATCGGCTTCATCGATTCCGCGCGCGCGTAAATAGAACAAGGAATCCTCATTGAGTTGCCCAATGGTCGCGCCATGAGAGCATTTAACGTCATCGGCGTAAATTTCCAGTTGCGGCTTGGTGTCGATTTCCGCATCCCGGGACAACAGCAATGTATTGTTGGCTTGATGCGCATCGGTTTTTTGCGCGCCCGGAGCGACTTTGATGCGGCCGTGAAATACCGCTCTGGAGCGTTGCTCCAGCACCCCTTTATACAGCTCATTGCTGGTGCAGTTTTCGGCTTGGTGAACCATTGTAGTATGGTTATCAACATGTTGCTTACCTGACAAACTATACACCCCCAGCATGTCGCAATGCGCGCCCGGGCCATTCAAATCAACCCGTAAATCGTTTCTTACCAAGCCGCCGCCGAGGGTAATTGTGCGGCAACTAAAGCGGCTACCTGCAGCTTGTTTTACCCACACGCCGCACACCTGATACGCGCGTGATGATTGCGTCTGAATAATATAATAATCAATTTCCGCTCGCTGTTCGACAATAATCTCGGTTGTACTATTGGTCAGGGTATGCGCGGCGCTATTGGAGATGTAGCGCTCGATAAACTGCGCCTTGCTACCCTTGCCCGCGATGATCAGATTTCTCGGCATGGATGCTGCCATGTCGGTTTGGCTGAGAAAAATCAATTCGATCGGCTTTTTTATTTCGGCGCCCGGCTCGGTTTTAATCACCACGCCGTCTTCGTTCAGCGCGCCATTCAATGCGGTGAATCCATGCCCGTTTTTTTTCATCACGCTGCCAAAATATTGCTCCGCCAAGCCGGGGTCATGGGTCAGGACCTCCGCTAGCGAGCGCACAGAAATACCCTTATTCATGTCCATCTTTGATTGCTTTTGATGCAGATGACCATCGACAAATACAATTTGATGACTATCGAGCGCCGGGATTTTGAACGCGGCGACATTAACATCGCGGGCAGCATCTCGTGCTTCGTGGGCAACATCGCGGCGCGGCGCGGGCACCACATTGAAGTTTTTACCGGTGATCAATCGCAACGGCGTATACCGCCAATCCTCGTCGCGCTGGGTTGGAAATCCGATTTTGCGGAATCGCGCCAGATATTTTTTGCGCTGGTCGTCAAACCACGCGACCTCCATCCCCGGCAAGCCTGAGCCAAAACCTGAGCCAAAACCTGAGTTAAGCCGCGCGAACTGCTCGAGGTAATACGCGGTATCGGCTGCGGCAACGGTGTCAGGCTGCATCTTCAATCCAACGATAGCCTTTGTCTTCCAACTCCAGCGCCAGCGATTTATCGCCGGAGCGCACGATCTTTCCGCTGTGCAGCACATGCACAAAATCCGGCACGATGTAGTTGAGCAGGCGTTGATAATGGGTCACCACGATCATGGCGCGCTCCTTGTGCCGCAAAGTGTTGATGCCATGCGCGACGATTTTCAGCGCATCAATATCCAGCCCCGAATCGGTTTCATCGAGCACGCTCAGATAAGGTTCCAACAACGCCATTTGCAAAATCTCATTGCGTTTTTTCTCGCCGCCGGAAAAGCCTTCATTGACCGCGCGATACAAAAACTCCTGCTTCATTTCCACCAACGCCGCTTTCTCCTTGATCAGTTTAAGAAAGGTCACCGCATCCAATTCTTCTTCGCCGCGATGCTTGAGCACCGCATTAATCGATGCTTTCAGTAAATACAAATTGGTCACGCCGGGAATTTCCGCAGGATATTGGAACGCTAGAAACAACCCTTCGCGCGCTCGAATTTCCGGTGCCATTTCCAGTAAATCCTGGCCGCGATACCGAACACTGCCCGAAGTGACTTCGTGGTTTTCCCGCCCCGCCAACACATTGGCAAGAGTGCTTTTCCCCGAGCCATTCGGCCCCATGATGGCATGCACCTCGCCAGCCGCAACCTCCAGACTGACGCCGTTGAGGATGGGTTTGTTGTCGACACTGACGTGAAGGTTGTTGATGGTTAGCATTGCCTCAGCTTCCAAACTGTTTTTCCTCTTCGGCAACGCGAGACATCTTGCGAATATTCTCGGTCAGCATCACACTCTGGCGCAGTCGCGTGATGATGTTCATGATCAATTCCGTCTTGGGTGGCAACTTTGTGTTGGTCATGCCAAATTCCCGTGCGATGGGAGTGAGTCCGTGCTTCATCGTCATCGCGCGCAATTCCGCGTCAATGGGCTTTTTGTCAATGAGGCATTGGGTAAGTCTGTCGATCGTTTGACGCGCTTGAGTTTCGCTCATTGTTGGTGTTTTTTCCGCACGCCTTTCCCGCCCGGCGCTCGCATCGCTCAACTTCGCGCTTCGCTTTTCTGGCAGAATTAAATCAATCCGCCGCTCAATCCGCCTGACTTGCTGCGAGAGGCCAACCAGCACATTTTTGAGGTCGGTGACTTCATTAGCCAACCTCTCGATGTATTCGGTCTTGTCGCCCCAAAAATTGTCGGTTGTCATTTCAATTTACCTCCGGATTCTTCCCAAAGATTTATAAAATCGTCAATATGTTCACTTGGAGTTTTGCGATTTGTGATAGCGTTCCCTATTGCAACACGATTTAGTAAGTAGGTATTTAGGAAACGCACATCAATACCCGGTATTTCGTTCGCCTTTTCACAAGACTCTCTGATTTCTGCCATCCTAGAATGTGCTTGATATGTCGGTTCAGACCCAAAATTCTTCCACGACGTCGGCACACGATTAGCAAAAACCGCAATTTTAGGGAACGGGTGGATTTCGATGCTGTTTTGCACCCTTTCATCAACAAATCAACTCCTTTGACTGCAAAAAAATCAGGATTCACTGGTATCAAAACCAAGTCACAACAAGTCAGTACACTGTAAGAAAGCGGCGTGAAAGAAGGCGGACAATCAAAAATGACATAGTCATAATCGGGGAACTTAGATGAATTTACTATCTTCTCAAGAATGCGCCTTATAAACACCCTCCCCCTTTCAGGATCAAAAGAATCCAATCCCACCCAATAAAGATCATTCATAGCAGGAACGAAATGATACTTACTGTTTATCTGATAGATAAAATTCTCATCAGGTTGAAATTTGAATTCTCCGGTTTGGTGCAGAAATTGATTAAGGGCGGCGTGAATTGTGTTTTTCTGTTCTTCACTATTCTTTTTCCAAAGCGTAAATTCATCGCGCCGCTGACCAAATTCAATAGACTGAGTAAGCGATGCTTGTGCATCCAGGTCAAACAGCAAAATGTTGGAACCCTCTCGTTGGGACAACACATCACCCAAACACCAAGTAATCGTTGTCTTGCCGACACCACCTTTAAAGTTAATAGTCGCTATGGTTTTCATCTCTTGCCTCCTCGCGCTCAGCCCACCGACCCTTCCAAACTAATGCCTAATAGTTTTTGCGCTTCAACCGCAAACTCCATGGGCAATTCTCTGAAAACGTCCTTGCAGAATCCATTCACGATCATGGAGATGGCGTCTTCTTCCGACAAGCCGCGTTGACGGCAGTAAAATAATTGATCTTCGCCGATGCGCGAGGTAGTCGCTTCGTGCTCAACGATTGCGGTTGGATTTTTAACCTCCATATAAGGAAAAGTATGGGCCCCGCATTTATCGCCCATCAGCAATGAATCGCACTGCGAATAATTACGTGCATTTTCCGCGCCCTTAACCACCTTGACTAATCCGCGATAAGAATTTTGTCCATGTCCGGCGGAAATGCCTTTTGAAATAATCGTGCTTTTTGCGTTCTTGCCGATATGCACCATCTTGGTGCCGGTATCCGCTTGCTGATAATTATTGGTCAGCGCCACCGAGTAAAACTCGCCGATAGAGTTGTCGCCTTCGAGCAATACGCTGGGGTATTTCCAGGTAATCGCCGAGCCGGTTTCTACTTGAGTCCATGAAATTTTGGCGTCGTCGCCGCGGCATGCGCCGCGCTTGGTCACGAAGTTATAAATACCGCCCTTGCCGTTTTCATCGCCGGGATACCAGTTCTGCACGGTGGAGTATTTTATTTCGGCGCCTTTCAAGGCGATGAGTTCGACTACCGCCGCATGCAATTGATTTTCATCGCGCTGCGGCGCGGTGCAGCCTTCCAGATAACTCACATAACTATCTTCCTCGGCGATGATCAGGGTTCGTTCAAACTGCCCGGTGTTCATCGCATTGATGCGGAAGTAGGTCGACAATTCCATCGGGCAACGCACGCCCTTTGGAATATAAACAAATGAGCCTTCGCTGAATACTGCGGAATTTAGCGCGGCATAATAGTTATCGCCCGACGGCACCACAGAACCGAGATACTGTTTCACCAATTCAGGATGATCTTTCAGCGCTTCCGATAACGGACAAAAAATAACCCCTGACTCGGACAGCGTCTTTTTAAACGTAGTGACTACCGACACGCTATCAAATACCGCATCCACCGCCACCTTGACCCCGGCCAGCATTTTTTGTTCGTCAATGGGAATGCCCAGCTTTTCATAGGTCTCGATCAGCTTCGGGTCGACTTCATCCAGACTGCCCAGCAGCTGTTTCTGTTTGGGCGCGGAATAATAACTAATCTCCTGAAATTCCACCGGCGGGTAATTCAAATGCGGCCACTCCGGCGATTTCATTTTCAACCAATGCCGATAGGCGCCTAACCGCCATTCCAGCAGAAATTCCGGCTCCTCTTTTTTGGCGGAGATAATGCGAATCACCTCTTCGTTCAGCCCAGGAGGCAGCGTATCCGCATCAATATCGGTAATAAAACCTTCTTTATAGTCGCGCTGAACTAAAGAGGCGATTTCTTGTTCTGTGCTGGTCATTGCAAATGATTCCTTAGTTTAAATTATGAAGTGATTACGTTGGTCGAACTTTCCAAAATGGGCAAGTTCACGAACTGTGAATGGCCGGATTCATCAGTGTGCGGTTGATCGATCCCGCTTTGTCGCATCAACTGACCCAGTCTTATGCCTGCCAAAAACAGATACAGTTGATCGCTCAATTCACTCCACAAATCGTGCGACAGGCAGCGCTTGCCATCGTGGCAGTTTTCCGCGCCGTCGCATTGGGTGATATCGAGCGGCTCATCCACCGCAACCACAATATCGGCCATGCTGATTTGATCAACATCTTTTGCCAGCCTATATCCGCCGCCCGGCCCGCGCACGCCAGTCACCAGATCAGATTTCCGCATTTTGGAAAACAACTGCTCCAGATAGGACAGTGAAATCCCTTGATTATCTGATATACTTTTCAACGTAACCGGCCCATTGCGCTGGTTAATTGCCAGATCAATCATTGCGGTAACGGCATATCGGCCTTTGGTTGTCAGATGCATTCGGCTTTCAAAACAATCGCATAATCTCTAATACCTACTATTCTACTTGGTTTTTACTTTCAACGCAATCTTTCAGCACAATGAGGCCAAAAAAAATCGGCCGGTCACTTGCCGCTTTCGGCATAATCGCCCTGTGGAAACGCCTGCCACTCAAGGCGGCGGTTTCTTAACTATTCTGCCGATGGAGGCAATTCGATGAATAAAATCTATTTTTTGTTGTTACTCGGTTTTGCTGTGCTCGGCACTGCTCCGAGTATTGCAGACTCTGGCTACGAACCATTCACTCCTGAAGAAGTTGAAATAGAACGCAAAGCAGCGAAGCAAGGGAACAGGGATGCGCAATATAACTTGGGCTACGTCTACTATTACGGTGAAGGTGTTGCGCAAGACTACCAAAAAGCAATGCATTGGTATCGCAGATGCTCAAAATTACCTCGGTGTGATGTATAATAATGGAGATGGCGTTTCTGAAAACAATGTGGAAGCCGCGAAATGGTATCGCAAGGCCGCCGAGCAAAGCAATGCATGGGGTGAGTTCAATCTTGGCTGGATGTATGACAATGGAAGTGGCGTCCCTAAAGATAAACTTGAAGCAATCCGCTGGTATCGCAAGGCGGCAGAACAGGGAAATGCGTTTGCACAAAACAATTTGGGGGATGCATATTATTTCGGTGAGGGTATTGCCAAAGATTGGCTCGAAGCAGTGCGCTGGTATCGCAAGGCGGCGGAACAAGGGAATCCAGACGGGCAATATAATTTGGGGTATATGTTTTATAATGGTGAAGGTATCGCCAAAGATCAGCAGGATGGGGTGCGCTGGTATAGCAAAGCATCGGAACAAGGGCAACCCAACGCACAAAATGCGTTGGGTGTTGCGTATTGGGAAGGCGAAGGCATTGCCAAGAATGCAAGTGAGGCATATATTTGGTGGTCTATTGCAAAAACAAACGGCAATGGAAGATGCTGTTACGAATTTGCGTGAAGATTGGAGTGCTTATTTATCACAAATCGAAATTCGCAATGCCAAAAAAGAAATTGCGCGACGAGGAGGCGCAAGTGAATCTTATCAAGAAACACTTGTGGAAACATCTTCTACTGCTGGAAAGATCGTTATTGCGGTTGCACCAAAAACTACAAATACTGCCGCAAGAGTATTTGAAAAAGTATGGAGATCAGTGGTGGTAATACACAATGGATATAGTCAAGGCAGTGGTGTAATTATTCGTCCCAATATCTATTCGTCCCAATATCGTGGCGACAAATTGCCATGTAATTGATCGGCGTGATGATATTATTGTTTATAAATCACATAATCGCCGAGCGGATACAGATACCGCCTTTCCAGCAACGATTCTTCATTCGAATGAAGATAAAGATTTTTGCTTGTTGAATGTTAACCGATTAGCAGGGATTCCTACGGCGATTCGTCGATATAATACCCTCAAAGTAGGAGAAACTACTTATGCATTAGGTGCCCCCGATGGGTATGATTTATCACTATCCGATGGCCTTATTTCACAACTGCGAGAATGGGACGGCAATCAGTTTATACAAACCAATGCAGCCATATCACCTGGCTCATCTGGTGGTGGATTATTCGATAGTGAAGGGAATCTAATCGGCATTACGACAGAAAAAATTGCTGATGTGGAAGTTGAAGGAATCGGCTTTGCTATTCCTGCTGATTTGGTTTTGGAGTATTGAAATTCCCGCAACCGCTTTGACCTTAGGGCAAGGATTGGTACAATCGTTTACAAACCCTGTAAATACTCGGCTCCAGAATAACTCACTGTGTTATAATTATGTATCATGTCTGTAGATGCTGAAAAAGTAGATACGCTTCTCCAGTACATATTGCTGGTTGCAGGGTCGCTAGATGCCCGGATGGACCGTGGTCTAGGGCCGATTCATTTAATCAAATATGTGTATCTTTCCGATCTTGCTTATGCTGAGCACAATCAAGGCAAAACACTAACTGGTGTTCGCTGGCAATTCTATAAATTTGGCCCATGGTCGCAGGAAGTCAATGCCCGTATCAATCCCGCACTAAATCAGATTCATGCTACACGCACAGACTTTACAAGTGATTATGGAAATGATGATTGGTGTAGATGGAAGCTCGAGAGCAATGGGCTGTTGGAGGAAAAAGAGCGGCTATTACCTCTGGCGGCGCGAATACGTTTGCCAAGGGAGATTAAAAATTTTGCGCATGATACACCTGATCTCCTTGATTATGTCTATAAAACCGGGCCGATGTTATCCGCTAAACCGATGAAATATCTCGACTTTCATTTGGCATATTCGGCGAATTTAAATATTCAGGATTCTCAACCGACAAAATATTCAGTGCTGTCAAAGGGAAAGAAAAAACGTCTGGCTGAGCGTATGGAGTCATTAAAAAAATCGAGAAAAGAACAACAGAAGCCGAAACTGGTCTGCCCCGTATCCAGTCAACGTTATGATGAAGTATATAAGGAGGGGATAAAATGGCTTGCTAGTTTAGCCGGACCAAAATTTTCCGATACAACTATGGATGTTCAATTTTCTGATGAAGTATGGAATTCAATGGCGCGGAAAGGCGATGACTTATCCTGATGATAGTATTCAAGCCTGTGTCGATAAAGATTGGTGGATTAGCAAGGATAACAACTCCCTATGCAGGGGTACACTGGTTTTTGCTTTTGTGCCCCATGTCGATCAGACTCCTTACACACTAGAACCTGTTGGACGAAAGAATCCAACCCAACATAGTTCAGCGGAGTTACAGGTAAAACCACTTAACATTCAATCTTCACGGCCACTTCCCTCTTTACCTGTAGCCGCAATGCCTTTGTATCATGGGGAGCTTTGGGCGGCTTATAGAGCAAAAAAAAGACCTTGTATTGTTCTGAGCGATGAGTCGCCATTGATTGATAAAAATCTGATTCGGGGTGCGCCAAAGCGCAATACTGCCCCTACGGTATTGGTGGCTCCTTACTATGGCGTTGGCCGAAATAATCGGAGATCAGGGTATAATCCGGCCTTTATCGAAAGGGTGCGTCATTGCGAGTATCCGCAGTTTTTTTGGGATCAGTTACCTATTGACGGCCCAAAAGAGTCGTTATTACGATTGGATCATTTGCAACCCATCGGAACTCATTACCAATCCTACCAGTCGTCAAGTTTTAAACTAAACAATACAGCTATGGAAGTGCTTGATGAAATGTTGCAATGGTTGATATATGGAGGGGTGCATGAAGACAGTTTGATTGCGCTCTACCGAAAAGAAATAGAGGATTCTTTTGGGTGACAGGAAATGTCGCCTCGCAAATCGTTGTGCTGTAATGGCGGCCAGGGTCGGACTCACCGGTGGAATTGGCAGCGGTAAATCCACAGTTGCAAACTTATTCAAGCAATTAGGCGTCGATACTATCGATGCCGATCTCATCTCCCGAGAACTAACCCGGCCAGGCACGCCGGAATTTGAGCAAATTGTTGAAAGCCTGGGTAGCGGGATAATCGATAATTCTGGTCATATAGATCGCAAAAAACTGGGGGAAATAGTTTTCAGAAACGATAAAAAACGCGATCTTCTGGAATCCATTCTGCACCCGCCCATCCTGGACAAAATGTTTGACCAATGCCGGAAAAGCAAATCGCCTTACTGCATACTTGAAATTCCACTGCTCATCGAAAGCGGTCAGCACGAATTAATGGATCGAGTGGTCGTGGTCACCTGTAATCCCGAAACAAGAACAAGTCGGTTACAGCAACATCGAAAGATGAGCGTGGATGAAATTAACCGCGTTTTGGATACACAGTTAAGCGATCGGGAGAGAGCGGCTAAAGCCGACGATGTCATTGTCAATGACTCAACCATCGCTGCACTTGAAGCGCAAGTAACGCGCTTGCACGAAACTTATCGGTCAATGTTCGGGCCAAAAATGGACCAGCAAATCAGGCGCGCCGGACGCTGGTCATGATGCCGATCATAACGATTTAACCACATCCAAAATCGGGTGAACCGCAGCAAGCACATCCATTTCTCGGATTTCTTCGATGGTCTTCCAGGCAAAATTTTGCGCTTCCAGATTGATTACCTGCGCCTCGAAATTGTCTATCAGATAAACATCCAGCCAGACATTTGCATGGTCGTAGTCATGGGCGATTTGGGTTAACGGAATTATGTTTTTTATGGAAACGCCCAACTCCTCATTCAGTTCGCGAATCAAAGCCTGTTGCGGCGATTCATTTTTCTCGACCTTGCCGCCGGGAAATTCCCACTGTCCGGCGCACGGTTTGCCGGGCAGTCTTTGCTGAACTAAAAGCTGTCCCTGCGGGTTTCGCAGCACACCCACGACAACATATAGTCGGGAGTCAGGAGCGGTAATCGGCATTAATACGGATATAGCCGTGAGTTAAATCGCAAGTCCATACCGTGGCTACGCCGCCGCCGATGCCGACATCAACGGCAATGAAAATCTCGTCGCCTTGCAAATGTTTGGCGACTCCGGCTTCATCATCGGCTTCATCGTAGCTTTCCGCGACCTGCCCATGTTCAGTAATCAACACGCCGCCGATATTTATTTTCAAGTTATCCCGGTCAGCCTGTTCGCCGGATTTTCCCACCGCCATCACTATCCTGCCCCAGTTCGCGTCTTCGCCGGCGATCGCGGTTTTCACCAGCGGCGAGTTGGCGATGGATTTGGCGATGACGGCGGCCGCGCGGTCGGATGCCGCGCCGCTGACCGTGATTTCGATCAATTTCGTTGCGCCCTCGCCGTCGCGCACAATTTGCAGCGCGAGGTCGGTCATCACCTGCGCCAGCGCGCGCTTGAAATCATCCAGCGCCGCATCGTCCGCATCGCACAGCGGTGGGTTGCCAGCTTGGCCGGTGGCGAACAACAAACAGGTATCGCTGGTTGAGGTGTCGCTATCGACGGTGATGCAGTTAAATGAGCGCTCGTTGGCGGCGACCAACAGCGATTGCAACGCGGCGCGCGGGATGGCGGCGTCGGTAAAGATGAATGCCAGCATGGTCGCCATATCGGGTTCGATCATGCCGGAGCCTTTGGCGAAGCCGTTGATGGTCACCGGCGCGTCGGCGATCGCGGTGCGCACGGTGGCGCCTTTGGCGAAAGTGTCGGTAGTGGTAATCGCCTGCGCCGCGTCCCGCCAATGGTTCGGGTGCAGTTTATCCGCCAGTCTTGGTATGGCATTGACGATGCGATCAATGGGCAACGGCGCACCAATCACCCCGGTTGAAGCGACAAATATTTTATCCGCATCGCAGTTGATCGCTTTCGCCACCGCTCGGCAGGTTGCTTGGCAATGTTGCTCTCCGATTTTTCCAGTGAACGCATTGGCGTTGCCGGCGTTCACAATCAGCGCGGCCGCGGCACCGCTTGCCAGATGATCCCGGCACAACACAACCGGTGCGCTGGCTGTGGATGATTGGGTAAAAACGCCTGCCACTGCGGTGCCTGGGCAAAAACTTGCAAGCATCAAATCATTGCGATCCTGATGTTTAATGCCGGCCGCGATGGCAGCGAATTTAACGCCTGATATTTCTCCAAGATCAGGAAACCGTGTCGGCGCAAGCCGTGATTTTTTTACTGCGGACGACACTTGATTAAAAAATGCGCACCACTCCCCGTTGGCATTTTTGTATTCAGTATTCGCGGGTAATCTTATGTTGCGGTATGCGACAACTTCCACGAGCGCCGTTCCAACGCGGGATTTAAGCGGCTGAAATAAATTAAGCAAGCGCGGGCTTTGCGTTGGTATTCGCGGCGTGGCGCCGGAGTTATACCGGGAAAACAAAATCTCGGTGTCCGGATTTTCATCCTCCAAGTCGGAAAGTTTGCATCGCAATATAATGTGGTGCGAATACTTATTGCAAAACATATTTGGGATTTTTGTTGGCCAAAAAAACACATGCTCGTTGATGTATTTAACATATTGGGGGAAAGTCGTGTCATCGCTAAATTTAATTTTGTCGGTGAGCGGTTGCTGGTCGCGCAAAACTATTCCGTTGGATAACTTCACGCATTCATCTCGCTTCTGCGTCTCGTAACATTTTCTCTCGGCCGCGTTCATCAGCGACGACGCGCTCTTCAGAACTTTGCTTTTTTGCAACGCCGCAAAATTTTCCGGGGCAATGCAATGCAACAGCCATAACGAATCACGCAAAGCCATCACAACTTGCCGTGACACTGTTTGAACTTTTTCCCGGAACCACAGGGACAAGGCTCATTCCTTCCGGTTTTTTTGCCATCTCTGACAAACGGCTGTTCCGCCGAGTCGCTAACCAGTCGGCGCGCGGATGACCTAGCGGATGACTTGGCGGATGGCCGGCCGGGTTGTTCGTCCACACCCGCCGCCGTCGCATCATGATGAATGTATTTCACCGACTGCTCGCGCGCCTGTTGCGCCCGCAGCCTTTGTTCCATTTCCAGCATTTCCTCCTCGGACGGCACATGCACCTTGGCGAGAATGGAAATAACCTCGAACTTCATGGACTCAAGCAATGCGGTGAACATCTCAAACGCTTCGCGCTTGTATTCCTGTTTCGGATTTTTCTGCGCATAGCCGCGCAAGCCGATGCCCTGGCGCAAATAATCCATGTTGGCGAGATGCTCTTTCCACTGATCATCCAGAACCTTGAGCATGACCTGTTTCTCGAAATGGCGCATGCTGTCGCTGCCAACGCGGTTTTCTTTTGCCTGCGCCGTGGCGATGATGTTCGCCAAAATTTTCTTGCGCAGCGTTTCCTGATGAAGCGAATCGTCTTCATCAAGCCATTTGCGAATTTCCAAAGCGGCCCCGAATTCGCTTTCGATCTCTTTCTCCAACTGCACAATCTCCCACTGCTCCTCCAGCGTTTGCGGGGAAATAAATCGATCGATCACCGCGTTGACAACTTCCGCCCTGCTATCCTCAACGTACTCCGAAATATCCTCGGTTTCCATCAACAGGTTGCGCTGTTCGTAAATTACCTTGCGTTGCTCATTGGCGACATCATCATATTCCAATAGTTGCTTTCGCATATCAAAGTTGTGGCCTTCCACTTTTTTCTGGGCATTTTCGATCGCACGAGTAACCCACGGATGTTCAATGGCTTCACCCTCCTCCATGCCCAATTTTTCCATCAGCCCGGCAATTTTTTGCGAACCGAAAATTCGCATCAAATTATCTTCGAGCGACAAAAAGAATTGGCTGGAGCCGGGATCGCCCTGGCGGCCGCAACGCCCGCGCAACTGATTATCCACGCGCCGCGATTCGTTGCGCTCAGTGCCGAGCACGTGCAGACCGCCGGCGTCGATCACTTGGCTATGTCGTTTGTCCCACTGCTCGCGCGTCTCCTGCTTTTTATCTTCATCATCCATCGCGCCGAGTTCAATTTCCAAATTGCCGCCGAGCACGATATCGGTGCCGCGACCGGCCATGTTGGTGGCGATGGTAATGGTGCCGGGGCGCCCGGCTTCGGCAATGATTTTAGCTTCGCTGCCGTGATGTTTTGCATTTAAAACCTGGTGTTCAATCCCTTTCTTTTTCAGGATTTGCGACAAATGCTCCGAAGTTTCAATGGAAGCGGTTCCGACCAGAACCGGTTGACTGCGGCTGCGACACTCTTCTATACCCTCACAAATGGCGGCATATTTTTCATCCGCCGTGCGATACACCAGATCCGCGGAATCGTCTCGCCGCATGTCCTTGTTGGTCGGGATAATAACCACTTCAAGGCCGTAAATTTGCAAGAACTCCGGCGCTTCGGTGTCGGCGGTGCCGGTCATGCCGGCTAACTTGTCGTACAACCGAAAATAATTTTGGAAAGTAATCGAGGCCAGAGTTTGGCTCTCCTGTTGAATCGCCACCCCTTCCTTGGCTTCAACCGCTTGATGCAATCCTTCCGACCAACGCCGGCCCGGCATCATGCGCCCGGTGAACTCATCAATAATGACGATGGCATTATCGCGCACAATGTAATCCACATCCTTGTTAAATAAATTGATGGCGCGCAACGCCGAGTTGAGATGATGCATCAGGCTGATATTCGCGACCTCGTATAAACTGCTGCCCGGCTCGAGCAAACCCGCTTTGGCAAGCAACTCCTCGGCATGTTCATGCCCTTCTTCCGTTAACGCAACTTGCCTTGATTTTTCATCAATCGAGAAATCCCCCGGTGAATATTCCAAGCCCTCAGGTTGTTCTTGTTTAACCAGTTCGGGCACGATTGTATTAATCTTGTTATACAAATCCGTGCTTTCTTCCGCCGGACCGGAAATTATTAGCGGCGTTCGAGCTTCATCAATTAAAATGGAATCCACTTCATCGATAATGCCAAATCCCAAGCCGTTCTGAACGCGGTCTTGCCCGGAAAACGCCATGTTGTCACGCAAATAATCGAAGCCGAATTCATTGTTGGTGCCATAGACAATATCGCTTTGATAGGCCGCTTTCTTTGCCTCGCGCTCCTGGCCCGACAGAATGACGCCCACGCTCAAGCCCAGCAACGAATAAATTTTTCCCATCCACTCGGCGTCGCGTTGCGCCAAATAGTCATTGACAGTGACGATATGCACCGGCACGCCGGCGACCGCGTTCAGATAGGCCGGCAAAGTCGCCACCAGGGTCTTGCCCTCGCCGGTTTTCATCTCGGTGATCTTGCCTTCATTCAAGACGATGCCGCCAATCAACTGCACGTCGAAGTGGCGTAATCCCAAGGCGCGCACCGAGGCTTCCCGCACCACCGCAAATGTTTCCGCCAGCAATTCGTCTTTATGGGCACCCTTGGCAAAACGCGCCTTGAATTCAATCGTCCTGGCGGTCAGTTCATCGTCGCTGAGCGCTTGCAAGCCGGCCTCGAGGGCATTGATCTGGTCGACCGTTTTGCTCAGTTTTTTGAGAAGACGCTGGTTACTGTCGCCGAAAAATTTTTTCAGTGCATTCTGCAACATATAAAGAGTGCTATTATTTGCGTGCCATGGTGGCGGGATTATGCCAGAGTCGCTACCTTGCTATAAGACCATTATTCGGATAATGAAAGAGTTCAAATCCATCGCCCAAGTGATTAAACGGGTGATTAAAAACAGTTTACCGGTTAGCGAAGACCGGCCGGCAGTGGAGCGCTTGCAACAATCCCTTAGCGACTATTGGCGAAAGCAAGTCGGTATCGCCGCCCCTCATAGCTACCCGCTGTTATTTCAATCCGGTCGATTGGTGGTATTTTGTGATTCCGCGGCATGGGCAACCCAAATCCGTCACCAGAAGCCTTCTTTGTTGCGGCAATTGAATGATCATAATTTCAAAATTTCTGATATAAACATAAAAATACGTCCTGCATCCTCGCCGCAAACGCGCGGCAATTATTGCGGGAAAAAGATCGAGCCCATATCAACAGACAATGCAACTGCCATTTGCGACCTTGCCGCAAAAGTCGGGCATCGTGGATTAAGGCAATCCCTGTTCCATCTCGCAAAAAGATCCGCCACGAAACCCCGCAAAAAAACCAGTGGGCGGCCATCCTGAAAATCGAATCGCCGCCGCCTAAATATTCAGGCTATAAATATCCGGCTATGCCACTGCTACCGTGCTGGCAAAGGCGATAGGTGCTTGAGTTTCGTCCTCGTACGACACCAATTCCCAGGCCGATTCGTTGGCAAGCAGTTGGCGCAGCAGTTTATTATTTAATGCGTGTCCGGATTTATGCGCGCTGAACGCACCAATCAAGGGATGCCCAAGCAAGTAAAGGTCGCCGATCGCATCGAGCACTTTGTGCTTGACAAATTCATCTTCATAACGCAAGCCATCGTCATTCAAGATATGGAACGAATCCATCACGATCGCATTGTCGAAACTTCCGCCTTGCGCCAAGCCGGCATTGCGCAACGCTTCCAGATCGTCCATAAAACCAAAGGTCCTGGCGCGGCTGACTTCCTTCACGAATGAAGTGGTGGAGAAATCCACCGATGCAGTCTGGATGGATTTTTTCAAAATAGGATGAGCAAAATCAATGGCGAATGAAACCTTGAATCCGTTGAACGGCTCAAACTTAACCCACTTATCGCCCTCTTTCGCCAACAGCGGTTTTGTGATGCGTATGAATTGCTTGAGTTTCTCCTGTTCCAGGATGCCTGCGGACTGCAGCAAGAAAACAAACGGTCCCGCGCTGCCATCCATTATTGGCACTTCCGGCGCACTCACCTCGACGTAAGCGTTATCGATGCCCAAGCCCGCAAACGCGGACATCAAATGTTCGACTGTGGAAATTTTTACGCCGTCCACCTCCAATGTTGTGGATAGCCGAGTGTCGCTGACGTTTTCGGGGCGGGCCGGAACGGTGACCACTGGATCGAGATCAACGCGTTGGAAAATAATCCCGGTATCGACCGCGGCCGGGCGCAGGGTTAGGTATACTTTTTCACCGGTATGAAGACCCACTCCGGTGGCGCGAATGATGTTCTTCAGGGTTCGTTGTCTTATCATTCCGGTTTAAATATCAAGAAATATAAGGAGGCGCCAATGTTGCGCCAATGTTGGCCTGTAAAAAAAGGCGGATACTACACCAAAACTATGGGATAAATGGCTTTATTAAATTTTTTTAATATCCTCCCGTTTCGTGTCCCTGCCGGCTCGCGCACGATTGAAATTGCTTATGACAAATTTTCGCAATCCTTTGCCTTAGTCTGCCTGTTTTCTTAAAAAGGAAGGTATATCCAACTGCTTACTGTCTAATGGGGTCGCTTCTGCGGTTACCACGCCCATTCTGGTAAATTGCTTTTGCGGCAGGATTCGCCCCATTTTATGCTCTATGCTGTTGACTGCCTGAACCGGTTTCGCCGGGTTGTTCTCCACGTGCTCAGGCAGCGTAACTTTTGCCTTTGGATCAACCAAGCCGGTCGCCACCATGGTAACCCGAAGATCGCCCTGCATGGCCGGATCGACAGCCGTGCCAATGACCACGTTGGCATCCTCCGCGGCGTATTCATAAATTGCATTGCCCACCGTCTCGAATTCACCGATGGCCATATCCGGGCCGGCGGTGATATTAACCAACAGGCCTTTGGCGCCATGCAAGTTGATGTCTTCAAGCAGCGGGCTGGAGATGGCTTGTTGGGTCGCTTCAAGAGCCCGGTTTTCACCGCTCACGGTCGCTGAACCCATCATCGCCACACCCCGCTCAGCCATCACTGTTCTGACATCGGCAAAATCGACATTAATCAATCCCGGTCGGGTGATCAGTTCCGCAATGCCCTGAACCGCATTGAACAAAACTTCATTGGCTTTGTTGAATGCATCCATCATGGGGGCGTTTTGTCCCATGACCGCGAGAACTTTTTCATTAGGAATGGTGATCAAGGAATCCACGTAATCCTGCAACTCTTCAATGCCCCTATCAGCGATGGCCTGGCGTTTCCTGCCTTCGAACGAAAACGGCCTGGTGACCACGGCCACCGTGAGCGCGCCTTTTTCCCGCGCCAACTCGGCAATCACCGGGGCCGCGCCGGTGCCGGTGCCGCCGCCCATGCCGGCGGTGATGAACAGCATATCCGCGCCATCAATCGCCGCGGCGATGCGATCGATATCTTCCATCGCCGCCTGGCGTCCGACCACGGGATCTGCGCCGGCGCCCAGCCCCTTGGTCAAATTCTCGCCTAACTGCAAAACAGTGTCGGCCTTTGATTGCGACAGCATTTGCGCGTCGGTATTCGCATTGATGAAACTAACGCCTTCAAGAGCGGCGGTGAGCATATGCTCCACGGCGTTTCCGCCGCCGCCGCCCACGCCGATGACTTTGATCACCGCCCGTTGACTAATGGTATCTACTAATTCAAACATTTTATTTTCTCCTCGTGTGTATAAGCGTAAACATAAAGATCAAGCCGTTTGAGACGCTTGATCTCTGAAATAGAATCTGTCGATAAAAATCTGCCATCATCAAAAACTGCCCTTGAACCAGCCTTTCATCCGCTGCACCATAGCGGTCACAGCGCCAGGCTTGGGCGAGCGTTGCTGCATCTGATGGCGGTTTGCGTAGCCGAATTGCGCCAGCCCGATGCCGGTGGAGTAAATTGGATTGCACACCACTTCACTGAGACCGCCTTCATAATTCGGCACTCCCTGGCGCACCGGCAAGTGAAAAATTTCTTCGGCCAGATATATCATCCCTTCAATGCGTGAACTGCCGCCGGTAAGCACAATGCCTGAGCCAATGATTTCTTCAAACCCGCTGTTGCGTATTTCGGCCTGGATCAACAACAGTAATTCTTCAACTCTCGGCTCAATAATCTCTGCCAGGTTTCGTCGGGATAGCGTTCGTGGCGGGCGTCCGCCGATACTCGGCGTCTCGATGGTTTGCCCTTCATCAACCAGCGGCACCAGTGTGCAACCAAATTTTTTCTTGATCTCTTCCGCCGCCTGAGTCGGTGTATGAAAGGCAACGGCGATATCGTTGGTCACTTGATCGCCGGCAATCGGAATGACTGCCGTATGACGGATGGCGCCGTCGGTGAAAATCGCGATGTCGGTGGTGCCGCCGCCGATGTCGATCATGCAAACACCAAGCTCGCGCTCATCCTCGGTGAGCGTCGCCTCGCTGGAAGCAATTTGTTCGAGAATAATGTCGTCAACCTCCAACCCGCAACGACGGATACATTTCACAATATTTTGCGCCGCGCTGACCGCACCGGTAATCATGTGCACTTTGGCTTCCATGCGCACCCCGCACATCCCTATCGGCTCGCGAATGCCGTCCTGCCCATCAATCACAAAATCCTGCGGCAGGACATGCAGGATGCGTTGATCATTAGGAATCGCCATCGCTTTGGCGGCGTCAATGACGCGCTCTATATCGCTCTGCGTGACTTCGTCGTCCTTGATCGCGACCACGCCATGCGAGTTGATGCTGCGGATATGCGCGCCGGCGATGCCCGCGTAAACCGAATAGATTTGACAGCCGGCCATTAACTCCGCTTCCTCCACCGCCCGTTGGATTGACTGCACGGTGGATTCAATATTGGCGACCACGCCTTTGCGCAAGCCGGTTGCCGGATGATGGCCGACGCCAATGACTTCCATCGCGCCGTTCGGCGCCACCTCGACCACGACAACCAGCACCTTGGAGGTGCCGATGTCCAGCCCCACCACCAGATTGTTGTTTGGTTTCTTCGCCATGCTTAGTCGCGCGCCGATGCGGTGATGTTGTGCGCAACGGCTGGCGCGTCCCGCCAGCCAATCGCAAAGCCATTGGGATAACGCAGGTCAATGGTCTTCATTTGCGGAAACTGGACGATAAGTTCCTGATTCAATGCTTCAATAAACCGCTCAATGCGGGGAAATGAATTGGCCTGGTCCACCACCATGGTCACCGTGGCCGGCGAAATTTTTGTGGCCGCGGCGGCGGCTTGCCCCCTGTTCGACGCCAGCGCCCCCAGAGAAAGTTTCAGCCGCCATAAATCGGTTGCATCCAAACTCAGTTGTTCGAGGGCTAAGCCGTTGGCGGCAAATCGCCCGGACCATTTTCGATACGCTTTCCACACGATCTGCTGTTGATCGGCGGCGCCAGACAGTAACGGCAAGTCACGGTCGCTGCCGCCCGGCTGGCGATCAATCAGGTCGCCGGTGAAATTAAGCCACTGCTTCTCTCCCCACCTTGCCACCGGCTGCACTTCCACCACATCCACCACGATGGTGGCCGGCCATTGGCGGCGCAGCGATGCGGAAAATACCCAAGGGATTTTCGTTATTTCGTTTTCCAGATGCCGCAAACTCACGGAAAAATAATTGCCGTCGAGCGCCGCTGCGGCAATCCGTTGCACTTGTTCGCCATCGACCTGGTTAAAGCGCCCGTGCACTTCAATCTCCTTGATCCGAAATTTTTGCGGATCAAACAACCGATCGGCGACCAACAGCGCCAGCAGCGACGCCAGCAGCAAGATCGCCATGAGCATGATCCAGCGCGGGCGCGTGGCCAGGACCGAAGCCCCAGTCGCAGAATTGAGCGCAGGATTGGCGCAGGATGCATTCATTTTTCCGCCCCGATAATGCGCACTTCAAGGTCCAGTTCGACGCCGCTGTGTTGCATCACTCGGTCCCGGGCAATGCCAATCAGCCGCTCGATATCCGCGGCGGCGGCGGCGCCGCGGTTGACAATAAAGTTGGCGTGCATGTCCGAGATGGCCGCATCGCCCACCGCGCGCCCCTTGAGGCCGGCGACGTCAATTAATCGTGCCGCGAAGTCGCCGCGCGGATTGCGGAACACCGAGCCGGCGTTGGCGCTTTGTATGGGCTGCGATGCACTGCGTTTTTCCAGCAGACTGCGAATGGTGTCCTGGCCGCTGTAGCCGCTAGCCGCCGCCGTCAAGGCGAGTGTGCCGCTTAAGATCCAGCAGTCCTCTGGCAACGCCACTTGACGATAACCGTAACTCAGGTCTTTGGCGTGAATTTTTTTGCACTGTCCCCGCCGGTCGACACATTCAATCTGCTCCACCCAATCCCAGGTCTCGCCGCCAAAGGCGCCGGCATTCATCGCCAGCGCGCCGCCAAACGAGCCGGGCACGCCGGCTAAAAACTCCACGCCGGTCAAGTTATGGCGCGCCGCGAGCCTGGCGACTTTGGCGCACGCCACGCCGCACTCGACCGACAGCCGCTGCGGCGCGCTGAGTTCAAACTCGCGCAGCCCGCCGGCGGTGCGCACCACCATTCCCGCCACGCCGCCGTCGCGCACCAATAGATTGCTGCCCAAGCCAATCCAATGCAGCGGCATGTCGGTCGGCAGTTGCACCAGCAGTTGGATCAAATCCGCCTTATTCGCCGGGGTGTAAAAATACTCGGCGATACCGCCGGTGCGCCAACTGGTATGCCGCGACATGGGCTCGTCAACGCGCAGCCGCCCGCGCAGTCCGCGCATAAACGCCGGCGCATCGCTGGCTTGCTTGTTTGGCGAGCGCATTGGCGGCGTCATTGGCGGCCTCCTTGACCACGGCAATCGGCCGCGGCCGAGCGGTCTGCCAACGATTGGGCAAATCGGCCGATGTCGCCGGCGCCCAAAGTCAATAACAAATCGCCGGCTTGAACCTTATTCGGCAACACCGCGTTCAATTCGTCCCAGGTTTCCACAAACACCGGATCGCCGCCGCGCTCAGCGATGGCGCGGCAAAGAGAACGACCGTCGCTGCCGCTAATAGCCTGCTCCCCGGCCGGGTAGACTTCGGTGATGATTAAATGCTCTACCCCGGCCAATAACTGAACAAAATCGTCGAATAAATCTCGGGTGCGGGAAAACCGATGCGGTTGAAACACCACTACAATCCGTCGCCCAGGCCAGCAATCCTTGCTCGCTTGCAGGGTTGCGGCCAATTCGGTCGGGTGATGCGCATAGTCGTCAACGACTTCCACGCTATGACCGCCGATTCGAACCTCGCCCAGTGGTTGAAAACGTCTGCCGATGCCCTGAAAACCGGACAACGCCGCGCCGATGGACTGCGCCGACAAGCCCAACTTGTAGGCGATTGAAATTGCCGCCAACGCGTTCAACACATTATGCTTGCCCGGTAGCGCCAGTTTGAATGCGCCGATGGATTGGCCGAAGCGAATCACTTCAAAGGCGCTTTCCCTGCCGTTCTGAACAATGTCGACCGCGCGATAGTCGACTTCCTCCGAGGTGCCATAACTGACAATCGGTCGGCGTATCGCGGCCGCGATCTCGCGCACCGCCGGGTCGTCGAAGCACAGGATTGCCAAGCCGTAGAACGGCAGGTTGTGCAGGAAATCGAGATAGGCTTGCTTCAGGCGCTTGAAATCGCCGTCGTAAAATTGCATGTGGTCATGATCGATATTGGTCACCACCGCCATCTGCGGCTGCAGGTGCAAGAACGAGGCGTCGCTCTCGTCCGCTTCGGCCACCAAATACTCGCCCTGCCCGAGGCGCGCACTGCTGTTCACGCTGTTGACCACGCCGCCGACGATGAAAGTCGGATCGAGACCGGCATTGGCAAGCACCGTGGCAACCAAACTTGTGGTCGTGGTCTTGCCATGCGTGCCGGCGATGGCGATGCCCTTGCGAAAACGCATCAACTCGCCCAGCATTTCGGCGCGCGGCACCAACGGAATCCGGTTGTCCCGGGCGGCGATGACTTCGCTATTGCGGTCGTCAACCGCGCTGGAGACGACCACCGCGTCCGCGCCGGTAATATTCCTTCCATCGTGACCGATATAGATGGTGGCGCCGGCCTGGCGCAGTCGCTTCAGGATCGCCGTGTCCGATAAATCAGACCCGGACACCTGAAAATCCAAGTCAAGCAACACTTCGGCGATGCCGCTCATGCCGATGCCGCCGATGCCGACGAAATGGATATGCCGCACAAAGTCACGCATGCATCGCCTCCATGCGCATCGCTTCCATGCAAACGCGCGCCAGATCCTGGGTGGCGTGCGGTTTTGCCAGTTTTCGCGCGGCGGATGCCATGGCCACAAGCAGTTTTCGATCGCGATCAAAGCGCGTCAAAATTTTTAGCCAATGACCCTGAACAAACTGCTCCTCGAGCACCATATAGGCCGCATTATTGCCAACCAAATAGGCCGCGTTTTTGGCTTGATGGTCATTGACGGCATGCGGATACGGCACGAAAATTGCCACGGCGCCGGCGCAACAGACTTCGGATACGGTCATGGCGCCGCTTCTGCAAATGACGATATCGCACCATGCGTAAGCGGCCGGCATGTCGTCTATAAATTCATTGACTTGGCAGCCGAGGCCCGCCTGCAAATAAGCCGCGCCAATGCCATTGCGGCCGCCGGTGCCGCTTTGATGCCAAATATCAACATCGGGTATCGGGTTAGTCGCAAATAGTTTTGGAAGTTGCCGGTTAAACACCTCGGCGCCCTGACTGCCACCAACGATCAATAACCGCAACGGTTGTTTGCGGCTGGCCAGCCTGATTTTCGGGTCCGGAATATTTGAAATCTCCGGCCGCACCGGATTGCCGATCCATTGAAACTGCCTGAACCCATCAGCGGAAGGAAAGCCGGTTAATATGCGATGGCTAAAGCGCGACAGCCAGCGATTGGTCAGCCCGGCCACTGAATTTTGTTCATGCAGGACAATCGGCAGTCGCAACGCCGCCGCCGCCAAGCCACCCGGACCGGACACAAATCCCCCCATCGCTAAAATCGCTTTTGGCTTGCGTTTTAATATGACGCGCAGCGTTTGCGCGATGGCTCTTGCCAGCATAAACGGCATCAATATTTTTCGCGCCACGCCGCTGTTGCGCAGCCCCTTGATGTCGATGGCATTGAAGGTGATGTTGGCTTCTGTGACCAGCCTGGCTTCGAGGCCCTGCCGGGTTCCAATCCAACTCACTTCCACGCCTTGACGCATCAGCTCTTTGGCGACCGCCAAGGCCGGCATCACATGCCCGCCGGTGCCGCCTGCCATAATCATCATGCGGCTCGTCTCGGTCTTTATTTTTGCCGCGGTTTTTGATTGTGCGCTTATCATCTGCGTCCTCCGGGCTGCGGCCGGCTTTGCCGATCAACGGCAAACAGCAAGCCGACCGCGACCATGCTGATCAACATGCTGCTGCCACCGTGGCTCATCATCGGCAAGGTGATGCCTGTGGTGGGCAGCAAACCGGTGTTCACGCCGATGTGCACGCCCGCTTGCACAGCGAACAGCAGGCCGATGCCCTGCGCCAGAAAACCTGAAAACCGCTGCCCCAGCCGCAACGCGCGGTGCGCGATGGCAAACGCGCGAAACAATAACAGCGCAAACAGCGTTAACACGCTGAAGATGCCGGCGGCGCCCAATTCTTCGCCGATAATGGCAATCAGAAAATCATTGCTTGCGTGCGGCAGATAGAACAATTTCTGAATGCTGCTGCCCAGCCCGACGCCAAACCATTCACCCCGACCAATGGCGATGAGCGCCTGAATCAATTGAAACCCATTGCCATAAGGATCGGCCCAGGGGTCCTGGTAACTTAACAATCGCGCTACCCGATAAGGCTCCATCCACATAATCAATGCCATTAGCGCGGCGGCCACGCTGATGCTGATCAGAAAATGCCAGCGCCGAACCCCGGCCAAAAACATCATTCCGGCAATGGCGGTTGTGATTACCACAGCGGTGCCAAAATCAGGTTCAAGCAGCAACAATAATCCGATTGCCCCGGCCACCAAGCCAGTATTGAAAATGCCGACTTTGAATAGATGCAAATCGTCGCGTTTGCGCGCCAGATAGTCGGCGAAATAAATAATCGCGGCGATCTTGATAAACTCGGACGGCTGAAATCGGATGCCGCCTAAATCGATCCAGCGCATACTGCCATTCACCTGCACGCCTACGCCAGGGAACAGCACGACCACCAATAACAGCAATCCAATCAGCAGCAACGCTTTGCTCGTTGCGGCAAGCCAATTCATTTGCATCCAGGCGGCCATGAACAGCAGCGCGCTACCCAGACCAATATGCGCCAGATGTTTAATAAGAGGCTTGAAGTTGATATCCAACGTGCGGCTGTCGGCCGCGATGGTGGCGGAATAAACCATGACCACGCTGAGCGACAGCAAGGCAATCACCGTGAACATCAACCCTTGGTCATAGGATGACACGTCGCTGGCGCGATGCGCTTGCGGCGCCATGTTTTGCGCCGCCGCCTCGGCGTTCATCGCGGCGCGGTTCGCCGACATGTTTTGCGGCCTGTTGTTTTGCGGGCGGTTCAATGCACCAACTCCCAGACCAGTTGTTTGTAAACATTGCCGCGATGCTCGTAGTTGTCGAACATGTCGAAACTGGCGCAGGCCGGCGAGAACAACACGGTCTGCCCGGCGCGCGCCAAGCCGGCGGCGAGCGACACCGCATGGGTCAAATCCTTGGCGCGGTGGATGTAGTCGTTAGGTTCGTTATCGTCGCCATCATCATCATGAACATCGGCATCGGCCATCGCCGCGGCGATGGCCTCGGCGTCCTGCCCGAACAACACCGCATGGCGCACGCGCGCACGCGCCGCCGCAAGCGGCGAGAAATCGGCGCCCTTGCCGATGCCGCCGGCGATCAGGATGAGGTCGTCGCCGACGCCGTTGATGGCCGCTATGGTGGCGCCGACATTGGTGCCTTTGGAATCGTTGATCCACTTCACGCCATTGACTTCAGCCACCATCTCGCAACGATGCGGCAACCCGCCATAGTTCAGCGCGGCGCCCACCACCGCCGTATTCAACGCCACCCCGGCCGCCTCCACCAAGGCCATGGCGGCCAGGATGTTGGCGATGTTTTGCTCGCCCTGTAGGGTGATTTGCTCGGCCCGCGCCAGCACCGCATCGCCGCGCACCAACGCGCGTGAACTGCCCGCGCCGGTCACGCCGTAGTGGTTGTCCGCTGGGCGATCCATGCCGAAGGAGATGGATTCGGGGTCGGCGGCGAGCAGTTTTTTCGAGCCCGCATCATCGCGATTCAGCACACGCGCGGCGGCGGCGTGCAGGATGCGCGCTTTGGCCGCGATGTATTCATCCATGTCGCGGTAGCGATCCATGTGGTCGGCGCTGATATTCAGCACCGTGGCGGCGCGCGCGCGCAACGAATGCGTGGTCTCCAACTGGAAACTGGACAACTCCAGCACATAATAATCAGGCACATAATAATCGGGCGCCGCCGGGTCGAGCAAGTCCAGAACCGGGGTGCCGATGTTGCCGCCGGTTTTTATTTTCAGCCCTGCGGCTAACAGCATCTCGGCGACCAGCATGGTCACGGTGGACTTGCCGTTGGAGCCGGTGATGGCGATGATCGGGGCTTGCGCTTGGCGCACAAACAATTCAATATCGCCGATGAGCGCTCCGCCGCCGCTGAAATTTTGCCGCTCTATTTCAACCCCGGGACTGGCAACGATTTGCTTGAAACTTCCAAACCGCGCATACGGTATCTGCCCGGTGATAATTTCCACCTGCGGAAATTCATCCTTGACCTGTTTCAGATACGGCGGCAACTCGCGCGAATCCGCCGCAGTAACCTGCATCCCTGAGCGCACCAGATATTTGACCGCCGAATAACCGGTCAGCCCAAGTCCTATCACCAGCATCCGCTCAGGGCCCTGGTCATTGCTTGGTTGAATGAAATTTGCCCGGTTCGTCACATTCATTGTCATTGTCATTGTCATGTTCGGGCGCACTCCTCAGCGCACCTTCAATGTGGCTAATCCAATCAATACCAGGATCAGGCTGATAATCCAAAAACGCACGATGATCTTGGGTTCAGGCCAGCCTTTCAATTCAAAATGATGATGAATCGGCGCCATGCGAAACAGCCGGCGGCCTATCAACTTGAACGAGGCGACCTGCAAAATGACCGACACGGTTTCCATCACGAATATCCCGCCCATCACCACCAGCACAATTTCCTGGCGCACGATGACCGCAACGATACCAATCGCAGCGCCGATGGAAAGCGCGCCGATGTCGCCCATGAACACCTGAGCCGGGTAGGCATTGAACCATAGAAAGCCGAGACCGGCGCCGACCAGCGCCGAACAAAATATGAGCACCTCGCCGGCGCCGGCAATATAAGGAATTCCAAGGTATTGTGAAAAATTGGCGTTGCCGGTGGTGTATGCGAATACCCCTAAGGCGCCGGCCACCATGACGGCTGGCATAATCGCCAGGCCATCCAAGCCATCGGTCAAGTTCACGGCATTGCTGGCGCCGACGATGACCAGATAAGTCAGCGCGATGAATCCCCAACCCAGTGGAATAGCCACGTCCTTGAACAGCGGCAACAATAACGAGGTTTCCGCCGCAGAGCGCGCGGTATAAAACAGAAAAAAGGCGGCCATCAATCCAGCAATGCTTTGCAACAGAAATTTATTGCGCGCGCCTATGCCTTTGGGATCTTTGTCGATGAGTTTTCGATAATCGTCAAACCAGCCGATCAAGCCAAACGCGATGGTGGTAAATAAAATCACCCATATATATCGGTTGGTCAAATCCGCCCATAACAACGTGGCGACGACTACGGCAATTAATATCATGGCGCCGCCCATGGTCGGCGTGCCCACCTTGCTGAAATGCGTAGGCGGTCCGTCTTGCCGGACCGTTTGGCCGATGTTGTAGTCGCTCAACTTGCGGATCATGGCCGGTCCGAAAACAAAAAATATGCCGATGGCGGTGAGCACGCCGCAGATGCCGCGAAAGGTCAGGTAGCGGAATACATTGAAGAAACTGTAGTCCTGAGCAAGATTATTGAACAGCCAGGTCAGCATGACGCACCTCCGCGATGCGGTTGTTCATCATCACCACTCAACTCCTCGACTTCGATAATCTCGGCGACCACGCGCTCCATCATCGCCGACCGCGACCCTTTGACCAAAACCGCCACGTCGGCGCTTAAATTGCCCTTCAATTCAGCCACTAAATCGTGCAGGCTTTGAAAAACCTGGGCGCGCTTGCCACCCTGACCGAAACCGCGCGCGTAATGCTTGGCATCGTTATGACTTTGACCGGCCTCTTCGGCGAGCAGACACAGGAGTAGATCGATGCGCTGGTCGTTTGCGTATCGCCCCACTTCGTGGTGCAGTTGCGCGCTCATCGCGCCGAGCTCCGCCATCGCGCCCAACACCAAAATCTTGCGCCCTTTGAACCTCGCCAGCACATCAATGCCGGCCTTGACCGACTGCGGATTGGCGTTATAACTATCGTCCAGCACCACGGCTCCGCCCAGGGCGCGCTGATGATTCAGCCGACCCTGCACCGCCCGCATGTTTTCAAGCCCGCGTTTTATGCACTGCATGGTGGCGCCGACGGCGTGACAGATGGCGGCGGCGGCCAAGGCATTCATTACATTGTGGCGGCCCGGCAAAGGCAAATGGATGGTCGCTTGCCGCTCGTCATGCTTTTGGTCATGCTTTTGGTCATGTTGTTTATGCGGCCGCGCAGCCCTTATACACAACTCAAAACGGCTGGACCGCCATTCGCATTGCAAGTTGGCGAGGGTCAAGTCCGCGGGTGTCAAGTCGTCTTGCTTTGGCATCGCAAACGAGAGTACGCGTCCGCTTTTGAGTTTCGGCGCAACTTCGTTTCGCCACTCTGCGGCAAACTGATCATCGGCGTTGATGACGGCCGTGCCGGTTTCATTCAGCCCGCAAAAAATTTCCGCTTTGGCCTGGGCAATTTGCTGCAGGTTATCCAGTCCCTCGAGATGGGCCGCGGCGACATTATTAATTAACGCAATCGTCGGCTTTGCCATGCGACTGAGGGCGGCGATTTCCCCAATGTGGTTGGTGCCCATTTCGATGACCGCAAAATCATGGCGCTCGTTTAACTTGAGCAAGGTCAGCGGCACGCCCCATTGATTGTTGAAACTTCGCTCTGGGAACAGGCAATTTCCGCGCTGATTCAAGATCGATGCGGCCATCGCCGTGACCGTGGTTTTGCCGTTGCTGCCGGTAATCGCCAGCAGCGGAATATCGAAGCGCAAACGCCAATGGCTTGCCAGTTGCCCGAGCGCTTGCGTGGTGTCGCGCACCACGATTTGCGGCAACGCCGAGTCGTGCGCACGCGACACCAACGCCGCAACCGCGCCCTGCTTGTGCGCTTGGACGACGAAATCGTGACCGTCGAATTTTTCTCCCGGGATGGCGACGAATAAACCTCCGCGCTCAATCGTTCTGGAATCCGTGGCCACCGCGGTGAACCGCGCATCCGCGCCGTATCGTTTTCCGTGAACGATATTGGCGGCTTGCGCGAGCGTCATCATGACAACTGCTCAAGCAGTTCCGCAACCATTGCCCGGTCGCTGAATGGGTTAACCGCGTTGCCGATGGTCTGGGTTTGTTCATGACCTTTTCCCGCCAGCAAAATTAAATCATCTGGATTGGAAGATTGAATCGCCTCCGTCACCGCTTGTCGGCGATCATGAATGACCGTAATGGGCGGGCTCAAGCCTTGTTTTATTTGCTCGACAATTTGCGCGGCCGGTTCGGTGCGCGGGTTGTCATCGGTGACGATGACGCGGTCGGCGTTTTCTTGCGCGATCCGGCCCATTTGCGCTCGTTTGTCCTGATCGCGCTCGCCGCCGCAGCCAAACACCACGACCAGATTTCCGCGACACAACTGCTTCAAGGATTTAAGCGCGCGCGCCAGCGCATCCGGCGTATGCGCATAGTCCACCACCACCGCAGGCTGGGTCGGACGATTGCTGAACACTTCCATGCGCCCGGGCGGCGCGGCGATGCGGGCAATAACTTCTGCTATGGCATCCATGGCATAACCCATTGCCAACAGACAACCGATAGCGGCAAGAATATTCGGCACATTAACCTCGCCCAACAACCTCGAATCAATGCGCTGCTCGCGCCCACGGAACGCCAAGCGAAACCGTATTCCTTGGTCATCCGTTTCCAGTTCAAGCGCTTGCAACTCTCCAGACTTAATACCGTAACTCAGGCAGGTTAGTCCTCGATCCGGCCGATTGCACAATTGCAACAACTCACGGCCGAAATCATCATCGCTATTGATTACCACGGCGTTGAGCGAGGCGAATTCAAATAACTTTCGTTTGGCGTCGCCATAGCGCGCCATGGACTGGTGATAGTCGAGATGGTCCTGGGTCAAGTTGGTGAATACGGCGATATCGAAATCGATGCCATTGGCCCGGCCCTGCTCCAGTCCATGAGAAGAGACTTCCATGCTGACCGCGCCAGCCCGGCGGGCTAAAAATTCGGACAACCGTTGATGAATGGATATCGCGTCCATCGTGGTCAGTGCCGAATGCCGCAGGTCGCCGACCAAGCCGCTGCCGATGGTGCCGGCATAACCGCAGCGCAGGCCGAGCAACTCCAAGGCCTGGGCGACCAAATAAGCGGTCGTGGTTTTGCCGTTGGTGCCGGTAATGCCAATCATTTTCAAATGCCTGGACGGATCGCCGAAATACCGCGCCGCAATGATGCCGAGTTTTTGCTGCAGATTTTCTATGCCAATTAACGGCGCATCATGCTTGACCGAGTCCTTGGCCAAAGGGCCACGGCTGGCGCCGATCTTTTCAAACAGCACCGCAGCCGCGCCATTTGCCAATGCCTGAGCGATATACGCCCGACCGTCGGTTATCATTCCCGGCAGCGCGATGAACATATCGCCGGGCGCGACCCTTTGGCTGTTGAGCTGCAACGCCGCAATCGGGCGATCATGGTCGTGCCGCACTTCAGCATATCCCGCCAATAATTCACTTAACCAAACTGTCGTCGGCGGATATGCCAGGTCCATTTTATGCAGGTCCGTTTTATGCGGGCTGGCGTTTTGATGGCTCATCATTGACATTGCGCTATTCGTTGGCTCACGCCTCATGCGCTTTTTTGGATATGGCAGTGATTTGGGAGGCCTCAATATCATCCGGCTTGACGTTATACAAACGCATCAAATCCGCCATCAAATCGGCGAACACCGGCGCCGCGACATCGCCGCCATAATAAAACTTTCCGCGTGGATCATCGATCGCAACCACCATCACAAATTGAGGATCGGTTATCGGCGCCAAGCCCGCGAACAGGGAAATGTAGCGTTTATGCTTGTAACTGCCGTCGATTACTTTCAAGGTGGTTCCGGTTTTTCCGCCGATGCGGTAACGCGGGATGCGCGCTTTTCGGGCGGTGCCATTCGGCGTCGCCGCCTGCTCCAGCATGGCGCGGATACTGGCTGCGGTTTGCGCGCTGAATACGCGTTTGCCGCGGGCGCGATAACCTGGTTTTCTCGGTTGCAGCGTGACCGGCAACAACACGCCGTCGGTTGCGAACACCGTGTAGGCGCGCGCCAACTGCAATAGCGTGGCGGAAAATCCGTAGCCATACGCCAACGTTGCATGCTCAATTTTGCGCGTGCGTTTTTTCAACACCCCGGAAATCTCCCCCGGCAAGCTTGCGGCGCGACCGCCAAACCCGACCTCCTCAAAGGTGTTGTATAAATCGTCAAACGGAAACGCCAATGCCAGTTTGGCAGTGCCTACGTTGCTGGAATGAACCACGACATCGAACACCGATATCTCGCCATAATCATGCACATCGCGGATGGTATGGCCGGCAACCTGATAGTACCCCGGCGAAGTGTCCACCATGGTGTCCACGCCCACTTCACCGCTTTCCAATACCATGGCGATGGTGAACGGCTTGGCCGTGGAGCCCGGCTCCAGAACATTGGCGACGGCGCTGTTGCGAAACACGCCGGCGGTCAAGGTGCTACGGTCGTTGGGGTTGAACTGCGGCGAGTTGACCATCGCAATGATTTCCCCGCTCGGAATCCCAAGCACAACAATGCTGCCGCCGGCGGCGGCGTGCTGCTTGATTGCGGATTCAAGATAACGGCTTGCCTGCGACTGCACCCGTTGGTCGATAGTAATCACCAGATCCTGGCCATGCCGAACCTGCTGGATGCTTTCCACGCTTTCAACATGGTGTCCGGCTAAATCCTGCAGCACCCGTTTACGGCCTGCCTGGCCTTTCAATGCTGTATCGAAAGCGCGCTCCAAACCTTCCTGCCCATTGTCATCGACATCGGTGAAGCCGATTAAATGCGCGCTTACTGGCCCTCCGGGATAGTAGCGCTTGTATTCCCTGCGCACTTCCACGCCCGGAATTTTCATCGCCATAACCCGCTGCACTACAGCAGGCGGCAGCTGTCTTTTGATGTACATGAAGTCGGCTTGCGCAAATTTCGCGCAACGCTGCCGCAGCTTGTTTTTGGAAAGATGGATGGTGTCCAGCATCGGTCGCCACAATGATTGATCCTTGCAAAATATGCCGGGCTCCGCGGCCACAGAATCCATCGGCGTGCTGACCGACAACACTTGCCCGTTGCGATCCAGAATGCGCCCGCGTTGCGGAGCAATGTTCACGGCCCGCAGATAGCGCTTGTCGCCTTGAACCCGCAGTCTTTCATTTTCCTCAGTATGCAATTGCACCACCCGAAGCGCCAGCACAGCGAAAACGGAAATCATCAGCGCCAGCACCACATACCGAGGTAAAACCGCTGGCGCTTTTATGGCTGTATTCCTGGCCACCCTGCCCCTCCATTGCCTTTATTGAACATGCCGTTATTGAGCATGCCTTTATTAAACATGCCTTTATTGAACATGTGGTTAAATTGCGACCCGACCATCCGCACGGTAATAATTTGCTGCGGCGGCGGCGGCCGCATCCCCAATCGAGTGCCGGCGTCATCGGCAATATTATTCTCCATCGCCCAGGTCGCTTTTTCCAGCATTAGCCGGCCCCACTCGGATTGCAGATGACCGCGCTGATTCTCCATTGCTTGCAAGTCCATAAATGACAACCGATTTTCGTGGCGCACGGTGACCACGAACAACGCACTGACCAGCGTCGCAATCAGCATAAAAACAGATAGTTTGTTCATAGCGTGGGATTCCCGCCCTAGGCCACCTTTTGAGCGGCGCGCATCACCGCGCTTCGTGCTCTGGGATTTTGCTGCAACTCGCGCGCGCCCGGCTTTACCGGTTTGCCGACCAATCGTAATCGCGGTTTTAGCATGTCATGGGTAACCGGCAGATCGTGGGGGTAAGGGTCGCCTTTGGATTGCTCGCGAAAAAACCGTTTCACCAGCCGGTCTTCCAGGGAATGAAAACTAATCACAACCAACCGCCCGCCCGGCGCCAACGCCTCTAACGCATCGGGCAATACAGATTCAATTTCCTGCAACTCCTGATTGATGGCAATGCGAATAGCCTGAAAGGTTCGGGTTGCAGGGTGTTTATGCCCTTTGTGGTATGGGTGTTTATGCCCTTTGTGGTATGGGTATTTATGCCCTTTGTGGTATGGGTACTTGCCCTTTTCCCGCGTCGGCACCGCTGCGCACACCAGTTTCGACAATTCTGCAGTGGAGCTGATTTGGTTTTTCAACAAAGATTGCTTGATTTTTCTGGCGATTCTGCGGGCAAATCTTTCTTCGCCAAATACTTTTAACACTCGAATGAGTTCGCCCTCTTCGACCTGCTTCATCCAGGCGGCCGCGGTCATCCCGACGCTGCGATCCATGCGCATATCCAACGGTCCATCATGACTAAAACTGAAGCCCCGTTCACGGTTATCCAGTTGCGGCGAGGACACACCCAAATCAAACAGGATCGCATCAACCTTTCCGATCAGGTCGCGCTCTTTCAGAATTTGCGACAACTTCGAAAACGGGGCATGAATAATTTCAATGCGGTCTTGGTTTTGCCATTTTGACAATGCCTGGTCGATCGCGTCTTGATCACGATCAATCACAATTAATCGGGCCTGGCTGGCAAGCGCGCCGAACATCGCGCGGGCATGGCCGCCACGGCCATAGGTGGCATCCACAACGATTTCGGCGGCGGGAAGATTGAGCGCCTGCACGACCTCTTGTAACAACACCGGGATGTGGGTTGATGCGTTCATGTTGGCTATCATGCTGATTACAGGGAAAGTTGCTCCATCTCCACCGACAAATTTTCCAGATCCATGTCTTCCTGCAACCACTGACTGCGGCGCGCATTCCACAGCTGCTCGCTCCAAATCTCAAATTTGTTTCCCTGGCCAACCAGCAGCACCGATTTTGTCATCATTGCAAATTCCCGCAATGGGGCTGGCAATAATATTCTGCCGCTGCCATCCATTTCCACATCGCTGGCATAACCCAGCAAAAATCGTTTTAGCCTTTGGTGGTTGGCATCAAAACTGGGCAATGCCACAATTTTTTGCTCCACCAATTCCCATTCGTCCAAAGGGTATAACCATAAGCAATGCTCTTTGGTATTATTCACTGTGACAATCATTTTGCCGCCGCAACGATCCATAAGGGCATTGCGGAATCTGCTTGGAATTGCCAATCTGCCTTTATCGTCGAGATTAAGTGTATTTGCGCCGCGAATCATAGTTATCAAGCCTGGGTTATGAATCTGGATGATATGAGAAATTCCCCACAATTTCCCACTTTTCGACACTATATGGGCAAGCAATATCCCCTGTCAAGGGAAAAATAGCGGACTTATATAGGAAAGTTGGCAAAAGTTAAGAAATTAAAACCTTGACTTTTAACGAATTATGCGCGAATGAATATAAACAGTTATCTTAAAATCATAAGTTCCAGCGTATACATTAATTTAGGTTCAAGATACTTTAAGCGGTCGATTTCGGATAGATTTCAGCAGATATTGACACCTATTTTCGTGGCGCATATTGAAGCGAAACTCACACTCTTTCAAAGGAGTCCGGCTACGCCGGACGGTTTAATAACTGGATTCCCGCCTGCGGCGAGAATGACGGGCTGAGGGGACAATGGTGAATCGGAAGGCAATAAGTCCTTTTGAGAGGGCAATGGTAAATAATTGTCGCGCAAAGCGTGACACAACCGACGGCTACGCCACTCTGGATTCCCGCCTGCCGGCGAGAATGACAAATAAGGGTCGTCATTGCCCGGCTTGTTCCGGGCAATCCAGTGGAATATGCCGTCCGGCGTAGCCGGACTCCTTTGCTTTGATGCCGCGCCGTTTGATGCGAGAATGACGGCAAGGCGATGGTGCTTGTTATGGTGCTTGTTGCTTACATGTATGAGCGCGTCCCGGCGGCTACGCCGAACGATTTAATAACTGGATTGCCCGGAACAAGCCGGGCAATGACGAATTGACGGGATAATGGTGAACCGAGAGGACAATGGCGCGTTGAGACGCCAAAGTAACCGAGAAAAAGGAGTCACGCTGCGCGTGACAAATATTCCACTAGATTGCCCGGCCAATAATAATATGGGCCGGGCAATGACAAATTATAAGGCAATGTATAGGTCCATAACATATGGCACTCCGGTTGGTTGATGATCAGGGATTGCATAGGAGAGAGCAGGGCCAATGCCCGGTGGGGTCGTTCGGTGTTGTAAAACACCAGCCAGTCGGCCAGTTCTTGGTTAAAACCGTCCAGGTCGGTGAACAGTAAATCCTCGTGGTAGTCGATGAAACTCTCCTGAATGGCGCGGTTGAAGCGTTCACAATGGGCGTTCATTTTCGGCGACCTCGGATAGGTCCACCAGTGGGTGATGTGATTGCGTTTGAGTTCGCTTTCGAAGTCTTTCATAAACTCCGAGCCGTTGTCGGTCAACACATAGCGGATCGGCGCCAGAGTCAGGGTGATGAGGGTTCATAGTCCCAACGATGCCCGATTTTGGCGGCGCGGTAAAACCCTCTTATTCCGTAGCCAATATGCTGGATTTGCATGGCATCTCCTCTTGGGTTGAGGTGTGCCATATGTATCTGAGCCTATGCAGGTTTTAGTGCTTTATGTTTTGCCAACTTTCCTATATAAGTCCGAAAAATAGGGGGTTTAGAAGGTAAAAATCGTCTATTTTTAGAAGATTTTTACCCTCTATAGTTAATGTAAATTATTGATTTACCGCATAACAATCTATCATGACTTGATAAACTGATTCAAAACCGGGACTACCCTTGAATTGCCGCCCCGGTCATGGCCTAACAATGATCTCAAGAAACATTTTTACGAAACGATAGGTGAGTCCCCATAATACTTTTCCTGACCGAAACTGAATGCCGGGATGGGATTGTTGTGCGCGAACATCTTGGCGGGCGGATGCGGATAATGCCGGCGGGTGCAGCAGGTCATCAACCTTGATCCAGAAACTATCGCCGACCTCCGGGCTATGACTGACCGCCTGGGGCGGGTCGAGATTAAAAACCAAACAACTGATAATCAACGAAATATCCCGGTCATGGCTCCTGCCCTGTTGGTCATCCAGACGCGCAAGCAACGCATTCGCGGGCAACCTTATCCCAACCTCCTCATCGGTTTCCCGCCGTGCGGTGGCGGCGATATCTTGGTCGCGCCGATCGCTGTTGCCGCCTGGGAAAGCGATTTGCCCTGACCACGGGTCATCTTTATTTTCCGCTCTTTGTATGAAGAACATTTCGGCATCGGTATCCAGATTACGCAATATGAGCGCCACCGAAGCTGATTTGCGGTCGCCGATTTTGATTAATTTGGGGCGGTATTGCCTGAGCTTGGACGCTATAAGCCCTGGCGCTATGAGCTTTGGCGAATTGTTCACACGCTAACTTTCAGGAACGCCTTCAACCCATTCATGCAGTCGCTTGCAATCCTCAATAATAAGCCGTTTTCGCTTGCGCTTGATCAACCCCGCTTTCTCCAGTTTCTTCAACTCGCGGCTTACCGCCTCCCTGGTGCAACTCAACCGACTGGCGAGTTCCGTCTGAGTGGGCGGATTATTGATGCGGGCAACGCCGTCAAAATCCAGGTTCTGTTTCGCAATGCGCAACAGATGGGCGTGAATCCGCCGGCTGACATCCAAAGTGGCATACTCAAAAATTCGAGCGCACAATTGCCGCACTATCCCGGTCAGTTGCTGGAGCATTTCAATGCAAACCGCCGGATATTTTTGCAATATCCTGAGAAAGTCGCTCGGCGACACAATGGTGATTGTGGTGTCGGACAACGCGATGACATTAGCCGAGCGCGGTTTTCCATCAATCGCCGAAAACTCCCCGAAGTTGCCGCCCGCCGCAATGTCGCTGAAACTGACTTCCTTGCCTGCATTGGAAAAAAGGGTGACTCTTACACTTCCAGCATTGATCAGATATAAATTGGTATCGCGGTCCATGACCCGAACGATGTACTTGCCTTTCTTGAATTTCTTAACAGAAGATTTTTTCAATAGCCGTTCGCGGTCTTCCTTGGTCAGTAGTCTAAGAAATGATTTGCACTGTTCTTTATGGTATTCAGCCATTGCTGTTTTTATGCGATGCGTGTTCAAAAATCAGGTTTAAAAATTACCGCCACCGAAACTAATCATGGTGAAACTAATCATGGTATTGTTTTGCGGCGTCGCCAAACGATTTTATCAGACGATTTTATCGTTTGGCCAAAATAATGATAGTGACACAACACACTACCGAAAATAAACCATTACTTCAACAGCGTTTGGACGTTTGTCTGTGAAAAAACCATGATGAAAGGGGATATGCTTAACCTCACAGTGCCATATCGCTGACGTTTCAGCGCACTGTTGCGGCGGCGGCCACTGCCCGGAGCATCCGAAATGCCGTCATCCCCACCTTTCACCCCCGGGCGGAATGACGGGTCGGGTGGCTACGGCAATCATCATAACCCGTCATAAATATAGGACAAAAAATGCGGGTTTATTCGTATGCGCGAAGTCAAGGTTATAAGGCGGTTAAGTATATAATTCCCCAATGAAAGGCGTGATTCTCGATAAAGACTCATTCGACCGCGGCGATATCGACTTGCAAAAACTCCGGCGGCATCCCGCTGAATGGATCGATTATGCAAGCACCTCGCCCGATCAAATCAACCACAGAATAAATGGGTGTGAAATAATAATTACCAACAAAGTCAGGCTGAATAAGGGTTTGCTCGAATCAACACCTTGTTTGAAACTAATTATAATCGCAGCAACCGGCACTGATAATGTTGATCTCGACGCATGTCGCGCAAGCGGCGTCACGGTTTGCAATGTCAGGCATTACGCAACCCCTGCTGTCGTTCAGCACACCTTCGCGCTGATGCTCAATTTGTTGACCAATCAATTTCGATATCATCAAGCCGTGATAGCCGGCGCCTGGAGCAACAGCACTGTATTTTGTTTGCTCGACTATCCCATCGTCGAAATCCAGAATAAAACTTTGGGGATAATTGGTTATGGCGCGTTGGGCAAAAAAGTCGCTGAGATCGCTAAAGCGTTTGGAATGTCGGTGCAAATATGTCAAAGACCAGGCGGCAAAAGGCGGCGCGGCCGGATTTCATTCGAGCAACTGCTGGCGGATTCCGATGTGCTGACGCTCCATTGCCCGCTGACGCCGGATACGCTGAATTTGCTTGGGGAAAATGAATTTAAGCGCATGAAGCCAAACGCCATTGTTATTAACACCGCGCGCGGGGCAATCATAGACTCGACGGCGTTGGCGAATGCGCTGCAAACAGGACAAATTGCCGGCGCGGGAATAGATGTTTTAACCGAGGAGCCGCCTTCAAGTTCTCATCCATTATTACAATCGGCATTATTACAACCCGCCTTATTGAAACACGACGCCCCAAACCTGATCGTTACGCCACACAATGCCTGGGCAACCCGGGAATCCCGTCAGCGTCTAGTCGATCAAATGGCGGAAATTTTGGGTAAATGGTTACGCGGCCATCCGATAAATGTGGTTGGCTAATGCTCGTTCCTCCCCTGTCCCTGTACATTCATTTTCCGTGGTGCATTAAAAAATGCCCGTATTGCGATTTCAATTCCCACGCACTGAAAGGCGCGCTTGATGCGGAACAGCACGAGGAAAAATATATCCGGGCATTGATCGCCGACCTTGATGCCGATCTTGATGACGCCGGTTTTGATGACAATGTCGGGGCTGCAACCAAAGACAGGAAATTGATTTCTATTTTTATGGGCGGCGGCACGCCGAGCTTGTTTTCGGCGAAATCGTTTTCAACGCTTTTGCATCAAATTAAGCGGCGAATAGAATTTGATGCCAATATTGAAATCACGCTGGAAGCGAATCCTGGGACGCTTGAACACGATCAATTTGAGGCGTATTTAGCATCCGGCATTAATCGACTTTCCCTCGGCGTGCAAAGCTTCGATGACCGACAATTAAAAACCCTCGGCCGGATTCATGATGCCGACGCTGCCGAAAACGCGATACAGGCGGCCAAGGCCGCGGGGTTTGAAAACTTTAACCTGGATCTCATGTATGGCTTGCCCGACCAAACCGCCGCGGCGGCGGTGCAGGATTGTCTGCGTGCGATCAGCCATTCGCCCGCGCATTTATCTTTTTATCAACTGACCATTGAGCCGAATACTTTTTTTTATCATTGCCCGCCGCGCCTGCCCGACGACGATCAGCAAATTGAAATACAAACCGCATTGCAAAACACGCTAAACCAATGCGGCTACCGACAATATGAAGTCTCCGCATATTCTATTGCAGGTCGCGAATGCAAACATAACTTGAACTACTGGCAGTTTGGCGACTATCTCGGCATCGGCACCGGCGCGCATTCCAAGTTAACCGTCGGCGAGCGCGTTGTGCGCAGCTGGAAACAAAAACATCCCGAAACCTACATGGCGCATATTGAAAACAATACTGCGTATAAAACGCAAAAGCCAGTGCCTCAAAACCAACTCCTGTTCGAATTCATGATGAACGCCCTACGCCTCAAAGCCGGCATAAAATTAACGACATTGCAACAACGCACCGGGCTTTCCAAAAATTCGGCTGTCGCAGCGTTGCAACACGCCATTAACCAAAAATGGGTGGAGATAACCGATGAAACTATTCGATGCACTGAGCCGGGCTATTTATTCATTGATGAAATATTGCAACACCTGTTGCCGGAGTCGTGAGCCCAGAACCATAACACTGGAAGTTTGTCTCTTTAACGCCGCCAAGCCGGAGGCAAGCAAACCGCATCGGCGCGCCAGTTTTACGACAGGCTCTCTCACAGAACCGAATCGTCAAATAGAGCCAATATGGCTGATTTGTTCCTTTGAGCTAATCAGATTTTTTGCCCAGTGCCCGCATCAGTAACTGCACCGGGTGAATGCTTTCGATGCTTGTCCTCGCGACAATGTTCCAACGGCAAGTTTCGCTGTCGCACACAATGACATCCGGTTTGAATCGTCGGACCTGATCGACCAGCATTTTTCCAATCGACATGGCGATATCATAGTTGTTCTTGTGGTACCCATAGGTGCCGCCGATACCGCAGCAGTCGGCTTGGGAAAGCTCAAGCTCAATCCCCGGAATCAACCGCAGAAGTTCAACAGCGGGAGTCCCCATTCGATGACCGCGCAGTTGGCAGGGTGCGTGATACAGAACCCTTAATGGCAACGGTTTCAGGGATTCGCACAATTGACGGACATGTCGATCCAGAAGAAATTCACAGGCGTCCACAACGGCGTTGGCAACGTCTCTGCACCCTACGTCGGTCATATCCAGACAAGTGGCGTATTTCGACCGCAATGTGAGACTGCAACTAGTTGATGTTGAAATAATTTTTCGACCTTCTAAAGCCGAAGAATGGAGCGCATCGACGAGCACCCGCGCTCTGGCCCGAGCAGGAGTCGTTTCGCCACTAGACAACATCGGCAATGAGCAACACAGGTCTGTCGGCACATCGACCCTATAGCCTAAGTAATTCAACAGCCGCACCATGGCGATTCCGACGTCAGGGTCATAGTTATCAATTGCACAACCAGTGAAGTAGGAAACTACTGGCCCCTCAGGTTGAGTGTGTCTTATAAACCAGCGTTTAAATTGCCGACCATAAACTTTTGGCAGGGGTGCCTCGCGATGTATATCGAGGAGCCATTCGATGATGCCCCGAAGGACCGAGATTCCCAACAGATTATTGGTCAGCCGCGGGAAAACGCCGCCCAACCACCCAATGAGTTCCGGCCGGTTGAGGAGACGCTGCCCTAGTTGGACACCCCTCCCTTTCTCCATAATTTCGGATTTTGCCAACGCAATAATGTCGCTAATTGCCACATTGTTTGGACAGACACTGGTACACACGCCACATCCGCTACAGAGCATGGGTGAAATTTCGAAGCCAGATTTGATCACACGGAAACGTTGCGCCTGTGGACCCGAGTACATGGGTCCGGGAAACTCCCCAGTAACAGCAGCAACCGGACAATGGGCGTGGCAAATACCACATTTAGTGCACTGGTCCATAGAGCGCAGCACGGTACGACGGTCTCGCTCCGTTTCGCGTAGCTCAAATGCTGTGCTTGCCTGTTGTTCCATAGGCACTACCCTGCTTTTTCATAAACTTGTTTGACACTCCAGCGCCATACCGCCAGAGTCAGCAACCCCTCAGCGAGATATGCCGAGGTCGCTATACCGCCGTAATCAATGCCAATAAACACGCCACTATCCATTGCTTATGGTCTCCAGATAAACCTGCGCATTTTCGGCAGCGGCCCATCCCGTCGCAATGCACACACCCTCTGTCGAGCTTTCCATGGCTGGATTCCAATGCGCCAGAGTGCGTCCAGTCACAAATGCGTTATGCCAAACTCCCGACTCTTTTCGTTGTGGTCGCAATGCATTGTCGGTTTCAACACCCGCGACATGTAACGCATTCAGAGATTGATCCACAGTGGCGGCATTCAGCGGTTCACTTTGAAAAGCATGAAACCCGAAGGCGGTCTCATGAACCAACCCGTAAGAATCCACATCAAGCCCGCCCATAAACACACCGCCACTGGAAACGATAACCACGGAAGCCTCGAAGCGGCGCCCCAGATCGTCATAAATGACGATCTGATTACCTTCAACAAACCAGCGTCGGCCCGGATACCCCCCCAGATGGAACGCAGTGCAACTATTCTGCAAGTGATGGGTAAAAGCATGTTCTAACCGCATCCCCGGAACACTTGGTGGAAGCGTTGGCACCTCCAGACAAGGCACCTCCAATACGCGTTCCGCGGCGGCCAAGACCTCACTGTTTCTGCTCATGCCCATAATGGCAGGAAACAAAATGACCTCGGTCTGGGTCGGCACCGATTCCTTGATCGCAGAAAAGTAGCCATCCAACTCATCCAACGCATCGAATGCTTTTGCTATCACGGTGTTTTCAAGAATTTTACTGGGTGCGTCAATGTCAAAGATGCTATTGTTGATACCTGAATTGCCAAGCCCAACCGCTATCAGATCGGCCGGAAAATTCCGATAATCCCGAAGTCGGGCAATAGCCACGGTTTTCCCACTGATCTTTTCCATCGTTGCCTGATGATTGAATGTTCCATATACGGGAATGCATAAACCAGCTGCTGAAACAGCCAACTTATTACTGCCATTAATGGCGACGCGCTGGTGGATTTCCCCAATTATATTTTCGTACCAGTTAAAAGCGTTTTTTACCTGCTGGACGCCAACCTTCTGATATGGATGGCGCTTATCCAGGTGAGAAATCTCGGCAAGCGGCGCAGTCACAATCTGTTCACTACAAGATGACGTATAACCAAGGACGTGAATACCTTCGGGGGCATAATGCAGGGACCCAACGCCATTAGAGAACATTCGAATGGAATATCCGCACTCATCCAGCCGCGTCGCCGCGATCAGGCCGTCGAATTCCGAACCGATGATGATGGCATCTGTTTTCACTGGTAATCATCTGGCGGCATTATTTCCCTGTTGAGCCGCACCCCCAGCGTCTCGCGGTAAACCATGTCACTCAACAACGCCTGTCTGGCCTGCGACCCCCAAGCCGTGTGAATAACGCCTTTGAGACGTTCAACCCAAAACCCTTTCAAATCATCACTGGCAGGATAATCCGGATGACGACTGGCGATAAGTGCCGCAACGCGGCTACCGCAAAATGTTCCCTGGCAGGGACCAAATCCAATTCGTAACCGACGCCGCAAATCGTGTAGATGACAAATGCCATGATTTTCGATTAAGTCAATAACATCTGACTGCTCAACCGCTTCACATTCACAAACTGGTGCTAGAAAGCGTCGCTCTTTTTCAATTCGCAAAAAGTTGTTTGTCGGTTGCCAACTAGAATTTTTCGTGCCTTTATTGAGGAGCGTGGTTGCCGTGGTGGATGGCGCAATGAGACCGAGTGACTGGCATACATGATTACCAAGGTCCTCCGCCATAAATCGATGCGTGGTCAACGACCCGCCGCAAACAGTGAAAAAGCCCGCAAAACCATTTTTGCCATGATCGATGACAGTATGGCGTCGGGACAAAGGTGTATCGGGCGGCCAATTCTGGGGACAATACAACGGCCGCACACCCGCCCATGCGCGAAGTGCCCGGTAGCTCCTTACCTTGGGGATAATGGCCTCCGCGCTATCCAGTAGTTCCTGGATTTCCCGGGGGCATACACGGGTAGTGTCGGGATTATCCACAACCTTTGATGTGGTGCCGAATAAACTGACGGTGCCCGTCGGGACCATGATGTCATGGCTGGTCGGCGGTCTGCACCGGCTGACCACGCGCTGTACCATACGGTGCGAGAATACGATGATCGAACCTTTCACTAGATGAAGATCAACACTCTCTCCAACCATGTCAGCCACGCGGGCTGACCACGGCCCCGCTGCATTAATAACAACATCTGCTTCCAGCAGTTGTTCGCCAGACGAACCGACAACACGAACATAGCGCACCCGTCCATTAGCCACCTCAACCCCTTTCACTTGGTGGCGTGTGAGAATAGTGCCGCCCTTGCGCCGCACGTCATCAGCGAGAAGATTCACCAACCGCCAGGACTGGACAGTGGCATCTGGAACAGAGAACGCTCTTAGCACATTCCGGCTAATCGCTGGCTCTTCGGCCATGACCCAATCCGGGTCCAACTCTTCCACAGGAATGTGTGCGTTTTGACATCCGGTAACAAACTTGTCGGCGAAATCGGGGGGGTCACCAGCAAGGGAGATAAAAAGCCCCCCGGTCTGCTCCACAGCTTCAGGCATCAAGTCGGCGACGATAAGGCGTTCTCGCATGCATTGCGCAGCATATTCGGTATCACTAACAGCGTAACGCGCACCACTTTGCAACATGCCATGGAAGCGACTGCTGGTGCCACAGCCCAAGTCACCGGATTCAACCAGAGTCACGTCAAACCGACGCAAAATCAGATCACGGGCGACGCTACACCCGGTCGCGCCGCCGCCTATTACTACCACCCGGGCGTTAGAGTTGATGGGCGGCATTCAGACCGAGCTCCGATTTATGCTTTTGCACCCACGCATTGATCAGGCGATCCGCCACGATAGCGATAAATGCGACACAGATCCCAGCAGTAACGCCGCGCCCGGGATCGACTTTCGACAACGCGATGAGCGTTTCCTGACCAAGATCACGGGTACCGACCAGTGCCGTGATGATCAACATGCTAAGACCCATCATCAGAGTCTGATTTACCCCAAGCATGATGTCCGGAAGTGCCAGCGGCAGTTGTACCCGTCTCAGAATTTGCATGCGGGTACACCCCATTGCGCGGGCGGCTTCTATCAAATGCGGGGCGACCTGCCGGATACCGTGATCGGTGTAGCGAATCGCCGGTACTATCGCGTACATGACCACCGCAACCATGGCTGAGAACTCACCTACGCCGAACAACATGATAACGGGAATTAGATAAACAAAGGATGGCAATGTCTGCAATGTATCGATAATCACCTGCACAATATTATGAATGCGCTCATTCCCGGCGGAAATCACACCGATGGGAATACCGACAATGCTGGCGAGAAATACACAAACCCCGACAAGGTATGCCGAGATCATGGCTTTTTCCCACAACCCGACGACGGCAATAAACGAAATTAGCACAGTACAAAGGATAGCAAGGCGCAACCGCCCCAAATGATAACCAACCGCGGAAATAAAAAGGACGGTTCCCAGCCAGGGCAAAGACAACATGAAACTCTTGGACGGTTTCAGAATATAGATAAAGAAGAACCGCCGGAAGCCTTCAATATAGTCGTACAGATTGATATTAATCCAATCAATGATATTGTCCCAAAACTTACCCGTGCTGAACGTCCAGGAATCGGGAACCTGAGAAATTACCGGAACCCAGTGTCCGATGATGGTTGTGCCGATGACAATAGCAACAATTATAGTCAACAACGCGTATTTTTTGCTAAATGACGGCGCGGTATTCCGATGCACTGGTCTGCGCGCTGCGAATTGCTGACTGATTCGATCCAGCACAACGGCAACTAGCGTAATTGCAATACCCGCCTCAGCACCCTGCCCGATACGAAGGGCTTTCAGTGCCTGCCATACGTCAAAACCCAGACCACCGGCACCGATAAGCGAAGCAATAATAACCATGTTCAGTGTCAGCATGATTACTTGGTTGACACCCACCATTAACCGAGGCCGAATCGACGGGAGCATAACTTTCCACATGAGCTGCCGGGCCGAACTCCCCGCTATGCGGCCAAACTCCACAGTTTCGCCACTCACCCGGGACAAGGATATCCTGGTCACACGAGCCATCGGCGGCATGGCATAAATCAAAGTGACCACCATGGCGGAAGCCGGGCCATAACCAAACAACATCAACACAGGCACTAGATAGGCGAACACCGGCATAGTTTGCATAAAATCAAATACTGGCATCAGAACTCTGTCCATGACCACCCATTTGAACGCGGCAATGCCCAGTAGCAGGCCGGTAATAATACCGATCAATACAGCTACGATAATTGAGGCAAGGGTCAGCATGGTGCTTTCCCACAGACCGACAAACGCGACATACAAAAAAGAAATAACAACAAAAACTGTTAAGCGTCGATCGCCCAGTGATGCAGCCAGCAACACAATGCCGATGGTTATACCGAGCCATGACAGAGGCGGGATCTGCAACAACGCGTCATGTTCACCCTCAACCGTGAAACCGGTTACCAGCAGGCCTCTGAGAAACAGTATTGGGACATTAAGTAGAGATCCAATAGCGCGAGTAAATTCCTTGAAGGTGAAAAGTCCGAGGTCAGCTTCATTGACCAGCCACTTGATTTTAACCGAGAGAGAATCTCCCAATGGGATGACCCATGTGCTTGGATAGTCGCTCGCCCAAGATAGTGCCGACCACTGGAACTTAATCAGAATGACCGCGAGAATGGCTACAAAGATTAAAGCAATGCTTGGCTTTATGCGCGGCCAGGAAATCGCATGTGTCAATTTCGTCTCGTTCATGGACGCTATGTTGAATGAAGTAGAGAAACGTCCTTAAGTTGTTATCCATATTTGTACAACCAACATAGCTACCAATGACTGTGACCGGGACCGGGACCGAGCCTCGATCACAGTTTGTTACGCTTGTCGGGGAGAATATCTATTTGAGCCAAGATTTCCATGTGCTCTCGTTGTCGGCAATCCACTTTTGTGCAACCGCTTTGGTATCCATACCTTCAACATCGGATTGGAACACCAACTCACCAGCAGTCTTTGCATCCAGTGTGAATTTGCGCCAAACGTCGTAGGCTTTTGGCCAGATCTTTTCGCCACCGGCCCACGCGGCCTTCCACATATGCCCGTTTGGCCGACCGCAGTCGTGGGTCATGCTGGAATTCACTCCCCAAGATGGATCGTCGTAACAAGCATCATCATATTCCGGCCATTTTACAAACTCGCCCGGATACAATGCGGGAATCCAATAGGGCTCCCATGACCATGCGATAATGGGTTGTTTTCGCTTGATTGCCGCTACCAAATCAGCAGAAAGAGCACCATCGCTACCAGCATTAATGACTTCGAAGTCAAGATCCAGCGCTGCGATCCGCTCCGGATCGGTACCGCCCCATTCAAGCGGCCCACTCAGGAAGCGTGCCTTGGGCTCGGTCTCAACCACCGAAAGAGCATTGACACAACCAGGTTCCAGCAAGGCTTTCCAGTCAGGCAACCCCGGGCAATAATCTTTCACATACAGCGGATACCACCAGTCTTCGTTAACAGCGATACCGATATTTCCCATGTTGAGAACATTGCCAGATGCAAACGCTTCATCAAGAACCGCTTTGGCCGTTGTATCCCATCCGGGGGAAGCAATGTGAAGATCGCCCGCACCAACGCCTGTGAATTGGCCGATGTAATCAGCGGGCGTATATTCAACATTGTAGCCGAGTTTCTTAATCAGTTCTCCGTAGATAAACATGATGATGTTATCGCCAGAGTAGCCCATCATAACGATTTTTACGGGGTCTTTTGATTCCGGAACATCGGCTTTGGCCGCTGTCAGCCCAATGACACCAAACGCCAGACCTAACATGACGACGCAGGTTACGATTTTTCGAGTAATTTTTAACATTTCTATTCCCCAGAGTATTTGTTGATAAGTAAAAATGGCTTGCAAAGCCTGCTTTTCAAATGCACGAGCCACTATAACTGATATAACGATAAATATCAATCAAAAAAACTATCGTTTATGATTGATATTTATTGATGAATGATTTGATCACTCATGCTATAAGGGTCTCATGATGATGAAAAATCGAAATCCATCGACTCGCCGCGCCACCATTCAACGACAACTCCGTTTGGATGGCACGGTTAGCGTTGAGTCCCTTGCAAGAGAACTGGATGTGTCTGTCGCCACCATCCGACGTGACCTGACGCTCCTGAATGACGAGGGATCGATCCAGCGGACACATGGCGGGGCAATAGCCACCGTAACACGCGGTGCCGACCAGGCTTTTGCATTACGTGAACAAATCGACCGTGACGGGAAACGCTTGATCGCCCGTGATGCCATCGAGTTAATCGAGCCCAACCAGACTCTATTCATGAACGACGGGTCAACATTGCTGGCATTGGCGCGAGACCTGGTAGCATCAGGGATGACGTTGACCGTGGCCACCCCAGGCATCAATATCGCAACCGCCTTGTCGGAAAATCCTGGCATCAGCACCTATCTTGCCGGCGGTCTGGTCAGGCACAAAACTCTGGGGACGACCGGTGATTTCGTTGAGCATATGTTGTCCACCATCAACGCCGATATAGCATTCCTTGCTACCGAAGGCTTGTCCGTAGATGAAGGATTGACTTATTCCTATGAAGCCGACGCAAAAATTGCCCGTATCATGCAGGAGAAAGCGACCCGAACCGTGGTTCTGGCAACGGCGCGCAAACTTGGGCAACGCGACCGTATGACCGCTTTTCCGGCATCCGAGATCGATGTGCTGGTCACCGACTGTCGCAACGATAGTCAAGTTCAGGTATTTCGTAATTTGGGTATTTCAGTGGTGGTGGCGACAGCCACGGAGTATATTAACAGCAATATTCAGGGTGATGCTGGCATAAATGCGTGCACACAGGTAAAACCAAAATGACAAGCGCAAAACCCGATAATGTCGATACAGAGGGAACAGGGATAAAACTTTCATGCCACAATGTCTGGAAAGTCTTCGGCAGTAATGCCGAACAGTTCATGGCTCAACATAACGGATATCCCAGTCCACAAGACTTGCGCCAGGCCGGTCTCATAGCCGCTGTACGCAATGTCACGGTAAAGATTGAGGAAGGCGAGATTTTCGTCATCATGGGATTATCCGGTTCTGGCAAGTCCACGCTGGTGCGCTGCTTTTCAAGGCTGATTGAATCGACTATCGGAAGCGTACTGTTTGATGGACAAAATCTACAGGCTATGTCAGACGCGGAACTGAATGAAATCAGACGCCATAAGATGGGTATGGTGTTCCAGCATTTTGCCCTGCTACCACACTTGACTGTTATAGGAAATGTTGCGTTTCCGCTGGAAATACAGGGTGCCGACAAACATTCGCGTGAACAGCGTGCACTGGAAATGATCGAGCTGGTAGGACTCCAGGGGCGCGAGAACTATTACCCGCAAGAGCTGTCGGGTGGTCAGCAACAGCGCGTAGGCATCGCTCGTTCATTAGCGGTGGAGCCTGACATCTGGTTTCTTGATGAACCCTTTTCTGCCCTTGATCCACTGATACGACGTGAAATGCAGGATGAGTTCATGCGCCTGCAAAGTCTACTTCACAAAACCATCATCTTTATCACTCATGATTTTGACGAGGCAATCAAACTCGCGGATCGTATAGCCATCATGAAGGACGGAGAGATTGTTCAGATTGGCACACCCGAAGAACTAGTGCTTGCTCCTGCGACAAACTACGTCGAAGAATTCACCATGGGAATTTCCCGCTCCAAGGTGCTGTCAGTAAAATCAATCATGGCAATCGCAAGGCCCGGGAGAATCGGCCGCACATCTCTATCAGTAGCGGAACATGCGAAGATTGACGACATTGCGCCCACAGTTATCGACAGCGGCGGCGATGCCCTAGTGGTGGATACTAACGGTCAGCCGACCGGAATATTGACTCGGCAGGCTGTCATCGACGTGCTGATAAACAGAAGAGAGTCCAAGTACAGCACTTTGCCATGATGCTTGCGATTGGAATAATTTGGTTTGAAATTTTTTTACCGAACGACTAGCCCACGTCACACTCAACACCCACCGACTATAAGTCGGTGGGTTGGTATAGGGTTGAAAGTTCCATCTAATATCGAGTAAACCCGGTTTATTCTTCAACTTCAAAGTTCGCATTCGGCTTCTCCTTAAAATGATGCCCCAATAGCGTTTCTTGATATGCGGAAATTATTCAAACGGCTGCGATGACCGCGTTGTGCGCAGCTGGAAACAAAAACATCCCGAAACCTACATGGCGCATATTGAAAACAATACGCCGTATAAAATGCAAAACCCAGTGCCGCAAAACCAACTCCTGTTCGAATTCATGATGAACGCCCTGCGCCTCAAAGCCAGCATAAAATTAACGACATTGCAACAACGCACCGGACTTTCCAAAAATTTGGCTGTCAACGCTTTACAACACGGAATTAATCAAAAATGGGTGGAGGTCGCCGACGACTGGATTCGTTGCACCGAGCCGGGTTATTTATTCATCGATGAAATTTTACAATCCCTGTTGCCGGAGCAGTGAGTCCCGATAAAATCATGACACCGGAAGTTTTTTCTGTTTAACGTCGGCAGACTAGAATACAACCAACCGCATCGGCGCCAGTCTTACGAGTCGAATAACACCACGCTACGGATAGATTCGCCGGAGCGCATCAAGTCAAAGGCATCGTTAATTTTATCCAGCGGCATGGTATGGGTAATCAAATCATCGATATTAATTTTCCCTTGCATATACCAATCAACCATTTTTGGCACATCGGTTCGGCCGCGCGCGCCGCCAAACGCGGTTCCCCGCCAGACTCTTCCGGTGACCAGCTGAAATGGCCGCGTGCTGATTTCCTTGCCGGCGCCGGCCACACCGATGATGACGCTTTCGCCCCAGCCTTTGTGGCAACACTCCAATGCCTGACGCATCAAGTCGGTATTACCAACACATTCGAAACTGTAATCCGCACCGCCATTGGTAAGGTCAACAATATTAGCGACCAAATCACCTTCGACCTGTTTCGGATTGACAAAGTGTGTCATGCCAAATTTTTCTGCAAGCGGTTGACGTTTGGGATTGATATCTACGCCAACAATTTTATCCGCACCAGCAAGCCGCGCGCCTTGTACAACATTCAACCCAATGCCGCCGAGACCAAACACAACCACATTATCTCCCGGTTGCACTTTTGCGGTATTGATGACCGCACCGATGCCTGTGGTCACGCCACAACCGATATAGCAAACTTTATCAAACGGGGCATCTTCGCGAATTTTCGCCACGGCAATTTCCGGCAATACCGTGTAATTGGAAAACGTCGAGGTGCCCATATAGTGGAAAATCTTTTGCTTGCCCAGGGAAAACCGGCTACTGCCATCGGGCATCAGCCCCTGCCCCTGAGTAACACGGATTGCTTGGCAAAGGTTGGTCTTGCCGCTAGTGCAATAGTCGCATTGGCGACATTCCGGCGTGTATAGCGGGATGACGTGATCGCCTTTTTTCACGCTGGTAACGCCATCGCCAATATCGACAACAACGCCCGCGCCCTCATGCCCGAGGATGGACGGGAACAAGCCCTCGGGGTCGGCGCCGCAGCGCGTGAATTCATCGGTATGACAAATTCCCGTGGCCTTAATCTCTATCAGCACCTCACCGGCTTTGGGGCCGTCGAGTTGCACGGTTTCAATTTCCAGCGGTTTCCCCGCCTCATAGGCAACTGCCGCTCGTGATTTCATCTAATCCCCCCTCCAATCCACCTTACAAGAATTCTAATTTTTTGTCCCGATAATTTATCGGGGTGTTTAATCACGTGATCGGCATCAAAGTCAAATAAGCCCATTTCATTCTCCAACGGTTTTACATTATCAAAAGCCAACTTTAACACCTCAAATTGATATTTTCTATCCGTAGTCTATGCCGATATGAAATGATACTGATAGAGAAGCGGTGTTGGTAACATGAAATAATGCTGAAATGGACTGATTTCTGTTCATGATGGGGAATTAATACCCACATGAACAACACGCTTTCCCCTTTTTCATCCGAGAAAAGAACGAGGCCGAGGGGGTGAAACGCGGAGCGGCTCAAAAACGCCGAGTAATGAGAGATAAAATGAGAGAGACAATAAACCTTCCGACACATCATAACCTAGTAAGCCAGCCACTGAAACCTTTTGTCCGGGTTCGCCGCAGATGAGACAAAATCAGGCGGTCAGGGCGGGTTACCGATAGTGCGCCATCGGCGTCAATCCAAGCCATCGTGCGGCTGGCAATGATCATAGCCCGCGGGCAGCGGGCGGGTTCCGGGTTGGAGCGCCATAGGTGTCTGAGCTTATACAGCCAATCAATCAGTCGCACTCACTGCCAGCGGGGTAAGACACTGCCAGCAAATTTCAAAAGTAGCGGGATTGGATTCACCGCATTGACGGCAAAGTCGAGTGCCTGGCGGCAGGCGCCTGCTTACAAACCGATTAATAACGCCAATCGCTTTTTCTAAATCCATATCGCGTTTTATCCAAACCTCGGGATAGATTACCGGTAAATCACCCAGCCCACCCGAGGCGTTTTGGTGAAACAACACGGAGGGGATGCCCGCTTCACTTAAGCGGTCGATCATGAGCTGGCCGTCGACCAAAGATTCAGCGCTATATACCCTTTGCATCCGACACAAACCGTAAGGCGACAAAATTCCGATGGCATGAAAACCGGCCTGATCGGGCGACTTGTTTGCCCTTGGCCTAGCCCTCAGGATCGATGCTTAGGCCCGATCCTCGCCGGGTGATTTCGGCCAGGCAAACAGTATCGCCTGCACCAGCGTAGCCAGCGGAATCGCGAAAAACACGCCCCAAATCCCCCACAGACCCCCAAACACCAATACCGCCACGATGATCGCAACCGGATGAATATTGACGACTTCAGAAAACAACAGTGGCACAAGCAAATTCCCATCCAGGGTTTGGATAACCAGATATGCGATCACCAGAGTTATAAAGTCACTGTTCCAGCCCCATTGAAACCAGGCAATGATAACCACAGGAATGGTAACTATAGCGGCACCCACGTAGGGTATTAATACCGATACGCCAACCAAAACCGACAACAGCATCGAATACTGCATTCCAAGATATGAAAATGTGGCGAAGGTTACAAACCAAACTATCAAGATTTCCCAGAACTTACCCCGTATATAATTTCCTATCTGTAAATCCACATCGCCCCAGACACGAATCGCCAATTCATTTTCCCGGGGCAAAAAACGCTTAAGCCATTTCAACAAAGTGGTTTTATCTTTCAAGAAAAAGAAAATCAGAATGGGCAGCAAAACAACGTAAATCACCACCGTTACAACGCTTGCTGCGCCCGAGATCGAACTGGTGACCAAGCCTTGTCCGAACGCGGTGAGTTGGGTGCGCAAACTGGCGATAATTTCTTCAACCTGGGCGATGGAAAACAACTCCGGGTAGTGTTCCGGCAAGGTCATTAATGCCGCTTGACCTTTGGTCAGCATGCTTGGAATTTGCTGCACCACCTCGGTCATCTGGTTATACAAAATCGGCAGCAGCCCAAAAATAATGCTGGCCAGAAAAATCACGAACACCAGAAAAACCAGCCAAACGGACAAAATTCGAGGCACTTTTATTTGGGTTAGCCGGCCAATTAATCCTTCGAGCAAATAAGCTAAAACAAGCCCGGCGATGACCGGCGCCAGCATGCCGCCGGCGAAGGAAACAATCAGCAAGACGCCCAGCAGCACGATTGTCAGGTTGACCACCTGAGGGTTTGAAAGGTGCTGCTTGAACCATTGGACGATTCTATCCATCAATGTTATCTATCAGTTTTGCGAGTGGTTTGGCGATGGCGGCACTATACACTTTTGCGCGATTTCAGGTTTGGATTATTTCAGGCTTCAATTATTTCAAAGGCAAAAGACATCGCCGCGGTCTTCTCCAACATTTTAGTGACCGAACAATATTTTTCCATTGACAGCGAAATCGCTCGCGCCACCTTGGCGCGGTCGAGTTGCTTGCCGCTGACCCGATACAGCAAATGAATTTTGGTGAACACCGCGGGGATGGCGTCGGCGCGCTCGGCGGTGATCACGATTTCACAATGACTCACGTGCTGGCGCGATTTATTCAGAATCAGCATAACGTCTATGGCGCTGCATCCCCCCAGCCCGGCCAGCACCACTTCCATCGGGCGCGCGCCTTGATTTTGGCCGCCAACTTCAGCGCCGCCATCCATCGCAATTTCGTGTCCGCTTTCGGTTAGCGCGACAAAATTCACGCCGTCATTTTGGTTGACCTGTATTTTCACGATATTAAGCAAATAGTTGCCGCAGTTTCTCGCCCGGCGCATCGGCGCGCATCAACGCTTCGCCGACCAAAAACGCATTGACGCCATGCTCGCGCATCAACGCAACATCCTCTGCAGTATGGACGCCGCTTTCGGTGACCACAATGCGGTCGGCAGGAATCTGCGCCAACAAATCAATAGTCGTGTTCAAGGTCGTTTCAAAGGTGCGCAGATTTCGATTATTAATGCCGATTAACTTATACGGCAACAGCAACGCCCGTTCAAGCTCTGGTTGATCGTGCACCTCGAGCAAAACGTCCAAGCCCAAATCCCGGGCAAGCGCGGCGAGCTCCAATATTGTGGCATCGCCCAAAGCCGAAACGATAAGCAACACCGCGTCCGCGCCAATAACGCTGGATTCATAAATCTGGTAAGGGTCGATGATGAATTCCTTGCGAAGAACAGGCAGGGTACAGGCCGATCTTGCTTGCCCAAGATAATCGTCGTGGCCTTGAAAATATTTTTCATCGGTTAAAACCGACAAGCAAGTGGCGCCGCACTTGGCATAGCTTTCGGCAATTGCGGCAGGATCGAAATTATGGCGAATGATGCCCTGGCTCGGCGATGCCTTTTTGATCTCGCCGATAATCGCCGCGCCGCCGCGCACAATTTGACCGGCAATCGCATCGACAAAGCCACGCGTGCGCGCGACCGCTTCGCATTGTTGACGCAGCGCCGACAACGGCAGCCGTTGCGCGCGCTGGGTGACTTCCGCGGCCTTGGTCGCCAAAATTTCAGAGAGTATATCCGGCATGGTTGAATGTTGGCCTATCCCAAACTTGGAGAATGTTGATTCAGGAAATTTTGCAGCAGGGCATGGCCATGCTCGGTGACGATGGATTCAGGATGAAACTGAACGCCCTCAACCGCATATTGTTTGTGCTTAACCGCCATGATTTCGCCATCCTCGGTCCAGGCGGTGATGTCAAAACAAGCCGGCACCGAAGACTTTTCGATGACCAGCGAATGGTATCGGGTTGCCTGAAACGGGTTGGCAATCCCTAAAAAAACACCCGCGCCGATATGCGCGATCAGGGACGTTTTGCCGTGCATGATTTTTTGTGCATGCACAATCTTCCCGCCAAACGCCTGGCCAATGCTTTGATGGCCGAGGCATACACCCAACACCGGCACCTTGCCAGCGAAATGAGAGATAGCGGCAACTGAAATTCCGGCCTGGTTGGGGGTGCATGGACCCGGAGACACAACCAGAAAACCCGGGCGCAGGTCATCTAACTCTTGCACGGTAACTTCGTCGTTTCTGAACACCGAAACTTTCTGGCCCAGCTCGCCAAAATACTGCACCAGGTTATAAGTAAAGGAATCGTAGTTATCAATCATGACTAACATATCTAAGCCTCGCTATCCAGGCTATCCAGGGGGTTGTGCAAACCCGCATTGACCATCTCCACGGCTTTGAAAATCGCCCGCCCCTTATTCATGGTTTCTTCCCATTCGCACGCCGGGTCGGAGTCGGCAACAATGCCAGCGCCCGCTTGAATGTAGACCGTCTGCTCCTTGATCAATGCGGTGCGGATGGCGATGGCGGTGTCCATATTGCCGTTCCAGCCGATATAGCCGATCGCGCCGGAGTAAATGCCGCGCTTATCCGGCTCGATGTCCTCGATGATTTCCATGGCCCGCACCTTGGGCGCGCCGGATAGCGTTCCCGCCGGAAACGTGGCTTTTAGCACGTCGATAGCATTGAGAGAGTCGTTAATTTGCCCGGTGATGTTGGACACGATATGCATAACATGGGAATATTTTTCGATGGTCATCTTATCGGTTACGGTGACCGTGCCGACCTTGGAGACGCGGCCGACATCGTTGCGTCCCAAATCAATCAGCATCAAATGCTCGGCGAGCTCTTTTGGGTCGGCTAACAACTCCGCCGCCAACGCCGCGTCCTGCTCATCGTCATCACCGCGCAGGCGCGTGCCGGCGATGGGGCGCAAGGTGATTTCGCCGTTCTCCACCCGCACCAGGATTTCCGGCGACGCCCCGGCGATATGAAAATCGCCCAAGTTCAGGTAATACATGTAGGGCGATGGATTCAGCGTGCGCAAGGCGCGGTATAAGTCCAGCGGCGCGGCGGCGAACGGCAACGACAGGCGCTGCGAGATCACGATCTGAAACGCATCGCCGTCGTAAATATACTGTTTGCATTTGGCGACCGCCGCTTCATATTCTGGTTGCGGGAAGGAAGACAAAAACCTCGATTCGTCGGTCGCCGACTCGACAGACGCGGCCTCGTTATTCGCCGCCGACTGATGCGGCGGTGCGGAATGGAGCTGGGCGATCAAGGCTTGCAATCGCCGCTTGCCCGTCTCCCAGGCCTGGTCGGTTTTGGGATCGACATGAATAATCACATACAGCCGACCAGCCAAATTATCGAACACCACCAACTCTTCGGATACCATCAGTAGAATGTCGGGCGCGTCAATCGGATCCTTAACCGGATTGGCGCCTAAATGCGGTTCGATATAACCCACCGTATCGTAGCCAAAATACCCGACCAGGCCGCCGGTGAACCGGGGCAACTCAGGTAGCTCGGGAACGGAATACCGGTTATGAAATTGCCGCACTTCATCCAATGGATCATCGCATTGGCGTTTTTCAGTGAGGCGGCCATCTTCAAACAGACTCAGGGTTTTTCCCTTGACCTCAAGGCGGTTGCGGCAGGGTACGCCGATTATAGAATATCGCCCCCATTTTTCGCCGCCCTGCACGGATTCCAGCATATAACTAAACGGCGCATCGGCGAGTTTCCGATAGACGCTGAGCGGCGTCTCCATATCCGCCAATATTTCCCGCACCAGGGGAATCCGGTTAAAGCCGGCCTCAGCGAATTGATTGAATTGTTGTTTGTTGAGCATGGCGATTACAGCCGCAGATTCTGGCGCGGACTAACTGCGCGCAAGTTGCGCGCGCATTTTTGCGATCACACTGTCGTATTTATTCGCGTCCCCGGTGTCTGCCGCACTAAAAATAGCGCTGCCGGCGACAAAGGTATCGGCGCCGGCGCGGGCAATATCGGCAATGTTATCGACCGTCACCCCGCCATCGACCTGAAGACGGATATCGCGGCCGCTGTCGGCGATAATGCGCCGCGCGGGTTTGAGTTTGTCCAGGGTTTTGGCGATGAAGCGCTGACCGCCAAATCCGGGGTTGACCGACATCAGCAAAATCATGTCCACCTTGTCGATTACATATTCCAGAACATCAAGCGGCGTTGAAGGATTGAACACCAAGCCGGACTTGCAGCCGCACTGCTGAATCAGCTGCAAACTGCGGTCGACATGCTCGGAGCCTTCGGGATGAAAGGTAATGTAGGACGCGCCGGCTTCGGCAAAATCCGGAATAATGCGATCCACCGGCTTGACCATAAGATGAACATCGATGGGCGCCGTGACCCCGTGCTTGCGTAATGCCGCGCACACCAGCGGGCCGATCGTCAAATTGGGAACGTAGTGATTATCCATGACATCAAAATGGACCATATCCGCGCCGGCCGCCAAAACATTATCAACCTCCTCGCCAAGGCGAGCGAAATCAGCAGCCAAAATGGAAGGCGCAATCAGAAAATCGGTCATGGCGTGGTCGGAGTGAGTGGTTCGGTGTGCGCTATTTTAATCCCATTCGCGCGCGCGGCTGCATTTTTATCTTCGCGCGCGCGAAATAATTTTGCCGCCGCGGCTATGCCGCATTGCGGCTGGTTGTTATGATACCATTCGCCCGATACGATTGTGCGACACGATTGCGCGATACTATTTGCCCGATACTATTACCTTGGCCGATTGCTCCCTTCGTCTAGCGGTCAGGACGCTGGCCTCTCACGCCGGAAACAGGGGTTCGATTCCCCTAGGGAGCGCCATCCGAGCGCCAAAGGCGGTGCGCCAACGCGACCCAGACACAGCAATCCTCTAATCACCCTGTTTGTCTGTTAAGATGGGTTGCGGTCTATCAGCCAACCGAAAAGACTGTTCAGGGGGATAATAGACTGAGCATAATAAAAGTAAAGCGATGCAAAAATTTGACGTAATCATCATTGGCAGCGGCCCGGCGGGCAAAACCGCAGCAATTCAGGCGGCCAAGCTGGGTAAAAACGTTGCCATTGTCGATAGCATGAACCAGGTCGGCGGTGTATGCGTGCACACCGGCACCATCCCCAGCAAGACCCTGCGCGAGACCGTGTTGAATCTTACCGGTTGGCGGGAACGCGGGTTTTATGGCCGGGCTTATCGGGTCAAGGCCGACATTCAGGCTGCGGATTTAATGCAGCGCCTGAACCTGACCTTGCAAAGCGAGGTGGATATCCAGCAGGACCATTTGGTTCGAAATGGGGTTAACATTATTCTCGGGCTGGCGCGCTTTGTCAGCGAAAAAGTGGTGGATGTCGCCACCGCCAATGGCGATACTGTTTCGTTGACCGCCAAAAAGTTCATTTTAGCCGTTGGCACCAAAACCTATCGCCCGGACTATGTCCCCTTCAACGGAGAAACCGTGATTGACAGCGATGAAGTAACCTGCATGAAAAAACTGCCGCGCTCGCTGACCGTCATCGGCGCCGGCGTGGTCGGGGTTGAGTATGCGACCATATTCAAGACGCTGGACATTAACGTGACTCTGATTGAGCCACGCGCGACCATGCTGGATTTTATGGATCAGGAAATCCTGATGCATTTTCGTCATGACATCATCAACGACGGCTTGCGCCTGCAGTTCGGCCAAAAAGTCACCAGCATCGAATGCCGCAAAAACGGCTCGTGCATCGTGCGCCTGGACAGCAATCGCGCCATCGCCTCGGATATGGTTCTGTTCGCGGCCGGACGAGTGGGCGCGACCGACAAACTCGGGCTGGACAAACTGGCGATAGAGGTCGATCACCGCGGCCGCATCGCTGTCAACCAACAATTCCAGACCAGTTGTCCGAATGTCTATGCGGTGGGCGACGTCATCGGCTTCCCGAGTTTGGCCTCCACCGCCTTGGAGCAGGGGCGCATCGCGGTGCTGGACGCGCTGGGCGAGAAGGCGCACAAGCAGCCGGAGTTTTTCCCGTATGGCATTTACGCGGTGCCGGAAATGTCCACCGTCGGCATGTCGGAAGAAGAGGTGATAAGAAGAAAAATCCCGTATGAAATCGGCATTATGCAACTGCGGGAAACCTCGCGCGGAAAAGTGATGGGGCTGCAGTCCGGCTTGATGAAAACCATCTTCTCGATAAAATCCCGGCGCTTGCTCGGCGTGCACATCGTCGGCGAGGGCGCCACCGAGTTGATTCATATCGGTCAGGCGGTGCTCACATTAAAAGGCACGCTGGATTATTTTCTGGAAAACGCCTTCAACTACCCGACCCTGGCCGAGGCCTACAAGGTCGCCGCGCTGCATGCGCATAACCGCATGATGGCGTTGCAAGAGTAGCCGCGCGATGACGCTCATAAATAAATTTTGGGCGCGTCTTAAGGCTCGCGGCGGCGGCAAGGAAAAGCGCGGACGGCACTCCGCAGCCGTGGTCGAATACCAAGGATTTAATATCCAGCCCACGCCAAATAAGGTCAGCGGCGGCTGGTCGACCGAAGCGCGCATCAGCAAAGCGATAGACGGCGAGACCAAAACCCATCATTTCATTCGCGCCGACACGACCGCGAGCCGAGATGCCGCCGCCGAACTCGTGGTCGCCAAAGCGCGCGTCATGATCGACCAAGCCGGCGAGCAGATATTTTCCACGTGATTTGGCGGAAAACGCGCTTGAATTCGCTTTGATGTTTGACAGCCGCGATTTTCCGCTTTAATATCCCGCCTGCAAAGATTCACAAGGAGCCCGTTTCGTCGGGTTACCTGTCAAATACAACAGCAATTTTACCCGACGCGGGGTCGCTCCCCACGGGGCGAATAGACAGGATTTTCACTTCCTTGTGATCTTTGCAAAGGCCCGGCACCCGCCGGGGACATTAACCTTTGCGGAGATCTCATAATGAAAAAGTTTATTTTATTTAAGTGCGTTTTAAGCGTATGTATTATTTCGCTGGCGTTTCCAAACACATCATTTAGCCATTCCGGAAGAACGGATAAATATGGTTGCCACCAAGGAGAAGCTGCCTATCGTCATTGCCATAATGACGATGATGACACTAATTGGGGCGCGGTTCTCGGGGCGGTTGTCATTCTTGGCGGGCTTTATTACTACCACGCCAAGCGCAAGCAGAAGCGCAACAGTTTTGCGGCGACCCAAACCAAGCCCTTTTCCTTTGCGCCCATGATGTCGTATGACGACGGAAAAACAGCCTTTGGATATTCATTAACATACCGGTTTTAACTGAGGGATTGAAAAATGAAAAAACGAATTTCTCGGTTATTAATTTCATCGGCGATTGTTTTGTTTATTAGTTTCAATGTATACGCTCAAAACACGCCGATTGAGCGTGATGCCATTTTTACTGAAGGATTTGATCGCAGTGTTATCGACACGCTTGTTACTTTGGTGCGATTACATGGATATAGATGCGACAGCGTATCTGCAGCAAGGCCATTCGTTTTCTCGCGCGGCTTCTCGATCACATGCAATGGTTTTGCGTATGAATATGAGATAGAAGACAAGGGCGGAACATGGACGGTAACATTAGATTAAGGTTTCCGCGGCGCGAATGACGGCGGGAGAGGCGGTGTACGGTTTTTCATTGCTGATTTTCATTCATTATAATGATAATCTTTCGCGACGCCGAACAATGAAAAACCGAAATGAAAATCACCGATGTTAAAACCTGGGTGGTGGGCAATCCGCCGCCGCATTTTGGCGGGCGCTATTTCATCTTCGTCAAACTGACCGCCGACAACGGCGTGGCCGGCGTTGGCGAAGTTTATGCCGCGACCCTCGGCCCGCAGGTCATCGCCAAGATGATTGAAGATGTGGCGCAGAGATTCGTCATCGGCGCCGACCCGTTCGCAATCGAAAAACTGTGGCGGCGAGTGTACGGCAGCGGCTACAACTTGCGCCCGGATGTATCGCTGATGGGGGTGTTGAGCGGGCTGGAAATGGCCTGTTGGGACATTATCGGCAAGGAGTTGGAGCAGCCGGTGTATCAACTGCTCGGCGGCAAAGTGCATGACAAGTTGCGGGCCTACACCTACCTTTATCCGGCCGCCGAAGATCACGATCACGCGGTGTATCGCGACCCCGATGTCGCCGCCGCGCGCGCGCTGGAATATGTCGAGCAGGGGTTCACGGCGGTGAAGTTCGATCCGGCCGGAGCGTATACGATTTATGACGGCCGCCAGCCCGGACGCGCCGAGTTGGCGCGCAGCGAATTATTCATGCAGCGCATCCGCGAAGCCGTCGGCGACCGCGCCGATTTGTTATTCGGCACGCACGGACAGTTCACCGCGGCCGGCGCGATTCGGCTGGCGCGGCGGCTGGAGCGGTATGATCCGCTGTGGTTCGAGGAGCCGACGCCGCCGGAAAATCCGCGCGAGATGGCGAAAGTGGCGCGCCAAACCACCATCCCCATCGCCACCGGCGAGCGCCTGACCACGAAATATGAGTTCGCGCGCGTGCTGGAAGCCGGTGCCGCCGCCATTTTGCAGCCGGCGCTCGGCCGTGTCGGCGGCATTCTGGAAGCCAAAAAAATCGCCGCGCTGGCGGAAACCTATTACGCGCAAATCGCCCCGCACCTGTATTGCGGCCCCATCGCCGGCGCGGCCAATGTGCAACTTGCCGCCTGCACGCCGAACTTCTTGATCCTTGAGGGCATCGAGACTTGGGGCGGATTTCATGCCGACATCCTGAAAAACCCCATGCAGTGGCAGAATGGCTACATCATTCCCCCGACCGAACCCGGTCTCGGGGTGGAATTAAACGAGGCGGTGGCCGAGGCGAATCCCTATCGCGGCGCCGAGTTGCATCTTGAGATGAGTGAGCATACAATTTGATTAGAGCATCGTGGGGAGAATAATTTGCATGAGTATTAGCACTCAAGAAAACGCGCTCTTGGACGAGTGGCACGAGTCGCGCAGGAAAGAATCAGGCGGCAACGAGGTCGCTTTTGTGCGCGACGGCATGGTTGACGAGGACGGTTACACGAAATCCAACCCCAAAATTGCTTATGTGCTAAAAGAGTATGCGCCAGCAGGTCGAGGCAACGATCTCAGGAGTGATTTGCATGACGGCGTTGGTTACTGGTGGGGGAAAGTCGACTACATGACGCATAGCATAAGGCGGTTGCGAGATACGCCAGGGCTGCCTACCGATCCAGATAGCAAACGGCTTAGGGAAATGCGCCTAAGCATCTGCGCGTTTAATCTTAGTAAAATCGGCGGCAATACCTCTACCGACATGCAGTTGCTTGCTTTGCAGGCAATGAAAAGACGCGAATTTATTCAGAGGCAATTTGCCCTATACGACCCTGGCTTAACAATTTGTTGCGGCACTTTTAATGTGTTCAGATATGCGCTTGCACATGACGAAATGAAAGTGAACGAAGGAAAACACATTAATTGGTATGAGCGAAGCCCCGGAAAGTTTGTGATTGACACTTATCATTTTGCTTATCCAGCGTTTGGCTACACGATGATAGACAATGTCGTTAACGAAATAAAAGGATTTTTTAAGTAAAACAAGAGCGTGGCGCGGCTGAACAAAGGCGGGCAGTTCTGCTTTTGGTTACCATACATTAGTGAATTAACAAAGCACTCCAACATGAAAATCGGTTTTATTGGGCTTGGCAATGCCGGCGCCAAACTCGCCGGCGGTTTGTTGCGCAATTATTTTGACCTTGCCGTACGCAACCTAGATGATGCCGCGGATGCACCGCTCATTGCACGCGGCGTGCCATAATTTTGTGTCATAATTGCCACAGCCAATCTTGCCGCAAACAACGCCCCGCAACAATGCAAAACAGCCGTATGACCACCCGCGCCATCCAAGCCATCCTCGCCCAGCGCGGCATTTGCGGCGCGCGCCGAAGCCGTTCCAAGCACGGGTGCAACAACTGGCGCGTCGCCATGCTGCTGGTTTTTCTCCTCAGCCTGTCAACGGGTTGCGCGACAACGTCTTCGCCGCCGGGCGCAAAGGATTCTTTCGAGGCAGCCAACCGCGCGATTTTAAACTTCAACCTGCAATCCGACCGCTTGGTCATCAAGCCGATTGCCCAGGCATATGTCCGCGCCGCGCCGGATGCGGTGCGCGCCAGCGTGAGCCACTTTTTCTCAAACCTGTGGCAGCCGATGACTGTGGTCAACGATGTGCTGCAAGGCAAATTCGGCCATGCCGCGCGCGATGCCTCGCGGTTTTTGATTAACACCACGCTCGGCATATTCGGGCTGTTCGACCCCGCCACCGAGATGAACCTTCCCGCGCGGCGCGAAGATTTTGGGCAAACGCTTGCGCTTTGGGGCGTGCCGTCGGGGCCTTATCTGGTATTGCCTTTTTTCGGGCCGAGTAATTTGCGGGATGCGGCTGGACTGATTCCCCAGGTTGTTTATGCCGATGCGGTGGCGCGGATGGATTTCCCGGAGATAGTTTATGCCAGGACGTTGCGCATCGTCGATGCCAGGACGCGATTGCTGGGCGCCGATGACCTGCTGGATTTACAACCAGACAAATACCTCTTTATTCGTGAAAACTATCGTCAGCAACGCCTGGACTTGATTCACGATGGCACTCCGCCTGCGGCGCAAGCAGAAGATTCGCAGGAGCAATTAATCGACCAACTCCTGGATGATTAGTCGTCCATGGCGGTTTATGCGATTGGAGATATTCAGGGATGTGTGCTGCCCTTTGAAGAGCTTCTGGACCAACTGGATTTCGACCCGAGTAAAGATAAACTCTGGTTAACCGGCGATTTAGTCAATCGTGGTCCTGACTCTTTGCAGACGCTCAGATTGGTTAAGAAACTGAGTGAAAATCCGGGCAAAAGCGTGATCACGGTCCTCGGCAACCATGATCTTCATTTCCTCGCGGTGGCGGAAAAAATACGGCGCAGTCGCCCGGGCGACACATTCAAGCAATTTCGAAAAGCCGCCGACCTGGAAGAGTTAATTGCCTGGCTGCGACAACGGCCGCTGGTGCATTGCGACAAGAAACTGAAAGTGATTTTAGCCCATGCCGGGGTTTACCCGGGCTGGAACCGAAAACAACTGATCAAATATGCCAGGAAAGTGGAGACCAAAATTCAGGGGAAAAAGTACCGGGAATTTTTGAAAAAAATGTATGGCCGGCAGTCTGTTGGCTGGAGCGACAATCTCAAAGGGTGGAACCGAATTCGATTCATCACCAACGCCTTGACGCGAATGCGTTATTGCGATGCCAGGGGAAAGTTGAACTTCACCCAAAAAGGCGCGCCCGGCAGCCAGCCCAAGCGGCTGATGCCGTGGTATGAGCACCCGGACATGAAATGCAAAAAGTGGCGCATCGTTTTTGGTCATTGGTCGGCGTTGGGGTATACTCAAAACAATAATATAATCAGTTTGGACAGCGGCTGCGTCTGGGGCGGCAAACTGACCGCGGCGCGGCTGGACGCCAACTTTGTTGCGCCAGTCTGGCAGTTGGACTGCCGCTGATGATCACGCGCTCCGCATTTGATACATAATATGCCTGAATCCATCCATCATTTCCTGAACTACCTGAGCCGCTCGCCGACGCCCTACCACGCGGTGGCCAATATTGCCGAAACCCTTGAAACCGCGGGTTATTCGCGTTTGCGCGAGAGCGATTCATGGCCGAAATTAGCCACCGGAAAATACTACCTGACCCGCAATGACTCAGCGTTAATTGCATTTAAGCTGGCGCAACCCCCGGCCGAGCATGGTTTCCGGCTGATCGGCGCGCATACCGACAGCCCGTGCCTGAAAATCAAGCCCAATGCGATCACGGTCAACCATGGCTACGCCAAGCTCGGCGTGGAGGTCTATGGCGGGGCGCTGTTGAATCCCTGGTTTGATCGAGATTTGGCGCTGGCCGGGCGGGTTACGGTACAAACCAAGGCCGGCGCCATCGACAATTTTCTGATCAACATAGACCAGCCGATTGCGTTTATACCCAGTTTGGCGATTCATCTCGATCGCGAAGCGAACGAGCATCGCGGCATCAACAAACAGACGCACTTGCCCGCGGTGATTTGCCGCGCCGACAAGGACAGCCGGAATTTCGAGGCGCTGCTTAAACAATGGCTGCAACAACAATATCCTGAGCTGGCGCCAGCCAAGATTTTGGCGTTTGAGTTGTCATTATACGACCACCAGCCGCCGAGATTGGTCGGGCTTGAGCGCGAGTTTATCGCTTCGGCGCGGTTGGACAACCTGCTGAGTTGTCACGCCGCGGTGGAGGCGCTGCTGAATGCTAATCAGCGCAGCAACCAGGTCATTGCATTGAACGATCACGAAGAGGTCGGAAGCGCATCGACCAGCGGCGCGCAGGGCTCTTTGCTGCATTCGGCGCTTTCGAGAATATGCGCCGGCGACGAAAATCTGCAGCGCGCCATCAGCCGTTCCATGCTGGTCTCGGCGGACAACGCCCACGGCGTTCACCCCAATTATCCGGAAGCGCATGAACCCGCGCACCAGCCGTTAATCAACAATGGGCCGGTAATCAAGATAAACCATAATCAACGCTACGCCACCAACAGCGAAACAGCAGCGGTATTCAAGGCCGTATGCGATGACAACAAAATCCCGTATCAAGTGGTGGTGGTGCGCTCGGACATGAGATGCGGTTCCACCATAGGCCCGATCACCGCGACCAGGCTGGGCGTGCGCACCGTGGATGTGGGCGTGCCGCAACTCGGCATGCATTCCATTCGCGAGCTCGCCGGCGTCAAGGACGTTGCGTATTTGACGACCGCGCTGAAAGGATTCCTGGAAATGAAAAGGCGGCCTTTTTAATCAAATAAACCGCCGCAAATCATTCAGGAATAATCATCCGGTCGCGTTACCGACGGTCAACCAGAGAGATCGCTATTTGATCGGCGGCATCGGCATCGGCAAACAATTTTATATAATGAATGGGCACCCCAAAGGTGACCAGCCAGCGTCCAAGGGATTCCGCCCACTGTTTACCCGGGCTATCGTTGGGATGGTGAATTTCAAGGGTGATGTTTTCGTCTTCCTCAAATAACCCGAGTATTTGACGTACCTGAGGGATTGCGGAGAAGTTGGCGCCATTAACCTCTTGCGGCCATTGCGCTCGACTCAATGTTTCGGAGTGCTCCGTGACCGCGAAAACAGCCGAGGTCGCCGATGCCAATAACAAAAACAGCAGCACGAGAGAGATGGGTTTCATTGCTTTAGCGGTGATAAGGGATGCCTTCCAGTATCGAAAAGCAACGGTACAATTGCTCCGCCACAACCACCCGCACCAGTGGATGCGCCAAGGTGAGCGCCGAGAGAGACCATGATTCATCGGCGTTATTAATAAACCCAGCGCTCAAGCCCTCCGGGCCCCCGACCACCAGAGCCACTGGTTCGCCGCGCTCCAGCCAGCGTTTCATTTTTTCCGAAAACGCCATGGTGGAGTATGATTTTCCGCCCCGGTCCAAGGCGATAACTCGCGCCTTTTTCGGCAGGCGGTCGAGGATTTTCCGCTCCTCCAGCCGAACAATGCTGCCAAGGTCCGCATTCTTGCCGCGCCTGATGGCGGGCACCTCGATTAAGTTTAGTTGCACGCGCCCCCGAATTCGCTTGGCGTATGCCCGATAACCCTGCACAACCCATTGCGGCATTTTCTCGCCAACCACGATGAGAGAAATTTTAAGCATCAGTTCCGCCCCGACGTCAATTAAACTTGTCAACGGGCTATGTTGGCGGTCTTTTGCGCGGCGGTCTTTCCCCCGCGGCCAGTCCGCTCGCCGGGGTCATCTCAACAAACGTTTGCGCCCACAAACCTTCAAGGTCATAATGCTTGCGAGATTGGTCGCGCATGATATGCACCACCACATCAATGAAATCCACCAGCACCCAGTCCCTTGATTCCTCGCCTTCCAGGCCAAACGGCCGCCATTGTTTTTCAAGCATGAATTCCAGCACGCGCTCGGCAATGGTTTTGACATGGCGAGCGGACGTGCCGGTGGCAACGATCATGTAGTCGGTAATATCGGTCAGCTGACGCACATCCAGCACTTTGATGTTTAACCCTTTAGCGTCTTCCAAGGAGGTCACAACGGTATCGCGCATAGCGATTGAGTTCGCAAGGGATATTGAATCCGCAGGGGCTTTGTTTAATCGCTTAGTCACAAATCCGGGTTATCAGGTTATATCCGGTCATATCAGGTTATCCGGGGCCATGAAAAATTAAGCGCCATACAATTTGTTGGCGCAAATATAATCCCACACCGAATGTGGCAGCATCGTGCTGACATCGACGCCTTGGGCGATGCCGTATCTTATTTCCGTGGCCGACGCCGGGTTGGGCTCGACTTCGACCAGGCAAATTTTCCCGCACTCAAATCGGTTTAGATCGGCAATAAACTCGGCGCGACCCTGCCGCCACCAAGCCGGCAGTGGTTCTGGAATTTCCCAGCCCGGACGCCGCACCACAATAAAATGAATCGAATCCAGCAGTTCGCGCCACCGATGCCAACGGTCGAGTCCCGACAAGGCGTCAACCCCCAAAATAAGACAATAGCGTCTGGCGGAATCCTGCGCTTGCAGGGATTTTACCGTATCGTAAGTATAGGAAGGCGTTGCGCGCTTAAGTTCGCGGTCGTCAACATCGAAGCGCGGATAATTCGCAATCGCCAGCGACACCATCTCCAGTCGCTGCTGGGCGCTGGCGTCGGGCTGGTCGCGATGCGGCGGCACTGCGGCCGGGATAAAGCAAACCCGCTCAAGCGCGCATTGAGCAAAAACGGCGGTCGCGGTTTCGAGGTGCCCATTATGCAGCGGATCAAAAGTGCCGCCGAAGATGCCGTGCAGACAAGGCATGCCTAGCCGCTAACTGCGTGTTTCAGTGATTTTGATTCGCCAGCGCGCATGCCCGCGCAGTTTGGCCGAACCAAACGACAGTGTTTGGGAAACATCCCGGGCCTGGCCTGGCGGGATTTTCACCAGGATGCGCTGGTCTGCCTGGCCGATAACCTGGCAGCCGGCTTCGGCATCGCCCGAATCTTGCGGGCAATCCAACAGGGTGATGCTGACCGTTGTTTCTTTCAAGGTCACAGACTCATGGGTATTAATCAAGCGCGCATTAAAGCGAAAGCCATCGCCATAAGCCAGCGTAAAAACCGGATTTTCAATTTTAATGTCTTCAACGGGCAAGCGCGAGCGATTCAGTTGGGCGATCTCATTGGTGGTGAACACAATGACCAGCGCGCCAATAACCAACACGCCCAACACGCCGAATGCGGCCTTCGGATAGAACCGAGACATATAGAGAAGGGCGGCCACCATCACCACCAATAAAATCCATTGCATCGCTGTTACCGTAAAATAATTCAGTCACTTGACAAGATAGCGGTTTAGACACAAATTCTCAACAAAAATTTCAACTGCCGCCGATGTTTAATCCGCCGGTCGCGCCCTGCATTTGCGCCTAAATCCCGCATCCGCAGGGAGCGCGCCTCCCCCAATAACACGGACCGATTCATCAGGAGTGGAGTAGCCGGTTCATATTCATCTGGGCTGATAGAGTCCAGATACGAATGCGAGCGGCACCGATTGTAGAACACCTCACTATATTCAAACAAGCTTTGTTGTGGGTTGTCTGATTCGGTCATCTTCGCGCTCAACTCACGCCGTCTTCAACATCCCGAAGAAATGCTCGGCGAGCGCATGGTCGTAACATTCGCCCTTGCGACTCATACGACAACGCAGGCCATGCTGCTCGGCAAACTGTGGTCATCGCCAGCGCAGTGCTACCTTGATCGGGATGGACAGTAACAGCCTGTTCATTGCCGCGCCGCCGCCATGCGTCAAGCAGCCATCACACGTTTCGCGTGGTTGCCATCGTTCATAGCCCAGCCAATCGCTTGCCGAGAATACAGGGCCAGCATTATGGCGCGCACCCGCCTTGGCGGGCGCGGATAAACGTGCAGATACCCCGGTCGGGCTTGCGGCCGGCGCGGGCAACGCCCGCGGTCAACAATCGGGCGCTGCAGGGTAGGGTTGGGATTCGCAGTGATCACAAACCGACGCGCCCTGTTTGACCGGATGTCGGCATCCTGCATGCGCCTGACAACACGATTAACGCCGACGCGCGCAGCCGAGCCCACGCGCTCTCGATGAATCCGTGGCGAACCATCGGTTTGGCGGCTTGCTACATGGCAGCAACGTATTGGTCAAGCACCAACGGCTTAATGCAGGTTACCGGCGCCGGCGGCTTAATGCAGGTTACCGGCGCCGGCGGCTATCAATGCGGGCTTTCTCGGCAACTGCTCCGGCGTTGCTCTATCTCCTGCATCCTTGCGGTCGATGCGAGCGCCTTGGCAACGTACGCGGCGGCTTTTTTAGAATGACGACAGCCTCCTTCCGGCACTCATTCTCTTGGCCAAGCGTGACCCGGTCGCTTGGGGCATCTTTATCTGCACCCCCCCCAGCGAGCCACTAAAGACGGCCTCGCCTAGGTCCGCCAATGAGCCCTTCTAATTGATGCCGCTGATGGCGCCTGATGCCCCGTTCCACGGCCATCGCCGTAGCGGGGCGGCCCGAGTGAATCATCAGCCGCACCGCTGCAGGTCTGAACTTGCGGGCAAGGGCGCTACGCACACAGGTTCTATCTGGTTTTCTTTTGTTTGTCGTTGGGACGCTCCCAAGCGGTTATTGTCTCTTACTTAAAGTGTCCGTGAAACCGGGGGAAGGTCATAACCCTTGCGGGAGAGCTATAAACCCTCCCCTGTGGGGGGGGGGGTGTTTTGGCGGTGTGCTTTTCTCGTCATTGGTAGGTTGATTTTCCCTCGTCGGCCGGTTTGCGAGGACGGCGGGGGTCGAGCGTCGCCAGACGAGAAAACGCGTTGCTTTTTCCGCGCCGGCCGAGGGCAGGACGCCCCTCGCGCCTACCCCACAAATTGGCCTATCTGCAAGGTAAAAGCAACATACAAATGACGGGCCTGGGCCGGAATCCAGGCGGCCTCGTCACCGTCATTCCTGCCCTTCACACACCTTGTCGTTCCCGTCCTTCACATCACTCGTCATTCCTGTGGATGTTCACTGATTCGTTGACGGCATTGAGACTATCGGCGGCGCTCCCGTAGGCGCGATTACGCGAGACCATGCACCAGGCAAGACGCCGCACGGAAACCATCCGGGCAAACGGCGGTTTATGCTCGAACCGCGCGAGCGCAGCGAGACGGCACCCCCAAACGCGTTTTGTCGCCAGCTTCCGCCGCTGTCGTCAAATCAACCCGCCGCCCTTTCGACTAATGCCGCGCGGACGGCGGCAAGCCGGTCGAACACGCCCGCCTGCTCACCGACGAGGCGTCGTTTTGGCCTGTCGTCGCAGAAGGGCATGATCACCTCCGGTTTTTATCCACAATGCAAGGCAACTCACCGGAAGAAACATAATGGGAGAAACACCATGACACTTGAACAGATGCAGGCGGCTTTGGAGTGGAGCACGAAGATAAATCTTGAGATTGATTATTTTTGGGCAACCGCGATTATGATCCTGATTCATGCCGGCTTCCTGAGGTATGACTTGGGCGCGTCCCGGATCAAGCATGTCTTGGCTTCGGGCGCCGAGAACATCCTTAGCCTTTGCCTTCGTGACGCCGACCTTTTAATTGAGCGGGCGCTTGCCCAAACTGCGTTCACGCGATCACTCATGACGATGACCCGGAACGATGACCCGGAACGATGACCCGGAGTTCTCCCCTGCTTTTAGAGCGGCTTCACGCCCGGTCGCGGTTGCTACAAGCCGGGCAATTTGGATTTTTTGGCAGTTTCATTTTCTGCCACGCCATGCTGCTGGCGTCAAACAACCACACTATGCCGTGAAGCTGGCCATCGCCGAGCAAGATATTCACCGCTTCCATCGCTTGCATGGTGCCGATGACGCCGACCAGCGGGGCGACAACGCCTTCCATCGCGCAGGTCGCGCTTGCAATGTTCTTGTTCGGATACAAGCATTGATAACACGGGCTTTTTTCATCGCGCGGGTCAAACGCCGTGACCTGCCCGTCCCAGCGAATCGCGGCGCCGCAGACCAGCGGTGTCTTGGTTTGCAGTGACACTTCGTTTAACTCAAATCGGGTCGGGAAGTTGTCGGTGCAGTCAATGATCAAATCAATATCCCGGCTGTGCGCCATGAAGTCGGCGTAGTCCAGTGAATAATCGAGCGTCTCGACCTCAATCGAAGGGTTGAGCGCGCGCAAGGAGTTGGCCGCGGAATACGCTTTTAATTCGCCGATATCGCTGTGGCTATGAATGATCTGTCGTTGCAGGTTCGATTCATCGACTTGGTCAAAATCGGCGATTCGCATCCGACCCACGCCGGCGGCCGCTAAATACAAGGCCACGGGCGAGCCAAGCCCGCCCATGCCAACAATAAAAACACTCGATTCGGCCAGCCTTGCCTGCCCTTTTTCCCCAATTCGGGGCAGCCGAATTTGGCGGCTATAGCGTTCGTTGAAATCAGGTTCGCGCATTGCATTGCATTCTAAACCATAATTTAATGTAATCGTCATATTATGAATATCAGGCGATGTCCGGGCTGGAATTTTCGATGTTAAGCGTAGCCGCCGACTTTTTGCTTTGGTATACTTGATCGTGCAATGAAAATTCAGCATCACAACTGCGCCAGGCTATTTTCACGCCATTATTGTCGTCGCCATATTGTCATCCATGAAACCCCCTAATACTAAAAAGGACCCTGAAAATTTAACTGATCTTGGATTTTTGAGTGGCGCTAACAGGGCTTACCTGGAATCCATGTATCAGGAAACCGCGGGTCATGGAGTGAATGACGGCGCGGCTCAGCCCGTTGCTGATCAAGCGCAGCAGTGGCGCTCGGTTTTTTCATCGCTGCCCGACATTGTCCCGACCGGGACGTCGCCCAGCGAAAGCGGCTCGCGCGCCTGGTTCGAGAACGCCGCGCAGAAACAGGCGAGCGTACAAAAGTTGATTATGGCGTTCCGCTCGCTCGGACACTTGCTCGCCGATGTCGATCCTATTGGGGTCATGCCCAGAGGCGATGCTGATGAAATACAGCATGAGCAATACGATCTTGGCGATCAGGATTTGGATACGGTGTTTGATGTCGGCGATATGGCGGATGGCGGACGCAAAACCTTGCGCGAAATTCTTGCGTTCCTGCAGCAGGTGTATTGCGGCCCCATCGGCTATGAAATTCGTTACCTGACTAACATCAAGCAAAGAACCTGGTTGATGCAACAGGCGGAATCCGCTCCAATCAGAAAACCGTTGCCCGCTGCGCAACGGATTGAATTGCTCGACCGGCTGACCGCGGCCGAGGGCCTGGAAAAATATTTGCATACCAAGTATGTCGGCCAGAAGCGATTTTCCCTGGAAGGCGGCGATGCGCTAATCCCCATGCTGTCCGAGTTGATCCAGCAATTTGGAGCTCAAGGCGTGAAAGAAGTGGTCATCGGCATGGCCCATCGCGGGCGATTGAATGTGTTGGTGAACATTCTGGGCAAGGCACCCAAAGATTTGTTCAGCGAGTTCGAGGGCGACTATGAAACCGAAGATGCGGACACCAACACCGGCGATGTGAAATACCATCAAGGCGCATCGTCTGATATTCAAACCGCCGGCGGCATCGTTCACGTTGCGCTTTCGTTCAATCCATCGCACCTGGAAATCATCGGCCCGGTGGTCGAAGGCTCGGTGCGCGCACGCCAGGAGCGTCGAGGCGACAGCGCGCGCAAGCAAGTCATCCCAATCATAATTCACGGCGACGCCGCCTTCGCCGGGCAGGGCGTGGTCATGGAGACCTTGAACATGGCCAACACGCGCGGCTTCTCCACCGGCGGCACGGTGCATATCATCATCAACAACCAAATCGGCTTCACCACCAATACCCTGGACGCGCGCTCCACGCTGTATTGCACGGAAGTCGCCAAATTGGTGCAGGCGCCCATTTTCCATGTCAATGGCGACCATGCCGATGCGGTCAACTACGCCACCCGATTGGCACTGGAATACCGCATGAAATTCGGCGGCGACGTGGTTTTGGATTTGGTCTGCTATCGCCGCCATGGCCACAACGAAGCCGATGAGCCGGCCATCACCCAGCCGATTATGTACGGCAAGATCAGGAAGCATAAAACGCCGCGCCAGATTTATGCGGAAAAACTGATTGGCCAAGGAGTGATCGACGCGGCGCAAGCGCAACGGATGATTCAACAATACCGCGACCGGCTCGATGAAGGGCAGGTTGTCGCCGGGCAAGTCATTAATCCTAATAAGGCGCTGATGACGCTCGATTGGAAGCCCTACATGGGCGACGACTGGCGCGAACCGGTCGATACCCGGGTTGGCCATGACCGCCTCATCCGGCTGGCGCAAACCCTGTCCAAGTTTCCGCGCGATTTTGTTGCGCATAAACGGGTTCAGGCGATACTTGAAGAGCGCGTGGCCATGGCCAAGGGCGATGTGGGCATGGATTGGGGCTGCGCCGAGTTGTTGGCTTATGCCACATTGCTGGAACAGGATTATCAGGTTCGCCTGTCGGGACAGGACGCGGGTCGCGGCACGTTTTCCCATCGGCATGCCACGCTGCACGATCAATCCCAAGCGCGCACCCACATCCCCTTGCAGTACGTCACAAATTCCCACAGCGATTTTCTGGTGATTAATTCGCTGCTTTCCGAGGAAGCGGTATTGGGCTTTGAGTTCGGTTACTCAACCACAGAGCCGCGCACACTGGTCATCTGGGAAGCGCAGTTTGGCGATTTCGTGAATGGCGCTCAGGTGGTGATCGACCAATTCATCAGCAGCGGACAGGCGAAGTGGACGCGAATTTGCAGCCTTGTCCTGTTTCTGCCGCACGGCATGGAAGGCCAGGGACCGGAACATTCATCGGCGCGGCTGGAGCGGTTTTTGCAACTGTGCGCGGAACACAACATGCAAGTCTGCGTGCCGACCACGCCGGCGCAGATGTTTCACATGCTAAGGCGGCAAATGCTCAGGTCTTTTCGTCGCCCGCTGATTGTGATGACGCCGAAGAGTCTGCTGCGGCACAAGTTGGCGGTTTCAGCCGCGAGCGATTTGGCCGATGGAAAATTTTATCCGGTGCTTGGGGAAATAGATGCCTTGAATAATCGCAAGGTAAAAAAACTGGTTATATGCAGCGGCAAGGTGTACTACGATATTCTGCAGCAGCGGCGGCTCGAAAAACAAGCAGGAAAGCAAAAAAATGTGGCTATCATCCGGCTCGAGCAAGTGCACCCGTTTCCGGTGCGCGAGTTGCGCGCGGAAATTGAAAAATACGCGCAGGCTGAGAGTGTGGTATGGTGTCAAGAGGAGCCAAAGAATCAGGGCTGTTGGTATCAGATCAGCTACTATCTGGGCAAGGTGATAAACCAGCGGCAGACTTTGGATTATGTCGGTCGTGAAGGCTCACCGTCTCCTGCTGTTGGCTATTATAAGCTGCATGTCAAGCAACAACAGCACATTGTCGATGCGGCGCTTGACTGCGGCTAATCATGGAAATCGGCATGGCAGAAATCGGCATGGCGGCGATAACGTGATACACTTCAACGATGAAAGGTAGATTCGATACCAGAATGTTGCGCGCACCAACCAAGTTGGCATCTTCTGCATGGTCGGCGGTATCGCGCAAGGCGTTATTGAAAAAGAAGCGATGCTGATTATTGCAATCGGTATGGCGGTTACTGGAATAGTGTTATGCTTAATCGCATCTTACCGGAGGGCAAAATGATTGATTCCGCATTGGCGGTAGTGTTGTTAATCGGCGTAGCGTTCTCAGCGATCATGTTTTTTGTTATTCGCAATGAGGCCCGCGATGACGACCGCCGCGAACACACGACCGACGTTTAATCCAAGTCGAACATGGGCCGAACACGGCTAATTCGAGTTTGGGTGTTCGGGTCGCGCTGGCGGTTTTTGTGGTCCACAACTTCCGCCCCACCCCGCCGCGCCAAATAACTTAATCGAAGTCGCTATCTTAGATTCAAAAAACAGGATGCCTATAGAAATTAAAGTGCCGGTGTTGCCTGAATCCGTGGCCGACGCGCTGGTGCTCGATTGGGCGAAGCAGGTCGGCGATGGCGTGAGCCGGGATGAAATTTTGGTCGAAGTGGAAACCGACAAAGTCGTATTGGAAGTGCCCGCGCCGCAAGATGGGGTGCTTGTTGAAATTGTCGAGCAATCCGGCGCCACAGTGCTTGCCGAACAGGTATTGGCAAGATTCGAGCCGGGTGCTGTGGGTGATGCCGATGATGCCGCCGCCGGCGATGATGACGCAAAAGACGCGCCGCAACCCGCTCCGGGCGCGACCGCCGATGACGACGGTGGTGATGGTGACAACGCCACCGCTGGTGCCACCGCCGACGACCACGCCGACAAGCCATTAAGCCCTGCGGTGCGGCGGCTTATCGATGAGACCGGCATCGCTCCGCAGGCTATTGCCGGCTCAGGTCGTGACGGTCGGTTAACGAAACAGGATGTCCTCAGGCACATCGCTGATGCGAAAAAGACCGCGCGGCCGGCCGCGCCGACAGCCGTGGCACCCGTAGCGCAACCCGCTGGAGAACGGCAAGAAACCAGAGAGCCGATGAGTCGCTTGCGCCAGACTATCGCAAAAAGACTGGTTCAATCCCAGCAGACTGCCGCTTTGTTGACCACATTTAACGAAGTCAACATGCAGCCGATAATGGCGCTCAGGGCAAAATATAAAGAGGCCTTCGCGAAAAAACACGGCGCGAAATTAGGCTTTATGTCATTTTTCGTTAAAGCCAGCGCAGCCGCATTGCAACGATTTCCATTGGTCAATGCCGGTATCGATGGCACCGACATTGTGCACCACAACTACCACGACATTGGCATTGCCGTGTCGTCGCCGCGCGGGTTGGTGGTGCCGGTCTTGCGCAACTGCGAAGCGCTCGGGTATGCTGAAATCGAATCTCAGATTCAGGACTTTGCCGCGCGCGCCGGGCAGGGAAAGATCGCCATCGAGGAATTAACCGGCGGCACCTTCACCATCACCAACGGCGGCGTGTTCGGCTCGCTGCTGTCCACCCCCATCGTCAATCCGCCGCAAAGCGCGATTCTCGGCATGCATAAAATTCAGCAGCGACCCATGGCGGAAGACGGTGAAGTCGTTATCAGACCGATGATGTATCTTGCGCTTTCCTATGATCATCGCCTGATTGACGGCCAGGAAGCGGTGCAGTTTTTAGTGACGGTAAAAGATGTATTGGAGGATCCGCCGCGCCTGCTTTTGGATGTCTAATCATGGCGAGCAGTTTTGATGTCATCGTAATTGGCGCCGGTCCGGGCGGCTATGTCGCGGCCATACGCTGCGCCCAACTGGGTTTGAACACCGCTTGCATAGACCGCCAGACCCAGCAACGTGGCGATCAAAAGGGCCGGCCGTCGCTGGGCGGAACCTGCTTGAATGTCGGCTGCATCCCGTCCAAGGCGTTGCTCGATTCCTCGGAGCAGTATCACAACCTCATTCACCAATTTCCGGCGCACGGCATTTCCGTCGATAACGCCGCCATGGATGTGGCAAAGATGCAAGCGCGCAAAGAGCAGATCGTCAGCGGGCTGACCGGCGGGATTGCTCAGCTGTTCAAAGCCAATAAAGTGACTTCGGTACACGGGCATGGGCGGGTGATGCAAGACAACACCGTTGATGTATTGGATGACAGTGGTCAAGTTATCCAAACCCTCAGTGCTCGGGAAATCATTCTGGCGCCGGGTTCGGTGCCCATTGAATTGCCTGATATGCCGTTTGATCATGAGGTTATCGTTGATTCCACCGGCGCCTTGAATTTTGACCAGGTTCCAAAACGGCTTGGGATTATTGGCGCTGGCGTGATTGGCTTGGAGCTGGGCAGCGTGTGGAATCGGTTGGGCTCGGAAGTCGTGGTATTGGAAGCGTTGGACGACTTTTTGATGATCGCCGATCAGCACATCGCGCGCGTAGCCAAACGACAGTTTGCCCAGCAGGGGTTGGACATTCGCCTTGGCGCCATGGTCAAAAAAGCCGACCTTGGCGCGGGTGGCTTGCGCATGAGTTATACGCAAAAGGGCAAACGCAATACTATTGAGGTTGATCGAATTGTCGTCGCCGTGGGCCGGCGCCCGGCCACCGACGGATTGTTGTCGCCGGACTGCGGCGTCGCCGCCGATGATCGTGGATTCATTGAGGTGGATGATCAATGCAAAACCGGCGCGCCGCATATCTGGGCCGTCGGCGATGCGGTGCGCGGCCCGATGCTGGCGCATAAAAGCTCCGAAGAAGGGGTTGCGGTGGCTGAGCGCATCGCCGGCGGTACCGGGCATGTGGATTTTAATTGCGTGCCTTGGGTGATCTACACGTCCCCGGAAATCGCCTGGGTCGGGCAAACCGAACAAGCGTTGCAGCAGCAGGGGATTGAAATAAAGACCGGGTCGTTTCCGTTTGCCGCGACCGGGCGGGCGCGCGCCATGGAGCAGCCGATTGGACTGGTGAAGATGATCGCCGATGCGCAGACCGATCGGTTGCTTGGGGTGCATATGATCGGCGCGCACGTCTCCGAACTCATCGGCGAGTGCGTGTTGGCGATGGCGTATCAGTCCAGTTCCGAGGACATCGCGCGCACCATTCACGCCCACCCGACGCTGTCGGAAGCGACTCATGAAGCGGCGCTGGCGGTGGATAAGCGCGCCATTCATAAGGTTAATTAAGGCAAGATTAATTCGAGTCGAAATTTTAGTTTGACCTGGCGGTAATTTATTGATGACATTCCCCGACCAAATTTTCAAGGCGTATGACATCCGCGGGGTTGTTGAAACATCGCTGACCGCGGAAATTGTTCAGCGGATCGGAACAGCGTTAGGATCTAAGGCATTGCAACAGGGCGTTAACGAAATGGTGGTGGGCTGGGATGGCAGATTAACTGGCCCCGGTCTCGCCAACGCACTGGCGAACGGGCTGTTGTCCACAGGATGCGATGTCATTGAAGTGGGTCAGGTGCCAACGCCAGCGCTTTATTTTGCCACCATGGAATTCAATACCGGCAGCGGGGTGATGGTCACCGGCAGCCATAATCCGCCCGAGTACAATGGCCTGAAAATGATGATTGCGGGTACTACGCTGTCAGGCGAGGCCATTCAAAAAATCAAGCAAAAGGTGATCGCGCATGAGTGCCATGATGGCGTCGGCGGGGATTCGGCCACGGCACAGGGGCAACTGAGTCGCCGGGAAATTTTACCGGCCTATTGCAAGGCGATAGAGGAAGATATCTCCCTGGCGCGGCCGCTCAAAGTGGTGATCGATTGCGGCAACGGCGTGGCCGGCGCGGTGGCGCCGAGCGTGTTTCGGCGTCTCGGTTGCGAGGTCATCGATCTGTTCTGCGACGTGGACGGCACTTTCCCCAATCACCATCCGGACCCCAGCCAGGTGGAAAATCTGCAGGATTTGATCAAGGCTGTTCAAGACCATAAAGCGGATTTTGGCATGGCGTTTGACGGCGACGGTGATCGCTTGGGAATTGTCTCCGCCAACGGCGATGTCATTTGGCCGGACCGACAAATGGCGCTGTTCGCGCGCGCCGTATTGCAAGCCCGCCCGGGCGCGGAAATTATTTTTGATGTGAAGTGCTCGCAAATTCTGCCAAAATTAATCCGGCAATATGGCGGCGTGGCTACCATGTGGAAAACCGGTCATTCATTCATCAAAGCCAAGTTGAAGGAAACCGGCGCGGCCCTGGCCGGGGAGATGAGCGGGCATATCTTTTTCAATGACCGCTGGGGCGGATTTGACGATGGCATTTACGCCGGCGCGCGGCTATGCGAGTTGCTCGCCGCCGACTCGCGCCCGCCAAGCGCGCAGTTCGCCGCCATCCCAAACACCATCAACACGCCGGAGTTGCGATTGGAGATGAACGAAGGCGAGCAACATGAATTGGTCGCCGAGTTGGTAGCGGCGGTCGCGAATGCCACGAATGCCACGAATGAAAATGATGATGATGATAACGACGACGCCGCGTTATTTGACGACGCGACCGCCAGGGAAGGTGGAAGTGCCGATTTTGCCGAGAGCAAAAATCGGCCGACGGTGAATACGATTGATGGCGTGCGCGTTGATTTCGCCGACGGATTCGGGTTGCTACGCGCTTCAAACACCACGCCGACAGTCATCATGCGCTTCGAAGCCACGACTCAGGCGCAGTTGGAAAACATCCAAGATCGGTTCCGCACGCTTATTTTGTCGGTGCGACCGCGGCTGAGACTACCGTTTTAGGTGGAAAACTGAATATCCAGAAAATTCCGATTCATTTCAACGCCGGTACTAATCGTATCAACGCCACCACCAACCGCAACACCCAGGAGCAAAACCTGACCAAAATACAAACCGAACTCCCGCATATCATCGCCCAGACGGCACTATCAGAGGTCGAGAAGCAACGCGTAACTCAAATAATCGGTAATCTCACCACAGAACAAGCCCTCACGGCGGCCAAGATACTCACCGAAGTGGAAAACGCTCACTTCAGGGGCCATGAAGCCGACATCAGAGGAAAAGAAGCCGAATGGGTTCACATTATGAAAGCCTGGGGCATTGCCCAGGACATCGGCTCTGGACTTCTGTTGCTGCTCGGCATCAAAAAATGGAAAGGAACTGGACTGCCGCCGATGGGCGGCTCGAAGTCAGGCCCTGGCGGTATGAGACAAGACCGCGCCGGCCGCACTTATTTCAATCGATATCCAAATCGGAATACCGGCCAATAATGGAAATCTGCCTTCCCTCGCCCACGCTCGGCACTTATCAACCCTCAAAGGAATATCGCCTGGTTCGCGACATTCGAGCAAGGATCAATGCGATGGACATCCAACTCTCCATTAACAAACACTGCCACAACTCATTCAAAGGTGTTGGAACTTGGATGGCTCAACGCAAGAAACTAAAAAACCTACTCAAAATGAGTACGTTTAATCTGCCTCATCTGGAACAGGAGACTCCCCGTCTTGTTATTAACCCCCTAATAGAACATACAATCCTAATCCTCGTGGAACTTATCCAGTAGCCGGGTAATGGCTATGGGCTTATGCGTCAACGGCCAGCAACGCGGACAAACCTATCTCTATAACATCACCGGCGCGTATTCGTATCTCTCCTCATTCCTTACCGAAGTCGAGTTTATCTTGGCAACGCCACAATCGGATACGGCCTTTCCCGCGGTCAACGCCACTGGCGCAAATAATATTACAACGGTTCACCACTGCCATATACTCCCTGCAAGTCATCAACATCAAACTTTCGTCCGTCAAACTCCAACATCTACGGTGGAATACTTTACGAGCACCGGCTCAATTCAAACTACTGTCGCAGTCGGTGACTATGGCGGTGTTGCCCACAACGATCGCCCGGTAATCTTTGGTATCCGTATCACTGGCACTGGTGTATCATCCAACATCAGCAGGCTGGAGACTTCTCTCTGTCTGCACAAATATCATGAAGACCTCATCCACTTTGACCCGGCTAAATAAACGGCTAATTCGATGGCTAGTCCTGCTGACCATACTTCAGGTTTTGAATTTAATCGCTATTCTGCGCCTGACGGGTTTACTGTTTGGATAAAAGTAAATGCCTAATCCAGGAATGGGCGGTCGCCCCGGTGATGGTCCCGATGATGGCAGTAGAGGCGGTCAATCTTCAGGCCCGGCCGCCGGCGGCGCAGGTCTCGGTAAATCGGTATCTGGCTTCGCCTCACGAATGGGCAAGGCGGTTCAAGGCGCAAGGGACGCAATCGCAAGGTATGGCGCGCCGGCCACCAGGGCAGGTCGCCGCCAAAGCAATAAACAATCTCATCCAAGCGTTAATCAAGGCGGCCAGGGCGCTAACGTCTGGCAAGTGGACGATCAACGCGCCAATGTGACTGGAGCGTCCAGCACTGACCCTCGGGCAATCATCTAATGGGCTTCTTTACGGAAATCGGCGGCGCGGCTCTAGGCGGTTATCTCACCGATAAACTATTCCCGGCCCCAGAACCTGAAACAGGCAATCAGCTCGGCGCTCGAGCAAAGGACTATTACGATACCGCTTTCCCCGGAACTAATCCCTGGGAGCGGCTCGGCGCGGGCAACCCATCTGGGCAAGTTTCAGTGACCGACCAACAAACCAAGCAAAAAAACAGGGATGCCAAACTACAAGCAACGGTGCAAACCGCTCAGCAATCCACACAAAAAGAAGTCGCTCAAATCGCCGCCAATGCTCATATCCAGTCAGCGCAAATCGCGGCCGGCGTAACGCGCGGCAGCATAGACCCCGGAGGCTATCGTGACGACGTGACCATCAATGCCTTCAACGCCGCAACCAATCGCGGCCACGCGGCCACCAATCGCTTCAATGCTGGCAGCAATCGCATTAACACCAGGACAAATCAATCAGGGTTTCGAGATATTCCTGGCGACATCGTAAATATCATGCGCCAGGCACCTCATGAAGGTTGGTTACCGAAGGTTAAGTCTCGGACGCGGGACTTTAGTCCCGCCATCTTGGCAATGGCTTGGCGAGGCTGAAGCCTCACTTCCGGCCGCTGTATGAATGACCGTTGACGGTGACCGCGACCTGATTTTGTCTTATATGTGGTGAACCCGGACAGGGATTGATAATTCACCGATTAATCCTATATCATTAGCAGTCCAAAATAATCTTAAATTAACCAGGCAGGAGAAAAAAATGTACGGCATATCCACTGTGGCGATCATCCTCATCGTGGTCGCGATTCTTATCGTCCTTAAAGGCATTGTTGTCGTCCATCAGGGCTATGAATACACCATAGAGCGACTCGGCCGATTCACCCGATCGTTGCGCCCGGGCTTCCACATCATCATTCCGTTTATTGACGCTATCGGCGCCAAGGTCAATATGATGGAGCGCGTTCTGGAGGTGCCGTCCCAGGCAGTCATCACCAAGGACAATGCGGTTGTTAACGTCGATGGCATCATGTTTTTTCAGGTGCTGGATGCGGCTAAAGCCAGTTACGAAGTCAACGACCTGGAACACGCGTCGCTGAATTTAACCATGACCAATATTCGAACGGTGTTAGGCTCGATGGACCTGGATGAGTCGTTGTCGAAACGCGATGAAATTAATGCGGCGTTGCTGCATGTGGTGGATTCCGCCACCAGCCCCTGGGGCATCAAAGTGACCCGAATAGAAATCAAGGATATTAGTCCGCCAAAGGATTTAGTCGATTCCATGGCGCGTCAGATGAAGGCCGAGCGTGATAAACGGGCCGCTATCCTGGAGGCGGAAGGCTTAAGACAAGCCGAAATTCTCAAAGCGGAAGGTCAAAAACGCGCATTGATTCTCGATGCGGAGGGTGAAAAAGAGGCCGCTTTCAGACAAGCCGAAGCCCGGGAGCGATTGGCGCAGGCTGAAGCCGAAGCCACGCGCATGGTATCCGAAGCCATCGCTGTGGGCGACATCCAGGCGGTGAACTATTTTGTCGCCGTAAAATACGTTGAAGCGCTGCAGACTATTGGCGCGGCCGACAACCAGAAAATCATGTTCCTGCCCATGGAGACAAGCAGCCTGCTCGGCTCGATTGGCGGCATTTCGGAACTGGTCAAGGAAACGTTCAAAAACAGGTCGGACAACAACAAATCATAGGGGGAAACCATGTCTTTCCTGCTCGGCCTGTTTGGACTCTCGTATTGGGGGTGGTTGTTCATCGGCATGGCTTTGCTCGCCTTTGAGCTATTGGCGCCGTTCACGTTTTTCCTGTGGCTCGGCGCATCGGCGCTGGTCACCGCGTTGATATTGTTCGTGGTGCCGGACACCCCCTGGCAGGCGCAATTTTTGATTTTCTCGGTGCTCTCGGTGGCCAGCATTATCCTGTCAAGGCGCTTCCTGGTTAATCGACAAACCGAGTCCGAAGTGCCCAACTTGAATCGCAGAGCCGAACAATATGTTGGCAGAGTGTTTACCCTGAGCCAGAGCATTGAACAAGGCGAGGGGAAAATCAAGGTGGATGATACGCACTGGAAGGTATCAGGACCTCGATTAGAGAAAGGCGCCGAGGTTAGAATTACCGGTGCGAATGGAGCGGTTTTTACGGTCGAGGCGGTAGCGGGCGCTGCAAAGCCGTTTCGGGAATAATGTCGGGAGTAATGTCGGATAATCGGTCGGATAATCGGCTGAATATAAGGCGGTTCAGGCGAGCGTAAAAATTAACTATGCGGATTTGTTGAACCAGCGCAGCGATGAATGCAGGTTGACCACCGAGCCGACGATGGTCAGGGTGGGCGCGTGAATGTCTGTGGATTCAAGCAACGCCGTTAATGCCTCAAGGGTGCTGATATGCACCTTTTGCTGTAGCGTGGTGCCTTTTTCTATCAACGCCGCCGGCGTATTCGCGGCCGCTCCATGCTTAATCAGGTTCTCGCAAATGATTGGCAACCCTTGCAATCCCATATAGAAAACCAGCGTTTGATTGGGCGCGGTCAGTTCCGCCCAGTTCAGGTTTACCGTGCCATTTTGCAGTTGCCCGGTGACGAAGCGCACCGACTGCGCATGGTCGCGGTGGGTCAGCGGGATGCCGGCATAACTGGCGCAACCATTGGCCGCGGTGATGCCGGGAATGACCTGAAAAGGAATATTATGCGCCGCCAGGTTTTCAATTTCTTCCCCGCCTCGGCCAAAAATAAACGGGTCGCCGCCTTTTAGCCGCGCCACCCTTTTCCCTTGGTTGGCATAGTGGATGAGCAATTCGTTGATCTGCTGTTGCGCCACCGCGTGATTGGCGCGCTGCTTGCCGACATAAATCAAGTCTTTGCCGTGCTCCAGGCGGCTGAGAATTTCCGGCGCGACCAAACGGTCGTAAATAATGACCTCCGATTGCTGCAACAGGCGCAAGGCGCGCAAGGTCAGCAGGTCCGGGTCTCCGGGCCCCGCGCCAATCAAATACACCTCGCCGCACCGCTCAAGTTGGCGATGGTTGTCGATAGCGCTTTTGAGTTGCGCTTCGGCTTGCGCTAAGTTGCCGGACAGCGCGCTTTCCGCGATGTGGCCGTGCACCACCTTGTTCCAAAACACCGCTCTGTCCTGCGGCTTGGGGATGCTGGATTTGACGCGCTTGCGATAGCGGCCGAATAATTCCGCCAGTTTGCCGTAGCCGTTGGGAATAAAGGCATTGATACGTCCCCTTAAAAGTTTGGAAAACTGCGGCGAAGCGCTGCCGCTCGAAATTGCAACCAGTATGGGGTTTCGGTCAACGATTGCGGGAAAAGTGACATCGCATAACGAAGCGTCATCCACCACATTGACCATGATGTTTTGCGCTTTGCACTGCTGCGCGATGGCGCGATTTATTTGCCGATCGTTAGTCGCAGCAATCACCAAGTCATAGCGCGGGTCAAGGTCTTGCGCCTGATAGCGCCCGTTCTTGTATTGCCCGTTCTTATACTGATGGACAAGATCAAATAATTCCGGCAAACAGGTCGGCGCAATAACATCCACGATTCCCCCAGCCGCGACCACGTTTTTCGCCCGCCGCAAAGCCACCTTGCCGCCGCCAACAATCAGGCAGGTCTTGCCATCGAAATTGTGCATTAAAGGAAGATATTTCATGGCCATCGAACCGGATTTTTGAAGCAGCAAATATAACAAAAAATCGCCGGGAGCGATTTTTATTCGTCTCGTCCATGAGACTCACCCCTTCGGGGCTTGCGTGAAAAATGGCTCCTGGCAATTTTTTCGCGAGCGTAGCGAGTTCGCAGAACGCGTATCAGGGATGATACGCGCAAAACTTCGCCGGGAGCGATTTTTATTCGTCTCATCCATGAGACTCACCCCTTCGGGGCTTGCGTGAAAAATTGCTCCTAACAATTTTTTCGCGAGCGTAGCGAGTTCGCCAGAACGCGTATCACGGGCGACGCCATGGATGGCGGAGGTAGAGCGACGCAGGATGCCAAAGCCGAGGAAGCCAAAGCCGATGACCTGCGCGCCGAAAATGTGTTATTATAATGTTCACTTGTCACCCGTTTCACGGAGGAAATCGATGAAACCAAGCATGACCATTGAGACGCAACTGATTGAAATGATCGCCCCGAGGGTGGACGACATCAAAACGCGCTTCGGCAACGGCGAGGCGTTGCAGCCAGACGACATCAACACCTTGCTGTTGCATTCGCAATACAACCACATCCACCATCTCGACCAACGACTGGACGAAGTGGCCGACAGCGTGACCGCGTTGCGAGGCGATTTTGTGGGGCTGAAAAATGATTTTGCCTTGTTGCAGAAGGATTTTGCCTTGTTGCAGAAAGATTTTGCATCGCTCAAAAACGAGATAGCGACCGCAATCCAAACCGCGCTGAACCGCAACATGATGCAGATGATGTTCTTGATTGGCGGGCTTTACACCCTGACCCTGCTGGCAAATAAATTGCTGTAGCGGCGGACAGAATCCGGGTTTCTGTTTTCACAAAGCCCGCCCTCGCCCGAAAGCGGGGGCGATTTTTAGTTTGAACAGGAAAAGGACAAGAAGCGCACCGGTCATTCCTGCACATGGTTTTCTCCCGTATTGCAAGCGCGATGCTGACGGGCGGCAAGGACAGGTTTGCTTTCGTGTAGCCGGTCTCTTGGCGAGCTGCGCATTATCTTGCGCTGACCTCGGGGTCATCCGCCGCCGGCCCCGTATCGAATGGTATATAATGTCGGCTTTGGCTTCCTCGGCAATTGCTCCTGCATTGCTCTAATAAGCTACATCCATGTAGCGATGCGTCGCTCTGCCGCCACCATCCATGGCGGTCGGCAAATAATTGCTCCTGCATTATTTGCACTCTCGCCGTTGGCGCGGTCGGCCGATTTTTTGCTCCTGCAAAATCGGCACTTCCACCATCCATGGCGGTCGGCCGATTTTTTGCTCCTGCAAAATCGGCACTTCCACCATCCATGGCGGTCGGTTTCGGTGGCGCAAATACACGGAAAAAATATATGGCGAATCTCGTTGCGGGCATAAAATCCATGAAACTGTATTCGCATATTGATCGCGTGTACAACGAGTTGGCGGAACTCGGCAAATCCGGCGACGTGCCATTAACCGCTGCCGAGCTTAGCGAATTCGATCAATTGCATTATCATGGCACCGATGCCGTGGACCATGCCATTCACATGATCGGCATTGACAAAAGCACCCGGGTGCTGGAAATTGGCTCTGGTTTCGGCGGGCCGGCTAGGCATGTCGCGCACAACACCGGCACCCGCATCACCGCCTTGGAATTGCAGCCTGCTCAAAATCGGATGGCGTCGGAGCTGACTGAGCGATGCGGTTTATCGGCAAACCTGACTCATGTTTGCGGTGATATTCTGACCTGCGATTGGCAACAGCAGCAATTTGACGCCATCGTCAGTTGGCTGGCGATTTTTCATATCCCTGAGCGCGCGAGATTATTGGCGCTAGCGGGCGATTTACTGTCATCGGGCGGGGTTTTTTACACCGAAGACCTGTTCAGCCGCCAACGGTTCAGCCAGGCGGAACGAGCCGAACTGGCCAGCGGACTTTATGCCGGCCATCTGCCGGATCTGCAGACTTATCAAGCAGAATTCGAGCACGCCGGCTTCGCGCTTGAACGAGTGGATGATATGTCGGACGACTGGACCGATTTCACCACCGAGCGACTGCGTGATTATCGTGCTGGCCGGGCTCGGCATGTTCGCGTTCACGGCGAGCCGACCTACTTGGCACTGGAAGAATTCTATGAATTGGTGAATCGCCACTTTCGTTCGGGTAAACTTGGCGGTATTCGCCTGTTGGCGCGCAAGCCTTAAACTATCGACTGAAACGACAACAGAAACTATCCGCTTACTTGGAGAAAAATTATGACTGCCAAACAGAAAAAACCATTGATTGATTCAAATCGCCGCGCTACCCTCAAGCAACTTGGCGTGTTGGCGGCGGCCGGCGCTGTCTCGCAATTATCCCCCCTATCCCGGGTTGCTCATTCGGCGACCGGCCAGCCGATCAAGATTGGCGCGCAAATTCACCGCACCGGCATCGGCGCATCCTACGGGAGATGGTATGAGCGGGTCACCGTCGCGGCCGTGAAACTCATCAACGAGGACGGCGGCATCAATGGCCGACCGGTGGAATTGATTGTTGAAGATGACGGCACCGACCCTAAGCGCGGCGCCGAAGTGGTGGAAAAATTCGCCACGTTGCACAAAGTGGATGTCGCCTACGGCACCTTGTTCTCGCATGTCGTCATCGGCTCGTCGGCGCGCGCCGGAGAATTGAAACTGCCCTATGTGGTGGTCTCGGAAGGCCATCATGTCGCATCGGGCAGCCTCAATCGCTATGTGTTCCAGCCCGGAATCACCGATGTCAAGTCGCAGGTCATTGCCATGGCGCCGTGGATTTCCCGCAACCTCGGGAAAAAAGTGACCATGATTTTTCCTGATTTTGCATTTGGCCACAATCACCGCGATTATTTTTCAGCCGCAATTGCGGCGCAGGGCGGCGAGGTGGTGGGGCAAATCGCCATCCCGCCGACCGAGTCGTCGTTCACGCGCTATTTCCCGCGCATTCCTGCTTCGACCGAAGTGCTGTATCATGTGATGGTGGGTCCCGGCGTGCTCACATTCGTCAAGGAACTGGGCCAGCATTTTGGCAATAATCGCCCGGAAATATTTGGCTTCATCGATTCGCTGGAGGCGGTCGACATGGCCACGCCGCAACTGGAGTTCCTCGAAGGCACGCACTTTTGGGAAGGCCATCCAAGATATGCTCAGCCCAATCAAACCGTCCATGATAAATTTTATCGAAATGCCGTTGGTGTTGATAACAATGGCGCCCGCATTGCTGACCCTAAGGATATTTCAACTTACTCGCACATGTTCGGCTGCTGGGAGAGTCTTTTTGTGATCAAGCAGGCCATGGAAATGAGTGGTTATAGCGGTCAAACCGCCGCGGACAAGCGCGGCTTTGTCGAGGCCATGGAATCGTTGACAATCTTTGAAGAAGGCCGCGATCACCCGCAGGGGCGGAAAATTTTTAACGGTAAAATCCACCAGTGTTTTGGTCATCAATACATCTCCAAAGTCGAAGGCGGCCGCCTTAATGTGGTGCATACCACCGCGATTGAAGACGGCTTGTACGAACCAGAGGCCGATTACACCAAGATGGCCTTATAACCCTTAATTAACTCATTTTGTGAGTCGTTAATGAGCCGCCATCCCGCTGCTGCTGCACAACGAAGCCCTCTGCTGGATGCCGGATTGGCAGGATCGTACAGGTAAATTTTATAGGTTCAAGATACTTTAAGGTATAGTGAAATGGTCATACCTAATTGTTCTATAAATGAAAAACCAGCATGTCATTCGTTGCCGAATTTCGGAGAATAAATTCAGGGCGATTCCACGGCTGTTTTGCCTTGATATCGAGGCTTGCGAAGTCGCACAAATCACCGGCGTCTCTGGCCCGGCGACCAGCCGATTGTATACTCAAATCAGACAACACATGGCCGGGCAATGCGAGCGTATGTGTTCACTGATTCACTGCCCGTTTTGCTCCTTTCCAGCGGTGTTTTAGCACCGCCCTCTCAGCCGTCATTCTCGCCGGCAGGCGGGAAAAACCGCCCTCCTTGCCGTCATTCTCGCCGTAGGCGGGAATCCAGAGTGGCGAAGCCGCGATAATAAGGAGTTCGGCTACGCCGAACGGTTTAACAACTGGATTGCCCGGCCAATAATAATAATATGGGCCGGGCAATGACGAATGATAGGTAATAGAGCACGTTTTAGTGTCACGCTTTGCGTGACAATTATTTACCATTGTCCTCTCAAAAGGACTCGTCGCCTTCTGATTCACCATTGTCCCCCCAACCCGTCATTCTCGCCGCAGGCGGGAATCCAGTTAAAATATGTCGTCCGGCGTAGCCGGACTCCTTTGAAAGAGTGTGAGTTTCGCTTCAATATGCGCCACGAAAATAGGTGTCAATATCTGCTAAAATCTATCCGAAATCGACCGCTTAAAGTATCTTGAACCATTTTATAAGCAATTTTCATTGGATTTCGGCCCCTTCCTTTTTTTAGCCAGCCTTGAAGGGCTGGTACAGGCGGCGGTGCTTTGCCTGACCGCGCTCGGGCTTTGCCTGGTTTTTGGGGTAATGCGGGTGGTCAACGTCGCCCACGGCGAGTTTTTCATGCTGGGCGCGGTATTGGCGTGGTGGATTACCAGCCTGATCTCCGCGCATCCCGCCTTGGGATTTGCGGCCGCCCTGATTATCGCGCCGGTTATGGTCGGCCTCATCGCATTTTGCGCCGACCGGCTGATACTCAAACGCTTGCACTACGACCCTGAAGCCACCATCGTCGCCACGATTGGCATGTTGTATGTCATACAACAAACCGTGCTGATGACCTTCGGCGCCGATGCCAGAGCGGTCGATGCGCCGGTTTACTTCCGCGTGCAGTTTCCGTGGTTCGGTTATTCCGGCTACAAGCTGCTGGTCATTGTCGCGGCCGCGCTAATCTTGCTTGGCGCCTGGTATGTCATCACCCGCACCCGGGTTGGGCTGATGATGCGCGCCACCCAGTATGACCGCGACATGGCGCAGTCGTTCGGCATTCCAGTGGAGCGCGTTTATACCGTGGTGTTTGCGGTCGGCGCCATGTTCGCCGCGGTCGGGGCGATTCTGGTAGTCCCCATACGCCAAGCGCATTACCTGATGGGACTCGACCCGTTGCTGCTGTCGTTTATCGTGGTCATTATCGGCGGCCTTGGCAGTATTCGCGGCACCGTGGTGGCGGCGATATTGATTGGCATGAGTGACGGGGTCATCTCGGTATTCTTTTCCCCGACCCTGGCAAAAATGGTATCGACCACGCTGGTCGCCTTTATTTTGGTATTCAGGCCGCAAGGCTTGTTTGGCTCCAAATCAACATGACCCCAACATGACCTTGCCCAAGATAAACAGCGACGCAACAAACAACGGCAGCGGAAAAATCATTGCCGGAAAAATACTTACCGGAAAAATACTTAGTGCCCATCTGGCGGTCATCGTACATCTGGCGGTCATCGTAATGCTGTTTTTACTGCAGTTCATACTGCCTGAATATCATCACCTGACGATGACCCGAATTATGATTCTGGCCATATTTGCCATGGGTTATAACGTGTTATTCGGCTACACCGGCTTGCTCAGCCTCGGTCATGCCATGTTTTTCGGCGCCGGGCTTTATGGCGCCGGCTTGACCGCCTATCATCTGGGTTGGAGTGTGCCGCTGGCGTTTGCCAGCGGCATCATCGCCGGTGCGTTGCTGTCATTGCTGGTCGGATGTATTGCCTTGCGCACCACCGGGGTGGCATTCATGATTGTGACCCTGATGCTGTCGCAAGTCGCCTACCTGGCGACGCTCTATTTCACCCGTTATACCCGCGGCGATGAGGGGTTGGTGTTGCCGCAAGCGGCGCGCAGTTTTGGGTTTTTCGGCGCCACCGTGGATCTCACCAATCCGACGACCCGATACAACCTCGCGCTGCTCTTGCTCGGCATCGCCATGCTGATCATCTATCGATTGGTGCGCGGAAAAACCGGACGCGCGCTAGTCGCTGTTCGGGAAAACGAGCCGCGCGCGCAAATGCTCGGCTACAACACCTTCGCGATAAAACTAAAAGCGTTGCTGGTATCCGGCACCCTGTCGGCCACGGCCGGCGCCGCCTTCGCCTTGATGTTCGCCTACATCGGCTCGTCCTTTACCACCATCCAATACTCAATCGATGCGTTACTGTTCACCTTGTTGGGCGGCCCGGGCACGGTGCTCGGACCGGTGCTCGGCACATTCCTGATGTTTTATCTGATCGATATCGCCAGCCAATACACCACCGCGTATTTGCTGGTCGCCGGTTTCGCGCTTATTTTTCTGGTGCTTTATTTTCCCAAGGGAATTCTCGGCACGATCAAACACCGGTGGCTACCGTGGTTGCCGTGAATCCGCCATGAAATCAGCCGTGAAATCAGCCATGACATTATTGCGGGCGCGCAATTTATCGAAGTCGTTTGGCGGCGTGCACGCCGTGCAAAATGTGGATTTTGATCTTGGGCAAGGCGAAATACGCGCCCTCATCGGGCCCAATGGCGCTGGCAAAACCACCTTCGTCAGCCTGTTATCGGGGCGCATAACCGCAACCGCCGGCAGCGTCGAATTTCGCGGCCAGGATATCACCGGCTTGCCCATTCACAAAAGAGTGCGCAAGGGTATCGCCTATACCTTTCAAATCACCAGTATTTTCCCCAACCTCACGGTGCTTGAGAATGCCGCGATCGCGGCGCAAAACCGTTGCCAGCCCGAAGCAATTTCCGCGGATATCCGCCACGATGCCGACCTCGCGCTACAGCAGGTCGGCATCGCCCACCTGAAGGACGAGCCTGCCGGCACCATCGCCTATGGGCATCAACGCTTGCTCGAAGTGGCCATGGGGTTGGCGTTGAATCCAGTGCTGCTGATCTTTGATGAGCCGACTCAGGGGTTGTCCGATGCTGAAATCCAGGATTTTTGCGCGCTGGTTAAACAGATTAATCAATCCACCACGGTGCTGTTGATTGAACACAATATGTCGGTGGTCATGTCATTGGCGCATCGTATCACGGTGTTTGATCGCGGTCGGGTTTTGGCGCAGGGCAGCCCTGACCAGATTCGCGATAACGCCGCGGTGCAGGCGGCGTATCTGGGCTCATGACCACGCGAGGCAACGATGCTGAAGATTGAACGGCTGAATGCGTATTACGGCGCGGTGCAGGTGTTGCGCGACTTTAGTCTCAGTCTAAGCGCCGGGGAAGTGCTGTGCTTGTTCGGACGCAACGGCGCCGGCAAAACCACGGCCTTGAAATCGATTATGGGATTGGTGCGGCGTAGCGGCTCGATCGAGGTGGATGGCGAAGATTTGATCGCGCTGCCGGCGCATTTAATTCCCAGGCGCGGCATCGGTTATGTGCCGCAGGGACGACGGCTGTTTGCCGAGTTGACGGTGGCGGAAAATATGGCCATCGGTTTAATGGCGCGCGGTTCAATGATAAAAGACAAGACAAAAACCCGCGGCGCGCAAACCCGCGAACAAGTGCTGGCGCTATTTCCGCCGCTGGCATCCCGCCTGAATCAGGTTGCCGGGACGCTCAGCGGCGGCGAACAGCAGATGCTGGCAATGGCGCGCGCGCTGTGTCTCGAACCCAGCGTGCTGCTACTGGATGAGCCGAGCGAAGGGCTGATGCCGTCGATGCTCGCAACGATACGTGAAGTGGTCATGGCGCTTCGCCAGCAGGGCGTGGCGATATTGCTGGTCGAGCAACGGGTTGAAGCGGTGTTGCCGGTCGCGGATCGGGTCGCGTTTATCGAAAATGGGCGTATCGCCGATGTGGTCGGGGTCGAGCAGTTAAGCGAAAACCACGACCTGTTTCACAAAAAATACATCGGCAAATACGTCGGCGTCAGTCAATAATTTCAGCGCAATATTTTCTGTCAGTCGAGAACAGACCGATTTCACGGCCTTTAATCCGGTCTGCTTTGAAAGCATTTTAAGCGTTAATCAAGTTCTTTTGTTCGCCCGTTATCTGGAGGTGAGCGGGTTAACGATCATCTTGAATTCCTCCGCCGGAATGACTATTAAACAGCAACGTGTGTCATTTCATAAGTTTGCGGTCTTGGCAGAGATTTGGTTTCTTCCATTAACAAACTTAAAACCTCCTTTGCATTTTGAAAGGCTTCCTCGTAGGTTTCTCCATGAGTGTTAGTGTACGCGCCAAATTCAGGCAGGGATGCAATGTAACATTTATCCTCATCAGACCATTGAATCAAAATACTATAATGAATTTTCATTTTTCCTCCGATATTTCATGCAAATAATTTAAAACATTTTTCTCTTGGTAAGGTTTCGCATCAACGCCATCCTTGCCAGACAAGATTAGTTTCCTGGCAGCCTTATGATGCGACCACTTGGTATGGCTGCCTTTCGCATTCTCGCAAACACAACCCGCATTTAGCAATAGCGTTTTCAGTTCTCTAATCTTTCTCGGCATGGTTTCATTTTGCTTTTTAGAGCGGCATTGCCTTCAACAACTTCTTGAACCCTCTAATTCTAATTCGTGTTTTCTCGCCGGCGAGGCAGGATTGAGCATCCAGTCATAATCAAAACTGATGGCACGCAATTGCAATTTTCATAATGCACTCCACTTTGACCTCGAAAAGTCAACCAGGACTGTCAAGAAAATCATCCTATCAAATACATATTCTTATTGCCAGGATGTGTCCTGACAGATGTTACAAGGCATCCACCACGTGCACCCCGGCTTGTTGCATTGTTTTTAGTTGCGCTTGAAGAGAGCCGTCCAGGTCAATGGCGGCGCAAGCCGACAACACCACGGTCGTATCAAGACCGAGGCGCGCGGCATCAATTGCCGACCAGGCAACGCAAAAGTCCGTTGCCAACCCGACCAGCGCCAGTTTCGAAATTCCTCTATCCTTCAGGTAGCCGTGCAGTCCGGTTGCGGTGGATCGATCGTTCTCATAAAACGCCGAATAACTGTCGATGTGCGCACGAAAGCCTTTGCGCACCACCAGTTGCGCGCGGGTGCGATCCAGATCAGCATGAAATTCAGCGCCGTAGGTGCCTTGCACACAATGAATCGGCCACAGGGTTTGCCGCAGAGTCTGATCGCCATGCGGCAAGGGGATGGTGTCAAACGGCGATTTTCCGGGCTGATTGTCGGCGAAACTGACATGATCCGCAGGATGCCAGTCCTGAGTCAGGATGATGTTGGAAAAGCGGCCGCACAATACGTTAATCGGCGCCACCACCCGATCGCCGTTTTCCACTGCCAGTGCGCCGCCAGTGCAAAAATCATTCTGCACATCAACGACGAGCAATGCGGTGTCGGCGCGGGCCGCGTGGGATAGGTCGATCATGAAACTGGCCGGTTCGATTTTTTAATGATGACGGGCAAAATATTGTACACTAACCGCCTGTAAATTTTTTACATCTAAACTTCAAGAAAACACCGGAGAATACCAATGACCATCCATTATAAAACTCGCCGCATTATCCAACTAGCGGCATTGTCGGGCGTGCTGCTCGCAGTTCCGATTCACGCCAAAACCCTGAAACTGGCTTACGATGCCGACCCGGTTTCCCTGGATCTACATGAACAACTGTCTGGCGGTACGCTGCAGTTGTCGCACATGGTGTGCGATCCGTTGATTCGCTGGAATCAGGATTTAGGATTCGACGCGCGGGTTGCAAGCAGTTGGCAACGTCAAAACGATACCACGGTGCGCTTTAATTTGCGCACGGGCGTTAAGTTTCATTCGGGCCGCGAAATGACCGCCAAAGATGTCAAGTTCACTTTTGATCGATTAAAGGAAAGCGAGGATTTCAAGGGCGTATTCGCCAATTTTATCGAAGCCAAAGTCATTGATGACCACACCATCGACCTCATCACCGACGGCCCCTATCCACTGGTTGAACACACCGCGACTTATATCTTCCCGCTCGACAGCGAGTTCTACACCGGTACCGATGAGCGCGGCCGGGACAAGGGGGAAATCGTAAAGCACGGCGATTCCTTCGCTTCCGCCAATGTCTCCTGCACCGGCCCCTTCACGGTCGCATCCCGCGAGCAGGGCGTCAAAGTGGTGTTTGAACGATTCGCCGATTATTGGGACACCGCCTCCCCCGGCAACGTCAAACGCATTGTGCTCACGCCAATCAAAGAATCCCCGACTCGGGTCGCGGCGTTGTTGTCCGGTGATATTGATTTCGCCGCACCGATTCCGCCGACCGATTTGGTGCGCATCGACAACAGCGACAAAGTGGACTTGGTCACCATGAGCGGCACACGCATCATTACCTTTCAGTTGAATCAAAAGCGCAGGCACGAGTTCGCCGATGCGCGCGTGCGCCAAGCGATTGTGCATGCGATTAACAATGCCGGCATCGTCGAGAAAATCATGAAGAAATTCGGCACCGCCGCGGCCCAGCAAAGCCCCAAGGGCTACCTCGGCCACAACGCCGCGCTCGCGCCGCGCTATGACCTGGAAAAAGCCAAGGCGCTGCTGGCGGAAGCCGGCTATGCCGACGGCTTCACCGTTACCATGATGGCGCCCAACAACCGCTATGTCAACGATGCCAAAATCGCCGAAGCGGTCGCCGGCATGTTGGCAAAGATCAACATTCAGGTCGACCTGACCACCATGCCCAAGGCGCAGTACTGGCCCAAGTATGACGAGCGCGCGGCCGACATCATGATGATCGGCTGGCATTCCGATACCGAGGACTCGGCCAACTTCAGTGAATTTCTGACCATGACCCCGGACGAGGAGACCGGTTACGGGCAATACAACAGCGGCAATTACTCCAACGCCGAAGTTGATCGGCTGGTGCTGGACAGTGCCAAGCAGACCGATCCGGCCGAGCGCGCACAAATGCTGCAACGGGTCGAGCAAATTTTGTATGACGATGCCGCGTTCGTGCCGTTGCACTGGCAGGACCGCGCCTGGGCGGCGCGAAAAGGAGTGCATATCGACAAGGTCGTGAATGTGATGAACTTCCCTTATCTCGGCGATTTGGTGATGGACTGAATGACGGAGATATAAATAACGGCGGGAAAACGACTTTCCGCCGTTATTTAGGCGGCTTCGCCGCTGGTTTGATGTCTGGCAAAGCCCTCCTCGGCGATAACTGAGTTCAGGCCATGGGCGATCTTTGTGGCGAGAAATGGCGGAATACAAGGGTTGTCGCCTTTATTTCAATGGCTGGATTCCTGCTTGCTTACGATTATTTTGTTGTTATAATAGAATAATAGCAGTTGATATGGTAGTATTACGCACAATTGACCCCGAGTGCGACCATATGATTAGGTCGCGAAAGATAATCAACCCGACTAACAAAAGGAAATCACAAATGAAACAGTTAACTACTATAACGGTCCATGCTGTTTTGGACGAAGACGCGCATGTTTGGACGGCGACCAGTGCTGAGGTGCCCGGCCTGGTGGTAGAGGCCGCATCCCTCGACGAACTCGACCGAGAAGTGAAAATATTGGCACCGAAACTGATTGCTTTGGAAAAGAAACCCGTAGCAAAGAAAAAATTGCAGATATCAATGTTTCATAAATTGGAAACAAGTGTGCCAGCAATGGCGTGATTAAGGGATTGTATTATGAAAGGATATTACAAGGATGTCGTTGCGATTCTAAAAAAATCCGACTATCAAAAACGTCGGCAAGGTAGTGGCGCGCATGAAATTTGGAGCAATGGCGACATAAGTGTGACGGTGTCCAAAAACATGAAATCTCGTCACACCGCTAACGAGGTCATGAAACGAGCGGGAATAAGCCATAAATTTTAGTAACGCGCTCGTGCTGGCGAGATTGCGCACGGCGTATCTTCGCTTTCCGCCGCTATTATCCAAATTGTCCCCTTATTCGTATTGTCCGGTCAAGCCGCGCAATGAAGAATTGGGGCGAATTGGACAGTGACACCCCTGCCGTCATCCTCGCCGGCAGGCGACTATCCAGATGCGGCGTAGCCACGGGCGGCGGCTTTGCCGCCGATGATGAGTCCAGCTACGCCGGACTTTTTCGCTCGTTTACTTTGGCATCTCAACGCGCCTTTGTCTTCTCAATTCACTAATACCTATCATTCGTCATTCTCGCCGGCAGGCGGGAATCCAGTCTGTTGTTCTCGCCAAAGGCGAGAACAACAGAACTAAAAAACGATGAGAGCAACTAATACCGTCATAAATCCAAACCACATCCCCTGACCGTCATCCTCGCCGGCAGGCAAGGAGTCACGCTACGCGTGACGACATTAATAGTCCGGCAAAGCCAGGCTTTTTCTCGGTTACTTTGGCATCTCAACGCGCCTTTGTCCTCTCAATTCACCAATACCTATCATTCGTCATTGCCCGGCTTGTTCCGGGCAATCCAGTTATTAAACCGTTCGGCGTAGCCGAACTCCTTATAATCCAGACAAACATTGCGCGCCGCAGACAGGAATGACATTGTTGTTATAAAATACCCACTTCAAGCAACAATACTTCCTATTTCTAAAACGTGGAGAATCACCAATGAAACAAACAACCAAAGATGTGGAAAGTATTGCCTTTATCTGCACCAATTTGTCGGCTCGTATAACAAAAGAAAAACCAAAAATGTATGTCTCGTATTGCCCTGAGTTGGATTTATACAGTCAGGGCGACACACCCAAAGAAGCCAAGGCAAACATCATTGAAGCCACGCATTTGTTTATTGAATCCTGCATTGAAGACAACACCTTGCACGAGGTGTTGCTGGAATGTGGTTTCACTGGCTATGAGAAGCGACCCGCGTTGTTATGAACAACCTACAAATCAGGGACAGTATGCGCAAGCTCATGGACAAATTTGATAATCCTTGGATAAGGTTTGCGTTACTTATTGTGTGTGGCGCGATCGGTATTGCCTTATATCGATATTTATGGGATCCATTGTCTTGCCTGCTTAAAATAAATGGTCCTAAGGAAAATTATATTTACATTCATAGCATCCTGCTTGGGTTGCCTGTTTTCTTTTGTTTGTGGTGGTTCCGAACCCGAGATGTTCGCCAACAAATACACGATGCTGGTCAACAAATAGATAAAACGGAAACACAAATTCAGCAAAATAGTTTATTTAACGGAATTGCTAATTTGTCAGATAAAGATCCGCTCAAAATAGATATAGGTGTTGCTCAATTGTTGGCGCTGTCTAAACTAAATTCAGAACATGATGAATCTATACGCATTGCATTCATTCGCCGATTGAAAAAATGCCCTCTAACAAAAGACGAGATTGAACAAAACACGGAAAGATTAGCCTACGCACAACACATATTCGAATGGATTACGGATAAAAAAGTAGAGGCCGATCTAACGAACTGTCACCTTGATTGTCAAGATTTCACAAAGGAAGATGTTTTTTATAATATTGTTAAAAACCCTTTCTTTAGAGAAGCGATCATAACTTGTACTCAAGTTGGGCTTAAGTTGCCTGAGTCAGATGCTAAAAAGATTTGGAATCTTTATGAAGATGACGGTCTGTTCAAGGACTTCTGGATCAATGTGCTACATGCAGGAAATGTAAATGGCGAAGATATTAACAAACACAACTTAACAGACACATCTGAAGGATGAGTTAAAATAATCACATAAAGAAATAATCCGTTTGGGTGTGTGACTAATTTTTCAATATTGAGGAATTTGCTATGGGTTATGTTCCAACGCATAATGACTCTTGTTACAAAATACGTTCTTATCCAACAAAGTGTTCTTATTGTAATAAAACGGTTATCTATTTCGAATGTTCTTGCGGGGGCAAGGTGTTTTTGACGCCCCCTGACAAGGGCATACACGGTTGCGGTTCGCCATCACAGGATGACGGATTTTCTAATCGAGGATTGCAAGGACAGATACTACTTGACGCGGTTAAACACGTCGAAAGTCATTCCAAAGAATCGCCAACCTGCCCGATGTGCGATACTGCTATCAAAGATTCGAAAAATTTTAAGCGGCACTTAAAAAAGTGCCCAATGCGTAAGGTGTGGTTTCCGAGAGATTCCCAGTATTAACCAGCGTAGCCGGACACTAAAACGGTGTTGCCGCGGCGAAGCCGCGAATAATGATAAGGGCTAACGCCGCTGATTTAATAACTGGATTACCCGATTTGTCCAGTTATGTGGTAGCATCATACAAATTCTGGCCAGTGAGTCGGGTTCGTAATAGCCCATTCACAGTGCCGAGCGTCCAATTTACGCCGCCGCGCGAAATAGGCGAAGTGTCATCGTAAAAATCAAACAACCATCGCACAAGAGGAGTTGACAAATGAAATCTAACTATCCTTTTCAAGAAGATTGGCCGGTCGAGGGCTTTCTCCTTAATAAAGACCTCGGCAAATTTGCTCAGATAAGGGCTGTCTCAACCTGTCGAGCTAGGCCTCCTTACAAAGGGTATCCGCAAACAATACCGGGCCGCTCCAGCTATGACTGGTGGGAAGTGTGTCTTTGTTTCCGACCCTATAGCGCGAAGCGCATATCAGACGGACCGCATATAACGATAACAGGCAAGTCTGGTCGTACATTAAGAGAGAGAGATTTCAGTCGCTGCATTGCAAGATTTAAAACCGAGGATGAAGCGTATGCCTTCATTCACAAGTTGCATCAAAGTGAGAAGAAGGCGAATTTTTGGAACGAATAAGAGTTGCAAGGGTGTCGTTTGGATGTAATGAACAAGATGTTGTGGGAAAAATCCGATTGTTGTTAACTTCATAAATCTATGAGGTAATTGTTATGAATATCAAAAAAGACGGTAAAGGTCAGAAATATATTGACTGGTTTGTTGGTGAGGGTGGCGGCAAACGAGCTTGGATACAACATAGAGAGCCTGATAAGGACTGGGCTAACGCGCTAAACGGGCGATACTTAAATGTCGCTCGTATTGATGAGATTGATAAGGGACCTGCTGGCAATGCTACAGATTTTCCAATTTTCAACAATATGCCGGATGAACAAATCTTGAAAGCTTTTGTGTTTTCAGTATCGTCAATTACAGGCCGTGAACTCGAAGATATTTGATAAATAGGTTCATCCAACCGGCAAGCAACACATAGACAATGCTTCCCGTCATCCTCGCCGGCAGGCGGGGATCCAGACGCGGCGTAGCCGCGGGCGGCGGCTTTGCCGCCGCGATATTCTATGCAGGAATGACATTGTTGTTATAAAATATCCATTTCAAGCAGTAATACTTCATATTTCTAAAGCGAGGGGAATCACTAATGAAACAAACAACCATAGCCGTTCATGCGGTATGGGATGAAGATGCACATGTTTGGACGGCAACCAGCACTGATTTGCCTAGGCTGGTGGTGGAAGTCGCATCCCTCGACGAACTCGATGAAGAAGTGAAAACGTTAGTACCGAAACTGATCACTTTGCAAAAAAAGCCCACAGCAAAAGAAGTGCTGATATCAATGTCTCATGAATTAGTAACAAGTGTGCCAGCAATGGTGTAATTGATAGATTGTTTTACGGAAGGCTACTACAAGGATGTCGTTAAGGTTATAAAGAAGATCACTGCTGTCCCATTAACAGACAAAAAAGATGGTCTGATTCGCTCTGAATTGATACAATGAGATGGCACACAACTTATTGAATCAACTAGGAGAATCAGACCATGGCGCATTGTAACACAGTTTTATCGCAGATCCTCAAATGGGCGCCGAGACATGAATTCGAGAGCCTCGCCAAACGGCATCATAGTGGCCGCTCGTTCCGTGTCGCGTCGCGTTGGGCGCAGTTCGTCGGCCTGTTTATGGCGCAGGTGACCGGCCGCGACAGCTTGCGCGACCTCGTCGACAACCTGGATGCTCAGGCGCATCGACTGTATCACTTGGGCGGCGTCGGCCTGTCCCGCTCCAGCCTGGCGCGCATCAACCAGGACAAGCCTTATACGTTGTACGAGGCACTGTTTGGGAAGGGGTTGCGACGTTGCCAAGGGGTCGCGCCCGGCCATAAGTTTCGTTTCAAGAACCCGCTGTATTCGCTTGATGCCAGCACCATCAAGTTGTGCCTCTCGGCCTTCCCGTGGGCCGATTTCCGAACGACCAAGGGGGCGGTCAAGCTACATGTCGGGCTGAACCACCGCGGTTGCCTGCCCGAGTTCGCAGCCATCACCGACGGCAAAACCAGCGACCTCGCTATCGGGCGCGCGCTGCGTTTCCCCAAGGAAGCATAGTCGCCATCGACCGCGGATATAACGACTATGGCTGGTATAAACAGTTGAATGACAAAGGCATATTCTTTGTCACTCGCATCAAGAAAGACGCGGCGTATCGCGTTGTCGGTCGCGCCGCGGTGTTGAAGAGCAAGGGATTGACATGCGATCAGCGCATCGTGTTCACCGGCGTCAAGGCATCCAGACAATGCCCCATTCCCAGCTTCAATCGCAATCAATCCTCGTTGCTGTGAAAGTTAATGGGACAGCAGTGAAAGAAGATGGTTATTATGGCTTTATCCGTGGTGTGGCATATATTGCAATATCAAGCGACCGGGTCGTGAGAGAAAGCGAATCAACATGAGGTATCAAAAAAATGAGTGACGACAACCATAAACAGGGCACGCGAGCAAAAGGAGAACCCAGGTATACCGCGCAAAATTATAATGAAAATCGTTAACAAGATATATGAACATTGGTGCGGGCGGGCGTGGGTAAATCAATGAAGCCCGCCAAGTATTTTTTATATCGGTGCCTGTCGAGAAAAATGCACTACCTGTTCTCGGACAAAACCGTAATCGAGGGGATGTTCCGCGAGGTTTTTGGTCGCGAGTTGGACCTTGCCAACCCGGTAACCTTCAACGAAAAATTACAATGGATGAAACTCTATGATAGAGATCCGTTGAAGGTGCAATGTGCGGACAAATATGCCGTGCGTGAGTATGTCAGGCAAAAAGGTTTCGGGCACATTCTCAACGAACTCTACGATGTGTATGAGACCGTCGGTGAAATCGATTTTGATTCACTGCCAGACTCATATGTTCTCAAAGCAACCCACGGTAGCGGTTGGAATGTGTTGGTCAAAGACGGATTGGTAACTATCGGCAGGCAAACGCGCGATCTCAAGACCGCCAGAAGCCGGTTAAAAAAGTGGCTGAGGAAAAGTCAATACATTCGCTACCGGGAATGGTGTTACAAAGATATTCAACCGCGTATCGTCTGCGAGAAGTATCTGGAATCTGGCGACGGCTCCGATGGCGCGCCTGCTGATTACAAGATTTATTGTTTTCACGGCAAACCGAAAGCAATACAAGTGATAGTGGGTCGTTCAGTCAGCCCCCAACAGGCGTTTTATGATGTTCACTGGCAGAAAATCGATCTTATCTCTGTCACTTACCCGCCGTGTCATAGAGAAATAGAGGCACCCGGGTGTCTGAAAGAAATGCTGGAAATTTCCACTGCACTTTCCAGCGAGTTTCTGTATGTTCGCGTTGATTTGTATGACTTGGATGGCAAGCCGATTTTTGGCGAAATGAGTTTTTACCCTGGGAGTGGGCTTTTACAATTCACGCCAACATGCTACGACATCGAGTTTGGAAAGATCCTGAAACTGCCGCTCTGAAATCAACCATGCTGTTCATTCCTTTTCGACGCTGGCGAAAATCCATCGGCGGACCAACAACCTTTATGCGCAACTTGCAGTGCTATCTGGATGAAGAACGGCATCCGTATCGCTCGGTTTATCTGTGGGGCGATTCGATTTTCTTCCCGATTCACTTCAACCCGGCGAAAGTCCGGCGCATCAAAAAACGCGGCGGTAAAGTCATACAACGGCTTGACGGTTGCCACACGCACTCGGACGGCAGCGAGGATATTGAGCGGAATCAGCGGTTGTCGGAAAACTACCGTCACCTTGCGGACTTCATCATTTTCCAGAGCAAATACAGTAAAACGCTCTGTGCGACACTACTCGGCGATACAACCGCGCCTTCGACGATTATTTACAACGGCGTGAACTCGGATATCTTTTTTCCCGCCAAACAACCCCTTGCCACAAACAGGCCCATCGAGTTTGTGGTTACCGGTAATTTCAGGTCGTCCGTGATGTTGCAACCCATCCTTGACGCATTGGATTTACTGCAACACCAGTTCGACTTTCGTCTGCATATCTGCGGACCAATCACTACCCCCCCCCAGAAAATCAATATGTTGTACAGCATGGCGTAAAGGGCATGCGGCAGATCGCCGCGCTACTTCGGCGTTGTCATGTCTTCCTGTTTTCGCAGGTCAATCCGCCATGTCCGAACGCCGTGCTTGAAGCGGTTGCCACCGGCCTGCCGGTCGTCAGTTTTGATAGCGGCTCAGCCGCTGAATTGCTGCCGTTTTCGACCGAACTGCTTGCGCCGGTTGCATCCGACAATGTGTTTCAACAACTCGCCGATTTACGCGCCGAAGTTTTAGCCGACAAAATCACGCTGGCGGTGGAAAACCTGCCGAGATTTCAGTCTGTCGCACGGGAACACGCAAACGACTATGCGTTCGCCCGATGCGGATACGCCTACCGTGAAGTGTTTGCACGTGTGTTGAACGGCCGAGTTTGAACACAACATGAAACAAATTGTCGGCATATTGTTGGTTAAAAATGAGGACCTTCACATTGAGTGGGTCATCAGGAACATTTTCGATTTTTGCGACCACATCATCGTGCTGGATAACTACTCGACCGATGACACCTACGCGATAATCGAGCGGCTGGCCGCCAATACCGACAAGATCGATTTGCGCAAATGGAAAAACCCGCACGCGTCTCAGAGTGTGTTATCCGCCTACTACGGCACCGACACCTGGGTATTCGGCGTGGACGGCGATGAGGTCTATGACCCGAACGATCTTGCCACCCTGCGCAAACGCATCTTCGCCGGCGAGTTTGACCGCGTGTGGTGGTTGCGCGGCAACTTCCACAACTGCGTGAGTTTAGATTTGAACGCGCAAATGGCGCAGGGTTATCCCGCACCACCAGCCGCCTGCCCGGTAAAACTATTCAATTTCAAACTCATTAGTGGGTGGAAAGACGAACACCGCAGGCAACGACTACACGGATACCCGATTTTTGCCAGCGGTCAGAGCACAGTCGTTCTGTTTGCCTTTGTCGGTGATATGTCTTCTTGGGAGGGATCACAACTTAAATGTCTTCACTTGTGCTTTATAGCGCGCAGTAGTTCCGGCGAGTTCAAACAACTGTTCAGATTAAAGCATCTGAAACGCCGTTTGTTCCGAAAAACATCACAAATACGCCACACGGTTCGCGCCAATCCCCACGGCGCCGTTGCAGGCAGGTTGAAACGGTGCGCAGTCGGCGAAATAGTTGGCAGGGACATATCGGGTTTTCTCGGGCATGTTCCAGAAGCGTTTGACAATAGTTTCACGCATCCCGTGCCAAGTCTGACCGAACAATTACGGCAAGGCAGCGGCATGCAACTGCCGGCGGTGTTGCATCTTGCCAATGGCGAGACCATTACCTGTTTGCGATGGATACAAAAAAAATTCAAATCAATCGCGGGTATTTGATGGTCAATGGCAGTCCAAATCGGTATTGGTAAAACTGCTGTTGGGTAATTACCGAAGTGCATACCGCGCGTGGCGCGAGCAAGACGGACACCGCATCTTGACCGCGTTGAATATAAAAACTCCGCAGTTGTATTTTTGCGGTCGTTGCGATGGCGGACATGCCGTGGTGTTTGAATTTTTGCAGGCGCAAACATTGCATGAACTTTGGCAAAAGCAACCGTCATGCCGTACACAAATTGCTGAATGGAGTATCAATTTGTTTGTGAAATTGCATCGCAATGGCTATCGGCATATTGATTTTCATCTCAACAATTTTTTGGCGGTGGATGATGTTTTTTATGTGGTGGATACGCGTTCAATCCGCAAAGTGTCACACTCGTTGCGAACGGGAACTTTGTTGCGCGTGTCAAAAAAATATGGACGCTGGCAACGGCACAATCTCGTACAATGTTTCGCACAATTTGATTCAGCGATGGGTGAAGTGATGATGGATGCGCTCAAACGGAAATACCCGGCGGCGGCGAATGATCCAAAACTCGCGCCTGCGATAATATTCAAGGTGAAGTTGCGCGCCGAACGCCACGCGAAACCGGGGCGGATTCGCCAATTGTTTAGAAAGATCGGCTGTTTGATTTGGCGGGAAAAATAGCCGCATTCAGCTCTTTTTTCTCTAGCCGTTCGAGGAACAAGGTAGTGAGCATGTTAGAATTTCTGATTATGGCACAAAAAAAGACAAATCAACATGAAATTCTGAAAGAGAAAATGGGACGGTTTGGGGTTTCCATGCAGTTCGTGAGTAGTGAGTATTAGAAAGATGGGCGTAGCCTCTGGATAACTAAAAACAAGATAAAATAACAAGGTTATGACGTATTTAGAATGTTTGGAAAATCACGCGAAACTTCAGCAAAGAGTGGCAAATTCAAAATTGAAGTTAGAAGATGTTCGCGAAGCGGTTTCAAAACGCTTGGTAGAAAAGCCAAACCATTATAGTGTTTTTTGTTGTGGCTCTTTGGCTAGAGGAGATTTTGGTAGAACCTCCGATTTAGACATTTTTGTTTTCTCGAAAAAAGACGAGGATAAGTGGACAAGGCTAAGTGACATAGAACTGCTTTCCGAATTAATTTTCGTAAACAAAGAGTTGGGGTTTCCCGAATTCAGCAACGATGGGATGTTTCTGAAAGTTCTTTCTTTTCCTGAAATGACAAAATCGATAGGGTGCCCCAAAGATGATGAGAAGAATCTCTTTACCAGCAGAATGTTAATGCTGTTAGAAAGCAGACCTGTGTTCAACGATGTTCTCTATGATTCGCAAATGGATGAAATTGTTGGTTTGTATTTTCGTGATGACGTTGATCGGCGTTCTTTTAAGCCACTTTTTCTGTTGAACGATCTTCTGAGATTTTGGAGAACCCTTTGTCTTAACTATGAAATTATCAGAAATGACAAGACAAAACCTTTTCGTAAAAAAAATATTAATCTCAAATTTAGCCGAATGTTAACCGTATTTGCGACCATCCTGCCCATCATATCTAAACACCAGTGTAGTAAAGAAGATGTGTTGAGTCTTTGCAAACAAACTCCACTGACACGGCTTGCTGTTGGGCTAGACAATATAAGAGACGATAAACTGCTTGCTGGGTTTGATGCGTTTTTAGATCATTACGAGTTCTTCCTAAATCAAAAAGAAAACATGTCGGACAAGCCAGCCATGGAAACGAAAGAAAAAGAGGAGATAAATGCAACTGCTATAAAATTTTCAGGCTTTTTGTACAAGTGCTTAAGCCATCGTAAAATACAGGAAGAATACAGGAAATATTTGGTTTTATGAGCGGAAATAAATTCCTGTTTATCAAGATTCTTGACGAAGAATTAGTGATACTATTTCAAGGGCTGAAATCGATTTTCAATGACCAGGAAGCAACTTCGCCGGTCCATATTACGGTTAAAGGACCACAAAAAAGCAACTTCAAAGTAACCTCATTTAATAACTTTTCTGACAGAGACCATCCGTTGGTCATCTCTCAAAGCAGTTGCTTTTCTTACTCAAGAAAATACTTTGTCCATTTTAAAGTACAGATACCTGAAATGGGAAAGTACCAACTGTGGTACAAACCCACGTTTCCAACCGAGAAAAATCCCCACATCACCGTTTGCGAAACAAGCGACGAGGATTTTTCCAAGGATATTGTCAGGTTTTTAAATAAGGAAGTGGATGATTTGTTATGCAGGGACTACGAATTCCTCCAATACATACCGTCACAACATGACATTGTTCTTGCAATGGGCATGGAAAAAACGAGAAATATCGATGATGCAGGCATACCTAATTTAATTAATATTGGAAAAGTAAGGAAAGGATTGTTTGCAAGAGCTCGCAAGATCAAGGCAAAACATGTTGATCTCGCAAACCGTGAGAAGCAAACAACCCTTCATGCGAACTAAAAGACTGTACGGCATTCTGTGTCAAAGTAAAACCGCCTAATCTGTCTCATCACAGATCGGAGATATTCAAAAAACATTTTTTCACTTAATCTTTTTATTTAAGCCAGGAATAATTTAGTCCATGTTCGCGTTTCTCGTCAGAAGGCTGGGGCAGGCCGTGGTGGTCATGCTGGTTATCAGCGCGCTCAGTTTTTCGATCCAGGATGAGTTGGGCGATCCGTTGCGCGAACTGGTGGGACAATCGGTCTCCGAAGCAGTCCGTAATGAATTGCGCGAAGAAATGGGGCTGAATGACCCGTTTTTGGTGCAGTACTGGCGGTTTTTAAAGAACGCGGTTCGCGGCGATCTCGGCACCTCCTATTTTTTCAAGCGCCCGGCCTTGGAAGTCATTATGGACAAACTGCCGGCAACCATTGATTTGGTGGTCGCGGCGACTTTCTGGATTCTGGCCTTTTCCATCCCGGTCGGGGTTTTCGCGGCGATTCGACCTAACCACTTGTTTTCAAAACTGGCCATGGGGTTCAGCATCGTCGGCATTTCCATCCCGGTGTTCCTAACCGCCATATTCCTGATTTATCTGTTTGCAGTCGAATTGGGATGGCTGCCGTCCTATGGCCGGGGGGACACGTTGATTATTTTTGGAGACTGGGAGACCAGCCTGATGACGATCGATGGACTGACCCATTTATTGTTGCCGAGCATTTCTCTGGCATCGGTCATCCTACCGCTGTTTGTGCGCATGATCCGATCCGAAATGATGGAAGTGCTGGAATCGGAATACGTCAAATTCGCCTGGGCAAAAGGGTTGAAAAAACGCCGCATCTGGATGCTGCATGCGTTCAAGAATACGCTGCTGCCGGTCATCACCGTGGGCGGCGTGCAACTCGGCGTCATGGTCGCCTACACCATCCTCACCGAGACCGTGTTCCAGTGGCCCGGCATGGGCTTCATGTTTCTCGAAGCCATCAACCGCGTCGACACGCCGCTAATCGTCGCCTATCTCATCGTGGTCGGGCTGATTTTCGTGATTACCAATACGGTGGTGGATATTATCTACGGATTAGTTAATCCAACGGTAAAGTTAATCGGCCAACAATGACAATCTGGAATGGCAATCGGCAATGACCAGTAGCGCTTTCGAGACCCGGTTAGACCTCTGGCAGCGAATCAAAAATTCGCTGGTGTACCACAGCTTTATCCGCAATCGTACCGCGATGGCCAGTGCGGCGGTGCTGCTGGTTTTCATGCTAGTCGCGGTTACCGCACCCGTGCTCGCGCCTTACAACCCGTGGGATCAAACCCAGTTTGACATCATGGATTCGGAACTTCCGCCGCTCGGCAGCGTGGGCGCAGATTCGCGCTTTTTGCTCGGCACTGACGCCATGGGCCGGGATATGCTCAGCACCATGCTGTATGGCACCGGAATATCCATCGCCATCGGCATTTTCGCGACCCTCCTGCAATGCCTGATCGGCGTATCGATCGGCCTGGTGGCCGGTTACTTCGGCGGTCGGCTGGACAGTTTCTTGATGCGCTTTGCCGACATTCAGTTGTCTTTTACCACCTTGATGGTGGCCATCATCATCCTCGCCGTATTCCAGGCCACGGCTGGACTTGCGTTTTACAACGACTTCGCGCTGCTGGTCATCGTGCTGGTCATTGGCATCGCCGAATGGCCGCAGTACGCCCGAACGGTGCGCGCCTGCGTGCTGGCGGAGAAGAAAAAGGAATACGTCGATGCGGCCCGGGTCATCGGCCTCAAACCAATGACCATCGTCTATCGGCATATCCTGCCGAATACCTTTTCGCCGCTGCTGGTGATTTCCACGGTGCAAGTGGCCAATGCCATTATCACCGAAGCGGCGTTGTCATTCCTCGGGCTGGGCATGCCGATCACCAAGCCGTCGCTCGGCTCACTGATTCGCAACGGCTTTGAATTCATCTTCAGCGGCTCGTGGTGGATCACGGCATTTCCGGCGCTGATATTGATTGTGCTGATCCTGGCAATCAACCTGCTCGGCGACTGGCTGCGCGACGTGCTCAACCCGAAAATGTACGACAACTGACAAAACGGTCGCGCTCTATGGCATTGCTCAGCGTTAAAAATCTGGAAGTGGTGTTTCCGCTTAGGAGCGGTTTGGTGACCGCGATCAAGGACGTGAGTTTCGATCTTGAACCGAGCGAGCGCATCGGCATTGTCGGCGAGAGCGGCGCCGGCAAGTCCATTTCCGCGTTTGCTATCTTGAACTTAATCAGCAAGCCCGGCTATCTGTCCGCGGGCAGTATCGTGTTCAAGGGCCAGGACCTCGCCAGACTGGGCGAAGAAGAAATGCGACAGATTCGCGGCAACGAAATCAGCATGATATTCCAGGACCCGATGATGACCCTGAACCCGGTGCTGACCATCGGCACGCAAATGGAAGAAACCATCCTGGCGCATAAAAACCTGAGCCGCCGGGCGGCGCGAAAAATTTCGGTGGCTAAATTGAAGGCGGTGCAAATACCTTCCGCAGAGACGCGCCTGGCGCAATACCCCCATGAATTGTCTGGCGGTATGCGCCAGCGCGTGGTCATCGCCATCGCGCTGTTGAGCGACCCGCGCATCATTATCGCCGACGAGCCGACCACCGCGCTGGATGTGACTATCCAGGCGGAGATTCTGGAGTTGCTGCTGACGCTGTGCAATGATTTCGAGGTCGGCTTGATTTTGATTACCCATGACCTGGGCGTGGTTGCGCAAGTGACCCAGCGTATTCTGGTGATGTATGCCGGACGGATTATTGAACAAGGGCCGACCCATCAGGTTATCGCCCGGCCAATGCACCCGTACACCCAGGGGCTGCTGGGGGCGTTGCCGGAAAAGACCCGTCCGGGCCAGCGGCTGAATCAGATTCCCGGGGTAATGCCGTCGCTGCAGGAGATTCCGGATGGATGCCCGTTCCACAATCGTTGCGACTACGCGCAGGCCGTGTGCAAAGTGGATTTGCCGGCGCTGGGCGGCAAGGGTGCACGCGCGGTCGCCTGTCACTTTCCCCTTAATCAATAACTCAGATGCCGCAACCCCAATCAAATATCCCGCCAAATACCCTGCTCTCGGTAAAGAAATTAAACAAGGAGTTCAACGTCTCTGGCGGGCTGCTTGACCAGTTATCGTTCCGGCACGGCAGGCTAATACGTAAAAAAGAGTCGGTACAGGCGATCAACGGCATCTCTTTGGATATCGTGAAAGGGGAGGCGTTATGCCTGGTCGGTGAAAGCGGCTGCGGCAAAACCACCGTCGGGCGCATCATCATGGGCTTGCTGTCGCCTTCCAAAGGCACGGTTCACTACCTTGATAAGCGTATCGACAATCTTGGCCGAGCCCAATTACTGCCCTATCGCAAGCGCATGCAGATGATTTTTCAGAATCCGTATGCGTCGCTCAATCCCCGAAAAACCGTGGCCACGACCTTGCTCGAACCAGTCCGGTTTCATTTCCCGACAATGCCCGCGGCGCAGCAACGGCAAAAGGTCGAGCAGGTGATGGAATCGGTCGGAGTCAATGCCAATTGGGGACCGCGGTTTCCGCATGAGTTTTCCGGCGGACAACGGCAGCGCATCAGCATCGCCCGGGCGCTGATGGTGGATCCGGAATTTATCGTTGCCGATGAGCCGATTTCGGCACTGGATGTCTCCATTCAGGCGCAGGTGCTGAACCTGCTGATGCAAGCGCGCGAAGATCGCGGCCTGACCTATTTGTTTATTACCCATGACCTGTCCGTGGTCGAGCATTTCGGCAGCCGGATCGCGGTCATGTATCTCGGCCGGATTTGCGAACTGGGGGTAACCGCAGAGGTGTTTTCGTCGCCGCGCCATCCCTATACCCAGGCGCTGCTGAGCGCCATTCCCAAGTTGGGTCAAAGCAATTTGGGGCGCAAATCAAAACACATCAAACTAAAAGGCGAAGTGCCAACCCCGATCAATCTGCCATCGGGCTGTGTGTTTCACGGCCGATGCCCGCATGCCAATCAGCGCTGCAGCAATGAAATTCCAGAACTGAATAACACCTCCAACGGCGTACAAATTGCCTGCCACGCGGTCGAAGAAAACAGAATCTGAAACGGCATAACACGCTGACAGATGAGCCAAAAATTCTATAAACTAAACGAATGTCAGCATTTCATTTACTGAAGATTCCGCCAGAATCGTCGCGCCCAGAAATTGACAATGCGCGCGAAGATGCGGGTTTTGACGCACGGGAATCCGAGGATATTTTACAAAAAGCGGTGGATACGTTGACCGCTCCTATGCCACGGCTACGCGAAGAAGTGTCCTATTTATGGGGCCTACCGATCCCTAAAATTGACGAACTAATCCATCTGGCGAAAACAGATATAGACGGAGGTTTGGTTTGTAAAGCAATGGAGAAAATGTCTTTGCCCGCGCTAACAAAAGCGAATATTGCTGCACATTTTTGCGGAGACGGTAATGTCGGCAATGCCAACATACTTGTAGATGCGCTGAATATGCTGATTATGGCACAAAAATCCATTGATGCAGACGATGTCGGTCAGATGATCAATCACGCCCGCAAAAAATCCGGGATCGTGCCTCCCGCCAAACCTGAACATGTTGCGGATGCACTTACAAAATTGCGTGAACAGAGACACATAAAATCGGCAATAAACGTGATTTTTCATGGGGAACAACCTGGCGCATTGGCAACCAAAATCACAGAAAAGTGGCAGTTTGACAAAACCGCGAGCGGACGTTTTGTGGTGGATTTGATTCGTGGTCTCTATAAACACCGGGTTGAGTCAATTTTGCGCCCGTTGGAAGAAGAAATTAACCACGCCGCCGATGTGTTACGGGACTCGCCCGGTGATGAGCAATCATTGCGGCTAATTGAACAAAATCTGTCCGAATGGGATGAGTATGCCCAACCGCTTCAACTTATTGACGAAGGAAAGGGTTTTGATGAAAAACGCTCAAGTGAGATTTGCGGCAAACTCCGTGACCTTGCCTTGGATCTCCACAACAACAAGGGTAAGTCCGAGATTTCTTTGCGAATCACCAAACTTCTAATCAAGGTTTTTATAGAATTGCCAGAAATGGCGGCGGCACTGGCGAAAGATTTCGATGCACTGGAAAAGATTGTCGGTGAAAAGCATCGGAATACCGAATTTAAAGAGCGATTACAGGCGTTTATGAATGCCGTAAAAAGCACCCAGAATAATTCGGGTAAAACTGCCGACTTGATTAACGCGCTTTCAGCACTACTAGATGACTATGCGGAATTGGCAAACGACGAGAAAATATGGAACATTGCCCGTAGCGTTGCGCTTGCGCTTCACAACAAACACGGCGCAACGCCCGCAGCACTACATGTGACAAAAGAGCTATTATCTTTAGCTGGGCGTTGTAATGCGCCTCAATGTATCTCCGATCAACTGTATGAAGACAGAAAATTTTTGGAAGTAATTCCGGTAAGAACCGTTGAAAAATCCCCCCGGTCAGGATGGTTTGGGATTATTATCGTCGTTGGTGCGGTTATTATTTATTCACTGTACCCAGGTGTTGTTCCGTTAAGGTACTTGTCAGCAGAAGTCAGGATTGAGAGGCAACTCATTGATGATTATGAACGCCGAAACCCTGGCGCTTTAGGCGACCTTGATGCGTTCCACAAAAACCTGATTGATGCAACCCCTGACCACAAGGCGAAGGTGTTGTCGGATTTGGCGAAAGGAAGCCAACTAACCGACGATGACCAGGTGGCGCTTAACAGGAAAATCAGCCTGCTTATAGGCGCGACCGACGCGCCTATCAAGATGATCACGGAGTTCTGGCAGCAATACGGGCCATTTCTCAAGTCAAAGGGAGTCAATCAAAAACAGTATCTTGACGCCAACCTGATTGCGCCCAGCACCGGCAAGCGTTATCAGTCATGGGGCAGGATGGCGGAGCGTCTCGCGCAAGACACTGGCCGCGACCCATCGGATTTTCAATATACGCAGTGGTTGGATGGACAGCCAGGGAAGTTCGAGCAGGGCGTGGATAGAACCATAGCCCGCAGTTTAAATTATGCGGCTAACATAGTCAGAGCTGCCGGCCAATTAGCCGGGGCGGTCGGGCTGGATAGCGCAGAATATGCGATTCATGGGGCTGCCGACTACCTTGACATTGACTATCCAAAGCATCTGGGCCTTGATTTGCATGAAAGGGACACCTCAAAATGAAGCATACACCTATAACAGGGTGCCGAATAAACTGCTTTTGTTCACATACGCCACCGGCAAAAACTACAGCACTGAGTGCAGAGTGTTTATGGATGATATGCGTGCGAATGGTTCGCCGGATTGGGATAATTACTCGGCTGGAGGAGGGTGGACTTATACGTTGAAACCTACAACAGATGGAAATTTTCGCCCCCAAAACATGAAAATAGAGGATTTTTAATGACCGAAGAAGAAGTCAAATCTTTAGCGATTGATTCCTTTCGGCTGATAGTTGCCAACGAACGAATTATCACCGATTTACCTCGCCCGAAGCAAAAGGCAGCGGAGGCAAAGATGCGCAACTTGCGGAATTTATTGCATTCCCATATCATCAAATTATTGCAGAATAACGATATCGAAATGGTTGTGTATGAAGGCAAGCCTTATGATGCTAATTACCCGCTTCGGGCAACCAACGCCGATGAATTCGCGGACGGTGAGAAACTGGTGGTGTGGGAAACGCTGGAACCCGCACTGGTGAAAGAGGGGCGGGTTTTGCACTTCGCCAAAGTGGTGCTGACTCGTGCCGAAGATTTTAACAAACAACAGGAGCAAAAAAATGTATCTGGGAATTGACCTTGGCACCTCCAACAGCGCTATCGTCGCGCACTTGGATGGCAAACTGCACATCGTGAAAACTGTGGACCAAGGAACGGATGTCCTGCCCTCGGTAATACATATTAACCGGAGCGGGACTAAATTTTATGGTCATCGTGCTTACCAACAACTTTTCCGAAATCCAGCCAACGCCACCGATGGTTTTAAGCGGCAGATGGGTACTTCGTGGAAAAAGGAATTTGCCGATGCGGGTGTAGTGATGAACGCCGAACAATGTAGTGCCGAAATCTTGCGGCAACTCACAGCGCAGGCGCGGGTGGCATACGGTGATCGCGATATTGCCGGCGCGGTGATTACCACACCGGCGGCGTTTAATCAAATGCAAATTGAGGCGACATATCGCGCCGCCGGCATGGCCGGTTTGGAGCAAATCGCGCTGTTGCAAGAGCCGGTGGCGGCGGCAATGGCGTCAGTTGCCGACAACAAAAACAAAGACGGATTGTTTCTGGTGTATGACATCGGTGGCGGCACTTTTGACTTGGCGTTAGTGCAAAGCACCAAAGGCAACATCAATATCCTGGGCATGAGGGCATTAACGCGTTGGGTGGACGCGATTTTGATCGTATTATCATCAATGGAATTGTGCGTCCCTGGTTATTGGAAAATTATGCGCTTGCAGCAGATTTTCAGAAAAACCCGAAATACGAAAAGATGATTCGTGTTGCACGGATGGCAACGGAAGCCGCAAAAGTTGAACTTTCCAAAAGCGAAAGCGCGACCATTTATATGTCGGAGGACGATCTGCGAGTTACCGATGATGACGGCGCGGATATTTTTATAGAAATTCCGATTGATCGACAACGGTTTGAAGAACTCATCGCCGACAAAATTGATGAAACCGTGTACTTGTCACGAAAGATTCTCAAAGACAACGGTTATGAATCCGGGGACCTGGATCGGGTGGTGTTTATCGGAGGCCCTTCCAAAATACCGACTCTACGAGAAAGAGTGTCGCATGAATTGGGGTTGCCCGCCGATCTGACCATCGATCCGATGACCGCGGTTGCCGTAGGCGCGGCGATTTTTTGCGAAGGTTTGGACTGGACCGACCAGAAAATCACGCGCAAAACAACGCGAGAGCGGACGATGACCGAAGGCGAGGTGAAACTGCAATACGACTATACAAGTCGTACGGCGGAAGATCGTGCCCGAATTCGCATTAAACCGCAGGATGACTCGGCAAGCGACGGGATGGAAATTCAGATTGACTCTAACAAAGGGTGGACCTCGGGACGCCGGAGTTTGGACGGCGGAACAACTATTGAATTGCCATTGGACAGTGATGGCGAAAACCATTTTCGCATTATGGCGTTTGATAAAAACGGCTCGTTGCTGAAAGACGCTGGGCGCGAAATTGTTATTAATCGCGTTGCCGCATCCGCTGGGTCTTTGCGATTAACGCACAACCTTGCGGCCATGATTGTTTCCGGCGAAGGCGACGAAATGGAAAATACTCTGTATATTTTTGCCGAAAAAGGCATTGCCTTGCCTGATAGTGGAGTGGTTGAAGGTTATCGCGCTACGAGAGATTTGCGCGATGGTGATGACCGCTTGCTTGTGCAGTTTTTTCAGCAACCCAAAGCGATCAATCCCACGCCCGGCGAACCGAATTTGTTTATCGGAAGTTGTGAAATTCAGCGAGAAAAAATTGACTCTGACATTTACAAGGGAGATGACTTGAGCATTCATTGGGATGTTAACGAAAGTGGCACCATGAGGTTCAAGGTTGAATTAGTGAAGTCGGGCGAAATTTCCAATGAAATTATCCTTCACGAATCCACCATTGGTTATGACGGCGAAGGCGGCGAGCATTTTGTCGGTGGCATGCTTGACGAAGCCAAAAAGGAATTGGTGGCTGCGGAAAAAATTTCCGCAACCGGTGATTCTCCGAGAATTCGCAAGATAAAAAATTCGCTTGATGAACAATCCGCGAATTTACAGAATGTCGCCGAAGGTGAAGAACGCCGCGGCATTGCCGAAAAAATTCGCGAACTTCGGCAAAAAATTGCCGCAATCCGTAACGATCCGCAAAATCGAATCGTCAATCTGAAATCAGATTTGCAAGAAACTGAAGAAAGTTTCAATGAAAATTGCCGAGAGAAAGCTGACGAACAAACCTGTCAACGGTTTGACGACCTCGCCCGGCAGGCACATGACGAGTTGAAAAGTGACGACATCCGCTATGACGATGCCAAAAGATCAATCAACGAAATGCACAATATCTATTGGCGGGAGTTATGGAGAAATCCCGGATTCATCGTGGACATGTTTAAACACGTGTCCGAGGAAAAACACACGGCGATTGACGCGGAAAAACATAATCAATTGGTAGAGACGGGCAAGGAAATGCTGAACGACAATGACATGGACGGCTTGAGGCGAGTGACGGGCGAATTGTTTGCCAATCAAATTCATTCGGGCGGTAGCGAACCACCCATAGACAACTCTAAATTCGGTGATATTATGCGGCGGTGACAAATTCAATTTTTCCATGGTTGTCGGTGGGTTTTGCCGTTGGCGAAAGTGCGGAAATTCGCCGAGTGTTGGCGACAGGCCCGAATGATGCGATCGTTTATCAGGTGTGCGATGCTGGCGGAGATGTTTGCTTGTTACTCAAAAAAGAGGGCATTTTGCCCACGACTATTACCGAAGCCGAATCATTCCTTAATATTACTTTTGACGAAACAGAGTTTGGCGGCGAATGTTTTTTGACCGCTCTTTTCGTCCGCGACAACGCACCGTTGCGTATTGCAGACATTCCTGATCGCACCGATTTTTCTTCTGCTTCACAATTGTGTGACTTGGCGGACCGGCTGGCGCAATTGGAAAATGCTTCCTGGAGCGATTCACTTTATTTTCCCGGAGCGCGACGGACAGTCGCGTTCGGCAAACCAGAGTCGGACGAGGAGCGTCGGCGGTTGGCGGTTCGGTTACTTACCGGCGGGGTCGGCGATCCTTCATTATCGCCAAAACAAATTAATGCCATTAACTCATGGATCGCTCCCGCCGAAATTCGTCGATTTTATCGCACGCTCGGAATAAGCGATAAGGGCATTGAGAAAATTAGAAATAAAACGGCACGTCCGCCGGAAGAATTCTCCTTGCCCGGACAACCAGCACTGGAAAAATTTTTCCAAGAGCAGGTAATTGACTATTATTATCGCCGCGAAGCATATGAAAAAATGGGCGTTCATCCAGAGCGCGGCATTTTATTGTATGGATTACCGGGCACGGGAAAGACCTACTCCGCACAGAAAATTGCTGAATTTTTAGGATGGGAAATGATTGAAATAGGCATGTCCGATGTCGGTTCTAAATATATTCATGAAACCAGTTTGCACATTCGCCGTAAGTTTGATGAGGCGCGCAAAAAAGCGCCTGCCATTATTTTCCTTGACGAGTTGGACGCATTAGGTGCCTCCCGCGAACTGTCTGGGCAAAATCACAAAATAGAGGAAATTAACGAACTGCTAAGGCAAGTAGAAAAGGCAGGCAAGGACGGGTTGCTGGTGATTGCCGCTACAAATCGTTTAAATGCGATAGATCCGGCACTGGTTCGGAAGGGAAGATTTGATAATCGCATCAAGGTTTGTTTCCCGGAAACAAAAGAAGTAGCGGTGGCTTTGGAGCATTGCTTGTCCACCTATCCATGCGCGGCCGGTTTGAATCTCGCAGACATTGCGGAAAAACTGACCGGACGCCCGCTTGCCGATGTCGCTTGGTTAGCGAACAAAGCTGGCCACATTGCGGTTAAAAGTGAAAAACCGCAAATAGATCAAGAATGTTTGGAGCAAGCAGTGAAGCTGCTTTCACCTGTAAGCAAAAGTAGCGAATTTATCGGTTTTCGTAAGTTATCGTGATCCGGAATTTTTCAGTGCGTGTCTCAAAGCCACCCATTTTTCTCGCTTCAGACGTATTTATTTACAAAACGAGGGGTGAATCTGGAGCGTGATACTGCGGAAATAATCCTGTCGAATAATTCCACACTGACAATCCCTTTGTCAACAAATAACCTCTTCTCAATACCCCGTTCCAATTCCAAGGCTGTAGAGTATCGGCACTTTCTGTAATCAACATAACTCAAATGTTTAACAAAATCATGGTCGCCGACGTTTACAATGCAGGAATTGTCATATTGTCGGCCTTCGTATACGGTGCAAATTGGCACGATAATAATTTCTCGTTGCGGCCCAACGGGGTCATTCAGAATTACAAAAAGGCGCTTGTTGCTTAAATTCCCTTGCGGGTTTGATGGAACCAAGAGCGAACCACGCTTTACAACGCTAAACAAAATCCCTCCCTGGTATCCGGTGCTGCTATGAAGATGCGAACAGCCTGTCCAATGCTTTTTCGTTTTGTATGTCTTCAGCAAGATCGCGGGCTATGGATTGGCTCCTGCCCAGTGCCAGAAAGACATCGACATCAGAAATAGGAATCGATGAATTGTCTGGATGTTTCCATTCCTTGCAAAAACGATGAGTAAATTTAGATAACCGCCACTGATCATACTTTCCAAATTGATCCCAGATTGAATTCATAACCTCAATATCGGCATCGCTAAATTGGTCCAATTCATCTTCCTCAATCGCTCTTTTTAGTCTGATATTGTATTGGTCACGCCCACCTATCCAAGCGGCCCATTGAGCTGCGCCTTCAGCGTCCCGACAGGCGCCATTGGCCAAATCATAAGCACGCGACAAAATTGGCCCATTATCCATGGATATAAAATTGTCATAGGTGATTGGGGCATCGTACCGATCCATGGATTTTCTATCAGACAAATAAAGAAGTTTCATCAGCTTCATGATGTTGATAGTGCCGCCCTCTTTAGAGGCGAAAAAAGCAGCCGCTTGCGCTACTTTGGCATAAGTAAACATGAGTATCCCCAGTGAACCACGGTTCGGTTAGAATTTATCATATCAGATGGCCTGTTTCGTTCATTCAAATTCCCGGTGTCCTGGTCATTCTTGTCGATTCCCCATCCCCGCAATGTGGCGGCACGGATATTAACCCAAATTTTAGTTAAAATCACCACCCGGATTTGACACAGCTTGCACGCACCCAACTCTTTTTGGGTTAGATTTTGGGGATGGCCCGGATAACATCATTTAAGCAGTATTCTGGCAACCTTTATAAATGGAAACGAAACAAATAAACCGGGCAATCCTGCCGACTGGTCGTCGGGCTGGCGTCGGCATGCACTTCTCGTCATTGCCGGGGGCTTACGGCATCGGTGATATTGCCGACAGCGCGCAGGCCTTCATTGAAGCCTTGGCGAACATGCATATCGGGGTTTGGCAATTCCTGCCCACCGGGCCGACGGCGTATGCAGACTCGCCCTATCAACCGCTGTCGGCATTTGCCGGCAATGAAAATCTGATTGGCATTGAACCGTTGATACGGGCCGGGTTGATCAGCTCAGATGAAGCGCAAGCACTCAAGCAACTGCCGCACGAGTTTGTCGATTACGGCCGGCTTATCCCGGCAAAAAACGTCTTGCTGGCCACGGCTGCCGACCGCTTCAGCAATAAAATAAATGCCGGCAAAATCAATGCGCGCCTGACATCCCGCTATGACGAATTCCTGCATTCCCATGGCCCCATCTGGCTCGACGATTACGCCCTCTACCGCGTGCTGAAAACCAGGCACGGTGAGCGGCCATGGCCGCAATGGCAGCCGCCTTACCGGTATCGTGAGGCTACTGCAATCAGCCGAATAAGGGCTTCATCCGCTAAGGCGATTGAGCGTATTAAAATCACTCAGTTCCTGTTTGACCAGCAATGGCGCGCCTTGCGTGCCTGCGCCGCGCAGCACAATATCCGCCTGTTTGCGGATATGCCCATCTACATCGCGCTCGACAGTGTTGATGCCTGGGCGCGCCCGCAATGCTTGCGCATCGATCATAATGGCCAGCCTGCGCAGGTCGCTGGCACGCCGCCCGATTACTTCAGCGAGCATGGGCAACTGTGGGGTAATCCGCTGTATGACTGGGATTATCATGCCGCCAATGGCTATCAGTGGTGGATCGACCGACTGCGCCATGCGGCGACAATGGCGGACCTGATCAGGATCGATCACTTCCGCGGATTCGAGGCTTACTGGGCAATACCGGCCGAATCCGACACTGCGCGGCACGGCGTCTGGGAAGCGGGGCCCGGCGATGCGCTGTTCGATGCACTGCGAGATGCGCTCAGCTGCCTGCCTATTGTGGCGGAAGACCTGGGCGTGATTACGGCGCAAGTGGACGCACTGCGGCTTCGCCACCAAATACCCGGCATGAAAGTCTTACAGTTTGAAGTCAGCAACCCCGACTTTCAACTTTCTGACATTCGGCAGAATTGTGTCTGCTATACCGCTACCCACGATAATGACACCACCGTCGGCTGGTTTCGCGACAGCAACCACGACACGTGCAGCCAAGCCGAATCTGAAGCCGCTCGTGCCAATGCCTTGCGGCTGACCGGTGGGACTGCGGACACTATCAACACCGATATGATCGGATTGGCTTTTTCCAGCGCGGCCCGATTAGCCGTCGCACCGATGCAGGATTATCTGGGGCTCGGCGGCGAAGCCCGGCTCAATATTCCAGCCACGACCGAGGGCAACTGGAGATGGCGGCTGCAGTCCAGCCAACTGGCACCCGCTTTTCACGAATCGGTCATGGCAATGGTGCACAAATCATCACGTGGCTGACATTTCAGGCTACACTATAAAGCATCTTTGATACTATTAAGGTATCTCTGAATTATTCGGGAACAAATGTATGCCCAACAATCATGATCAACAATAACGGCGAACAAGGTCGTTACGTCAGCTTGCTGACGCGGGATACGATGGCGCTGATTCTTGCCGGCGGCCAGGGTTCCAGATTGCACGAACTGACCGAATGGCGCGCCAAGCCGGCGGTTCACTTCGGCGGCAAGTTGCGCATAATTGATTTTCCGTTGTCCAACTGCATCAATTCCGGGGTGCGGCGGATTGGCGTTTTGACCCAGTACAAGGCGCATTCCCTGATTCGCCATCTGGTGCGCGGCTGGACCAACTTCCAGGCCGAGCAACGCGAATTCATCGAAATCCTGCCGGCCTCGCAACGCACCGGCCAGGAATGGTATCTCGGCACCGCGGATGCGGTATACCAGAACCTCGACATTATTCGCACGCACAATCCCGGTTATGTGCTGATACTGGCCGGTGATCATGTCTATAAGATGGACTACGGCCCTCTGCTCGCCTGGCATTCGGAAAAACAGGCGGACATGACGGTATGTTGCATCGAAGTGCCGCTGGCGGAAGCGGCCGGCGCGCTCGGGGTGATGACCGTCGACCACAGCAATCGCGTCATCGCCTTTGACGAGAAACCCGAAAACCCACAACCCTTACCAGGGCAAAGCGAGCTCTGCCTGGCTTCAATGGGTAATTATGTATTCAACACCGATTTTCTGTTTGATCAGGTGATCAAGGACGCCGACACCAGCGCCTCGGCGCACGATTTCGGCAAGAACATCATTCCGTCCATCATCGATAAATACCGGATTTATGCGTTTCCGTTTCGCGACCCCAAAACCGCGCGGCAACCCTACTGGCGCGATGTGGGAACGCTGGATGCGTTCTGGGAGGCGAATATGGAACTCATCGACATCGATCCCGCGCTTGATCTGTATGACAGCAAGTGGCCGATCTTTTCGCACCAAGCGCAACTGCCGCCGGCAAAATTCGTGTTCGATGAACCCGGTCGTCGCGGCCAGGCAATCACCTCAATGGTATCGGCCGGCTGCATCATTTCCGGCGCCAGCGTCAAGGGCTCGCTGTTGTTCTCGAACTGTCGGATCGGCTCCTACGCCTCGATAGAAGATTCCGTGATTCTGCCCGGTTGCGAAATTAATCGGCGCAGTCGCATAAAGAACGCCATCATCGACCGTGGCACGGTCATTCCAGAAGACCTGGAAGTGGGCGTCGATCTTGAGGCCGATCGTAGTCGTGGGTTTCGTGTGACCCGCGGCGGACGCACACTGGTGACCCCGGATATGCTGGGACAGACCCTGCACTATACGCGATAGCCCGGATATTGCCTGAATATTGCCCGAATATTTTATGAGAATTTGGCTGGTTGCGGCGGAAAATGGCGCGCTCAAGGGTGGCAAAGTCGGCGGTATCGCCGATGTGATTCGCGACCTGCCGCCGGCGCTGGCCGCGCGCGGTCATCAGGTGACGGTCATTACGCCCGCCTACGGCATATTCAACAAGCTACCGCAAGCCCGGCATATCGAAGATTTTCAGGTGCGATTTGGCGGCGCACAGCATAGCGCGCAAATCTGGCAAATCCCGCAACCGCAAATCCAGCAATCGGCGCCAGCGGTCGAATTTATTGCCATCGAGCATGCGTTGTTATCGCCCAAAGGCGCCGGTGTCATTTACCACGATGATGGGCCGACAGCGCCCTACGCGATTGATGCCAGCCGTTTCGCTTTTTTTTGCGCGGCCGTGGTGGCTCAGGTCGAGCAATGCGCGCACCCGCCGGATGTTTTGCACCTGCACGACTGGCATATGGGACTGGTGCTCGCGTTGCGACATTACGACGCTTCCTTGAAAAAAATTCGCGCCATTCGTATCGTAGTTACGATTCACAATCTGGCTTTCCAGGGCATCCGTCCGTTGAAGAATCACCCGTCGTCCTTGGCGGCCTGGTTTCCACGACTACGCTATCAGCGCGGACAGATTGGCGATCCGCGCTACCCGGATTGTGTTAATCCGATGGCAACCGCCATACGCCTGGCCGATAAGCTGAACACGGTCTCTCCGACCTACGCGCGCGAGATTCTCCAACCGAATGATCGTGTGCGCGGGTTCAGCGGCGGGGAAGGGTTGGAGGATGATTTAGGTGCGGCCGCAGCAGAAAATAGATTGACCGGTATCCTCAATGGCTGCGCCTACGTCAACTCTGATGGAAGCCGCTCTGATAGAAGATGGCGCGGTGGACATCGGCCAGGTTGGTCTCGATTGTTGCAAGCGATCGCTGGCGAAAAGCATCTGTTGAAAAATAATTTGACCGCGCGGCAAACACTTAATCAACTGCCGCGCAAAAGACCGTCAAAGCTATTGATCAGCATCGGGCGCATTGGTGAGCAGAAGGTCTCATTGTTCCTGCAGCCGACCAAAACCCATGCTTGCGCGCTTGAGATGATTCTCGAACAGCACGGCGCCGCCATGGTATTCATCATGCTTGGCAGCGGCGACAGCGAACTCGAAAAGCGGCTGCGCGCGATTGCGGCGGCACACCGCAATTTTCTGTTGCTGACTGGTTATTCTGAAACACTGGCCGATCTGTTGTATGGCGCGGGCGATCTGTTCCTGATGCCGAGCAGTTTTGAGCCTTGCGGAATCAGCCAGATGCTGGCGATGCGCGCCGGCCAGCCTTGTGTGGTGCATGCGGTGGGCGGTTTGAAAGACACCGTGACTCAGGCGGTCAACGGATTTACTTTTGGCGGCGAAACGCCGAGCGACCAAGCCGAGAATTTTGTTTCATCAGTCAACCAGGCGCTGTTAATAAAATCCACCGACAACGGGCGCTGGCAAAAGATTCGTAACCATGCCAGCGCCATGCGTTTTAGCTGGGAAGCGGCCGCAGCAGCCTATATCTCCGATCTATATGAATTCGCGGATTGACAATCGGCCCGGCAATCGGCCTCACAGTCGGCCCGACAAGCAGGCATCGATATGGCAGGCACTGGCCGACGGTCGGCACAGCGATCCATTTGCGTTGCTGGGACTGCATCTGCAAAACGGTGTCCGTATTGTGCGAACGTTGCAACCTCAGGCAAAATCGGTAACTCTGCTGGACCGTCTCGGCAAAGTACTGCGGCCAATGCGCCGGGTTCATGCGGGCGGCATTTTCGAGGCGCCGATGGCGGACGGGAAGCGGCGCTATCAATTGCGCATTGAATCAAAATCGGGCGGCATGCAAGATATTGAGGACGCTTATCGCTTGCCGTCAATGTTGGGGGATTTGGATTTGCACCTGATGAGCGAGGGCAATCACCAGCAACTCTTCAACAAACTGGGCGCGCAGCCGACCCGTCTGCTTGGTCTCAACGGCAGCTGCTTTGCCGTCTGGGCGCCCAACGCCTTGCGCGTGAGCGTGGTCGGCGATTTCAACGACTGGGATGGACGCAGGCATGTTATGCGTGTGCATCCGGGTAGCGGCGTCTGGGAAATATTCATCCCCGGCGTGTGCGCCGGCGCCCTCTACAAGTATGAAATACTGGATCGACAGGGCGACTTGCTGCCGCTGAAGTCCGACCCGATGGCGCATTTTTTCGAGCCGCCGCCGGGCAATGCCTCCATCGTCTATCGCAGCCATCACCGCTGGCGCGACCAGACGTGGATGCAACAGCACCGCAGCACCCCACGATTTGATCAACCGCTCAGCATCTACGAGGTGCACCTTGGCTCTTGGCGCCGCCGCGCCGACGGCCGCGCCTTGAGCTATCGCGAACTGGCGCGCGAACTGGTGGCTTATGTGGTGGACCTGGGCTTTACCCATATTGAACTTATGCCGGTCACCGAGCATCCTTTTGACGGCTCCTGGGGCTACCAGCCGATTGGCTTGTACGCGCCCACCCAACGCTTTGGCGCGCCGGACGATTTCCGCCACCTGATCGACTGCTGTCACCGCGCCGGCATCGCGGTGATCATGGACTGGGTGCCGGCGCATTTTCCGCGCGACGCGCACGGCCTCGGCCGCTTTGACGGCAGCGCGCTGTATGAACACCAAGACCCGCGCCAAGGCGAGCACGCCGACTGGGGCACGCTGATTTTCAACTACGGGCGCGGCGAAGTGATCAACTATCTTGTAGGCAGCGCACTGTGCTGGATCGACGAATTCCACATCGATGCGTTGCGCGTGGACGCGGTGGCAGCAATGCTGTATCTCGACTATTCGCGCGCGCCCGGCGAGTGGGTCGCGAACCGATACGGCGGCAATGAAAATCTCGAAGCGGTTGATTTCATCCGCCGCCTGAATATCGCGGTTCATGCCCGCGGCGCGTGTTGTTTCGCCGAGGAATCAACTGCCTGGCCGGGGGTCTCGCAACCCACCGACAGCGGCGGCTTGGGCTTCACCTACAAGTGGAACATGGGCTGGATGAACGACACGCTGGCGTATATGCGCGAATCGCCGATGCAGCGCAAGCATCACCACGACAACATGACTTTCGGGTTGGTCTATGCGTTTAGCGAAAACTTCGTGCTGCCGCTGTCGCACGACGAGGTCGTGCACGGCAAGGGCTCCCTGCTCGGGCGCATGCCGGGCGACGACTGGCAACGCTTTGCCAACCTGCGTGCCTACTTTGGTTTCATGTATGCGTATCCGGGCAAGAAACTGCTGTTCATGGGCGCCGAGATCGCGCAGGAAAATGAATGGAATCACCAGCGCGAACTTGACTGGCGCCTGCTCGAGCAGCCGCGCCACCGCAAGGTGCAGGCCTTGGTGCGCGACCTGAACCACGTGTATCGCGCCACCGCGGCGCTGCATCAACAGGATTGCAAGCCCGCAGGCTTTGAATGGATCGACTGGCAGGATCGCGATCACAGCGTGTTGTCGTGGATTCGGCGCGCCGGTCATGGCGATGGTGATGGCGGTGGCGGTTTCGTCATCTGCATCTGCAACTTCACCGCGCAAGTTCACGACCGATACCGCATTGGCGTCCCCGCGCCCGGCGACTACCGCGAGATCATGAACACCGACGCCGCGCGCTACGGCGGCAGCGACCTGGTCAATGCGGGCCTGCTGCGCTCGCAGCGCGCCGCGGCGCACGGCCACGGCGATTCGCTTGTCCTGACCGTGCCGCCGCTGGCAACCCTCATCCTGCAACCGCAATTTTGAGCATGGCCGCAACCCCCCTTAATGAGAGTGCGCGCGATAACCGGTGCAACGATTCGCGTCATAACGATTCGCCTGATGATTCGCCTGATGATTCGCCTGATGATTCGCCTGATGATTCGCCTGACGATTCGCGCCATCAGGAAACCCGCCCGCACGCGGACGCGATGCAACTGCTGCATGCGCCGGCGCTGAAAATGAATGCCGACGCGCTGCTGCAGGACTGCGCGCATTACTTCGGCCGGATGCTGGGGCGCGGCAGCCACGTCAACCACGGGGCGCTGTCGCCCGGGCTGTTCGAAGCACTGGCCTATGCAACCCGGACGCGCCTGATGGAGCGCTGGAGCCGAACCAATAACGCGCTGCAAAGCGGACAACACCGGCGCGCGCACTACATTTCGCTGGAGTTCCTGATGGGCCGCCTGCTGCGCAACGCGCTGTTGAGTCTCGGCATTCAAGACCAGGCCGCCGACGCGCTGCAGCGGATTGGAGTCGAACTGGAGGACGTTTATGAGTATGAACATGACGCCGGACTCGGCAACGGCGGACTCGGACGGCTGGCCGCCTGCTTGCTGGACAGTTGCGCGACTTTGCGGCTGCCGGTGATCGGTTATGGCATCCGCTACCGCTACGGCATGTTCCGCCAGCGCCTCGAAAATGGCTGCCAGATCGAAGAGCCTGATCCTTGGCTACGCGGCGGCTTCCCGTGGGAGATTAAGCGCATCGAATTAAGCCGCACGGTAAAGTTCGGTGGCCGGTGTTTAACCCGGATCGATCAGGATCGGCGCACCCGGCATCGCTGGGTCGATACCCACGATGTGCTGGCGGTGCCGTTCGACGTACCCATCCCGGGATACCGGAACGATGTGGTCAACACCCTGAGACTGTGGTCGGCTGCGGCCACAGACGAGTTTGACCTCGAAGAGTTTAATGCTGGAAGCTACGCCGATGCCGTGGCCGCTAAAAATGAAGCCGAAAATATCACCATGGTGTTGTATCCGAACAACGAATCCGAGAATGGCCAAGAACTGCGGCTGCGGCAACAGTATTTCCTGGTCTCCGCCAGTTTGCAGGACGTGTTGTCTGACTGGCAGGCCAACCATGGGGATGGCAATGACAATGACTTTGCCGACTTCGCCGCCAACAACTGTTTTCAACTGAACGACACCCATCCGGCCATCGCGGTGCCGGAACTGATGCGCTTGTTGATGGATGAACACGGACTGCGCTGGAGCATCGCCTGGGACCTCACCCGGCAGACCATGGCCTACACCAACCACACGCTGTTGCCCGAGGCACTGGAGCTATGGCCGCAAGCGATGATCGGCGAGCTGTTGCCACGCATTATGGAAATCATTAACGAAATCAACAAACGCTTCAGAGCCGAGGTCAGCGCGAGATGGCCAGGCGACCGGCAACGCCTGGAACGCATGTCATTGATTCAGTCGGGCCCGACGCCGATGGTGCGCATGGCCTACCTCGCCATTGTCGGCAGTTATTCGGTCAACGGCGTGGCCGAGTTGCATTCCCGACTGCTGCGCCATGGCCTGTTCAAGGATTTCGCCGAGCATTGGCCAGAGAAATTCAACAACAAGACCAACGGCGTGACCCAGCGGCGCTGGCTGGCCCACTGCAATCCCGGCCTGAGCGCGCTGATTACCAGCAAAATCGGCGCCGACTGGATTACCGATCTCGAGCAACTGGCGCGGCTGCGGGATTTTGCCGCCGAGCCGACTTTCCATGCCGACTGGCGCGCGGTCAAGAGCGCCAACAAAATCCGGCTGGCGCGGGTGCTCGAACAGCGCGTCGGGACTAAAGTCGATGCGGCCATGCTGTTCGACGTGCAGGTGAAGCGCATCCATGAATACAAGCGGCAACTGCTTAACCTGTTGCATGTGGTTCATCTGTACGACCGTATCCGCCGCGGTGATGGCAGCGGGCTGGTGCCTCGCCTGGTCATCATCGGTGGCAAGGCCGCGCCCGGCTACGTCATGGCCAAGAACGTCATCAAGTGCATCAATGATGTCGCGCGCGTGATTAACGCGGATGCTGCCATGAAAGGCCGGCTGCAACTGATTTTTTATCCCGATTACAACGTCTCGGCGATGGAATTGATTTGCCCGGCCACCGACCTGTCGGAGCAGATTTCAACCGCCGGCAAAGAGGCTTCCGGTACCGGCAATATGAAGTTCATGATGAACGGCGCGCTGACCATGGGCACGCTGGACGGCGCCAATGTCGAGATTCGCCAAGCGGTCGGCGAACAGAACTTTTTCCTGTTCGGGCTGAGCGTGGATGAAATTGCCAAACGCCGTTCCGATTACGCACCGCATTACCATCCGCAGGCGATCATCGACCGCGACCCGGATTTTTCGCGCGTCCTGCAACTACTGCAAAGCGGACACTTCAATCAGGATCAACCCGCCGTGTTCGATGCCGTAATCCATGCGCTGCGGGATCCTGCCGATGCGTGGATGACGGCGGCGGATTTCCGCAGTTTCATCGAGGCGCAGGCGCGCGCCGACGCGGCCTTTCAGGATGCGCCGCGCTGGACGCGCATGAGTATTCTCAACACCGCGGCCTCCGGCCGATTCTCGACCGACCGCACCATCCGCGACTATAACCGCGAGATCTGGCGGCTTAAGCCCATTCAGCCCGCTCGGCCATGATGGTGCTTGATTCAAATGCACGACCCGGATAACCTGGACAAGTTGAAAGCTCGGGTATCGCCGGGCGACTTAGTCCGGTTTGAATTTCGCGGGCAGCGACTGCATGGCGCTGTCTCTACACTTGGACCTAAGTATGCCGGCATCACTGTCGCGGATGGAGAGCGCTATCGGGTGCCGTATCAACTCATTCGGTCGCTGGGCGAAACCAAAGACTATTCGGATCAAGAGCAGGGCGCGCTCGAAAACTGCCGCAAACTCCTGCGCAAACATGGCTTGAGCGACTGGTCGGCTTGCCTGGACGAGGCCATGAATCGAGCAGGTGCCTGCAAATACAGCAACAAGCAAATCTCACTTTCGCGGCTTTTCCTTCGAGCCGCCTCCGAGCGGGAGATACTCGACACGATTCTGCATGAGATTGCCCATGCGCTGGCTGGCCCCGAACATCACCATGATGCGGTCTGGCGCAAAATTGCCCGAGACATTGGATGCAGCGGAGAACGCTGTCATAATCTTGAGTTCAGCCGGCCGCGTTGGATTATGCAATGCCCGAACGGCTGTTTTGCACATGCCAGAAAGCGGCGCGCCCGCGGGCTGGTTTGTAAAAAATGCAAGCAGCCGGTAAGGTTCGTTCCCTGGACAAAAGAGCGGGCGCTGGCACTCAACGATTGTCGATAATTGAATAGCAAGAATAACTGCGCACAGCATCATTTTGCGCCCATAATGCAACGCGGCTGCCGCGACCCGCTGGGCGCGCACTGGGATGGCGATGGGGTCAATTTCGCCTTATATTCAGCGCGCGCCGAGGCCGTTGAACTGTGCCTGTTCGATGCGCAGGGCAATGAAACAGCGCGCTTGGCGTTGCCCGACCAGGATGATGACATCTGGCATGGCTACTTGCCGGGCTGCAAACCGGGTCAGCGCTATGGCTACCGCGTCCACGGACCCTACCAGCCGGCGCAAGGCCTACGCTTCAATGCCAATAAGTTGCTGATCGATCCTTACGCACGCGCACTGGACGGCGGCTTTTCCTGGTCGCCGCCGGCGGCTCTGTTTGATTTTGACCCGGATTTTGACCCGGACGGCGCCACTGAAAAGATGCGAATCAGCACCTTGGACAGCGCCGCTTGCATGCCTAAATGCGTGGTCACCGCGGCGCAAAATTTGCCGGCGACTGCACGGCCAAATATCCCTTGGGCAAAGACCATTATTTACGAAGCCAACGTGCGCGGGTTCACCATGCGCCATCCGGCCGTGCCGCCATCTGAGCGCGGCAAGTTCCGCGCCATGCACAATGCGGCGATACTGGACTATCTAAAAGCGCTGGGCATCACTGCCATCGAACTGATGCCGGTGCATGCTTTCATCGATGAAGCCTTTCTGGTGAAACGCGGGTTGAGAAATTTCTGGGGCTACAACAGCATCAATTTTTTCGCCCCCGAAATGCGTTATGTCAATGATCATGCCGCCGGTGATCATGCCATAGGCGAGTTCCGCGAAATGGTCAACGCCATTCACGACACCGGCATCGAAGTGATTCTCGACGTGGTTTACAACCACACCGGCGAAGGCGATGCGCGCGGCCCGACACTCAGTTTCCGCGGCATCGACAACCTAACTTATTACCGCACGCTGCCGAATGACCCGGGCGGTTATGTGAATGACAGCGGCTGCGGTAATACGCTGAATGTTGATCATCCTCGGTTGCGCGAGTTGGTGCTCGCCAGTCTGCGATACTGGCACCGGGACATGGGGGTGGATGGTTTTCGTTTTGATCTGGCTACGGGGCTGGGCCGAACCGCGCAGGGTTTCGATTGCGACCATGCCCTGCTCAAGCAAATCAGCGAGCAAATTGCCGGCGATGGCGCGCTCAACGGGGTCAAGTTGATCGCCGAACCCTGGGACGCCGGCCCGGACGGCTACCAACTGGGACAGTTCCCGCGCGCTTGGGCCGAATGGAACGACCGCTATCGGGATAGTGTGCGCCGCTTCTGGCGTGGTGATGCGGGGGAGGCCGGGGAGCTTGCCCGACGGCTACATGGCTCTGCAGATCTGTTTGAGGCCGACGGGCGCGCACCCAATGCCAGCATCAACCTGGTCACCAGCCATGATGGTTTCAGCCTGGCAGACCTGGTTAGTTACGAGTCCCGACACAACTTGGCCAACGGCGAAAACAACCGTGATGGTCATGCACTTAACTTCAGCCGAAACTACGGCATTGAGGGCGAAACCAGCCAACAGCCAATCAAAAAACTGCGCCGCCGACAACAACTGAACCTGCTCGCCACCTTGCTGTTGTCGCAAGGTACGCCGATGCTGCTGGCCGGGGATGAGTTTGGCAATTCACAGCAGGGCAATAATAACGCCTATGCGCAGGATAACGAGACCGGTTGGCTGGACTGGAGCGAACTGGCGACAGACCCGGCTTTTCTGACACAGGTGCGTGAGCTGATTGGCTTGCGCCGCGACACCGCTTTGCTGAGACAGGCGCAGTACCGGCATGGGCATTTGTTGGATGGGCAGGGGCGGCCCGATATAGCCTGGCACCATCCCGACGGGCGCAACATGGCGGCGGCGGATTGGGAGCAGGCACAGGCGTTTACGGTCATTCTGGCGACCGGCGGCAACGACGATGGTCGGGCATGCGGTCGTCCCGGCAATCGTCCAGACGGTCGCGGCGACGGCATCGCGCCAAGCGCTCGCGGCGATGTCCTTGCCATTATGCTGAACGCATCCGCATCCACGGTCGATTTCACCCTAACGGAAATATCGCCGCCCAACCCCTGGCTGCTGGCGTTTAGCAGTAGCGATAACCCCCCAAACCGGTTGGGTCAACACGTCTGGCAACTCCAGGACTTCTCCCTTGCCTGTCTGCGTCAGGGCTGATTTGAGGGCCGAGTTGATGGCCGAGTTGATGCGGCAGGTCTTGCGTGCTTGTCCTGTCATTAAGGACGGAAAAACGCTGAATTAATCCGCGCCCATTTACCTTTCTGGGCAGTTGACTTCCTAGGCGTTAGCGTTAGCTTTTTCTTTTTGCCAGTCATCCAAAGCCTGACGCGCGGTCACAACGGCGGCTGCGGCTTGTTCATCATATCCCGGGCGTTTAGCGGTCAGTTCAATCACATAACCGTTGGGGTCGCGAAAATAAATGGAATCGATGGAACCGTGATCCGCAATGCCGCGGGTTTCGATGCCGGCCGCCTTGCCTTTTTCGAACATGTTATGCAGATCCTCCGGTTCCACTTCGAGCGCGATGTGCAAGTCAAAATCGTGTTGCTTTTTAAATTCAAACGGGTGGTCAGGGACCTCGAAAAAAGCCAGGAACGAGCCGTCATCCATTTCGAAAAAGACGTGCAATATATTGGTCTGCCGCCCGCTCTTCGTTTCCTTGATCTGAAACGCGTTGGCCAACGGCAGGCCAAGGAAATCTTCGTAGAACCGTCGCGTTTCTTCGGCGTCGCGACAGCGATAGGCATTGTGGTGCAACCCTTTGAGCATGATTTGTCTCCTGAATAGTGTCTTGATCCAGAGCATAGAACATCTGTTTGTGCTGGTCAAGCGCCTTTAATGCTTCGTTCCGCACCAGCGCGCATCGCATCATCAAGCGCGGCGCATCCGAACGCTTTCCGCCAGACAAATCGCACAGAGGTCGGCGCGCACCTTGGGATTATGGTGTTGGCAGATTTTTGCTCCCAGCAAAACCTGCACCCCCGCAATCTGCAATGGCTGTACGAGGCTGAAGCCTCACTTCCGAGGGCCGTTGACGGTGACCGCGATCAACCAGGAACTGGTCCATTACCCGTGGACCTATAATCATGCCGACCACACGATAGTTTGGATTTAATGACGCCGATGGCGTATTATCGGCAACCCACCGTGGCGACCTGATTTGTCTCATATGTGGTGAACCCGGACATGACATTGTCCGCCGCCGGCTGGAGTGCGATAATAAACGGGCAGTATTGACCATTATTCGGGATAAAACATGACCATACTAAAACTCCACTCCGAGCCGTTGCAAGATGCCTGGCTTGATGCCTACGGACATTTGAACGAGGCTTATTATCTGGTTCCGTTCAGCAATGCGACCTGGCGGCTGCAGGATCACTTACGAATGGGCGTTGACTATTTTGATAATACCGGCTGCGCGATTTACACCGTGGAAACCCACATGCGTTATTTGCGCGAGGTTCGAAAACCGGCGGTGATGAATATTGAAAGCATCATTCTTGGGTCGGAGGCTAAAAAAATCCACTTTGCCCACTTGATGTTGGTTGACGATGCGCTGTGCGCCACCGCGGAGTTCATGGCTTTGCATTATGATGCCAAGCGAGGTCGCACCGCGCCGATGCCGGATGATGCGCAGGCGATGTTGAAAGATGCCGAAATCAAGCAAAAACCGGATTGGACCGGGCGACGAATTAGCCTAATGAATTAACCTGATGAATTAATCGCTGGTCGCGCTCCCTGGTCACAATCGCTGGCCACACTCTCTGGTCATAAGGGGTATAATGACCGCGCATTGGATAGTCAGTTATACTGGCGATTATCCATCAGATTGTTCAGCATAACACTCAAAGCAGTGCAAAACTAAAATTCGAGGAGAATATCTTATGAAAAAACTAACTTATACTTGTGCGCTGGCCGGGCTGGCTGCGAGCATCATGTTATTCGCGCACAACAGCATGGCGCAGGAATGCGAAGAGCTGGTATTGGGCTCGGCCATTTCACTGACCGGAAAATACGCCACCAACGGCGTTCACGCCAAAAATGGCTATGAATTTGCGATTCGGAAAATCGACCAGGCCGGCGGCGTCAAGGTCGGCGATACATGCTACCACTTCAAAGTCATCTATTATGATGATGAGTCCAAAGGCGATCGGGCGGCGACCCTGACCGAGCGGCTTATCAGTCAGGACAAGGTTCAGTACATGCTTGGGCCCTATTCGTCGGGCATGACCAAGGCCATTGCGCCGGTCACGGAAAAATACCAGATCCCCATGGTTGAGGCCGAAGGCGCTTCGCGCTCGCTGTTTAATCAAGGCTACAAATACCTGTTTGCGGTTCTGTCCACTTCGGAGCAATATCTCGCATCGGCCATTGCTTTGGCGGCGGAAAAGGCGCAGGAATCGGGCCGCGAACCGTCTTCGGTGAAGGTTGCCATTGCGGTTGAGAATGATCCGTTCTCGCTCGATATTCGCGCCGGCGTGCTGGAGGATGTCGAAAAATTTGGGATGCAAACTGTCATCGACGAACAGTTGCCGCGGGATTTGTCCGACATGAGCGCGATCCTGACCAAGGTTAAGTTGCTCAAGCCCGATGTGTTGATCGTCAGCGGTCATTCCAAGGGCGCGGCAACCGCGGTGCGGCAGATCGGCGAGCAGAACATCGATGTGCCGATGATTGCCATCACGCATTGTGAAGCGGCCGACGTAGTCGGCAAATTCGGCGCGGCGGCCAACGATTTTCTCTGCGCGACCCAATGGGCCGAGTCGTTGACCTATGAGGACCCGATTTTTGGCAGCGCCTCCAATTATGAAAAAGAGTTCAAGTCCGTTTACACCGAGTATGCGGAGAAAAAGGTGCCTTACCAAACCGCTCAGGCCTCGGCTGCGGTTTATGTGTTTAAGGATGCCTTCGAGCGCGCCGGCACGCTGGACAAGCAGGCGGTCAGAGACGCCATTGCCGCAACTGATCTGGCGACCTTTTATGGTCACATCAAGTTTTCGGATGCGGGCAATAACATCGCCAAGCCCATGGTGCTGCGCCAGATTCAGGACGGCATTTATAATGTTGTGGCGCCATCGAACTTCGCTTCCCATGCGCTGAACTGGCCGCGCAAGCCGTAAGTTTTTTCATCCGCAGATGGCGCAGATGTCCACAGACTTAATTTATTTTTTGCGTCATCCGCGTCGTCTGTGGATAAACATCTGCGGATACTTTCATGGAACAACTGGCAAGTAACTTATCGCTCCTGTTTGAGTTTCCGGTAGTTAATGTCAAGATCATTCTGGACGGGGTGATGATTGGCTCGCTGTTCGCGTTGGTGGCCTATGGACTGGCGCTGGTCTGGGGGGTGATGAATGTCAAAAACCTGGCGCAGGGCGATTTTGTCATCACCGGCGGTTATGTCGCCTGGTGGCTCAGCGGCAAAGGGCTGCCGCCGCTGCTCGGCGTGCCTGCCGCTTTCGTGGTGCTGTGGGGAATCGGCTGGGTCATCTACAAACTGGTGATATCCCGCGTGATTGAACGGGATTTATTCACTTCCTTATTGGCGACATTTGGGCTGGCGATCATGATTGCCCAACTGCTCAACCTGATGTTTGGCTCCGACACGCAGAGCATTCAACTTAAATACGACACCTTGTATTTTCTCGACGGCTTCGTCGATGTGCCGATCGCCAAACTAATCGGCGTATTGATGGCAGTTTCCATGGCCGCCGCGGTGGTCATATTTATGAAGACCAGCCGCATGGGGCAGGCAATACGCGCCACCGCTCAGGATGCCCGAGCCGCGCGCGTGCTGGGCATCGACACCGACCAGGTCTATGCGTTCACTTTCTCCCTGAATTCCGCTATCTGTGGCGCCGCCGGCGCGATCATCGTCATGGTCTGGGTGATTCAGCCCTTTTATGGCATCTCTTATTCGATCCGCGCCTTCGTCATCGTTACCGCCGCCGGACTCGGCAACTTGCCCGGGGTGATCGTGGCCGGTCTCGGTATCGGCGCGGCCGAACAATACGGCGCGCATATTTTCGGCATTGGCTATCAGCAAGCGGTGGCGGTGTTGCTGCTGCTGCTGGTGCTCATGGTACGCATGCTCCAACAACGACGCATGCGCCAGAGCCTGAAGTAAGCACGGCAAACAATGAACACAAAAACCATTGTTTTCTATGTTGCCGTTCTGGTTCTCACGGCGATGGCGCCGTTCATGTTCCCGGATTTTCGCATCCAACTGGCGACCCTATGGCTGATGATCGTGGTCGCGCTGACCTGGGACATGACCGGCGGACAAATGGGCTATAACTCGCTGGGCAATATTTTTTTCTACGGCACCGGCATGTATGTCGCTGCGGTGATTTCCATTGGCATGGTGCACGACGTTGGTGCCTATACCGATGCCAGTCGCCTCGAACTGATGACCTTTACCGAAGCCCAGTATTTTACTGGCGCGCTGGTCGGGATTATCGGCGCCGGGCTGTTCTGCGCGGTCACGGCGGTCCTGATTGGCTATGTCACATTCGGGTTGCGCGGCCCCTATTTTGCCATCGGCACTTTGGGTGTTGCCATCGCTGCCGGCGAACTGGTGTCGAACTGGGGCTGGGTTGGCGGTGGGCAGGGCATTTCCCTGCCGGTTTATCCCGGTAATTTTGATGTCGGCAAATTGTTTTTTTACGGCCTGTTTGCCAGCACTGGCGTCGCGCTTTTTGTGTTCCTGAAATGGCTCTATTCAACCCGCTTCGGCGCCGCCATCAATGCCATCCGGGATGACGAGGAAAAAGCCGAGGCCATGGGCATCCATACGTTGAGGTATAAGTTGACAACCTGGGCGATGGCCGCTTTCTTTGTCGGCCTGGTCGGCGGCATTTCTGGTTTTCAGTTGATCCACTTCGAGCCGCTGGAGACCGCTTATCAAACCATTAACCTCGGCATCTTCATGGTGGTATGCGTGTTGCTCGGCGGCAAGGGCACCTTGTGGGGGCCCGTCATCGGCGCGGTGTTGTTCCACCTGATCAAGGAAGTCACCTGGAACTATTTCCTCGGCTGGCAGTGGGTGGCGTTGGGCGCCTTGATCGTGGTCACGGTGGTTTATTTTCAGGATGGGGTGATGGGTTGGTTGACGCAGCGCAAGCCTGAATGGTTCGGGATTCGCGTGGATGACAAAAAAACAGCGCGGACCGGTGCGGCGCAGTGAACGCCATCATTGAAGTTCAGGATGTTTCAAAATCCTACGGTGGCGTGGTCGCCAATAAACGCGTTTCCATGACCGTGCAAGCGGGTGGTATCACCGGACTCATCGGCCCCAACGGCTCAGGCAAAACCACGCTATTCAATTCGATTGTCGGCTATCACCCGATCGATTCGGGTTCAATAAAATTTGAGGGCCGGGAAATTTCAAAAATGCCGGTGCAAAGTATCGCGCGGCTGGGTTTGATACGAACCTTTCAGCAAACGCGCATTTATGGCGCCATGGACTGCACTAAAAATATGCTGATCTCATTGCCGCATCGGAAAATGAAATTCCTTGACGCCTTCAGCAAACATGGGGAGTCGGATCATGCGAAAGCGGATCGTCTGCTGGAATTCGTTGGCTTGTACGAGAAGCGGTTTCTAAGCGCCGACTCGTTGTCGTTCGGGCAGCAAAAGTTGTTGGAGTTTGCGATGGCGTTAATGAATGAACCCACCGGACTGCTGCTCGATGAACCGACTGCCGGCATCAACCCGACGTTGATCAATGGATTGATTGATAGATTGAAACGAGCCAATAGCGAGTTTGGTATAACGCTATTTATTATTGAGCATAATATGCGCGTGATCATGAACATGGCCGACAAGATTTACTGTCTGGCGCACGGCGAAATGCTGGCGCAGGGGACGCCGCAAGAAATTCAAAATGATCAGCGCGTGGTCGATGCCTACCTAGGGACGCACTGATGAGTCACGCTGATGGGATTAGCCGATGAGTGATAAAAAAGGGGTTCGCGGTTACGCTTCCGGCGGTGTGGACGCGGTTATCTCGGTTGAGGAAGTGGAGCGCCGGGCCGCTGCCATTGCCGAGGCAATTACCATTGAACAGCTTGATGCCCTGGCAAATGGATCGGCTTTTGTTGCCATCGACAACCTGCGCGCCGGTTACGGGAAAATGGAAATTCTTCATGATATAAATCTGCGCGTGGCGCGCAAACAGTCGCTGTGTTTAATCGGGCCAAACGGCGCCGGAAAATCCACCCTGCTGCATTCCATATTCGGCTTTGCCACTATTTTTTCCGGCCGCATTAGGATTGGCGATGAGAGAGACGATGCGCACGGCGATTCGCACAAGCACCTGGATGTGACCTCGCTTAGCCCCAACGAAAAACTCTCTAAAGCCGGCATCGCCTATATTCTTCAGGACAAGTCTATTTTCCCCGGTATGACGGTCGAGGAAAATCTTTGGATGGGTGGTTTTCTGAAAGATCAACCGGCGCAAGCGAAGCAAGCAACAGAAATGGTTTTCGACAAATACCCGAGATTGGCCGCAAGACGCAAGCATCAGGCAAAAGTCCTGTCCGGAGGCGAACGCCGCTTGCTTGAAATCTCCCGAGCCTTGGTTATGAATCCCGAAGTGTTGCTGGTCGACGAACCATCCATCGGCTTGGAGCCGCGCTTCATCGACATGGTGTTCGAAATTTTGTATGACCTTCAACACGTTGAAAGCAAGACCATAATCATGGTGGAACAGAACGCGAAGAAGGGATTGGAATTCGCCGACATCGGCTATGTTTTGGTGTCCGGCGGCATTGCTATCGCAGGAAAGGGCGACGATTTATTATCTAATCCAAAAGTGGGTGAACTGTTTTTAGGCGGTTAGAAATACGCGGGTCTCAGCAATACAAGAGTCGGGTCGTATGACCTTCCGCCTGCAAAAGCCAAAACCGGCGCGCATTCGACCAACTGCTCAAACTGGAGACGTGAAAGTTTTTCCATGGCCTTTTCCATGGCCTTTTCCATGGCCTATGATAATATGGAAATCCCTCAACAGGTTAACGGAAGGAGCATTGCAATGAAGTTGGCGTTTGCGTTGTTCACCTATTTTCCGCATGGCGGATTGACCAGAGATGCAATCGCCATCGCGCGAGTTTGTCGGCAGCGCGGGCATCAGGTGACGATGTATGTCGGCGAATGTCGAGGCGCGGCGGACGGCGGCGAGATGGAAGTGCGTTTGTTGCCGGTGAAGGCGCGCACCAACCACGGCAAGGGTCGCGAGTTTGCCGCGCAATTGAAAGCCGCGATGGCGAATGAAGCGCACGCGCCGGACTTGCTCATCGGCTTCAACAAAATGCCGGGGCTTGATGTGTACTACGCCGCCGATGGATGCTTCGCGGAAAAAATTCGCGCGCGCGCGTGGTGGTATCAAGCCACGCCGCGTTGCCGACATTATCTTGACTTTGAAAACGCGGTGTTCGCGAACGATGCCGCCACGCAAATTCTGATGATTGCGCGCAATCAAATCGGTGTGTATCAAAATTTTTACGACACGCAAGATGCGCGCATGACGCTGTTGCCGCCGGGCATTGCGCGCGACCGCATCGCCGGCGATGATGCGTCGGCGCGCCGAAAAATTTTTCGTGCGCAATGGCACTTGAATGACAACGACAAACTGCTGCTCGCGCTCGGCTCCGGCTTTCGCACCAAAGGATTGGATCGCACCTTGCGCGCGCTCGCCGCGTTGCCACCGCAGGTACGCGACAAAACCAAGTTGTTCATTGTCGGCGACGACAACGCCGCGCCGTTTGAAAAAATCGTGCGCCGCTTGAAATTGAAAGTTGGCGTCGGCGCTGATGCACAAGTGCGGTTTCTGGGCGGGCGCGATGAGGTGCCGGCGTTTTTATCGGGCGCGGATGTGTTGCTGCATCCGGCGCAGCGCGAGAACACCGGCAGCGTGTTGCTCGAAGCAATGGTGGCCGGCTTGCCGGTCATCGCCACCGATGTTTGCGGCTACGCGCATTATGTGCGCGATGAAAACATGGGCGAGGTGCTGGCGTCGCCGTTCGATCAACTTGCATTGAACTTAAGTTTGCAACGGTTGCTGAAAGTTGAACGCGACAGTTGGCGCGTGCGCGGCCGCGAGTTTGCAAAACGCGCCGACATTTATGACATGCCGCTGCATGCTTGTCGGCGCATTGAAGAAATCTTTGCGCGCCGAAAAAATAACACGACATAAAAATGACTTTGCATCTTGAAAAGGAAATCGCCGACGCCTGGCGTGGCGATGACCCGTTCGTGCATGCGCAACAACAGCGCGGCGAGATTTTTCGCGACAAGGAAGGTCGGCGCACTTTGCGTTTTGCGCTGGACGCCGCGCACGGCGACGTGAATAAAAAACACTACTTCCTGAAATTGCATCAGGGCATCGGCTGGGGCGAAGTGTGGAAAAACCTGATGCAGTTTCGATTGCCGGTAATTGGTGCTCGCAACGAATGGCTGGCGATTAAAAAACTGCAGCAACTGGGCGTGCATACCATGACCGCGGTCGGCTATGGTCGGCGCGGACATAACCCGGCGCGGCAACTTTCGTTTTTGATCACCGATGAACTGGCGGGCACGATCAGTCTGGCGACGCTGTGTGAGAGGTGGCTTCGGCAGCCGCCGAGATTTGCGTTGAAGCGCGCGCTCATCGCCCGCGTCGCCGAGATCGCCCGAACCCTGCATGAGAACGGCGTCAATCACCGCGACTTTTATCTGTGTCATTTTCTGATTGAGTTTTCCGCGCACGAAACATTGACCGCGGAAAATCTGCGAGTGTATATCATCGATCTGCATCGCGCGCAAATCCGCGCCAAAACGCCGCGCCGCTGGATCATCAAAGACCTCGCGGGATTGTATTTTTCGGCGCTGGATATCGGACTCACTGCGCGCGATGTGCTGCGCTTCATGAAAATATACGCGCGCAAAAACACGCACCAGTTAATGGAGGATCGCGCTTTTTGGATGAAGGTAATGCGCCGCGCACAACGGCTGGCGCGGCGCGCGAAACAACTTGATCGACCAAAGTGATTGACATCAGGTTGCAGTTAAGTTATACAGACTAACGATAGGCAGCAACAAAATAGGGTGAAACTATGAACCGCAACACACCGCAACTGGCCGGGCTGGGCAAGTTCTCGCCCAAACAAGTCGCCGAAGAACTGGTCGCCATGCAACGCGAGGATGAATTCCCCAATGCCGCCGACCGTCAGCCCGCTCTTTCGCAAGACTGGTTGGACAAATTCGCGGACCATCTGGACGCCCTGCGCGCGGGCCAATCCCTGCAACGCATCCTGGTTGTCTGGGGGTTGAGTCAATCTGAAGCCGCTCGCCGGTTTGGCGTGAGCCGACAGGCGTTGCACAAGTGGCTTGCGCGCGGCGCGCCGGCGGAGCGAGTCGAGAGCGTGGCCGACTTGGCCGCCGCCACCGATTTACTGGTGCGCTATCTGAAGCGGCAGCGGGTGCCCGCTGTTGTCCGCAGGCCCATGTCCGCGAACAACCAACAATCCTTGCTTGACCTGCTGGGACAAGGCAAGACAAAAGCGGTGCTTGATGCCTGTCGTAAAATGTTTGACTTTCAGGCGGCGCAACATTGATTGAGCCGCTTAGCGAGCAGCTTGCGGACAAATGGATTTGGTGGCGGATTGCAGAAAGGCACTGGAAAAACCCGCTTGATGCCGGCTTTGCGCAGACGCACGGCGGTCGCTGGAATCCGCCGAACAGTTTCGCCACGCTGTACCTGAATGAAGACCTCGCCGCCGCCCGGCGGAACTTGCGCCGGTTCATTGCCAAGTGGCCCTATGAGCCGGAGGATTTGCGCCCCGACCGCGCGCCTGTGTTGGTCGGCGCGTCGTTGCCGCAGCGTCAAACAGTGTGCGATGCGCACACCCCGACCGGGCTTCGCGCACTCGGCTTGCCGCAGTCCTATCCCGTGAACGCCGCCGGCAAACTGATTGTGCATGCCCGCTGCCAAGCCTTGGGCAGGCAGGTCAAGTCGCTTGGCTTGCGCGGCGTGCTTTGCCGTTCGGCGCAGTCCAAACACGGCACGGGCCGGGAATTGGCATGGTTCCCAGCCACCGCCCGCAGTCACGCCAAGCACGTGAAAACGCTTGCCTTTGATGACTGGTATTGGGGTGAGAAAGTAGCGCGCCGCGCGCAACAATTTGCTCGACGTTCTCAGCCATGAAATAGGCGTAAACTCGGCTATGAAACCTTGCCATAAAACAATACTGACGCTGAAGTAGAGCGGTTTTCGTTATTTATGTGTAAATCAGGACTTGTATTCCCGATTTACACAGAATATACTCATCGAATGATTCCACGCATACTGACCGCCGAGCTGTTACTGCAACTCAAGGAATATCCGGTTGTCACCGTTCTTGGGCCAAGGCAAGCCGGCAAAACCACCTTGGTTCGAGAAGCGCTGAACCACTATCAGTATGTCAGCCTGGAAACGCCTGATGTGCTTAGTTTGGCAACGGAAGATCCGAAAGCATTCCTTGCCCGCTATCAATGCAAAGTCATTTTAGATGAAATTCAGCGCGCACCGCATTTACTCAGTTACCTACAGGGAATGGTCGATGAAAACGGGGAAAATGGTCAATTTGTTCTCGCCGGCTCGCATCAACTCGGGCTACGCGCAGCGATCACTCAGTCCCTGGCGGGGCGTACCGGTATTCTCAACCTGTTGCCATTTTCCATCGAAGAACTGGAATCCGCAAGTTTACCTCTCAACACGTTTGAAGCATATGTATTCACCGGATTTCTTCCCCGTATCTACGCTCAAAACCAGCGACCACACATAGCATATTCAAGTTACTATCAAACATATGTAGAGCGGGATATTCGCCAAATTATTAATCTCAAGAATGCCGACTTGTTTGATAAATTTATCAGGCTATTGGCGGGACGAATTGGGCAACTGATTAACTTTCAATCTCTGTCCAGCGACGTGGGCGTTACTGCAAAAACGATTAGAGAATGGCTTTCTCTGTTGGAGGCTTCATTTATTGTCTTTAAACTTCGCCCTTACTTCGAAAATTTTGGCAAACGGGTAACAAAATCTCCAAAGTACTACTTCACCGACACCGGACTCCTCGCCTACCTGTTGGGCATCGAAAAAGCGCAGCAAGTTACCCGCGATCCGTTAGTAGGGTATCTTTTCGAAAACCTGGTCGTACTCGAAGCATTAAAGGCACGGTACAATTGTGGTTTGAGTTCAAACCTGTACTTTTACCGTGACAGCCATGGATCCGAGATTGATCTATTGTATCAAACCGGCCGGAATATTACCGGTATAGAAATAAAATCTGCATCAACATTCGATAATAGTTTCAAGAAAACCCTGCTCCGTTTTTCAGAAAAACAACATCCTCTGGAGCAAAGTTATGTCGTTTATAACGGTGATAACAACGCTTTTAGCGATGGTGTCAATGCGATTAATTTTCGTAACACACATAAAATTTTTAAGCTATTTTCCGCATAGAGAAATCTCCATGCAACTTGCGGTTTTGGCCGATTTTTGCTCCTGCAAAATCGGCACTTCCGCCTTCCCTGGCGGTCGGCAAATAATTGTTCCCGACATTATTTGCACTTCCGCCTTCCCTGGCGGTCGGCAAATAATTGTTCCCGACATTATTTGCACTTCCGCCTTCCCTGGCGGTCGTGTCCCGCTACGCGGGACGCATATTTAACTGGATTCCCACCCCTGTTTTCACAGGGGTGACGTTCTTTCGTTGGAATGACGGCCTAACGCCCCCCGCCGTCATTATCGGGCTTGACCCGATAATCCAGTGAAACACCCGCGGCGCACGCCGCGACATTAATGGTTACATCCGGGAGTTGAGTCTAAGGGGGAATGACGGGCTGGCTTTCTATGCCTTGCTGAGAATTTCGGAAAATAGTTTTAGCTGCGCTGGTTTGCCCTCCCAGTTTTTCAGGAAACGGCGGCGGTCTTTGCGCGCCAACGCGCGTATCTTGCGCGCCGAACATTCCTTCATCGAATCGAGATCGATCACGGCCACGCCATCGTCGGTCACCAACAAATTGGATGCTTTGCAATCGCCGTGATAAATCCGCGCAAGATACATGTTCGCGAACAACGCCTCAAACCATGCCAACTCGTGCGCGGCGGGCACGTGCGATTGGTATTTTTCCGCGGCCGAGGGAAAGCCGTTGAACGCGCACACATAATATCCGCGCACGCGAAACGGGCCCCAGCGCGTCTCCACGAACGCAATCGGCGGCGGCGTTTTGATGCCGCTGATTTTCAGCAGATGCGCGTTGCGCCAGTTGACTCGGCTACGGGTTGCGCGCAGGCAATAGCGCAAGCCGTGAAAAAAATTCTTGATGTTGTTGCGCTTGATCACCACCATTTTTTCGTCGCCGTCCATGTCATTCATGCCATTCATGACAACGCGCACCACCGTGGCCGAAGTGCCGTCTTTCAGCAACTCGCCTTTTGCCATCCACGCCTCCGGGTTTTGCACAAAAGAAATCAAGTCGGCGCAATGATGCGCGCGACTCCAAACCGCCACTTGCCGCCAACTCGTGCGCGTGGAAAATTCGCTGCACTCGCGAAAACATTTTTTCAAGTATCTGGATTTACTGCGCCGCCACGCGCGCGCAATCGCGCGCTCCAGTTTGTCATCGGCCGCAGCCACCGCATAATTTTTGGTCAGCGCATTCAGCAAAAACTTATGCCACACCGGCGCGAACGACACAAAAAACAACGCCAGATTTTGCCGCTGCCAGTTGCCGTATTCGGTGTTGGCGCGGCGCGATACGGAGGCAAAGTCAATCGCATACAACCGCTCGCCCGCCAGCAAAAAATTGTCCAGATAAAGATCGTTTTGACAGCAGCCGTGGGCGTGCATGCGCGCGATCAAGCGCAGGCAATCGCGCGCGATTTGCGCACGCCGTTCGGCGTGGTCGCGCCATAACTCGGCGATGCGCCGCTCTTGGTGCAAAAACTCAAACACCAACACATGACTTTCATCGGCGCCGCGCTCGGTCAACAGCAACTGCGGCGTCGTGATCTTGGCGGCGTTCAAGATGGCGTGCCCGGCCAATTCGCGGCGCGCGTTGCGCGCGCCCGACGCCGTGTTCAACATTAACTTAACCAACACCGCCCGCTCATGCCCATGCTCATGCCCATGCTCATGATCATGTCCTGCCCCTTGCCATTGCGCCTTCATCACCGCGCGCTTGCCCGGCAACACCCGCAGCAGATGCGTGCAGCGCAAAGTGTCGCCATTGGCAAGACGCAACGTCGCTGGCAACGAAAACTCGCGGTGACCTTGCTGAAGTTGTTTGACTATGGACATCGTTGCCGTCGGCGCGACCCGTTCATCCGCGTTCCTTGCGCGTCATCGCCGCGCACAACATTGATGCCGCGCAAATCGTTTCGTGACCGCTACACTCTTTCGCGTCTATCCAAATTCAATGGCACTGAGTTGCGGGAACGAGCAAACTCATGCCCTTCGCGCGAAGGCGCCCTGAAAGTGATCGCCTCATAAAAATCGTCCAGCGGCACGAAAACACCATGTTCTTCTGCCCACTGTTTCATTTTCTTATTGCAAGAATGTATCCATGATAAAACTTCAATGCGCCAACCTTTTTTATGCAACCGAGTCAAGGTGCTGTGAAAACCGGCGCCATCAATATACCCGGCACCGTCTCCAGTCAGCAATACAATAATGCCGGGGTCGCCGTTGTAGTCAAGTCCATCTTCTAACATTCGCAACTGCAACATGCGGTCGGGAACATCTTGTTCGCCGCGGTCGCTTGCGCCGCGGTCAAAGAGTTTGACTTCCACCTCCGGGCTTTCCAACCGATTCCACAAATACCGCAGTTCCGGCGGCACCGAACCGGCGGCAACCGCTTTTGCCAGCGGCCGGTCGGCGTGCGCCAGTTGAAGCATTTTTTCAAAGTCAATCCGCACACGCCAGCGCGCGTCGGGCCCTTCGTTTTGTTCTTCGGCAAAACGTTGCGCTTCGTGGGAAATATTTGAGTTATCCCAGTAGATAAAAACCTTGTCCATAATCTTGCCCCTCGTAGTTTTGGTTGAAACAGATTAGATATGATTTTATTTATCGGCGCGGTGATTGTCAACATTTCGCGCTGCCGACAGCGAAAACTCGCGGCGACCTTGCTGAAGTTGTTTGACTATGGACATCGTTGCCATCGGCGGGGGGCATCGCGCGCGACCGACGCCAAGCATCATGTGCGCGGCTTGCGACTCGGCGGCGGTCAATTGAGGTTGACTAGAATTTGTGATTTATTTTCGCTTGTTTCATAATCGCGTTGGCGGTGTGGCGGGATTTTAACTTGACGGACACGGTCACATTTATGACATCGTTGCTCCAAATTTCGTGAGCGCCGCTGCCTTGCCGAAGTTTGCGCTAGCCGCGTTGTTTAAGAATCGCAACGACCTCCCTGTAATAACTTGCATAAATATTTTGCTATTGCACCATCGCCGCCACCGGCACCTCCGCCACCAAGCGATGGAACGGCGCGGACGACGCTTCGCCGGCCGCTGACCGTTTTTGCAAGGCGAGAAGTTGCGGCACCAACACTTTCACTTCCTCGGCAAGTTCGTCCAGCGAAGCGGCTTCCGTCACCAAGCCGGGCAGGCCATCGCTGGTCGCGGTCCAAACATGCGCCGCGTCATCCCAAACCGCATGAACCGTTATGGTTGATTTTTTCATAAGATTCTCTTGGACTGATTAGACAATGATTTTATCATCATCACCGCGGCTGTCAACTTTTCGCGCGGCGGTGACGACCACCTAGGCCGTCATTCCGTGCTTGACACGGAATCCAGCCATTTATTCGTCCCCCGATTTCGCGAGGGCAGGTTCGCGTAGCGGGACACGACCGCCAAGAATGGCGGAAGTGCCGATTGTGCAGGAGCAAAAATCTGCCCTGCCGTCCATGGCAAAAACGGTGAAGGGGCACGACGAATTCATCCGCTTGCGTTTATTCCAGATGCTGCACCGCGTCGCGCTTGAAACCAATTCCGTGCAAGTCATCGGCTAAGCGCGCCAATCGCACTTGATTTAATCGCGGCGGCGTGCCGGTTAGTTGATATTTCCATCGCCGCATCGTTTTGTTTTTATACAACGCGCAAAACATTCGTTCATACGGATTGAGTTGCGCGCGCAGTCGCCGGTGGCACGCGCCGGAACAAAACTCGTCGAACGTGATGATGTCGTGTTCATCGCCGCGCGCGGCAAATTCCTTTTTCAATCCCTTCAAATGAAAATACATGATGCCCATATATTCGGTCGGCAATGTTCGGCGATATTTTTTGTTGAACGATTCCGCCCCAGTGGAATTGTGGTAAATCGTCTGGGCATTGACCGGATGATAGTTGATGTCGCGGTTTCCGGAAAACGGATTCTTTTCCACAACCCCGATGTTGGAATCTTTATCGCGAAAAAGATTGATGCCGGAAAACATATAGATTTTTTGTTTGCTGGCCGCGATGTCGGCGCGAATGGTTTTAATCAGCGGCGCGATTTTGCTCGCAATGGCGAAATGGTCGTCGTCCAACTTGGTCGCGGTGTTGAATGTGGTTTTGGATAAGGCGTAGTTATAATAATTGGCCAAGCCATGCACCGAATCATCGGGCGTTTGCGCGTGCTCGACGCTACGAACCGGATGCACTTTCGGCAAGTAATGATACACTTTTATTTTTGTCGGATATTTCTCGGCGAGGTCGCGCAAAATTTGCGGTGTGCGGTCGGTGCAGTCGTTATAGACCGCGATGATTTCATCGTAGAACGGCAGATGCGATTCAATCGCCAAGCGTAAAAACTGCTCGCCGTTCTTGACGCGCAGATACGCGCTGATGCCCGGCGGTCGCGGCGCGGAAAGCGAGGCGCGGTCAAACTTGAACTGGTCGAAGTTGTCGGCTTGGTTGTTCATGGCGTTCGTGTCATCGTCATTACCCCCGGCCCGTCATTACCCCCGGCCCGTCATTACCCCCGGCCCGTCATTACCCCCGGCCCGTCATTACCCCCGGCCCGTCATTCCCCTCGGCCCGTCATTATCGGGCTTGACCCGATAATCCAGTAAGACATGCGCGGCGATAGCCGCACCACATACGATGGCGGTTGTGTCCCGCTACGCGGGACGGATGTTCGACTGGATTCCAACTTTCGTTGGAATGACGGCGGTGGTCGTGGTCAAGGTTTCTTTCAAGGCGCATCTCCTCTATCGTGTTTCGGGTTCAGGAGTTCGCCGTAAATTTGCACAAAACCCTCTATCGAAATCGGGGATTTTTGGGTTAGTCCTCGCCCTCGCCAAGTTCGCCATCCCATTGGTAGTGATTGACCATTGGACCATCTATCAATTTAAATTTTCTTCTGTCATCTTCAATTACGCGCTTCAAAAGCCAACCCACATCTATTGCCGCTTTGCCATACGCTTCATCTTCGCTTGCACCAGCTTTTGTATGCTTGTAATACAACCGCTGCAATGGAGTGCCATTCCAATCAGTATTTTCAGCGCCTACAAGGTCGCGGGCGGCAAATTTTTTGCCAGACTTGTTTTTACACCAGCAATAGACCAACCCTTGCAGAAAATCTTTGGCGCGTTGCTCCTCTTCTATACTCAGACCACTAACCTTATTTATTGTCCCGCCATTATTTACGATAGTCATATCACACCTCCGTCAGTGTGTTGAAAAATTAAAAATGCACCTCGCAATGCACCTCGCGGTGTGAGAAAGGATTATATCAACAAAAAGATTGAAAAATCAAATAGCGAGGCGCGGTCAAACTTGAATTGGTCGAAGTTATCGGCTTGGTTGTTCATGGTTGTCCCACGACTAAAATGGTTGTTTGATATTCTAATAACCATAATCCGCTGGCGGATATTTTCCGCGCGCCTGTAAAATAATTTTCTTTATTTTGTTTTGATAATTTTGTATATTCCGCTCTCTTTTATGTCTTAAACGTTTGATGTTTCTCTATGGAAAATTTTGACCAGTTCAAGTTTAATCCCGCCTTGCTCTCCGCGCCGCGACCGCCGGGCATCAGCGCGTTTATGCGAATCAAAAACGAACAGCAGTTCGTTCGCCTAGCGATTGAATCACATCTGCCGTTCTACGATGAAATCATCGCGGTCTATAACGACTGCACCGACCGCACACCGCAAATTTTGCGCGACCTCGCCGAGAAATATCCGACAAAAATAAAAGTTTTTTATTACTTGCCAAAAGTGGTTCCGGTGTTAACAAAGAAACACACACAAACGCCGACCGACTCGGTGCATAGCACGGCGAATTATTATAACTACGCCTTATCCAAAACCACCTACAACACCGCGACCAAGTTGGACGCCGACCATCTCGCCATTCCGCAAAATCTTATTCCAGTTATAGATGAAATTCGCAAAGATATTGCTGTCGGCAAGAAAAAAATCTACATGGTTTCAGGCATCAATCTCATGCGTGACCACAATTCCAACATCGGGGTTTGCGGGCATGAACCGTTTTCTGGAGTCGGCGATATTTTATATTTTACAGTAAGCGAAACAATCATGTTCAGGCAAAAGAAAGATTTTGAAGTTCTTGAAATTGAAGATAAGACGCTGGAAAAATAATATATGGGAATTGTGTATTTTCATCTGAAACATCTTAAGAATAAGAATGTTGGCTATATGAATCTTGGCGACCAAGCGAAGTCCAGATATTTGAAAAAATATATGGACGAAGCCGAGTTTATTTCGTTTGAAGAGTTTTGTTCGGATCGCTACCGAAAAAGACTAATAAATAAAATGAGTTTATCAAGCCGATTGAAATGCGCTTTGTATGCCAGCAAGACGATTCGGAATTTGAAATATAAACTGACTGGTCGGCATCGTCCGCAGGGGCAAATGCGGTTGATTCGTTTGGCAAGCAATTTGCAAGCCATCGACTTCAAGCGCGATGTTCTCGATTGGCTAAACTAACGTCTGCCTGCTTCTAATTTTAGTCTTCCGCCATGATACAACTATCCTCAATACTAACAAAGAAGAGCGTCGATGCCGCGAGTGGTGTCGTTTTATTATCACGCGATGATGGTATTAGTGAATTAATGTCGGAAATATCAAAAAAGATAGAAAGCGATAATGAAATACCTGTTGCAGATATTCTAAAAAAAGCTACGCGAAGATTGGTTTTCAGAATACAGGTCAAGGGCTATGGCTCATTGATTGTAAAATCATTTCCGCTTACTAAATTCAGGCATAGGCTTAAACATAAGAAATATGCTTATAACGAGGCTTTAAACCTACTGATGGCAAGTGGAAGAGGGTTAAAAGTACCAAAGGTTTTTGCTTATTGCTTTAAAAAAAGCATTGGGCTTACTCGTTATAATGCTGTTTGTATGGAAGATATTTTGGGGGTCTCTCTACACAACTTGCTAATAGATACGCATTCAGATATTGAAAAGATGTTGATACTGCAAAAAATAACCGGGGTGTTGAAATCATTTTACCTTGCTGGATGCAATCATATTGATCTTAAGGGAGATGGCATTATATTTCGGGATAATGAAAAGGACTCGCCGCATGTTATTGATTTTCAGTACTGCACTTTTCACGATGTTGGAAGTTACCAAATAATGGCGGCGCAGGCAGGGCATTTATGCAGAGATCTTGTTGCCAATAAATGTATCACGCGAAGTGTGGCTTATGAGTGGTTTAAGAGCATATTTGAAAACGATGATGCAAAACAATGTGAAACGGCGACTACTTTTGATAAATTTCTCAATAACAGAGTTTCTATTAAAGAACGCATGTCAATGTGACGCATTGATTTCAGATTCAAGTTAAGTTATTTTTTCCAACAAAGCCATCGTTTGCGCCCCGCCGGCAAACCAACTATAAACAATCTTTCTCTTAGCAAGACCTGCCTCGGTCGCCTCAGCGACAAAGGTTTTAACTGCGATAGGGCATCCACTCACAGATTTGCCCCTGAGCCGCTTGCTGATATTACGCAGGCACTCATTCCGATAAAAACTGACCGCCACCCATTTTGAGCTGACTCGCGCAAGTTCCCGCAAAATTTTTATGCGCTCTTCGGGTGAATCAAAATGGTGCAACAACCTCATGCAAAGCACTATATTCGCGGCATCATCATCAACGGGCATATCCAATACATCCCCTAATAAATATTTTAATTTTGGGTGTGCGCTTCGTGCTTCGTGCAACATTTTTTCTGAAACATCAATTCCCAAGTAATTACGCCGCCCAAATTCTGAAAGCGTATTGCTCAATCTTCCAGTGCCACAAGGTATGTCAACATGGAGTTTCTTTTCGTTCGGAACACTCTTTAACGTTTCTGAAACAAAACAAGTTTCAACTTTATTAAGTCGCCTCATTCGGTTGGATGTGTTAAAACGATTGTCGTTATAATCTTTAGCGGAATACTCCACTTCTCCTTTTGGAGACGCGCTGTGTTTATGGTTGTCGTCATTCATTTTGCTAACGCATGTATTCATTCGACAACGCTGATTTCCGGTGTTGTTTTCATGGTGGCGGATAGTCGGTATGCGATGAGCGGATGGCGGATTATACGTGATGACGGCGGCGGCTTCGGCGATACCGATGTTCAGGGATTTCGCCAAACCAAGATTGGCGGGATTTTCCACCACGCGCACGCGGCGAGCAACTCGTAGCGGAACCAATCGCTAAACGGGCCGAGCCGTCCATTGTGAGAGCGAAAGATTTCGCGACGCGGCAAAACCTCGTTGCCGTCCTTCACCACCGCGCCGTCGGGAATGCCGCCGATGTCGGCGTAGGTGTAGAGATGAAACTCATGCCCGTGGTCGAGATAGGACTGAACGCAAAGGCGTTCCATCTGCGAGCACTCATCGCCAATCCAAAGCGACTGGATGATGGGGAGAGTCATCGCTTATTTTTTACGTTATCGTTGTTATTGTCGTTTTGCATGTTGGCTATAATATAACGTGTGAATTCGGTCTGTATAGTATCGTCACCGCCAATGTCATTCATAACAGAAGATGCATCACGTGGAGGGATTTTGATATTCACAACTGTCCAAGTGATTTGTGCTGGCCTGTTTTCATATCCAATCATATTCTTATATTTTTTGAAAAACTCATAAAAAACACCTTCTTTTGTAAAATCTTGGCAATCAAATTTGCAATACATGACATCTGCCTCTCCGTTTTTATCTTTATCTACAAACCATTTTAGTATGTGTTGTGCATAGACGAGTCTTTCGGCATTACGATAAATATCGTCTTTTGTTAGCGGGCATTTTTTCAATCGTCGAATAAATGCAATGCGAATTGTTGCATCGTGATTTGAATTTAGTTTAGATAATTCCAGTAATTGCGCAACGCCTATATCTATTTTGAGAGAGTCTTTATTTGATAAATTATCAAGTCCACTGGATAAATTATTGTGTTGAATTTGCATTTCTGTTTTAGATATTTGTTCACGGACATCGCGGGTGCGAAACCACCAGAGACATAGAAATACAAAAAGACTAACAACAATAATCTGAAGATATTCAGATGCTTTGCTTCCGAAAAGGCAACCAAAAAAGCCATTCCACTTATGATAAAGCAATCCCAACACAAGTCCAACAAACCCTGCAATAAATAGCAAAACCACCCTACACTTTTCACTATCAATATTAAATTTACAGTTAGGCAATTTCATCGTAGTTCCTCGATTATTTTTTCGCGGGCGTTGGATTGAACGCCGCCAGAATTACGCTGACGGCCGGTGTTGCTCCCATGGTTGCGATGATAAGTTAGTATGCGTTGTGGTCAGGGAAACGACGAGTTATACGCCCCATTCATATCGCCAACGCTTGCTGACGAAGTTCTGCGGAATGATTCTTCGTGACGGAATCAGACGAAATCATGTGTATGAAATCATGTTGAGATTTTAGCGCCTCATCCAACAAATTTAGTTTCAACAAGGAGACCAATAATGCGCAAGTATGAGCTTGGCAGTTGATGGATTTTTGCGGATTAAACTCAATATCAGTGAAGCCCTTGTAGGCGTATAGCCGCTTTAGAAACTCTTGATGTGCACTGAGCGCAGAAAGATACAACCAATCATAGAAGGCGGTTTTGGGCACTAACGGCCACGCCTGCCCGAAGTAATCAAAACCCGCCAATGAGCCTGACTTTTTTATCCTTGGATCTTGTTTGGCGCTCTTGCTATCTTTCCTGTAAATATCCGTGTAGGGACCGCCTTTTTCAAATACCTTGCTCCCTTGATACGCGGCTTCAAGGCTGATTTCTCCGATGTCCGTCTTAATTTTCAGACTAAACGCGCTTAATCTTTGCCCTAACCGCTTGTCAGACTTTGTTGATACTTCCAACAAAGGCGATAGCCCTTCCTTGTCAGCGGATTCATGCAACGCCGCTACATTCTTTTTCTTCTGATACGGAGCGAATCCATGATGCCATTCAAACTCCACGAGAACTTCTTCAACAAGATGGCATGGCTTGCCAATGGGAATAAATACTGGGCGCTTAGCCATTCTTCCAACTTAATATTTTTTCGACCGAGACGCGGCGAGGGATAAGTATTTCGGACTTGCGCGCTTTTTTCAGCCTTGCTTGTATGTTTGGATTTTTCCAATCTGTGCGAGTAAATAGAACCTCAAAGTCGATTTGTTTCTTTGCTTCTTCGGCATTGAGGATGGCCACTTCGGTTTTGTTGGCGACATCGGAACTGAATCGCACTCCCTCATCGAGCATGATGGACGAATCGATTTCAATCCATACAGGGTCTGGAATCCTTTCCTTTTTGGCCAAAAAAAGCATCGGGTGGTTATCCACAAAGGTCAAATGAACATACTCATCCAACTCTTTTATTTTGTCTAAACCATGGCTCAATTCATTTCCGCCCGGCGCGGGAATCTCGATGCCGCGCCTTTGCGCTTCCGCAAAAGCAAGCAACCCATGTTCCTGAATCGAATCAAGGTTTGCCCCGTCAGTGAAATGCCAGATGTTGGTGATGTTGTATTTCTGGATAATCGTATTCATATTTATCGGCGACTATACACGATCTTTCTGTGGCGGCGATGAGTCTAACATCGCCTTTTGCGTTGGACGCGACCAGTTGGCGGTAAAAATAGTTGATCAAAACCATGGTTAGTTTCATAGATTGGGTTGCGGTGCCTGCACATTAAAAGATATGGTTATACAATAGCCATTAAATGATGAACGCAAAAAATATGACCGGGCGCTGCTTGCGAGTCGCCCTTAGCCAATCATGGCGAATCATGATCATGCCGAACCATGTTTGCGTTCTCGGTAGCGCAATAAAGACCTGATTTAATGACCTCCAAACTCACTTTGTCTGGTCCCCGAATCGAGATCGCTTGCGCCGAGGCAACCGCGGTGGTGCGCGATATTTTACTCAAAGCTGGCTGCGACCATCATGTTGCGGACATCGTGTCGGCGCATTTGGTTGATGCTAATTTGGCGGGCGTGGAATCCCACGGCGTCATGCGGGTGCTTCAGTATGTCGAGCAGTTTCAAAGCGACCACATGCGGATAGACGGGACGGCGAAGATTATTGAACATGACACCTTCACTGAAATTGACGGCGGCGGCGGTATTGGAATCCCGACCATGCTAAAAGCCGTCGAGCACAGTATATCCATCGTTGCCGAAAAAGGAATTTACGCGCTGCCGATTCGCAATGTCGGGCACACGGGCCGACTGGGCGCATTCACTGAGCTTGCGGCTGAGGCCGGCTACCTGATGATTGTCGTTGGCGGCGGCGGTCGTCAGCGGTGGCATCAGGTTGCGCCGTATGGCGGACGCAAGGCGATGCTGCCGACTAATCCATGGAGCATCGCCATTCCCGGCGGCGACCGCGGCCCGGTGGTGTTGGATTTTGCCACGGCCATGATTGCGGGCGGCTGGATTTATGCCGCGCGCTCGGCCGGCGCGTTGTTGCCGAGCGGGTCCATTATTGACGCGCAGGGCAAGCCATCGCGCGACCCGCAGGATTATTTTAATGGCGGCGCCATTCTGCCGAAGGGCGGGCCAATGGGTTATGGGTTGGCGGTGATGGCGGAAATGATCTGCGAGGCGATGTTGGGGCCGGTTGCGGGCGAGGCCAACGCATTAATGATAACACTGGATACACATCGTTACCGCGCGCCACATATATTTCAGGCGGTGGCGGAAGAAATTTTAGCCGACTTGCGCGCTTCTCCGGCGATGGAAAAAAACACGGCGGTGGAAATACCGGGCGAGAGAGAACGCGACCATCGCCGCCAAAAAGCGGCGCGCATTGAAATTCCAGATCGGACCTGGCGCCAGATTAACGACCTCCATGATTCGCTTGGTTGACTGCATTTATGATTGAATGAGTAAACAACCTTGGCTTCACAGAGTGATATCGCTGGCGTTTCAGTGCGCTGTCGCGGCGGCGAGGTTGGCGCATGCCTTGGGATTATGGTTTTGGCAGATTTTTGCTCCCGGCAATATTGCCACGGATGGCATGGTCGATACTCGTTCCATACGGTGTCGACACTTCCGCCTTCCCTAGCGGTCGGCAAATAATTGCTCCTGCATTATTTGCACTTCCGCCTTCCCTAGCGGTCGGCAAATAATTGCTCCTGCATTATTTGCACTTCCGCCTTCCCTAGCGGTCGTGTCCCGCGGGGCGGGACAATGGTTGATTGGATTCCAACTTTCGTTGGAATGACGGGCCGGGGCTGGAATGACGAACTTTTAGTGTCCCGTCATTATCGGGCTTGACCCGATAATCCAGTGAAAAAACCCAGCGGTGCAAGCCGCTGACATTACCCGGCGGCGAGGTTGGCGCTCGCTCTGGGATTATGGTTTTGGCAGATTTTTGCTCCCGGCAAATCTGCACTTCCGCCTTCCCTAGCGGTCGGCAAATAATTGCTCCTGCATTATTTGCACTTCCGCCTTCCCTAGCGGTCGGCAAATAATTGCTCCTGCATTATTTGCACTTCCGCCTTCCCTAGCGGTCGTGTCCCGTTGCACAGAGCCTACCCTCGTGAAAACGGGAGCTGCCTTCGCGGAAGCGGGGACGAATGCTTCACTGGCTTGCGCAGGAATGACGGCCGGGCGGAATGACGGGGGGGTTCGCTCGGGCGTTAAATTTGCATTGCATCGTTCGGTTGCATCATTATTCAGGGCATTATTCAGGGGCATTATTTTTATCGTGTTTCGGCAACGGCACAGCACAATTTCGTGGCATTATGATTCACTATGATTACTGATTCGGGAAAAATTACCAGGCTTAATATTGGCCAGACTTGCCGCGCGCCTCTGGGCCATTGTCCATGCGCGAGGGTTCGCCCGTGACCGATCGATTCGACGGCGCCGACCGGCCCATGTTGGGCATCGTCTTGATGCTCGTCGGCATCGCCGCCTTCTCGGTGATGGACGCGACCATCAAGTGGCTGACCGCCGATTTCCCGGTGCCGCAGGTGGTCGCGCTGCGCAGCTGGTTCGGGCTGCCGTTGCTGTGTCTGCTGGCGCATTTCGAGGGCGGACTAGGCGCGCTCAAAACCAGTCGTCCGCTGGCGCATATCGGACGATATATTCTGGTGCTGGCGCTCAGTTTCAGCTTTTTCTGGGCGCTCTCGCAGATGAAACTGGCGGACGTGGTGGCGATCACCTTCGCCGCGCCAATCTTCATCACCCTGCTTTCGGTGCCATTATTGAAAGAGGCCGTTGGCTTGCGCCGCTGGGCCGCCATCGGCGCCGGGTTTTGTGGCGTTCTGATCATGCTGCGCCCCGGCGCAGGCGTGTTCCAATGGGCCGCGCTGGTGGCACTCGGCAGCGCCGCAGTTTACGCGCTGTTGATGATCACCACGCGCGCTTTGAAGTCCACCGAAAGCACTGTGGCGTTGATGCTCTACCCGCAACTCGGCATGACGCTAACCGGCATTATCATCGCGCCATTCTTCTGGGTGTCGCCGAGCCTGGGCGATCTCGGACTATTCGCGCTGGCCGGCCTGTTCGGCAGCATCGGCGTGATCTGCCTGACCCACGCCTTCCGTCTGGCGCCCGCAGCGGTGGTCTCGCCGTTCGAATATTCCGCACTGATCTGGGCGACGTTGCTGGGGTTTTTACTGTGGCGCGAATTGCCGGACACGCCAACCATGGTCGGCGTCGGCATCGTGGTCGCCAGCGGGCTTTACATCATCTACCGCGAAACCATCAAAATCGGACGAGCGCAACCGCGGCTGCCAAGCATGAGCCCGGACGATACCGGCCAATGAAGCAGTCGCCGAGCGATTTAATTCGGTCGCCGGTTTTTCAATGAACTATGCCGACAAAATTATCCTGTCATTTGGGAGGGTGAAGTTTTCAAGGCCGGACTCGTAGAGTTAAACATTGAGTTTTATTTTTCGGGTTTGTAGGTTTGGCTAATTTTCCATATTTCTTTTTCTCGGAAAGCCGGTATGGCTTGGCGTTTTGCTGCGTTGGTTAATTTTGGAGCGGAAAGTTTATGTTGCTTAATATAATCCGACAAACGAACAATGCGCTCCCCTTTTAAGTAAGTGATTCGTTTATTCAATGATTCCAGCAAAGCCAACGCCACAATTTTTCCCATCGGTTTTGTTTGTTGTTTATTGTTGTAATCATTAAAAGCCTGATAGTAGGTTTTTTTTCTTTGTTGCGAATGATTACGCGCGGCAAGCCTAACGCCAACAACTGAAAGTTCATAAGCACGCGCCCCATGCGTCCGTTGCCGTCACAAAATGGATGAATAGTTTCAAAATCCAAATGAAACTTGGCGACCTTGTCCAAAAAATAACTATCCAAATCGTTTGAGTCGGTCAATAAAATTGGTTCAAGATACTTTAAGCGGTCGATTTCGGATAGATTTTAGCAGATATTGACACCTATTTTCGTGGCGCATATTGAAGCGAGACTCACACTCTTTCAAAGGAGTCCGGCTACGCCGGACGACATATTTTAACTGGATTCCCGCCTGCGGCGAGAATGACAAATAAGGGTCGTCATTGCCCGGCCCATATTATTATTGGCCGGGCAATCCAGAGCGGCGAAGCCGCCGGTTTGTGTCTGGCAAAGCCGGATGCCAATAAAGAGTCACGCTACGCGTGACAGATATTTAACTGGATTCCCGCCTTCGGCGAGAATGACGGCAGGGAGGGCGGTTTTTTGCGCCTGCCGGCGAGAATGACAAATAAGGGTCGTCATTGCCCGGCCCATATTATTATTGGCCGGGCAATCCAGACGCGGCGAAGCCGCCGGTTTGTGTCTGGCAAAGCCGGATGCCAAAAAGAGTCACGCTACGCGTGACAGATATTTAACTGGATTCCCGCCTTCGGCGAGAATGACGACCGAGAGGGCGGCGCTAAAACACCGCTGGAAAGGAGCAAAACGGGCAATGAATTAGTGAACACATACGCTCGCATTGCCCGGCGATGCGTTGTCTGATTTGAATATACAATCGGCTGGTCGCCGGGCCAGAGATGCCGGTGATTTGTGTGACTTTGCAAGCCTCGATATCAAGGCGAAACAGCCGTGGAATCGCCCTGAATTTCTTCTCCGAAATTCGGCAACGAATGACATGCTTGTTTTTCATTTATAGAACAATTAGTTATGAGCATTTCACTATACCTTAAAGTATCTTGAACCATAAAATTTTATTGATCATGGGTTCAACATGTTCTGGAGGCGGTGCGATGTGCGCGCCCACTCGCACATACTCATTGTTTTGCCGAAAACGCCCAGCGATAGAGTCGTCAATACCGCCTAGCAACATGTTGTGCAAAAGTTTTATGAAGTCCGCGGTGAGCGGCTCGGTTTTAACTTTGTTGCGTTTATACACCATGACTCGCGCCAAATTTTTCGCCTCAAACACTTCGCGCACCGAAACATTACGCGACAATTCCATTTCCAACAAAATTTTCTCGGTCTCGCTGAGGCTTAAGGTGGAGTTTTCTATGGCGTTGGAGTTGTAAACATTTTCCGCTACTTCGGCCTCATCAATTAAATTTAAAAGGGATTCCTTGCCCGATTTAAGGGAGGCGTATTGTTGGTGTAAGGATTTAATCCTGATTCTGGTGGGTGCAGCGATGGTCATGCCGGGGAGTATATGAATTCACCAGAAAATGTCAATAACTTGTGAATTTATGTTATAAAGTGGTCATATTCACAAAGGTTTCCTGAAATCTGGTGATTGGGTTGATTTCAGCGGTTTTAAGCCGACCATTCAAAACAACATCAGAAAGGCTTTGTCTTTCGGTTTCCTGGACTTTCGGGGAAGATAGGCGTAGCCCTGCTTTTGAAGCAGTTCTAATGTGAAGTTTTCGAGGCCGGATTCAAAAAGTTTACTCATAGTTAGTTTAATAATCTTTTTTAAATAATGCTACTTCCTCTGTACTAATAATAGTATCCAATGTTTTCATTTTTTTCTGATTAACTATTTCTGTTTCATTAATAGATTTTCTTATATTTTTCTCAAGCCAATCTGAACACCACAATTCAATTTTATCATCTTTAACTTTTCTACATAGTTTCTCATCATAGGCAATATTACTAACAATTCCTAAGGTTAGCCTTTGTAGCCATGTCTCGAGATGACCAGTGTTTGGGATTTTTTTGAACTTTCTTTCTATTTTTTTGATTATGGATTCTTTTTCTTTCTTAGACATAAAATTTATAAAATTACTGATAATAGCTATTGAAATTGGATAAGTTCTCGGATTTTTTATAGCAATGTCCGTCACAATACTTATAAGAACTTTTACATTTTCTTGGGCTTTCCTTGTTTTTTTGAGCGTTCCATTTTGCTCAAAGGGATTCTTGTTTGGTTATGAATATCAACAAAATCCCCCAACTTCACCTCCCACCAACCTTCCATCTTAGCTTTCATCACTACCTTTATCAGGTTTATCAAAACCAACTGCGCTCACATCCATTCAGCCTTTGTATTGTCTCCCCAAAGTTCAATCGCGGGCGTTGAAACTTTTATGGCTTCTTTTTTATATGCCTCATCGTATTCCCCGTTATGCGATTCTTTTTGGTCTCGATGTGGGATGATTCTCAAATTTCTAATTTTAAGAATATCGTTATAGCCATCCTCGTATCCTCTGATAACGACTTGTTTGTCGGATTCGTGGTTTTCCAACAGTTTGATTAATTCTTTTACTTTCATCATTCACTCCTCAAAACATTGCAGATAGGTTTTAAACATGAATATCCGATTGCGGCGGCTGCCGGTTATTTCTTGCAGAATCTGTTTATCAACAAATATCTGTATCAGATCATTAGCGGCTTTGGCAGACAGACCGATGTGTGTTTGCACATCCTTGGCGGTAATGATCGGATTTTCAAACAGTTTATGGAAAACAAGCATGCCATTTTTTGAGCGTTTGCCCATAGTGATGATGTGCTGGTTTTCAATGCTGGCTTTCAGATTGATTATTTTATCCAGCGTGGCGACAGACTGGTCCGCCGTTTGCACGATACCGGTGAGGAAAAATTTTATCCATTGTGCTAAATCATTTTTGGTGCGCACAAAAGTGAGTCCATCGTAATAGGCGGTTTTGTGTTTCTCGAAAAAACTGGAAAGATATAACAGCGGTTCGCTTAGCACTTTGTTTGACACCAAGTCCAGGGTTATCAGCAAGCGTCCTATTCTGCCGTTGCCATCAAGGAAGGGATGAATGGTCTCAAATTGGTAATGGGCGATGGCGATTTTTATCAGTTTGGGAATGTTTATTTCCGTGTTGTTCAAAAACTGCTCAAAGTCAAACAACAAATCCGGCAACTCGCCATGCGCGGGCGGAATAAACACGGCATCTTGCAGGCTGGCGCCACCGATCCAGTTTTGCGAACGCCGAAACTCCCCAGGCGTTTTGTGCTTGCCGCGACCGCTTGCGAGCAGTGTCTTGTGCGTATTTTTAATCAGCCGTTGCGATAGCGGCAACGTTTCAAGTTCCGCAATGGCCTGCTTCATCGCGTCGGCATAGTTGTTGACCTCTTGCCAGTCGTTGCGTCGTTCGGGCATAATCTCATTTTCATCCTGCAACGCTTCTTCTATATCAGTGCGGGTGCCTTCAATTCTGCTGGAGACGACAGCTTCCTTGAAAACGTGCATTCGGATGAACATCTCCGAGTCGGGCACGAAACGGGAAAAGGCGTTCAACTCGCCTAATTTTAGAGCGGCTTGTTCCAGCAATTCGTCAATCCTGCCGTCATTCCAGAAAAATGAATGATTGATCTTTTCGGGCAAGAAGTAACTGTAGCGATTGCCTTTTTTATAAGTGCCTGCTTTAAAATCTTGAATATTCATAACTATGTCTTTCTTTTTTCGTTCAGCAAAGTAAAATAAGGTTTTCACTATTTTACTTTAATGCCACAAAGTAAAACAAGGATTATGGTATTTGCTTTACCCTCCCAATCTCAGCCTTTTCACGCTTCTATCTTCATCCGAGAACTCGCGTGTGCGACGATTGATTAAATGCACTAATTCGTTTGCATCAATAAAAAGAATCTCGCCCGCTCGGTTGCTGTCGCCATTAAAGCCACGGCGTTTATGGGACACAAACCACAAACAGGCGGGGATTTGCGTATTCAAAAAACTTCGCGGGTAGATTAACAATGCAGTCCACTTGCATTTTTGCAGCGCTCATAAATCGCCAAGAGCCTGTTCCAATTCGGGAAACGAACTTGAGTTTCTGAGTTTGCTTAGCAATTTTGCCTGGTGCTTTTCGCCGAGTTGGCAACCCTGCAAGTAGTCGCCAAAAAACCGCGCCAGGCCGTAGCGAGTCAACGAGGCACGATCCTCGGCATATCTCAGGGTGTTAAAGAAGTGGCTGATTCGATGGTTCACCGAAATCGGTCTGGCGCGGAATTTGCTCGAATGAATATCAATCAGGGCGAATGAACCGTCTGCCTGCACCAGAATTTGGCCGAGGTGCAGCGCCTTGCAGTACACGCCCTTGTGGTGCAAGGCGCACAGGTAAGCGGGCAACCGCTGCAACGCCCGTTGTTGCTGGTCGGTGCGGGGGGGGGGGGGGGGGGGGGGGGGGGGACAGCCAGTTCGCGAATGCTCCGCCCGGGCAACCACGGATAGACTGCCAGATGCAGGTTCAGGTCGCGGCATTGGGCTACCGTCTCCACCGTGACCGAATGGAACCCCAGCGCCTTGAGCCGCTCGGCATTGCGCCTGAATCGAAGCGCGTACGGCCACAGCCGGTTTGAAGTCAGCAACCCCTTTTGCCGGAATAACTTGACCACTTTGCTATCCGCGGTGAGATAGACCCGCGGACCGCGGCTGCCACTTGCTAAAACCCGCGCGCCTTTGATCAACTGTTCAAACTGGCTCCGGACAAGTTTTTCCATGTCCCAAGTCTACCACCTATGCGATGCCTCGCGCACTTGCCCCCGGCGGGCGGAGAATGGGGTAAAATGCCGCGCCTAACGACCAAAATTCCACTCCGTGATCAGCCCCCCCCTCACCGCCTCCGGCATCCGCCTCTACCGCCGGCTTCTCGCTCATGTGCTACCGTATAAATGGGTGTTCATGTTTGCGCTGGTAGGCATGTTGCTGGTCGCGTCTGGCGATGCCGCCATCGTGGCCATGCTCAAGCCGATCATCGACCGGGGGTTTGTCAGCCGGGACCTGGCGTTTATCCAGTGGGTGCCGATATTTTTGCTGGGGTTGGCGCTGCTTCGGGCGCTCGGCAACTTCATCGACAGCTACTGCATGAGTTGGGTGTCGCGCCGGGTAATTCAGGACTTGCGGCAGTTGATGTTCGAGCGTTTGCTGCACGCGCCGACGCATTTTTACGACGAAAATTCAAGTAGCGTCTTAACCGCGCGCCTGATATACGATGTCGAACAGGTCGCCAGCGCGAGCAGCACCGCCTTTCGGGTGTTGTTTCGCGACACCTTCAAGGCGGCCTTCCTGTTGATGTGGATGTTCTATATGAGCTGGCAGCTGTCGCTGCTGTTTTGCATCATCATTCCACTGGCGTTTTTGATTTTCAAGATTTCCAGCAAGCGCTTCCGCGCCATCAGCTCAAGAATACAGGAAAGCGTCGGCGCGATCACGCGCATTGCCCATGAAGCTCTGCAGGGCCATCGCGTGGTCAAAATATTCGGTGCTTACGATTACCAACGACGAATTTTTCTGCAAGCCAACAACCACAACCGGCAACAAGCGATGAAACGAACCGCGATTGAATCCGTGAGCGTGCCATTGACGGTGTTTCTGTCCGGCGCCGGGGTGGCCGGCGTGATTTGGGTGGCGTTGCATCAGGACATCACGCCCGGGGTGTTTTCCTCTTATCTGGCATCGATGGTCATGCTGACCAAGCCGATCCGCAGTTTGTCCAAAATCAATCTGGTCATTCAGGCCGGGCTGGCCGGCGCGCAGTCGATATTCCGCACCACCGATCTGGAGCAGGAGCGCGATAACGGCGCCATCGAGCTTGACAACGTGGTCGGCGCGGTGCGCTTCAGCAATGTCTCGTTTGGCTACCGCAACAACGAGGTGCCGATACTCGATGATATCTCCATCGACATCAAGGCCGGCACAACGGTCGCGCTGGTGGGGGTTTCCGGCAGCGGCAAATCCACCATCGCCTCGCTGTTGTTGCGCTTCTATTCCCCTACCCATGGGCAGATTAGCCTGGACGGAAAACCGCTGGACTCGGTCACGCTGAAATCCCTGCGCGCCAACACCGCCATCGTTACCCAGGAAATCATGCTGTTTGATGACACCATCGGCAACAACATCGCTTATGGTGAAAAAGGCGAAATCGACCAACAAAGGCTACGCAAAGCCGCCATCGCCGCCAACGTGATGGAGTTCGTCGAGCCGATGGCGGCCGGGCTGGATACGCTGGTGGGCGAGCAGGGCGTGCGGCTGTCCGGCGGTCAGCGGCAACGCATCGCCATCGCCAGGGCATTGTACAAAGACTCGCCGTTGTTGATCATGGACGAAGCCACCTCGTCGCTGGATACGCATTCCGAACAGCACATCCAGGCGGCCATCGGCCGTCTGCTGAAAAACCGCACCTCCCTGATTATCGCCCACCGGCTGTCCACCATCGAAAACGCCAATCTAATTCTGGTGCTTGAGCAGGGCAAAATTGTTCAGCGCGGCAGCCACGCACAACTGCTCAAACAAGTGGGCGTTTATGCCGGCTTACACTCGGCTCAGCACAATCCGCCGAAATCGGCGAAGCCGGCCGCGAAATTGAAAGTGAAATAGACGGTGAAATCAAAGACGAAACCAGCCTGATGCCGTGTGCAATCCCGCGCGGCTGGTAGCGGCCGGGATAATGCGAAAGCGTCCCCGCCAAACCGGCGTCTCCCTGCCATCCGTGGCAATATTGCCGGGAGCAAAAAGCGGCCAAAACCGCAAGGTGCAGAGTGGTTGCGCCCACCAATTCAATGGCTAGTCGTCACCGCTTTTTATAATGTTGCGGCTGGCGCCGCGGGTGTTTGACTGGATTATCGGGTCAAGCCCGATAATGACGGGCGGGTGGCGGCGGGCATGGTGGGGAACCCTCCTCCGTCGTCATTACTGCGCAAGAACGTCACCCACCCATCATCTCCTGCTTATCGCCTACTCAAGCTGGCTTGTCCGATAGCTCGCTTTATCCAGCCAGTCCGGGTTGATCTCTACACCCCAGCCCGGCTGGTCGGTCACCGTCGCAAAACCATCGACGATGGTGTATGGGTCTTCAACATATAATCCCTGCTGCCAGGGGTAGTAGTCCTCGCCTTCGATGGAAAACTCGAGATATTTGCCGGCATTGGGAATGGCGCGCAAAAAGTGCATGGTGAACAGCGTTACCATCGATAGATTGGCGCAATGCGGCGTGCACGGCAGTCCGCGTTCGGCAGCCATTTCAGCAACTTGCAATGCGCGGGTTAATCCACCGATATAACAAACATCGGGTTGGATGATATTAACCACACCGTCATCAATGATTCTTTTCCAAGTTGGCAGTTCGCAGTCCTGCTCACCCCCCGTTACATCAATGGCGAGCGCATCGGTGACGGCTTTGGTTTGTTCAAGCTGCCAATAGGGGCAGGGTTCTTCAAAATGGCAGACGCCCTGATCCTCAAGAAATTTTCCGACCTCGATGGCTTTGCCGGGCGAGTAACCGGAATTAGCGTCGACCAATAATGCGACATCGTCATCCATGTCGTCCATGGCGGCGCGCATCCACTTAACAATATTTTCTGTTCTGCCTGGCCATTGATCAAGGTCGTGACCACATTCCGCGGCAATGCGAAACTTGAATGCATCGAATCCTTTTTCGTCTCGAAGCCGCGACAGTCGCGCCGCTTCCTGCTCAGCCGTGATATTTCGTTGCATCGATGAGGCATAGGCGCGCAGGCGGCCGGGTTCGCCGCCGATCAATGTGCATACCGGTTTTTCCTGCAACCGCCCGCGTAAATCCCACAGCGCAGTGTCCAAACCAGCCAGGGCTCGGCACAGATAGGAGCCCGGAAATTTGTGCTCAAGTTCAGGTATGCGGGCAACCAACGCGCCAATGTTCATGGCGTCCTGGCCCAAATCATGGCCTAGCGCATGGGGCGCGATCTGGCGATGAACGACCAGGCACGTAATGTCGGCATGGTACGGCGCGACTTGCCCCCAACCGATAGCGCCGCTGTCGGTGGTGACTTTCAACATGCCGACGAATTCGTTGAAAAAGGTTTCTATGCGGGCAATTTTCATTCGCGTCAATCTGGATGATGACTGTATTTTGGGGTTGGATTGTTAAAAATCCGATATTGATTATAATGGGTCAGTCGTATAGGCCTGATTTGAACACGATTTTGAACACGATTAAGCGTCCATTTTTTGCTCGGAACTGAAACTCTATTTGACCGCATCAACCCAACCCGGAGTAAATTGTGACCTATGATTATATTATCATCGGCGCAGGCTCGGCCGGCTGCGTGGTCGCCAATCGATTATCGGAATCGGGGAGCTACAAGGTGTTGGTGCTTGAGGCCGGCGGTTCCGACCAACGGTTCTGGATTCAAACCCCGATCGGCTACGGCCGCACCTTCTTTGATGCGCGGGTGAACTGGAAATACCGCACCGAAAAGGATGCGCAAACAAACCACCGGGCAAGTTACTGGCCCAGGGGAAAAGTGCTGGGCGGCAGCAGCAGCATCAATGCCATGGTCTATATTCGCGGGCAGCGGGAGGATTACGAGGACTGGTCGAAGCAGGGCAATCCCGGGTGGAACTGGCAAGGCGTTTTTCCCTATTTCAAAAAAATGGAAAATTTACAACATGAAAATTTACAGCGGGGGGATGCAAACTTCCACGGCACCGAGGGTCCGTTGCATGTCGATGACGTATCGGATCGCGTTCATGCGCTGTGCGATAATTTTATAAAGGCCGGTCAGGAACTGGGGCAGTCGTTCAATCCCGATTTCAATGGCGAACGACAAGAAGGTGTGGGCATTTATCAACTCACTACCCGAGGCGCGCGCAGAATGTCGGCCGCGCGCGCCTACCTTCGTCCGGCGCTCAAGCGCAGAAATATGGACCTGATCACTGGCGCGCTGGCCACCAAAATTGTGTTCCGCGATGCTAAAGCGGCAGGGGTGGAGTTTATGCGCCATAAGCGCACACGCACCGCATGGGCCGGCAGAGAGGTCATCCTGTGCGCTGGCGCGATAAATTCTCCACAACTGTTGCAATTGTCCGGCGTCGGCGATCCAAAGCGGCTGCAGGAACTGGGCATCGACGTCGTTCACGCCAATAAAATGGTTGGACAAAATCTCCAGGACCATCTGGGCATCAACCACTTTTACCGTTCGCGGGTAGCCACGCTCAATGACGAGTTGTCTCCGTGGCCTGGAAAACTGCTTGCTGGATTGAAGTATCTGTTGTTGCGAGACGGCCCATTGTCGTTGAGCATTAACCAGGCGGGCGGCTTTATTCGCACCCGGGAAAATCTCAGCCGCCCTAATCTGCAACTCTACTTCTCGCCGGTGAGTTACCTTAAAGCGCCCATGGGCGTCCGTCCGTTGATGAACCCCGATCCCTTTCCGGGTTTCTTGATCGGCATACAACCCCTGCGACCGAGCAGCCGCGGTTATTTACACATCGATTCCGCTAAAGCCGCGACGCCGCCAAAAATTCATCCTCATTATTTATCCACGCAAGCGGATGTTAAGGAGATGCTTGAGGGGGTGCGGTTCATACGCAAACTGGCCGCGACCGATGCGCTCTCAAAGGTAATTGAAAAAGAGTTGGTTCCAGGCGCGGAGGTCGCCAGCGACCGGGCGTTGATCGAGGATATTCGCGCCAGATGCGACACTGTCTTTCATCCCTGCGGCACCTGCAAAATGGGTGCGGAGGCCAACGCCAACGTGGTCGATCCCAAACTCAAGGTGCATGGCGTCAGCGGCTTGCGAGTGGCGGACGCTTCCATCTTCCCATCGATAATCTCCGGCAATATCAATGCGCCGACGATGATGGTCGGAGAAAAGGCAGCCGACCTGATACTGGAGTAAAATATACCCATTATGAATCAATCAACAATCCGCTCAATCATTCCCTCATTAGCCATTTTGATGTTGCATACCGAAACTTTTATAATTCTGTTAACTAACCTGGGCAAGTAAGTGGCAAGTAAATCGACAAGTAAATTTAGTGGCGCTCGTACCGAAACCGATTCCTTCGGCGCCATTGAGGTGCCGGCGGACAAGTATTGGGGCGCGCAAACCCAGCGCTCTCTGAGCAATTTCAAAATCGGCAACGAGCGCATGCCGCGACCGTTAATTCGGGCCTTGGGAATCATCAAACGCTGCGCCGCGCTGACCAACATTGCTCAGGGAATGTTGGATGAAGAAATCGGGTCGGCTATCGCCGATGCGGCGCAAGACGTGATTGACGGCGCCTTGGACGACAACTTTCCTCTGGTGGTATGGCAGACCGGCTCCGGCACGCAGTCGAACATGAATGCCAATGAAGTTATCTCCAACCTGGCAATTCAACGGCTCGGCGGCGAGATGGGCGCCAAATCGCCGGTGCATCCCAACGACCACTGTAATCTGAGCCAGTCTTCAAACGACACCTTTCCAACCGCGATGCACATCGCCACCGCCGAACAACTGCGACACGCATTGATGCCGGCGCTGCAACGCCTGCACTCGGCTCTGGACAACAAGTCCAGCGAGTGGGACGACTTAATCAAGATCGGGCGCACCCATTTGCAGGATGCGACGCCGCTCACTCTCGGGCAGGAATTCTCCGGCTACGCCGCGCAAATGGCGCTCTCCACTGAGCGCATCGAAGGCAGCCTGGCGCGAATTTATCCGTTGGCCCAAGGCGGCACCGCGGTGGGTACCGGAGTCAATTCCAAATCCGGGTTCGCCGACCTGTTCGCCAGCGAAGTGGCGACATTTACCGGGCTTCCGTTCACCTCCGCACCCAACAAGTTCGAAGCCCTGGCCACCCACGACGCCATGGTTGAAATTTCCGGAATGCTCAATGTCATCGCGGTCAGCCTTAACAAAATAGCCAACGATATTCGCCTGCTGGCATCCGGCCCGCGGTCGGGAATCGGCGAACTGCAGCTGCCCGAAAACGAACCCGGCTCGTCGATTATGCCCGGCAAGGTCAACCCGACCCAGTGCGAGGCGCTGACTATGGTATGCGCCCAAGTCATGGGCAACCATGTCACGGTCACGGTGGCTGGCGCCCAGGGTCATTTTGAGCTCAACGTGTTCAAGCCGGTGATTGCCTACAATGTGCTTCAATCCATCCGCCTGCTCAGCGATGCGGCGGTCAGCTTCACCGACCATTGTGTGGCCGGCATCAAGCCGAATCGCGCGCGGATTGCCGAGTTGGTGGAAAATTCACTGATGCTGGTCACCGCCCTGGCGCCGATAATTGGTTACGATAATGCGACCGCCATCGCCAAAATGGCGCACAAAAACGGCACCACGCTTCGCCACGAGGCCATCGTTGGCGGCTTCGTCAGCGCAGAAGAATTCGACAAAATCGTCCGTCCGGAAAATATGATTCATCCGCTGGCTTGATTTTTAGGCTTGATTATTTTGGACTTGATTATTATTAGGACTCAAATCCCGATATAGAAATCGGCCGCGTACCCGGCGCGTAATTAGATATAATCCAGCGTTACTGCAAACTTTTACTGCAAGTTTTTATGCAAATTTTTATAGCCAGAAATGTCGAATGAGACCGTGCACTGTGTGGTGCTGAAGCAGGACGCCGAAGCGCTGGATTCACCGCCCTACCCAGGTGAGTTGGGGCGGCGGGTATTTGCGAATGTATCCAAAGGCGGCTGGGCGCAATGGCTGGTGCGCTTGACCGCGATCATCAACGAGAACGGTCTCAACACATCGGACCCGAAATCCTTGGAATTGATTGAAAAACACATGCAAGGATTTTTCTTCGGCGAAGGGGACTACGGCCAGCTGCCCGCAGGTTTCCATGCCGCCGGCGCGTCAAAATAAGGGCGCCTGCAAATTGTGCCTGCAATGGCCGACAATGGAAAAATGCGCGCGTTTTCACTACGATACAACCCGCGTGTTGAATATCGGCGCCACTACGAAATTTAGTTTTTCATAGGCCCGGCGCAGCGCAGCGACTACCTCTCGCGGCGTATCCGCTCGGGCAAATATATAGCCGGGATACTGATTTCCCTCTGGTAGCGGGATTAACTCATTACCTGAGCGGATAATGATATCGATGTTTTCGATATGTTCGACCCGGTTTGCGTCGGACAGGCCTTCCACTCGCCGTAAAATTCCCGGTTGCTTGATTGGGATCATCATCACTCCCCTGGCTTCTGTGGGTGGATTTATTTGGTACTCACGGTTGACTGCCAGCGAGATTACCAATTTCTCCTGGTTAAATTCATCGCCATTGTCCAGGCTACGGGCGCAATCTCCACCGATGGTGCGGGCCGCCACTTCGAGGATCCAGGCTTGCGCGCCATTGACTCGCAGTTCGGCGTGGATCGGCCCGGTTGTTAGCCCATATGCCTTGCAGGCGGCGGCAACGCTTTCCCTGATTGTGGATTGCAATCTGGCGGACAAGCTCTAAGGGGTGACGTAGATGGTTTCTTCGAAATACGGGCCAGTCAATGGGTCCGGTTTATCAAATATCGCCAGCGTTTTCAGTTCGCCGTGATAAAGATACCCTTCAAAAGCAACCTCCTCCCCGCTGAGGTACCTCTCCACCAGCAAGTGCCGTTTTTCAAAAGGATCGCGTACCTCGGCCAACACGGGTTCGATGCGCTTACAGGCGGTAATCAGTTCTTGTTGGTTATTTGCGCGGATAACGCCTCGGCTGCCGGATAGCACCAGGGGCTTGATTACACATGGAAATTGTATGTCCGCCATTTGTCGCTGCAGCGGCAGGTCGAGATTGACTAACCAGTGAAGAGGTATGGGGCAACCGGCCTGGGCCAGGTGAGCCCGTGCCAGATCTTTACGTCGGGTTAACTGGGCGGCGGTGGGCAAGTTATGCGGCAAACCAATCTGCCGTGCGACTTTTGCCGCAAGCTCAACGGTGCTATCGTCAATACCCAGGACACCATGAAACGGCGTTGCCCGGGCCTGTTGAACAATGACCCGCAGCGACGATTCCTGATTAACCAGATCTATGTGAATACCATCATGTACTTCGGATACCAGGCAATGGCGGCCACACGATGCAATCAGGACCTCCAGTCCCAACTGGGTTGCCGCCGACAGGAACGCGGCAATGCGATAACTACTGGGCTGCGCAATCAGGAGCAGGCGGTGGTTGTCTAACGCCATTTAGTCAATTGGTTTCCGATGAAATATATTAAGGAAACGCTGATTATTCAGGGATGCCCCTTTGTCCACCATTCAAATTCCTTAACCGAGCATTCACTATGGCGGTTGACAATCAATACAACAGGCCGGGAAACCAGTAAACTCACGGCATCGAATCAAACGATATAATCTAACATGCAATATATACGAACCGGCCTGATACTTTGCACTGAAAATTATGATGAGTGCGTTGAATTTTACTCGATCGTTTTGGAATTGCCCATCTTATACGCGCTTGATAACGAACATTCGAAACTCACTTGCTGCGATATGGGCGGGAATAATTATTGGTTCAAGATACTTTAAGGTATAGTGAAATGGTCATAACTAATTGTTCTATAAATGAAAAACAAGCATGTCATTCGTTGCCGAATTTCGGAGAATAAATTCAGGGCGATTCCACGGCTGTTTTGCCTTGATATCGAGGCTTGCGAAGTCGCACAAATCACCAGCATCTCTGGCCCGGCGACCAGCCGATTGTATACTCAAATCAGACAACGCATCGCCGAGCAATGCGAGCGTATGTGTTCACTAATTCATTGCTCGTTTTGTTCCTTTCCAGCGGTGTTTTAGCACCGCCCTCTCGGCCGTCATTCTCGCCGAAGGCGGGAATCCAGAGTGGCGGCGCTAGCCGCCGGGACGCGCTCATACATTAGCGGTAAGCAACAAGCACCATCGCCATGCTGTCATTCTCGCATCAAACAGCGCGGCTTCGCCGCAAAGGAGTCCGGCTACGCCGGACGGCATATTCCACTGGATTGCCCGGCCAATAATAATATGAGCAGGGCAATGACGCCCCTTATTTGTCATTCTCGCCGCAGACGGGAATCCAGAGTGGCGAAGCCGCGATAATAAGGAGTTCGGCTACGCCGAACGGGTTAATAACTGGATTGCCCGGCCAATAATAATAATATGGGCCGGGCAATGACGAATGATAGGTAATAGAGCACGTTTTAGTGTCACGCTTTGCGTGACAATTATTTACCATTTTCTTCTCAAAAGAACTCATCGCCTTCCGATTCACCATTATCCCCCCAGCCCGTCATTCTCGCCGCAGGCGGGAATCCAGTTAAATATGTCGTCCGGCGTAGCCGGACTCCTTTGAAAGAGTGTGAGTTTCGCTTCAATATGCGCCACGAAAATGGGTGTCAATATCTGCTGAAATCTATCCGAAATCACCGCTTAAAGTATCTTGAACCTAATTATTTGATGATCGAAACTGGGGGTAGCGCAAGTGCGGTCGCAAAATCACTTGAGCAGAATCCAGTTTGTCTAAGATTTAACGTGGACGATGTTGAGAAATCGGCCGCCGAACTGCACAGCAAAGGGGTAAGTGTAAAACTAAGAAAAGAAGTTTGGGGTACGGTGGTTGATTTTGTCGATCCTGATGGAAACAGGTGTTCGCTCCGAGACGAAACTACATTTTGATGCCCATATAAAGAAGGGAATTACATACACAAATCCGCAAACCGCATAATTACCCCTTTTGATCAATTTCCACCCGCGCTTGTGGCCGGCGCGGTGGCTGCTTTTTTTCGGCATGGATAATAATGCCGACCTGGCGGCACCGGCCAATTCCGGCTCGGTGATTTTCTTCGGGGGCTTCATGCGGCTATTTCTTCTCGAATTTGCTCAGGTAGGTTATGGCATTTTGCAGGTAACTCTCCCCATTCTTGAATCTGCCAAGCCCAGTGTTGCAACTGTCACACAGAAACGCCCTGGATGTGCCATCCGAATGTCGATGGTCTAATACGACTTTCGCTGTAATATCTACGATGCACTGCTTTTGACAAATCGGGCATTTCCACAATGTCCCTTTCTTTGGCTTGTGCTTTGCCGCCTTCCTCATTGCTGCCGCTGTCATGGGTTTCCTGTCTATGTCTCTGCGGCATATCTTGCAACTTGGCCTTGTCGTTATCTTGCCTGTCGAGTCGTGCTGATTTGGCTGAAAAGCGGATTGTAGTTTGATCACATGGCAGATATTGCATATTTTCTTGGGATGTCCTTTCCCTGTTTCCGTGAGGTCAATATAATAAAAAATCTGTGTTTGGGATAATGTATTCGGCACACCTGCCTATCACATACAATCTCGATCTGTCCGCGCCCATCTCTCGAACCTCGGCGATTGAGTGCCGATCAAAGTGCGTCTCAAACTCGGCAATGCTTCCGCCCATCTCCACCATCCGACCTTTGTGGGTCTTGCAAACAACCAAGCAGCCATTTTTGATTATCTTCACCATATCTGTAACTGCTTTCCCGCTTCTTTGATGCGTTGCCTGGCCACTTCCGCATATTCTTTGGAAATATCAATGCCTAGCCAGCGCCTTCCGTTCAGCATTGCCATTTTGCAGGTCGTTCCTGATCCGCACATCGGATCGAATACCAAAGCCCCCGGATTCGTCCACGACAAGATGTGATCCTGTGCCAGCCTTTCGGGGAACACCGCCGGATGTTTGAATGCTATTTTGTCCGAAGTCGTCCCGCCAAGCCCGACTGCGTATTGCCAAATGTTGGTTTTGGTTTTTTCCTTCTTCAACTCCTTGCGGATTTTCTTGTTCACGCCATCCGCCAGTTTGTTGTGCGTCAGCATCTCAAAGCCACTCCGCGCCGTTTCCGTCTTGATTGGGTTGAATGTTCCGGGCGATCCTTTGCTCAAAACAAACATGAACTCGTAGCAATTCGTGTAGGCGTTGCTTCGCATGAAAGGCGTATTCTTTTTCTGGTAAATCATCACATCGTGCATCTGAAAACCGATTTCCTGAAAGAACAGCCCTTGCCGGAAACTGGTCAGTGTCCTGCCGCCATTGATTTTGTCGCCGACTACCCACACCACCACGCCGCCGCGCTTGGTGACGCGGAATAGCCCGTCGGCTATGCCCTCGAAGTCGAACGAGTAGCCCTGATAGTCCCTCAGATTGTCGTAGGGCGGCGATGTGACTGTCAAATCGACCGATCCCGCCGCCATGCGCCCGAGCATAAATTTCACGCAATCAGCGACATGGATTTTTCCCTCGATGCCTTCCCTGTTGCTCGGTGCCATTGATCGCATTTTGGCATCTACGCTCACTTGACCAACCCCGCATAGGCGCCGCGCCGCGGATTATTGCATATCATTCCCATAAAAAAGGGAGTCTGTAACCTACGCCTCAGTGTCGGCCTTAGTATCGGCTTGTTCAGCCAGTTCCTGCCAGCGGTGGCAGGCGACATCATGCTCAAATCCCGAATGGTCGAGTTTCGGTTCTTCCTTGCGGCAGATGTCGATGGCGAACGGGCAGCGGGTCTGGAATTTGCAGCCTGGCGGCGGATTGATCGGCGAGGGTATTTCACCTTCCAGCTTTACTACTTTTCCATGGTCATCGGGATCGAGGGACGGGATTGCCGACAGCAATGCTTTGGTATAGGGGTGCCGAGGAGCCGCGAACAGTTCGCGAGTCGGCGCGGTCTCCACCAACCGCCCCAGATACATCACCGCCACATGGTCGCAGACATGCGCCACCACGCTCAGATCGTGGCTGATAAACAGGAACGTCAGCCCCATATCTTTCTGAATCCCCTTCAGCAGGTTCAGCACATCCGCCTGGATCGACACGTCAAGGGCGGCGACGCTTTCATCCGCGACGATGAAGCGCGGCTCTGAAACCAATGCGCGCGCGATTGAGATACGCTGCCGCTGGCCGCCGGAAAAGGCGTGTGGAAAGCGCCGCAGATGTTCGAGATTGATGCGGCATTTCGCGGCGATTGCACGCACCCGCTCATCGGTCTCTTCCCGCGTCTTGGTCAACCGCATGACTTCCAGCGGCTCGGCGATGATGTCGCGCACCGTCATGCGCGGGCTGAGCGCGGCATAGGGATCCTGGAAAATGAGCTGCGCGCGCTTGCGATACTCTACCATATCATCGCCCTTGAGCGTTGTCAGATCATAGCTAACATCACTATCCGAGTAATTTGCCGCGCCGCGGGTGATGGGTGCGGCGCGCAACAGGGCGCGTCCGAGCGTTGTTTTGCCAGACCCCGATTCACCCACCAGTCCAAAGAAGCTGCCCCTCTCGATGTGAACCGTGACACCTTCAACCGCGCGCACCACTGGTTTTGGCCCGAACAGGTTGCCTTGCAGTGGAAAGTGAACTGATAAATCGTTGGTGGTAATGAGGGTCTCGGTCATGCCGGCGCCGCCTCTTTCTCTGCCAGAAGGCAGGCAACCTGATGCCCGTCTTGCGTGGTTGTGTAAACCGGAACACGCGACTCGCATTCGCTCCCGAGTGAAACCGGACAGCGCGTGTTGAAGACACAACCCGTAGGCCGGTCAAGCGGCGAGGGAATGTCGCCCTTGATCGCGGTCAACGGCGTGTCCAGGTCGTCGAGCCTCGGCAGCGCGTTCATAAGTCCTTGCGTATAGGGATGGCCCGGTTTTCTGAGCACCTCCCGTACGCTGCCTTTTTCGATTAGTTTGCCAAGATACATCACCGCCACCCGGTCCACGGTCTGGGCGATCACGCCCAGATCGTGGGTAATGAACAGGATCGCCATATGAAATTCGCTCACCAGATCCTTCATCAGGTCGATAACCTGTGCCTGTATGGTCACATCAAGCGCGGTGGTCGGCTCATCGGCAATCAGCAGCTTGGGTTTGGTCGAAAGCGCCATGGCGATCATGGCGCGCTGGCGCATACCGCCGGAAAACTCAAACGCATACTGGCTGAAACGCTGCTCCGGATCTGGAATTCCCACTCGCGCCAGCATCTCAATGGAAATTTCCTTAGCCCTGGCCTTGTTCATGTCTGAATGAATCAGCAACTGCTCGACCATCTGTTCGCCAATGGAGATGGCCGGGGCAAAACTTGCCATCGGTTCCTGAAAAATCATCGAAACCGCGCCGCCGCGGATAACCTTGCGCTGACTTGGCGGCAGCGACAGCACATCCACTTGCTCATCGCCGAGGCTCAGCGTGATGCTGCCTGCGGGGTCGTAAACCGCGTTATCCGGGTTCAGCAGCATCAGCGCCTTGGCGGTCACCGACTTGCCCGAGCCGCTCTCGCCGACCAGCCCGAGTATCTCGCCCGAGGCGATGTCGAAAGTCACTTGCTCCACGGCGGTCACCAAGCCTTCGTCGGTTTTGAAGCGGATGGTCAAATCCTTTACTGAAATCAACGCTGCTGTCATTTTAGTGTCGTCATTTTTTGGTGTCCCCATAAGGATCAGCGGCATCACGCAATCCGTCGCCAACAAAAACAAAGGCCAGCACCAGAGTGATGAAGAAAATAACCGGTATGAAATTCCATTGGTAATTGAGCAGGACATCCGCGCTGGTCACATTTTGCAACATGACCCCCAGTGAATTCACCGGCTCCTTTAAACCCAGGCCAATAAAGCTGAGCGCGGTTTCGGAAAGCACCATATAAGGGAATGAAATAATCAGGTCAACGATGATGTAACTGGTAAAACTCGGCAACAGGTGACGCCCGATGATATGGCCTGCGGAAGCTCCGCATAACTGTGCCGCGAGCACGTATTCCTGGTTGCGCTCGGTTAGAAGGTGAGTTCGAACCCGTCTTGCCAGGGTCGGCCAACCAATGAAACCGAGGATTATAGAGATGATTAGAAACCGCCCCTCGGAGCTCAAGGTATCCGGAATGAACGCCGCAATTGCCATGAATAGCGGGATTGCGGGGATGGTTCGCACCGCATCGGTGATCATCTGCAAAATCGAATCAACCCAGCCGCCGTAGTATCCGGAGACTCCGCCGATGATTAGCGCCAGCACGAAGGCAATGAGAACGCCGATGGTGCCCACCGCCAGCGAAGTGTTGATCGAATGGAAGGTTCTGGAAAAAATATCCTTGCCGGTGCCATCGGTGCCGAACAGGTGGATCTTGCCTTGATCAACGCCAAACATATGCTTATTGAAACTCATGCCGAGCAGTTTGTATTTATCCCCTTGGGGGAACAGAACCACGTACCGACGGGCATCCAAACCCCTGTCGATCTTTGTCACCCAGCGAAAATTTGTCTCAATGGAGCGCGTTCTTTCGTAGCTGTAAATGAACGGTCTTGCGGAAAAGCCATTTTCATCCCAGAACTTGGGAATTTGCGGTGCGCCGTCTTGATAGTCCGCATCGCGGCCCGCAATGGTCGGATCATAGGGCGTAAGAAATGGGGCAAAGATCCCCGAAAGTATCAACCAGATCAGCACCGCCGCACCCACCATGGCGGCTTTTTGCTTTTTAAACCGGGACCAGATTAACTGGCCCTGGGAGGCGGTAAAATAGGCCTCTTTGCTCTTCTGGTCTACATTTAGGTCAACGTTGGCAGTATCTGTCATGTTGATTAGTCCAGGATGCTACGGCGAATCCGCGGATCGGTGAGCGCAAGTATGATATCGGTGACAAAATTAATGCCCACGATACTGGCGGTCAGCATAAAAATAATCGCGCCGGCAAGTTGCTGATCATTGGATCGGGCCAATGCCTCGATCAATAAAGACCCCGCTTCCGTCAAGGTTAAAATCAGCGCGACGATCGGCAACTCATTGAAGATGCGGTTCAAATCAAAACCCAGCGAATTGATTATCGGCCCAAGGGCGTGCCGCGCGGGATAGCGCCACAGCAGCCTTCGTCCGGTAACACCGCGCGCCGACGCGGCTGTGACATACAACTTGCCCACTTCGTCGGACATCAGCGCGCGCACGGTCTGAATGGCAAAGGCGGTCGCCGACCAGCCGAGGATAAATACCGGCAGCCAGGCGCGCGACAGGAAATCAATCACCCGATCATAAGACCAGGCGGCATCGCGAAATTCTTTGGAAAACAGCCCAGTCAGACTATCGCCGAAAACAATGGTCGAAAACAGCATGATCATCAGCGCCAGCAGGAAGTTCGGCATTGCCAGGCCCAGGTAGCTGACGAAACGCAGGCTATTATTCAGCAGGGCATTTTTCGATGTGGCTGCGATGATTCCAACCGGGATCGCAATGATGTAGGCGAGCAACAGGGATGACAGGCAAATCCACAGGCTAATCCAGAACTTCTCCCCCAAAAGCTGGGCGATATTGACTCGTAGAATGCAACTGTCACCATAATCTCCCTGGAATGCGCTAATAATCCAGGTGCCCCAGCGCGTAATATAGGGTTTGTCCAGCCCAAGGCGGACGCGTTCGGCCTCGATGTCAGCGACCGAGATTTGACTGCCTTGCGTGTTTTTAAAAGCGAGGTAACGTTCGGCGCAGTCTCCCGGCACCAGCTCCATCAGGCTGAAAACAATGAACGAAACCATTATCAGGGTGATGACCGCTAACGCGGCGCGCGTGGCAGCGAAACGAGCAAATTGATACATTTGGTGCTTCTATGCCTCCCCTATATTTTTCTTTTGCGGTTTTTCAGCCAAAAGACTGGTTATTTGGTGCGGGCAATGCCCGCAACCAAAATTATTGTCGACCAGTGAATACTACTCGTCCAGCCACCACTGGGTGGGGCGATAGGGATAGGAACGATAGTATTCAAACGAGTGCGTCGTGTACTCGACGACGTTTTTCACCGCGTTGCGATGGTAAATCGGCGCCGGTACTTGGACCGTACCGATAAACAGCAGGTTGCTGACCAGGTTCTCAACCAGGCGCGCACCCAGTTCGTCCGATTCCGGCGTGCCCACGAGGGCGGACTGGAACGCAGTGATGTCTTCCATCATTTGTTTCGCGTAATCCGGCGGTTCTACGCCGCTGGCGCCGTTCGAATCGACCCATTCCGCCCATAGCATATTGGTGCGCACAGTGAAATAATCGTGATAAGGCGGTACCCAAATCTGGTTGGTTCCCAGCACGATCGCGAGCGGCTGGCCGTTGCGCCAATTGGTGACATCGAGTTTGTTGGACGATTGCGCGGAACGGTATTCATCCGGGGTAACTTCTTTGACCGTAGTCTGAACACCCACCGCACTCCAGTGCTGGCCGATGAGTTCCACCAATGCAGCGGGAGCACCCTGCACCGCGAACTGCAGGTTTATCACCAGCTTGTCGCCGTTTAGCAATTCACGGAATCCGTCGCCGTCGGTATCTTTCAGACCTATCTCATCCAGCAACGAGTTCGCCAATGCCGGATCATACTGGGCAAAATGCTGCTTCCACTTGTCCTCAACGAACGGGGGTGAATCCGTGAAACCAACATATTGCTTGGCTTCCCCCATACCGAAGAAGGCGACCTCGTTCATTTCTTCGCGGTTCATCGCAACCGACAGCGCTTGGCGGAAGCGCAGGTCAGCGAAGACCTTGCGTTTTTCCAGATTCTCATGGGTCATGTTAATGCCGAAGCTCGAGATTGTGACTTCGGGACGCAGTTGAATGGTGTAGTCACCTTTCTCCTGGTTATCCAGTAACAGTGGCGCGGTGGACAACTGCAACGACTGTGCCTTGAAGTGCACTTCGGCGTTCACCAGCTTGAGCAAACGTACCTCGTCTTCGTTGACGAAAATCTCGTCCTGCTCGCTAACATACGGCAACTGGTTACCCGCGGTATCGACCTGGAAGAAGTACGGATTAGCCACTAGGTGACGACCTTCGGTACTTTCCGAAATCAGAATGTGAGATTCCAGCGTCGGTACCGTGTCAGCCGGCAAGTTGCCAGCCTTGTCTGGGCTGCGCAGCATCGGTGTCGGGGTATCGGTCCAGTCTGAGTTGCCGTAATAGTTAGATAACACTTCGAGACCGTTTTCGAAACCGGCGGCCTTGGCCATCGCGTCGGCATCGGGGTTAAGCTCCGGATCCCATTTACTGAGGAAGTGCTTGGGCTGGAAACCCTGCGCATAAGAGTTGGCAAAATGCGCCAACAGTCCCGGTTTCGGCGCCGGCATGTTGAAACGTATCGTTTGCGGATCAAGGACATCTAGGGTCATACGCTCGCCGCCCACCAGCACGTAATCTTTCGGCTTTTCGAATACGTTGGGGTTCAGCGAAAGATTGTCATACCAGTACTTGATGTCTTCTGCACCAAACGGCGCGCCATCGGACCACTTGTGGCCTTTGCGCAGGAAGAAAGTCAGTTGCGTAAAATCGTCGTTCCACTCCCAGTCTTTGGCGACGTTCGGAACGATGGTTTGTAAATTGTCGGAAAAACGTACCAGATTGACGTGGCGTATCGCCAGGAAATCAGAGGTACCCGCTTCGGTCGCGTTCGAGATCATATCGAAGGTGCCGCCGTATTTTCCAATCGAAGCGTAAGGCGCCACCACCAACGGCTCCATAGGTATACGATCTTCCAGCGGCGGCAACTGCGGGTTGCCGCGAATACGGCTGTTCAGAGCGGCCGCGTCGGGGTTGCCGGAAAATGACAACGTGCAGTTGGCCAGAGACTGAAACTCCGAGAGCTCGTACTGTTGCGGATATTTCCCGGCTGCAACTCCCATCGAGTCGGCTACCGTGACGGCCGGACATTCTGCCGCCATGGCAATATTATGGGCGCTACCGACTAACAAGCCTAGTGCTGCCCAGATAATGCCAAATGTAGTTAAGTGTTTCATTTTATATTCTCCTGTTGGTCAATCAAATAATATGGGTATTCGTGCTGTTAATTATAGTGATGTTAATTTATGTGGGTAATGTATTTCAAACGTCGGTCAGCTGATAATTATACGACCACTGAAACGATTTTAATACACATTATCTCAGTTGCAATGCACATGCGCAATCTACATGCACAATTCCACATGCGCGATTATACACGCTTGAATCTGTACATGCTCAAATTTGCGTGCTCATATCTGATTCGCCCCAACAATATCATATCCACCCCATATTTGACACCGCCATCGACAGACTGTTAGCCCAAAGCTGTAATGTCCCCTTTTAGCAAAGGTAAAATGTCCCCCTTTTGACTTCAGGAGGGGTTATGACAAAGGAGAGCATCACATTGAGCCATGCAGAACTTGATCGCGTATCGGTTATCCGATCCATCATCAGTCGCCAGCTTACGCCAGCGCAGGCGGCACCGAGACTACAACTGAGCGTCAGACAGGTAAAACGGTTAACCCGCGCCTACCGCACCTGTGGTGCTGCCGGGATGGCCTCTACACACCGGGGACGAGGCCCCGGCAACGCTATTGGCGATGCGGTTCGCCGGCAGGCATTGGCGATCATCAGGGCACATTATATTGACTTCGGGCCGACCTTTGCCCACGAGAAACTCACCGAACTGCATGCTTGCCATTGCTCGGTGGAGACCCTGCGCAAGTGGATGATCAAGGATGGGTTATGGCGGGGGAAACAACGGAAAAAAGCGGTAATCCACCAGAGTCGACCCCGCCGGCCCCGGCTGGGTGAACTGGTACAGATTGATGGCTCACCGCATGACTGGTTTGAAGGGCGAGGCCCGCGCTGCACCTTGATTGTCTTCATTGATGATGCGACCAGTCGGCTGTTAGCCTTGCGTTTTGCGCCCACAGAGACCACCCGGGCTGATATGGAGACACTCGACCAACAGCTTGACAGGCATGGCCGTCCGGTGGCCATTTATAGCGATAAGCACAGTATCTTTCGGGTCAATCATCCGGATAAGGAAGGCGAACCAACTCAATTTACCCGCGCCCTCAAGACCCTGGACATCGAGCCTATTCACGCCAACACCCCGCAGGCAAAAGGGCGTGTAGAACGAGCCAATAAGACCCTGCAAGACCGACTGGTCAAGGAGATGCGCTTGCTAAGCATCCGTTCCATTGAGCAAGCCAACGCATTTCTGCCCCGGTTTATTGACGACTACCATCGACGTTTTGCGGTCACCGCACACTATCCCGACAATGCTGCATATTCCGGCCCAGCGTGAGGTATTACACAGCGCCGAGGCGCTGACACTCATCCTGTGCCTGCAGCACAGGCGCAAACTGTCCAAGAACCTGACTATTTCGTTTCGCAACATCGAATACCAGTTGCAAGGCTGCGGCAAAGGCTATCGTCTGCGCGGCGCCACCATTACCGTCTGCGAGGACTTTAACGGCGCGGTGACGCTACTGCACAAGGGCAAAGCACTGGCTTATCGGATCTTCCAACAAGGACCGGCCGCCGTTATGCCGGCCGATGACAAGACCGTGCGCAACCAGGTCGAGCAAGCACTTCACCGGCAGCAACAATCCACCTGGAAACCCGCCCCGGATCACCCTTGGCGACACCTCTAATCAGTGCTTGGACCGAGCCTGTTTCACGATTACTAAATGAAGCAAAGGGGACATTTTAGCTTTGGGTTGACACCGCCATCAACAGACTTGTCACGAACAGTTTTGGACGGAATGAGTTGGACGCCATTAGTTTACCCCAAAAAGTCTATGCTAAAGCATTAGTGTCCGGGTTCACCGCATCTGAGACTGCGCGCCTCTACGCGCAGCGAACGTGCGCGAATCGTCGCTTGCCGACTTGATAAACATGCTCGGTGCCGGCGTTGACAACCCATCCGCGGTCGCTGATTTTCTCGCCGTCCACCCGCACCGCGCCTTGCTTGATCATGCGATGCGCCTCCGAGGTCGATGCCACCAGGCGCGCCTGCTGCAACAGGTTGGCGATGGGCAAACCGCTTGCCCCGGCCGACAATTCAAACGCTGGCATGTCTTGCGGCATCCCGCCCTTGCTGAACTGCTCGATAAAACCCCGCTTGGCGCGGGCCGCATCGGCGTTGGAATGAAACCGAGCGATAATTTCTTCCGCTAACGTAAACTTGGCATCTCGCGGGTTTAAGCCATTGGCCACTGCCTTTTTAAGTTCCGCAATCTCGGTATTGGGCTTGAATCTCAGCAACTCGAAATAACGCCACATCAACTCATCTGAAATCGACATGATCTTGCCGAACATTTCTGCAGGGGAATCTTCGAGGGCAACATAATTACCCGATGTTTTGGACATTTTTTTAACCCCGTCCAATCCCTCCAGCAAGGGCATGGTCATCACCACTTGCTGCGGCTGGCCGTACTGTTTTTGCAACTCCCGCCCCACTAAAAGATTGAATTTTTGGTCGGTGCCGCCAAGCTCGACATCGGCGCGCAACGCGACCGAATCGTAGCCCTGCGCCAATGGATAGAGAAATTCGTGAATAGCGATGGGTTGATTGTGTTTGAAGCGCTTTTTAAAATCATCGCGCTCCAACATTCTTGCCACCGTGTACCGGGCGGCCAGGGTCACCATGCCAGCGGCGCCGAGTTGGTTCATCCATTCGGAGTTAAACCGAATTTCGGTTTTATCCGGATCCAGAATCGTGAACACCTGATCCTTATAGGTTTCAGCATTGGCAATCACCTGCTCCCGCGTCAAAGGCGGGCGCGTTTCATTTGTACCGCTTGGGTCGCCAATCAGCCCGGTGAAATCGCCAATCAGGAAAATCACCCGATGGCCCAGTTCCTGAAACTGCCGCATCTTGTTGAGCAGCACCGTGTGTCCCAGATGCAAATCCGGCGCGGTCGGGTCAAATCCGGTTTTTACCCGAAGCGGGCGACCGCTTTCGAGTTTTTCCGTTAGCGCTTGCTCCAGCAGAATTTCATCCGCGCCCCTGGACAATTCGGCGATAATCCCCGGGAAATTATCCGGGAGATTATCCGAGAAATTATTCGATTTTTCGTTCATGATTATTCATTAAAACCAGTTATAATTAAGCGTTCCCTAAAATTATACAAGGTGCAGTGAAAACTTTTTGACCTGCAAGGCACTTATGGGTAAAGTACGGTGCCAAGACAGAGTCACTGAAACAGGGTCATTGGCGCAGAGTCAGCGCAGCCAAGTGATTCTCGTCGTCCACACAAATACGCAAATACACCAAACCCAACGATGCCAGCCGTGAAGCGATCAACACGACAACGCGATCTTAAAGACCTCAAGCCAAATCGGTTAATGGCAAGTCGGTCAATGGCAAGTCAGTCAACGGCTGGAATGCATCGTGCCAGAATACATTATGCCGTTTTAGTGCCGCTCGCCGCAGTGACATTATTCGTTATTTATATTTTGACCAACGCCCCTTCAGCATCGACTGCAAAGCTTGCCGAAATTAACGCACAAAACAATTTCCCCGAAAGCAATGCCGCGGTCGCCGGAATCATTCCAGAATCTGATTTCCCGAAAATTTTGCGACCAATCGCTTCCGGGTCAATTGTACAACAATCCAGTTTCAAGCAACCCGACCATGAACAATCCGACCAGCGGCAACTCAATGTTAATCAGCCTGATATTAAGCCCGATATCATGCCGTTGGAATGGCATGCTTTAGATGCCGAACCAACCTCCGATCAGGCCAGCGAAGCCGATGCCAGCAAGCTCCGGCTAACCGCGCAGTTGCAATCCCCGCCTCAGTCTCAACCATGGATAACAACCCAGGTTCGCAACGGCGACAGCCTCTCCCAAATATTTAATCGCAATCATCTCGGCGTCAGCGACGCTTACCGACTCGCCCGCCTGGAAGACGCCAAGCCGCTATTAAAAATCAGGCCGGGCCAGGAAATTAAAATCAAGAAAGATCAACAGGGCAAGTTAGCGCTGTTGCAATACCAGATAAACACTTTCGACACCCTTACCGTTCAACCCATTGATGACAGATTTGTTGTTGAGATAACAAAACGCGAACCGGAAATTCGACTCAACAATGCCAAAGCCACGATCCAGCACAATCTTCTGGGTGCCGCCAAAAAATCAAGGATTTCGCTGCATACCATGTATAACTTCATTGCCCTGTTTGGCTGGCAGGTTGACTTCAGCATGGACCTTCGGGCCGGCGATCAATTTTCCATCATCTATGAGGAGCACTACCTTGACGATGAAAAAATAGGCGACGGGGAAATCATCGCCGCGGAGTTAGTGCTGTCCGGCAAAATTTTACAAGCCATTCGGCATGAAGATAAGGATGGACATACCCGCTACTACGCGCCGGATGGCGGCGGCATAGAAAGCGCTTTTTTGAGAACACCGCTTAAATTCGGCTACATTACCTCTAACTTTAGCAACAACCGCTTGCATCCGGTCAAGAAAATCTGGAGCGCGCACAAGGGCGTGGACTACGGCGCGCCACGGGGCACGCCCGTGCTGACCACTGGCGACGGGAAAATCAGGCTGGCGGGTGGCAACGGCGGCTATGGCAAAACCATTATCATTCGGCATGGCGGAAAATATGAGACCGTGTACGCGCATTTAAGCGGTTATGCAAAGGGCATTCGTTCAGGCGTTCGAGTAAAACAAGGCGAAATTATCGGTTATGTCGGCAGTACCGGGCTGGCAACCGGGCCTCATTTACACTATGAATTCAGAATCAACGGCGTGCACAAGAACCCGAGAACAGTGGCACTCCCTACTTCCGACCCCATTCCTGAAAAATCCAGAGCGCAGTTTCAGCAAACTGCGGGCCTCTGGGTCGCCGAGCTTGAATATTTAAATCGGGCCCTGGCACAAAACAATGTGGATACCCCTATCAATCAGAACCTGGGCAATCAGAACCTGGGCAATCAGCAACCCGAGCCAAACTGAGCGGCTGGTTAGTTGCAGTCCATCATCATGCAGTTCATCGTCATGCAGTTCATCGTCATGCAGTTCATCGTCATGTCGAATTGTACGCACAATCACTGATGTCCCATTAACAAGCAAAAAAGATGGTCTGATTCGCCCTGAATTGATACAATGAGATGACACACAACTTATTGAATCAAATAGGAGAATCAGACCATGGCGCATTGTAACACAGTTTTATCGCAACTCCTCAAATGGGCGCCGAGACATGAATTCGAGACCCTCGCCACACGGCATCATAGTGGCCGCTCGTTCCGTGTCGCATCGCGTTGGGCGCAGTTCGTCGGCCTGTTCATGGCGCAACCGACCGGCCGCGACCGCTTGCGCGACATCATCGACAACCTGGGCGCTCAGGCGCATCGACTGTATCACTTGGGCGGCGTCGAATTGTCCCGCTCCAGCCTGGCGCGCATCAACCGGGACAAGCCTTATACGTTGTACGAGGCACTGTTCGGGAAGCTGTTGCGACGTTGCCAGGGGGTCGCGCCCGGCCACAAGTTTCGTTTCAAGAACCCGCTGTATTCGCTCGATGCCAGCACCATCAAGTTGTGCCTCTCGGCCTTCCCGTGGGCCGATTTCCGAACGACCAAGGGGGCGGTCAAGCTGCATGTCGGGCTGAACCACAGCGGTTGCCTGCCCGAGTTCGTCGCCATCACCGACGGCAAAACCAGCGACCTCGCTATCGGGCGCGCGCTGCGTTTCCCCAAAGGCAGCCTAGTCGTCATCGACCGCGGATATAACGACTATGGCGGGTATAAACAGTTGAATGACAAAGGCATATTCTTTGTCACTCGAATCAAGAAAAACGCGGCGTATCGCGTTGTCGGTCGCGCTGCGGTGTTGAAGAGCAAGGGATTGACCTGCGACCAGCGCATCGTGTTCACCGGCGCCAAAGCATCCGGACAATGCCCCATCCCACTGTGCCGCATCGGCTACCGCGATGCCAAGACCGGCAAGCATTACGTTTTCTTGACCAATAACTTGAAACTGGCGGCCAAGACGGTTGCCGACCTTTACCGGGCGCGTTGGCAGGTGGAATTGTTCTTTAAGTGGATCAAGCAAAACCTGAAGATAAAGTCTTTCATCGGCACCAGCAATAACGCGGTGATGACGCAAATTTGGATCGCGCTGTGCGTGTATTTACTCTTGGCGTTCATCAAATTCCAGTCGCGGCTGGGCAAAAGCATGCAACAAATGCTCCGCCTGTTGCATCTTGACTTGTTCGACAAGCGCGACTTGATGGCACTCTTGCGTGGCCACCCGCCCCCCAGGCCCGGCTTCAATCACAATCAATCCTCGTTGCTGTGAAAGTTAAGGGGACAGCAGTGACGCACTATGGGTCGCTCATACTAACCCAGCGGGAACATACACCGGCTGGCGTAATCCACCCATGCCCAGAAAAAAACGTCCCGTTTATGCCATTGGCTTAATGTCGGGAACCAGCGCGGATGGCGTTGACGGCGTGGTTCTGGAAATCGCCGACCGGGGAAAACTGACGATACATTCCACCGTCAATCGCGCCTACCCGAAGCCCATCAAAGACAAAATCCGGCGACTCATCGGTCGCAAAATCAGCGATGCGCAACAATCGGAAAATCTGGACATTGAACTTGCGCGGCACTATGCCGAAGCGGTTTGCGGATTGCTGGAAACCATTGACAGAAAAAAGGTATCCGTAATCGGTTGTCATGGCCAAACAATTCATCACAGCCCGCACAGCGATCCCCCGTTTTCACTGCAAATCGGCGACGGCGCGGAACTGGCGCGGCTGGCGAACATCGCCGTTGTGACCGATTTCAGGTCCGCCGATTTAGCAGTCGGCGGACAAGGCGCGCCGTTAGCGCCGGCCTTTCATCAAGCCGCGTTTGCCAGCAAAGCCGAGCATCGTAGCGTGGTTAATATCGGCGGCATTGCCAATATCACTTTTTTGCCGGCGGTTGACAAAAGCGCTGCCGCCAGTGATGCCGAATGCAATGTCTCCCGCAAGGGGATACTTAAAATAATGGGATTTGATACCGGCCCCGGAAATACGCTAATGGACTATTGGTGCCGCGCTCATTTCGACTGCGATTACGACCACAACGGCGAACTCGCAGAAAGCGGGACCATTCAATTGGATCTTTTGGACATGCTGTTAAAGGACGCCTATTTTGCCATGCCGCCGCCCAAAAGCACCGGGCTTGAATATTTTAACGCGCGCTGGCTCGACGAAAAATTGCGCCTGTGGGAAGGGCGGGAGCAGGCCACAAACACCGACATATTGGCAACCTTGACCGCGCTCACCGCCAAAACAATTGCCGACCAAGTCAATGCGCTTACGCCCGCGGCAGCCACCGCCTATGTTTGTGGCGGCGGCGCAAAAAACCGGGTTTTAACCGCTTTGCTCAAGCAGCAAACAACACTCATAATTGAGACAACCGCAGCGCTGGGAATCGACCCGCAGTGGGTTGAAGCGGCGGCATTCGCATGGATGGCATATCGAACGCTGAACCGGCTGACATCAACCCTGCCCTCGGTGACCGGCGCTTCAAAACCGACTATAGCCGGTGTCATCAGCCACCCTTAGTCGCCGCTCTGTTTCAGCGAATCGCGCTGTTGTCGAAATCGCTTAGCATATTCCAGGACGACGGCAATTCGATCGGATGTAGGCGGATGACTGGAAAAATAATCCAGCACAGATTCATCCACGTGATTTGCTTGGGGATTTGCTTGGGGATTTGCTTGGGGACTTGCTTGGGGACTTGCTGGTTTTAATTTTTCATCTTGATCGGAATATTCCTGTTGCGTTTTAGGCTGGTTTGGGTCAAGCTTTTCAAGAGCCTCAGCGAAATGGACAGGATTAATTCCTTTTTCGATCATCGTCTCCAATGCGAATAAATCGGCTTCAACTTCATGCTCCCGGGAATAATGGCTATGCAGCATGAATGTCGGCAAGGCAACAAACACTTCCTCTAACCCGGACGGATCTCCAGAAATCATGGCGACAACAAATGACACCATGGAAGATCTGATAATTTGCTGCAATCCATGATTATTGACAACATGCCCCACTTCGTGAAGCAAAACAGCGTCAACCTGGTTTTGATTTTCGGTGAGCGCAAGCAACTCATCGCTGATGATAATATCCCCTGACGGCAACGCAAACGCATTGGCAACCCCTAATTTTCTGAAGTGGAGCTTAAATTCAGCGGCCTGATTTTTCTTCCAGCTCAGGCCCTGGGTTAATGCGTAAAAACGCGTTTCCAGGACTCCTCGTCTGGCCGCGGAAATTTGGCTGGGTTCAAAAAATAATTGGTCGAGCACCGACATGGTGCGCGATGAAACTTTCTTAACCACGCCATCCGGTATCGTGCGCGCTAATGCCTGGCTCGACCAGGGCAATCCCCAGTTGGCTCCTGCAAAGCCAATCAAAATCACGATAACCAGCGCGGGCACAATCCAGCGCCATTTCGATTCTATTTCATGTAACACCGCACCAAATTCAAGCCTCGTTCCACTGAGATCAATCCATTGATCTATTTTATCGTTATCTTGCGTTTCAAATATTGAATGGTCGTTGAATGTGATTTTGCGCGGAATATTGCCGACGCGCTGGCTTGTTTTCAGCTCGGCAGCCAATCCCGTGATTGGTCGAACATTTTGATCGACATCATCCCTTTGCAGCCGATACTTATTCCGGTCAAGCAGCAAAGACGCGTGATGACGTTCCGAGCTTCCAGCAGGATACCAGAGGCCGCGGATTTCCATCCCTAAATACCCAAATCCAGATTCAGATCGAAGGCTTGGCCGATTTCTTCGCCAAGGGCGGATTGCTGTGATTGCATTTGCGTGACAAACCCATCCAAACTATCTTTGGCGGTTAAGCCAATCGTTTCCAGTTTGTAGCGCATCAGTCGAATCACTGTCCACGGGTAAGCCAACCCCAGAGTGAACATCAACATAAAAAAGTTTGTGGCGAAAATCCTGAATAATTTCCACGCGCACAACCTGGAACTCAGCGCTATGCCGGGGCCCAGCTTAAGCTTCCCGTAGGCATAATTTCTAACCCTGGATTGCAGGTAGGCTTTGCTGGCAAAAGCGACCAGAAATATCATCGCCATTAAAAGAACATTGAATATCAGTGTGCGCCGTGACCATGCCGAATCATTCGTGATGTGCTCGAAATCAACCCAATTCGAACCAAAAACCGCAACAAAGACACCGATTGAACCGAGCAGAATCATGATCAATATGCCTAAACCGATTAACTTCAAATAGATCATATAAAATCGCGAGGACGCCAGCCTGGCCTGAAATATGCCTTGCCCATAACGATGGTGATTAAAATAATAACTCATCAATTTTTGCTGAATGTAAGGCCCAAGCAGATATATGGCGAAAACCGCTGCACCAAAAATTGCCGCGTTGGTCGCCAGGTCGGCTATCAGGCTGGCGCTCGCGGAGGATAGATAGTTCAGACCAACCATTGCGCCCGCTATTAACAGCGGCGATAACGGCAGCAAAAGCAAATAAAAATAAAGTTTAGAGACTTCTCCCATGAAAGCGAATCTCACGTTTCGGTAACTCGCCATCCGTGCGTTGAATACGGTTGATCGCCAAATCACCCAGGGCGCGACCAGTGCAAGGGCTACAAATATGAATAGTTGAGCGGTCGGGAAGAATCGGCCACTGAGTAACGCGGCCACAAAAACAGTCACTGCGATTAATCGACCTTTGAGTATCATTATCGGGGTAGCGTGATATTCAAACACCGCTCCATCGAGTTCGGTATTGCCGTAAAAATAACGCTTGGTTCTAACCTTGGCCCAAGCCGAGTAAATCCCTAAGGTAACAATACTGAGCATCAGGTTCACAATCCAAATCCTGAAATATTCACTGCCTGAGCCATTGAAAATGACGTTAATAGATTGCCGAGAATCGAGGGATTGTTCCAGAGAATTCTTTTCATTCATGATTTTTTACTTCGGGATCTCAACCTATTCTATAGGATTAGAATAATCAGGGAAGATTGAATTTTTCGCCTGAAACAACAACCATCATCCATGACAAACCCAATCAGTTTTGTGGTTTAATCGAGCTTCTTTAACTATCAGAATCAACAAACTATGAGTACAAAAACGATCATCAGCACAGAACATGCGCCGGCTGCCATTGGCCCATATTCACAAGCGGTCAAGGCCGGGAATACGGTCTATATTTCAGGACAAATTCCACTCAACCCGGAGACCATGGCGGTCGTGGATGAATCTTTTGAAGCGGCCGCGCACCAGGTTTTTCAAAACTTAGCGGCCGTTGCCAACGCGTCTGGAGGCTGCTTGGCCGATGCGGTCAAACTGAATATATCCTTGACCGATCTTGAAAATTTCGCTGCCGTGAATGAGATAATGATGCACTATTTCACCGAGCCCTATCCGGCCCGCGCCGCGGTCGGCGTCGCATCGCTGCCATTAGGCGTTGCCGTGGAAGTTGAAGCGATTCTGGTCATTGCCTAATGGCCATTGACCGGATTCCATGCCATAGCATTTGTGACCAAGCATGATCCGGCACGATCTTGATCAGGACTGCAAAATAAACTCGCCCATTACCCGTTCCACAAAACATGCCCTGCAAAATCTTTCCGGCGTCGGTCCGCAACTTGCCGCCAAACTGGAAAAAATCGGCATAGCGACACCGGAAGATTTGTTATTCCATCTGCCCCTGAGGTATCAGGATAGAACAAAACTGACCGCGATCGCCGACCTGCGCGCCGGGGTTGATGCGGTTATCGTCGGGCAAATCGATGGCGCGGATGTGCGATTCGGTCGCCGCCGCAGTTTGATTGTCAGCGTCAGCGACCGCTCCAGCGCCATCGTATTACGATTTTTTCACTTCAGTAAAAACCAGCAACTGGGTTTCAAGCCGGGCGCATGGATTCAGTGTTTTGGCGAAGCGCGCCACGGGGCGAACTCGATTGAGATGGTGCACCCGGAATACAAAATATTTCAGCAGCAACCAAACCTGGCGATGCAGGAATCGCTGACCGCGGTTTATCCCAGCACCGAAGGCGTCGGCCCGGTCACCATTCGCAAATTGGTCGATCAGGCGCTCGATCGGCATTTGGATAATTTACAGGAAATATTGCCGGCGGCGGTGCAAAATGAATTTGGATTGATGCCGCTCAGCGAAGCGCTGTTGACCGCTCATCGCCCGCGCCCCGACGCCGATACCGAGGCGTTGCTGAATGGCACCCATGCTGCCCAGCAACGCCTCGCATTGGAAGAGCTGTTGGCCCACCATCTTGCCTTAAATCGGTTGCGCCAAAGACGATACCGCGAATGCGCGCCAAAAATTACCGCCGCCGGGCGCTCATGGAATCGCCTGGTCAAGGCGTTAAACTTCGACCTGACGGCGGCGCAGTTGCGGGTGATTAAAGCGCTTTTGTGCGATATGGCCAAGGGCCAGCCGATGCTGCGATTGGTGCAAGGCGATGTCGGTTCGGGAAAAACCGTGGTCGCGGCCGCAGCAGCATTGCACGCCATTGACAGCGGATTTCAAGTCGCCCTGATGGCGCCGACGGAACTGCTCGCCGAACAACATCGCAAAACATTCCATGTCTGGTTCGATAAACTGGACATAGAAATAGAGTGGCTCGCCGGAAAACTGGGCGCGGCCAATCGGCGTAACGCCCTTGCCCGCATAGAATCCGGAGCGGCGCGCATGGTTATCGGCACCCACGCCTTGTTTCAGAAACACGTTGAATTCAACCGCCTGGGATTAATGATCATCGACGAGCAACATCGGTTTGGCGTCGATCAACGATTGGCGTTGCGCGGCAAAAGCAAGCTTGAAAATGCCGTGCCGCACCAAATCATCATGAGCGCGACGCCAATACCGCGCTCGCTGGCAATGATATTCTATGCCGATCTGGACGTCTCCAGCATCGATGAAATGCCGCCGGGGCGCAAAAGCGTGCACACCGTGGTGTTGCCCAACGCACGCCGCCAGGAAGTCGCCAACCGAATCCGCGCGCTGTGCCAATCCGGTCAGCAAGCCTACTGGGTTTGCCCGCTCATAGAAGAATCAGAAAAATTGCAAGCACAAGCCGCGACCGAGACCCACGCCGCGCTGAAAACGCTGCTGCCCGAACTCGCCGTTGAATTGATCCACGGTCGTCTAAAGAGCGCAGTCAAGGCATCCATCATGCAACGCTTTAGCGACGGGGAGATTGACTTGCTGGTATCAACCACGGTCATCGAGGTCGGCGTCGATGTGGCCAATGCCAGTTTAATGATAATCGAAAACGCCGAGCGTCTGGGTCTGGCGCAACTGCACCAATTGCGCGGCCGGGTCGGTCGCGGCGCCGCTCAGGCCGCTTGCGTATTAATGTACCAACCGCCTCTCGGCGCTTTGGCGAAGGAGCGCTTAGGGATTTTGCGCGACACTAACGATGGCTTTAAAATCGCACAAAAGGATTTGCAGCAAAGGGGCCCGGGGGAGCTGTTGGGAACCCGTCAAACCGGATTGCAACAACTGCGCATCGCGGATTTGGCGCGCGATAAAAGCCTGCTGCCGAAAATCGAAAAGATTGCCAGAAAATTGCAACAAGACTATCCGCAGCTTATTCAACCATTAGTGCAGCGCTGGATTGTGAACAGTGATCAATATGCCCATGTTTAAACCCATGTTTAAGCCCATGTCTAAGATGTATCCCTATATCCAACTAATGCGCCTGCACCGTCCGATTGGCGCATTGCTGTTGCTGTGGCCCACCTTGTGGGCGTTGTGGCTGGCTGGCAAGGGACAACCCAATCCGACCATCGTGGTGATTTTTATTATCGGCACGATGGTCATGCGCGCGGCCGGCTGTGTCATTAACGACTATGCGGACCGAAATCTGGACGCCCAGGTGCAGCGCACCAAAGATCGCCCGCTGGCGAGTGGCGTGTTGACCTCCAGGCAGGCGCTGGTGTTATTTGCGCTGTTGATCAGCATCGCGCTGGTTTTGGTGTTGCAACTGAACCCATTGGCCATCGCGCTGTCGATTGTTGCCGCGTTACTGGCGGTGCTGTATCCATTTGCCAAGCGATTCACCCACTTGCCCCAGTGTGTTTTAGGGCTGGCTTTTTCGTTTGGCATCCCCATGGCCTACGCCGCGCTGACCAACGCGCTTCCCATTGAAGCCTGGATATTACTGGCCGCAAATTTCCTGTGGATTGTGGCCTACGACACCCAATACGCCATGGTCGATCGGGACGAAGATCTGTTGATAGGCGTTAAATCCACGGCCATTCTATTTGGCAAGTTCGACAATCTCATCGTCGGCTTGCTGCACACCGCGGCGATTTCAATATTAGCGGTGGTTGGCTGGATGAATCGGCTGACCTGGCATTTTTATTTCGGCTTGGCTTTGGCGGCAGGCTTGGCGATATACCAACAATATCTTTGCAAAGACCGGGTTCGGGAAAATTGCTTGCGTGCGTTTCTCAATAATAACTGGGTCGGCGCCATGGTATTTTTCGGAATAGTGTTAGGATTGCTTCACTAGAATTGCTCCGCCAGGATTGCTGCACTAGAATTGCTGCACGCCAACATTGTTTCACAGTAACCGACATTATGATTGACATTAACGCCATAAAATTCTGCACCCACTGCGGCGATCAAGTGACGCTGACCATTCCAGCGGGAGACAATCGGCAGCGCCATGTGTGCACCCGCTGTGGTGAAATTCAGTATCAGAACCCTAAAATTGTCACCGGCTGCATCCCGATTTGGGAGGACCGCATATTATTGTGCAAACGCGCCATCGAACCACGCAAGGGATACTGGACCATACCTGCTGGATTTCTCGAGAACGGGGAATCCATTGAACAGGGCGCGGCCCGGGAAACCCGTGAAGAAGCTTGCGCTGAAGTGGTCGACCAGCAGTTGTACCAAATTTACAATATCCCGCGCATTGGCCAGGTCTATACCTTGTTTCGCGGCCAACTGCGCGGCCCTGAGGACTTTGGCGTCGGGCAAGAAAGCCTTGAAGTCAAATTAGTTGAAGGAAAAGATATCCCGTGGGACGACCTTGCCTTCAAAGTGATTCACAATACGTTGTTGCGGTTTTGGTCGGAACACCGTGCTGGAGCGTTCAATTTTATGGTTGACAGCATTCGCTGACGCGGAAATTGCAGCAGCATGGGGAGCGGTCGGCGCGCTCCAATAGGCGGCTTGGAGGTCACAATTTATTTTCGGGAATTTTCCAACTTCACGAAAATTAGAAATGCTAAGTGATTGATTACACGTTAATTGTATTTGTGGATTTTCAAAAGCCAGCGCTATCACCATCGCACTGGCAGTAAGTTATTCACAAACCGCAATGCGATTGTGATGAAAGTTCAATTTAGCGTATTTGCTTACTCAATAGATTTAAAATAAGAATACAACTCATTGTTTTATATGCATTATTCTGAATTTATCGCATTTTTCGGAAAGCATCGCCCATGACCATGAAAACCCTTTGCAGAAGCCAGTTTCCGCTATTTATACACAAAGTTATCCACAGGATCTGTGAGTAATTCAGCCCGGCCAGTTCACGTCCAAGTCGCCATCCCGGTGCCGGTCAGGCAGGTTTATGACTATTTCGCCCGCCGGCGACTCGAGCCTGGCATTCGGGTTGTCGTTCCATTCGGAAGACGAAGGCTAATTGGAATCATTGTCTCCAATCACCAGCCTGCTGCCGATTTCACGCCCGATTTCACCCCCGCTTTCACAGTGAGGCCGATCGAACAGGTGTTAGACCATGAATGTTCCATTGGGGATAACATGCTGGCACTGTTGCACTGGGCCTCCGGATACTACCATCACCCGCTAGGCAAAGTCCTCAATGCGGCCCTGCCGGCAAGGCTGCGTAGCGCCAAGCCGTTGGAAAATCCGCTGACGGAAACGGTATATCGCTGCTTGCCGGACCTCGATCGCGCAACCACAAACAAGTCTCTGGCCCGGGCTCCCCGGCAACGCGCGCTGTTTGCACTGGTTTGCGCGCATAACTGGATTTCAGCGCAACAGATCAAATCATTATCCAGGGACATCAGCGGCCCTGTTGGTCGACTATTGGCCGCGTTAATCGACAAGGGCTTTATAGAAAACGGAATACACGCCGCAATGGCGTTAAGTCATGCACCTCAACCGTTTCAGGGCAGTTTGACCGAACAGCAGCAACTGGCGATAAACGCGGTTGCGTCATGCTCTGGGAAATTCAAGTCCTTTGTCCTGCATGGCATTACCGGCAGCGGGAAAACCGAGGTCTATCTGCACCTCGCCGAGAGGTGCATCGCCCAAGGCCGCCAGGCTCTGGTGTTGGTGCCGGAAATCGCCCTTACCCCCCAGTTGGTAGAGCGATTTACCGCAAGGCTTGGTCATGGCGTATGCGTGCTTCATTCAAGCATGACCGACCAGCAACGCTATCGAACCTGGTGGAACGCCAGAGCTGGAAACGCGACCGTAGTCCTCGGAACCCGTTCGGCCGTTTTTACCCCGATGAAAAACCCTGGGTTAATCATTGTCGATGAAGAACATGATATTTCATACAAACAGCAGGAAGGATTCCGCTACCATGCGCGCGACCTGGCGATAAAACGCGCCAGTCTTGAAGGCGTGCCGATTGTTCTTGGGTCGGCCACGCCCTCAATGGAATCGATGAACAATGTGGCCTCAGTCCGCCACCAATTGCTGCGCCTGAGCCACCGCATCGGCGCCGCTAAATTGCCCAGAGTGGAGTTGGTGGACTTAAAAATATTCCCGCTGCACGAAGGCATTTCCGCGCCGCTTCTTGCCGCGATTAGTCGCGGTCTGGAGCGGCGGCAACAGACCATTTTATACATCAACCGCAGAGGCTTTGCCCCAATAGTTCAATGTCGAGTTTGCGCCTGGCAGGCGCGTTGCGATCGCTGCGACGCCTTCCTGACCTTTCACAAAAAGACCAACGCGTTTCGCTGTCATCACTGCAGCAAGATGATCAACGCGCAGTTGAATTGCCCGCAATGCGGCCAAACGCTTTTTTATGCCGGCGTCGGCACGCAAAGAATTGAAGAAACGCTAATCAAGCAATTCCCCCAGGCCCGGATTAGCCGCTTTGACCGCGACCAAATGAATACCCAAAAAAAACTCGAACGAACATTGCAACAAATCAATGCGGGCAAGGTCGATATCGTGATTGGCACTCAACTGATTTCCAAGGGGCACGATTTTCCCGGGGTCACTCTGGTGGGCGTCATCGATCCGGATCAAGGGTTATACAGCGTGGATTTTCGCGCGCCTGAGTATCTTTTCCAGCAACTCGTGCAAGTGGCTGGCCGCGCCGGTCGCAGCAACACCCCCGGCCAGGTCATTATTCAAACCGCGCACCCGGAAAATCCTTACCTGCATTTAATTCGGGATTATAACTTTGATCAGTTTTACCGCTATTGCAGCGCGGAACGCGAATCGGCGGGGTTGCCGCCATTTGGTCATATCGCCCTGTGGCGCGCCGAATCGACCAATGACAAGGCGGGTTTGCAATTCCTGCAGTTTGTCAGCCAGACTGGGCGCAAAATCCTGGCTGGCAAACGGCTCAAAGGAATAGTCGTGATGGATCCGGTCAGTTCGCCTATGGAAAAACTCGCCGGAAAATTTCGCGCCCAACTATTGATTAAAGCGAGCGCGAGAAAATCGCTGCACGAATTAATCCGCCATTGGCTGAAGGAAATTGAACGCTCGCCGGCAAGCCGCAAGGTGCGCTGGTCTATTGATATCGACTCCATGGAAATGTTTTAGCAGGGAATGTGGCATGATTAAACCTGCGATTCCAAAAACCGAACATCATCATCATCATCACCACGACCACGACCATGACCATGACCATAACGATGACCCAGCCGGATGATTGGCATGTCCATGTCCGCGACGGCGAAATGCTGGCGCGGGCGGTGCCCTACACCGCAGCGCAGTTTGGGCGGGCGCTGATCATGCCCAATCTCGACCCGCCGGTCAGCACCGTGCAGCAAGCCCTTGAATACCGTAAAACCATCTTGTCCGCATTGCCTGCTGGCACATCGTTTGACCCGAAAATGAGTCTTTACCTGACCGATAACACCACCGAAGCCGAGGTCAAGGCGGCCGCGCAATGCGAGCATATACTGGGATTTAAGTTGTATCCCGCCGCAACCACAACGAATTCGGCATCCGGCGTAACCCGAGTAAGCGGCATGATGAATGTGTTTGAAGCCATGGCCCGGCATGGCGTGGTGCTGCAGGTTCACGGCGAAGTAGCCGATCCGCATGTGGATATATTTGATCGGGAAGCGGTCTTCATAGATCAAATTCTATTTCCGCTGCATCAGGAATTGCCGGATCTTGGACTGGTATTGGAACATGTCACCACCCGCCAGGGCGTGGACTTTGTTAAAGCCACCAACCATTTTGTGGCGGGCACGATTACGCCGCATCATTTGCTGTACAACCGCAATGAACTGTTTCGCGGCGGTATCCGTCCGCACCTGTATTGCCTGCCCATACTAAAACGCGAGCCGCATCGCCAAGCACTGCTTGTCGCCGCAACCAGCGGCGACCCATCGTTTTTTCTGGGCACCGACAGCGCGCCGCATACCCGCAGCCGCAAACAAAGCGCATGCGGCTGTGCCGGCATATTTTCGGCGCACGCGGCGATAGAGTTTTACGCCGAGGTTTTTGCAGGATTGGAATGTATCGATAAACTGGAAAACTTCGCTAGCCATTTTGGCGCTGATTTCTACCATCTCGAGCGAAATCCGGGAAAAGTCACGCTCAGCAATAAAACAAAGCATATTCCAGAAAGCATCAGGAAAGCTCATGGCGCCGATGCCGCAGCCAGTGATGATGACATCATACCGCTGATGGCCGGCGAAACCCTTTCCTGGTCATTGCGCGCCTGATTCCTGGGCGATACTTCAAATCAATGACTGTTGCGGGTTTTCCTGCCCGCATGTTCAAATCCAACTCCTCAGGCGGTCTCCGGGACGGAGTGGTGACTAGAGTTGTTGTTGCGAAATCGTGATGTCCGCGTTTTTTCTCAGCAACGCCCTGAATCGATTAAACATTCCCGCGCCGTCCCGCTCCAGCAATTGTTGCTGCACCGTGGTGCGTTGCGCATCATCCACGCTGGCCAAGTCGCTCTGCTCAACCTGTTCAAGAGAAACCAGCGCGTAGTCGCCATTATCGAGCGCCAATCCGCCAAACCGAACCTCGCCTTTTTTTGGCGCAGACAGTGCGAACACCACGTCCCCCAACATCGTCAGTTCTGCGGGGATTTCGGATTTCTTGCTCGGCAGCGTTAACGCCCGCAGATTTTGTTGCGCAATAAAACGCTCCCAACTTGCCTTGTTCTGAACAGACGATTCCAGAGAGGTTAACAAGTCCGAGCCCATTTGCCACACTTTAGCCTGCGATTTTTCGGATTTTATGGTCGCAATAATTTCGCTTCTAACCGACTCAAGACTCTTTGGATGGGCCGCTTCGTATTCGGATTTTTGCACCGCGACCAACTTGTCAAACCCGATCTCAATAGCCGAACTGACCAAATTTTCATTCAGCACATCTTCGGCAAATGCGGCCCGCCTGACCGCCGCGTCTTCGGCTACGCCGCCGCCCTTATTCGCCGTGAACCAATCGCTGGATTGAATCGGCAAATCCATTGCATCCGCCGCAGTGGTCAGATCATCCGGATCTTCAAACACTAAATTCTTGAATGATTCGGCAAGTTCGGCAAACAAATTCTCGGCTTGAAATTTCATCAGGTCCTGTAAAACTTCGTCGCGCACCTGATCAAGGGTTTGTTGGCGTTCCGCCGATAATGCGGTTAACTTGATGATGTGATACCCGAACCGCGTTTCGATCGGGCCCTGGATTTCGCCGGCGCGCATCGCAAAAACCGCGTCCTCAAATGGCTTGACCATTTGCCCTCGTGCCACCACGCCCAAATCCCCGCCGTTTTGCTTGGACCCCGGATCATCCGAGTACTGTTGCGCCAGGGCGGCAAAATCTTCACCGGCGTTGGCTCGATTCAGGATATCGCGGGCGAGTTCAAACTTGGCGCGCTTCTGCTCCTCGTTGTCCGATTCGCTCACGCTAACCAAAATATGGCTGGCGGTGCGGCTTTCGGCTTGTTTGTATCGGCCTTTTGTGTCCTCGTATAGCGCGTTGATTTCCTGTTCGCTGGGCGCGATAGAGCCTGACAACGACTCAACAGAGAGCTCGATATAATCCACTTTTATACTGGATTCAGTTTCATAGCGACCCAGGTTTTTCTCATAATATGCCTGTATCTCGGCATCGTCTATATCAAATTCCCCGTCAAACTTGTCCGCATTCAACACGGTATATTGCGCGCTTCGGCTTTGCGCGCTGAGCGCCAGCAGTTGATCGCGCTCCATTGCGGTGAAAAACGCCGAATCGGCGATGCCTGCTCGTAGTTGATTAATGGCCCCATTTTGTCTTTGCGATTGTTCAAAGCCCTGAGCCGTCAATCTATTCGCATTCAACAGTTCCAGATACCGCGTTTGACTAAACCTGCCCTGTTCAAGAAACGCCGGGAATGTTTGAATTATTTCTTTTAACTGGTCATCGGAAATACGAAAATTTTGATCAATGGTAAATTGTGTCAAAAGTTGATCGTCCACCAAACTGTCGATCACCCGACTCTTAACCCCCAAACTATCTAATAATGCGGGATCAAAATCACCGCCAAGGCGATCAATCAGGGTTTGTCGTTGCGCTGAAAGTGCTTGCTGATAAGCATAATTGGAAATCTCTGCACCATTTACCGTGGCCACGGCAATTTCGGTTGCGCCCTGGAAATAGGAGTTGATTCCCCACAGCGCAAAAGGGATGGTAATCAAAGTTACAATTACCCAGGCAATCCAGCCTGTGGCGCGTTCTCGAATCGCGGTCAGCATGGGTGTTCCCCGAAAGTCATCTAAATATATTGTTCAATAAAAACTAAACCCGCTTTGAACGATGCAACCTATTAGAACGCAATGCAGGCGCAATGACCGGGGTCAGTTATTTGCCCTTACATCCATGTAAATAGGCGGGACCAAGGTCCCGCCTATTGGTTCTGGCGGAGCGGACGGGACTCGAACCCGCGACCCCCGGCGTGACAGGCCGGTATTCTAACCAACTGAACTACCGCTCCTGAAACAATGGTGGGCGCTGCAGGGATCGAACCTGCGACCCTCGCCTTGTAAGGGCGATGCTCTACCCGCTGAGCTAAGCGCCCAGGACAAGGCTAGTTTATGGCGTCTTTCAGCCCTTTTCCAGCCTTGAATTTTGCCGCGCGGGAGGCGGCGATTTGAATGGTTTCCCCGGTACGTGGATTGCGCCCGGTTCGAGCCGCTCTGTCGGAAACAGAGAATGTTCCAAAGCCAATTAGAGAGACGGAATCTCCGCGTGACATTGCATTTTCGATAGCGTTAAAAACGGCATCCACGGCCCTTCCCGCATCCGCCTTAGTCAGGTTTGCGCTTGTTGCTACTGCTTCGATTAATTCTGATTTATTCATGTTTTGGTTTCCTCGTTAACTAAAATTTAAAATTACAAACAGTTTATGCGAGGCCTGTAAACGCCCCACCGAAATCTCACTGATTATCGCGATCTTTATCTATTGTATATGGCGAGATATGAGTCATCTTTGTAGCCGCGTTTGTGCTGATACCCACACGCCAGCCTAATCATAATAAAAATCAAGCCCGAAAAGCAAATAAAAATAACGGCTTTTCGGTCATATCGGGGTTTTATTTTCTTGGCAACAGGCTAAAAAATAATTTCTGTATTAGATGGAAAGCTCCGCAAACCCGATCCTTATATTATATTGCAGGCAAGTTAATTCTCATAACTATCTGATTTTTAATAGTTCTCAAATTTTTCACCCGCGCAGTTTGATTATTGAGTTGGACCATTTACTTGGAACAAGTGGCTGTTTAGTGTGCCGTCAGACCAGACTGCGCATCATCCGATTTGCTCGGTTTGTTATCGTTTGCCCGCTGAGCATCGCTGATATCTTTCTCTGCAGCCGGTTTAGGCACCCGTTCCAGCGCAAGTTCAATCACTTCGTCTATCCATTGTACCGATTTTATCTCTAAATCCTGCCGAATTTTTTCCGGTATTTCCGGCAAATCACGAGTGTTTTCATGCGGGATAATGACCCGCTTTATCCCCGCGCGATGCGCGGCCAGGAGTTTTTCCTTCAGGCCGCCAATCGGCAACACCTCTCCCCGCAGCGTAATTTCTCCGGTCATCGCCACCGTTGACAACGCCGGAACTCCAGTCAATGCCGAGACAATGGCGGTGCACATTCCAATGCCCGCGCTGGGCCCATCCTTAGGCGTCGCGCCCTCGGGAACATGCACATGGATATCTTCTTTTTCATAGAAATCCTGATTGATGCCCCATTGGCGACTACGACTGCGCACAACACTGATGGCCGCAACAATAGATTCCTGCATGACCTCCCCCAGCTTGCCCGTATAAACGCGCTCGCCCTTGCCCGGCATAACCGCGGCCTCAATAGTGAGCAGCTCTCCGCCAAACTCGGTCCAGGCAAGACCCGAAACCTGGCCAGCCTTGTTTTCTTTTTCCGTGGCGTTTCTGCGAAATCGTTTTGCCCCCAGATATTTCTCCAGATATTTTGGCGTGACGCTTACTTTTGCCGATGTTTTATGGAGCAACAACTCTTTCACGACTTTTCGATAAATTTTTGAAATCTCTCGCTCAAGATTTCGAACCCCGGCTTCTCGGGTATAGGATGAGATTATTGCTTTAATGGAAGCGTTGCTTAAACTGACTTCGCTTGCCTTCAAGCCATTGTTCTTTCTTTGTTTGGGGACTAAATAACGGTGCGCAATCTCCAGTTTTTCTTCGTCGGTATATCCGGAAATTCGTATCACTTCCATGCGGTCCAACAATGGGTTGGGGATGTTTAATGTATTTGCCGTGGTGATAAACATCACATCGGACAAGTCGTAATCCACTTCCATATAGTGATCGCCAAATTTATGATTTTGCTCCGGGTCAAGCACTTCCAGCAATGCCGAAGACGGATCGCCGCGAAAATCCATCGACATCTTATCCACCTCATCCAGCATGAACAACGGGTTGTTGGTTTTTGCCTTGGCCAGGTTCTGGATTATCTTGCCCGGCATGGAGCCAATATAAGTTCTGCGATGCCCGCGAATTTCGGCTTCATCACGAACCCCGCCCAGAGACATCCGAATGAACTTCCTGTTGGTCGCGCGCGCAATCGATTCCCCCAACGAGGTCTTGCCGACCCCGGGCGGGCCAACCAGGCACAGAATGGCTGCCTTGGATTTTTTGACGCGCTTTTGCACCGCCAAATATTCCAATATCCGATCTTTGACTTTTTCCAGTCCATAATGATCATCGTCCAACACCTTTTGCGATTTTGCGATATCCCTGGAAATTCGCGTCCCGGTTTTCCATGGCAACGCCAGCAGCCAGTCGACATAGTTGCGCACGACTGTCGCCTCGGCCGACATGGGCGACATCATCTTCAACTTCTTTAACTCGTTTTCGGCTTTCTCCATCGCCTCCTCGGACATGCCCGACTTCGCTATTTTTTTCGCGATTTCATCGTTTTCATTAATGCCTTCCTCCAGATCCCCCAACTCATTTTGAATGGCTTTCATTTGCTCATTCAGGTAATACTCGCGCTGGCTTTTGCCCATCTGCTTCTTTACCCGGGCGCGAATTTTGTTTTCAACTTGCAGCAAATCGATCTCGGAATCGATAACGCCCAATATATGCTCAAGCCGCTCATTCGCATCAAGCAACTCCAGGATTGCCTGTTTTTCCTCATTTTTAAGGTTCAAGTGCGCGGCTATGGTATCCGCAACCCGCCCCACATCCTCTATGCCACTTAGCGAAGTCAAGATTTCCGGCGGAATTTTTGAATTGAGTTTGACATAATTTTCAAACTCGGCGGTGACTGTTCGCAGCAAAATATCCGATTCCTTGGAATAAATATTGGTGTCGTTCACCAACTCGACCTCACACATGAAACAATCTTTTGGATTATTGACATCATGGGTATAATGCAAAATCCTGGCTCGCCGCTCGCCTTCGACCAATACCTTGACCGTGCCATCCGGCATTTTTAGCAGTTGCAGTATTGAGGCGATGGTGCCGGTATTAAAAATGTCATTAACAGTCGGATTATCCTGACTCGCGTCTTTTTGGGCGATCAACAAAATGCTCTTTCCGCCTTGCATAGCGATTTCCAGCGCCGTTACGGATTTGGCCCGACCGACAAATAACGGGATAACCATGTGCGGAAACACCACCACATCGCGCAAGGGCAAAACCGGCAGTTCAAGGAATTTTTTGGCTTTACAGGCGGACATGACTATAAGCGGACGGCGGGCAAGACATTCGGGCTAAGTCGCAGCCAGCGCCGCGGCTTTTTTGTTACGCTCATTTTCGTAGATATAAAGCGGTCGCGCACCTTCGGTAATCACTGAAGAGTCAACCACCACTTTTTTCACCCCTTCAATTGATGGCAATTCGTACATGGTTTCAATTAGTGCATTTTCCATGATGGAGCGCAATCCCCTTGCGCCGGATTTGCGTTGCATCGCTTTTTTGGCGATTTGATGCAGCGCGTCTTCACGAAATTCCAGTTCCACCCCCTCGAACTTGAATAAAACCCGGTATTGTTTGGTCAATGCATTTTTGGGTTCGACCAGAATTCGAACCAACGATTCCTCTTCCAACTCATCCAAGGTTGCAATGACCGGCAACCGCCCAACGAATTCCGGTATCAATCCATACTTAACCAAATCTTCCGGCTGCAACTGATCAAGCAATTCACTGGATCGCTCATTCGCGGACTTGCCTTTTATGTCTGCGCCAAAGCCAATGCCGGATTTTTCGGTTCGTTCCTGAATCACTTTTTCAATGCCTGAAAATGCGCCGCCGCAAATGAACAGGATATTGCGGGTATCGACTTGCAGAAATTCTTGCTGCGGATGTTTTCTGCCGCCTTGCGGCGGAATTGATGCGATGGTGCCTTCGATCAATTTCAGTAACGCTTGTTGCACGCCTTCTCCGGACACATCCCGAGTGATCGAGACATTTTCGGCTTTGCGCGAAACCTTGTCAATTTCATCGATGTAAACAATTCCAACTTGCGCTTTTTCAGTGTCGTAATCGCAGGTTTGCAGCAGTTTCTGAATGATGTTCTCAACATCCTCGCCGACATAACCGGCTTCGGTGAGGGTCGTTGCATCGGCGATGGTGAACGGCACATTGAGTTGCCTGGCCAGGGTTTCCGCCAGCAGCGTTTTGCCGGAACCGGTGGGGCCGATCAACAAAATATTGCTTTTGGAAATATCAACTTCGGAACTCGATTCCTCGTTGTCTATGCGCTTATAGTGATTGTACACCGCAACCGACAGCATCTTTTTGGCGTCCGGCTGGCCGATGACATAGTCGTCCAGAATAGCATGGATCTCCTCGGGGATCGGAAAACGATCCGCGTTTTCCTGAGCGGCAATCTCGTCCGTGGTTTGTTCACGAATAATCTCATTGCATAAATCCACGCATTCATCGCAGACGAACACGGAAGGACCGGCGATGAGCTTCCTGACTTCGTGCTGGCTTTTGCCGCAAAAAGAGCAGTACAGCGACTTGTCGCTTTTACTCAAGGACTTGTCTGTCATAATAGGGTTGGGGATATATCCCGGTAATAGGCCTGCAAGGATATATGCCGGTAATAGTTATGCCGCAAAATGTGGATATTTGCAACCGTTATTATATCCTGCTGCCAAAATATATTCGCGCATATATTCGCGCATATATTTGCGGCTATTCTCTTTTCGTCAAAATCGAATCAATGATGCCGTATGCCTCGGCGTCGCTGGAGCTCATAAAATGATCGCGATCGGTGTCCGCCTTGATGGTTTTCATGGACCGGCCGGTATGGTCGGATAATATCTGATTAAGTCTTTCCCTCATTCTTAATATCTCTTTGGTGTGAATCTCAATATCAGAAGCCGGCCCGTGGGATTCCCCCATCGGCTGATGAATCATGATTCTGGAATGCGGCAGCGCATGGCGTTTCTCTTTTTGGCCGCCGGCTAAAATCACCGCGCCCATGCTGGCCGCCTGGCCGATGCACACCGTGCTGATGTGCGGCCGGATAAACTGCATGGTGTCGTAAATCGCCAGGCCGGAAGAAACCGCGCCGCCCGGGCTATTGATATAAAGCGAAATATCTTTTTCAGGATTCTCTGATTCAAGAAACAGCATTTGCGCCACGATCAAGTTAGCCATCTGGTCGTCAATCGGCCCAACCAGAAACACCACGCGCTCTTTCAGCAATCTGGAATAAATATCATACGCCCGCTCGCCGCGCCCAGTGGATTCAACCACCATGGGCACTAAGCCGATGTTAGTCGCGTCGTCAGCGGTTGCGCCGGGCGCGAGTTTGTGTTCGATATGCTTAATGCTGGCGTTCATAAATTTTTACCTCATAATGATTCGTACATGAATGATTCGTCCACGCGCTGTTTAATTTGTCATGCCCCTGTCAAAACGCAACGGCGGGTCGACACGGTTAGTCGCTTGTGGTCACTTGTAGTCGTTCGGCGGCGGCTGCATAAACGCCTTGAAGGACATTTTTCGCTGCTTGACAGTAGCCGTCTCCAACATGCGGGCGATGACTTGATCTTCGACAACGGCCGCCTCAATATTTTTTAATCGCTGCGGATGCGCATAGTGCCACTTAACATACTCTTCCTCGCTTTCATAGTCGGCCGACATGGCCACAATTCTGGCGCGCACCGCCTGTTCGTCAACCTCAATTTTGGATTTTTCGATGACTTCGCGCGCAATCAATCCGAGCGCGACTCGTTTTTTCGCTTGCTCAACATAATGATCGCGGTCGATTTTATCCGTGGGCAGGCCCTGAGCGGTCAACTGCTCGGCGACCGCCTTGACCGCGCGCTCGATTTCCTCCTCCACTAACGCCTTGGGAGAGACAATGTCATTGGCCGCATACAGCGCTTCCATGACCTTATCGCGCATCACCGCGCGCATACGGGAATCCAGTTCGCGCCGCAGGCTGACGCCTATTTCCTGCTTCATATTCTCAATCCCGCCTGCCTTGACGCCCAGGGATTTGGCGAAATCATCATCCAGTTCCGGCAGTTCAGGCTTCTCCACCGCTTTAACCGTAACCGTGAATTCAACCGCTTTCCCGGCAACCTCAGCGGCGCCGTAATTTTCCGGAAAAGTGAAAGCGATGGTTTTGGTTTCGCCTGCTTTTAACCCAACCAATCCCGCATCGAGTTGCTCCAGCATTTGCCCCGCGCCGAGGATGAACACAAAATCAGTCGCACTACTGCCCGCAAATGACTCCCTATCAATTTTACCTTCAAAATCAATCGTCAATCGGTCTTCCTTCTCTGATTTTTCGCGCTTGGCGACGAAGTTGGCGTTGCGTTTTCGGATATCTGCAAGGGTTTGCATGATGTCCTCGTCAGTGACTGCAACCACCGGTTCCTCTATGGTCTTGCCCGCCAGCGTGGGCGCTGGAATTTTTGGAAACACTTCCACTGTAGCCACGAACTGAAGCTCTTTTCCGGATTCATACGGCGTCGGGTCAATCGACACCAAACCGGCCGGAATGATTTTCTCCTGACCCAAGGCATCCCGATAACTGGCGTTGATCGTATCGTTGATGACTTCATTGGTGACCTGCGGCGCATAGCGTTTTTTGATTACGTTTTGCGGCGCTTTGCCTGGTCGAAAGCCGGGTACACGCGCATTTTTAGCAACGTCTAACAGTCTTTTTGCTATTTCTGAATCAATCTTTTCAGCAGGCACTGAAATAGAAAGCTTGCGTTCTATGACGCCTGACTCTTCAACGGAAACTTGCATTAACCAATCAAACTCTAAATTAATTGCGCTCGGCCCAAATAGTATAAATTGGACAATAATTGCATCGTTGTGCGCCTAAAATATGGTGCGAAAGGAGAGACTCGAACTCTCACGGGTCACCCCACTGGAACCTAAATCCAGCGCGTCTGCCAATTCCGCCACTCTCGCAAAAATTTTACCGCTCTCTAAATCCTGTCGGTCCTAAGCGCATGCACTAATAAATCAGTAGATCAATGGATCTGGGGTGAACGATGGGACTCGAACCCACGACGACCGGAATCACAATCCGGGGCTCTACCAACTGAGCTACGCTCACCATACCGCTTCATCCGCCACCGGTCCTGACTCAATGCCCATGCTCAATGCCCATGCTCAATGCCCATGAGAAAAAATCGACGGCCTGGGTGAGTGGTTGATAATACCCCATCGGCGTTTGCAATCCCATGTATAAGTCCACCCCCTTTGGCACTGTGGTTGATTGTGGATGAGGTAGTTTACAGGAGATTGCAGGCCGAGGCTATGATGAGGCAGGACGGTGTTGTCATCGAGTAGCCAGCCGGCCAGTTTGCGGTTGAATCCAGGCAGATCATAGAACAGTTCCTCCTCGTGATAGTCGACAAACTGTTCCTGGATGGTGCGGTTGAGGGGGGATGCGCTGGGTAGGGCGATGTCCTGCGGCCCACACCAAGATTGCAACATAACCTGCAATTTGGCTTTGCCGAGATTGGGGAATTGCTTGTGTAGCCGGCGGATTTCCTTGATCAGCGTCGGTGCTGCGGCTGTCGCCGGCACCTGGGCACGCAGGGTTTGGCGATTAGGACGGCGGGTTGCCGTTGGCCTGGCGCAGGGTCTGTTTCCAGCGATAAAGGGTTCTGCGACTGAGGCCGAAGGCATCACCGGTCGCCGCTTCGCCATGATCCGCGAAGAAACCGAGGATTTTGAGACGCTCTTGAGCATTTTTGGAAGTCATCTCCCAAAGCATGCCCTCGTGAAAACGGGGGATGCCCTAAAGCGGCTGCCCGGTAAAAGCCTTTGTTCGGTATCCGACATGCTGGATTTGCATGGCTCTCCTTCTGCATCAGAGTGCCAAAGGTATCTGAGCTTATACATCCATACATTAAACCATGAACATTCCGCCATTGACGTGGAGAGTCGTCCCGGTAATATAATTCGCCGCGCTTGATGCCAGAAATACCGCGGCCGCGGCAATATCTTCAGGGCTGCCCAATTTTGCCATCGGAATGTTTTTCATTATCGCCTGGCGTTGGTCTTCGCTCAGCGCATTGGTCATATCGGTTTGTATGAATCCGGGGGCGATGGCGTTGACCGTGATGTTGCGCGACGCCACTTCCCGAGCCAATGATTTGGAAAACCCGATTAAGCCCGCTTTTGCCGCCGCATAATTCGCCTGGCCCGCACTACCGGTCGCGCCCACCACCGAAGAGATATTGATGATTCTGCCAAAGCGCGCCTTGGTCATGCCGCGCAAGCAGGCTTTGCTCAGGGTATAAACCGATTTCAAGTTGGTGTCCATAATTTCATCCCACTCCGACTCCTTCATTCTGAGCACTAAATTGTCACGGGTAATGCCGGCATTGTTCACCAACACCAACGGCGCGCCAGACTGCTCGGTGATTTCGGTTATCAAATTCCCGGCGCCGCGCGCGTCGGTCACATCCAGGACACGACCATGGCCATGACCATGACCGTCGCCCTCCACGCGCTTAAAATTTTGCGCTATGGCGCTGGCGCCATTCTCCGAAGTTGCCGTGCCGTAGACGATGCCGCCTTGCTCGATCAGGGCGCAGGCGATGGCCTTGCCAATGCCTCTGGTCGCGCCGGTAACCAAGCAAACTTGATCTTTTAATAAGTCATTCATGGGTCTGTTTTGCGGCGTCTTTTTTAAGGGTTCGTCCTGCGCATTACATTCTGATCATGGCCGAACCCCAGGTAAACCCGCCGCCGAAACCCTCGATCAGCACATGCTGGCCCGACTGTATCCGGCCATCGCGCACCGCCTCGTCCAGAGCAAGCGGCACCGAAGCCGCCGACGTGTTGCCGTGGCGATCCACCGTGACCACCACTTTTTCCGCGGGAATTCTGGCGCGTTTTCCAACCGCATTGATGATGCGGATATTCGCTTGATGGGGAACCAGCCAATCGATATCGTCCCGGCTCATGCCATTTGCATCCAGGGTTTCATCCACAATATCGCTCATCGCGGTCACCGCCCAGCGAAACACTTCCCCGCCTTGCATGGTGGTAAACGCAGTGCCTGTTTTTATCCGATCAAAATTTCTCGAAACGCCGACCGGCACATATAACAGGTCTTTGTATTTCCCGTCGCAATGCAAATGCGTGGACAGTATTCCGGGCTCGTTATCGACCTTCAGCACCACCGCGCCGGCGCCATCGCCAAACAGCACGCAGGTGCGGCGGTCGCTCCAATCAATAATCCGCGAAAAGGTTTCCGCGCCCACCACCAATGCGCATCGGGCGCTGCCGGTTTGGATGAACTTGTCCGCCACATCTATGGCAAACAAGAAACCGGCGCACACCGCTTGAACATCAAAGGCGGGCGGCCCTTCAATGCCTAATCGATGCTGCAACAAACACGCCGTGCTGGGAAATACCTGGTCGGCCGTGGTGGTGGCGACCACGATCAAGTCGATTTCGTTATTTAAAATTCCGGCGGCTTCAATGGCGTTTAACGCTGCTCGCTCGGCTAAATCACAGGTGAATTCATCGTCCGCGGCGATTCTGCGCTCGCGAATTCCGGTTCTGGAATAAATCCAGGCCTCATTAGTGTCAACCAGTTTTTCAAGATCGGCATTGGTCAGCACTTTTTCCGGCAAATAACCGCCGGTGCCAATAATTCTGGAGTAAGTCATCGAGAATATTTTTGGAGAAATTTAATGGACAGTATATGCGGCCGCGGTCAAACTGAACTCGCCACAATAGTGGATTCTATTTGATTTACCAGTCCTTTTCGGGTCTCTTCAATGGCAACCTCGATAGCGGACTTAAAGCCGATGTGATCGGTTCCGCCATGGGACTTCACCACAGCGCCGCGCAACCCAAGCAGACTTGCGCCATTATATCTGCGGTGATCCAAGCGACGTTTAATTGCGTTTAACACGGGTTTTGCCAGCAGCCCGGCGCCTTTGGCGACCGCATTTCGATTAAATTCTTCTTTTAATACACTCATAATCATTTGTGCGACGCCCTCGGATGCCTTTAACGCAACATTGCCCAGAAAACCATCACAAACCACCAAGTCGGTGTTGCCCATATAAATTTCATCCGCTTCAACGAAGCCAATGTAGTTCAAGTTGCTGTCCTTGAATAATTCCGCCGCCGCCTTTATTGATTCATTGCCCTTGACTTCCTCAACACCGATGTTGAGCAACCCGACAGTGGGATGCTTTTTGCCGTCAAGACAGTTGATCAACTGCGAGCCCATCAACCCAAACTGCAATAAAATCTCGGGTGGCGTGTCAATGTTCGCGCCAAGATCGAGCATGTGCGTATAACCTTCGGGCCGCGGCAGAGACGCGCAAATCGCCGGGCGATCAATGCCCGGTATGGTACGCAGGACAAACCGCGCGGTCGCCATCAATGCGCCAGTGTTGCCTGCGCTGACACAACCGTCAACGGTGCCGTCCTTAACCAGATTGATGGCGACCCGCATGGATGAATCTTTTTTCCTTCGCAACGCCTTCGCCGGATGCTCATCCATCTCCACAATCTGCGAGGCATGCTGGATGGCCAGCCGCTTACCGGGTTTCCCGCCCAGATGGTTTAGTTTGATTTCTATTTGCTTGGTATCGCCTACCAGAATCAGTTTTATTTTCTGGTGGGTTTTCAGAATTTCGAGGGCCGCGGGCACCGTGCTGCCTAAGCCATGGTCACCCCCCATTGCATCGATCGAAAGCGTAATCATTGCTGTATGGCTAGCAAACGAAACCCTGCCGCGCCGACCGACGAGTGTTTGTTATTGTTCCGGTTTAGTGGCCACGAGCTTCTTGCCACGATAATAGCCATCAGCCGTGATATGGTGACGTCTATGCAACTCACCGGTAACCGGATCGATCGATAGTGTGGAATTTTTCAAGCTATCGTGAGAGCGGCGCATTCCTCGTTTGGAAGGCGTCTTGCGGGATTTTTGTACAGCCATGATTTTCTCTGCGGTGGGTTCAAGATTAATATAATGTGATTATATTCGTTTCTCGAGCGCTCGTCAAAACCCGCGCAAACACATACAATCCGACCTGTTATTTTTATCCTTAACCTTATTGAACTCATGAACAAACCCGCGACAATAGCCATTACCGACGATCTTAGAATCGCCAGCATCAATCAAGTGATTAGCCCGAGCGCAATCACCGCCGAGTTGCCGATGACTGAGGCGGCCGCAACAACCACGCTGCAGACGCGGGCTGCCATCCATGATATTTTGGCGGGCGATGATGACCGCATTCTGGTCGTGGCCGGGCCCTGTTCAATCCATGACACGATAGCGGCAATTGAATACGCTAAACAGTTATGGTCGCTGAAACAAAAGTATCAGCGTGATTTGCTGGTGGTGATGCGGGTGTATTTCGAAAAGCCGCGCACCACGGTCGGCTGGAAGGGCTTGATCAACGACCCGGATCTGAACGATACCTTCGACATCAACAAGGGATTGCACATGGCGCGAAAGTTGTTGCTGAACTTGAATAATTTAGGCATGCCGGCGGGCACCGAATATCTGGATATTATTACGCCGCAATATGTGGCCGACTTGATTTCCTGGGGCGCGATCGGCGCGCGCACCACTGAGAGCCAGGTGCACCGCGAGTTGTCGTCCGGGCTATCGTGCCCGGTCGGACTGAAGAACGGCACCAACGGCAACCTCGATATCGCGGTGGACGCCATCCGCGCGGCGGCGCGCCCGCATCACTTTCTGTCCATGACCAAAGACGGCAGGTCGGCAATCTTCACCACCACCGGCAATGCGGATTGCCATATTATTTTGCGCGGCGGTAAAACGCCGAACTTTGACGCGGATGGCGTCAATCAAGCCGGCGACAAACTGGCCGCGGCTGGACTCGCGGCGCGGGTGATGATCGACTTTAGCCATGCCAACAGCAAGAAGATTCCTGAGAACCAGATTCTGGTCTGCGCCGATGTCGCCCAGCAGATCTCAGCCGGCGACCAGCGGATTATCGGCGTGATGATTGAGAGCCATTTGGTCGCGGGGCGGCAGGAAGTGGTGGACGGCATCGCGCCCACCTACGGGCAGAGCATTACCGATGCATGCATCGGCTTCGACGCCACGGCGACCCTCATCGCCGAACTGGCGGCCGCGGTGCGCCGTCGCCGCCAAAGGCCGCTATGATCAAGCCGCATGGCGGTGCGGCGCTGACGCCGTTATATGTGGAAGACGCCGATGAACGGCGCGAGATGGCAACGCAGGCGCAATCCCTGAACTCGGTTTTATTGAGCTCGGCCGGCGCCGCCAATGCGGTGATGTTGGGCGCTGGCTACTTCACTCCGTTGTCCGGGTTTATGGACCAGGCCGATGCGATGAGCGTCGCCGACTCGATGCGAACCGGCGCTGGCTTGTTCTGGCCCATTCCGATTTTATGCTTGGCGGACACGACCGAGCGCATTGCGCCGGGTCAATTTATCGCCTTGCGCGACCCTAATGTCGACGGCAATCCGGTGCTGGCGGTGCTGGAAGTTGATAACGCGGAAACCTTGTCCGAGCAGGATATGGCGCATCTCAGTGAAAAAATTTATCGCACAACGGATGCCGCCCATCCCGGCGTGGCGGCATTCAAAAACCAGGGGCGCAAGTTGTTATCCGGTGCCGTCAAGGTTTTGAATTTCAGTTATTTCAAAACCGAATTTGCGGAAACCTTCCGCACCGCAGTTGAAATTCGCGCGGCGATAAAGCGTCGCGGCTGGAAAAAGACAGTCGCATTTCAAACCCGCAATCCCATGCACCGCGCCCACGAGGAGCTCTGCCGCATTGCCATGCAGCGCGTCGGCGCCAACGGCTGCGTCATCCACATGTTGCTCGGCAAACTCAAGCGCGGCGACATTCCGGCAACGGTGCGCGCCGCCGCCATAAGCAAAATGGTGGAATTGTATTTCCCGAAAAATACGGTAATCATCGCCGGCTATGGTTTTGACATGTTATACGCGGGTCCGCGCGAGGCCGTGCTGCATGCCATTTTCCGGCAAAACATGGGCGCCACGCATTTCATCATCGGTCGCGACCACGCCGGCGTCGGCGACTATTACGGCGAGTTTGATGCGCAAACTATTTTTGACGACGAGGTTGCCGACGGCGAGTTAGCCATCGAAATTTTCCGCGCCGACCACACCGCCTACTCGCGAAAATTGAATAAGGTGGTGATGATGCGCGAAGCCCCCAATCATGCGCCAGAAGATTTTGTGTTGCTGTCCGGCACCAAAGTCCGCGAAATGCTCAGTAACGGCATCGCCCCGCCGCCACAATTTTCTCGCCCGGAAGTCGCGCAAATTTTAATGGACTACTACCGGGCGAAGTGAATGACGTGCATGGTGGTCAATGCCACTAATGTCGCGGCTATCGCCGCGCATGTCTTACTGGATTGCGCGTATCATCCCTGATACGCGTCCTGCGGACTCGCGTGCGCTCGCGAAAAATCGCTTCGGACGATTTTTTCCGTGTCAAGCACGGAATGACGGGCCTGGGGGCGGGACACAACCGCCGCCCCTCGCGCCTACCCCACAAATTGGCCTATCTGCAAGGTAAAATCAACATACAAATGACGGGTTATGATGATTGCCGCGGCGAGCTTGGCGGTGAAAGTATTGATACGTTTCATATAATTATTCTTGGACGCGTTCATTGGCATCGTGTATTTGCGGCCTATTCGGTTTCATGCCAGGCCGTTGCGTTGGACACTGCTCCAAGCAAACAGGTGTTTGCAACCTATTGCCCTGAAACAGAACATCAATAAAGAACGTTGTGTATAAGCTCAGATACCTTTGGCACTCCGATACAGAAGGAGAGCCTGCGATATCACCCTGTCGGATACCGAACAAAAGGGTTTTACCGGGCAGCCGCTTTAGGGCATCCCCATCTCGGAAGCGGGACTTTAGTCCCGCCATCTTGGCAATGGCTTGGCGAGGCTGAAGCCTCACTTCCGGTCGGAAGTGGGACTTTAGTCCCGCCATCTTGGCAACCCGCCTTGGCGACCTGATCTTGTCTCATATGTGGTGAACCCGGCCACACCATAGCCTCAGCCTGCACTCTCCTGTAAACTACCTCATCCACAATCAACCCGAGTGCCAAAGGGGGTGGACTTATACACGTTGTTGACCCTTTGGTCGATAAAGATAACAATCATGCCTGCCATTTTCAAATGATCTTTTTCGGCGCCTTGTTTCCATACCCACTTTATCTTCAAGCCCAAATTTATTACAGCGATGAAGTTATCGGAGTTCAATCGGCTGGATGACGACCAAGCCCGCGCTGTGTTTAATCAATGCTGTGGCGCGTCGAGATGGGTGAGGCTGATGGTTGCCGCAAAGCCGTTTCCTTCTAAAATCGCCATGCAAGACGCGGCGGCGTGGCTCTGGAAATCCATGCAGGCAGCAGATTACCTGGAGGCATTTGATGGCCACCCGAAAATTGGCGATGCGGATTTGTTGAAGAAAAAATACCGGCGCACCCGCGCCATGTTGACACGCGAGCAGTCTGGCGTTGCGCAAGCGAGCGATCAGGTGTTGCGGGAATTGGCGCAATATAATCATGACTACGAAACCAAGTTCGGGTATATTTTCATCGTCTGCGCCACCGGGAAAACCGCGGCGGAAATGCTGCAACTCATCAAGACGCGAATCAGCCATCAACCCGACCGGGAAATAACCATTGCGGCCGCGGAACAGGCTAAAATCATGGCGCTCAGGCTAGACCAACTCATTGAAGCAGAATGAAACACCCGGCCAGATAACCAGCGAGGATAACCAGCGAGATAACATGAGCCAAATCACCACGCACATTCTTGACACCGCGCAGGGAAAACCCGCATCGGGGGTAAAGGTCGAGCTTTATCAAGGCGCGGCGTCCGACCAGAGCGAAAATCCGTGGCTACTAATTGGCGATGGAGTAACCGATGCTGACGGCCGCGTCTCCGACCTCCTCGCCCGCGCCGCCGCCCTGCCGGCCGGCGATTACCAACTGCGCTTTCACATCGGCGATTACTACCGCGCCGCCAACACGCCGTGCTTTTATCCGCGCGTGGAAATCACATTCAGCATTGTCGGCGACGGCCAGCATTATCATGTGCCGTTGCTGTTGAATCCGTTCGGCTATTCCACTTATCGAGGCAGTTGAAGACTTCACGGCCGGGCGGTTACATCCGGTTACACAATGTTACCGGATAGAAAGGATTGGCTGTTTTTCATTGCGTAGAATCGGTTTTTCGCTTAGGTTAATTCGCTTAGGTTAATTCGCTTAGGTTAATTCGATCCGGTCGTTTGATTCGGCCGTGTCATTGAGTCATTTTATTCGGTAATTTTATTAGGAGAAATTCAATGCGCAAACGTTCTATCATTCTTATTGCAACAGTCCTGTCTGTGGGAATTATCGGCGGCGCGGCCGCTTATTACAGGCATCATCACGGACCTGGCCATGACAACTATGCAAGTCATTTCACGAAACATATTGAGCGAAAATTGACTAAAAAACTGACCTTGAACGAAACTCAAAAGGCTGGACTTGGCCAATTGACTCAGTCGTTGATGACCAGCAGGAAATCTTTCAAGGAACAACGAATTTTTGACTTGAATGAAATCTTTTCCCTGCTTGAAGCTGACCAACTTGATCAGGAAAAAGCGTTGAACCTGGTGCGGGAACGCCTTGCAATGATTGGGTCTCATGCCGAACAAATGATTTCATCGGCGGCCGGTTTCACCGATAGCCTGACCGGCGAACAACGCGCAAAACTAAAGGAAATGATTGAACAGCGCATGTCCAAGCGACGCCACCACCGCAATCAGGAGTAGCCTTAACAGGAATAAGCATCGGGCGAGAATCGGCCAAAATCGGTATTGAGAGGGGCGGATAGCGCCGATTCTCGCTTATTGTCCACCGCCCTGATTGTGCCGGGTGGCTGATGCCGTTTTAGTCCCCGGCAATGATAAAATACACCATGGCCTCAATATTAATCATTGACGATGACGACCGTCTTGCGGCGCCGCTAAAAGCCTATTTCGAGCGCTATAACCTGGCTCTGACCTCCGCAACCCACCCTAAAGACGGGCTTGCCTTGCTTAAGGAAAAAAACTTTGAGTTGGTTATTCTGGACATCATGCTGCCGGACCAGGATGGCTTTGATGTTTGCAAAACCATTCGCAAGCACAGCGACATTCCCATCGTGATGCTGACTGCGAGAGGAGAAGCGATGGATAGAGTGGTTGGTCTTGAATTAGGCGCGGATGACTATTTGGCGAAACCTTTTGAACCTCGGGAACTGGTTGCGCGAATTCACAATATACTGAGAAGACGCGAGCCATCCCGGAAAACCGGCGCGGTTATTGAATTCAAGAATCTGCTGATTGACCCGAGTCGGCAAGAGGTTATCGTCAATGGCAATAAGGTCGGCATCACCGGCAACGAATATCAATTGCTGGTGCTATTGGCGACCGCCCCGGGAGAAAAATTCAGCCGCGATGAAATATTGAACAAACTGAGGGGTATTGACGCCGAACTGTTTTCCCGTGCGGTGGACATTCAAATCAGCCGACTGCGACAGAAACTCAAGCCAACTGATTATATCAAAACGGTGTGGGGTTCAGGCTATCAATTTGTTGCGCCTGAGGTTTAGGCGCATTTATCCGCGAACATGCTAAATCGAATACGACATTCGCTATCCGCAAAATTAATTGTATTATTTATATGCGCCGGCGTCGTGTTGTTATTGCTGGTCGGGTCGATCATGGGCAAGGGGTTTGCGCGCCACTTCCGCTTCAGCATCCAGCCGTTCATGATTCACTATATCAACCTTATGCAGCAGCAGCTGGGCTCTCCGCCTGAGTTACAACAAGCGCAAAGAATCACCCGTGATATTCCAGTGGATATTCACGTATTCGGGCCCGAACAAAATTGGTCAACGGCGGATTCGCAACTGGACCGAAGCGCATTAATTGAGACCTTCGACCAACGCCGAAGCGTTAATCCGAAGACCGGCGCTCGCAACGCTCGATCATGGCCTGACCGGCGGTTTCGGTTGAAAAGAGTGGATGGCGATCTTATTCTGCATACCGCGGAGGGCGACCACGATATTTATTTTCAAATCCGCCATCGCCGCGATATCGGGCACGGCGGCCGTTTCAGCTTTTTTATCTTGTTTGCAATACTGGCGGTCTTGCTGCTCATTTACTATGCCACCCGAGCGTTATTCCGACCCATCGACGACATTAATCGCGGCGTCAAGCAATTCAGCGTCGGCAACCTGGCCCATAGAATATCAAAGCGCAGAAACGATCAGCTCGGGGATTTAACCGACAGCGTCAACCAAATGGCGGAAGATATCAGCAACATGCTGGAAGCAAAACGCCAGTTATTATTAAGCATCAGCCATGAACTTCGTTCTCCGCTCACGCGCAGCAAAATCAACCTTGCGCTTATGCATGACTCCGCCGCAAAGTCGGAAATCGACCAGGACATACAAGCGATGGATCAGTTGATTAGCGAGTTGCTGGAAAGCGAGCGATTGAATTCGCCGCACAAGATCATTCAACCCGAGACGACTGATTTGCATGCGCTCATCGCCGAGGTGGTTGAATCAGAATTTGGCCATCAAACAATTTCTGTTGAGCTGCAATCGGTCACCGCAAATGTTGATCCGGCTCGCATTAAGCTGTTGGTGCGAAATCTTTTACGCAATGCCATCAAATACAACGACAACGAAAAATCGGCGCCGAAAGTTTCGCTCACAATAGAATCGCGGCGATTTACAATCGCAGTACGGGATTATGGCGCCGGAATTGCGTCGCAGCACATTCCGTTCTTAACCGAACCATTCTATCGCGCAGACCCATCCCGACAACGAATGACCGGGGGATATGGATTGGGTCTGTATCTGTGCAGAATGATTGTGGAAGCCCACGGCGGGCATATCGAAATTGAAAGCAACTCAGGCAACGATATGGGCAAAGACATGGGCAAAGGCACACGAGTTCGATGCCGTTTTCCATTGTCAGGCGACACGGAACATGAAAACAGGGGCAGGTAGCCAGTAAAACCATCCGCCTCCGCTTCCGCGAGGGCAGGCCCGCCCCGCGGAAGTGTCGATACCGTATGGAACGAGTATCGACCATGCCATCCGTAGCAATATTGCTGGGAGCAAAAAGCGGCCAAAACCGCAAACCCAAGGTGTGCGCTGGCCTCGTCGTCGGGCATTGTCAGCGGCTTGCGCCGCTGGGTTTTTCACTGGATTATCGGGTCAAGCCCGATAATGACGGAATAACGAAGGTCTGTTCGGGCTCAGACACATAAGAGACTGGTAACCTGGCCCGGCTAGTGCGCTTAAAGCAGGTCAGGTCGATGGCGACTAGGCTACCTTTGGGGAAACGTAGCGTGCGCCCGATAGCGATGTCGCCGGTTTTGCCGTCGGTGATGGCTGCGAACTCAGGCAGGCAACCGCTGTGGTTCAGCCCGACATGCAGTTTGACCGCCCCCTTGGTCGTTCGGAAATCGGCCCACGGGAAGGCCGAGAGGCACAACTTGATGGTGGTGGCATCGAGCGAATACAGCGGGTTGTTGAAACGAAACTTATGCCCGGGACCCCTTGGCAACGTCGCAACAGCTTCCCGAACAGTGCCTCGTACAACGTATAAGGCTTGTTCCGGGCAATCCAGTTAAATATGTCGTCCGGCGTAGCCGAACTCCTTATTCTCAATGTGCTTTGGCATCTCAACGCGCCTTTGTCCTCTCGATTCACTATTACCTATAATTCGTCATTGCCCGGCTTGTTCCGGGCAATCCAGTTAAATATGTCGTCCGGCGTAGCCGCGCCGTTCGATGCGAGAATCCAGTAAAATATCCGTCCGGCGTTGCCGCGACATATTGATGGAGAATAATCATGACCCAAAAAGAAAAATTTTTGCGTAGAGAATTTTGGACGCAAAGTTGGAAGGGTTCTGTTCAACACAATTGTGTATATGGTGCTGATATAAACGAAGGCGACATCAGAAGAAATAAATTTAAAAAATGGTTATGTGATTATTGTGATAAAGAACTGCTACCTATGTATGAAAGCCAAGAAGTATCTGAATCTGTGCATTGCCAAAATCTCAAAAAATTAAAAAAGAAAGCAGAGTCATATACTAAAGGTGAGATAGTAGTTGATGGGGTATTACTTGATAATATATTACTTAATGACGAGTATAAAATCGGAACTGCGCAAAAATTACTAAATCTTCAATTAAAATACTTATGGTGCGCGGGCATGTCACAGAAGCCGCCACATTGTCCCATTGATGGAACCATCCTGGAATATGTGGGCTGGGATGGCGATTCTTGGACAACATGGGAATCAATTTTTGTATACAAATGGGCAATAAACACCATTACAGAAAAAGCTCACTCTGAAGGCTGGAAACACATAGCCGACTGGGAACTTCGTACTTTTAACGAACTAAAGTGAAATCCCCATGACACAACCAAATTTTTTACGAGCAGGTATCGGCGGACCAGATGAAAACCGACACACACAAATAAAACCAACCCCATGACCGCGCAAACCTATCTCAAACAACTGGACCAGCACTACAAGGCCGGCAACGCCACCGAGCATACCTATCGCGCGGCGTTGCAATCTTTGTTGGAAACCACGCTGCCCGACATCGCGGTCACCAACGAGCCGAAGCAGATTGAATGTGGCGCGCCGGATTATGTATTGACCCGCAACGCCATCCCGCTGGGTTACATTGAAGCCAAGGACCTGGACAAGGATTTGAACGACAAAGCCCACGCCGCGCAACTGCGCCGCTACACCGAATCGCTCGGCAATCTAATCTTCACCAACTACCTGGAGTTCCGCCTCATCCGCGATGGCGAAGCGGTCGCCACCGTGCGCATCGCCGAACTGCGCGGCGGGCGCGTCAAATCAAAACCGGATCAATTTGACGCATTCACCGACCTGCTTGCCAACTTCGCCGGTTATGACGGCACCACCATCGCCAGCGCCAACGATCTGGCACACCACATGGCGGCAAAGGCGCGATTGCTGGCGCGGGTCATTGAACAAGCGTTGCATAAAGACGCCGGAGGCGCGAATGAAAACACCGAAGGCAGCGATTTGCAAAATCAACTCGCGGTTTTCAAAAAGCACTTGATACACGACATTGACCGCGATGCCTTCGCCGACATCTACGCGCAGACCGTGGCTTACGGCATGTTCGCCGCACGTTTGCACGACCCAACTCCGGCAACCTTCACGCGCCGCGAAGCCGCCGAGTTAATCCCCGCCGCCAATCCGTTTTTGCGCAGATTTTTCCAGCACATCGCCGGCTATGACCTTGACCAGCGCATTCGTTGGGCGGTCGACGACCTCGCCGATCTTTTTCGCGCCGCCGATGTGGGCGAGTTGATGAAAGATTACGGCAAAGCCACCCAGCGCAACGACCCGTTCCTGCATTTTTACGAAACCTTTCTCGGCGAATACAACCCAAAACTACGCAAGAGTCGCGGCGTTTATTACACCCCGGAACCGGTGGTGAACTTCATCGTGCGCGCCGTGGATGAAATCCTGCAAACCGAATTCGGCATCAAGGATGGCCTCGCCGACACCGGCAAAACCGTCATTGAAGTGGACGCGCTGCCGTCCGCCGACAAACGCAAGAAAGGCAAGAAGGGATACAAAAGGGAAGTGCACAAGGTGCAGATTCTCGACCCGGCGACCGGCACCGGCACTTTCCTCGCCGCTATCGTGCAGCAGATTTATGAAACCAAGTTTGCCAATCAAAAAGGCGTTTGGGCGGGTTATGTTCGCGAGCATCTTATTCCGCGCCTGAATGGTTTTGAAGTGTTGATGGCGTCCTACGCTATGGCGCACACCAAATTGGAAATGGTGTTGCGCGATAGCGGTTGCGAACTCGGCGATGACCGCCTGCGCATTTTCCTGACCAATTCGCTGGAAGAATATCATTCCGACACCGGCACCTTGTTTGCGCAATGGCTTTCCGCCGAGGCGAACGAAGCCAACTTCATCAAACGCGACACGCCGGTGATGGTGGTGATTGGGAATCCGCCGTATAGCGGCATCTCATCCAATGTGGGTAAATGGATAAATGACTTGATTGATGTTTATAAATACGTGGATGGTGAACACTTTGGCGAAAGGAAACACTGGTTAAACGATGACTATGTAAAGTTTATTCGCTATGGCCAGCATTACATTGATCGCACCGGCGAAGGCATACTCGCCTACATCAACAATCATAGTTTTCTGGACAACCCGACTTTTCGCGGTATGCGTTGGAGTTTGTTGCAAAGTTTCGACAAGATTTACCTTATTGATTTGCACGGCAACAGCAAGAAAAAAGAAACCGCACCGGACGGCTCGCCGGATAAAAATGTGTTTGATATTCAGCAGGGCGTGTCCATCAATATTTTTATCAAAACCGCAAACAAAAAAGACGGGTCTCTGGCAAAAGTATTCCATCGTGATTTATACGGCGAGCGGGAAAGCAAATATCAATTTCTTTGGAGCAATGATTTGAAACAAACAAACTTTCAAGAATTGCATCCAATAAAACCCTATTACTTTTTCATTCCAAAAAATTGGGAAAACAAAGAGGAATATGACAAAGGATTTTCTATGAAAGAATTATTTCCTGTAAGCGTAACGGGGATAGTGACTGCTCGAGATAAGTTTGTCATTGATTTCGACAAAAAATTGCTATTGAAAAGAATCATTGATTTTTCAGATGTTTCTAAATCTGATGACGAAATGAGAATCAAGCATTTCGGAACAAGTAGCGGCAGGAAATATTTGCCTGGCGATTCAAGGGGCTGGAAAATGGCAACCGCAAGAAGAAAAATAAGCGACTATCAACATAGCGAACTAATCACAGAAATAACCTATCGTCCATTTGATAATAGAAATATCTATTACCACCCGGATATGGTTGATTGGGGCAGAGAAAAAATTATGCGGCACTTCCTTGTGGGCGAGAATGTGGGGTTGATCACATCGCGCATTACAAAAGATAGGTTTTCTGTTCTCTATACTAAATGCATAACAGCGCATAAAAGCGCAACGCTATACGATATAAGTTATGTTTTCCCACTCTACCTTTACCCCGACACCAAACAATCAGACCTTGGCGGCAACCAACAACGAAAACCAAACCTTGACCATGCCATCGTAAAAACCATCGCCGACAAACTCGACTTGCGCTTCACGCCTGAAAAGGAAGACGACAACAAAACCTTCGCGCCCATTGACCTATTGGATTACATCTACGCCGTGCTGCACTCGCCCACCTACCGCGAACACTACAAGGAATTCCTAAAAATAGACTTCCCGCGCGTGCCCTATCCCACCGAGCAAAAACAATTCCGTCAACTGGCTACACTCGGCGGCGAACTCCGTGCATTGCATCTCATGCAAAGCCCGACGCTGGACAAACTCATCACCGGCTACAACCAACCCGGCGATCATAAAGTAGACAAACCCGAATACAAAATCACCGACCACAAAAAACACCTCGGACAAGTGCATATCAACAAAACACAATACTTCAGCGAAGTGCCGGAAACCGCCTGGAACTTTTACATCGGCGGCTACCAACCCGCGCAAAAATGGCTAAAGGACCGCAAAGGCAGAAACCTCAACAGCGACGACATCCGCCATTACCAAAAAATCATCCTCGCCCTAACCGAAACCGACCGGCTGATGGAAGAAATTAATACTGTGTGGCAACCGCAATGAATAATGTCGTGGCTTATCTTCTCAAAAAACGGCATTCTTGAGAAGATAGAGCGGAAATGTGCCCTTACTTCTCAAAAACCGGCATTTTTGAGAAGATAGAGCGTAAATGTGCCATTACTTCTCAAAAACCGGTATTTTTGAGAAGATAGAGCGGAAATGTGTCCTTACTTCTCAAAAATCGGCATTTTTGAGAAGATAAAGTGGAAATGTGTCCTAACTTCTCAAAAACCGGCATTTTTGAGAAGATAGCGAAGCGAGATTGAAGGGCGCGTATCATCCCTGATTGATTTAGTGGGTGCTTGACCTCGTTGGCAAATGGCGTATCATTCGATTCTGTTACTAAAATCATCACCACTTAATCTGTGGAGGTAAATAATGGCTACCACAAAAAAGAAATCTTCAAGGACGTCAAAGCCATCACCTAGCCGCACAAAGAGCGCGCCTATACCCGCAAGTGAAAGTCCGCGACCTGATAGACCAAGACCACCAAGACCACCAAGACCACTTCAAAAATGACCGATTTGACCGATGCATGACAAGAGGAAACGATTATGAATAAGGTCACCACTGAGATCCTGTCCAGACCTGATTTGCTGACAGACTGCGAACGCTCCGTTCGTTACCATCAAGCACGTGCGCGATCCTTTAACACGCGCTATCTATTGATTCAATTTATCGTGTTCGCTCTTGCCGGTGCGAATGTGGTTCATCTTATTGAAGCATGGTTGCCAGAGTGGAGTGCCGCATTTTTGTGGGCTGCTGTTAGTGTGCTGGCGTTGTGCGGTTTGGTCTTTAATCCTGTCGAAAAACATACGCTTCACAAATCGCTATACCATGGATTTACCGTGCTGCATGGCAAGATTATGGCTAATCCAAATGCGGACGATAAGATGCTGACCGAATGGACAAAAGAAATTCATTCACTGTATGCCGATGAGCCACCGGTCTATCGTGCTTTGTTAGCGCATTGTGATAATCAGGTTGCTATTGCTTTGGGTGCCGACAAGGGATTTTTTGTGAAATTGAAATGGCATCAACTTCTATTTCGTAACTTTTGGCCATTCCAGGGTGCCGAGTTTTTAAACCAAAACCAAGTACACCAACAATAGCGTTGAGTGCTGACTTAATGATTACGCGGGAATAACGAATAAATGAAAGAAATGATGGCTCTGACAGAGTAAAATGGCGCAACATCCGAGTTGTCGCAAACCCGCGCAAAATTGGCTCAAAGACCGGGAATATATTTTTAGTAAGATAACTAAGGTGTAAATCAATGACCACGGTACCAGAATTAAGCGTGTCAATTAAGCTGCCGGTTGAAATTTGTGAAGCGGGGCTGGATTCTGAATTGGTATTTTTTATTGGGTCAGGGATATCAAAATTAGCTGGGTATCCTTCATGGGGTGAATTTGCAAATAAAGTGCTTGACGAATTGAGAAAGAAAAAATTAATAGACTTCTCAGAAAGGGAACAATTGGCTGCATTAGATCCAAGAAAAAAATTATCGATTGCACGCCTAATCGCCACGAACAAGGAGTACGATTTAGATTTTTCTAAACACTTCATCGATGAAAGCAAAAACAAAGATTGTGCTATCTATGAAGCAATTAATGATATTGGCTGTATTTGCGTTACCACAAATTATGATGAACTATTAGCGCCGCGTTTTCGGGAGAACAAAGATAGCCCAGCAGTGTCATCAAATAGAATATATGAAAGGGAAAAGTTTCATGAAGAATTACTGACCAAGCCTGGAACAGTAGTTCATTTACATGGATCGGTTAGCAAACCAGCCGATATGATAGTAACAATGGAAGAATATCTAACACATTATAGTCACGATAATATTCGAGACCTGCTCCACGCCCTGTTTAAAAAGCACACGGTTTTGTTTCTTGGCTATGGTTTGGAAGAAGCGGAAATTCTTGAACATGTTTTAAGAAGAGGGGCTGCGCAACAAAGAACAGATGATCGGAAAATATTTATTTTGCAAGGTTTTTAGGAAAGATAAATATCTTTATGAAAGCCTTTATAATTATTATAAGGAATCTTTTGGGGTTAGTTTATTAGGTTTTCTTCGTGATCATGAAGATTACCATTGCCAGGAACGAATCATCAAAGAGTGGACGAGGAAATTGCAAATAAGAAAACCATCTACATTCGCGTGGTATCAAAGTATGCTCGAGGTCGTGAATGATGGATAACTTATCAAATAGAGAACAATCTTTATTACAAGACGTTGCAGAGAACGACGACCGCCGACTGCTATTTTTTCAGAAAGTGAAGGGTTTGAAGTGGTTTGATGCGTTATACGAAGAGGGTTATTTTTCCCCAAAAGACAACCCCAAGCCCGTTTCTGTAGAAGGAACAGACTATGTAAACATACCTTATTGGCCGATTACCGATTATCTTGTTAAAACTGCTACTGAATTGCCTGCACAGGAATATGATAAATATGCTAAAAAATTTGTTCAGATACTTGTAGGTGTAACAGAATATGCAAAAAAACATGAATACAGCAATTATAGAACATGGTGGAAGTTTTCCAGAATTTTGGAAAACATCCCACCACAAATCCTCAGAGAAAAGGATCTGGATATTATTGATTATTGGCTCAAAGATCGAAATGGAAGTGATTTAATCGCCGAACAAATAGGAATGAAATGGTTGGTTGGTTTGTTAAAGAGTGACAACAAGCATTCTTTGCGCTTGTCAAAGAAAATACTTGATATCTTGTATCAGGTAATGATAACCAAAGGCAATAATTTTGAAACCTCGAGTAAAAATGCTTCATTTAGATTTGATAAATACTATGCTGAAAAAATTACAAACGAAGTAGCCAAAATATCGGGAGAAAAACTTGGTGAAGGTGCAATTTTTATTTTCGATGAACAATTAAAGTATGTGTTAAAAAAATTAAACAATGACACATGGTCTTCACTTTGGCATCCGGCTATTGAAGACCATGAGCAAAATAAATATAGAAATGAAACAAAAAATATGTTGGTTCAAGGCTATCGCGATTCTCTGGATGGGTTTATCGAAATCAATGTGGAAAAAGCAGGCGAGCATATAAAGGAAATGCTTAATGGTGAATATCAAACCATTCACAGATTAGCAATTCACAGTATTAGCAATAACTATACTGGATTCAAAAATTTTACTGATGAATTGCTGACTGATGTCTTTTTTTCTAGCAATTTTCGACATGAAATGTGGCATTTTCTGCATAAGAATTATGAAGAATTTAGTTCCAAACAAAAAAACCAAATACTTAAAATAATTGGCGATATATCAATAAATGATGGAGACAATGTTTATCACAAAGAAGCCACGGCCTATAACAAAGTATGCTGGTTAGATGCCATTAAATCATTTGGAGGGAAAGAAAATAATCTTTACGAGGAAAATCTACAGATAGCAAAAACAGGAGAGCCCGACCATCCTGATTTTTCCAGTTACATGTCATCTGTTGAGTGGGTAAAGCGTGAATCTCCATTTTCAATTGATGAACTTGGCGGTTTATTGATAGGTGATTTGATTGAAAAATTAAACAATTACGAAAATCTAGACATTTGGAGCGAACCAAGTGTTGATGGTTTGCGTGCAATGTTTAACCAGTTAATTAAAAGAGAGCCGCGCAAGTTTTATTTAGAGTTAGATAGGTGTGCTGATCTTGATTTGCCATACATTAATGAAATCATACGAGCATATAGTGACTTGTGGGAAGAGAAAACCGACTTACCCTGGGATGATGTATGGAACAAATTGTTAAAGTTTTTTGAAGACATGATACATAAACCTGGTTTTTGGGATGATGAAAACAACCAGCAATCAGATTCATCAGTTTATGACCGGCGCCAGATAGTAAGTGGTATAAGTAAGATTGTGAAATCTGGAGCATACCCCGGAGATTCTGCTCTTAGCGTAGTTCCAATAGAAGACGCTAAGAAAATAATTTTGCATCTTTTATCCAAGGAAAAAGGTGGCAAATTTAAGGAAGGCGAAAATGCTGTAGTCATAGCAATAAATAACCCGCGAGGGCAGTGCCTTGAGGCTTTAATCAATTTAGCATCTCGTTCATGTCGGCTGGCTGATAAAGAAAATAACGATAATCACTCAGCAACTTGGAAAAATTTTTGCTCGCACTTTGATGCAGAACTTGATCGGGCTGATGCTGAAAAACCAGAATATGAATTCATAACTCTTGTCACTAATTGGTTACCGCATTTTTTATATATGTCAGAAGAGTGGGTATTAAGTAATTTAGACAGAATATTTGATCAAAGTCGTGATTTAAAATGGGCATGTGCAATGCAGGGACATGCATATGTAAGAACCCTCGGTCCGAAAGTCTATCAGCGGTTAGCATCCCATGGCGATCTTATCAAGGCACTTGACACTGAAAATATAATAGGTCTTGTTAAAGAAAAAGTAATTGAGCATATAGTTATTTCCTTTTTAGATGACATGGATAATGAAACTAACTTAATGAATATTTTAATTGAAAGAAACAAGTATGAAGAAATCTATCGTTTAATATGGGAAATTCGGACGGCACGAAATAAAAGTAAAGCCAACATGCAGAAAAAAGTTTTTGAACTTTTCCCTAAAATATTAACTAAAATAGATTTTTCAACAGACGATGGTAAAAAAACCGCTTCTCAATTATGTATCTGGGCAGAATTTATCGATAGTATTGATGGGGAACAAAAAAAATGGTTGCTTGATATAGCGAAATACGCAAAATGTGATCATAAAGACCATGAATTGTTGAAAAATCTATCAAGGCTTAGTGAAAGACAACCATTTGAGTCACAGGAGATATGGCTAACAATGTTGGATGAGTATTTATACCCTTATCCTGAGGATGCAATCAGAGAGTTTTTTAAAAATCTGATAAATAACGGTAAAGATGGAGAAAGGAAAGCAAAAGAAGTGGTGGGTAAGTATTTAAAACTCGAGTTAACACAACCCCAGGAATGGTTGGAAGAAGTGAGAGCGGGTAACAATGATTGAGTGGATGTTGCCATGAAACCTGTTAGCAAAAAGAATTATCACCATTACGCCACCTGCGGGCTGGATAGCGTTTATTTGGTGAATGGATTTGAACACCACGAAACTGGATATGGGCATGGTGTTTCGGTCCACGATTTAGACGGGCTTCATCGTGCGATTGGATTGCATGTTGTTAATTTGAAGCGAGGATTGACGGGTAAAGAATTTCGGTTCTTGCGAGTTGAATTGGATAGGTCGCAAAAGTCGCTGGGTGATCTTTTGAAAAAAACAGATCAAGCGGTGGCGATATGGGAAAAAAGAAATAAAGTGCCGCGAGAAGTCGATATCATTCTGCGTAATCTTTATATGGAGAGTATCGGGAAAAATCCGTGTATAAATGATTTCGACAGGACGGTGCAAGAGGATGAGGAAATTTGTTTTAGGGAATACAAGAATGGCTGGAAGAAAGCCGCTTAAGGATTACAGTAAGTAGCGTTAGCCGCTATCATTTCGCGGCTGCGCCGCGGCAACGCCGTTTTAGTGTCTGGCTACGCCAGACGCATTTTTAACTGGATTCCCGCTTCGCTCCATTTATTCGTCACATCCGCCTACGGCGGAAATGACGAAACAGGAGCGGCGAGAATGACGAATGAAAGGGCAATAGTAAAGTGAAAAGACAAAAGCGCGTTGAGAAGCCAAAAGCACATTGAGAATAAGGAGTTCGGCTACGCCGAACGGTTTAACAACTGGATTGCCCGGAACAAGCCGGGCAATGACGAATGATAGGTAACGGTGAATTGAGAGGACAAAAGCGCGTTGAGAAGCCAATGGCACATTGAGAATAAGGAGTTCGACTACGCCGAACGGTTTAACAACTGGATTGCCCGGAACAAGCCGGGCAATGACGGGTTGGGGGGTAATGGTGAATCGGGAGGTATGACTCTCTTTGCAAAGCCAAAGGCAAACGAGAATAAAAAGTCCCACTATGCCGGACTATTAGTGACATCACGCGCAGCGTGACACTAAAACGTGCTTTGGCGTAGTCGGACTCTTCAATTATCCTGTTTCTTCGTCAACTCCATACTGCTCAGAATAACGATTACAAAACCGCTTGTGTTGCTGATACGGAAAAACATCGTATCGTTTGTTTTGCCGGATGTCGTTCTGCACTTTTTCCAGTAGGCGGGTTGCAGTAATTCGCCGTGGTGGGCGAGGAATCGTTCTTTGAATTTGGGGTGGTTGACTACGAAACTTTCAAACTGTTCCGGGAAAAATCATTCTCGTTGATGTGAAACCACGGCTCATGGGGGAGGTTGATGAAGCAAGAACATAGCCACCGGACAATCGGCTATCCAATGTTTGCTCGGAGCATCTGGGCTCAATCATCAAAAAAGAAACTATCGAGAATTTTGCTCAATGCAGGGATGTTGCTACGCCGTTGATCGAGAATGTCGCGTGTCAGCAGCTCTTGATAACTTTCTTGCGTTGTTAGCGGGGCGGAGAAAATTTTTCCACATTGTTGCTTGCATTGTTTACTTGTGCGAGGCACGGATTTACCAAGCATTGCGAGCAGCAATCCTTCAAAACAAGGTTCGGATTCAACCAGTTGAATATTGTGTTCGTCTGCTTGCTTGCGAACGCTGTCTTTAATTGCAATATCTGTATCCAAAAGCGTCAATATCCGCTCGGACTCAAACCGACGAGATCGCCTGACGGCGTAATTCACGATGTATTCAGGCCCTTTACCTTTGGCAGCATGGATTTTAACCGCTACACCACAACCACGAAAGATATACAGCGATTTGAGATGCTTGAAAAATACCTGTTCGGTTTTGCCCTCGCCAATCAGCAACACGGTATGGCGTGCGGAGAGGTTGGGTTGCTTCATCAGATATCCGGTGTGGCACCGTAAGCACCGGCACGATACTTTCCATAGTAGTTGTCATCCCGCCGGATGCCTTGCATCTCATCCAATCGCCACGCTTCACTGCTGTTATCATTTTTTTCAACCAGCAGTATTTGCTCTTTCAGCAATGTATCCATCACATCAGGGATATAAGAAGTAAAGATAATCTGTGCATGATGCGGGTTGCTATCAGTATCCGTGAAAAGGTCCAACAAAGCCATAACCAGATCCGGGTGCAAGCCATCATCCAGTTCGTCCAGAACCACTACGCCCCCGTGTTCCAGTACGGGCAGGATTTTCTGAAGCAGCCTCAGGGTTGTTTGCGTACCTTCAGACTCGGCCCAAAATGGCAACTCAAATGACCTGCTACCTTGACGATGTATGCCATATGGCAGTGCCCAAGCGCGTTTCTTGTTTGGTTTTTTGTTTGTATCAGATACCATTTCAATAGTGACATCCGACAAGCCTAAGTCTATTTGACTCATAAACTTTGCCATCTTTTTACGAAGTTCTGGGTGTTCGTGAAAAAATCGTGCAATCATTTCCATGCTCAAGTCCTGACTATAATAAAAAGGGCTATGGGTGCTGATACGGCCAAAATAATCCGCCAACTTGCGCGCGCCAGGCACATTGTATTGAGATGCCGTTGAGATTAGCGATGCATTGGAGCGCACTCGCTCTGCTTGCTTCTGAGAGAAACCAAAATCTTTCTGCCGAATTTCATAACCACCTTGGACCCAGTCACGACGGAACATATAGCGGTAGGTGGTATTGGTCTTGCGATGCAACGATTCATGCACAACCTCCAGTAATTGAATAACTAGGCGGTAACGATAACGGTCGCCATCGAGTTCGAATTCCACCGCGATCTCACTGACACCATCTTCATAAAGTCGATGACTATCAACCATAATCGGGTCATCAGGATCGCCAGCGAACGAGTGCCTGACAAACCAACCCAGGAAAGACAGCACTTGCAGGACATTGCTTTTACCCGCGCCATTGGCACCTTGCACCGCCATCATTTTTGACAGGCGAACGCCCCGGGGGGTTTGGAAAACGGAGCCGGTTTCTGGCGTGTGGTGATTCAATACAAAAGAAACCTCGGCTTCTTCGGCGAACGACCAAAGGTTTTTGAAACGGTATTTATAAAGCATAGTGGGATTCTCCAGTTTGGATATTAATCAAAATATAACCTAATTTCGTTGATTATTGACTTATATCCAGATTTATCAAGTTATTTATCTCTGTTTTTGCACATTTTCCGTAAAACTAAAGAACTTTGCCGATCAGATGAAAACCCTTAGGTGTCGGGTTCGTAATTAATTCAGCCCGCGGCAAGACCTACTTCTGTGGCGTTCCAGGAATGACGGCGTAACGATTTTGGGTTACTATTCAACTAATAATTTCAAATTGGCGAAAAAAATGGCAGCACTTGAAACACCCATATGTGAGTTTGGATTACCTGCTGTGGATTTTAGTTTACAAGGTGTTGATGGAAAAACCCGGACACTGAATGATTGCGCCGGGGGAAACGGATTGCTGGTGATGTTTATCTGTAATCATTGCCCATTTGTCAAAGCCGTTATCGATAGAATCGTTGGTGATGTCAGCAGCCTTGAGAAGTATGGGATAAAAAGTGTAGCGATTATGCCAAACGATCCTGACGATTATCCCGACGACTCTTTTGACAATATGAAGCGCGTATCCGATAAACATAATTTTACCTTTCCATATCTGATCGACGAAAGCCAGAAAATCGCGGAAGGTTATGGCGCGGTTTGCACCCCGGACTTTTTCGGCTACAACGCCGATCTCCAACTTCAATACCGCGGCCGCCTGGATGAAAGCGGAAAAAATCCGGCAAAACCGGGCGTCCGTCTGGGGAGATTGGGGTCAGAGTAGAAATTATTGGGGCTTTGGGCCAGGTTTTTCTGACTTCTAAAATCTTTCACTCCCAAACGCTATACAGCTATTTGTTGCATTTCTCAGGTCATCATGCAATGAATCTATTTGCTTAACAAATAATTTCTACTCTGACCCCAATCTCCAATGCTTTATTAAGTATCACAGGGCGAGTGAAGCGTCTAGTTTAGCAGAAAACTTTAGTTGTCATTGCTAAACCTGATAAGGGCGTTAGCCCGTCCGCGTGTAGTGCCTTGTTATGTGTTTCTTGCTTAGTAATCATAATCCATTGACTCAGGATTCATGACACTTTCAATTCCACGATTCTCTAGTCCTTTTTCTAGAGCGCGTTGTATTAACATAAAACTTGGTATTTCCAGTAGTGATTTCCCATGCACCTTATTATGCTTAAAACTCATAGGAATATCAGTGCAATGAATATTAAATGGAAAAATATGAGAACAATCATACCCCCATTTCTTCAGTAGTTTATGTCTTAATTTTATTGCCCTACAAATTACTGACACAAGCCAGCCATCAAGCGCCCGTAATTGTTTCTGATCATTTACAAGTGGGTAGAAGCTCATAATACCCTTGAAATATACCCTCTTAGTTCTTCCATTAATGTAATTCCGAAGCTGTTGACCGTTCAACCCACCATACATATACCGTCTGATTTGCATTATTGCCGTTAATAAAGCTGGGTCTTTATCATTTGCTGGGATTATCAAGCCTTTAAGTTCTGTCCCACTCAAAGGCTGTATTAGATTTCGATAAAGTAAGTATGATATTTGCTTTTGTATTTTCTTTATTGAGGCATCTTTGATTGATACTGAATGCATAGATATTGAATAGCCAAGAAACTCAACATTGGTCTTTGTGTTTTTTATCTCTGCAGAAAAATCTTCTTGCGTTAATAAGCTAATACCATCTGATTTTTTGGCATTAATTGAAATACCTGATGATAATGAGAATTCGTTTATTATGGTGAATACATCGCATATTTTCTGGTAATCTGGACTCCAAATCACTGTGTCATCGGCATAGCGAGCAAATTTCAATCCAGCTCTTTCAAGGCTTAAATCGAGTTGCCAACAAACCAAATTTGCGAGAAAAAGTGATATTGAGGTTCCTTGCGGGATGCCTACCTCTCCATTTTCAAGGAATGCGTTAATTACAAATCGTTCTTCTGCACTAATATAGAATCCATTTCTTTTGTACTGGTCTTTTAAATACGTGTGAGATATAGAGCCAAAAAAATCAGAAAAATCGAATTCAGCAATAAATAACCTAGCATTCCTAGATATGTCTAGCCATATATCCTGAATAGCAAAGTGTACATTTCTATCATTTCTGTACGCATATGAAAAAGAACTAAATCGGTGTTTGTTTTTAGCAAGCAGTCGGTTGTAGTAGATTTTTGATACCGCAGCATCTGGTATCTGATAAATAGCCACAGCCCTAGATCCACCACCTGCTTTTGGTATGTTTTTGATATAGGGTGAATAAGGCTTATATGTTTTATCAGCTATTTTATTTGCAATAGAACGAGCTATACTCTTGCTCTTTTTCTTAACATAAAATGGATTAAATTTTCTATCTTCTTTCCAGTAATTTGGTGTCTTGATAGTTTTTTTCGGTGGTGTGGATAGTCTTTTTGTATTCCTTACATATTCGTGATGCAATCCATTGTGATACGCATGATGTCTAAGAATCAGTTTGTCTGACTCTTCTTTAATAATCTTGCATAGATATTTTTCTAAATTCATTATATTTCTAAAAAATAAAAGGCTCGATCAAAAGACCGAGCCTTCCACGGATGCAACCACGATAAAAGTAAGTTTTCATATGTTTGGAAAAGGTTTGAAGCTTTTCCCCCAGGAGATTGCCAAAATGGCAATCTAAAGGGCATCCGTTCTTTCCCTTGGAAAGTGTCTACTATTGTAACATTTTGTGGTCTACCTTGTACACATAACATTAAAACTAAGCAAGTAGCGTTAGCCCGTCCGCTTGAGTGATTAGTTAGGATGCGCTTTGCTTTTTGCCGTCCGCGTACAATTGCCTTGTTATATTATTTCTCGTAAAAGACTTCATACACGGATGCGTGTTTTTCTTTTTCCAGTAGAAAGACATCATCTTCCGGATAGTATTTTGCAAGTTCAGGTTCGGCGCCTGCAAACTTCTTAATGGACTCTAACGAATCCCAAATGGTTACAAGAAGGAAATGCGCTATTTTGTTTTCGTTTCTACGCTGAAAATACAGTTTCAATAACCCATCAACAGAATCATAATCTGGTACTGTTTTTCACTGCTGTCCCATTAACAGACAAAAAAGATGGTCTGATTCGCTCTGAATTTATACAATGAGTCTACCGACAACTTATTGAATCAAATAGGAGAATCAGACCATGGCGCATTGTAACACCGTTTTATCGCAGATCCTCAAATGGGTGCCGAGATGGGGGTTATTGGCAGATTTTTGCTCCTGCAAAATCGGCACTTCCACCTTCCTTGGCGGTCGTTGATTGGATTCGCAGGCTCTCCTTCTGCATCGGAGTGCCGAAGGTATCTGAGCTTATACAGTGCCAGCGTTTTTTATTTTATCCCCTTGCCGGGCAGTCGGCTGAGGTGATCAAGGAGTATATTTCTCTGGCGCTGGCGCTCGCGGAATCCGCGCCGGCTTCGACGATGATATCGGCCTCGTCAGCATACAGCGGATCGCGCTCCAGCATAAGTTGGGTTAGTTTGGCTTTCGGGTCAGGCTGTTGCAGCAGCGGTCTGGTTTGACAGTCCTTCAGACGTTGCCACAAAATTTTCAAGGATGCCCGCAGATAGACCACCTGGCCGTGTTTGCGCATGACCCGCCGATTCTCCGGTCTTAATATGATTCCACCGCCGGTTGAGATAACCGCCTGGCGGCCAGCGCTTGCCTCGGCCAGCAGTTTTGCTTCCCGATCCCGGAAACCAGATTCCCCCTCGATCTCAAATATATGACTTATTGAAACCCCGGTTCGTTGTTCAACAAGTTGGTCGATATCGATGAAATCAAGCAATAATAGTTCTGCCAGTTTTCGGCCAACCGTGGTCTTTCCAGCCCCCATCAACCCGATCAAGTAGACGTTACCTTGCAATCGCATCCCACATGATTTTGATTTATGATTTTGATTTCTGCGGCTAACCCGCTATTTTGTCCAAGTATTTCAATCAGCGATATGATCAAGACCCGTATGCGTTGGTGAATAGACTATGGCATAGCCAGCACAGGATCAATTAATGATCATTTTAGCATAGCGGGATTGCTTATGATCTCAGTAACCTTTAATGGGTCACATCCGATTGACGGGTAAAACGTCCATGGTCTCGACCGCACCCTGATTGATCGGATTGCCTACAACACCAAAATCTGGCGCAGGGCGGAACCATCCGCCATGCGGTCAAATCCTTCATTCAAATCATCGAATGTGATTCTATGGCTGGTCAACCGATCGATGGGGAGTTTGCCGTCTTGAAATAACCCGATATAGCGGGGTATATCCCGGCTGGGCACACAGCTTCCCATATAGCTTCCCTTGAGCGTCCGCTCCTCGCCGACAAGACTCAGAGGCGACAGGGTGATCGATGCATCGGCTCCGGGCATGCCGGCGGCAACGGTGGTCCCGCCCCGGCGAGTTACCTTATACGCCAAATCGAGCGCCTGCGGCACACCCGCCGTTTCAATGGCGATGTGCACACCACCGCTGGTCGCGGTTCGCACGCGCTCAACGCAGTCGTCATTTTCATTGTTGGCGTTGAACGCTTCATGCGCGCCAAACTGCAGCGCTAACTGGAGTTTGTCATCGTTAATATCCACGGCAATCACGCGCCCGGCGCCCGCGGCGATGGCCGCCAGCAACGCACTAAAACCAACCCCACCGAGACCGATGATGGCAATCGATTGTCCGAGCCTGAGGCACGCAGTGTTGACCACGGCGCCAACGCCGGTAATCACCGCGCAACCAAACAATGCGGCCTGCTCGAAGGCAACGCCCGGGTCTATCTTGACCAGTGCGTTTTGCGAAATGACCGCAAATTCGGCAAATGCCGCAACCCCTGAGTGATGGAATATACGGTTGCCGTTTTTATGCAGACGCGTGCCACCATCCATCATCGTGCCCGCCATATTCGCTTTTGTTGCCGGCAGGCACAGGGCCGGCCCGGTCGACACATTTCGCATTGACCGCAACTGGACACGTAAGTGGTCACGACGTGGTCGCCCACCTCGAAATCGTCCACGTCGGCGCCCATTTCGGCAACAACACCAGCGCCTTCATGACCAATGACCATCGGCGTCGGCTTGGCCCGTTCACCATTGATGGCAAGCAAATCCGAATGGCACAGGCCGACCGCCTTGATTTGTATGAGCAACTCGCCTGGTGCAGGCGGATCGAGTTCAATTTCCTCAATACTCAAGGGCTGGCTTTGGGTAAACGGATGCGGTTTTCCCGACTCCCATAGGACCGCGGCCTTGATTTTCATTGCTTTAATTTTCATTGTTGATTCCCATTGGCGCCATGCTGATGCGGCGGCCTGCCGTTGCCGGCCTCGGCCTGGTTGATTGACGCTTCCAGAATGTTCATCCCGTGGTCGATGATTTCCATTGGTGTGGACAACGGCACCAGCACACGAATGACATTTCGCGTCGGTCCCGCGGTGATCAGGATCAAGCCTTTCGAAAGCGCGATGTTGACGATCTCAGCGGCCAGGTCGCCGTCGGGCTCGCGCGTTTTCTGGTCAGCGACAATCTCAATGGCGTTCATGCAGCCCAAGGCACGGACATCACCGATACAGCTAATGGCGTTGTTGTTCCTCATTGCCTTGAATCGGCGGTCAATATAGGCGCCCAGTTTCAGGCCTTGTTCGAGCAGGCCGTCCTCGGCGATGACATCAAGCACGGCAAGCGCCGCCGCGCAAGCGACCGGATTGCCGCCGAATGTGCCGCCAAGGCCGCCCGGTGGCACGCTGTCAATAATATCAGCGCGACCAACAATGCCCGATAACGGCAGCCCGCCGCCCATGCTTTTGCCAACGCATGTGAGGTCAGGGGCAACCCCGAAGTGCTCCATGGCGAACATCTTTCCAGAGCGGCCAAACCCGCTCTGAATTTCATCGGCAACCATAACGATGCCGTATTGGCTGCAAAGTTCGCGCAAATAGGCGATGAACGCCGGCTCGGCGACGTTGTAACCGCCTTCACCTTGAACCGGTTCAAAGAAGGCGGCGGCGATTTGCGTGGGTTCGACATCGCTTCTAAACAAAGTGTCGAACGCGCGTTTGGTATCATCAAGGGTGACACGGTGGTACGCGTCTGGAAAAGGCATACGGTAAATTTCTGTGGGGAAGGGTCGAAACCCGACCTTGAACGGGTTCATCCGCGCGCTGAGGCCCATCCCCATATACGAGCGGCCATGATAACCGTTGGTGAACGTCAGCAACGCCGGGCGGCGCGAATGGTGGCGCGCGTCCACCAACTCACCACCGATCAAGATACTACCGGCGTTCTGCTGCTCCAGGCCGGCGATGATGCGCAACAGAGTCGATTTGCCGCAACCGGACGGACCGACCAACACGATGAACTCACCGTCTTCGATATCAAGCGACACCCCCTTCAGCACAGCAACCGAGCCGAAGGACTTTTCAATCTCACGTATGGTCACACCGGCCATGTCAATCCCTCAAAGCCCCATTACCATTAATTTGCTTGATTTTCTTTCTTGATTGAGTCGATACGCCCGATTCAGGACATAATGAAAAATCACGGCTGTTGCATAAATCTGAATCAAAAAAGGCTTAAATTTCAACCAGTCGGCACAGTAGTCACTGTGAGACTGGACTCGGACCTTAATCGTAACACGGTTTTTTCGGTTTTCTCGCCATGGCTAAAATTCATCGTGACCTTCGATGCGACACCTGTCAAACCAAGCCATTGCAGCATCCCTTTTGCGCCCATGTTTGAAGGTTATGTTTAAAGGTTATGTTCGATTTTGGTTTGTGGCGGCCATTGACGGCAGACGGATATTTCAATCAAGCGTAACAACGCCGCTCCATTAGGGCTATAATAACCTCCAAAATCATAGTTTTGAAAGATTTTTTCCGCGTAACATCTTAATCTCCACAACCGATATAAAATATCACTGCCAGCGATTATGCCCGCATGAGAACGCTCTTGAAAATCATCCTGAAACTGTTCTCGATCGGGATTGTTTTTACCCTGACAATGGCGATTGGACTCGCGCTTTATGCGGCGACATTGTTGCCTGGTCTGCCCACTGTTGAGGAAATCCGGGAAGTTCCCCTGAATATTCCGCTAAGAATCTATAGCGCGGACAACAAACTGATTGGAGAATATGGCACTGAACGGCGCATACCGCTTAGTTTGGATCAAATGCCGCTATTGTTGATCGACGCCGTTCTCGCCACTGAAGACGACCGGTTTTATCATCACACCGGGGTCGATTTTCCCGGCCTGGCCAGGGCCGCGATCAACAACTTTTTGAGCAGGTCGCGCGGGCAAGGCGCCAGCACTATCACCATGCAGGTCGCGCGAAATTTTTTCCTCAATCCTGAAAAAACATATACCCGCAAACTGAAAGAAATCCTGCTCGCTTTTAATATGGAGCGCGCATTGACCAAGGACGAAATTCTCGAACTATATTTAAATAAAATTTTCCTGGGTCACCGCGCATATGGCTTTGCCGCAGCCGCACAGGTCTACTACGGCGAAGATCTGTTGAATTTGAGCTTTCCCGAAATTGCCATGCTCGCCGGGTTGCCCAAAGCGCCGTCTCGTGACAACCCAATTTCCAACCCCGAACGCGCCCTGCAAAGAAGAGACTACGTACTCAAACGATTACATGGACTAGGCCGGATTGATGCCCTGAGTCTGGAAACCGCGAGCGCTGCGCCGATGACCGCCAGGCGCCATATCGCCAGCGTGGATATTCAAGCGCCTTATGTATCCGAGATGGCGCGTCAATTGATGTATGCCCGATTTGGCGAGGAAGTCTATCAACGCGGTTTTAATGTCACCCTGACCATTAACAGCACGTATCAGGCAAAAGCCAATCAGGCTTTGCGAACAGGCTTGCTGGATTACGATTTGCGCCACGGTTATAGGGGCCCGATAGATAAAATCGTATTAGATGACTATCTTGGAATGGACTTTGAAGGCAAACTTCTAAAAGCGCTTGAAGCGTTCCCGGCGAGCAAGGAAATTCTGCCATCGGTGGTCACCCAACTGAATAAGGATTCTTTCCAGAGTTTGAGTCAACGCGGCGAAACAGTCACAGTATCCTGGAAAAATATGACCTGGGCCAGGCGATATATCAATGCCAACGCCATTGGGCCTGAACCGACCTCGGCGTGGGAGGTATTAAATGTCGGGGATATTGTTTATGTGCGGGAGTTGGCGAACGGCGCCTGGATGCTGTCGCAATTGCCAGAGGTTTCCGGCGCGCTGGTCAGCTTGAATCCCGAGAGCGGCGCCATCTTGGCGCTGGTCGGCGGGTTTGATTATTACTTGAGCAAGTTCAACCGCGCGATCCAGGCCGAAAGACAGCCGGGCTCCAACATAAAACCGTTCATTTATTCCGCCGCATTAGCGAACGGCTTCACTCCCAGCAGTTTGGTGAGCGCCGCGCCTATTGTCATCGGCGATTCGCTGGAGGGCGTGTGGCGACCGCAAAACTACAGCAAAAAGTTTTTTGGCCCAACCCCGCTGCGCAAGGCGCTGAGCCTGTCGTTAAACCTGGTGTCGGTGCGTTTGGTGCGGGCGATTGGAATTGACAACACGATTGACCACTTGGCAGGGTTTGGATTTGATCGCGAACAACTACCGAAGAGCCTTTCTTTGGCGCTTGGAAGCGCCTCAATCACGCCGCTGAATCTGGCATCCTGCTTTGCCGTATTGGCAAATGGCGGCGAGAGAGTGGCCCCTTTCCTGATCGAAAAAATCGAGGACGCTGACGGCCGACTCATCGAGTTACTACCGCCACCCTGTAAAAATTGTGATGAACATGCCGTCAGCCGTTATGGCGATGAGGAATTGGAAATTGCTCTTTCATTGGAAGGGAAGGCCGCACAAATTCTCGATCAAAAGACCGGCGCAGCCGATGAGTCCGGCTACCCCGGCGAAGCAAGTGAACCTGACCAAGCAAGTGAACCCGGCGATAGCACACTTGAAGAGGCTGTTTCTAAGCGGGCGATTTCACCACAAAATGCGTTTTTAATGCAAAGTTTGCTTAAGCAAGTCATCTTGTCAGGCACGGGTCGGCGCGCGCGCGCGCTCAAGCGCACCGACCTGGCGGGCAAAACCGGCACCACCAATAATTTTCGCGACGCCTGGTTCTCGGGGTTCAGCCCCGATGTGGTAACCACCGTGTTTGTCGGCTTTGATGAGCCGGCGCATCTTGGCCGGCGCGAATCCGGCGCAATCGCGGCATTGCCGATTTGGGTTGATTTCATGGGCCGGGTGTTGCAAGACTTCCCCGAAAAACCAGAAGTAATACCCGAAAACATCACTACTCGTTTTGTCAACAGGGCGAGTGGAAAACTCACTTCAGCGGATGATCCGGAGGGTTATTCCGAATATTTTTTAGTTGGCACTGAGCCCAGCAATGCAATCAACCCCTCCGGCAACGAGGGCGGTTTCGGTGACAATCAGTCTATCTCCGAATCACTGTTTTAACCCGATCTCGATAGCGTAGAATTGATAAGCCCAAATATCAAACAAGTCCGTTTTCGTGCAATAATCAAAACATACTCAGGGCGTGCCATGCCGCGTCAGGCCATGTTAGGCCTGAATCGAAATGACCTTTTTCATTTTTTCCATGGCGTGTTTTTCAATTTGACGAATTCTTTCAGCCGAGACGCCATACTCATCAGCCAACTTATGCAACGTCGGTTTGTCATCACTCAGCCAACGCCGCGTAACAATATCCTTGCTGCGCGCATCCAACTCGGTCAGCGCCGATGCCAACTGCTGGCTGCGTTCGCTGTCTTGCTCGCTGCCGCTAACCACAACCTCGGGATCATAACGACTATCGCCCAAATGTTGCGACGGCGCCAAATAACGCTCGTCATCGTCCTGATCAACCATTGCGTCAAACGCAACGTCGGTGCTGCTTAACCGCGATTCCATCTCGCGCACGGTTTTAGTTTCAACGTCAAGCTTTTTCGCAAGTTGGCTGACTTCCGCATTGTTCATCCAACCCAGCCGCGCCCGGCTTTTTCGTAAGTTAAAGAAAAGTTTGCGCTGCGCTTTGGTGGTGGCGACCTTGACCATACGCCAGTTGCGCAGCACATAATCGTAAATCTCGGCACGAATCCAATGCACCGCAAAAGACACCAGCCGCACATCACGACCGGGGTCAAAGCGCTTGACCGCCTTCATCAGCCCGATGCTGCCTTCCTGAATCAAGTCGGTGAGCGGCAATCCATACCCCATAAACCCTCGCGCCACTTTGACGACATAGCGAAGATGGGCCATTACCAGTTCCCGCGCCGCCTCCAAATCATCCTCATTGCGATACCGCAACGCCAGTTCACGCTCGCGCTCCGCGGATAAAATCGGCGCCGCATGCACGGCGCGCATATAAGTGGTCAGGTTATCGCCGATCGTTAAATCAATGGCGACGGGTAAGCTTTGGGTCATGGTTCAGGATTCTCTGTTGCGGATTAAAGTCAATTTTAGCACTCGTTCAAGTAGAGTGCTAATATTTTGAAAAGTTCCCATATTGCGTTCCAATATTGCGTTAGTGTTTCAAAATTTAGTATTTTAACGACTTTTGGACGTTATCGTAAATTTAGCGTTATTTAGTTGATTTTAGCCGATTTTACCCGAGATTCAACCGACTGCTTTACCCGCACCTCAGCATCCTGACTTAAACAGATTTCTCTCTTGCCCGGATTGATGGGGCCGCGATTGTTATACGTTACCAATAAGTCTTCAGTAAGATATTCGCTGACATTAAGAAACAAACCGAAACAACTACTGGTTTAATAATCAAAGAACCTTTTTCAAGAATCATTCTTGCTCCAATAGTTGCACCAATCAACTGCCTCCTATCATAATAAGACCTATGTTCCAATACACATCACCATATAACACAAAATATAAAAGCGACGAGATATTACTAACAAAATTCAGTATTTTTGAGTTAGCCGTTGCTTTGGGCAGGCTATACCCCAAAAGCATAACAAAAGCTAAAGCCATAAAACCGCCTGTACCGGGACCAAAAAAACCATCATAAAACCCAAGCAATGGACATGCCAAGAGAGCAAAAAATACAACTGTAAGTTTTTCCTTTCTGTCTTCATCACCAATATGCGGTGAAAAAAGAAAATACAGCCCCATTGATACCAATAATATCGGTAACAGCACAATTAGATTCTGGGCATCTATTTCCAATACAAGCCAGCTACCAATGACTGAGCCAATAAATGTTGCAATAATCGCTAATTTAATTTCTTTCAGGTTAACTGTTTTCTTTTTGATAAAATATAAAGATGCGGTTAAGGTGCCGGCGCTTCCTTGCAATTTATTTGTTGCTAACGCCGCAGCAGGCGGAAGTCCTGCTAATATTAAAACCGGTATTGTTATTAAGCCGCCGCCGCCGGCAATGGCATCAACCCAGCCAGCGATAATTGCAACACAGAATAACAAAATCAATATCTCAAAACTAAACTCCATCAAGAACATCTCCAAGCAAACCAATATAACTGTGGGGTGTCAATCAATGCCATAGTCGTCTCAAAAAAGCGAAACGACCGAGATCCCTTAAAAAGGCGCCGCGAACTCAAACTTGTTGTAAAGATTCATGATCGTCGCGCGCAGGCGGAAGGACGCCTGTCTGTCAATTACAAAATATACCTGGATAAATCCTGATCATCCGCCAAATCCTGCAAATAGCGATTGACATAATCAACATCGACATTAACCGATTGCCCCGATTTGTCCGCCGCCTCAAATGAGATCGTCTCCAGCAACCTTTCCATCACTGTATGCAGCCGACGGGCGCCGATATTTTCTGTTTGTTCGTTGACCTGCCAGGCCACTTCAGCAATGCGGTTGATGCCCTCATCGGTAAACTCCAACTGCACGCCTTCGGTATTCATCAATGCTTGGTATTGCTCGGTAAGCGAAGCATCCGGTTCGGTCAGGATACGCACAAAGTCGTCGGTGGTAAGCGCTTTTAACTCCACTCGAATCGGCAACCGCCCCTGTAACTCCGGGATTAAGTCCGAAGGTTTTACCAGTTGAAAAGCGCCTGAGGCGATGAACAAAATATGATCGGTTTTCACCATGCCGTATTTGGTTGAAACCGTGGAACCCTCGATCAACGGCAGCAGGTCGCGTTGCACGCCCTCCCGGGACACATCCGCGCCGCCATGATGATGCGCCGTGCGGCTGACGATTTTGTCTATTTCATCCAGGAACACGATGCCGTTCTGCTCGACATTCTCCAGCGCCTGCATTTTGATTTCCTCTTCATTGATGAGTTTGGACGCTTTTTCTTCGGTGACCAGCTTAAGGGCTTCCTCGACCCTGGTTTTTCGTTGGCGCGTCTTTTGGCCGCTCATGGCTTGAAACATTTCCTGCAGTTGGTTGGTCATATCCTCCATGCCCGGGGGCGCCATAATTTCCACGCCAATGGACGGATTGCTGACTTCGATTTCAATTTCCTTGTCATTTAATTTGCCTTCCCGGAGCAATTTGCGGAATCGCTGCCGACCAGCACTATCCTCATCCGCCGGTTCTCCGCGCGCTGGCGGCAATAAGATGTCCAGAATTTGCTCTTCCGCGGCATCCTCGGCATGGGCTTGCACTTTCTCAACCGCTTGCTCCCGGGTCATCTTCAACGACATATCCACCAAGTCGCGAATGATCGAATCCACCTCGCGCCCGACATAGCCGACTTCGGTGAACTTGGTCGCTTCCACTTTGATAAAGGGCGCTTTGGCAAGCTTCGCAAGCCGGCGCGAGATTTCGGTTTTTCCGACGCCGGTCGGGCCAATCATTAAAATATTTTTCGGGGTTATTTCAACACGCAAATCATCCTGCGCGATCTGCATTCTTCGCCACCGATTTCGCAGCGCGATGGCAACCGCGCGCTTGGCGTCCTTCTGCCCAATAATATGTTTGTCGAGCTCCTGGACAATTTCCCGTGGGGTCATTTCAGTCATCTATCTGGTCTCGCTGCTGGTATCACGGCCTGCTGGTATCAAGATTAGTAATCAAGGCTAGTAATCCAAACTTTCAATGGTCAAATAATCGTTGGTGTAAATACATATTTTGCCGGCAATGCCCAAACTTTTTTCAACAATTTTCCGCGCCGGCAATTTGGTGTTTTCCAGCAACGCCAAGGCCGCGGACTTGGCGTAGTCGCCGCCAGAGCCGATCGCCATCACCCCCTGCTCGGGCTCAATCACATCGCCATTGCCGGAGATAATCAGGGACGCTTGTTTGTCGGCAACCGCCAGCAACGCCTCCAACCGCCGCAGCATGCGGTCGGTGCGCCAGTCTTTGGCCAGCTCCACCGCCGCGCGCACCAGTTGTCCTTGATGTTTTTCCAGTTTGCCTTCAAAGCGCTCGAACAAGGTGAACGCATCGGCGGTGCCGCCAGCGAAGCCAGCCAGCACTTGATCGTGATATAGGCGCCGCACCTTTTTGGCATTGCCTTTCATCATGGTATTGCCGATGGAAACCTGGCCGTCGCCGCCGATAACCACCTGATTACCTTTTCGAACCGACAGTATTGTGGTTCCTCTAAATTGCTTCATGATATGCTTGAATTAAAGTGGGCGCGCCATTCTAGGTAATGCCCTATGCAATGCGGACTAAACCGGAATTTTCAAGACCCCTGAGCGTGCTGTCCTAAGCGTGCTGTCCAGGTGATGCCCAAGTGATGCCCAAGTGATGCCTGTCATACCGAAAAATTTATTTAACTAACTTCAAATGAGTGGGTGTGGCGTGTTTTGTATCCGAAGTTTTTGCCTTTGATTGTGATTTCTTTTTGGAGTGCGCTTTTGGGGGTTCTAGCGCGGTGTTTGTTGGTGGCGTAATGCCATTATCGTCATCTTGAAACACAATTCCCTGACCATTCTCGCGCGCATAAATCGCGAGAACCGCGGACACCGGCGCGGTAATCTCCATCGGCTCTCCGGAAAATCGGGCGGAACACCAGAACAACTCATTGCCAAGATCCAGCCCGGATACGGATTGGGGATGGATATTCAACACAATCTGGTTATCCTTGACATACTGCCCAGGCACCACCACATCGGATCGATCTGTCGCGATCAGCACTTGCGGGGTCAATCCATTATCCAGCGCCCATTCATAGATCGCGCGCATGAGATAAGGCTTGGTCGTCAGCGACCGATTGCGCACTTTGCCGCCGCTACGATTACTCGCCACTAGCGCCCGCCGCGATTAGCCACAACTAACACAGGATTGGCGAACGTGCAACCGGGCATCAGCGCAACTCAATTTCCTGAGCGCTCATGCTGGCATGAAATGCAGGCCGTTTAAACAGACGCTCGCTGTATTCAATTAGCGGCGCCGCCGGTTTCGGCAGTTCAATGCCCAATGCAGGCAAGCGCCAAAGCAATGGCGCAAAATACGCTTCGACCAAAGTGTAATCGCCGCCCAGAAAATAGGGTTGGCTGGAAAAAATAGGCGACAACGCCAGCAGTCCGTCGTGCAAACTCTTTCGCAATGCGGCAGAAGGCTTGGGCGTGCTGGTTTCGCCTAAATTACACACCGGTTGCAACCAATCCCGAGTCAATCTGGAAATGATCAAACGGGTTTTAGCGCGGGTTATCGGATCAACCGGCATCAGCGGCGGATGCGGAAAGCGCTCATCGAGATAGTCGATGATCACCCACATGTCGTACAGCGCGACATCCCGATCGATCAGGGTCGGGGTCTCGCCGTAGGGATTGTGTTCGCCGATTTTTGCCGGGTCGCCGCCGGCAGATATGTATTCCACCCCAAACTCGACGCCCTTTTCCAGAAGCACAATCCGGCAGCAATGGCTGAACACATCCAGCGCTCCCGACAACAGCGTCATGGTCGGTCTGCGCTCCGACAAGGGCAGGCTGGCGTTCATCGTTGGTCGCGCAGTGCAGGCCGGGGCGTTGGCGAATTTGTCCAGCGCCTAATCAATGTCACGCCAGTATTCCCGCTTCAGCATAAACGCCAGCGCGCCCAGCACGGCCAGAAACAGCATTGTCCAGAGCCCGTATTTAATCCGCACCATGCGCGCCGGCTCGCCCATGTAATACAGAAAATTCGTCAAGTCGCGCATGGCGTGGTCATACTCGTCTTTATCCATTTTCCCCGCGCGCACCAGTTCGAATCGGTCAAACACTTCGCCGCCGCCCTGCTCGGTCGCGGGCTTGAACACCGCGCGCTGGATTCCCTGCAATTCATAAAGCACATGCGGCATCGCCACATTCGGGAAAACCAGATTGTTCCAGCCGGTCTCAGTACTGTCATCGACATAGAACGACCGCAGATAACCATACAGCCATTCGGGGTCGCGCAGCTTGCCGATCAATGACAAATCCGGCGGCGCCACGCCAAACAATCGCTCGCCAGCCGCGGCGGACAGGGTCGTGGTCATGGCATCGCCAATTTTGCCGCCGGTGAAAATCATGTTGCGCTCAACCATCTCTTCTGGAATTTCCAGGTCGGCGGCCATGCGGTTGTAGCGCATGAACTTGGCGCTGTGGCACGACATGCAATAATTCACAAATAACTTGGCGCCATTTTGCAGCGATACCTTGTCGCGCAATGAAACCTCAACGCGCTCCAGCATGCCGCTCGATGGTTCAGCCGCAACAGCGAAAATCGAGGTTGTCATTGACATCGTTATTAAAGCCGTCATTAAGACCGTCATTAAGATCGGGGGCCGGATTAACTGTTTGCGCGTATCATCCCTGATTATTGCCATGGACGGCATGTAGGTCGCGGGCGCAGGATGCGCAGGAGCGACCGGCGTTCTGGCGAACTCGCTGCGCTCGCGAAAAAATTGCCAGGAGCAATTTTTCACGCAAGCCCCGAAGGGGTGAGTCTCATGGATGAGACGAATAAAAATCGCTCCGGGCGAAGTTTTGCGCGTATCATCCCTGATTATTGCCATGGACGGCATGTAGGTCGCGGGCGCAGGATGCGCAGGAGCGACCGGCGTTCTGGCGAACTCGCTGCGCTCGCGAAAAATCGCTCCGGGCGAAGTTTTGCGCGTATCATCCCTGATACGCGTTCTGGCGAACTCGCTGCGCTCGCGAAAAATCGCTCCGGGCGATTTTTTCATTCGGTAACTCTCTCCGGCACCGGCTTGGTTTTATCCATTTTGCTGTAAATCGGCATCAGCAGGAAAAACGCAAAATACGAAGCCGTAAAAATTTGGGCAAGCAGCGTTCGCGACCCGCCGGGCGGTTGCGTGCCCAGATACCCTAACATGACAAAGGAAACCACGAATACCGCCAACCAGGACTTGAATATCCAGCCCTTGTAGCGAATGGATTTGACCGCGCTTCGATCCAGCCACGGCAGGAAGAAAAACACCAGAATGGAACCAAACATCGCCAACACGCCCCAAATCTGGGTGCCAAATGCGCTCGGGATGGCGCGCAAAATGGCATAATACGGCGTGAAATACCACACTGGCGCAATATGATCGGGTGTTTTTAGCGGATTGGCGGGTTCGTAGTTAGGTTGCTCAAGAAAGTAGCCGCCCATTTCCGGCATAAAGAACACGATGGCGAAGAAAATCGCCATAAATACCACCGTGCCCATAATGTCCTTAACGGTGTAATAAGGATGAAAGGGAATGCCGTCCGCGGGCGCGTCCGCGCTCCATTTGTTGCCTTTAGGCCCTTGTTTAATTTCAACGCCATCAGGATTATTAGACCCGACTTTATGCAAGGCGACGATGTGCAGAAAAACCAGCCCGACCAAAATAAACGGGATTAAATAGTGAAAAGCATAAAACCGATTCAGGGTGACATCCGAAATGACGTAGTCGCCGCGAATCCACTCGGACAATGCGCCGCCGACAAAAGGCAGGGTTTCAAATAGATTGACAATGACCTGAGCGCCCCAAAACGACATCTGTCCCCAAGGCAGCAGGTAACCGAAAAAGGCGGACGCCATCATTGCCAGGAATATGACCATGCCGAAGATCCAAATCAACTCGCGCGGCTTTCGGTAAGACCCATACAGCAACCCGCGAAACATATGCAGGTAAATCACCACGAAAAACAATGACGCGCCGGTGGAGTGCATATAGCGGATGAACCACCCGCCCCATACATCGCGCATAATATATTCGACCGACGCAAACGCGAGCTCGGCATCGGGCTTGTAGTTCATCGCCAGCAATACGCCAGTGATGATCTGCAACACCAGAACCAGCAACGCCAGGCTGCCGAAAAAATACCAGAAGTTAAAGTTCTTGGGCGCGTAGTATTCGGAAAGATGTTCCTTGAAAACTTTGGTGGCCGGGAAGCGCGCGTCCAGCCAGGCCATAAAACTCATGAGGCCGCCTCTTCATCATCGCCGATTAGCAACACCGTGTCCGACAAATATTGATGCGGCGGCACCACCAGATTGGACGGGGCTGGAACGCCGCTATAGACGCGGCCGGACAGATCAAATTTTGAGCCGTGACAGGCGCACAGGAAACCGCCCTTCCAGTCGTCGTCAAACGACACAACGCCGATTTCGGGTCGGTATTTCGGCGAGCAGCCAAGATGGGTGCAGATGCCCACCAAAACCAGCACCTCGCGCTTGATCGAGCGGTGGGTGTTTTGGGCATAGTGCGGTTGCTGGCGGTCGCGGGAATCCGGGTCAAGCAACTTGTCATTCAACTCATCAAGCAGCGCAAGCGACTGCGGCGGACGATGCACCACCCATACCGGCTTGCCGCGCCATTTAACGATGATCTGCTGCCCGGGCTCGAGTTTGCTGATGTCAACTTCCACCGCGGCCCCGGCGGCTTTTGCTTTTTCGCTGGGGCTCATGCTGCCGGCAAACGGAATCGCCAGACCGGCAACCCCGGCCAAACCAACGCCGGATGTGGCGATGGTCAACAGGCGGCGCTTGTGATCCACCTGCTTGTAATCCGCCTGCTTGTTATCCATGTCCCTGTCGGTCCCGCGCCTGTCAGCCATGTCTAACCTCCACAAATGGGGAAATTCCTGAAATTGCCCTGAACATATCTTGCCACATTAACATAATTTATTTGGACTTAGACTAATTCCAGGACTTAAAAAACAGATGATTATACCAGAACACTAAAATTTGGGTGGCAAAAAATATTGCCCGAAAATATTATTCGGCGCGCGTCCGACTGACGTTTATATGTTCTAATTATCGTTGCCCCCCCCTATATCATCAATGCCATCAATGCCATCATCAATTCCGCCAAACCATCAATGAACATAAAAAACAAGGTTGCAGTGGTTACCGGCGGCGCAGGCGGAATCGGCCTTGCAACTGCCAGCAAGCTGGTGGAAAGAGAGATTGGCGGACTGGCAATTGTTGACCTGTCGGCGCGCTGCGAGGATGCCGTGGCGCAACTAAACAAACTGGCGGGCAAAGAAAAAGCGCTGCCCTTTTGTGGCGATGTCACCGACCCGCAATTCCGCAGGCGGGTTTTCGATGCCATGCGCGGGAAATTTGGAGCAGTGCAAATTTGCGTGCCGGCGGCAGGCATTGTTGCTGACTCGCTGGCTGTCAAAGTCAAGCAGGACGGAGAAATTGAGCTTTATGCCGAATCCGTTTTTAAAAAAATTCTGGATGTCAATTTAGTGCATCCAACATACTGGGCGATGGAAACCATCGCCGGCATCGCCAAACAGCGTCATGCCGAGAGACGAAAAAAGTGGGGCGCTGACGAGGACATACGGGGTGTCATTATCCTCATCGGTTCTGTCTCCTCGCAGGGCAATCGCGGGCAGGTCGGATACGCGGCCGCAAAATCAGCGCTCATCGCAGTCAGTTCGACGCTAAATCTGGAAGGGCTTTTTCATGGCGTGCAAACCAAAATAGTCCACCCTGGATTTGTCGACACCAAAATGGTTGACGTGATCGATGATGATTATTTCGAAAAAAACTTAAAGCCGCTAATTGGGCTAGGGCGAAAAATACAACCTCAGGAAATTGCCGAGATAATATGTGCGATGATTGAGAATCCGGCGATTAGCGGCGAGGTGTGGGCCGATGCCAGTCTGACGCCACTGGCTTGAACAACGATTAATGGAGACCTTGAAATGAAACAAACGCTTTTAGATTCCACGCAACTCAACGCTCGATTGAAGCATCTCAATTCGGCTTTGGAAAATCCATGGCAGGTTGTCGATCAGAAACTGCACAAGACCTTCGTGTTAAAAAACTTTATTCAGGCTTTCGGGTTCATGACCCAGTGCGCGCTCGCGGCGGAGAAAATGAATCATCATCCGGAATGGCGCAACGTTTATAAAACCGTGGAAATCAATCTCACTACCCACGAAAGCGGCGGCATTACCGCGCTGGATTTCGAACTTGCGCAAATGATGGAGCAGTTTGCCGACCACCGCAGTTAATTTTTCATTGCGCCGGTGACTCGCTCGCAAACCCTGGCCGATGACGTTGCGCAGCCACTATGCGATGGCGCGACCTTAGTCACCGCCAATAAACGGCTGGCCCGGGAAGTCCGCCAGCAGTTCAACCAGCACCAACTCGCCCAAGGTAACCAGGCTTGGGATACCGCAGACATCCTGCCGTTTGACGCCTGGATTTTTCGTCTGTGGCAATTTGTTCGAGACGCGGCAAAGGACGATGGCGCGCCGTACGCCGGCCATGAAGTCGGTCATGTCGCGCTCAATGCCTTGCAAAGCAAAGCCGTATGGACGCAAATCATCGCCGCCGACATCAAGGCAAATCAGCGCGATGCCGAGACGTTATGGAATATTGCCGCAACGGTCAAGACCGCCATGCAGGCCTGGCGCATTTCCCGGCAATGGGATATCGCCATAGACGACTGCGGTAAATCGTTCCTGGCCGATCACCGCAGCTTTGCCAGATGGGCTAATTTATTTATACACCAGTGCCGGAAAAATAATTGGATAGACGCCGCGCAACTGGTCGATGTGATCATTGAACGCATTGATGCCCGCAGGCTTGCCGACTTTGCGCCGCTGATGTTGCTTGGGTTTGACGGTTTTAACGCCCAGCAAAAACGTCTTATGGAAATCCTGCGGCAAAATAATACCCGTTTATCCATTCATCAGGTTGCGGATAGCGGCGCGCGCTCGCATTGCCGGTTTCGCCAATATGAGCGCGAATCGGAGCAATGGCTGGCTGCCGCGCACTGGATCAAGGACAAACTCGACCATAACCCAAATCAACGGCTTGCGCTGGTGGCGTCAAACCTGGCTAAATCACGCAGCGCAATTGATTATGCGTTGAGCCAAATACTCAGCCCGCGCCATCTGGTCGATAGCGGCGGCAGTCGCGCAAAACCATTCCATATTTCGTTGGGGGTGAAACTAAACGATTCGCCGGTGGTAGATGCCGCGCTATTGCTGTTGTCCCTGACTTCAACGGCAGACCTGACCCATTCAACTCTCAGCAGAATCATGCTCACCCCATTTATCGGCGGCGCCGACAGCGAGTGTTATGCGCGCAACAAACTCGAGTTTTGGTGCCGTCTATACCTGCCTTATAAACTTAACCTCGCGGACTTTTTGGAAACGCTGAAGTTGGAAATGCTGAAGCGGCACTCGTCCGCGCCGGTTGCGCCGATTTTTCTGGACAAAATCACCGCCATCAAGACGCTGCTGGAAGCAAACAAAAAACCGCAATCATTTTCATATTGGTCGGAATTGTTCTTGACCGGGTTGGAGAATTTTGGCTGGCCCGGCGAGCGCGCATTGAACAGCGCGCAATACCAGACTGCCGAGGCGTTCAAGCGCGAGGTCGCCGCTTTGCGCTCATTGGACTTGGTCGCCGCGCCGGTGACCGCGTCAACCGCGCTGGCGGTTTTGACCCAACGCTTGAATGAACAGCCATTTGAGCCGGAATCACCCCAGGTCAAGGTCGAAGTGCTCGGCGTCATGGAAACTGCCAGCCTTGAATTTGACGCCATCTGGTTTGGCGGCTTGACTGAAAGAGACTGGCCGCCGGCGGTGCGGGAAAGCCCGTTTATGCCCCATGCGCTGCAACAACAAGCCGGCTACTTCCGCGCTTCAGTATCGCTCAACGCCGAACATGCCGCCGCGCAGCAAACCCGGTTGATTAATCAATGCGATGACATGGTGTTCAGCCGCTACTGTTTTGAGCAGGATGTCGAATTGCTGCCGAGCGCGTTTTTTGACACCTCGGCGGCGACACTGGACGAGACCAAGCAGCCGACTTTGGTCGACCATTTCCAAACAGACCGCTCGCAGATGGAAACCTTCACCGACACCCGCGGCATTGGCAAAACCGAGGCCGCCACGCGCGGCGGCACCGCGGTCATCCAGGACCAAGCGGCCTGCCCGTTTCGCGCCTACGCCCGCCACCGACTCGGCGCGCGCGCCGCCGAAGCGCGCGAGCCCGGACTGAATGCAATGGACCGCGGCTCGTTGATTCACCGCATTTTGGAGGGCGTCTGGCGGGAGTTGCGCTCGTCGGAAAAACTCGCCGACACCAGCGATGTCGCGCTGAAAAAAATCATTGACCGCCATATCGCGCAGTGCAGCCGGCGGTTTTTTCACTTGGGCGGCGGCGGCAAAGCATTCTTTGCGGCGCAAAGTCAATGGCTCGGCACGTTGTTGCTGGAATGGCTCACAGCGGAAAAAAGCCGCGAGCAGGCATTTCACGTGGTTGAACTCGAACAGCCGCAGCAACTGACCTTGGGCAAATTGACGCTCAACTTCAAAGTTGACCGCGTGGATGCGCTCGCCGATGACACCGTGGCCTTGATTGACTATAAAACCGGTCAGGCCGGCTCGCTCAAGGACTGGGTGGGCGAGCGCCCGGCCGCGCCGCAACTGCCGCTCTACGCCCTGGCGCAACACCGCGAACACAATCCTGACAAGCGCCCGCTGTCAACGCTAACATTCGCGCAGATTCGCGCCGGCCGTTGCGCTTATGTTGGCATCAGCGGGGAGCAGTTCCAAGCAGTGCGGCACGCCGCCGGCAAAGTCGCAAAATTAAGCGACACTAAATTATCGCCGGAGTTGAAATCTTGGCGCGCCCTGATTGAATACTGGGACGCGCACTTGACCCAACTGGCCGACCAATATTACGCCGGCCAGGCCGAAGTGAATCCGCTGGACAACACCACCTGCACCTACTGCGACTTGCCGGGGCTATGTCGAATTTCCGAGGCCGACAACAGCCGCTGATCATTATTGATGGGCCTTATTAATGAGCATGAAAAACACTAAGGCGGCTGACCATCAACAACGCATCGCGGCGTTGGACCCGACGCGCTCGTTCATCGTGCAGGCGCCGGCCGGTTCGGGCAAAACCGGTTTGCTGGTGCGGCGCTATTTGACCTTGCTTGCGCGGGTTGCCGAGCCGGAAGAAATTCTTGCCATTACGTTTACCCGAAAAGCGACGGCGGAAATGCGCCAAAGAATTTTGTCTGCGTTACAGGGGAATGACCATGAACTTGCGACGCTGGCAAAACTCGCGTTGGCGAACGACCGACGCATGGATTGGAATATCCTGAACAATCCGCGCCGACTGCGCATTCAAACCATTGACGCATTTTGTTATGAATTAGTAGGACGCATGCCCTGGTCGGCCCGGTTTGGCGCCGCCCCCAACGTGCTGGAAGATCAAAATACGGAACTGGTCTATCTGCAGGCGGCGAAACGCACGCTGGATCATATTGAAGAGCATGACGCTTGGTCGCCGCATTGCGCGAATCTCATCACGTTGCTGGACGCGCGCTTCGACAAAGCGCAATCGCTTTTGGCGATGATGTTGAAAAAACGCGATCGATGGATGCGCCGGCTGCCAACCGACCCGGCAACCGCGACGCGCGCGCACTATGAAAAAATGTGGCGGGAAGTGATCGAGCAACAACTCACGGCCGCGAGCGAGCGCCTGCCCGATGACCTCAAAACCGAACTGGTCGCGCTGGCAAAATTCGCCGCCGCCCACCCGTATCGGCGAAGTCCCAACGCCGTGCTCGGCTGCGCGGATATGGAAAAATTTCCCGCCGCCACGGTCGCGCACCTCGCCCATTGGCGCGGCATCGCGGCGCTGCTGTTGACCGGTCAACACGAACTCCGCAAAACGGTTAATGCGTTGGTTGGCTTTCCGCCCGGCAGCGACGCCGAAAAACTGCGCATGACCGCGGTGCTGGAAAAATTGCGCGACCACGACGCCGCCGTGACCGCGATGGCCGCGGTGCCGCTGTTGCCGGACGCCGAGTTCGCCGACCCGCAATGGGCCGCATTGCGCTCATTGCTGGCGTTGTTGCCGGTCGCCGCGGCCGAGTTGCGCGTGCTGTTCAAGGAAAACAATCAAGCGGATTACAGCGAGGTGACGCAGCGCGCGGAACTGGCGTTGGGCGACGCCGACGACCCGACCGACCTGGCGCTCGCCTTTGACTGCCAACTCAAGCACTTGCTGATGGACGAAGTCCAAGACACTTCGCACGCGCAACTCGAGTTGCTGACCAAACTGACCGCCGGCTGGCAGCATGATGATGGCCGTACCTTGTTCTTCGTCGGCGATCCGATGCAGTCGATTTACCGATTCCGCGAAGCCGAAGTCGGCAATTTTTTGGAGATTCAAGAACACGGCATCGGCGAAATCACGCCGACGTTGCTGACCCTGGAAACCAATTTCCGCTCAACCACGGCGTTGGTCGATTGGTATAACCGCGTTTTCGCCGCGGTGTTTCCGCCGCAAAACGACCTGATCAACGGCGCGGTGCGCTATTCCCCCAGCGTCGCCGCCGCGCGTCATCACGCCGATGATGCGGTGCATATCCACCCCCAAGCCAACGGCGATGCCGCCAGAGAAGCCGAGAACATCCGCGCCCAAGTGGAACTTGAACTGACGCAAAATCCGCAAGCGGAGATTGGCATTTTGGGACGCAACCGCAACCATCTGGTTGCCATCACCCGCGCGTTGCGCGAGCACGATATTCCGTTTCAAGCGATTGACCTGGAGTCGCTCAGCCAACGCCCGGCGATTCAGGATCTGATGATGCTGACTCGCGGATTGATTCAACTGAGCGACCGCATCGCCTGGCTGGCGATATTGCGCGCGCCGTGGTGCGGCATGACGCTGGCGGATATGTCGGTGCTGTGCATGGATGATCACGCCAGCCCCATCGTGGAATTGTGCGCCGATGATAAAATCACGGCGCGGCTGAGCGACGACGGCGCCGAACGGCTCGGTCGAGTGCTTACCGCGTTGGCGGCGCCTTTGGCACAGCGCGGACGGCTGAGTCTGCGGCAGAATGTCGAGGCCGCTTGGCTGAGTTTGGGCGGGCCGGCCTGCATCGAGCCTGGCGATGTCGCCGACTGCGAAAGTTATTTTGAGTTGCTCGATAAGTTAGCCAACGATCATCCGCTCATCAGCGCCGATTTATTGTCCGCTGCGGTCGCTCGATTGTGGTCGCGCACCGCCGGCAAAGCGCAAGTGCAGGTGCTGACCATTCACAAGTCCAAGGGGCTTGAGTTTGATGTCGTGCTGCTGCCGCAACTGCACCGCATTCCGCCAATCCCGCAACGCGACTTGATACGCTGGACGCGATTGCCGCGGCAATTGCTGCTTGCGGTGCTGCCGTCGAGTTACGCCAAGGATGACAAGTTTTATCAATACCTCGGCGATGTCGATCAACTGCGCGAGCAAAACGAGTTGCGCCGCGTACTCTATGTCGCCTGCACGCGCGCGCGCGCGCGGCTGCATTTGTATATGAACATTGACTTGGACGCGGCCGGCGAGATGAGGGCGGCGCGCAAAAATTCGCTGCTGGATTTGCTATGGCCGTCGTTGCACGCCGAGATCGCGCAACGTGTCGCGGATGCCAGCGGCGACGCCGGTGATGATGACGCGCGCACGCGCATGTTGCCGCTCACCGAGTTCCGCCGCCTGCCGCTGGCCTGGCGGCTGCCGGCCATGCCGCGGTCCATCAGCGATCATGCCGCGGTGCAAAAATCCGAGCAAGACGAACGCGATGACAAACAACCGCACGGCATCGAGTTTTCATGGGCTGGCGAGACCGTGCGCATCACCGGTATTGCCATTCATAAAATGCTGCAGCACATTGATCAGGAAAATTGGTTGCAATGGAAGTCCGAAGATACCGAGGCGTTGCTGGCTAAAAATCGAATCGTGTTGATGGATAACGGTCTTTACGGCGAGCAACTGGAAATCGGCAGCGCAAATATGCGCGATGCCATCGAAAATCTGAAGTCAGATGCCAAAGCCGACTGGATTTTTTCGTCGGCCCATCAACAGGTCAAGCGCGAGTGGCCGCTAACCGGATTTGTAAACAAGGCATTTTCAAGCGTGGTCATCGATCGCAGTTTTGTGGATCAACGCGGCATGCGCTGGATCATCGATTTCAAGTCAAGCCGCCACAAGGGCGGCGATGTGCAGGCGTTCGTGGCGCGCGAAAAAACCCGCTACCAACAGCAACTCGAACACTATGCAAGCATCGTCAGGATGCTTGCGCAGCCGCAAACCGAGACCAGCGAGATCCGGCTGGGGCTGTATTTCCCCTTGTTAAAAGGTTGGTGCGAATGGTCGCCATGACGGAATTTGCCGCGCACAAAATGCCGACCGCCGTCGATGTGGTGGTGATTGGCGGCGGCATCATCGGCAGCAGCACGGCTTACTACCTGGCCCGAAATGGGATTAGCGTGGCGCTGTGCGAAAAAGGCGAGATCGCTTGCGAGCAGTCCGGTCGAAACTGGGGGTTGATACGTCAACAAGGCCGAGACCCGGCTGAACTGCCGCTGATGATTCGCTCTTTGGCGTTGTGGCATGAGTTGGTTAGTGAACTTGATGAGGATATCGGTTTCCATGTCGGCGGCACCTTGTATTTATCCGAAACCGAGCAACGCTACCAGAGCAATCTGGCTTGGCTAAAGCATGCCAAAGTCTTTGATCTTAACACCCGTTTTCTCAGTCTGGGCGATTTGCAAGCCCTCATCCCCGGCATTCAGGGCCAGTCCCGCGGCGCGTTATGCACACCGAGCGATGCGCGCGCGGAGCCGGCGTTGGCTACCCGAGCCATCGCCAAAAGAGCAAAACAACACGGCGCGATCATACTCAACCAATGCGCCGTGCGCGGCGTTGATATCGCCGCCGGACGCGTGGCCGGGGTAGTCACAGAGCGCGGCCGAATTCGGGCGCCGTGCGTGGTCTGCGCGGGCGGCGCCTGGTCTTCGTATTTTTGCCGGCATTTGGATTTGTTGTTGCCTCAGCTTAAGGTGACCGGCTCGGTGATGGCCACTGCGCCGGCGGCGTTGATAACGCAACTGTCAATTTGGAGAAGCGGGCTGGGGTTGCGGCGGCGCATGGACGGCGGCTACAACGTAGCCTACGGCGGCAGTTCCACTTGCGATTTAACCCCGGACTACCTGCGATTTTTCCGGGATTTTTTTCATGCTTACAAAAATTCAAAAGAACAGGTGTCGCTCAAAATCGGCAACCGATTTTTCACTGAACTGCGCTGGCCTGCAAAATGGTCTTTTGACCAGATCACGCCTTTCGAAAAAGAGCGCATCCTTAACCCCAATCCCGATATCAAACTGCTCAACAAAGCCTACCGCATGCTCGGCGAAACTTTTCCGCAATTGAAAGGCATTGAAATCAAGCAACGATGGGCCGGAATGATTGATGTAACACCGGATCAATTGCCGGTCATTTCGACTGTTGATCGTATCCCCGGACTCACCTTGTCAACCGGATACAGCGGCCATGGATTTGGCATCGGGCTGGGCGCCGGGCAGGTGACCGCGCAACTTGCCATCGGCAAAACCCCGGCCGTGAGTCTGGATGCATTTTCGATCGAGCGGCTGATGAAGAAATAGTTTTTACCGCGTTCGAGAACGGATAAAAACACCCGATGAATCACCACCGAAAACAGGGTAAAATGGAATACATGAAAACGTTTGATAGCCTTTTAGTTCCTCATCCTTTCCCCTATCAAGGCAGTAAGCGAGGAATTGCACGATATATTCTTCCTCACTTCCCGGCTGATGTAAATTGCCTGATAGAACCATTTTGCGGTGCCAGCGCCATTTCACTGTCCGCAAGGGTAAATGGGCTAACAAAAAAAATAATCCTTAACGACTTAAATGAGCCATTGATGTGTTTATGGGAAGAGATACTGAAAAGACCCGGTGATTTAGTGAAACAATATGAACAATTGTGGCACGAACAACACTCTGATAAAAAAGAGTATTTCTTTAAAACACGAGAAAAATTCAATTCAACACACCAGCCGCATCACTTACTGTATTTACTGGCCAGGATAGTAAAAGGTTCAGTTAGATACAGTTCATCCGGTTCATTTAATCAAAGTGCAGACAATCGGCGATCCGGTATGCGTCCAAACACCATGAGACAAAATATTTTTGATGTTTCTTCTGTGCTTTCCGGGATCACGAGTCTTTCATCTGTTGATTTTCGAGAAGTGGTGAAAAAAGCAAAACAGCATGACTTGGTTTACCTGGACCCGCCGTATCAAGGCACGTCATTTACCAGGGACCACAGGTATTTAAGTGGACTCGCTTATGATGAGTTTGTTGACGCTCTTATAGTAATGAACCAAAAAGACACTTCATATATCATTAGTTATGATGGACAAACGGGCGAAAAATCTCATGGCAACCCGTTGCCAAACTCTCTTTCACTAAAACACCTGCATATCAAGGCAGGCAGATCGAGCCAAGCCACGATCTTAGGCAATGATGATGAAACCATAGAATCATTGTACCTGTCACCCGCTTTAGTCGATCGTTTAAGTCGCGAAAAACATTCTATTCCTGCGGTGCTGCCACAAAAACAGCAGGAGATCATGTTTGCATGAGTAAACAGAATTACCCACCAGAATTTATTAAATTACTCAAAAGCGTTCAAGCAAAAAGACCTAAAACAGTAATCGACCACATCCTCAAGCATGGGCAAATCACAACGGAAGAGCTTAAAGACATATATGGGTATAACCATCCACCGCGAGCAATTAGGGATGTTCCGGAGTAATGGGTTTCGGATGCGCTTGAGCGGTCTGTCGATGATTAGAGCGCTTATAACAAAGGGCTGAAGGCGCACAATATTTAAACTGGACGGAACCGATTTAAACTGCCTGTTCCAGATCAAACGCCGCCGACAATAACTCTTTTGTATAGGGGTGTTGCGGACTCGCAAAAATGGATTTTGCTGCACCTTGTTCAACTACATCACCGCTACGCATCACCATCAGGTCATCGGCGATAGCGCGAACCACGCTCAAATCATGGGAAATAAACACATACGCCAGGCCATGTTGTCGTTGCAGTCGATTCAGGAGATCTAACACCTGAACCTGCACCGTGCGATCCAGCGCCGAGGTCGGCTCATCGAGAAAAAGAATTCTCGGTTCCAGTATCAAGGCGCGGGCGATGGCAATGCGCTGACGTTGGCCGCCGGAAAATTCATGGGGATAACGAAAGCGCACCGCCGGATCAATTTCAACTTCTTTTAGAATATCAATCACCTTTTCATCGCGCGCGGCCGGATCGGTGACCAGCCGATGCGCATCGAGACCTTCACTGATTATTGCGCCGATGGTCAACCTCGGCGACAACGAGCCGTAGGGATCCTGGAAAACAATTTGCATGGCCAATCGAACTTGCGGCATTGACAGCCCGCCGCGGACTCCAAGTGGTTTACCATCAAGCAGCACCGTGCCTTCGGCCTGCACCAGCTTCAATAATGCTAATGCCAGGGTGGTTTTTCCTGAACCCGACTCACCGACCACACCCAGAGTATGGCCGGGATGAAGTTTTAATGAGGCTTGGTTGACCGCCTTTATATGATCGACTGTTCTTTTTAGCAATCCCTTTTTAATCGGGAACCAAACTTTCAAATCGTCCGCCTGCAACACCGCTTCCGTTTTGACTGCGGGTGGCTGCCGCAAAGGTGGCTCTGCGGACAAAAGCGCTTTGGTATAATCTTCTTGGGCGGAGGTAAAAATTTGGGTGGTAGCACCGCGTTCCACCACCTTGCCCTGTTTCATTACCAGTATTCGGTCAGCCACTTTTTTAACCATATTCAAGTCGTGGGTGATGAGCAAAATAGCCAGGTTCTCCGCTGCTTGCAACTCTTTCAGCAAGCCCAAAATTTTCGCCTGAACGGTCACATCCAACGCCGTGGTGGGTTCGTCGGCGAGTAATATTTCTGGCCGATTAGCCAAAGCCATCGCAATCATTACGCGCTGCTTTTGGCCACCGGACAATTGATGCGGATACGCGTCGAGTCGCGCCGCCGCATTGTCGATGCCGACGCGCTCGAGCAGCGAAATAATTTTTTTTGTTGCCGCATCACCAGTAATGCCTTGATGCAATGCCAGAGATTCGCCGATTTGTTTTTCAATCACATGCAGGGGGTTTAACGCCGTCATCGGCTCCTGAAAAATCATCGATATATCGTTGCCGCGAATGCGTTGCAGTGTTGCCTGATTAGCCCCAACCAGCTGTTCCGCTTGATAAGTTATCGAGCCTTGGGGGTGAAACGCGTAGGGGTACGGCAATAATTGCAGTATCGACAAGGCGGTGAGCGTCTTGCCCGAACCGGATTCACCGACCAGGGCCACGGTCTCGCCGGCGTGTAATTCCAAATCCACGCCGCTAACCACGTCAGTGACAATGCGTTCTTGTTTTTCGGTGCGCTGAAAACTGACCGCAAGATCGGTGACCGTTAAAATCGGATCGCTCATGTTATTTACTATCGTTCTTGTCAGCGCGCACTCAAATTTTCAGCGAAATAATTTTCTCGGATCAAAGGCATCGCGCACGCCCTCGCCGATAAAAATCAGCAACGACAACATGGTGCCGATAATGACAAATCCGCTAACCCCCAGCCACGGTGCCTGTAAATTTGCTTTGCCTTGAGCGAGCAATTCTCCCAGTGATGGCGAGCCTGGCGGCAGACCGAACCCCAAAAAGTCGAGCGAAGTTAAAACCGTGACCGATCCCGCCAGGGTGAAGGGCATAAAGGTAATCGTGGCCACCAAAGCATTGGGCAATACATGGCGCAAAATAATCCGGGCATCGCTCACACCCAGTGCCCGGGCCGCACGAACATATTCAAATTTTCGCGTTTTCAAAAATTCTGCGCGTACCACGCCGACAAACCCCATCCATGAAAATAATAATAGTATTCCCAGCAGCCACCAAAAATTTGGCTCGACCACGCTGGCCAAAATGATTAGGATATAAAGCGTCGGCATGCTGCTCCACACTTCCATAAATCGTTGCAATATCAGATCAATCCAGCCGCCGAAGTATCCTTGAATGGCGCCTGCGGCGACGCCGACCGCGGCGCTGATAATGGTTAACATAAATCCGAACAAGACCGAAATGCGAAAGCCATAGATAATTCGCGCGACCACATCACGCGCTTGGTCGTCGGTGCCTAAAATATGCCGCGCGGTCGGCGGCGCCGGCGCGGGATGACGCATGTCCCAGTCCACAGTGGTGTGGTGAAATGGAATCAGCGGCCACACCGCGAAGCCGTGCTCGGCAATTTGCTGTTTCAGCCACGGGTCGTGATAGGCCGCGGCAGTTGGAAAGTCTCCGTCAAAATCCGTTTCATTGTAATCCACCAGCGCCGACCAATAGACTTGGCCGTTGTACATAATAAAGAACGGTTTATCATTTGCCACCAATTCTGCAAATAATGAAATTACAAACAATATCAAAAATATCCAAAGCGCCCAGACACTGCGGCGATTGGCCTTAAATAACTCCCAACGACGTTGACCAATTGGGCCTAAAGAAAATGAGCATGCTGTAAACCAACGCTTGCCCGCTTGTTGCCTATCCATATTCATAGCCGCATTCATGGCGTATTCATCGCAGTATTAGTGGTCATGATTCACTGGTGTCGAAATCGATGCGAGGATCAATCCAGGTATACATCAGGTCGGAAATAATTCCCAACACCAATCCAAGCAAGGTGAAAAACCACAACGATCCAAACATCACCGGATAATCCCGTTGCAACGCCGCTTCAAATCCCAGCAAACCGAGACCATCCAGCGAAAAAATAATTTCTATCAACATCGCGCCAGTAAATAGAATACCGACCACTGCCGCGGGAAATCCGGCGATGACGATGAGCATGGCGTTACGGAACACATGACCATACATAACTTTTCGTTCGCTCAGGCCTTTTGCTCGTGCTGTCAGCACATATTGCTGGCTGATTTGGTCGAGAAAAGAATTCTTGGTAAGCATGGCCAAAGACGCAAACCCACTAACTGTCAAGGCAATTATCGGTAAGGTTAAGTGCCAAAAATAATCAGCAATTTTTGCGCTCCATGACAACGTGTCCCAATTGTCCGAGAGCAGCCCACGCAAAGGAAACCAGTCATAATATACGCCGCCGGCAAACACCACTAACAACAACACCGCAAACAAGAATCCGGGGATAGCCACCCCGATAGTAAGCATCACACTGGTAGTAATATCGAACCGACTGCCATCCCGAACCGCTTTTCTGATGCCCAATGGAATGCTGATCAAATACACCAGCAAGGTAGACCATAATCCTAAAGAAATAGACACCGGCATTTTTTCCAGCACCAAATCCACAACGGCACGATCGCGAAAGAAACTATCGCCAAAATCGAATCTTAAATAGTTCTTTATCATACTGAAGAATCGCTCATGCACCGGCTTGTCGAAACCAAATCGTTTTTCCAATTCTGCAATAAACTCTGGGTCAAGCCCTTGTGCGCCTCGATATTGACTATTATTTGAGCCGCTGCGTTGAATTACATTTTCTGAGGCGTCTCGGGTAACCCGTTCTGCGGCATCGACCCCTTCTCCGGTAATGTTAGCGATGGCTTGTTCAACCGGACCACCCGGTGCAAATTGAATCACCGCAAAATTAAACAGCATAATCACCAGCAACGTCGGGATGACCAACAACAATCGTTTAAAGATATAGGCGACCATCAGCCGTTCTTCGATTTCATCGTGCGCTCCGATTTCATTGCTCGCTTTATGGCCAACCCGCCAACAACCAGAATCACCGCCAGCAATCCAAGCTTCCAACCGCTTGGGCCGCTGCCACTTCGTGCGGCGGTATCGCCGCCGCTGCTATTGCGTTGGGTGATTTGACCGCTATCACGCGCCTGAGCCAGCCTTGCCGATCTCTCGTCATCCAGCCACCATCTCGAAATATTAACGCCATTACGCAACGGAATCTGCGGTCGGTTATATTTATTCCACCATAAAATTCGGTCCGCGGGTAAATGCCAATTCGGCACGATAAAGTGCTGCCATAGCAGCACACGATCCAGGGCGCGGGTAACGGTGATCAATTCCTCCCGGGTTGAAGCGACCACTATTTTTTCGATAAGCGCCTCAATAACAGGGTGGCAAATACCGGCAGTATTGCGGCTGCTCGGTCGCGCTGCCGCCGCACAACTCCAATATTCACGTTGCTCGTTACCCGGCGTTTCACTCTGTCCCCAGCCACCGACGATCATGTCAAAATCAAACGAGCGGATTCGATTGATGTATTGCCCGGTATCGACCACCCGCACTTTCATGTCGATGCCCAGCCGCTTGAGATTGCTGACGTAGGGTAATATCAGCCGTTCAAATGAACTGCTGTACAACAACATTTCTATGCTCAGGGGCTGGTGCTGTTGATTCACCAATTTACCATCTTTGATCTCCCAGTCGGTTTCTCGAATCAAGGACAATGCTTTTAACAAATTCTGCCGAGACCAGCCACTGCCGTCGGTTTCTGAAACCTCAAAGGGCCGGGAAAATAATTCCGGCGGCAACGAAACGCGATAGTTTTCCAAAAGCGCAAGTTCGTCGCCTTCGGGAATGCCGGACGAGGCGAGTTCTGAATTGCTGAAGTAGCTTTTCGAGCGAGTGTATTGATTATAAAATATTTTCTGATTGGTCCAGTTAAAATCAAATGCCAGGGAAATAGCTTGACGAATTTTACGATTTGCAAATTTCGACCGCCGCAAATTCATAACATAAGCCTGCATTCCCTGAGGCGCCGAATGTTTTACTTGTTCTCTTACTAACCACCCGGATTCCACCGCTGGAATATCAAATTCAGTGGCCCAACTCTTGGCGGTATTTTCTGCATAAAAATCGATTTCCCCGGCCTTTAGTGCCAATCTAATCGGAATGCGATCTCTGAAAAAATCGAACCGCAGCAAATCAAAATTATTGATGCCGCGATTCACTGGCAAATCTTTTCCCCAGTAATCCACCACGCGTTCCAACTCATAGTAACGCCCTGCATCAAAGCGTTTGATTTTATATGGGCCGCTTCCCAAGGGCGGTGACAATGTGGTTTTGGTAATGTCCCGCTCTTGGTCATGTCCCTGCCAATAGTGTTTAGGCAATATTGGCAGTTCGCCAATAATGAGCGGCAATTCACGGTTGCCGGTATTTTTAAATTGAAATCGAACCGCATGCTCACCGCTCGCTTCAACGTGTTCAACGTCAGCATAATAAAACCGATAAGAGGGTGTGCCTTTCTCCATCAGCGTATTAAACGACCACACCACATCTGCCGGTGTGATCGGCTTACCATCGTGCCATTTAGCCTGAGGACGTAAATGAAATATGATCCAGGTTCGATCTACAGGATATTCGAGTCGCTCACAAATCAAACAGTATTTGGTAAAGGCTTCATCCCCAGATGACACCAATAAAGTTTCAATCGAGCCCGGCGATACCGCAGAGCCTTTATCGATCCAGGGGTTGAAGCTATCAAAAGTTCCGCGCACGCCCTGACGCAGCAAGCCGCCTTTTGGTGCGTCAGGATTGACATAACCGAAATTTTCAAACCCTGCCGCATACCTGGGCTCGCCGTGCATGGCGATAGCGTGGCTGCGGATGATTTCCGCCTGGATTTCCGATTGAGCGAAACTTGAAAGTGGCGCAAAGCCTAACGACGGCAAACACAGCCACAAAAAGATTCGCGCCAATAAGCAGACCCTCAGGGGGCAGGTCGGTTTTGATTTCCGGTTCGATAGCCTGAAAAATCCGCCTGGAACGGATTTTCGCGCAAGCCCCGTAGGGGTGCGTATCAAGGATGATACGCACAAAATCCCGCTCATGTCAAATTGTTGCATTTTTAGTTTTTAGTATTGTTACACTGGTCATGTTTATTGGTCATGTTTATTGGTCATGTTTATTTTCGTATCAGACCACAGTTGTTACATTTCATTCTACCTAATCCCTGGCTTAGCCCCGACCTGACCCCAACTTGACCGCTAACCGCAAAAAACTAAAATCAGATTTTAGCCAGTCCCTGCTCAAGTGGTTTGATCACCATGGTCGTACATCTTTACCATGGCAATCGGCTTTGCCCTGGCAACAAACCAGAGATCCATATCACATTTGGATTTCCGAAATTATGTTGCAACAAACCCAAGTTGAAACAGTCATCTCATACTACCAAAAATTCATGGCGCGGTTTCCCAATATTGACTCATTGGCAAATGCCGAAGCCGAAGCCGTTATGACTTATTGGTCCGGGCTGGGTTATTACGCCAGAGCCAGAAACCTGCATCGTGCGGCACAGCAAATTCGCGATCAGCATGATGGCCAGTTCCCGTTAAGCCTGGATCAAGTTATGGCACTGCCCGGCATAGGCCGTTCCACCGCCAGTGCCATTCTCGCTTTTTCCCAAAACGCTCGGCACCCGATTCTCGATGGCAACGTCAAACGGGTGCTGACCCGCTACTTCGCTATTGCGGGTTATCCGGGAACCAAGGCAGTGGAAAACCAATTATGGATTCTGGCCGAACAGCTTACGCCGAACAAGCGTGTCGCAGACTATACCCAGGCAATAATGGATTTTGGAGCAACTCTTTGTACCAGAAGCGGCCCGGATTGTTCAAAATGCCCGATTAACCACAAATGCCTGGCTTTTTTACAAGGCAACCCTACATCTTATCCCACGCCCAAGCCGAAGACACCCCGTCTGCACAGACAATCCAGAATGCTATTAATTTCTAATTCCAATTCTGAGTATTTGCTGATTAAACGCCCGCCAAGCGGTATATGGGGTGGCCTTTGGGTGTTTCCAGAACTCAGTAACGCCGAACAGGACTTTCAGTGCTGGTGCAAAAAAGAGCTTGGCATCGCCGTAAAATCAGGTAAAAATATGGCAATTGTGCATCATGGCTTTACCCATTTTGAACTGGAAATTCAACCCATACACTGCACCGTTGATCGGGTCTCATCTGGATTCATGGGTGGATTCATGGGTGGATTCATGGGTGGATTCATCGGCGGCATCATGGACACCGACCGCTATCTTTGGTACAACCCACTAGCAAACGCACCGATTGCAATACCCGCTGCCATAAAGAATATTTTTAATCAACTCGTTAAATAGACTGTCGCTATGAGTAGAATGATCACCTGCACCAAACTCGGCAAGGAGGCCGAGGGATTGGATCACCCAACCTGGCCCGGGCAGTTGGGTCAAAGGATATTCGATCAGATTTCCAAACAAGCCTGGCAAGATTGGCTAAGACAGCAGACCATTTTAATAAACGAATACAAACTCAATCCTTTGGATCGAGAACACAAAAAATATCTGGCCAGCCAAATGGAAGCCTATTTGTTTGGCGACGGCATCGTCTTGCCCGATGCATGGAAAGAGCAAGAAGAATAAAATAAGGTGCCCCTTCAGGAAGATCGGACTAAGACCCAAGACCATGGTCATGGCGATCGTTGGCATCCCCATGTAACCGTGGCTTGCATCGCAAAACGAGACGGCAAATACTTAATGGTCAGGGAGTGCTATCGGGGAGGCAGTGTAATCAACCAACCTGCAGGACATGTTGAACAAGAGGAGTCTTTGATTGAGGCGGTAATACGGGAGACTCTGGAAGAAACCGGATGGGAATTTGAACCAAATTACCTCAGCGGCATCTATCAATTTGTTGCCGGCAATGACGAAACCTATATGAGATTTACTTTTTATGGCGAACTCATTGCCCTAAACAAAAATTATTCGCTGGACCCGGCGATCGAAGAAGTTATGTGGTTGGACCGATCAACGCTTGAAAACAATTCAGAACATTTACGAAGTCAGGTTGTATTAAAGTGCATTACCGATTTTGAGAATGGTAATCGACTACCCCTGAACTGCGTACAACAGTTAGACTTGCCATGATGAAAATAATTGTTGCACTGTGGATTCAACTCATAAGTGCAATTGACTCAATCCCTAATATATTCTATAATTCGGGTGTTCAAAAACCTCTGGAAAGTTGCGGAAATGGTTATTGTGCATATTAGCAGCATCAATTTATCATTGAAACATAACTTGCTTCACATTAAGCCAAAAACATGGACAAATCAATCAATACCTTGAACACAAGTTTGCCCGCTAACGGAATAGTGTCTCCGAATCCATTTCGGCAAACTGGAGATTCCCACGCAAAAACATATCGCTGTATTGTGGTGGACCCACCGTGGAATCAAGGCAAAACAGGAAAACGCAGCGTTCGACCTTATCAGAGTTGTTCTCTGGATTATCCCACCATGCGTTTGGATGAAATAAAACGTATTCCTATCAACGATTGGGCGCAACCCAATGCTTTTTTGTGGTTGTGGGCTACGAACAGCAAAGACAAAAATTCAAAACGCCCAGTGTTGAGTATGGCTTTTGAGTTATTGGAGCACTGGGGATTTACTTTTCATACCATGATTACATGGGATAAAAAAACCGGCCCATGTCCGTTCAGTCCGTATCAAATAGTAACCGAGCATGTCTTGTTTGGTTGGTGCGGAAAAGCTCAGTTTAAGCGCGATAGATTGGGGAAAATGAAAACTGTTTTTCAAGAATCATCAACCCGGCATAGCGTAAAACCGGCATCTTTCTACGAGCATATTCGACATTCCTTTGTTGGACCGAGACTGGATGTATTCGCCCGCCAAAAACATAAAGGATTTGATGGTTGGGGAAATGAGTATCAAGAGTAATCACGCAACCAAGAAAAAAACGACACCGGCTCAGCGCGCCAATTTGTTATCGGGAGCGGAGTGGCTGCAACATTCGTTCAGCGTTTGGCGGGAGCTTGATAAAAACAGCGAAGAACGGCAACTGAAGCATCCAGCAATGTTCACATCGAAATTGGTGGAGCGTATTTTGGAGTCATACACTTGTAAAAGTGGTGTGCTGTTGGATCCTTTCGCGGGCAGTGGCACTGCATTATTAGCGGCATTAAACAATAATATGGAAGCCGTTGGTTTGGATATCAACCCTCATTATCGAAAAATCTTTGAAGATCGCGTTGGTCTATTTGGCAGTGATCGATGGCTCTATCATGTTATTGATGCGCGTTGCCTAGGAGAAGTTGTGTTGCCGCAATCTATCGATATTTGCGTAACCTCTCCCCCATATTGGGATATACTTAATCGGCGACGCACTGCGGACGGCAAGGCGACACGTCCTTATTCCAATGCGATGAATGATTTGGGCAATATCGAAGCATACGACGAATTTTTAATTTCTTTGGGCGAAATACTGTCCTTGGTGAGAATGTCTTTAAAGCCTGGCGCATATTTTGTTTTGAACGTAATGGATTTACGAAAAGGGACCTCATTCTATCCTCTTCATATGGATGCGACCAACATTGCACAAAAAAGTGGTTTTGAGTTGCAGGACATCATTATTTGGGATCGACAAAAAGACTACAATAATATGCGCCCATTAGGCTATCCGTACAAATTCATCGTGAATAAAGTACACGAATATCTATTGGTATTCCGATGAAAAAAGACCCTCTGTTTTGGCAATGGGCGGGCTATCTGAGTAATCCGATTCGGCGAACGGATATTCATGCGGAAATGCACCCAAGCAAAGAAAAGGAATTCCGAGAAAAATACTTTGAACTAACGCGGGAACTCATTTTATTTACTGGCAATTCCACTCCTTTTTATGTTTGGGGGCAAGATGCCAATAAATACGGAAAACAACTGCGAGTGTATTTTGATGGCAAAGTCGAAGTAGCACCTAAAACACCAAAACCGTTGCGTGTAACAAAAGGCAGAACAGCAAGTGGACTACGAATCAATGGCACAGATTTTGTTTTTAATTTATTTTCAGTCGGTTTTGCGTTAGGCAAGAATGTGGATTGCGCCGAAAACATCAAATCAAATGTTCCGCCGGAATTTACAACTGATTTCAGTATTGGCTTGAATCTGGCATCGCCCATCGAGGAAATGGAAATGCTGGTATTCGAACACTGCAAACAAAATGGCAACCTAACAGCGCAAAGCAAAAACTTACAAAAATTATGGGGGAAGAAGGACATCAGCGCATCCGCTTTGCTGGATGAATTATGCAAAAATAAAACATTGATTAAAAACAACAAACAAAATGCTTACACACTGTTCAATGTTGAACGATTGCGCGGTGAAATTGAAAACAAGTCGCTTCAAAGGGCAATCGATCTTGAATTAGATGACAACAAACGCGAGATTTTGATGGAAACTTACGTACGCGACCGTGGTTGGATTCGACTGGCAAAAAACACTTTTGGTGATGTTTGCATGTTTGATGGGTGTCAAAATACTTTTCTAAAGGATAATGGAGAACGCTATATTGAAACACATCATATTAAGTCGTTATCTGATGGAGGGAAAGATCATATTCGAAACTTGGCTATGCTTTGCGCTCACCATCATCGTATGGCACACTTCTCCGAGCAAAAAAATCGAGATGAATTGCGTTTTCAATTACAACAAAAAAACAAGAACTGCCTCAAAAATCTGGGAATTTAGCGGCACGATGAAAATAATCGCCGCAATAATCTTGCTGGCTTTTTCGCCTGTCGGCTGGGCCGGCAAGGAGCAAGGCATTATCGCCCCGGACTACGTCACGCTGGATGCCATTCCTGTTTGCTATGATTTTGGATGCAAAAATAGTGCTGTCGTCAATTTACCGATTACAGAATGGACTGAGGTTGTGGGCTGGTTCAATCCGGTAGCGGAAACACCGGCTCAGGAACGCGAACAAATCAAGCAGGCAATCGGCTGGATGGAAGTGTTGATCGGTAAACATACCCCAACCCATCGTGATCTTGCGTTTGATTTACCTGCCGACCGCAACGATGTTTCAGATTTATTTCCCGGTCAACAGGATTGCATCGATGAAGCAGTCAACACCACCACATATTTACGGCTATTGGAATTGAACGGCTTTTTCAAACATCACACCGTTATTGAGCAAGCCTATCGCAGTGCGATTTTTGATCAGCATTGGGCCGGGCAAATAATGGAAAAATCCAGCGGCACCCGGTTTGTCGTTGATTCATGGTTTCAGCCTAATGGCCATTTGCCGGTCATCCAGGCAAGCAAGGACTGGGAAGACATCAATATGCTGAGTGCTGTTATTGATGATTCCCGTCGCGACGCCGGCGATGGCAACGACGGCGAGTAAGGCAAGCGTTATCGTCGGCATGTCGGGCGGGGTGGACTCCTCGGTCGCCGCCGCAAGGTTGATTGAACAAGGTCATAAGGTGACTGGCCTGTTCATGAAAAACTGGGAAGAGGATGATAACGAGGAATATTGCTCAGCAGCGGAAGATCTTGCCGATGCCGAAGAAGTTTGCAAACTTCTCGATATCGAACTTAAAACAATAAATTTCTCATACGAGTATTGGACTCGGGTGTTCCAGTTATTTCTTGAAGAATACCGCAACGGCCGCACTCCAAATCCTGATGTGGTTTGCAACAAGGAGATAAAATTCAAGGCGTTTTTAGATTGGGCAATACATCTGGGGGCGAATTTTATCGCCACCGGTCACTACGCCAGAATTGAACAACAACATTACAATGACAACCATCGTAATTACCTGCTTAGAAAAGGACGCGACCGGCGTAAGGATCAAAGTTATTTTTTACATACATTGGGTCAGGACGCATTGCGCTACGCTTCCTTTCCGATTGGTGAAATGCGAAAACAACAGGTACGGGAACAGGCCAAGACACTGTCATTGCCCACACACGATAAAAAGGACAGCACCGGGATATGTTTCATTGGAGAACGCCGCTTCAGCGACTTTCTCAGTCGGTTTTTACCGACCCAGAATGGCACGATAAAAACCCTTGAAGGAGAAACCATAGGCAAACATAAAGGCGCGTACTACTACACCATTGGTCAACGTCAAGGCTTGGGGATTGGCGGCGACGGCGCGGCCTGGTATGTGGCAGAAAAAGATGTAAAAAGAAATATCGTTTATGTGGTGCAAGGCCACGACCACCCGGCCCTGATGAAAAAAATAGTGGTGGCGGAGCAACTGCACTGGATAACCGGGCTGGCGCCGATATTGCCGGCGCATTGCAACGCAAAAACGCGCTATCGCCAGGCCGACCAAAGTTGCGTCATTTCCATGCTGGGCGCGAATCACGCCCGCATCGAATTTGACCAGCCGCAATGGGCGGTCGCGCCCGGACAATCCATTGTTCTTTACCACGACGATGTGTGCCTGGGAGGCGGCATCATTAAATCTGCGCTAGACGATTGATAAACTGGATGCCTGATAAATTGGACACTTGATCATGATGATTAGACGGCGGGTAGCAGGGATGACTGTGATAAAATTGCGGCTATCCTACAATAACCAACGCCAATAATTGCCCGCCAATAAATTACCTGTGACCGATAAGACTATCACGCTCAGTCCGCTGACAGCGCTATCCCCTCTCGACGGCCGCTATCAAAGCAAAACCACCTCGTTACGACCGTATTTTAGCGAATATGGATTAATTCGCGCACGGCTTTGGGTGGAAATCGAATGGTTGATTCATCTCTCCAATCGACAAGAAATTGCCGAAGTCCCGACCTTTACAAAACAGAGCGTCGAGTTTTTGCGCGCGCTGATTTCCGGGTTTGACATTGAACAGGCCGAGCAGGTGAAATCCATCGAACGCACCACCAACCATGATGTCAAGGCGGTCGAGTATTACCTTAAAGACAAAATCAAGGCTCGAGACGAAATTGCCAATGAAATTAAAGGGGTCAGTGAGTTTATTCACTTTGCCTGCACCTCAGAGGATATCAACAACCTGGCTTATGGATTGATGCTGAAAGGCGCGCGGGATACGGTGCTGCTGCCCAAAATCGCGGCGCTGACGGATATTATCGACGCGCGCGCCGACGATTATGCCGACCAACCGATGCTGGCGCGCACCCATGGCCAACCCGCTAGTCCTACCACAGCGGGTAAGGAATTTGCCAATGTGTCGCAGCGGCTGAAGCAGGCGGTCAAGCAATTGGCGGCGCAAAAACTGATGGGCAAGTTCAACGGCGCGACGGGAAACTTCAGCGCGCATTACGCGGCATACCCGGAACTGGACTGGCCCGACATCGCAAAAGACTTCGTAAGCAGTTTAGGATTAACCTACCAGCCGCTGACCACCCAAATTGAGCCGCATGACTATATCGCTGAGTTTTGCCATGCCCTTAGCCGACTCAATACCATACTGATCGATTTTGACCGCGACCTGTGGGGCTATATCGCGCTCGGCTACTTCAAGCAAAAAGTAATCAAAGGCGAAGTCGGCTCGAGCACCATGCCGCACAAGGTCAATCCGATTGATTTTGAAAACTCCGAAGGCAATCTCGGACTTGCCAATGCGTTGCTTGGGCATCTTGCGGACAAGTTGCCGGTGAACCGCTGGCAGCGCGACTTGACCGATTCCACCGCGCTGCGAAACCTCGGCGCCGCCATCGGCCACACCCTGTTGGCGATCGACTCCACCGTCGCCGGCTTGGCGCGATTGGAGATTGACGCGGCGGCGTTGCGCCGCGATTTGGACGCGAATTGGGCGGTGTTGGCCGAACCAATCCAGACGGTGATGCGCCGCTACGGCGTGGCGCAGCCATATGAAAAATTGAAAGCGCTGACGCACGGCACACATGACATTGACCGCGAATCGCTGCATGCCTTCATTTGCGACCTGGACATCCCGGCGGCGGCGAAAGCGCGGTTGCTTGAAATGACGCCGGCCAGTTATATCGGCTTTGCGGCCCAAGCCGCCGCCGCGACCCAGGCCACCTGCTTATGCTGTGCGAAAGGCCTGCCGAAAAGCACACCGCGCATTTGCCCGGTTTGCGGCCATCGGTTTATGGGAAAGGGCTGGGAGGGCATGGATGCGCATTGGAAAGCCAGGCATGAAGAAAATGGGATGCTATATGAATGCTTTCGGGACACGCTTTGTGCGGCGCATAAATCCGGCAATACCCGATAACCCCGCGCGCACCACCCCCTCCCCAAGTGTACAGTCCCGTCTGATCAGTTATACTCGCCGGGCATCTCGAAGGCCGCAAGAGACAGATTCTCCGGATGTGCGAATTGGTTGACCTTAAAGTTACCCGTTTAACCCGCATACGAATCGGCAGGATCAAACTTGGCAGACTTGGAATCGGCAAATGGCGGCTGCGACCTGATGAAAGATTTTAAATGTATCCCTTGCTAAGACCCTTGTTATTTAAACTGCGGCCTGAAACAAGTCACGATCTGGTGATGAACACTCTGGGGTTGGTTTCCAAATCAAAGCAACTGACCAGTTTATGCGCAATGCTGGTCGGTGCTAAATCTCAATCCAGACCTGCGCCGACCCAGTCGGTGCAGGCCATGGGCATTACTTTCCCCAACCCGGTCGGGCTGGCGGCGGGATTGGATAAGCAGGCAAACGCATGTAATGCCTTGCATAAAATGGGCTTTGGCTGGCTTGAGTTGGGCACTGTGACGCCGTTGCCGCAACCGGGCAACCCCAAGCCGAGGATGTTTCGGCTGCCCGAACATCAAGCGCTGATCAACCGCTTGGGATTCAACAGCGTCGGCTTGACCCGGTTTGTCAACAATCTGGCGCGCGCCGACCCTGAAATTATCATCGGCATCAACATCGGCAAGAATGCGGCAACGCCGTTGAACAACGCCATAGAGGATTATTTGATCGGGCTGCGCGGCGTGTACGCCCAAGCCGATTACGTCGCCATAAACGTGTCCTCTCCCAACACCCGCGACTTGCGGAATTTGCAACAGCATCAGGCTCTGAATCAGTTGCTTTATGCCTTGAATCTTGAGCGCCAAAAATTAACTGACAGCACCGGCAAGCATGTTCCGCTGGTGGTGAAAATCGCGCCCGACCTTGACCGCCGCCAAATCGATGGCATCGCCGCGATACTGCGCCGCAACCGCATTGATGGCGTGGCCGCGACCAACACCACGCTAGCGCGGCGCTCGGTCGAGCAACATCCATTGGCGCATGAAGTGGGCGGGCTCAGCGGGCCGCCACTTGATGATGCCGCCACCGCAACGGTCGCCGCGTTATATCAAAACTTGCAGGGCGAAATCCCCATCATCGGCATCGGCGGCATCGATAGCGCGCAAGCCGCCTTGGAAAAATTTCAGGCCGGCGCGAAACTGGTTCAGATCTACACTGGCTTTATTTATCAGGGCCCGCGGTTGATAAAGGCCGTGCTCGACGCGCTTGCGCCGGCGGCGGGCAAATAACTGCGCATGGCATTATTGCCTTCCAAAGCGGGTGAGATGAAGCGATAATCCAACGACAGCCGAATTGTCCGCAGAAAGACCTGAAAAAGAAAGACTTGAAAAAGAAAGACTTGAAAAATTCTATGCCGAGGAAATACTCATGAACACACCATCCAACCTGTCCAACGCCGCGCTGCTGGAAAAAGACCGCCGGCATCTGATTCACCCGCTGCACCACACCGCCGGCCACGCCAACGGCCGCGTCTGGGTCAAGGGCGAAGGCTCCTATCTTTATGACGCCGATGGCAATCGCTACATCGATGGCTTGTCGTGCCTGTGGAATGTCAGCGCCGGGCATGGCCGCCGGGAACTGGCGGATGCGGCTAATCAGCAAATGCGCGAGTTGGCGTTCAGTTCAAGTTACGCCGGCGGCTCAAACCGCCCGGCCATCGAACTTGCCGAAAGGCTGGCGACCCTCGCCCAATCCAATGGCATGGCAAATATGCGCAATTTTTACTTTACTTCCGGCGGCGGCGAAGCCACCGACAGTAATATAAAATTGGCGAGATTTTACTGGAAGGTCAAAGGCAAACCGCAGAAAACAAAGGTTATCAGCCGGCTTTGGGCCTACCACGGCGTCACCTTTGCGGCCATGTGCGCCACCGGCATCAAAAGTTATTGGTCGATGTTCGAGCCGCTGATACCGGGCTTCAGCCATATCCCGTCGCCGGATCCGTATCACTATCCGCTGCCGCAAGACGGTTCGTCCCAGGGTATCGCGGCGGCTAATGAACTGGAAAAAGAAATACTAAGACAAGGCGCGGACACGGTGGCGATGTTTATCGCCGAACCGGTGCAAGGCGCCGGCGGGGTCATTGCCCCGCAAGATGACTATTTCAAACGCATCCGCGAAATATGTGATCAGCATGAAGTGCTGTTGGTTTCAGATGAAGTAATCACCGGCTTCGGGCGAACCGGAAAAATGTTTGGTTTACAACACTACGATGTCGAACCAGATTTAATGCAGTTCGCTAAATCAATTACTTCCGGCGCATTGCCATTAGGCGGCATCGGCATCAGCGACGAGATCGCCGAAACCATCACCGCCAGCAAAGCGCCGTGGATGCATGCCTACACCTACAGTGGTCATCCCACTACCTGCGCTGTTGCCTTGGCAACCCTGGACATCATCGAAAATGAAGACCTGGCCGGGCAAGCCGCGGCCAAGGGTGAAGCCATGTTGCAAAAACTTCATGACGCTTTGGATGATCACCCCCACGTTGGCAACGTGCGTGGAAAAGGCATGATGCACGGCATTGAAATCGTCAAGGACAAGGCCACCAAAGAATGGTTTGAGGCGGATTTCGGACTAGGCGGAAAATTAACTAAAGCACTGATGGAGCGCGGACTCTATACCCGCGTCAGGAGCGAAGTCATCTGCAATGCGCCGCCCCTGACCACCGATCAAGGGACTTTGGATGAAATGGTGGCAATTTACAAAGACGCCATAACGCATGTGCTCGGTTAATCGTTTAGTCATAAACAGCGTCGATTTTGATATGATACGCACTCCACTCACCCGGTAAACCGGCACCCTATACAGACCTTATGGATTACCAAGTCGCTCGCGTCAACATGATCGAACAACAAATCCGGCCATGGAATGTGCTGGAGATGCAAACCTTAAACGCGTTGAGTGAAATTCGCCGCGAAGATTTCGTTCCGGCTCAATGCAAGGACTTGTCATTTGCGGATGTCCGCATTCCCATTGGCGATGGGCAAGTGATGCTGGAACCCAAAGTCGGAGCGAGAATGGTTGAGGCGCTTGGCTTAAAACCGACCCATAGGATTCTGGAAATTGGCACCGGCAGCGGCTATCTGACCGCTTTACTTGCCACTATTTGCGAGCATGTTACCAGCGTCGAAATCGATCAGCAATTAATCCGCCAGGCCGACATGAATCTGGCTATGGCGGGAATCACCAATGTGGAATTGGTGCAAAGCGATTGTTTTGCATTTTGCCGCAATCCCGGAGAACATGGCTGCCAATTTGATGGTGTATTGATAACCGGGTCGGTAACCGAAATCGATAAAACATTCCGCAACATGATCAATGTTGAGGGATGCGTGGTTGGAATCGAGGGCTATGATCCGGCCATGCACGTTGCCGTTTATCGCGCCGACGGGTCTCGGCGATCGCTTTTTGAAACCAGCGTGCCCAGACTAATGAATGTTGACGACAAACCGTCTTTCACTTTCTAGAATATCATGCCCGCTTGCCAAGTCCGCCCTCATCCACTCTTGGCAGTATTGTGGGCGGTCATTGCGGTAATTGCGGTCATAGCCTGGGCCACGAAGTCATACGGCGCGGATTTATGGGATATTTACGAACTCGCGCTAACCAATGACCCGCAATACCAGGCCGCCGTGCTCGACCATGAATCGAAGCGGATAAACTTGCCCCTGGCCAAGTCCGCTTTCAAACCATCGGTCACCGCCAATAGCCAGGTTGGCCGTCAAATATCAGACTCATCGGCAGCCTCGAAAACAAGCAATGACCATTCAATCAACCTGAATCTAAATCTTCCCCTGTACGATAAAACCAAGCGTGCGACAATCACTCAAAGCCGGTATCAGGTCGATGTCTCCAGTTTACGTTTGCGCGACGCTAAACAACGGCTGATACTGCGTGTCGCCAATCGATATTTCAATCTGTTGTCCGCTCAAGATGCCAGAGAAGTAGCGCGCCTTGAAAAAATAACCATTCGACGACAAATGGATCTTGCCGGCAAACGACTGGAAGTCGGGCTTGGAACACGAACCGATCTGTTCGATGCCAGAGCGCGGTTTAAGCTGGCTGAAGCCAACGAAATTCAGGCACAAAACCAGATCAATAACGACATCGCCCTGCTCAAACAAATTATTGCCATTACTCCTGAAGCGTTGTCAACTCTTAATGATTCCGCACCATTGGAATTGCCCGCCCCCAATGACGTCGATGCCTGGATCAATCGATCCATTGAGCACAACGTCCTGCTTAAAGCCGAAAGGCTGAATCTGGAAATTGCCTTGCAGGAAATAGACAAACAGAGAGTCAGCCGATCGCCCACGGTAAGTTTGGACGCCAACCACAGATTTTCCGATTCAGCCTCAACCGACTCATCCCACTCCGGGAAAAGCAATACCACCTCGGTCTCATTGGTCATGCGTTTCCCATTTTATCTCGGCGGTGCCATCAATCTAACCGCCCAACAAGCAGGATTAGAATATAACCGAACAGAACGACTGCTGGAACAAGCGCGAAGATTGGCATCAGTCGAAACCACCTCAGCCTTTTTGGCGGTGGCCAGCGGTGTCAGCCAAGTGGAGGCCCTGTTCGATGCCATCACCGCAGGCGAAAGCGCATTGCAAGCGAAAGAACAGGGTTTTAGCGCAGGTCTGACCACAAACCTTGATGTGCTGGATGCCCAACGTGATTTATCGCGCTCGCGCACAGATTACCTGCGCGCAAGGTACAACTACATTATCGCAGTCCTTGAACTGGAAAGGTCGGCCGGGCAATTGGATGAACAGGACCTCAAACGGGTAAACAGCTGGCTGGAGGTATCCGCGCAATAATCACTGACCAGAACCTCAGCGCAAGATGCCCCCTCGTATTGACTGCCGGATTGACTGCCGTATCGGCTATCGGTTAGGCGGTCAGCCTTTCCAAAACACCGGCGTGAACAGCACCAGCAACGTGAACAACTCAAGCCGGCCCAGCACCATCGCGAAAGTCAGAATAATTTTTCCGGTATCGGAAATGCTGGCGTAGTTCCGCGATACATCGCCTAGCCCGGGGCCCAAATTATTGAGGCACGCAGTGACCGCTGAAAATGCAGTAGTCAGGTCGGCGCCGGTGGCCAACAGCATGATAAGCAGGATGGCATAACTGAAGATATACAAGGAAAGAAATCCCCACACCGCATTGACCACATTATCGGGTACTGGCTTGCCGCCCAGTTTAATCGGAATCAGTGCGCTGGGATGGACTAATTTTGAAATTTCCCGTGCGCCTTGCTTGAACAGCAACAACATCCGAATAATTTTCATGCCGCCGGCGGTGGAGCCGGCACAGCCGCCGGCGGTGCTCAACAGGATGAGCAATATCGGAATAAACGTGGGCCAGATTGAAAAATTTGTGGTGGTGAATCCGGTGGTGGTAACGATGGACACGACCTGGACCATGCCCTGGACAATGTTATCACTCAATTGTTCATAGACCTGATGATGATGCAACGTCATCACGGTCAGCATTATGGTCAGCAACAGCAGCCCGAAATAGGCTTTGGCTTCGGGGTCGTTTATATACACGGCGACGCGCCTGAACCGGAAGGCGGAAAAGTGCAGGGCGAAATTCAGCCCGGCCAACAACATGAACACCGTGGCCACCAAGTTGATGGCGTTGCTTTGAAAATAACCCAGGCTGGCTTCATGGGTCGAGAATCCGCCAATGGCAACGGTGGAGAACGCATGGCTTATGGCGTCGAAAACGGACATGCCCGCGAAGTAATACGACGCACCGCAAAGAACAGTCAATCCGAGATAAATACGCCATATCGCTTTGGCGGTTTCGGTGATGCGCGGGGTCAGTTTGTGGTCTTTCATCGGGCCTGGGGTTTCGGCGCGATAAAGCTGCATGCCGCCCACGCCTAACGCCGGCATGACCGCAACGGCAAGCACAATAATTCCCATGCCGCCGAGCCATTGCAGTTGCTGGCGATAGTACAAAACGGATAGCGGCAGATCATCGATGGCGGTCAGGATGGTGGCGCCGGTGGTGGTCAGCCCTGAAGTCGATTCAAACAACGCATCGACAATTCGCAACTCAGGCCGATGCACCAACAACAATGGAATGGCCGCCATTATCGACAATACCACCCAGATCAATACCACGATCAAAAACCCATCCCGAAAGCGCAACTCACCCCGATAGTGCCTGGCCGGAAACCAGCACATCGCGCCGGTCGTTAAAATTATCAGCAGCGATAAAATAAATGCGTCATGGGCTTGATCCATATACCACAGCGAAACGGCAATCGGCGGCAGCAGCGTGATACTGAATAACGCGATCAGCAGGCCGAGAATTTTCATGATGCCGAGGATCTGCATGGTCAAGTCTGCATGGTCAGGCGCGCTTAGAAAAACGTGGCCGATACCTGGAACAATTTCTCTACATCCGGAATCTTGCGTTTGTCGGTAACGAAGATGATGATGTGGTCGCCGTCTTCGATGACTGCGTCATCCTCCAGGCTGAGCAATTCATCATGACGCATAATCGCTCCGATGGTCGCCCCGTTTGGGAGCTTAATGTCCGCCAGCTTTCGTCCAACAATTTTCGAGGTCTTGGCATCACCGTGGGCCACGGACTCAATCGCTTCGGCGACGCCGCGGCGCAGAGAGTGGGCCGCCACCACATCGCCTCTTCTGACATGCGACAACAACGCGCTCACGGTTGAAAGCCGCGGTGATATGGCAATGTCCAGAACACTGCTTTCGATGAGATCGATGTAAGCGGCGCGATTTACGATGGCCATGGCTCTCCTCGCACCGAGGCGTTTTGCCAGCATGGCGGAAAGAATATTCGCCTCGTCCTCGTTAGTCAGCGAACAGAACACCTCCATATTGTCGATGTTTTCCTGCCGCAATAATTCTTCATCCGCCGCATCGCCCTGCAACACAACGGTATCTTTCAATTGCTCAGATACCCAGCGCGCGCGCTGCGGATTGCGTTCGATCAACTTCACTTGATAACCGCTGCTTTCCAGCGATTGCGCCAATCTGAATCCGATGTTGCCGGCGCCCGCAATGATTATCTTTTTTCCCGCTTCTTCTATGCTGCGAAGTTCCTGCATCACTTTCTTGATATCTTCATGGGTAGCGATGAAAAACACCTCGTCATCCGCTTCGATAACGGTTTTCCCGGTAGGGATGATCGCCCGATCCTGCCGGTATATCGCCGCAACCCGCGTCTTAACGGAAGGCAAATGATCTTTCAGGTCTTTCAATTCATGCCCGACCAAGGCGCCGCCGTAATAAGCTTTTAAGGCCACCAACTGAATCTTGCCATCGGCAAAATCGATCACTTGCAAGGCCCCGGGATATTCAATCAGCCGTTGAATCTGATGATTAAGAATTTGTTCCGGACTGATAATGACATCGATAGGCATGGCTTTCTTGCAAAACAATTCCGGGTGCGCCAAATAATCCGCGGAGCGCACCCGAGCAATTTTCATGGGCGTGTGAAACAGGGTATGCGCGACTTGGCAGGCGACTATATTCACTTCATCGGAATTGGTTACCGCCAGTATCAAGTCCGCGTCATCCACGCCGGCTTGTTTAAGCACTTCCGGCGAGGAGGCGGCGCCGTGCACGGTGCGAATGTCCATGCGCTCTTGCATGGTATCCAGTATTTCGCGGTCATGATCAACCACCGTAATATCGTTTTCTTCCTTTGAAAGAATTTCGGCAATGGAGGCGCCAACCCGACCGCCGCCCAGAATCGTTATTTTCATGAATGAGTGCCTAAGGTTTTATTGCCCGGGTTTATTGCTCGGGAGTTTTATTGATGCCGCAATAATAGAATCCATCGCCTGAATGCACTCCGGGCAATCGTTGTCGGCCAAATGACGACGCCAGGCCGAATATTTCGTTGAGGGATTGTAATTCAAAATCTTCCTTGCCTGCCATGAATTTCTCAATGACATGGTCATTTTCCGCCTTGAAAATCGAACAGGTGACATAAACAAGCCTGCCGCCCGGTTTAAGCAGCGGCCATACCGAATTGATCATCGCCAGTTGTTGCTGAGCGAATTTTGCGATGTCCGACGGTCTGCGGCGATGCTTGATATCGGGGTGCCTGCGTATTACGCCGCTGCCGGAACACGGCGCATCAAGGACAATTCTATCGAAGGGCTGACCATCCCACCACGCGGCGGTATCCAGCAAATCTGCCGCCATCACCGTCGCGCTAAGCTTCAATCGCGCCAGGTTTTGTTCGATTGCGGGTGTGCGCCGCGGCAAATCTATGGCGACCAAGCAAGATAGATCGGGTTGCGATTCCAGCATCAGGCAGGTCTTGCCGCCCGGCGCCGCACAGCCATCCAGCACCCGCTGCCCGCCCGACAAGGCCACGGCTGAGGCAATTAGTTGCGCCGACTCATCCTGCACCGAGACCATGCCATCGGCAAAACCGGGGATTCGTTCAACCGCAACCGGCTTGCTTAATGTCACACCAATATCGCTGTCCTGGGTCAGCACATAGTCCATGCCTTGCCCTTTTAACGTTTCCGCATAGAGACTGCGAGTGGTGGTTTTCTGGTTAATTCTCAAGGTTAAGGGCGGTTTTTTATTCGAAGCCCGAAATATTGCCTGAGCATGATCTGGCCAATCGCGGGTTATACGTTCATGCAAGTGTTTGGGAAAGGCATCTCGAACATGCGCCTTATTGAGCGACCCGATTATTTCGGATTTATGCCTAAGGAAATTCCGCAGCGCGCCGTTGGTCAGGTTTTTCGCCCATGACTGATTGGTTTTTTCCAACGCGCCGACGCTTTCATTAACCACCGCATGATCAGGGGCGCGCATAAACTCGAGGCGATAAATTGCGCCGACCAACAAAAAATGAATGATGCGATCTTTTTCCTTGATGGGTTTGCGCAACAACTCGGCAATGATGCCATCAAGGTAAATGTAAAAACGGCAACCGCCAAATGCGATTTCCTTGAGTTCGGAAAGGTTGCCGTTAAAGCCATCGCCCAAGTTTTCCACGGCGCGCTCGAGAGAATGCCCGTGGTCAATCACCCCGCGCAATACTTGGGCGGCGGCTATGGTCAGTGGCATGGTCATCGGTTGCGTTGTCTGCGGCGTTAGCGAAATACCATGCCTTTAGTGATCGGCATGCCATTTAAAAAATCGGCCACGGCCAAGGCCTTGCCGCCGGGTTTTTGCAGCGCTTGCACATTGAGCTGGCCTTGCCCGGTTTGAACGACCACGCCGCCGTTATCGGCGCTCAGAACCTGGCCGATCTTGCCGTTGCTTTGGCGGTTAATGCAACTGGCTTTTATAATTCTGAGGGTCATCTCGCCAAGCTTTGCGGTGGTCATTGGCCAGGGATTAAATGCGCGCACTTTTTGCTGCAGGTTTTTTGCGCTCATGCTCCAGTCCAGGCTCGCCTCGGCTTTGCTGAGCTTGTTGGCATAAGTGGCCAACGCATCATCTTGCGCAACCGGCTCAATGGATTGATCATAAATTGCGCGCAACTTGCTTTTAAGCAACTCACCGCCCAGCACGGATAACTTATCGTGCAATGTGCCGCTGGTTTCGGATTCGCTAATGTCGATCCGCGATTGCGCGAGTATGGGCCCGCTATCCAGGGTTAATTGCATTTGCATCAAGGTTATTCCTGTCGTTCTGTCGCCAGCCTCAATCGCTCTTTGGATCGGCGCGGCGCCGCGCCAGCGCGGCAATAATGACGCGTGAACATTAACGCAGCCAAGGCGAGGAATTTCCAGCACCGCCGCGGGCAACAATAAGCCATAGGCGGCGACCAACATCAGGTCTGCATTTAAGGCGGCGAGTTGTTCAATGACGGCCTGCTTCATAACCGATTCGGCCTTAAACGATTCAGGTTGATAAACCGTGAAAACCTGTTTTTCCGCGAAGGATTTGACCGCGCTTTGCTGTCGCCTTTTACCTCTTCCTGCGGCTCGATCGGGTTGGGTGTAAACCCCGACAACCTCAACAAATGGCGTGTTTATCAATGCCTCAAGGCTGGCCACAGAAAATTCAGGGGTGCCCGCAAAAACCACGCGCATGAGATTATCAGCCAAGTTCAAAAAAGCAAGTTCAAAAAAGCAAGTTCAAAAAAGCGGGGTTTAAAAAGCGCGGTTACGCAGCCTCAGTCTCTGACAGCCGCGCTTTTTTGACCAGCATCTTGCGCACTCGGTCCTGTTTTAATCGCGAAAGATAATCGACAAACACCTTGCCATTGAGGTGATCCACTTCGTGCTGAATGCAAACCGACAGCATTTCGTCCGCATCCACTTCGAACGGCGCGCCTTTAATATCCTGCGCCTTTATCCGAACTTTTGCCGCGCGCTCCACCATGGCAACCACGCCCGGCACCGACAAACAACCCTCCTCGGTTTCGGTTACCCCTGCGGGCTCGGTGATTTCAGGATTAATGAACACCTGAAGCGCGTCTTTGGCTTCGGATAAATCCATAACAACGACCCGTTTCGGCACGTCGATCTGAATAGCCGCCAAGCCAATGCCCGGCGCGGCATACATGGTTTCCGCCATATCCTTGACCAGCACTTCGAGCGCTTTATCAAATCTCGTAACCGGCTCAGACTTGATTCTGAGCCGATGATCCGGATAGATTAAAATTTCTCGTATTGCCATGAGTATTTAATGATCGCTGTGAAAGACGGATTGTATTCCCAATTGTATTCTCGGCGGCAAAAAACTTCCATATCGTGTCTAAGTTCACCGCCGTTGGCGCTGTGGTTGATGTTGGATGAGGAAGTTGCCGGAAGTCGCCCATGAACTCCGAGCCGTTGTCGGTAAGGATGAAGCGCGATATGCGACAAGAGTTGACACAGAATATTGAGAGCGATGGTAGCCTGGCGGCTGGACTGTGTGGCGCCGGGTTCTGCGACTGACGCCGAGGCATCGCCGGCCGCGCGCCGCCATGACCGGCGAAGAAACCGAGGGTGTTGAGGCGTTGTTGAGCGTTTTTGGAAGTCATTTTCCGAAGCATGCCCGCGTGAAAACGGGGGATGCCCTAAAGCGGCTGCCCGATAGAAGTCATTTATTCGGCATCCGACAGGGTGGAATGGCATGGCACGCCTTCCGGGTTGGAGTGCCATAGGTATCTGAGCTTATACATGACGGTGAAGCGGCAACCTGGATTTCCGGCCCTCCGGCCCGTCATTATCGGGCTTGACCCGATAATCCAGTGAAACCCCAGCGGCGACAGCCGCTGACATTGCCTGGCGACGAGGCCGGCGCACGCCTTGGTCTAGCGGTGTCGGCGATAATTGTTCCCGACATTATTTGCACTTCCGCCGTCCGTGGCGGCGTGCGTCTATCTACCTCCGCCCCCCATCGCGTCGTCCCTGATACGCGTTCTGGCAAACACAGCGCGGCGGCAAAAGCGCTACTCCCCCCAAGGGGGAGCGGAAAATCGCTCCCTTGCAATGGGGGTTCGCTGATTTGCGTTGCCTATGCCTCGGCTTCTTGCGGCAACACCAGATTCAGGACGATGGCGATGAACGCGGCCGGCAACAAGCCCGAGGTCATCAGCACTTTGGCGGTGCCGGGCAAGTGTTGCGCGGCTGAAGGCACGAGTTGCAAGCCAAGACCGACCGACAACGCCACCGCGAAGATCATCATGTTGCGGCGATTCCATGGCACATCGGAGAGCAGGTTGACGCCGGCCGCGGCGACCATGCCGAACATGACGATGACACCGCCACCGAGTACTTCAATGGGCATGGTGGAAATTGCCGCGCCGACTTTCGGAATCAAGCCGCAGGCAATCAGGAACAACGCGCCGTAGGTGACGACATGGCGGCTCATTACGCCGGTCATCGCCACCAGTCCGACATTCTGCGAGAACGAGGTGTTGGGCAAGCCGCCGAACAAGCCGCCCACGGCGCTGCCGAGGCCATCGGCGAAGGTGGCACCCTGTAACTCTTTGTCGGTGGCTTCGCGCCCGGCGCCGCCTTTAGTGATGCCGGAGACATCGCCGACGGTTTCAATGGCGGAGACGATTGACATGAAACCGAAGCCGATGATGGCGGCGACGCTGAGTTCAAAACCGAAGTGCAACGGGTTAGGCAACGCGAACCACGCGGCGCGACCAATGTTGCCGAAATCCACCATGCCGAGGGCGAGGGCGACTAGATAGCCGGCGATGATGCCGAACAAGGCGGCGGCCATGGAGAGCATCCCGCGACAGAAGAACTTGAGGACGAAGGTGGCAACGATGACGGTGCCAGCGAGGCTCCAGTTGACGATGCCGCCGAAATCGGGGGCAGCCATCTGGAACGGCGCGGCGCCACCAGCGGCGTATTTGACGCCAACCTGGATGAGGTAGAGGCCGATCATCACCACGATGAGCCCGGTGACCAAGGGCGGTAGGGCGTAGCGGATGCGACCGACGAACGGCGCGAGGGCGGTGTGAATCAAGCCGCCGATGAGCACACCGCACATGATCGCGCCCATGGCATCTACGCCTTTGCCGGCGACCAGCGGGATCATAATCGGCACGAACGCGAAACTGGTGCCTTGCACAATCGGCAACCTCGCGCCGACCGGTCCGGCGCCGATGGTTTGCAACAGCGTGGCGACGCCGGCGAACAGCATGGACATTTGGATCATGTAAATCAGGTTGGGGAAGTCCGGCGAGTTGGAGCCGAAGCCAAAACCGGCGGCGCCGGCGATGATGATCGCGGGCGTGATGTTGCTGACAAACATGGCGAGAATGTGCTGGATGCCGAGCGGAATTGCCGACGCCAGCGGCGGCGTGTAATTCGGATCGCGCAACTGTTCGGGCGTGCCGATTGAAGTTTGTGATAACATTTTTTATCCTCTGGTTTTAGGTGTGCGGGGAGTATAAAGGGGAGTTTTTGAAAAGTCCAGTGGTACACCGTATTTGGGCTGGAGTCGGTGCTGGGCTGAGGCAATGAGCGGTTTTTCAAGGGCAGTCGCCGTGAATGTTACCGCGATTTCAAATAAAGCCGTCGTTCCTGAGAAAGCAGGAATAACGGTGAAGAGACAGCCTGGATTCTCGCCCTTAGGCCCGTCATTATCAGACTTGACCCGATAATCCAGTGAACCTCAGCGGCGGCAACCGCGACATTATAAAAAGCGGGAATGATGAGCCATTGAATTGGTGGAGCCACCCTGCAACTTACGGTGTTGTGCCCGTTGCGCGGGACGATGGTTGACTGGATTATTCGTATCATCCCTGATACTCACCCCTTCGGGGCTTGCGTGAAAAATCGTTGCGGGCGAAGTTTTGCGCGTATCGTCCCTGATACGCGTTCTGGCGAACTCGCTGCGCTCGCGAAAAATCGCTCCGGGCGAAGTTTTGCGCGTATCGTCCCTGATACGCGTTCTGGCGAACTCGCTGCGCTCGCGAAAAATCGCTCCGGGCGAAGTTTTGCGCGTATCGTCCCTGATACGCGTTCTGGCGAACTCGCTGCGCTCGCGAAAAATCGCTCCGGGCGATTTTTTCCAACCCCTGTTTTCACAGGAGTGACGTTCTTTCGTTGGAATGACGACGGGTGTGTGACGGGCGGGAATGGCGGAAGGAGGAGTGATATAACGCGCGCTATTCTTTCTCGGTTTCTTTCGCCTCGGCGGCGATTTCGCGGCCGACCAGTTGAACATACGCCATCGGCGCGTTGTCGCCGGCGCGGAAGCCACATTTCAGGATTCTCAGGTAACCGCCTGGGCGATCCTTGAAATGCGGGCCCAGGTCATCGAATAATTTTCCAACCATATCGCGGTCGCGAAGTTTTGCGAAAGCCAAGCGGCGATTGGCCACGCTGGCGGTCTTCGATAACGTGATCAGCGGTTCGGCGAACCTTCTGAGCTCTTTCGCTTTGGGCAGCGTGGTCTTAATCTGCTCATGTAAAAACAATGAATTGGCCATGTTGCTGAACATGGCTTTTCGATGAGATGAGGTACGATTCAGGCTGCGCCCGGCTTTTTTATGTCGCATCTTTAATTCCGAAATAGACTTAATTCATTCCCCTTAATTCATTCTCAGCGGCAGGTCTCTCAGCGGCATGTCTTCATCCGCTTTAACCAACGAAGCGGGCGGCCAGTTTTCAAGTTTTGTGCCCAATGACAAATCCCTTTGCGCCAGCACATCCTTGATTTCCGTAAGGGACTTCTTGCCCAGATTGGGGGTTTTCAATAATTCAGTTTCGGTATGCTGCACCAAATCGCCGATGTAATAAATATTTTCGGCCTTCAAGCAATTCGCGGACCTGACCGTGAGTTCAAGATCGTCAACCGGTTTTAACAACGCCTTATCAATTTCAGGCTCTGCTTCCGCTTGGCTTTGCACCATAGATTCTTCCAGATTAACAAAAACCGAGATCTGATCGTGCAATATCGTTGCCGCGCGCCGGACCGCCACTTCAGGGTCAATGGAACCGTTTGATTCTATTTCCAGCACCAATCGGTCCAAGTCGGTCAATTGCTCAACCCGGGCATCTTCCACCGAGTAGGAAATCCTGTTGATCGGGCTAAATGACGCGTCCAGCTGAATAACCCCGACAGCACGGGTTTCGTCCGCATCCTTTAATCGGCTTTCAGCGGTTTCATAGCCTCGTCCGCGGCGGATAGTGAGTTCCATATCAAGCTCAGCATCCTTGGACAGAGTCGCAATGTGATGGCTCGGATCAACCAATTCCACATCGTCGGTCAATTCAATATCACCAGCGGTGACCACCCCAGCGCCCTTTTTACGCAGAGTGAGCATCGCTTCACTTCGATTGTGCATGACCAGCGGCAACGATTTCAGGTTCATCAAAATGTCGATGACATCTTCTTGCACGCCTTCGAGCGTGGAATATTCATGCAATACGCCTTTAATGCTGACTTCAGTGACCGCGCAACCGGGCATGGAAGACAGCATGATGCGGCGCAGCGCGTTGCCAAGCGTATGGCCGAATCCCCGCTCCAGTGGTTCAATGGTAATTTTTGAATGATGTTTGCCGATAGCTTTGGCTTCCACCAGGTGCGGTCTAAGAAATTCGACAGTTGGGTCCTGCATCTGTTTTCCTCACAATTGAGACGAAGTTAAAAATAAAAACCGGCTAAATGGACTTGCCGCCTAAAAAATATCCACGCTAAATACCCGCGCTATTTAGAGTACAGCGCAACCACCAAGGCTTCATTGATATCCGGCGACAAGTCAGATCGCTCTGGCAGTGATTTATAGCCTCCCTTAACCGCTTGAACATTGACTTCGATCCATGAGACGAATCCAATCTGTTCCGCGATTTCCAATGCGGAGGTGATGCGCAACTGTTTCTTGCATTTTTCCACCACTTCAATTTGGTCGCCGGGTTGCACCTGATAGGACGCAATATTCACTTTTTTGCCATTGACTATAATGCTCTTGTGGCTGACTAACTGCCGCGCCTCTGCGCGAGTCACGCCAAAACCCATTCGATATACGACATTATCCAATCGGCTTTCCAATAATTGCAATAAGTTAAGTCCGGTGGAGCCGGGAATGCGAGCGGCTTTTTTGTAGTAGTTGCTGAATTGTTTTTCAAGCACCCCGTATATTCGACGCAACTTTTGTTTTTCTCGCAACTGTATGCCATAAACCGTGCTACGCGAACGGCGCCCGGCGATCTTCACGCCCGGAACACGATCAAACTTGCACTTGGAATCGATGGTGCGCACCGGGCTTTTCAAGAATAAATCGGTGCCTTCACGGCGCGCCAATTTGCAAGTCGGGCCTAGATATCTTGCCATAAAATATTACCTGTCGTTAGCTGAATTGTTTTGCGGCTATGGTTCTATACGCGGCGTCGTTTAGGCGGACGACAGCCATTGTGCGGAATCGGCGTAATATCGGAAATGGAGTGAATTTCGAATCCAAGCCCATTCAATGCCCGAACCGCGGATTCCCGGCCCGGACCAGGCCCCTTGATTTTTACCTCAAGTTGTTTTACGCCCATTTCCTGGGCCCGCCGGCCACAAGACTCCGCAGCCGTCTGGGCCGCGAACGGCGTGCTTTTGCGCGAGCCCTTGAAGCCGGAGTTGCCGGCCGACGCCCAACACAACACATCGCCATGACGATCCGAAATGGTCACGATAGTATTGTTGAAGGTGGCATGAATATGCGCGATGCCTTCGGTCACGTTTTTCCTGACTTTCGCTTTTCCCTTGCCGCTTGCTGTGCTTGGTTTTGCCATGGATTGCTTGTTGGTGCTGGTTAGTTCCGCCGGTTACCTTTTGACCGGACGCCGCGGCCCCTTGCGGGTGCGCGCGTTTGTTTTGGTGCGCTGACCATTGACCGGCAGCCCTCTTCGATGCCGCAGACCGCGATAACAACTCAGGTCCATCAGCCGCTTGATGTTCATCGAGACCGCGCGTCGCAAATCGCCTTCAACTTCATATTTAGCGATTTGGGCGCGCAGTTTTTCGGCCTGGGATTCATCCAGATCCTGAACCTTGGTCGAGCGTTCGATGCCAGCCGCGTCACAAATTTGTTGCGCGCTATGACGACCGATGCCGTAGATGGCGGTCAGCCCGAGCTCAATATGTTTATGGTTTGGAAGATTTATTCCAGCAATACGCGCCATGTTCCAGTCTTTAATTACTCTGTTCTAGTCTCTAAATGCGCCGCTTGAGGCAATGCAACCAATTAAAACAAACCTATAAATTACGCACGCCACCGGATTCAAGGGAGCGGATTTAAGCGGGGCGCAGATTCTATCAAAATAAATCCTCGTTATCAATTCAATTGTCATGCGCATCTTAGTTTTCTAATCGCCACGTCAACCTTGGCGTTGTTTATGCCGTGGATCAGTGCAGATCACGCGCACCACGCGGTTGCGCCGGACGATCTTGCAGTTGCGGCAGATTTTCTTGACCGATGCTCTTACTTTCATGTCTCAGTCTCCCAATACATTTCAATTATGTTTGCCAAAATTCTGTATCTCTAACGTATGCCCTGGGGTCTGGAGAACGGCGATTTTTTTATAATGCTTTCATACTGGCGCGACATCATGTGGGATTGCACCTGAGAAATTAAATCCATGGTCACCACCACGATGATCAGCAATGAAGTGCCGCCAAAATAAAACGGCACGCTCCACTTCACGATCAAAAACTCCGGGATCAGGCAGACAAAGGTGACATAGACCGCGCCCACCATGGTTAATTTTGAGACCACGCCATCAATGTATTTCGCGCTCTGCGCGCCCGGCCTGATGCCGGGGATGAACGCGCCGGAGCGCTTTAGATTGTCCGCGATCTCGTTCGGGTTGAACACCAAAGCGGTGTAAAAAAAGCAGAAGAAAATAATCATGCCGCCATAAAACATCGTATATACCGGCTCGCCCGGCTGCAACTTGGTGGCAATGTCGGACAACCAGCCCATGCCTTCGGCCTGTCCAAACCAACTGCCGATGCTGGCCGGAAACAGGATCAGGCTGGATGCGAAAATCGGCGGGATTACGCCAGCCATATTCAACTTGAATGGCAAATGACTACTTTGGCCGGCCATCATTTTTCGCCCGTGCTGGCGCTTGGCGTAGTTCACGGTGATTCTTCGCTGCCCGCGTTCAACGAAGACCACAAAGAAGGTCACGGCGATGGCGCCGATGAACAGTATCAGCACAATCCCGCCGGACAACGCCCCGGTGCGCGCCAACTCCAAGGTGCCCGCCACCGCGGACGGCAGTCCGGAGACGATGGATGCGAAAATGATCAGCGAAATGCCATTACCGATGCCGCGCTCGGTGATTTGCTCGCCCAGCCATACCAGGAACATGGTGCCGGCGCACAGGGTCGCCGCGGTCACAATCTTGAATCCGACGCCGGGAATCAGGATGACCGGACTGCCCGCCACTTGCTGGCTTTCGATGGCCACGGAAATGCCCAGGCCCTGGAACAGCGCCAGCACCACCGTGAAGTAGCGCGTGTATTGGGTAATTTTTCTGCGCCCGGCTTCACCCTCTTTTTTCAGTTGCTCCAGTTGCGGCACCACCACAGTCATCATTTGCATGATGATGGACGCGGATATGTAGGGCATGACGCCGAGCGCGAAAATGGATAATCGGCTCAACGCGCCGCCAGAGAACATGTTGAATATATCGACAATAGAGCCTTTGGTTTGGGCAAACAGCGCCGCAATGGCCGCCGGGTCGACCCCTGGCACCGGGATATGGGTGCCCAAACGGAACACCAGCAACGCGGCCGATAAAAACAGGATGCGCTGTTTCAACTCGGACAAGTTGCCGAGCATTCCCGGCGATGCGAAGCCCGCGCGCGCCATCAGTCCTGCGCTCCCGCTTTCGGTTTTTCAGGGACGGCGGAACCGTCGCCTTCGGCAGTTGGTTTTTGCGCCGCAGACGGTCGCGGATCTTTTTCCGCAGATGGCACAGATTCTGCAGATTCCGCAGAAGATTTTTTAGTGGGCTGTCGCTGGGTTTTTGGTGGCGGTGGTGGCGGCATCTCAATAACGCCGCCGGCTTTTTCGATGGCAACGCGCGCGCCTTTGGTCGCGCCTACGCCTCTAAGCGTGACTGCGCGGACAATCCTGCCGGACAGTATCGCCTTGGCGCGATTGACATGCAGCCCGATAACCCCGGCTTTTTTCAAGGCGCTCAGGTCAACCACATCGCCTTCGACCTTGGCTAATTCGTTCAAGCGGATTTCGGCGGCGTGGACATTAACCTTTGAACGAAAACCGCGTTTCGGCAAGCGTCGTTGCAGGGGCATCTGCCCGCCCTCAAAGCCGACCTTATGGTATCCGCCGGAGCGCGATTTCTGCCCTTTGGTGCCTCGGCCGGCGGTCTTGCCCTGCCCGCAACCAGGTCCGCGGCCAACGCGCTTGGCCGCGGTTTTGGCGCCCGGCGCCGGCTTGATGTTATTTAATTTAAGTGATGGCATTTTCTAAAATATTATGCTAAATCGGCTTTGTTGAATATCGCCCAATATGCTTTACGATGCTTTGCGGCTAATTAGCTTTCTTCACACTTAACCATGTAACTCACCTTATTGATCATGCCACGGTTTTCCGGCGTGTCGATGACTTCAACGGTGTGGTGCATGCGACGCAGCCCCAAGCCGCGAACGCATGCCTGGTGTTTTTTAAGACGACCATGAATGCTGCGCGTCAGGGTTACTTTCAAGGTTTTTTGTTTTGCCATTGCCATGCTTTTCGGTGCCATATCTTATCGGATGTCGTCTTATCGGATGTCGCCCAAATCCTTGCCGCGCTTGGCCGCAATATAACTGGCGCTGCGCATCCCGCGCAACGCGGCAATAGTGGCACGGGTCACATTAATCGGATTGGTGGTGCCGATGACCTTGGTCAGCACATTTTGTATGCCCATGACTTCAAATACCGCGCGCATGGTGCCGCCGGCGATGATGCCGGTGCCGTCGCTAGCGGGTCTTAACACCACGCGCGCCGAGCCATGCTGCCCGATCATCGGGTACTGCAAGGTATCGCCTTTCATGTTGACCTTGAACATGTTGCGGCGCGCATCGTCCATCGCCTTTTGCACCGCGACCGGAACTTCGCGCGCCTTGCCGCGCCCCATGCCGACCCGGCCCTCTCCGTCGCCGACCACGGTCAGCGCAGAGAAGCCGAAGATGCGCCCGCCCTTGACCACCTTGGAGACGCGCCGTACGTTAATCAGCTGCTCCTGAAAGTTATCTTTGCGGACGTTATCGCGCTCTCTTGCCTTAGCCATTGAAAATCTTCTGTTATTAAACTGCTGTATTAAAACCTGTATTAAAACCCGTATTAAAACTTTAGGCCGTGCTCACGGGCGGCATCGGCGAACGCCTGCAGCCGACCGTGGTACAAATACCCGGAGCGATCAAATGCGACTCTGTCGATGCCCGCCGCCAGCGCATTTTTCGCCAACATTTTACCCACCGCTATCGCGGCATCGCGGTTTCCGCTGGTTTTCAATTTCTTGCGCAACGCCGCATCCAATGTGGAAGCGCAAGCCAATACCTGGTCACCGGATGGATCGAAAATTTGCGCGTAAAAATGACGCGGCGTGCGATGCACCGACAAGCGCATGGCCCCCAGCCGGGCAATCTTGCCGCGGATTTTTCTCGCTCGCCGCAGTCGCGCGCGGTTTTTATTTACCATATTCGTAATCTTTTCAATGCAGTCTGTCAATGCGGTCGGTTAGGGTTATTTCTTCTTCGCTTGTTTTCTAACAACATGTTCATCGACGTAACGAACACCTTTGCCTTTATAAGGTTCAGGCGGTCGATAATTTCTTATTTCCGCGGCCGCCTGCCCAACGGCTTGCTTGTCCGCCCCGCTCAATATAATTTCAGTCTGGGTTGGGGTTTGCGCGGTCACGCCATCTGGAAGTCGGTACACCACCGGGTGCGAAAATCCCAAACTCAAAGTCAGGGTGTTGCTCTGGGTGTTACCTTGCGCCTGCGCGCGATAGCCAATTCCGGTTATGGTGAGTTTTTTCTCAAATCCGCTGGCGACGCCCTTAACCAGATTATTGATCATAGCCCGGGTTGTGCCCGACATCGCCACTAGATGCTCACTCGTTTTTTCCTTGTTTTCAGCAACCTGAACTTTTAGCGCGCCGTCGTTGCGCACCAGTTCTATGCCGGCAGCCAGCACAAAACTCAATTCGCCTTTTGGCCCTTTCGCAGTCACTGTGCCGTTGTCAATTTTCACTTCAACGCCGGTTGGCACAATGATCGGCGTTTTTGCAATGCGTGACATTTTGGTTGCTCTGGTTCTCTATTGGTTTTATCTGTATAAATCGTTGTCTTGCAAGGTCCGACGCTAATCAGAATACGGTGCAAATTATTTCTCCGCCCATGCCTTGTTGGCGGGCGGATTTGTCAGTCAGCACGCCTTTGGAAGTGGATACCAAGGCGACTCCCAATCCGCTTTTTATGGTAGGCAGATCATCCTTGCTCGCGTACACGCGGCAACTCGGCTTGCTGATTCGCTTAATTTCTTCAATCACCGGATCACCTTGAAAATACTTTAACTGAATTTCAAGACTCTTTTTTACGCCGTCGCCCGTAACAGAATAACCGGTGATATAACCCTCTTCCTGCAACACTTTCGCAATGGCCACCTTGCTTTTAGACGACGGCATTGCCACGGCCGCTTTATCGGCTTGCAAACCGTTTCGTATTCGCGTCAACATATCAGCGATAGGATCGGCCATACTCATTGTCGTGCTCTCGTATTCGTGTTCATGCTTATATTTCCAACAAAAATTATGCCCAAAATTATCCGCGCCAAATTACCAACTGGACTTGACCACGCCGGGCGCTTCGCCACGCATAATGACTTCTCTCAACTTATTTCTGCACAGCCCGAATTTTCTGTAATTTCCTCTTGGACGACCAGTCAGCGCGCAGCGGTTTCGTTTTCGGACAGGACTGGAATCCCGAGGCAGTTTCTGTAGCTCCAGCATAGCCTGAAATTGATCCGCTGAACTGGTCGCGGAATTTGAGATTGTGTCCGTCAACTCTTTTCTTTTTTCGGCATGCGCCCCGATTAATTTCCGGCGCTTGGCCTCGCGCGCGATCATTGATTTTTTAGCCATCTCTAACGTTTCATCGGAAAATTAAACGCCCGCAACAATGCGCTTGCCTGCTCGTCATTTTTTGCGGAAGTCGTGATACAAATATCCATGCCCCGGAACGCGTCGACATTGTCATAGTCAATTTCTGGAAACACGATTTGCTCCTTAATGCCAAACGAGTAGTTGCCGCGCCCATCGAACGATTTGTTCGATAATCCCCTGAAATCCCGAATTCTCGGGATCGCCACCGAAATCAAGCGGTCAAGAAACTCATACATTCGACGCCGACGCAATGTAACCTTTGCCCCGATTGGCCAACCTGCTCGAATCTTGAACACCGCTTCGGATTTTCTCGCTTTGGTGATCACCGGTTTTTGACCGGTGATTTTTGCAAGTTCGCTGGCTGCGCTTTGCAATACATTTTTATTGGCCACCGCCTCGCCCAAACCCATATTCAGCGTGATTTTCGTAATCCGCGGAATTTCCATCGCGCTTTTGAACGCAAACGCTTGCTGCAGTTGCGGCGCGACTTCAGTCTTATATTTTTCTTGTAATCTGGCCATTTGCCTCTAAAACCAATTTTATATGGGAAATGCTATATGGGAAATGTTATATGGAAAATTCTAACTATGCGGTAGCGGACTCAGCCTGGTGCAACTACGCGCGATCAATAACTTCGTCATTTGATTTGAAATACCGCACCTTGCGACCATCTTCCAATGATTTGAAACCAATGCGATCGCCTTTTTTGGTGACCGGATTATACAGCGCAATATTGGAAAGCTGGATGGGGGCCTCTTTTTCAATAATTCCGCCGCTCTGACCGGTGCTCGGATTGCCCTTGGTGTGACGCTTGACCAAATTAACATTGTCCACCAATGCGCGACCATCATTAGTGATTTTCAACACGTTGCCGCGTTTGCCTTTATCGCGCCCGGCGATAACGATGACATCGTCGTTTTTTTTAATTCTTTGCATCACTCTAATCTTAATTGCGGCTAATCTCAAATGTGGGTCTTCAGGTCTTTGTTTCAGGTCTGTGTCTCAGGGTCTTTGTTTCGGTTTCCAATTACAAAACTTCTGGCGCCAGCGAAATGATCCGCATGAATTTCTCCGAGCGCAGCTCGCGCGTCACCGGGCCAAAAATTCGCGTGCCAATGGGCTGGTGCGCGGCATTCAACAACACCGCTGAATTTTTATCAAATCGAATCAACGACCCGTCCGGGCGGCGCACACCGGATCGGGTTCTAACAACCACCGCATCATAAACATCGCCTTTCTTGACTCGACTGTTCGGCAACGCTTCCTTGATGGTGATTTTTATAATGTCGCCAATGCCGGCATATCTGCGCTTCGAGCCGCCAAGCACCTTGATGCACATCACTCTTTTAGCGCCGCTGTTATCGGCCACCGACATCATGGTCTGCATTTGAATCATGGGTATTCTCCTGACCGTCCTAAACTGCTCGGGCGACCACTTCAACCAAGCGCCAGCATTTGGTTTTTGAAATCGGCCGACACGCTTCAATACGAACGGTATCCCCGGCCTGGCACTGATTTTGTTCATCATGCGCATGCAGCTTGGTGGAGCGGCGGATGTATTTTTTGTACAACGGATGCTTGACCCGGCGTTCAACCAATACGGTAATGCTTTTATCGCCAGCCGCGCCAATCACGCTGCCTTGAATCGCTCGTTTGGCGGTGCGCTGTTTTGTGGATTCTGCGGTCATTACTATTAATTACTCAGTGGCAGTGGCTTCGCTGCCCGCTTGCTCTTTCAAGACGGTTTTTATTCTTGCGATATCTTTTTGGACAACCTTGAAACGCGACGGATTAGCAAGCTGACCTGCTCCCCGCTGCATACGAAGATTGAATTGCTCTTTTCTAAGACCTAACAGTTCTTGTTGCAGGTCGTGCGCTGTTTTGGTTCTAAGTTCAGCCGCTTTCATCAGCCCACCTGACGTCGTGCAAAGTGGGTTTGCACTGGCAATTTGGCGCTGGCAAGCCTAAACGCTGCGCGCGCCAAATTTTCGGAAACCCCCTCAATTTCATAGAGCATGGTGCCGGGTTGAACCAACGCCACCCAAAATTCAGGGTTTCCCTTGCCCTTGCCCATTCGCACTTCCAATGGCTTCTTCGAAATAGGCTTGTCTGGGAACACCCGAATCCACATGCGCCCGCCGCGTTTCACATGACGGGTAACGGCACGACGGGCGGCCTCAATCTGCCTGGCGGTCAACCGGCCTCGGCTGGACGCTTGCAGACCAAACTCGCCGAAACTAACGCGATTGCCGCGGCTGGCCAGACCGCGGTTGCGGCCCTTGTGCATTTTGCGAAATTTTGTTCTTTTTGGCTGGAGCATGATTATCCGGCTTGCGGCCGCTGTTCGGTGGCTTGCGGTTCGGTGGCTTGCGGTTCGGTGGCTTGCGGTTCGGTGGCCGGCTGTTCAACAACCTGAGGTTCAACAACCTGCGGTTCAATGGTCGGCTGTTCAACGACCTGCACTTCCGGTTTTTCCGGTTCTAAAATCTCGCCCTTGAAAATCCAAACCTTGACGCCGATGATGCCGTAGGTGGTATGGGCTTCGTGCACGCCATAATCAATATCCGCGCGCAACGTATGCAACGGCACGCGACCTTCCCGGTACCACTCGGTGCGGGCGATTTCCGCGCCATTCAGACGCCCGGCCAGCATCACCTTGACTCCTTCGGCGCCGAGGCGCATGGAGTTTTGAACGGCGCGTTTCATGGCTCGGCGGAACATGATGCGCTTTTCCAGTTGCTGGCAAATATTTTCCGCCACCAGTTTCGCGTCCAACTCGGGCTTGCGTATTTCCTCTACCGCCACCTGCACCGGGTTGCCGTTGATTTTGGTCAACTCGAATCGAAGACGCTCAATATCCTCGCCCTTCTTGCCAATGACGATACCGGGACGCGCGGTGTAAATCGTTAAGTTCAGGTTTTGCGCCGGACGATCGATTGCAATCTTGCTGACCGCGGCATTGCTCAGTCGTTTGGCTAAAAACTCACGAATTTTCAGATCGCTCGCCAGCGTATCCGCGTAGCGGCTGCTAGGCGCATACCATTTGGCATTCCAATCCTTGACAATGCCAAGTCGAATGCCGTTTGGCTGTACTTTTTGACCCATGCTTATCGCTCCACTGATTGTCTGTTCATTAAATTTATAAGCGCAATTTATAAGCGCTTTTTTGATGCTCTGGGATCGTCGCTCACGCTCACCGTGATGTGACAATTTCGCTTCAAAATTCGCGTGCCACGGCCTTTCGCCCGCGCCCGAAATCGCTTGATCGTCGGCGCTTGGTCGACCATCACTTGGCTGACCCACAAATCATCAATATCCGCGCCCTCGTTGTGCTCCGCATTAGCAATCGCGGAATCCAGCGCCTTCTTTATCGGCGTGGCGCCTTTTTTTGGACTAAAGGCCAGAATCTCCAGTGCCTTCTCCACCGGCAGGGCGCGAATTTGGTCGGCCACCAGCCGACCTTTTTGCGCCGATAATCTAACATATTTTGCGACTGCTCTAACTTGCATATTCGTTGTCTTTATGACTCTTGCGGTTATTGCCAGGTTAATCTGCTTGGCAATCTATCTGGCTTTTTTGTTGGCCACGTGTCCGCGATAGGTGCGGGTTGGCGAAAACTCGCCCAGCTTGTGGCCCACCATATTTTCGTTGATCAGAACGGGCACATGCTGCCGGCCATTATGCACCGCGATTGTCAGCCCAATAAATTCGGGCATGATCATCGAACGGCGCGACCATGTTTTAATGGGTTTGCGGGAATTTTCCGCTTTAGCTTTCTCAACTTTGGCCCACAAATGGTGGTCAACGAAGGGGCCTTTTTTAATCGATCTTGGCATGGTTATTTTTTCCTTCTGCGAATAATCATGGCTGAGGTGCGTTTATTGGAACGAGTTCGGTAGCCTTTGGTCGGAACCCCCCAGGGCGATACCGGATGACGGCCGCCTGAAGTGCGCCCCTCGCCGCCGCCATGCGGGTGATCCACCGGGTTCATCGCCACGCCGCGCACCGTCGGGCGAATGCCGCGCCAACGCTTGGCGCCGGCCTTGCCAATCTTGCGCAGGCTGTTTTCGGCGTTGCCCACTTGACCAATGGTCGCGCGACAATCCAGATGCACTTTTCTGACTTCTCCGGAACGCAACCGCAGTTGGGCATAGGCCCCTTCATTGCCGAGAAATTGTACGCCAGCCCCGGCGGTGCGCGCAATTTGCGCGCCTTTGCCGGGCTTCAGTTCTATGCAATGCACCACGGTGCCGACCGGGATGCTGCGCAACGGCATGCAGTTGCCGACGTTATAACCGCCGCCGACGCCAGAAACTACCGTATCACCCGCGGCTAAACCACGCGGCGCAATCATGTACCGGCGCTCGCCGTCTTTATACATCAGCAATGCAATGTGCGCGCTGCGGTTGGGATCGTATTCAATACGCTTGATCGTCGCCGGCATGCCGTCTTTATTGCGCTTGAAATCAACCACGCGATAGCGCCGTTTGTGCCCGCCGCCACGATGGCGCACGGTGATACGGCCCTCATTATTTCTGCCGCTGATTGCGGTTTTAGGCCGCAGCAACGGCTTATAGGGTTTGCCTTTATGCAAATCCGCAGTCACCACCTTGACCATGCCTCTGCGGCCTGGCGTGGTCGGTTTTTGTTTTACTAATGCCATTTTAATTCACCGCTTGCTTGCCAAACTAATCTTGATTACGCCGCGGCCATTCCAAGAAAATCAATATCCTGGCCATCCTGCAAACACACATAGGCTTTTTTCCAACTGCTGCGCGCGCCCGGGGTTTTGCCAAATCGCTTGACCTTGCCGCGCACATTAACCACTTGAACGTGCTTCACCTTGACCGCGAATAATTTTTCCACGGCCTGGCGAATCTCGTCTTTGCGCGCATCGGTTTTGACCTGAAAAACCACCTGGCTGTGTTTATCCGCAAGCCCCGTCGATTTTTCTGAAATCACCGGCTTCAAGATGATTTGGTATAACCGTTCTTCATCAAGCACAACGGATCTGGCTTGGCCGCGCGCATACCCGCTTTTTCGTTTTGACCGGCTCATCGGAAAGCCTCATCTATATTTTTAGCGGCGTCCACCGTCATCACCACTTTCTGGTAACGAATCAAACTGACCGGATCGATTTCGCGGCTGTTGCAAACCGCAACCGATTTCAAATTGCGCGCTGAAAGCTCAACATTATCGTTATCTTCCGCCAACACGATTAATGCTTGCGCGGCGTCTAACTTGCTCAAAGTCTCGAGCAATGACTTGGTCTTGGGCGCATCCATAGGCAACCCATCCACCACCACTAATCTATCCTGGCGCGCTAACTCGGAAAGTATCGAGCGCATGGCGGCGCGATACATTTTCTTGTTCACCTTTTGCGAGAAGTCATGCGTGGAAGCCGGAAAAGCGCGGCCGCCACCGACGAATATCGGGCTGCGAATCGTGCCGGCGCGGGCGCGCCCGGTGCCTTTTTGTTTCCAGGGCTTGGCGCCGCCGCCGCGCACCGCCGCGCGATTTTTCTGCGCGCGCGTGCCGCTGCGGCCGCCGGCTTGATACGCGGTCACGACCTGATGCACCAATGCCTGGTTAAATTCAACGCCGAAGTTAATGTCAGACAAACCGACCTCGCCATCCTTGCCACCGGCGAGTTTGTTCACTTTTAATTGAATCGTCATTTTTTTGCTCATTAGGACTCGGCGCGGGACTCGGCGCGGGACTCGGCACGGGACTCGGCCCCCGCTTCAGACGCACTGACTTCAGGCGTACCCGCTTCAGCATTAATCTGATCACTGTGTTCAGCACTAGCGGCATTATCGGGCAGGGGCAGCACGGCATCGGATTTAACCGCTGGCCGAATGATCACATCGGCGCCTTTGGCGCCCGGGATAGATCCGCTGATCAAAATAAGGTTTCGTTCGCTATCCACACTGACCACGACCAGATTCTGCTGCACGGCTTGTTCGGCGCCCATATGCCCAGCCATCTTCTTGCCTTTGAACACGCGGCCTGGATCCTGGGCATTACCCGTAGAACCGCCTAATCTGTGGGCTTTAGAGTTGCCATGGGAGGCGGGCCCGCCGGCAAAGCCATGGCGCTTGATTACCCCGGCAAAGCCCTTGCCTATGGTTTGTCCAGTGACATCCACTTTTTGACCTGCGGCAAACAAACCCACAGTCAATTCATTGCCGGCCTGGGCATCAACCGCAGCATCCAGGCGAAACTCCCAAACACCACGCCCCGGCTCTACCCCGGCCTTGGCAAAATGGCCTTTCATGGCTTTGGTTACCCGGCTAGCCCGGCGCTCGCCGGTGGTAAGCTGCAAACCGTCATAGCCATCCACTGCCTGGGTCTTGATCTGAGTGATCTTATTCGGCAAAACTTCAATGACCGTTACCGGCTGGGATTTGCCTTGTTCGGTAAAAACCCGGGACATGCCGATTTTTTTTCCAACCAGTCCTAATGACATTTTCCGGGACATTTTCTTAACCTGCTTGCTTACGCTTAGTTCAGTTTGATTTCAACGTCAACGCCCGTTGCTAAATCCAGCTTCATCAATGCATCGACCGTTTTATCAGTCGGTTGAACAATATCGAGAATTCGTTTATGCGTTCTGATCTCAAATTGGTCGCGCGCCTTTTTGTTGACGTGCGGCGAGCGCAACAGCGTGTACTTTTCGATCTTGGTCGGCAATGGAATAGGGCCCATAACCAATGCGCCGGTGCGCCGCGCCGTATCCACGATCTCCAATGCTGAGCGATCAATTGATTTGTGATCGAACGCTTTCAGGCTTATGCGAATTTTTTGATTTTCAGCCATGACTCAAGTTTTTCCCGGTTTAATTAATTGCAAATTTGCGGTTTGCGCTATGCGATAATTTTAGTCACCACGCCGGCGCCGACGGTGCGGCCGCCCTCGCGGATGGCAAAGCGCAAGCCGTCCTCCATGGCGATGGGGGCGATGAGTTCCACCACCAACTGAACATTGTCCCCCGGCATCACCATCTCCACCTCCTTCGGCAACTCGCACGCGCCAGTGACATCGGTCGTGCGAAAGTAAAACTGCGGCCGATAGCCCTTGAAAAACGGCGTGTGCCGCCCGCCTTCCTCCTTGGACAGGATATACACCTCAGCCTCAAACCGAGTGTGCGGCGTGATCGACTTCGGCTTGGCCAGCACCTGACCGCGCTCAACCTCCTCGCGCTTGGTGCCGCGCAGCAAAACCCCCACATTGTCGCCAGCCCGGCCTTCGTCCAGCAATTTGCGGAACATCTCCACCCCAGTGCACACCGTCGTCATCGTCTCTTTCAGCCCGATGATCGCAATCGTCTCGTTGACCTTGACCACGCCGCGCTCAATCCGGCCGGTCACCACCGTGCCGCGCCCCGATATCGAGAACACATCCTCCACCGGCATCAAGAAATCGCCGTCAATCTTGCGCTCAGGCTCAGGGATATAACTGTCCAGCGCCACCGCCAGCTTCAAAATGGAACCCTCGCCTAAGTCCGAGGCATCGCCCTCCAGCGCCTTCAACGCGCTGCCGACGATGATCGGCGTGTCCTCGCCGGGAAACTCGTAACTGTCCAGCAGCTCGCGCACCTCCATCTCCACCAACTCCATCAACTCGGCATCGTCCACCAAGTCGGCCTTGTTCAAATACACCACAATATACGGCACCCCCACCTGACGCGCCAATAATATGTGCTCGCGCGTCTGCGGCATCGGGCCGTCGGCCGCCGACACCACCACGATCGCGCCGTCCATCTGCGCCGCGCCGGTGATCATGTTCTTGACATAATCCGCATGACCCGGACAGTCCACATGCGCATAGTGCCGCGCCTCGGTCTCGTACTCCACATGCGCGGTGGCAATGGTGATGCCGCGCTCGCGCTCCTCGGGGGCGTTGTCTATCTCGTCAAACGCCTTCGCCAAGGTGCCGCCGTACTTGGCCGACAGCACCTTGGTCAGCGCCGCCGTCAACGTCGTCTTGCCGTGATCAACGTGACCTATCGTGCCTACATTCACATGCGGCTTGGTTCTCTCAAATCTCTCTTTCGCCATGGTTGTCTCCTAACGATCTCATCTTTGCGTTGATTTTTTATTTAAGATTCATGTAAATTCAATGCAGCCAATATCATACCCGCGATATCATACCCGATTAAGCATGTCTGATGGCTGCGGTGATGCTTTCAGGCACCGGCGCATATCTTTTGAATTCCATCGTATAGTTGGCTCGCCCCTGAGTGGCGGAGCGCAACGCGGTGGCATAGCCAAACATTTCCGACAGCGGCACTTCGGCTTTTACCACTTTGCCGCTGGCTGAATCTGCCATCTCCTGGATGAGGCCGCGGCGCGCGCTCAAGTCGCCATTAACGCTGCCCATATATTCTTCCGGGGTAACGACTTCCACCGCCATCATCGGCTCAAGCAACTGCGGCCCCGCTTGTCTTGCCCCTTCCCTAAAAGCCATGGACCCGGCCGCCTTGAACGCATGTTCGGATGAATCCACTTCATGATACGAGCCATAAAACAACGTGGCCTTGACATCAATAACCGGGTAACCGGCAACCACGCCGGCCTGCATGGCATCCTGAATCCCCTTGTCCACCGCAGGAATAAATTCACGAGGAATAACCCCGCTCTTGATTTCGTCAATAAATTCGTAACCGGCGCCCATTTTCTGGGGTTGCAGGCGCAAGTGGACATGGCCATACTGGCCTCGACCGCCGGTCTGCTTGGCGTATTTATGCTCGGTTTCGACGGTTTTCGTGATGGTTTCGCGGTAGGCAACCTGAGGCTTGCCGATATTGGCATCGACGCTGAATTCCCTTTTTAGCCGGTCGATAATGATTTCCAGGTGTAATTCGCCCATTCCCGAGATAATCGTTTGTCCGGATTCTTTATCGGACCGGACTCTGAAAGAGGGATCTTCCCGGGCCAACTTGCCTAAGGCGATGCCCAGTTTTTCCTGATCGGTTTTGGTTTTCGGTTCCACTGCCTGGGAGATAACCGGTTGCGGAAATTCCATCCGCTCCAAGACCACTGCGGCATTGATAGCGCACAAGGTATCGCCGGTGGCAACGCTTTTAAGTCCCACTGCGGCGGCTATATCGCCGGCCCGCACTTCCTTGATATCCTCACGGTTGTTGGAATGCATCTGTAGAATTCGGCCGATGCGCTCCTTTTTGCCTTTTACTGAGTTAAGCACCGTATCCCCGGCCTTGATCATGCCTGAGTAAACTCGAAAGAATACCAGTTGCCCGAAAAATGGATCGGACATGATCTTAAACGCCAGCGCGGAAAAGGGTTCGTTGTCATCCGCTTGGCGCGCTCTTGCAGATGGTGCCGCCGCGGCATCCGCCGCAATCCCCTTGGCAATTCCATTAATTGGCGGCACATCCAGCGGGCTCGGCATGAAATCGACAACACCGTCAAGCATTGCCTGCACGCCCTTGTTCTTGAATGCGGAGCCGCAGAAAACCGGAATAATTTCATTGTTAAGCGCGCGTATTCGAATTCCTTTTTTGAGGTCCTGCTCGCTTAACGCGCCCTGGTCGAAGTACTTCTCCATCAGTGCATCATCCGCTTCGGCGGCGGCTTCCACCAGTTTCGCATGATACTCGCCGCACAATTCAACCAACTCATCAGGAATGTCGCGATATTCAAACTCGACGCCCATGTTTTCGTCTTTCCAATACACCGCTTTCATTTTGACCAGATCGACAACCCCCTTGAAGTTTTCTTCGGCGCCGATGTTCAGTTGCACCACAACCGGGTTAGCGCCCAGGCGAGTTTTGATTTGCCCGACCACGCGCAAGAAATCCGCGCCGATGCGATCCATTTTGTTGACGAAAGCGATGCGCGGCACTTTGTACCGGTTGGCTTGTCGCCATACTGTTTCCGATTGCGGCTCAACGCCGCCCACGGCGCAAAAAATCGCTACGGCGCCATCCAATACGCGCAACGACCGCTCCACTTCGATGGTGAAGTCGACGTGACCCGGCGTGTCGATAATATTGATGCGATGTTCCGGCAGGTCTTTATCCATGCCGCTCCAAAAGCAGGTGGTCGCGGCCGAGGTGATGGTGATGCCGCGCTCCTGTTCCTGCTCCATCCAGTCCATGACCGCATTGCCATCGTGAACCTCGCCGATCTTGTGCGACAGGCCGGTATAGAAAAGCACGCGTTCGGTGGTCGTGGTCTTGCCGGCATCAATGTGCGCCATGATGCCAATGTTGCGATAACGGTGCAGAGGGGTTTTGCGTGCCATGCGCTTAATTATGCCAACGCTAACAAACTAAAAACGGTAATGCGAGAATGCTTTGTTGGCTTCGGCCATCTTCAGCGTGTCCTCACGTTTTTTAACGGCGCTGCCGCGCTCATCGGAAGCATCCATCAATTCACCGGCCAAGCGCGCGGTCATGGATTTTTCGTTCCTTTTCCGCGCCGCTTCCACCAGCCAGCGCATGGCTAAGGCCACTTGACGATTGGGTCGCACTTCAACCGGAATCTGGTAGGTTGCGCCGCCCACTCGGCGGCTTTTTACTTCAACGCTGGGACCTACTTTTTCCAATGCTTGGTTGAAAATACCGACCGGATCTTCCTTGCCGCGCTGTTTGATAATATCCAGCGCGCCATAGAGAATCCTTTCGGCAATGGATTTCTTGCCATCAAGCATTATGATGTTAATAAATTTTGCAATCGTCTGGTCCTTAAACTTGGGATCAGGCAATATTTTGCGCTTCGGCACTTCTCTTCTTCTTGGCATGACTTAGTTTTGCTGCTTCATTGGCCAGGGTTCAATATCTCGTTCAGTATCTCGTTCAATGTCTCACTGTCGGTCATTCCATAAAAATACGCTCTCCTGATTGTTCAGAAGAGCAACCTCCCCTTAGGGCCCCCTTGGGAATGACTCAAAAGTCCGGGGGTTCGGGTAGGGTTTGGCGGGAAAATACGGCTTGCCGCTCGGGGCTTAAACCCGCCCAGGTTAATTAACGATGACTAAAATGTTCTAGCGTCTTGTTCAAAAACAACCGGCTACGACTTAGGCCGCTTCGCGCCGTACTTCGAACGACCCTGGCGCCTATCGGAAACACCCGAGGTGTCCAACGCCCCTCGCACTGTGTGGTAACGAACGCCGGGCAAGTCCTTGACTCGACCGCCTCTGATCAACACCACTGAGTGCTCCTGCAGATTATGACCCTCGCCGCCAATATAAGTCGTTACTTCATAGCCGTTGGTCAATCGAACCCGAGCCACCTTGCGCAATGCGGAATTCGGTTTCTTTGGCGTTGTGGTATAAACCCGTGTACAAACTCCTCGTTTCTGCGGGCAAGTCTGCAATGCCGGAACATTGGACTTTTTTACCTGCTTTTGACGCGGTTTTCTAACCAGTTGGTTTAATGTTGGCATTTGTTCAATTCATTCAAAACTTACACCGGCAAAATTTATACCTGCTTCATTTATGCCGGCTGCAAACTCCAGAAACACCCAAAACCTGGAAAATTCAACGAATTTTGCCCGTCGGGGTGTTGCGCGAGGGCGGCGATTTTATGCTGACGGGCAATCGGTGTCAAGCAATAAAAACAGGGGCAAGTCATCAAAATAACGCCGCTAAAATGACGCCACAATGTCATCATGTCGCCGGCAAAACTTATTCGGCGACCGGCTGGGCTGGAGACTCGCTTATCGCCTCCGCCGCTACCATTTCCCCGAGTTCGACATTTTCCCGTTCCGGCCCGCCCAAAAGCGCTTCAAGCTCTTTATCCTTGCGAAACTTCTCAATTCTGTTTCGCTTTCGCTCCTCATGAAAAGCAAGCCCGGTGCCGGCTGGAATCAAGCGCCCGACAATAACGTTTTCCTTAAGTCCGCGCAGTCGATCCACCTTGCCGTTGACCGAAGCATTGGTCAGCACCCGGGTCGTTTCCTGGAATGAAGCCGCCGATATAAACGATTCCGTGGTCAAGGACGCCTTGGTGATTCCCAACAACACCGGGTCGTAGGCGGCCGGCTTTTTGCCTTGCTCGATCAAGCGGTCGTTTTCATCCAGCAACAAGGACTTTTCCGCTTGCTCGCCCAGCAAATAGCGGCTATCGCCGATGTCAACAATCTTTGCTTTGCGCAGCATTTGACGAACGATGACTTCAATATGCTTATCGTTTATTTTTACGCCTTGCAATTGGTAAACATCCTGGACTTCATTAACGATGTAATCCGCCAATGCCGCGACCCCGCGATACTTGAGAATATCGCTCGCCAAAGGCGGCCCTTCCACCACAACCTCGCCCCGTTCCACGGTTTCCCCTGCAAACACATTGATGCGTCGGGTCTTCGGAATCAGGGTGCCATGGGTTTTCCCGTCCGCGCTGGTGATGACCAAACGGTGCTTGCTTGCGGTTTCCTTGCCAAAAGAGATAATGCCATCGATTTCGGCCAGAATGGCTGGCTCTTTGGGTTTGCGCGCCTCAAACAACTCGGCCACTCGGGGCAGGCCGCCGGTGATGTCGCGCGCCTTTGATGACTCCTGAGAAATCCGCGCGATGACATCGCCGCTGTGCACCTGCTGCCCGTCCACCAGCATAACGATGGCATCCGGCGGCAATTGATAGCGCGCATCGACATCGGTGCCGGGAGTCTTCACTGAATTGCCTGAATCGTCCACCAGGCTGATGGTCGGCTTGATATCGTAGGCGCTGCCGCGGCGGCGCTGCGGGTCGATGATGACATACGTGCTTTTACCGGTTAAGTCGTCGGTTTGCATGTTTACCGTTACCCCTTCTTCGAAATCGGTAAACACCACGGTGCCAGCGACCTCGGTAATAATCGGATGGGTATGCGGATCCCAGGTCACCACAATATCGCCGATATTGACGTCGGAGCCTTCGACCACCGTCAGCACCGCGCCATAAGGCAGTTTATGCCTTTCACGGTCACGGCCTTGCTCATCCTGAACGATCAACTCGCTTGACCGGGTTACTACGACGTGATTGCCGTCGCTGTTCTTGATCAACTTGGCGGCTTTAAGATGAATCCTCCCCGTGTTCTTCAGCTCGACCTGGCTAACCACAGCGGTGGCCGAAGCGGCGCCGCCGATGTGGAAGGTGCGCAAGGTCAGCTGGGTGCCCGGCTCGCCGATGGACTGCGCCGCGATCACGCCCACCGCTTCGCCGATATTGATGGTATGGCCGCGGCCGAGATCGCGTCCATAGCATTTGGCGCACACCCCGAAACGGGTTTCGCAGGTGACCGCCGAGCGCACTTTGACTTCGTGGATATTGGCTTGTTCGACCCGCTCCACCCATTGCTCATCGAGCATCTGGTCGCACGAAACCAGCGTCTCGCCGCTGGCCGGATCGACGATATCCTTGGTGCTGAAGCGGCCGAGCAAGCGGTCTTTCAGGGCAACCACCACTTCGCCGCCTTGCACCTGCGCCTCGCGCAACAAGCCTCCTTCGGTGCCGCAATCCACTTCGGTCACGACCAAGTCCTGGCAGACATCCACCAGGCGGCGCGTCAAGTAGCCGGCATTGGCGGTTTTCAGCGCGGTGTCGGTCAGCCCCTTGCGCGCGCCGTGCGCCGAGATAAAGTATTGCAGCACATTCAGCCCCTCGCGGAAATTAGCGGTAATCGGCGTTTCAATAATCGAGCCGTCCGGTTTCGCCATCAATCCGCGCATACCGGCCAACTGCCTGATCTGGGCGTGCGAGCCGCGCGCGCCGGAGTCGGCCATCATGTAAATCGAGTTAAACGACTCTTGCTCGACTTGCTCGCCTTTGCCGTCGGTCACTTGCTCGCGGCCGAGTTCGCGCAACATGGAATCCGCGATCTGCTCGCTTCTGCGCGACCATATATCGATGACCTTGTTATAGCGCTCGCCGTCGGTCAGCAAGCCGTCGGTGTATTGCCCCTGAATTTCCATTATCTCCTTTTCCGCCGCCTTCAGGATTGTCGCCTTGTCTTTAGGTATCACCATGTCGTCCACGCCGATGGAGATGCCGGACAGCGCCGCCATCTTGAATCCGGTGTACATTAATTGGTCGGCGAAAATCACGGTCTCCTTGAGACCCACTTGCCGGTATGAGGCATCGATGAGTTCGGAAATAGTCTTCTTTTTCATCGGTCGGTCGATCATGGAAAAGTCCAGCCCGGCGGGCAGAATCTCCGACAGCAACGCCCGCCCGACGGTGGTTTTCACCCGCGTCTCGCCGGCTTCGCTTTGGCCCGACATTTTCACCGCAATCCGAGGAATCTCGATGCGGGCGTGCAGATGCGCATGCCCGCTTTCATAAGCGCGCCGCACCTCGTTGATATCGACAAAGTATTTTCGAACATCGGCATCAGCGGCATAGCCTTTTTTGTGTTGGATATTGCCTTTGACTTCGATGCTTTTGCTTTCCCGGGTCATGTAATACAAACCGAGCACGATATCCTGGGACGGCACAATAATCGGCTCGCCGTTCGCCGATGACAGAATGTTGTTGGTGGACATCATCAGCACCCTGACTTCGAGTTGCGCCTCGATGGAAAGCGGCACATGAACGGCCATTTGATCGCCGTCAAAATCCGCGTTATACGGCGTGCACACCAACGGATGCAGTTGAATCGCCTTGCCTTCGATGAGGACCGGTTCGAATCCCTGCATGCCTAATCGGTGCAAGGTCGGCGCACGGTTCAGCATGACCGGATGTTCGCGGATAACCTCTTCCAGAATATCCCAGACTTCCGCGCTCTCGGCCTCCACTATTTTCTTGGCTTGCTTGATGTTGGTCGCCAAGCCGCGAAGTTCAAGCTTGCTGAAGATGAATGGCTTGAATAATTCCAGCGCCATTTTCTTGGGCAGGCCGCATTGGTGCAGCTTCAAGGTCGGCCCGACAACGATAACCGACCGACCGGAGTAATCCACGCGCTTGCCCAGCAAGTTCTGGCGGAAACGGCCTTGCTTGCCCTTGATGATGTCGGAGATGGATTTCAACTGACGCTTGTTGGCGCCGGTAATCGCCTTGCCGCGGCGGCCATTATCGAGCATCGCGTCGACCGCTTCCTGGAGCATGCGTTTTTCGTTGCGCACAATCAGATCCGGCGCGTTCAAGTCCAGCAATCTTTTGAGGCGGTTATTGCGGTTGATGACCCGGCGGTACAGATCGTTCAAGTCCGAGGTGGCAAAGCGGCCTCCTTCCAGCGGCACCAGCGGCCGCAAATCCGGCGGCAGCACCGGCAGCACATCCATAATCATCCAGGCCGGATTGTTGCCGGAGGTAATAAACGCCTCAATCACTTTTAATCGACCGGTGAATTTTTCAATTTTTGTTATCGATTTTGTGGCCGCCAGATCTTCGCGCAGCAACGATGCCTCTTCCTTCAAATCAATTTCCTTCAGCAACTTGCGAATCGATTCGGCGCCCATGCCGGCCTCAAATTCATCGCCGAAAGTCTCTATGGTTTCCAAGTAAGCCTCTTCGGTCAGCAAACTGCCGCGCTCTAAATCCGTGATGCCGGGATCGATAATCACATAGGCCTCGAAATACAGCACCCGCTCCATCTCGCGGACGGTCATATTGAGCAACAATCCCAGCCGCGAGGGCAACGACTTGAGGAACCAGATATGGGCACAGGGCGCGGCCAGTTCAATGTGCCCCATTCGTTCACGGCGCACTTTGGACAGGGTGACCTCGACGCCGCATTTTTCGCAAATCACGCCGCGATGCTTCAGGCGCTTGTACTTGCCGCACAAGCATTCGTAATCGCTGACCGGCCCGAATAATTTTGCGCAAAACAAGCCGTCTCGTTCAGGCCTGAAAGTTCGATAGTTTATGGTTTCCGGTTTTTTTACCTCGCCAAAAGACCACGAGCGGATTTTTTCCGGCGACGCGATACTGACCCGAATGGAATCAAAATCCTCAATCGTATCGGTTGGTTTAAACAGATTAAAAATGTCTCTCATTTTGTGCTGCCTCTATGCTGCTGCCTGGTTAAATGTAATGCTGCTCGGAGTTGATATGCGTTAGTGATAATCCTGCTTGAGCTCAAGATTGAGGCCCAGCGCGCGAATTTCCTTAACCAAAACATTAAACGATTCGGGCATGCCCGCATCCATTCCATGCTCGCCGCGCACGATGTTTTCATAAATTTTGGAGCGGCCGACGACATCATCGGACTTAACCGTCAGCATTTCCTGCAAGGTATAGGCCGCGCCATAAGCCTCCAGCGCCCACACTTCCATCTCGCCGAATCGCTGCCCGCCGAACTGGGCTTTGCCGCCTAACGGCTGTTGCGTGATCAAGCTGTATGGCCCGGTGGAACGGGCGTGCATTTTGTCATCCACCAGATGGTTCAATTTCAAGATATACATGTATCCGCAAGTAATCGGCCGAGCAAACGCCTCGCCGGTTCGACCATCGTATAATGTCATCTGGCCGCTGCCCGGAATACCCGCCAGTTTCAACATGCCTTTGATTTCGGCTTCATTGGCGCCATCGAACACCGGCGTTGCCATCGGCACCCCGTGCCGAAGATTATTCGCCAACTCGAGTATTTCGTTTTCGGAAAACTGATCCAGGGATTCTTTCTTGCCGCTGGTGTTATAGACTTTGTCGAGAAACCTGATGATTTGAGCCGGTTTCTTTTTTTGACGCAGCATGTCACCGATCCGCGCCCCAATTTTCTTGGCCGCCCAGCCCAAATGCGTTTCCAGAACCTGGCCGACATTCATCCTCGATGGCACGCCTAATGGATTTAAGCAGATATCGATTGCGACGCCATCCTCCATATAGGGCATATCCTCGACCGGAACGATTCTGGAAATCACCCCCTTGTTGCCATGCCGCCCGGCCATTTTATCGCCCGGTTGCAACCGCCGTTTAACCGCCACAAAAACCTTGACGATTTTCAGCACGCCGGGCGCAAGGTCATCGCCCATTTTAATTTTTTCGCGTTTTTCATCGTATCGACGATCAAACTCCTGGCGCTGCGCCTCCAGTTGATCACGAATATTTTCGATTGCCTGGTTGGCTTGTTCGTTGCGGAGTCGAATTTCAAACCATTGCCTGCGCGACAGTTCGGCCAAATAATCATTGGTCACTTTTGCGCCCGCTTTCAGGTCGTTTGGCCCGCCTTCCGCGATGTGGTTGTGCAATAGTTTTTCAATACGCGCATAGGCGTCATCTTCAACGATGCGCAACTGATCATCCAGGTCTTTATGCACGGTCTCCAGTTCATCTTCATCGTTGGCGAGGGCGCGAGCGTCTTTGTCCAACCCCTCGCGGGTGAACACCTGCACGTCGATGACCGTGCCTTTCATGCCCGACGGCATGCGCAGCGACGTATCCTTGACGTCAGACGCCTTCTCGCCAAAAATTGCGCGCAAGAGTTTCTCTTCCGGGGTCAATTGCGTTTCCCCTTTCGGGGTGATCTTGCCCACCAAAACATCGTCAGGCTCGGTTTCAGCGCCGATATAGACGATGCCGGATTCATCCAGTTTGGACAGCGCGCCTTCGCCGACATTAGGAATGTCGCGACTGATTTCTTCGGATCCCAGTTTGGTATCCCGCGCCACGCAAGAAAGCTCCTCGATGTGAACCGAGGTATAAACTTCGTCCTTCACCAGTCTTTCTGAAATCAGGATTGAATCCTCGAAGTTATATCCGTGCCAGGGCATGAACGCGATCAGGACGTTTCGGCCCAGCGCCAGTTCACCCATATCCGTGGACGGGCCGTCGGCAAGCACATCGCCACGCTCAATGTTATCCGCCAGGCGCACCAGCGGGCGCTGGTTGATGGTTGTGTTTTGGTTTGACCGCTGGTATTTGGTCAGGTTATAAATGTCAACGCCGGGCTCGCCCACAATGCCTTCGTCGTCGTTGACGCGAACAACGATGCGCGAAGCGTCGACTGAATCCACAGTGCCGCCACGGCGCGCAATCACGGTCACGCCGGAGTCAACCGCCACCGTGCGCTCCATGCCGGTGCCCACCAGCGGTTTCTCGCTGCGTATCACCGGCACCGCCTGGCGTTGCATATTCGCGCCCATTAACGCGCGGTTGGCGTCATCGTGCTCCAGGAAAGGCACTAACGATGCGGCCACGGACACGATTTGCTGCGGCGCCACATCAATATAGTCAATTTGATCCGAGGTCGATAACGAAAATTCATTTTTGTGCCGGCATGAAATCATTTGATCGGAAAACCGGCCGTCAGCATCGACCGCGACGTTGGCTTGGGCGATGACAAATTTATGCTCCTCAATCGCCGACAGATAATCAACCTGATCGGTTGCCTTGCCGTCAACCACTTTGCGGTACGGGGTTTCAAGGAAACCATATTCATTGGTTTTGGCGAAACACGCCAGCGAGTTAATCAAGCCAATATTCGGTCCCTCGGGCGTTTCAATCGGACAGACCCGGCCATAGTGCGTGGGGTGCACATCACGCACTTCAAAACCGGCGCGTTCCCGGGTTAAGCCGCCGGGACCTAATGCGGACACTCGACGCTTATGGGTAACTTCCGACAGCGGATTGGTTTGATCCATAAACTGAGACAATTGGCTGGAGCCGAAAAATTCCCGCACCACCGCGGAAACCGGTTTGGCGTTAATTAAATCCTGGGGCGTCAGGTTTTCGCTTTCAACCAGATTCAATCGCTCCTTAACGGCGCGCTCGACGCGCAGCAAGCCAATGCGAAATTGATTTTCCACCAATTCGCCAACCGACCGCACCCGTCGGTTTCCAAGATTATCGATATCATCCGTTTTGCCCTTGCCATTTTTAAGCGCAACAATCTTGCGCATGACATCGACGATGTCCTGCTTGCTCAGTGTGCCGGGCCCTTCATCGGACTCCCGGCCCAGCCGGCGGTTGAGTTTCATGCGACCGACCGCGGATAAATCGTAGCGTTCGTGATTGAAAAACAGGTTGGTGAACAACGCGGCGGAAGCCTCTTTTGTCGGCGGCTCGCCCGGTCGCATCATGCGATAGATTTCAACCTGCGCTTGTTCCTCAGAGCGTACGCCGTCAATGCGCAGGGTCTCGGAAATAAACGGCCCGCAATCGATATCATTGGTATAGATTGTGGCGATATCGGCAATGCCATTTTGCCTGAGCGCTGCCAAAATCTCCGGGACGATTTCCTGATTAGCTTCCGCCAACAGCTCCCCGGTTTCAGCATCAACGATATCCTGGGCCAGCGTTCGACCCAATAAATATCCATCGGGAATCTCGATTTCGCTGATGCCGGCTTTTTCCAGTTCGTCAATATGCCGCACCGTAATTCTTTTTTCGGCTTCGACAATGACTTTGCCCTTAGCGCCGTGCAAGGCGAATTCCAGCCGCTGACCGCGCATACGCTCCGGCACCAGCTTCAAAGTCGCGCCGGTTTCAGTCAAGGTGATGTTGTCGTTTTCAAAAAACATCGACAATATTTCTTCGGTGCTGTAGCCCAAGGCGCGTAGCACGATGGTGGCTGGAAGCTTGCGCCGCCGATCAATGCGGATGTAAAGCAAGTCCTTGGGGTCAAACTCCAGGTCCAGCCAGGAGCCGCGATAGGGGATGATGCGCGCGGAAAACAGCAGTTTGCGCGAGGCATGGGTCTTGCCGCCATCGTGATCAAAGATGACGCCTGGAGACCGGTGCAATTGGGAGACGACGACTCGCTCTGTTCCATTGATGACAAACGTGCCGTTATCCGTCATCAACGGCATATCGCCAAGATACACCTCCTGTTCGATGATGTCTTTGGGTTTCTTGCCGACGCCGCCCTTGTTAAAAATGACCAAGCGCATGACCACGCGCAACGGGCAGGCATACACCAGGCTGCGTTGCTGGCATTCGACCACATCAAATCTGGGTTTCTCCATGCGATAACTGACGAAATCCAGGGTGACGCTGCCGTTATAACTTTCAATCGGAAAGACTGACTTGAAGGCCGCCTGCATCCCCTGATCAATACGCTGTTCAGGCGGCGTGAACTCCTGCAGGTATTTGCGGTAAGACTCTTTTTGAGTGGCTAACAGGTAGGGCACCTGAAAGTCATCGGAGCGTTTGCTAAAACTCTTTCGAATGCGCTTTTTTTCAGTGAAGGAATAGCCCATGTTGGTCCTCTATGACAGATCAATCAATAACATACAAAATGCCAATCAAGAGCCGGAACGAATTCCGACTCTTGATGACAAGAACCAAAATTACTTGAGCTCGACGCTGCCGCCAGCTTGTTCAAGTTGTTTTTTCAATTCTTCCGCTTCAGTTTTCGCCACCCCTTCTTTGACCAGAGCGGGCGCGCTTTCAACCAAATCCTTGGCCTCTTTGAGACCCAGACTGGTGATCGCGCGCACTGCCTTAATGACGCCGACTTTCTTGTCGCCGAAACTGGTCAGCATTATGTCAAACTCATTTTTTTCTTCGGCCACGGCCGCGACCGCATCGCCAGCGGCGCTGGGCGCGGCTGCGGCGACAGCGGTTGCTGCCGATACGCTAAATTTCTGTTCCATGTCCTTGATCAAGTCGGACAGGTCAAGAACTGACATCTCGGCAATTGCGTCGAGTACTTCTTCTTTACTTAAAGCCATGGTATTACTCCTGAGAGATAACAAACATTAAAAATTATTGCCATGAATGGCAGGCATGCCGCGGGCGCAGGATGCGCAGGAGCGGCCGGCCGTCACGGCGGTGATCATCGCGGTCACGCTGCTTTCTTTGCTTCCGCTACGGCGCAAAGCGTTCGCACAAACTTGCTCGGCACTTCATTAAGCGTTGCCGCCAGTTTCTGAATGGGCGCTTGAATAGTCGCCATCAGCCTGGCAATCAATTGATCCCGGCCAGGCAGTTTGGACAGCCGCTGAATCATTGCACAATCAATCAGGGCGCCATTCATCGCGCCCGCAGTGATCTTCAGTTTTTCATTATCTTTGGCAAACGCAGCCATTACCTTGGCCACTGAAACAGGATCTTCAGACGCCGAGAAAATAACCGGCCCGGTAAAGTGATCGGTCAAGCACTCAAAATCAGAACCCCGAATGACCCGCTTGGCCAGGTTGTTTTTCACCACCCTGACCCACACGCCAGCATTCCGCGCTTCGGTGCGCAGCGCGGTTATCTGCGCGACATTGAGTCCGCGATACTCAGCCAATATCCCAGCCTGGGCCGAAGCAATTGCTTCGGTCACCTCGCTGATCACGGCTTTTTTCTGATCGACGCTTAAACTCATAAGCACACTCCCCTCCCGATTAAATGATAGTGAAATAATAGTGAAATGATAGTGTCCTGCATCAGGCTTATTTCTGACTTCGGGACATCGGGCCACCGCCTGCGCTGGCCGTCTCTAAAAAACCCGTCTTTAAAAAACATGTCATAATCCAACAAATCCTAAAAACACTTAACAGTCTTGCGACTCGCCTGCGGTCTTTGACAACTTCGCATTTGATGCAAAAAATCAAGTCAGTCGCGGCTCCCAAAACTTACCTGATCGCCGAGATACTGGTGCGCTCAACTTTAACGCCAGGCCCCATTGTGCTGGACAATGAAACCCGTCGAATATATTGCCCTTTGGCAGACGCCGGCTTGGCTTTAATCAAGGCTGCAACCAGTGAATTCAGGTTTTCTTCCAGATCATTCGGTGCGAATGACGCTTTTCCAATCGGGCAATGGATTACCCCGGCTTTATCGATGCGGAATTGAACCTGACCGGATTTGGCATCCTCAACCGCCTTGCTCACATCAGTGGTCACGGTGCCGACTTTGGGGTTTGGCATCAGCCCCCGGGGGCCCAGAATCTGCCCCAGCGGACCGACCACGCGCATGGTGTCCGGGGTCGCAATACAAACATCAAAATTGATTTCGCCTTGCTTGACGGCCTCGGCCAGATCCTCAAGGCCCACAATATCCGCGCCGGCCGCTTTAGCCGCTTGTGCATTTTCGCCGTCCGCAAATACGGCGACGCGGACCGTTTTGCCGGTGCCATTGGGCAGCACAGTCGCGCCACGCACGTTTTGGTCGGATTTTCTGGCGTTGAGGCCAAGCATGACCGCGACATCAACCGTTTCATCGAACTTGGTCGAACACAATTCCTTGACCAGCGATAAGGCATCGGCAACCGCATAGTGTTTTTCGCGGTTCACTTTTTCATTTGCCGCACGCACTCGCTTGCTCACTTTCATGCCCGCAGCCATGTTATACCCCCTCGGTCTCAATGCCCATGCTGCGCGCACTGCCAGCGATGATTCGAACCGCCATGTCCATATTGTATGAACTCAAGTCGGGTTGTTTCACTTTGGCAATCTCTTCGAGTTGCGCGCGGGTGACTTTAGCCACTTTGTCGCGGTTCGGCACGCTGCTGCCCTTTTGAATGCCCGCCGCTTTCATCAGCAAAACTGCAGCCGGCGGGGTTTTCTTGATATAGGTAAAAGTTTTGTCGGAATACACCGTAATCACCACCGGCACCGGCCCTGGCTCCATGTCCCGGGTGTCGGCATTGAATTCTTTGCAGAAATCCATGATGTTGACCCCGTGCTGCCCTAATGCCGGACCGACTGGCGGACTCGGTTTGGCAGCCCCTGCTGGAATCTGCAGTTTGATGTATGCGTCTATTTTCTTGGCCATAATGACTCCTGATGGGTGCAAACGCTTAAGGTTAAGCTCCCCGGTTAATGTTAAAAAAACTCCTCGAACCGCTGGTTTCTATCGTTATCCTTTGGCGTTATCCTTTGGCGCTATCCTTTTTCCACCTGGGTGAAATCCAGTTCCACCGGTGTGGAACGCCCAAAGATGGTAACCGACACCTTCAACTTCGCTTTCTCAAAGTTGGCATCTTCCACAGTGCCGTTGAAATCCTGGAACGGCCCATCGATAATCCGGATGAGCTCGCCGGGCGCGAAAGTGAATTTCATTTTCGGCTTGTCAGCGCTGTCTGAAACTTGCTGGATAATTTCTTCCGCCTCTTTATGGGTAATCGACATCGGCCGGTTTTCGGTGCCGCCAATAAACCCCGCAACCTTGGGAACGCTCTTGACCAAATACCAGGTTTCGTCCGTCATTTCCATTTCCACCAATACATATCCGGGGAAAAATTTTCGTTCACTGGTGCGTTTCTGGCCCGCTTTCATCTCCACCACTTCTTCCGTCGGCACCAGAATCCTGCCAAAGCTATCCTGTTTTTCAGCGCGCGTAATGTAATCCTGAAGCGATTTCTTGACCTTCTTTTCAAATCCGGAAAACGCCTGCACCACGAACCAACGCATGTTGGGATTGTTGTTCCGTGGCTCGGCGTCGACGCCAACATCGGTTGCAGGATCAGATGCGACCGGCTCCGATTGAACCTGCGCCGTTTCGGTTTTCCCGGCCTTTTTCCTGGCCTTTTTCCTGGCCTTTTTCCCGGCCTTGATTAATGTTTCATCATTCATGTTATGTGCCTCTTACCCTGAGAATGACATCGTAAATCGTGTAAAACGATAACGCGTCAAAAGCCCACATCACCAAGCCGATGATGATGACCAAGATGATGACGAACAGCGTCACCTGCATGGCTTCCGGGCGTGTCGGCCAAACCACTTTTTGGCGCTCCACATTTGCGCCCTTAATGAACGACCAGGCTGATTGGCCGGTTTCCGTCGTTAAAATCAGGCCGATAGCCAACGCCGCGCCGACAATGATTATGCCGACGCGCGCCAACTGCATGAGCTCGCTAAACTGATAGTAGAGCGCGACTGCTGCCGCGATTATCAGAATCGCGATGATGATTTTTCCTTTGTCTATCAACTTGTTATCTATCAACTTGTCGTCTATCACTGGTTTTTCTGCACTGGTGTTTCGCGGGTCATCATCGCTTAGGCGCGCTGGCAGGCCAGGAGGGAATCGAACCCCCAACCTGCGGTTTTGGAGACCGCCGCTCTGCCAATTGAGCTACTGGCCTTCGCGATGACTTCGAGATAATGTATGAGCCAACATGGGATGTTATGGACACCGTGATTTTGGGGCGGTTCAACTTGGCCAACTTGGCCGCCGAAGCGCTTGTTCACGGTGCCTAATGCAAACTTAATCATGCGATAATTTTAGTCACCACGCCGGCGCCGACGGTGCGGCCGCCCTCGCGGATGGCGAAGCGCAAGCCGTCCTCCATGGCGATGGGGGCGATCAACTCCACCACCAACTGAACATTGTCCCCAGGCATCACCATCTCCACCTCCTTCGGCAACTCGCACGCGCCCGTGACATCGGTCGTGCGAAAGTAAAACTGCGGCCGATAGCCCTTGAAAAACGGCGTGTGCCGCCCGCCTTCCTCCTTGGACAGGATATACACCTCAGCCTCAAACCGAGTGTGCGGCGTGATCGACTTCGGCTTGGCCAGCACCTGACCGCGCTCAACCTCCTCGCGCTTGGTGCCGCGCAGCAAAACCCCCACATTGTCGCCAGCCCGGCCCTCGTCCAGCAATTTGCGGAACATCTCCACCCCAGTGCACACCGTCGTCATCGTCTCTTTCAGCCCGATGATCGCAATCGTCTCGTTGACCTTGACCACGCCGCGCTCAATCCGGCCGGTCACCACCGTGCCGCGCCCCGATATCGAGAACACATCCTCCACCGGCATCAAGAAATCGCCGTCAATCTTGCGCTCAGGCTCAGGGATATAACTGTCCAGCGCCACCGCCAGCTTCAAAATGGAACCCTCGCCTAAGTCCGAGGCATCGCCCTCCAGCGCCTTCAACGCGCTGCCGACGATGATCGGCGTGTCCTCGCCGGGAAACTCGTAACTGTCCAGCAGCTCGCGCACCTCCATCTCCACCAACTCCATCAACTCGGCATCGTCCACCAAGTCGGCCTTGTTCAAATACACCACAATATACGGCACCCCCACCTGACGCGCCAATAATATGTGCTCGCGCGTCTGCGGCATCGGGCCGTCGGCCGCCGACACCACCACGATCGCGCCGTCCATCTGCGCCGCGCCGGTGATCATGTTCTTGACATAATCCGCATGACCCGGACAGTCCACATGCGCATAGTGCCGCGCCTCGGTCTCGTACTCCACATGCGCGGTGGCAATGGTGATGCCGCGCTCGCGCTCCTCGGGGGCGTTGTCTATCTCGTCAAACGCCTTCGCCAAGGTGCCGCCGTACTTGGCCGACAGCACCTTGGTCAGTGCTGCCGTCAACGTCGTCTTGCCGTGATCAACGTGACCTATCGTGCCTACATTCACATGCGGCTTGGTTCTCTCAAATCTCTCTTTCGCCATGGTTTAATTCTCGCAAATTTCAAATAATCAAATAAAAAACAACCTCGTTCGGTTAACATCGTTCGGTTGCAAATTCTTCACCGCCATGCAAACTGGAGCCCACAACCGGATTTGAACCGGTGACCTCTTCCTTACCAAGGAAGTGCTCTACCGACTGAGCTATGTGGGCGGCCGGCCGATTTTTTTGCGCGCGCTTTTTTCGTCACCGTTGTCACCATCGCTGTCGTCATCATCGCCGCCGATCAAGCTACTGGAGCGGGTGATGGGAATCGAACCCACATCATCAGCTTGGAAGGCTGAGGTTCTAGCCTTTGAACTACACCCGCATATCTATCGCATACCTATCTAACGGCCCACCTTCAAACCATTCATGGTGGAGGGGGGAGGATTCGAACCTCCGAAGGCTGAGCCAGCAGATTTACAGTCTGCCCCCTTTGACCGCTCGGGAACCCCTCCGCGACGAAAATTCAAGCAAACATTGTATTTTCGCTTAATACATAGACTCTGTCAACTCAATGCCGATAAAAAACCTGGTATTTTCAAATGCTTTTCCGACCCACTCTGAATATGGGGCTGAAGCTGGGGGCCTGCTTTCCCCCAGCCACGACCCCTCAAAAAAATGGAGCCCGCAGAGGGACTCGAACCCACGACCTGCTGATTCTTACCTGCCACCGTTTTCACGGCCCTGATATCGCCTCAGCCATATCCGGTTTGGGGTCTGGACTTTCTCTTCGCCATGCCGTTATCAACCGTTATCAACATGTCGTTATCAACATGTCGTTATCAACATGCCGTTATCAACATGTCGTCATCAACATGCCGTTATCAACATGTCGTCATCAACATGCCGTCATCAAATTGATTCCGATTTAGGCGGGTGGTGTAAAGTCTCTACACTCCATCCGGGTCAAACATCAACCAGAACGTAGCACGGGATTGCCATGTTAATTTGCTAAAAACTACCTATAGTCGCAAAATGACGGGTAGCGGGTCGCGCAAAATTAACAGAAGGTTTCCCCGTTTTAGCCACCTCCACTTCATAAGTTTCCTCATGAAGGTGCAAATTTACAAATCAGCTGCTCTAGCCGACTGAGCTATGCGGGCAGTTATCGCGTTAATTCATTTAAAGGCAATGACTTAAACGATAATAGCCACCATTTTTTCTATTTTGAAGCAAGGTTTTGCGAACCTCAAGCCTAAATAAAAAATGGGAGCGCGATTTTACGCAAAGTGAGGACTTAAATGCAATGGCCAATATTCATTTTTGGGCATTAATTTTTGGGCAGGAATTTCAGGCAGGAATGATCAGGAATGTCAAAAATCAACAATCGACCGGTGACAAACTGACCGCAGGCTCTATCCAATCATGGGCAGCCAACCGATTTTGTTCTACCTTATCAACGGCAATAACGATCCAGTTAAAGGGTCCCAATTGGCGGTACTCGGGTTGTGATTTAGCCTGCACGTCTATGGATTGGAGGTGGGCCAGGAATTTTGCGGCCAATTCCTTCTGGGTGAAATAACCCAATGAAATCCTGGCCGAGCCGTCTTCAGCCAGAGAAATAAAATGGTCAAGATTCTTGCCTTTTAACCGCTGCACGACCGGCTCGGTGGCTGAAATTGAACGATACGGCCCTAAATACACTCGCACCGCGCGCAGTTCCCGGCTTTCGCTGGTAACCAGCTGAAATTTTATTCCCTTCTGTTCCATCCATTGGGTGGCAGCCTGCCAGGATGCCTCCTGCTTAAACGGGCCCAATCGGTAGCAGGGCTGCGCCAATTCTGTTTTCGCGGTGGCTTCGTCTGCGGCATCATCCGCGCTGGAAATTGAGTCCTCAGCGTCAACTGACACGCTATCCGATTGCCGGTCCTGAGTGCCTGTGTTGGCGGTGATTTGTTGGGAATCCTGTAAATCCACTTCGCTTGACTCGGGTTTTTGGGTCTGCTCTTGAGTCGCTTCCACAAACGCCGAAGCAGAGGGTTGATAATCCGCAATACTTCCAAACTGTTTTAAGTTTCCGTGCTCGCTCAACAATAACATGCCCGCTTTATTGACATCGGGTTTTGAGATAATGGCAGTCTTGGTCACCGTCGCCTGAGGCCCGCTTGCCCAAAGATAGAGCGCGACATTGACCATCATCAGCACTGCGGCGAGCCATTTCATTGCGCCGATTCCTGGCTCAGCAACAGCAACCCGATCAGCACCAAATTTGGTTCGTGTTTCATGTCATGACTGGACAAACCGATGATACATTCAGCGTCTCCGCCAGTAATAATGACTTTTAACTCGCTGTCTTTGGTGGCTAGATGATAATCAATCGCCCGGTCAATGCCCGCTGTCACCGCCAGCATCACCCCATTTTCAACTGCGGCTCGCGTATCGGTGTTCAGGTAATGCGTTTGCCTGGGTGTTCGCTTCGCGCTATATGAATGGGTCATTGCCGGTATCTGGCCGGTCGCCGAAGTAAGGGATTCGATCATGGTCGCCACACCGGGGAAAATCAGGCCGCCTAAAAAACCGCCCTTGCTATCGACATAGTCAATGGTCACAGCGGTTCCCGCATCAATAACGACCAGCGCTCGCGCGCCGGCGACGTGCCGAGCAGCAATATTCGCGGCCCAGCGATCAGCACCCACGCTCGCCGGGTTTTCGTAGCAATTTTCAACGCCCCCGGCAGCCGCTTCGGCGCGAATGCAAATTGGCGAAAGCTTCCAAATGACCTGGCAAATTTTGGCAATATCGGTCTTGATGGATTCCGCGGCCACGCAAGACACCCAAACCGATTCAGGCGCAGGCAACTTTTTGAACTGCATACTCAGTTGATCCGCCAGCGTGCTTGAATGAGTGTTGATAACTTGCTCGCTGATGATTTTATCGAGCGCGCTCGGGTCATCGGTTGGTTGGCTGACTGAAACATTAATCTGGGCGGACGTTGCCCACTTCACTCGCCGGTTGCCGATATCAATGAATAATTTCATGACATAATTTCATGACATTTTATAGTCGTTTTCAGTGATGGCCGTTTTCGCGCGAATAGAAACTTCCCCGCCGATAATTCGCCTGATTGACCCGTTGCATTCAACCAGAAGCGCGCCGGCAGCATCAACGCCCAGCGCGGTTCCCGACCAATGATTTCCGGCCGACACGACCTCCACAACCTGATTCTGATAAGCATGCAGAGCATTCCAGCGCGCCCTGAATGATGCGAAACCGTTTGACCTATACCGCGACAGAAATTGTTCATGATTGAGCACGATTGCAGCAACTAATTGGTCGCGATCCACCCGCCACCCTAACGCATATAAATCGGTGCACGGTTGATCGATTTGTCGAGCAAACGACGGCGGCATGTTAACATTGATGCCGACGCCGATGACGCAATCCAACCCGGATATTTCAACCAGAATGCCGCCCAGCTTTTTTCCGTCGGCGATGATGTCGTTCGGCCATTTCAATTTTACCGCGACCCCGACCTCGCGCAAGGACTGCGCGACCGCCAAGCCGGAGACCAATGACAGCCCTTGGAGACTGCTTTGGAGACCGCTTTCCCGCAACCCCCAGCCCATCGATATGAGCACCGAACTTCCCGCGGGCGCCATCCAGGATTTTCCGCGGCGGCCTTTCCCGTAAGTCTGCCTTTCCGCCATGCAGACCTTGCCGTCGATCTGGTCATCTATCTGGCCAGGTGTTTGGCGCGGCATTTTGTCCGGCGTTTTCGCCGGCATTTTATTGTGCGCCAGCAACCATGAATTGGTGGATTCAATTTCTTCGAAATAATAAATCCGGTCGCCGGAAAATTTTTTCGAGGTCGCCAGCAACGCGGAAATTTTTTTGATGTTATGCTTCATGGTTGGTTTAAAATTGATGCCTTAGCTCAGTTAAGATCGGGTCAGTTAAGCTCGAGCGCAAAAGTTAGTGCTATTATAAAAGACCGGGTATAACACGCCACGCTAAATTCACTCGCTAAATTCACCCGCCAAATTCACTCATCAGGCACATGGCACAACACTATCAACCGCGGTATCAACCGCGGCGCAATCAAACCCGGCAAGTAAAAATTGGCGGCATCGCCATTGGCAATGGGCACGCAATCGCGGTGCAAAGCATGTGCGCCACGCCAACCACGGATATTCCAGCCACCTTGAAACAGATAAAATCCCTGGAGGCGGCCGGCGCGGATGTGATTCGCATCGCGGCGGACAACAAAAAAGACGCCCAGGCGGTGATCGAACTTCGCCCGCAAACACAAACTGCGCTCAGCGTGGATTTGCAGGAAAACTATCGCCTGGCGGAAATTTTAGCGCCGCACGTGGATAAAATTCGCTACAACCCCGGTCATCTTTACCACCATGAACGCAACAAGCCGTGGCAGGATAAAGTACGGTATCTGGCGGATATCGCCGATCGGCACGATTGCGCGATGCGCGTTGGCGTCAATGCCGGGTCTGTGGACCCGGACAAACTCATCCGCCATTCATCCGACAGGCCGGCCGACGCTGCCGGCGAGTCGGTGCTGCCGATGGTGGAAAGCGCCCTGGAGCATAGCGAATGGCTGGATCAAATCGGCTTCACCCGTTATTGCGTCTCGTTAAAAGACTCTGACCCGAAAAAATCAATTGCCGCCTACCGGCAGTTTGCCGATGCCCGACCCGATATCCCGTTGCATCTGGGCGTTACCGAAGCGGGCCTGCCGCCCGAGGGCATCGAAAAAACCCGCATCGCCTTCGAGCAACTCATCGGCACGGGCATCGGCGATACCATAAGGGTTTCGCTGACTCTGCCCTATGACGACAAACACCAGGAAATCAGCGCCGGCCGACAAATATTAAAGGACATCTCAGAAGGCCGGGTCAGAACGGTGGTGCACTTCAATGAAAATAAATTGAATCTGATCAGTTGCCCGAGTTGCTCGCGGGTTGAAAACGAAGCCTTTATCGACCTGGCGCAAAAAGTCAAAGCCAGAACTCGGTATGCCGAAGATCATGCGATCACTATCGCGGTGATGGGGTGTCGGGTGAACGGCCCCGGAGAGACCGATGACGCCGACCTCGGATTATGGTGCGGCCCAAACTATGTCAACCTTAAAAAACGCGGGGAAAAAATCGGCGCGTTCAAGTATGACGAAATTCTCGACCGGCTTGACCACGAACTTAAATCCTTGATTTAAGGCGACTAATGCTACTAATGCTACCTTGGCTTATTATTGCGCGGATTACAAAAACCCATCCCCGGCATGATCGGTAAAGCTATCGGCATCGCGGATGTATTTCATTACCGTGGCCGGGTTGCGGTGGCGGGTAACCTCCATTATCTTGTCTATGCGCGCGCCATGCACCGCGGCGCTGGTGACAAAGCCGGCGCGCAGCGAATGCCCGGCGATCTCTGAGGCGTCCAAGCCAATGCTGGCGGCGTAATGCTTGACGATGCGAGGCACGTCCGTGTGGTGCATGGGCGAGCCGCGCAGCTTGCCGCCGCGCGACATGGTCTGGAATACCGGCCCGGACAAAATATCGGCCGCGTCCAGCCAGTCTTGCAGGCGTTTTATGGGCTTGAGTTTTTTGCCGGCGGGGACCGCGATTTTCTGGCCAACCCCGTTTTGGTCGGTTTTAGATTTGCGTATATGCAAAAACATCCGCAGGCGTTCGTTGTCGTCTATCACCTCTATATCATCAACGGTTAAGCCGCAAATCTCCGACCTGCGCAATGCCGCCGCGAAACCCAGCACAATAATCGCGGCATCGCGCCGACCAATCAGCGTGTCCGGGCAGTTGCCCAGCATGGCCTTGATGTGATACTCGCGCAAGGCTTTCACTTGTCGCGGTCGGGTTCCCCTGAGGCGCGCCAAGCCCTTGCAAACGTCGGTGACTTGCGGGTGGTTGGTGGGCGAGGCCACATTCTGATCGACATGTTTTCGGTTGATCGCGCTGCGCCATAGCATAACCGTGCCCCACGCCGGCAACTTGCCGTTTGCGGCCGGCCGGGTCGCCGTCTCCACTAGAAAGCGCGCAACATCCTGGTGATTCGCCGGCAGCACGGTGATGTTGTTTTGATTGCAGTATCGCTGCCAAAGATGCCAGCCTTGGTCGTAAGTGATGCGCGTGTTGTCGGCTAACACGGATGACAGGATATCGGTGTATGTGTCGTTACTGTTAAATGATTGAAGCATAGTCTATTCACCCCATTGAAAATAAACTCACTGTATCCGAGAACCAAAGACCATGAGAATGCAACAACAAGCGGGGTTGGCTGGTTAGGCGGGGGAATTGAGTTGCGCGCAGGTCTCGCATGATGCACACCGGATTTGTCGATGAGCGCAGCCTTGGCTGAGAAACGGCTTCGTCCATGCGGCATTCACCGGCTGATGCGCGGCCGGCCGCGATATTTATCTAGTCAATTTCATGTCGTTTATTCGTTATAATCATCCGAATAATCTTCATAAATATTTGTATTACAATACTAAATACATATTTTTATATGGTAATATCTAGTCAATTATCTAGTCAATATCTAGTCAATATCTGGTCAATATATTTGGACGCCGTCGAGAAAAAATCGCATGACCATCGTTGAGTTCCTGTCGCGGGGACCCGCCACATCCAGGCAAATTCAGGCTGCTTTGAGCTTAACCCAGTCGGCCGTCTCGCGTCGGCTCAGGGCGCTGGGGGATCGTATTGTCACGCTCGGGCGATCCCGCCCGCCGGTCTATGCGGCCACCCGCAATGCGTTTGGCGGGGATGATTTGCTGCCGCTGTTCATGGTCGACGCCAACGGCGATGCAGTGCCGGTTGCCATGGTGCGGCCTCTCGCGCACGGCGGTTTCCTGGTTATGCCCACGACTGGGTCTCCCGGGGTGTTGGCGGGAATCGACGGCAACGGCGTCTATGCTGACTTGCCGTATTTCCTTCAAGACCTGCGACCGCAGGGTTTCCTCGGCCGGCTCCTGGCGCGCGAGCTCGCCGCCGTAGCGGATGAGTTTCCTGCCGACCCACGCAGATGGACTAGCAACCATATCGGGCGCTATTTGATTGCCGCTGGGGACGACCTGCCGGGCAATTTCAAGTTCGGTCGTCAAACTCGCCTTCGACCGCGACAGCGGCCAGCGGCCTGCGCGCCGGCCGATTATCCAAAGCTGGCCGACCAGGCCCTGAGCGGTCAAACGCCGGCGTCATCGGCGGGCGGCGAGCAACCGAAATTCACCGCCTACAGTGGTGACCGTGGCGCGCATGTCATTGTCAAATTTTCACCGACTGGCGATGACGCGGCGGCGCGGCGCTGGCGCGACATTCTCATTACCGAGTTTTATGCCGCTGAGGTGTTGCGCGCCGGTCGACTACCCGCAGCCGACACGCGGCTGCTTGAACAGGGCGGTCGGCTGTTTCTTGAGTCAATACGGTTTGACCGATCCGGCGAGCACGGCCGCTTGCCGATGATTTCATTGCAGGCGGTGGATGCTGAGTTCGTTGGATTCGGCGATGGCTGGGGGCGGGTCATGCGGCGGCTGAGCGAGGCCGGCCTGGTCAACTTTAAACACGCCGACGATGTGGAACTACTGGAACACTTCGGCCACCTGATCAACAACTCGGACATGCACCTTGGCAATCTAAGTCTGGGCATTGAGGGCGATGTGTTCCGGCTGCTGCCAGTCTATGACATGTGCTCAATGGGATTTGCGCCGACCAGCGCCGGAGTTTCGCCTTACCGGTTCACGCCGCCGACGATCACGCGCTCGGACTTTCCGCGTCATACTCAAGCCGCCCGCCTGCATGAGATGGTCGAGGAATTCTGGGGGCGGGTTGCGGCCGATGAGCGAATCTCTGGCGAGTTGCGAACATTCATCGCCGGGCGGGCAGCGGACCTCGGCGGATACAGTTCGCCTCAGTTGCGCCTTATTTGATAGAATACGGTTTTAATGTTCACTTGACCTAAGGTTACGAAAAATGCCTGACTACCGATCCTGGACCACCACCCGTGGCCGAACCATGGCCGGCGCGCGCGCTTTATGGCGCGCCACCGGCATGACAGATGATGATTTCAACAAGCCCATCATCGCCGTTTCCAACTCATTCACGCAATTCGTGCCCGGACATGTGCACTTAAAAGACATGGGGCAACTGGTCGCGCGCGAGATCGAAGCGGCCGGCGGCGTCGCCAAGGAGTTCAACACCATCGCCGTGGACGACGGCATCGCCATGGGGCATGGCGGCATGCTGTATTCACTGCCGTCGCGGGAAATCATCGCCGATTCGGTGGAATACATGGTGAACGCCCATTGCGCCGACGCGCTGGTGTGCATCTCCAACTGCGACAAGATCACGCCGGGCATGCTAATGGCCGCCATGCGACTGAACATTCCGGCGATTTTTGTATCGGGCGGGCCGATGGAGGCCGGCAAAGTAACCTGGCGCGATCATGAAAAATCGGTCGACCTGATTGACGCCATGATGGTGGCCGGCGATGACACTGTAACCGACCGCGAATCCGAGAACATGGAGCGTTCCGCCTGCCCGACCTGCGGCTCCTGCTCCGGCATGTTCACCGCCAACTCCATGAATTGCCTGGCCGAAGCCTTGGGGCTGGCACTGCCTGGCAACGGCACCCTGGTCGCCACCCATAGTGAGCGCGAGCAATTATTTCTTGAGGCCGGGCGAACCATCGTTGCCACCACAAAGCGGCACTACGAGCAAGATGATTACGATGTATTGCCGAGAGCCATCGCCAACTTCGCGGCGTTTGAAAATGCGATGTCGCTGGATATCGCGATGGGCGGCTCGACCAATACGGTGTTGCATCTGCTGGCCGCGGCGCATGAGGGAGAAATCGAATTCACCATGCAGGACATCGATCGACTGAGTCGCAAGGTGCCGAACCTGTGCCGAGTGGCGCCGGCCACGCCCGATTATCATGTGGAGGATGTGCATCGTGCCGGTGGTGTAATGGCCATCCTGGGCGAGTTGGACCGTGCCGGCTTGATTAATCGCGATGCCAAAACCGTGCACGCCGCGACCATCGCGGAGGCCATCGCGCTTTGGGATATCCGCCTTGCCGATGACCAAAAACGAAAAGATTTTTTCCGCGCCGCGCCCGGCGGCGTGCCTACTCAGGTGGCGTTTAGCCAAAGCAAACATTATAAATCGCTGGACTTGGACCGGGAAACCGGCTGTATCCGCGACCTCGACCACGCTTACAGCACCGACGGCGGGTTGGCGGTGCTGTTTGGCAATCTCGCCGAACACGGCTGCATCGTCAAAACCGCCGGCGTCGATGAAAGCATTTTAAAGTTCACCGGCAAAGCCAGAATTTTTGAAAGCCAGGAGGCCGCCGTGGACGGGATTCTCGGCAACCAAATCAAGCCCGGAGACGTGGTCGTGATTCGCTACGAAGGGCCGCGCGGCGGTCCGGGCATGCAGGAAATGCTCTACCCGACCACCTACTTGAAATCGAAAGGACTGGGCAAAGTTTGCGCCCTGGTCACCGACGGGCGATTTTCCGGCGGCACTTCGGGGCTGTCCGTCGGGCATGTGTCGCCGGAAGCCGCGGAGGGCGGACTGATTGGCTTGGTGGAAGAATACGACGTCATCGAAATAGACATTCCCAACCGCGCCATCCATCTGGCCGTGGCCCAGGCGGATTTAGAACAACGCAGAATGAACATGGATGCCAAAGGCCAGGCCGCATGGAAACCCAAGCGCGAGCGCGTGGTCAGCACCGCGCTCAAAGCGTATGCGATGCTCAGCACCAGCGCGGCCAAAGGCGCGGTCAGGGATGTCAGCCAACTCGACTGAAATTTATCGCGCCTGCGCCAGGATTATGCTAACGCAGTCAACAGCCCATAGCCGCAAATCGCCACCAACACCATCCCCAACATTCGTTTGTATTTATCGCCGCCGTCGCGGATTAATCGGTTGTGCATGTTCAATCCCAGATAGTGACCTATCGCCGCCACCGGCAGCAGGTATAGCGCGTACTTGAACTGCAAGTCAATTTCAAACACCACGAACGCGGACATCTTGATCGCCACCAATATCATCCAGGCCACAAACAAGGTGTTGCGCAGTTTCTCGATGGCGACATGCCTGACGAACACCGCGGATATGAGCGGCGCGCCGATGAGCGAAGTGCCGCTGGCGTAGCCGCCCATGACCAGCAAGATGTTGTCGACCAGCCGATTGCCGCTTTTGAATGAATAATTAAAAACATAGGCCAAGCCATAACAAAACGTGATGGCGTAAATGATGATCACCAACAAGTCATTGGGCAGGCTCAGCAATCCGAACACGCCGATCAACTTGGGAACAAGCAGTATCAGCATGGCTTTTTTCAAGTACTTCCAATCCACCTCGCGCAGGCGGTTATACACGGTCAGCGCGGAAAAAATCAGCAGATGAGTCGCCACGATGGGAAGCCAGAGCAACGGATTATCAATAATGAACAACATCAGCGGCATGGCCAGCGCGGCGCCGCCAAAGCCCAGCCCGCTGCGAACAAATCCGGACCAGACGAAAACCAGGCACACAAGCACCCATTCAATAATGGTCAATGGCGGCATTGGCAGGGCGTTATTGTGTTAAATACCAGCCAGCGATCTCAAACGTGCCAGATGGATTGTGCCGACCACAATGGATTCCATGTCTCGCTTCAGGTTTCGCTTAATGGTTCACTGCGGCTTTTGGGCGATAAGCCTGCTTTTGCGGAATCGCCTTGATCAGGTTTTCCGTGTTGTAGCGGTAGCGAATATTTTCTTCGCCGAATCTGCTCGTTAATTGGTCCAGCAACGCCTGCTGCGGATCGACCTTCCAGGCATCGCCCAGGTTCAATCGCCCCGACTCGCCTTTTGCGCGCGTATAACTAATGCCAATCTCGGTGTTGCCGCCGCGATATTCGCGCAATAATTGGCGCAGCGATTTGATCGCATCCTGGCTCAAGCTCTGTTCCAATAAATGCAGCCTGATGCGCGCTAGCGCCACTTGCCGCAACTCCGCGATTTCGTATAAATTCTCTACCCGAATTTGGCATCCCCCGGTAAATTCATCGGCGCTTAACTCGCCGACGGCGATCAACAGATTATCCTTTTGCAGTTTGCTGAAGTGCAGATTAAATTTTTCCGAGTATAAATTCGCTTCGACTCGATACATGGCATTATCCAGCGTTATGAACGCCATCTTGCCTCGGCGGGTATTTAACACCCGCATCGCCACCATGATGCCGGCGAAAATGCCGTTGCGCGGCGCGCTCAAGTCCAGTAATGACACATCATGCTCATAGACCGCGCTTAGCTCCTGAGCAAAACGATGGTAAGGGTGGCCGGTCAGATACAGCCCCAGCGTCTCCTTTTCCGCATCAAGCCGCTGCTGCTCGCTCCAGTCCGCTACCTTGGCTGATGCCAGATTGTCCACAGGCGCTTGCTCCACGCCAAACATGTCAAACTGCCCGGCTTGCTTGGCCTGTTGCTGCTGCTCGGCGGCGCCGCTGGCATTGTTGATGTCGGCCATCAACATCGCCCGGTTATCCCTCAGGCCATTCCTCAGGCCATTCCTCAGGCCATTCCTCAGGCCATTCCTCAGGCCATTCCTCAGGTCATTTCTCAGGTCATTGCCCAGGCCATCCATTGCGCCGCTTTTTATCAACACTTCCAAAACGCGCTTGTTGACTTTGCGCAGGTCCAGCCGTCGGCAAAAATCAAACAAACTTTGATACGCGCCGTTGGCTTCGCGTTGTTGCACGATGCATTCAGTCACGCTCTTGCCGACGCCTTTTAATGCGCCCAGGCCATAGGAAATTTCCGTGTCGCTGGTGGGCTTGAACGCATGGAAACTGGAGTTGATGTCCGGCGGCAATACCGCCAGCCCCAGCGCCTTGCAATCCGCCAGCAGGGTGACGACCTTGTCGGTATCGCCCAACTCGGCCGACAAAGTCGCGGCCATGTAAGCGGCCGGGTAATGGGTTTTCATCCACGCCGTCTGGTAGGACACCAGCGCATACGCGGCCGAATGGGACTTGTTGAAGCCATAGCCCGCGAACTTGTCCATCAGCTCGAACAGGCTGGCCGCGACTCTTTTGTCGATGCCGCGAGCGAGCGCGCCGGCGATAAACGTCTCGCGCTGCTTGGCCATTTCCTGCGGCTGCTTTTTGCCCATGGCTTTACGCAGCAAATCGGCGCCGCCGAGGGTGTAGCCGGCCAGGGTTCTGGCGATTTCCATGACTTGCTCTTGATAGAGAATCACGCCATAAGTTGATTTCAATATGGATTCAAGTTCAGGGTGGAGATATTGAATTTGCTGCCGGCCATTTTTGCGGTTGATGAAATCGTCAACCATGCCAGATTGCAATGGGCCCGGTCGAAATAGGGCAATCAGCGCGATCAAGTCCTCGAATGTTTCTGGGTGGGAGCGGACAATCAATTCTTTCATGCCGCGCGATTCGAGTTGGAAGATCGCTGTGGTTTTCCCAGTCCTGATAAACTTAAAGGTAGCTTCGTCATCCACAGCAATGTTGTCCAAATCAAGCATCGATTTGTCCGGCATTGATGTGTCCGGCGTTGATGTGTTTTCCGCGGCGCGCTGAAGGTTTGCCAATTTCACCGCACCATCGAGAATCGTCAGCGTGCGCAGTCCAAGAAAATCAAACTTGACCAGCCCGATGGCTTCCAGATCGTCTTTATCGAGTTGCGTGATCGCTTGATTCAAATGGACGTCGGCATACAGCGGGGTGTATTCGGTCAGCGGCTTGGGCGCGATCACGACGCCGCCGGCATGCTTGCCGACGTTGCGCGCCAAGCCTTCCAGTTGCAACGCCGAGTCGATCAATTCCTGAACCTCCGCCTCATTCTCATAACGCTGCTTGAGCAACGGCTCTTGGCGCAACGCCTGGTTCAGGGTTATGCCAATTTCAAACGGGATTAACCGCGCGATTTGATCGACAAATCCATACGGAAGACTCATCGCCCGACCCACATCGCGCACCACCGCCTTGGCCGCCATCGTGCCAAAGGTGATAATTTGCGCGACTTGGTCGCGGCCATAGCGCTCGGCCACATATTCGATCACCCGGTCCCTGCCGTCCACGCAAAAGTCAATGTCAAAATCCGGCAATGACACCCGTTGTGGATTCAGGAATCTCTCGAACAGCAATCCATAGGGCAGCGGATCGATTTTGGTGATGCCTGTTGCCCAGGCAACCAACGAGCCAGCGCCGGAGCCGCGACCGGGACCCACCGGAATGTCGTTTTCCTGCGCCCAGCGAATGAAATCCGCCACAATCAAAAAATAGCCCGGATACCCCATTTGCTCGATCACCTGCAATTCCCGATTCAGCCGATCGGTATATTGCTGAGCCACGGCCGCGCCATCATCGTGACCATCATCGTGACCATCATCGTGACCATCGTCCGCGCGACCGCCAGGGACGGCGGAAGTGCAGATTTTGCCGGGAGCAAAAATCTGCTTATCAACATGCGTTTGCCGATCAACCCCCAAGCGTCTGGCCAGTCCCGATTCCGCAAGTTCTCGCAACACGGTCGCAACCGGTCGCCCATCGGCATCGACATAGACCGGCAAAAAGGCGTCGTCAAAATTGAAAAACAGGTTGCAGCGTTTAGCAATTTCCATTGAATTACTAATCGCTACCGGTATATCCGCGAATAGCGCCGACATTTCCTGGCTGGAGCGCAGATACTGTTGATCGGTGAATTTTCGCGGGCGGCGGCTGTCGTCCAGCACCCGACCATCGTTGATGCATACGCGAATTTCATGCGCTTCGAATTGCTCCTGATCAATGAACTCGACCCGATTTGTCGCCACCAGCGGAATCTGGTGTCGCCCGGAAAGCCGCACCGCCAGGTTGATATAGGCTTGTTCGGTTGGCCAACCGATGCGGCTAATGGAAAAATACAATCTATCTCCAAATAGTTGCTGATATCGCGCCACTGCCTGTTCGATACTCGGCTGCGCATCCCGAGTCATCAGTGTTGCCGCCGGCCCTTCGTGCTCGTCCAGCATACAGATGAGACCGGCTTGATACTGGGCGAATTCGGCCCAGCGGATTACAATTTTGCCTTTCCCGCTGCTTTGTGGAGATTCGCCCTGCAGATACGCGCCATGCAGATACGCATTGCTCAGCATTTTGCTGAAGTTGCGATAGCCCTGATTATCCTGGCATAACAAAGTTACCCGGTCGCAATGATCGCTGCGCAAATTTTCCGCCCGCGAATTTTCTATGTGCAATGGACTTTCAACCCAGACATCGCAACCGATGATCGGCTTCACCCCCTTGGCCAAGCAGGCGCGATAAAATTTCACCGCTCCATACAGGTTCGACCAATCGGTCAGGGCCACGGCTGGCTGTGCAAACTCCACGCACTTATCCGCCAGGGGCTTAAGCCGCACGATGCCGTCGGCAAGCGAAAACTCCGAGTGCAGGTGCAAATGCACAAACGGCTGGCTCAGCGCGTCATTAAGCATTCTTTATTGACAGGTTATTGGCGGGCTTCAGCAAGTTTCATCTCGCGCCGCAAGCAAGTTGCGCACCGGCGAAAAACTGCGGCGATGCTGCTCGGTGACGCCATACATTTGCAATGCGTGCAGATGCGCTTTTGTGGGATAGCCTTTGTGGCGCTCGAAGCCATATTGCGGAAACAAGTCAGCCAATTCAATCATGTCGCGGTCGCGGGCTTGCTTGGCTAAAATGGAGGCCGCCGAGATTTCGCCATGCAACGCATCGCCGCCGACCACGGCTTTCGCCGGGCAGTTCAAATCCGGCAACTGATTGCCGTCAATTAATGCGAGGGACGGCGCAATGTCCAGTCCTTGCACCGCTCTTTTCATCGCCAGCAACGATGCCGCCAGAATATTCATTCGGTCAATTTCCTCCACGTCAGCCCGCGCCACAGACCACGATAACGCCCGCGCCTTAATAATGAGTTCCAGCTCGGCGCGCCGCGCCGGCGACAATTTTTTGGAATCCTCCAGTCCGTCGATGGGGTTTTTTCGATCCAGTATTACCGCCGCGGCAAAAACCGCGCCGGCCAACGGCCCGCGCCCAGCCTCGTCAACCCCGGCCACATGCCTAGGCGCGGTCATCAACACGGTCATGATTCCAGCAGTTTCATGATGGCCTCGCTCGCTTGCACATTCGCATTGCGTTTTAACTGCTGGTGCAGGTCGCTAAAGTCCCGTTCCAGTTTTCGCGCTTTTTTCGGATCGCTCATCAATTCATTGACCGCATGCACAATATTATCCGCCGTGGCTTGATCTTGCACCAACTCGGGAATAACCGGCTCCGGCAATAGTTGATTTGGCATGGAACAATAATCCACATGTCGCAGTTTTTGGAACAGCCAATAGGTCATCGGACTCAACTTGTAGACCACAACATGCGGCCGGCGCAACAATGCCGCCTCCAGGGCCGCGGTGCCGGAGGCCAACACGACGATGTCGGAGGCTTCAATGGCATCTCGCGATTGGCCATTCAGCGTGAACACCGGCAGGTGCTTCACGCTGCCGGCAACGGCGTAAAAAATCTTCTCCATTTGCGCGCTGGCGAACGGCAACACAAACTGAACCGTGGCATCCGCCTTATACATTTTCTCAGCCACCTCGACAAACAGGGCGCCCAGCCGCCTGACCTCTGAGCGTCGGCTGCCCGGCAACAGCGCGATGACTTTGCCATCGGGGTTCGCGGTCATGCCGATTTTTTTTCTGGCCGCGGCTCGGTCCGGCGCGCCGATTTCATCGGCCAGCGGATGCCCGACGCAGGTCACCGGAATTTTGTGGCGCTGGTAGAATTCCGCTTCAAACGGAAACAAGGTCAGCATGTGATCCACGGCGCGGCGGATTTTATGGATGCGATAGCCGCGCCAGGCCCAAACCGTCGGACTGACGTAATGCACAGTGCGTATATTTTTCTTTTTCAGTTTGCGCTCCAACGTCAAATTAAAATCCGGCGCGTCGATGCCAATAAAAAGATCGGGCGGCTGGGCGACAAACTTGCGGTATAGCACGGCGCGGATTTTCAGTATATCGCCGAGTTTGCCGAATAACCCATCAATGCCCATGAGTTCAATTCGCTCCATATCGTACAGGGTGTCACAGCCGACCTGGCGCATTTTCGGCCCGCCGATGCCAACAAATTCTGCGCGCGGATGCTCGGCCAGCAGCGCCTTAATCAGCCCTGCGCCTAATTTATCGCCCGACGGCTCTCCGGCGACAATACCGATCCGCACTGCCTTGCTGCGCATCGCGCCTAACGAATGATGCCGCGTTTGGAATGGCGTAAAAATGCGCTGAAGGTGATGACTTCAGCATGGTTGCCGTTCATTTTCTCCACTTCATTGATGGCTGACTGCAGATTAAGGCGGCGGCGATAAACCACCCGATAGGCCTGATTAAGCCGTTTAATCGACTGCTCGGAAAAGTTGCGCCGGCGCAAGCCCTTGGAATTAATGCCGAATGGCTTGCCCGGATTGCCCGCAGCGACGATGTATGGGGGCACATCCTGCAGACAGACGCAGCCGATTCCGGTGATGCAATGCTGGCCAATCTTGCAGAACTGATGCACCAGGGAAAACCCGCCCAAAATGGCGTAATCGCCGATATCGACATGACCGGCCAGGCTGGCGCCGTTGGCGAAAATAATGTGATCGCCCAGCACGCAATCGTGGGCGATATGGGCATACGCCATGATGAAGTTGTCGTTGCCGATTTTTGTGGTGGCCAGGTGATCAGGGCCATTCGCCGTTGCCCGGTTTATGGTGCAATATTCGCGGATGGTGTTGCGCTCGCCGATGACGAGTTTGGTCGGCTCGCCGGCGTAGCCCTGATGCTGCGGCGCCTCGCCGATGGAGCAAAACTGGAAAATCCTGTTGTCCTTGCCGATGGTGGTGAAATTTCTGATGACCACATGAGGTCCGATCCAGGTGCCGTCGCCGATAGTCACCTCCGCCTCGACAATGGAATAGGCGCCGATGGTTATATTTTCTCCAAGTTTTGCGGACTTATCGACAATCGCCGTTGGATGAACTGCGGTCATGAAACACTAAAAAACCCGATAGGTGAACATGACTTCGGCGGAAGCGGCCAACTTGCCGTCAACCGAGGCTTTGGTCGCATATTTCCATATTCTGCTTTTGTAGTTGGTTTGCTCGACTTCAATAATGAGTTGGTCGCCAGGTTCCACCAACCGCTTGAAGCGGGCTTTATCAACGCCGGCAAAAAGAAAAATTACATTGTCATCGGTATCCGCTTCGTGGCTATGGCTGGCTAAAATCGCCGAGGCTTGCGCCATTGCCTCAATGATCAAAACCCCGGGAAATACCGGCCGATGCGGAAAATGTCCCTGAAAAAACGGCTCGTTGATGGTGACATTTTTGATTGCGGACAGCGTTTTTCCCAACTCATAGTCGATTACCCGGTCGATCAACAAAAACGGGTAACGGTGCGGAAGCAGCGCTTGTATCCGGTGAATGTCCAGGCCGGCTTCACTCATTGTGTGGCTTCAATCATTGTCATTGCATCGGTATTACAACCAGGTCGTTTCGCAAACCCTATTCTGTGCTTTTTATTGCGCGCTGTCATCACCCGGTTTTTCACCACGTTTTTTAACTTGAGCAACCAACTTGTCCAGCCGCCGAATGATGGCGGCGGTCTTGCGCCATTGTTTGGCCGGTTGCACCGCAATCATCGACGCATACTCGCCCGCGCTCTTGATCGAATTGGTGACCAGGCTATTGGACAAAACGGTCACATCGTCGACGATTTCCAAATGCCCCAGAATGCTGACCCGAGCGCCAAGCCGGCAACGCTTGCCAATTTTCGCGCTGCCGGCGATGCCGACGCCGCCGGCCATGATGGTGTGTTCGCCCACTTGCACATTATGCGCTATTTGGATTTGATTATCGAGTTTCACGCCATCTCCGATTTTAGTATGTTCCAGCGCACCGCGGTCGATTGTGGTATGCGCGCCAATGTCCACGTCATCGCCGATCAGCACGCCGCCGAGCTGCTCGATTTTCTCCCAGCCACCCTGGTTTGGCGCATACCCGAATCCGCTGGCGCCGATGACCACACCGGGCGAGATGCAACAGCGCTTGCCGATGCGGCAGCCGTGCGCGATGACCACTTGATCCTCTATTACCGTATGCGCGCCGATTTCAACCTCCTCGCCGATATGAACGCCATTGCCCACCTCCACTTCGTGGCCCATTTTCGCGCCCGGCCCAACGCTGGAATAGCACCCGATGCAGACGCCGTTTTCCAATTCGGCGCCGGCGGCAATGATGGCGGTGGCGTCAATGCCGGCTTGTCGATGCCGCGGATATGGCTTGAATAATTTGCTTATTCGGGCATAAGCGAGATGCGGGTCGGCGACTATAATTTTGTTTCCGGAATATAAACCAACATGCTCCTTGGCCATCAACACCGCGCCGGCTTGCGTGTCGCTTAGCTGTCGTGCGAGTCGCCGGTCGCTGAAAAACGACAGCGAATCTGCGGTCGCGCGCTCCAGGCTATTGATGAACCTGACCTCGTAATCGCCATCCCCTTGCACCACGCCTTCGACAATGTCGGCAATCCGGTTCAGTGAGATCATGGTTGCTGATGACGCTTTTTCAATTCTTCCAATACGCGATCGGTAAAGTCTATGGCGCGGCTGGCATACACCGCTTGCTGCACCACCAAGTCTATATTTTCCTGCTCGGCAAGTTCAATAATGACCGCGAAGATGAGTTTCTCCAGGCGCGCCAAACTCTGGTTGCGACTGCGCGCATAATCTTCATTATAATTATCTTGCTCGCGCTGCAACGTTCTTTGCAGCCCGCGCAAGGCATCCGTTTTGCTTTGGCGCTCTTGCTCGGAAAGAAGCGCCGCGTTTTTTTGAAACTCGGATTCCTGCGCCTTGAATGATTCGATTTTCCCTTTTAACTCGCGGTTTCTCTCGCTGAAGTTTTGTTCCAGGATTTTTATTTCATCCTGTCCCTGAGGCGCTTCATCGATCAGCCGACGCCCGTCCACGTAGGCTAGTTTCTCTGCCTGGACTTGCAGCGGCAGTGCAACAAACATCGTCAAACACAGTAATTGCACTGCCAGCGCGGAAATTGTCTTGTGATTCATTTGATAAATTTTTTGGTTCAAGATACTTTAAGCGGTCGATTTCGGATAGATTTTAGCAGATATTGCTGCCTATTTTCGTGGCGCATATTGAAGCGAAACTCACACTCTTTCAAAGGAGTCCGGCTACGCCGGACGACATATTTTAACTGGATTCCCGCCTGCGGCGAGAATGACGGGCTGGGGGGACAATGGTGAATCGGAAGGCAATAAGTCCTTTTGAGAAGACAATGGTAAATAAGTGTCACGCAAAGCGTGACACTAAAACGTGCTCTGGCGTAGCCGGACATTTTCTCTCCTGTGCTTTGGCGTCTCAATTCGTCTTTGTCCTCTCAATTCACCATTGCCTATCATTTGTCATTGCCCGGCCCATATTATTATTGGCCGGGCAATCCAGTGGAATATGCCGTCCGGCGTAGCCACTCATTTGCGGCGAAGCCGCGCTGTTCGATGCGAGAATGACGGCAAGGCGGAGGTGCTTGTTGCTTACCGCTAATGTATGAGCGCGTCCTGGCGGCTAACGCCGCCACTCTGGATTCCCGCCTGCCGGCGAGAATGACAAATAAGGGTCGTCATTGCCCGGCAAATAAGGGCCGTCATTGCCCGGCTTGTTCCGGGCAATCCAGTGGAATATACCGTCCGGCGTAGCCGGACTCCTTCGCTCGCATTGCCCGGCGATATGTTGTCTGATTTGAGTATACAATCGGCTGCTCGCCGGGCCAGAGATGCCGGTGATTTGAGCAACTTTGCAAGCCTCGATATCAAGGCAAAACAGCCGTGGAATCGCCCTGAATTTATTCTCCGAAATTCGGCAGCGAATGACATGCTTGTTTTTCATTTATAGAACAATTAGGTATGACCATTTCACTGTACCTTAAAGTATCTTGAACCAATTTTTTTAAAGAAATAAGTATGGATCAGCATACCAACCCCGCACCATCGCAATAACCATAACACTATCGAAACACCGCGCCGATGGAGATTTGCAGTTTTTCCTTATCATCGCCGGACTCCTCGTTAAGCGGCACGCCGTAACTGATGCTGAACGGCCCGATGGCCGAATACCAGTTAAAAAACACGCCGGCCGTGTAACGCAGTTCGCCTAAGTCAATGTCCGCGGTGCTTTCATACACCATGCCGCCATCGACAAACAGCCCCAGCCGTTTGTCATTGCTGTCGGCGCCGAAGGCCGGGAACAACGCCTCCACGCTGGCCAATACGCGGGTCGAGCCGCCGATGGGTTCGCATGCCGCCGCTAAGGTGGCGGCTTGGACGGGGGTGAAGAGGATGGTTTTAGTGCCGTCGGTGGTGGTGATCATGGCATCATCGGGTATCTTGCCAGCAATAGCATCGGCGCAGGCTTTGATCGGCGTCAGATTATCGGGCTTCGCCGTGTTCGCCGGCGCTTCGCGCGGTCCCAACGATCTGGCGTTGTAGCCGCGCACCGAGCGCGCGCCACCGACAAAATAGTTTTTGAAAAACGGCAAGTCGTCGGTCGCGTCCTTGGAGTTGCCGTAGCCATCGCCATAGCCGAGGCCGAGGCTGCCTTTGATGGTGAAGCGGTCGCCCAGCGGCTGGTAGTAAGCGCCTTGCACGTTGAACTTGTAGTATTCCAGGTCGCTGCCCGGCAGCGATGCTTCCAGCGAAATGGAACGGGTCGCGCCGCGCGTCGGGAAGAAAAAATCATCGCGCGTATCTTTGGAAAGCCCTGCGCTCGCCACCAGATTATCGGACTTCGGATGGGCATCAATGAGCTTTGCAAACGATGCCGGCGTGCCGCTTGGCTTGTCCAACTCAAGCCGCTCGAACGACAGCCCGAGATTCACCGTATTAGTCTCGGCTATCGGGATTTTATACAGCACGCCCACGGCGCTGGTGTTCAGAATATAGGACGCGGTATCAACTTCGTCCGCATCCACCTTGCTGGTGGTCAGGCTGAAGCCGCGGCTGATGCCGTCAGGGGTGTGATACGGATTGGTGTAGGCGATGGTCGCGGAGTCCACCGCATCCGAATCATTCACTTTTACCGACAGGTGGCGGCCGGTTCCCAGCAAGTTGCGCTGGGTGAACTCGACCCCGAACAAGGGTCCGTCCTCGTCGGAATAGCCGGCCGAGACCAGGATGGAGCCGGTGTCGCGTTCGCTGACGATGACTTTCATGTCAACCTGATCGGTGGTGCCGGCCACCGGCGGGGTTTCGATCTGCACCGAGGCGAAAATTCCCAAGCGGCTCAATCGGCCTTTGGAGCGTCTGATTGCGGACGCCGAATACCACGCGCCCTCGAACTGCCGCAACTCGCGGCGGATGACTTCGTCGCGGGTGAAAACATTGCCGGAAATATCGATGCGACGCACGTATACGCGCTGCTTGGGGATGATGGAAAAAATGGTGTCGACCACTTTTGCGACCGCGTCGCTCTCAAACGTCGAGCGCACTTCGACAAACGCAAAGCCGGCATCGACAAAATCGCCGGTCAGCGCCACGCGCGATTGGCTGACCACTTGGCGCGAGAATGGCTTGCCCGACTCAATCGTGATCAATGTTTGCAGTTGCGCCGCCTGCTCCTGGTCCACGCCTTCGATCACGGTCTCGCCGAAGGTGTAAAGCGCGCCTTCGTTGATGACGATGCCGATGAAAATATTCTGCTTGTTCGGGCTGATCTCAACATTGGACGAGACAAGTTCAAACTCGTGGTAGCCGCGATTCAAGTAATAACTGCGGATGCTTTCAATGTCCGCTTCGAGTTTTTGCTTGGAATACTGATCGCGGCGGGAAAACAGCCGCAACCCGCGCTTTTCCTTGAGTTGCATTTCATCCTTTATCTTCTTGACCGACACCGTCTCGGCGCCAATAATGTTGATTTTCTTGATGCGCGCGACTCGGCCTTCGTTGATATTCATCGTGATTGCCACGCGATTTTGATCGAGCTCTTCGATGGTCGCCTGCACGGTTGCCGAATAACGCCCCATGGACAAGTACGAGTTTTTGATCTCCTGTTCGACCCGCTCCAAATTTGCGCTATTAAAAATCCTGCCCTCCACCATCCCCGCCTGCTCCAAGCCCTGTTTCAATGCGTCGTCTTTTAATTTGTCGTTGCCCTTAAAAGTGATGCTGGCGATGGACGGGCGCTCGACCACGGTGACCACCAGCACCGTGCCGTCCTGGCCGAGCGACACTTCCTTGAAAAACCCGGTCTTGAACAACTCTTTTATGCTCAGCCGCGTCTCTTCATCGTTCACTTCATCGCCGACTTTCAACGGCAGATAATTAAACACCGTGCCCGCTTCCAGTCTTTCCAAGCCCTCGACCCGGATGTCGGTGATTGTGAACGGGGTGATCGCAAAGGCGAATTGCGTCACTGCAAACTGCGCGGCGGCCGCGAGGAGGAAAACGATCAGCGTGATTTTTTTCATGGTGGATGTGGTTGGTTCGACTTGTGCTCTTAGGGATGCATCATTATTGCGGCAGCATTATTTTGGCAGCATTATTGGCATGATTATTGGCATTATTATTTTTGGGGCGACAACCTGCGGATGATACCCGAATGCCACGCAAAAAACATCGGCGCGGCAGAATCATCACAGCAGAACCATCACAGCAGGCGCGCAATGTCGTTATAGAACGCCAACACCATCAGCATCAGGATCATGGCGATGCCGATTTGCTGACCCCACATCATGATTTTTTCCGATGGCGCCTTGCCGGTGATTGCTTCAATCAAAAAATACAACAAGTGGCCGCCATCAAGAATCGGGATGGGCAATAAATTTAACAAGCCCAGGCTGACGCTGATGATTGCCAGGAATTTTAAAAAATCGGCATACCCGGATTGCACTGTTTGCCCGGCCAGCCTGGCGATGGTAATGGGGCCGGCGAGATTTTCCGATGACATTTTTGCGCTCAGCATGCGCCCTAACGAGCGCAGGGTGATGGCCGTGGTTCTCCAATTGTAGTCGATCGACTGCCAGATGGATTCAAGCGGGCCGAATCGCAAGGTCGTGTTCTCCAAGCGCGGCCGATACAACCCGATGCGGCCATATTGTTTTCCATCAACGGTGACTGAATTGGCAACCAGTGAAACATCCCTTTGTTGCTGCTGCCGCAAGATAGTCAGCCGCAACGTCGCGCCCGGCTTGTTGGAAATTTGCCGTGCCATGTCAATCCAGTCGCGCACGATGACGCCGTCAATCGCCAAAATTTCATCCTCCGCGACCAGTCCGGCTTGCTCAGCCGGTGAATTTTCCACCACCCGGCTCACTTTGGCAGCGGGCGCAGGCGGCCAGATGCCTATTAGCGAAGTAATCGGCTGCCCGACAACGGTTTGCTGATCAATGCCATTCGGGCCGCCAAAATCAATCGTTATGGTTCGACTGCCGTACGCCGGGTTGGCGACGGAAAATTCCAGCGGGTTGCCCTTCATGGCCTGGTGCAGCATATAAAACTGATGTTGCCCCCAGGTTTTTACCGCCTTGCCATCCAACTGAAGCATGACATCGCCGGCCTTGAACCCGGCATTTTCCGCAATCGATTTTTCAACGACCTGCCCTACAATCGGTTCAATGTCCGCGCTGCCGCCGACAAATACCAGCCAAATCGCAAATATCGCAAACAGGAAATTAAACCCCGGCCCGGCCGCAACAATGGCGCTGCGCACCGCCAGCGATTTTCTATTGAACGCCTGATGGATTTCTTCCGGCGCAACATCACCCTCGCGTTCATCCAGCATTTTCACGAATCCCCCTAACGGAATAATGCCGATGGAATACTCCGTGGGGTCGTTTTTTCTGCGCCACTTGAATAGCGACTTGCCAAATCCTATGGAAAACTTCAGCACCTTGACGCCCAGTTTGCGCGCCACCCAAAAATGCCCATACTCATGCACCGCAACTAAAATGGCGATGGCGAGTAAAAACCCCAATACACTGTAACCAAAATCATTCATGCTTTTTTACCGTGTTTTTGTGCCGTGCTTTTTGTGCCGTGCTTTTTGTGCGTGTGATCAAGATCCGCTGCGCCGCATTATACCCCGACCTATGCCCCGGCCTATACCCCGGCCCGCCATCGCGCTATCACTCGCTTCCCTTTTATCCGCCATAGACAATCCGCGACTACGCTTGCCGCGCATTTATGGCGCTGGCTTTTATAGCGCCGGATTTTATAGTGCCGGCTTTTATAGCGACGTTGACTATCTCATCTTGTTTGGTTTTAAGGATTGCGGTAGCGTAATTTTCGGCCACGTTATAAACGACGTTGTATTTTCCAGTAAGAAAGCAATCGTTGTGGAGGATATGCGGAGCCGTATAAATTCCGTAGCCGAAAGGAATTTTGAAAGCCGACACCTGATAGTCATCATCCCGCCGTTTGCCTAAAACAAGATACCCGCCAGCATCCGCATTTTTGGGCATGTGAAAGTGGGGCGTATTATGATGTTCCAGATACACGCCGCCGCCTGCAAGCGGATCCATGATATATCCGGCAACATATGATTCACCGATGTGCATTTCGGACACTGGGAGGTTTTTGCAACATTCAAACACAAAAGGGTCGCCGTTCTTGAATAACGAAGCCCGATAATAGCCCAGGTTTTCAGGAGTCGTCTCCGCCACTGGAATTTCAAGGAAATTATTTTCAACCACCAGACTATCGTTGCCGCCGAGGATGTTTCCCTCTACCGGTTGGCGCGCAAAATTTTGTCGCCATTGACCCTGGAAAGATAAACGCGAAGGAATATTGTCAGCGTCGTGCAACGGTTGCGGGTGTGCCGAATCTTTATCGCTGGGCGTAAACCCCCGTTGGTCGGCGGCATAGGCTTGATTGGGTTTGATATAGCCCAGCATTGCCGTGGTCTGCATATAAGACTGGGGCTCGCTGCCGCGTCTATCAACGATAATGTCGGCGAGAATATCGATAATATCCGTGGGAAGTTGGCAAGTTGTCATCTCACCACAAGATTTTGATGCTGGCGTGAAAGCGACCATTGAAATTAGTTTTAATCAAATGCCCTGATACTTGAACTTGAATACTTGAATACTTGAATACTTGAATTCAGGTATATTATAGGCATGTCGTATGTTGAATTATATCTATGCGATAGAAATATGCAGCCCGATTCGATCTGGAGTCTGGCGCGCACGGCGCCGAGTCATTGCCGAAACCGGGCGCAATACCGAGCGCAGTAAAGATGCGTCGGCGCCGACCGCCCGAAAGCCTTGATGTTGGCCGCCTGCTTCATATCGGGTGGAACATCGCCCAAGCCATGCTGGTCTTTTTGCTGCTTGGATGGCTGGTTTGGCGTGGCGCGCTGGCGATGGAGTACAACTGGCAATGGTATCGGCTGCCGCCTTTCTTTTATCGGGTGATTGATGGAGAAGTGATATGGGGACCGCTGGTGTGGGGTCTCATTCAAACCATCAAGTTGGCAATAGTCAGCGGTGTTGTGGCGATAATGATAGGATCTGTTACCGCATTTGCGCGCTTGTCCGACTCCATTGCCAGCGAGCGCATCGCCACCTGGTATCTCGAGGCCATTCGCAACACGCCGTTGCTGGTGCAGCTATTCCTGTTCTATTTTGTGCTAAGCCCGATTTTTGGAATTGACCGCTTCTGGTCGGGCGTGCTGTGCTTGTCGTTTTTTGAAGGCTCGTTCGCCGCGGAGATTATCCGCGGCGGCATCCAGGGCGTGGACAAAGCGCAATATGAAGCGTCAGACGCCATCGGGCTGTCGACCACGGACAAGTTTCGGTATGTTATTATTCCCCAGTCGATGCCACTGATCCTGCCGCCGCTGACCGGCCTGCTGGTTTCGCTGATCAAGCATTCCGCCATTGTCAGCGTCATCGCGGTAACCGAGCTCACCACCGCCGCGCTGAACATCATTTCAGACACCTTCATGGCGTTCGAGGTTTGGCTGGTCGTGGCCGGCATGTATCTTGTGCTGACCATCTCCCTGTCGACGGCAGTGAGTTTGTTTGAACGAAGATTGAATCGTAGTCACCGTGAAATTTAGCCCCAAAATTTAGCCCCACAATTTAGCACTAGGAGATAACTCATGAAAACTTTACGGAAACTTAAAACATTGGTTCTAGCCGGCGTATTGGCAGTTGCAGGTTTAGGCGCCGGCATCGGCGTTGCCTCAGCCGACGGCTTGCTGGAGGAAATTCAAAAGCGCGGCAAACTGCGCGTAGGCATGTCCACTTTTGTGCCGTGGGCGATGCGCGATGTGAACGGCGAGTTGATCGGCTTTGAAATTGATGTCGCGACCCAGGTGGCGAAGGATATCGGCGTCGCGATTGAATTCATTCCGACTGCCTGGAGCGGAATTATTCCCGCGCTGCTCGCAAAAAAGTTTGACCTCATCATCGGCGGCATGTCCATCACCCCGCAACGAAATCTCACGGTCAACTTCACCGCCCCGTATGCACATTCCGGCCAGCAGATGGCCGCCAGCAAGAAGTTAGCGGGCGGCTTCACCACCAAGGATGATTTCAACTCGTCGCAGGTAACCATCACTTGCCGGCGTGGCGCGACGCCGTGCAAAGTGGCGCTGGATATGTTTCCAAAGGCTTCGGTTCGTCGCTTTGACGATGACGCGCAGGCGTTCCAGGAAGTCGTGAACGGCAATGCCCATGCGATGCTTTCATCCGAGCCGACGCCGCGGTTCTGGGCGCAGGCCTATCCCGACAAGATTTTCATGCCCTTCGGAAATGAAAACCTGACCATGGGGGACGAAGCCTTTGCGCTTAGAAAAGGCGACCCGGACGCGCTGAATTTTTTCAGCAACTGGATTACGGTTAACACCAGCAATGGCTGGCTGCAAAACCGTCACGATTTCTGGTTCAGGGATCAGTCCGCATGGAAAGGCTCGGTCGCGCCCAATCAATAACCGCCGCGGCGTTGGCAACGACACGATGACAACGCCGCAGCGGCAATGATAAGCGACGCATTTTTGCGCGCTAGGCAAGCGCCTCCGCCGCCGCCCAAACGGCATCTGAAATTAGCCGACTACCTGATTTTCGGCATAGCGGCGGCGTTCGTCTTGTACGCCGTCTATCGCGTCAACGATGTGCTGGTGTATCACTGGGATTGGCCGCAGGTGTTGGCGTTCGTGGTGCGCTATGACCAGGCAACCGATTCCTGGCTGCCCAATATCATTCTGCGCGGGCTTGCCACCACCTTGCGCCTGGCTATCTGGGCAACGCTGTTTGCCACCGTGCTCGGCGTCGTTATGGGTTATTGCCGCACCAGCCAAAACCTGAGTCTGCGAATTATCAGCAGATGTTACGTTGAACTGATCCGCAATATGCCGCCGGTTGTGTTCATTTTTATTTTCTATTTTTTCGTCTCCAGTCAACTCTTTCCGGCGATTGGCGTGGACAACATCAATACAGACAGCCCGTTGGTATCCAACCCAGTGTTCACTTTCTTGTTTGGGGATGCGGCACTTTTATCCAACTTCCTGGCCGGCATGATATGCCTTTCTTTATTTGAAGGCGCTTATATCACCGAAATTGTGCGCGCCGGCATCCAGTCTATCCCCAAAGGGCAATGGGAAGCGGCCAGGGCTACCGGCCTTTCGCATTTTAACGTGCTGCGGGATGTTATTCTCCCCCAAGCGGTGCGTAAAATCCTGCCGCCGCTGGCTGGCCAGTTCATCACCTTAATCAAGGATTCCTCCATCGTATCCCTTATTTCCATCCAAGAGCTTACCTTTGTCGCCACCGAAGTCGCGGCCACCACTACCAAGGTATTTGAAACGTGGATACTGGTCGGCGCAATGTATTTCGTGCTGTGCTACAGCTTTGCGATAGGGTTCGCTCGCCTTGAGCGGCGCGCCAAGCGGAGTCATGAGTGATACTGAGCGACCGATTGAGCAACCACAACGATGCCTGGCAGCGAAAAGACCAGCGACGATGAGCGATGCATTTTTGTGTTAGGCAAGCGATGAATGAGCGCAGGATTTTTGTCGTCAGGCAAGGCGTGGAAGGCGCGAATGAGGGAGCGCATAGATAATGCGTGACCGATTGAGCAACGCACCACAACGATGCCTGGCGGCGAAAAGACCAGCGATGAATGAGCGCAGGATTTTTGTCGTCAGGCAAGGCGTGGAAGGCGCGAATGAGGGAGCGCATAGATAATGCGTGACCGATTGAGCAACGCACCACAACGATGCCTGGCGGCGAAAAGACCAGCGATGAATGAGCGCAGGATTTTTGTCATCAGGCAAGGCGTGGAAGGCGCGAATGAGGGAGCGCATAGATAATGCGTGACCGATTGAGCAACGCACCACAACGATGCCTGGCGGCGAAAAGACCAGCGACGCCACTCGTTGAAATCACCGGCCTGTGCAAATGGTACGGTGAATTCAACGCGCTGTTTAACATCAATCTGAGCGTTTCAACGGGCGAGAAAGTCGTGGTCTGCGGGCCGTCCGGTTCCGGGAAATCCACCATGATTCGTTGTATCAATCAACTCGAAGCCCATCAGGCCGGCACGATTAAAATCGCGGGCCGCGAGGTTACGCCGAAGATGAAGAACCTCAAGGATATCCGCTGCGATGTCGGCATGGTGTTCCAGAGTTTCAACTTGTTTCCGCATAAGACGGTCATCGAAAATCTCACCCTCGGGCCGGTTCGAAGCCGCAGGCTGGCGAACAGCGATGCCACCGAACTGGCGATGCACTACCTGCGGCGCGTGCAGATCAGCGAGCAAGCCGACAAGTATCCGGCGCAATTGTCCGGCGGCCAGCAGCAGCGGGTGGCGATTGCCCGGGCGCTTTGCATGAAACCGAAAATCATGCTGTTTGACGAGCCGACCTCGGCGCTTGACCCGGAGATGATAGCGGGCATCCTCGATGTGATCATCGAGCTGGCCGAGGGCGGCATGACCATGATCTGCGTCACCCATGAGATGGGATTCGCGCGCAAGGTTGCCGACCGCATCGTGTTTATGGATGCAGGCGAAATCGTCGAAGTCGCCGCGCCCGAAATATTCTTCAACAACCCGCAAACCGACCGCGCGAAACTATTTCTGAGCCAGTTGCTTGGGCATTAACCCGCCCCATCAACAGCGGCGAGCAACCGCGCGCATTCCATCCGCGCCTCGCGGTCAGCGGCCAATACCGTGTCCAGATCGTTTGCGTTATCACTATTTGATCGCTCCATTGTACGCTCAACCAAGCGCGCGATTTTATCAAACGATATCTGTCCATTCAAAAATGCGTCCACCGCCACCTCATTGGCGGCATTCATAATCGCAGGCAGCGTGCCGCCGCTTTGTGCTGCATTTTGAGCCAATCTCAAGGCCGGAAAGCGAGCGTCATCCGGCGCCTCGAAATCCAGGCGGGCTACTTCCTGCAAACTCAGCGCGGCGGCGCCGGACACTATTCTATGCGGCCATGCCAAAGCGCTGGCAATGGGAATCCGCATGTCGGGGCGGCTCAGTTGCGCGATGATGGAGCCGTCGATGTATTCCACCATGGAATGAACCACGCTTTGCGGATGAACCACAATTTCGATCATGTTTTCGGACACGCCGAACAAGGCGCAAGCCTCGATCAACTCCAATCCTTTGTTCATCATGGTCGCCGAATCCACGGAAATCTTTCGCCCCATTTGCCAGTTTGGGTGAGCGCAGGCCTGGTCCGGCGTGACTGATGATAGTTGATTCAGCGGCAACCGCAACAACGGCCCGCCGGAGCCGGTCAACAGTATTTTTTTAATGCCTTGGTCGTCGGTGACCATTGCATTGGCATTGTCATTGTCATTGTCGTTGCGATGCGCCAAACCGGGTTGCGGCAGGCATTGAAAGATGGCGTTGTGCTCGCTGTCCAGCGGCAGCAGGCAGGCCGCATTGTCGCGCGCCAGGCGCACGATATATTCGCCTAACATCACCAACGGCTCCTTATTGGCGATCAAAACCTTGTTGCCCGACTTTACCGCGGCGATGGTCGACATCAATCCGGCCGCCCCGACTATAGCGCATACTATTGTTTCGCCAAGTTGGCCGGCAATTGAACAGAGCGCCTGTTGTCCGCTTTCCACATCAATCTTGATGCCGGCTTGTTTGATTTTTATTTGCAACTTGCGCGCGCACTTGGCATCCGCCATCACGACTTTTTCGGGCTGGAATTTCTGGCATTGCGCGAACATCATCGCCACATTGGTATTCGCCGCCAGCGCGCAAACATGGTATTTATCCGGGTGCCGCGCGATTACTTCCAGGGTGTTTATCCCAATGGAGCCGGTGGACCCCAATAATGTGACTCCAGTGGTCTTGGCGGTGGTCATAGCGGTAGTCATAGCGGCCAGGTCCCCGGCATCACAAAAACCGGCGTCATAAAAACCAGCGTCACAAAGACCGGCGTGGCCGCGATCACGCCGTCAATTCGATCCAAGACACCGCCGTGCCCGGGCAATAAATGACCGCTATCCTTAACGCCTGCGAGTCGTTTCAGCCGACTTTCGTACAGATCTCCGGCCACGCTAAAGAGCGCGGCGCATAACCCTGACGCTATCCAAACCAACAACATCATGACTGAAAAATCCTGAGAAAAATCAATGATAAAAAACCCCAAGCCGGCCGCCAAAGCCGCACCAAACAAGCCGCCAATGACGCCTTCCACGGTTTTATTCGGGCTTAAACCGGGCGCCAGCGGATGGCGGCCGAAAGCCTTGCCGGTGAAATACGCAAAACTGTCGGCGGCCCAGACCATGACCAATAGCGCTATGGTTGCAATTGGCCCCTGTTCAGCTTGCTGATGGAGCAGAACCAGCGCGGCCCAGGCGCCGAGCAAACAAAATACGCCCCAGGAAAATGCACACTTCGAACCCGGTGTCATATCAGGCGCCGAAGCGGGCAGTTGCGACCGATTAAATCGTTGCTCGAATTGTTGCAAGGCATAAATTTGATAAGCCCAAAACAAGGCGGCCAGCGCGCATATCGCCAACAATAATTGAGGTTGGGAAACCAACCACCAGGTTGCGGCCGCCAAGCCGATGGCGGCGATTGAAAATACTCCTGAGGATTTAATGGTCAGCCGATTCCATTCATATAATCCCATCAGCGCCACCGCCAAAAGCACCACGCTGAACCAGCGGGTTGGCAGAATCAGGGTCAGCGCAATAACCACCGGGGCCAACACCAGGACAGTAATAATGCGAACCCACATTATTCCAGTTGCTTGATTTGTCCGCTAGTCTTGCCAAAACGCCGTTGCCGATTCGCAAAAGTTTGCAACGCCTGGTCAAAACAATCTTGATTAAAATCAGGCCAATAAACCGGGGTAAAGTACAACTCGGTATAGGCGAGTTGCCATAACAAAAAATTGCTTATTCTTTGTTCGCCGCCGGTGCGAATAAAAAAATCCGGTTCTGGAAGTTCATGCGTGCATAACTGCGATTCGATCAGCTCAGGGGTGATTGATGCGGATGCAATCCGTCCCTGCTCAACCAACGCCACTATGGATTTGCACGCTTCCAGCAGGTCCCATTTACCGCCATAATTGATGGCGAGGGTAAGATTTAGCGCTTTATTATTACGCGTAAGTTCATCGGCATCGGCGATGGCGCGCTGCAAGCGTTGCGGAAATCTGCTCAAATCTCCAATCATGCGCAATCTGATTCCGTGCTCATGCAAACCAGGCAGTTCGTTTTCCAGCGTTGACGCTAACAGCTCAAGCAACAGCGTTACCTCGGCGGATGGGCGCCTCCAGTTTTCACGGCTGAATGCGAACAGGGTTAAATAGGGAATTCCGCATTGACCGCAGGTTTGCACCATGCTTTTTATGATCTCAACGCCTTGGCGGTGTCCGGCGACTCGGGGCAATCCCCGTTGTTTCGCCCAACGCCCATTGCCATCCATGATTACCGCGATGTGGCGCGGCGTATTTGCCTCGTTTTCGACTGGATCTGGCGCAGACACGGTGGAGTAATTTGCAGGCGCGGTATTTTTGTCAGGTTTTTGGTTTGGCGAATAATCTAAACGTCCATGACTTCTTTTTCTTTTTCCGTAACCACGCTATCGATTATCCCAACATACTTATCGGTTAATGCCTGCATCTCGGTTTCCGAGCGTTTTTCCTGATCTTCGGAAATTTCCTTTTCCTTTAACAACTCCCGAGCGGCATGGATGGCGTCCCGACGAATATTTCTGATCGCAACCTTGCCATTCTCGCCCTCGCGCTTGACCACCTTGGCGAGTTCAATGCGACGCTGTTCGGTCATCGGCGGCAATGGAATTCTCATGCTCTCGCCCGCAGTCACCGGATTCAGTCCCAGATTCGACTCCAGAATTGCTTTTTCAATCACCGGCAGCATTTGTTTTTCCCACGGCCGCACGCTCAGTGTCCTCGCATCCGCAACGGCTACGGTGGCAATCTGGTTTATCGGCGTCGCTGTGCCATAGTAGTCCACTGACAAATGGTCCAACAGCGCAGTGGTGGCGCGCCCGGTGCGAATTCGAGCCATGTCGTCCCGAGTCGAATCCACGGTTTTGTGCATTCGTTGTTCGGCATCTTTTTTAATTTCATTCAACATGACTAAAAACGCTTATGGCGGGTGATTCTTTTCATGAAAACGATAACGGTCGGCAAGGGATATAGTAACAGAAACTAAATACGGGCCTCGGCCACGGACGCCCGCCGTTAGCGATGACAGGCGAGCGTTGTCCGCGGGCTAGTTCATGGCTCTAGTTCATGGCTCTAGTCCATTGCTCTAGTCCATTGCTTGGGCAATGACTTCCGCGACGAAGTCATCGGTGCGCTTTTCAATGCCTTCGCCAACCTCGAACCGCACCATTTGGGTTATGCTCACGCCCGCATCCACTATCAAGTCGCCAACAGTTTGATCGGCATTTTTTACGAAAGGCTGCCCAAGCAACGTATTTTCCTTCAGGAATTTCTTTACTCGACCACCCACCATTTTCGCTATGATGTCTGCCGGTTTTCCGCTTGCTTCAGCCTGCACAATAAAAATTTCCTTTTCTTTATTAAGCACCCGACCATCCATCTCTTGTTCGGAAATACACAATGGCCTGCTGGCGGCGATGTGCATAGCGATATCACGGCTCAACTCCTTAACGCTGGCCTTAACGCTGGCCTTAACGTCGGCCTTAACGTCGGCCTTAATGCCCTCTTCAGTGCCGCCGCTTAGTTTGACCAGCACGCCGATTTTCGAGCCATGCAAGTAACATCCGACCACGCCGTCTTGCGCGTCAAACCGAGCGCATCGCCGGACGCGAATGTTTTCCCCGACTTTGGCAATTAACGCCTGTCGCGCGGCCTCCACCGACTGCCCGTTTTCGAGATTGATGGAAGCCAGCCACTCATTGTCCGTGGCATTGTCCGGCGCGTTGTCAGCCGGCGCGTTGATCAAAACCGCCTGAGCCACGCCTTTGGAAAAACTTTGAAAAGAGATGTCTTTGGCCACAAAATCGGTCTCGCTGTTGACTTCCACCAATACACTGGCGGATGGGTCATGTGCGGAAACAATCACGCCTTCGGCGGCAATGCGTGCCGATTTTTTGTGCGCCACAGCAGCCCCTTGTTTACGCAAATTTTCTATCGCCAACGCCATCACCTTGCCCATATCAACATCGGCCATATCAACATTGCCCATATCAACCTTGCCCATATCAACATGCGCTTCGGTCAATGCTTTTTTGCAATCCATCATGCCCGCGCCGGTGCGTTGGCGCAGTTCCTTAATCATTGCCGCGGTAATTGCCATTTAGTCAGGCTCTTGATAATGCGTTGTTTGGTCTATCCGTCGGACACGATTTGTTTTCAAAAAAACCTGGTCGGCTTCGATCTAGGCGGGTTTTTTCTTGGCGGGTTTTTTCTTGGCCGATTTTTTCTTGGCCGATTTTTTCTCGGGTGTTTTTCCCCCGGGTGTTTTTTCTTTATCGGCGTCTTTTGCCCCCGCTTTATTTTTTGCCGCTTTATTTTTGGTCGCTTTCTTCTTGGTCACTTTTTTCCTGACCACTTTCTTTGTGGTGACTTTCTTTCCGGCCGCTTTTTTGACTTCGGATTTTTCCTCTGGCGCGGCAGGTTCCGCCTCAGCCGCGGCGGCGTGTTCTCCGGTTGCGGGTCGTTTGGCAACCGACTTCTTTACCACAACCTTGGCTGCGCCCGTGGTCACAATCTGATTCAAATCATCAACTTCAACGTATTCGTCATCACCCGCGGCGAGGTCCATGCTTTTGGCGGCGGCGCGGGCTTCAATAATTGCATCCGCAGCCGCTTCGAAATACAACGTGATCGCCTTGGAGGAGTCATCGTTGCCGGGGATCACATAGTCCACGCCTTTTATCGAGCAGTTGGAATCAACCACCGCAACGACTGGAATACCCAGTTTATTGGCTTCAGCCACCGCGATATATTCATGCTCAACATCGATTACAAACAAAACGTCTGGCAGGCCGTTCATGTTTTTTATGCCAGAAAGCGTCCGGTCCAGTTTGGCGCACTCCCGCTGCAGGGACAATCCTTCTTTCTTGCTTAATCGCGCGGTCGCATTGGAGGCGATACGCTGCTCAAGCTCCTTCAGTCGAACAATCGAATTCTTCACGGTCTTGAAGTTAGTCAGCATGCCGCCCAGCCAGCGGTGATCCACATAGGGCGACTGGCAACGGATGGCCTGCTCTCTGACGATTTTTCCGGCCTGGCGTTTAGTGCCGACAAAAAGCACATGGCCGCGTTGATTCGCAATTGAGCCGAGGTAGTTCATGGCCTCGTTCAACATCGGCAATGTCTTATCCAGGTTTATAATATGGATTTTATTGCGGTCGCCAAAAATATAGGGCGCCATGGAGGGCGACCAGTAACGCGTCTGGTGGCCGAAGTGCGCGCCAGCTTGTAGCAACTGGCGCATGGTAATCTCTGTCATGCGTAATGTTTATCGTGTCGTGGGTTGAGCCTCCACGGTGACTGTTCGCCAACCTGCAAATATCGGCTTCATTGCTGTACCATTAACGAAGCTGGCTTTGCCGGCACCCAGGCGAACATAATTGCCGTGTGCGAATTAATGCCGATACGCTATTTATGGTTAGAGCATCGGCATCAGGGTGGCGGATTCTACCAAAAAGAGTTGAAGAAAAAAGCGTAATTTGGGAGCATAGCCGTTCTTTTTCGCATAATTATGATAAAAAATGCCGGTAACCATCAAAAACCAGGAAGAAATTGAAAAAATGCGCGTCGCCGGACGGCTTGCCGCCCAGGTGCTTGACATGATTCAGGGGGAAGTCAAAGCCGGTGTTTCCACCGATCGGCTCAATGCCATCTGCCATGATTACATCGTCAACCAGCAGCATGCCATCCCGGCGCCGCTAAATTACCGCGGCTTCCCCAAATCAATTTGCACCTCGGTCAATCATGTGATTTGCCATGGCATCCCGTCCGACAAAGTCTTGAAAAACGGGGATATTATCAATATTGACATTACCGTGATCAAGGATGAGTTTCATGGCGACACCAGTCGCATGTTCTATGTTGGCGAACCCTCTATTCGGGCGCAACGGCTGAGCGCAATCAGTTTTGAATGTATGCACAAAGGCATTGAACTGGTCAAGCCCGGCGCGCAGCTTGGTGATATTGGGCACGTGATTCAGCAACATGCCGAAAGCAACGGCTTCTCCGTGGTGCGCGAATACTGCGGTCACGGCATCGGCCGGGTGTTCCATGAAGACCCGCAGGTTTTGCACTACGGCACCCCTGGCACCGGGCTGGCAATAAAATCGGGCATGACCTTCACCATCGAGCCCATGGTCAATGCCGGCAACAAAGAGACCCGACTGCTTAAGGATAACTGGACTGTGGTCACCAAAGACCGCAGCCTTTCCGCGCAATGGGAGCACACCATACTGGTCACCGATAGTGGTCACGAGATTCTCACCCGGTCATGCACCGATTGACTCGCGCCGAGTTAAGTTCCCACGGTCGGTGAAAAAATCGAAGATACATTTTTTATGGTTTTCGTTGCCGAATTTCGGAGAATAAATTCAGGGCGATTCCACGGCTGTTTTGCCTTGATATCGAGGCTTGCAAAGTCGCTCAAATCACCGGCGTCTCTGGCCCAGCGACCAGCCGATTGTATACTCAAATCAGACAACACATGGCCGGGCAATGCGAGCGTATGTGCTCACTAATTCACTGCCCGTTTTGTTCCTTTCCAGCGGTGTTTTAGCACCGCCCTCTCAGCCGTCATTCTCGCATCGAACAGCGCGGCATCAAAGCAAAGGAGTCCGGCTACGCCGGACGGCATATTCCACTGGTTTGCCCGGCCAATAATAATATGGGCCGGGCAATGACGACTCTTATTTGTCATTCTCGCCGGCAGGCGGAAAAAACCGCCTCCCTGCCGTCATTCTCGCCGAAGGCGGGAATCCAGTTAAATATCTGTCACGCGTAGCGTGACTCCTTTTGGCATCCGGCTTTGCCAGACACAAACCGGCGGCTACGCCGAACGGTTTAATAACTGGATTGCCCGGAACAAGCCGGGCAATGACGACCCTTATTTGCCGGGCAATGACGGATTGGGAGATAATGGTGAATCGGAAGGCGATGACGAATTAAGGTAATAGAGCACGTTTTAATGTCACGCTTTGCGTGACAATTATTTATCATTGCCCTCCCAAAAGGACTTATTGCCTTCCGATTCACCATTGTCCCCCCAGCCCGTCATTCTCGCCGCAGGCGGGAATCCAGTTAAATATGTCGTCCGGCGTAGCCGGACTCCTTTCAAAGAGTGTGAGTTTCGCTTCAATATGCGCCACGAAAATAGGTGTCAATATCTGCTAAAATCTATCCGAAATCACCGCTTAAAGTATCTTGAACCTAATTTTATTATTGGCAGTCTTCAGGCTTGAGTTATGCCACTTTAATTATGAAACAGCGAGAAAATTCAAGAAAGGAATTTGTGAGCAAACACCAATGGGGTGGGGATGGGAGTGGCGCAGAATTATTGCCGCTGTTTTCAGACGCCTCTTTTCGGCAGTATTTTCGATTGGTTCATGCCGATAAAACCGCGGGCGGCAAAACCGCGATGTTAATGGATGCCCCTCCCGAACATGAAAATATCCAGCCATTTTTAAATGTTACCGATCATCTTCAACGGCTCGGACTGCGGGTTCCACAAATATTTTCCCACGATACCCGCAACGGATTCATTATTCTGGAAGATCTGGGAACCGAAACCTTTACTGCACTGTTAAACGCGGGCCGACAAGCATTGCCGTTGTATAAAAAAGCGATCACTGCTTTGGCTCAATTACACAGCAGCCCCAACGCCATAAACATTAATGTCGGCCACTACGATTTTGAGCGCTTGATCGATGAAGCCTGTTTGTTTACAAAGTGGTATCTGCCCGCCGTGATTGGCGAATCAGGTGAACCGAGGGCAGGCAATCAGCAGCGACAAGCGCATTACATTGCCGCCTGGAAGACAATCTATAACAATTTGCCAAACATCGAATCCACCTTGGTGCTGCGGGATTATCATGCGGACAATCTTATGCTGGTGGATAATCAGTGTGCATTGCTCGATTATCAAGACGCGGTTATCGGCTCGCCGGCGTATGACGTTGTGTCGCTGCTGGAAGATGCCCGCAGGGACATCGATGCCAATTTATACGTCCAAATTTTAGAGACCTATTTTAATCAACGCCCAAAAATAAATCGTCAAGCATTTAATCATCACTGCATGGTCTGGGGCGCCCAGCGTCATTGCAAAGTCGCCGGAATATTTATGCGGTTATGGTTGCGTGACAACAAGCCGCGCTATTTGGGTCATTTGGCCCGCGTGCTTGGATTATTGCGAAACAAACTGGATAACCCGGCGCTGGCGCCGCTGTGCGCATGGTTCGCGCAAAACGCGATCAGCCTGCATTACCGGAAACCGCAAGCCAGTCGCGAACAAATACTGTCACAAATTCATGCGTGACGCCGCCGTAATTTCGATTATCCCGCTCAGCCATCTGGCGGTCGCCTTCATGCCGGCTTTGCTGGTCATCGCCCTGTTTTATTGGTGGCAACTGAAAATCGGCTCGGTGGTGTATGCGTTTGTCCGCATGCTGGTGCAACTATTATTGGTCGGGTATTTTTTACTGTGGATTTTCAATGCCGACCAAGCTTGGATTGTGCTGATACTATTGCTCGCTATGGTGGCGATCTCCAGTTGGATATCGCTGCGCACCGTGACCCGACACCGAACCGCTCTTTATCTAACCGCATTGGTTTCAATTGCGATTGGCGGGGGTGTCGCCCTGGCGCTGGTGACGCAGATCGTGCTTGAGACAGACCCCTGGTTTCGCGCCAACACCCTAATCCCGCTGGCCGGCATGATTTTCTCCAACAGCATGAATGGCGTCAGTCTGGCGGCGGATCGTTTGATTATCGAATTAAAATCGAGTGCGGATTATCGCATTGCTCGCAATGCGGCATTACACACGGCGCTGATTCCCATGATCAATTCATTGTTTGCCGTCGGGCTGGTCGCCTTGCCCGGCATGATGACCGGGCAAATACTGTCCGGGGTGTCTCCGCTGATTGCCGCGCGTTACCAAATTATGGTGATGTGCATGCTATTCGGCGCTGCCGGATTGTCCACAATATTATTTTTAGCGCTGAGCCAAAAGTACTGGGCCAACCAGACTGACTTGTTTAAAAAATCCCCCAACGGATAGAGTGAGTTAATAAAATTTGGTTCAAGATACTTTAAGCGGTCGATTTCGGATAGATTTTAGCAGATATTGACACCTATTTTCGTGGCGCATATTGAAGCGAAACTCACACTCTTTCAAAGGAGTCCGGCTACGCCGGACGGTTTAATAACTGGATTGCCCGGAACAAGCCGGGCAATGACGGGTTGGGGAGACAATGGTGAATCGCAAAGTGTGACTCTCTTTGAGACGCCTATGGTAAATAAGTGTCACGCAAAGCGTGACACTACCGGCGGCTAACGCCGCCACTCTGGATTCCCGCCTGCCGGCGAGAATGACAAATAAGGGTCGTCATTGCCCGGCCCATATTATTATTGGCCGGGCAATCCAGTGGAATATGTCGTCCGGCGTAGCCGGACTCCTTATCAAGGCAAAACAGCCGTGGACTCGCCCTGAATTTATTCCCCGAAATTCGGCAGCGAATGACATGCTTGTTTTTCATTTATAGAACAATTAGTTGTGACCATTTCACTATACCTTAAAGTATCTTGAACCTAAAATTATTTGCCGATTAGAAGCACGAGTGTTTATTTTGTAAACCATGAACAATGAAATTATTACCGCCTTAATCGCTTTCGCTTTCGTCTCATCAATTACCCCGGGACCGAACAATTTAATGTTGCTGGCTTCTGGAACGAATTTCGGCTTTAAACGCACGCTCCCGCATCTCCTTGGCGTAACCATAGGATTTACCGTGATGGTCATGCTGGTGGGCGTCGGGCTGCTACAACTATTCGACGCTTTTCCGCTCAGTTATTTGATACTCAAAGTTTTAAGCGTCGCGTATCTTTTTTATCTGGCTTGGAAGATCGCAACCTCAGCGCCATTCGAACATGACGATACGCGCTCGGAAAGCAAGGCCAAGCCCTTTACATTTTTGCAAGCGGCGTTGTTTCAATGGGTCAACCCCAAGGCCTGGGCCGTGGCGTTAACGGCGATCAGCGCTTATACGCCATCGTTCCACTCAATGATTAATGTGGCGATGGTGGCCGTGATTTTTGGCGCGGTCACGCTGCCGTCAACCAGCGCGTGGGTGTTGATCGGCGCGCAACTACGGCGATTTTTAACTGATCCATTCAGGCTACAAGTATTCAATGTATGCGCCGCCCTGTTATTAATTGCCTCCCTCTATCCGATATTGTTCAGCGCAAAAATCTGAGCAATCTCTGATTATTCCAGGCATTTCGAACGCCGCTGTACGACCTCGCCTGTTCACATGCAGTGCGCGCGGAGGCCTGTAAGCGACGCCGAAATCGGTGTCAATACCGTAATGCGCTGACCGGATTTGACGGCAAACAGCCGCGGCTAACTCGTCTGTCATTCAATATTTTTTCCACTGTCGCGGCGACTCGATACAAATAATCATCCTGATTATGACTCAGCGACACCATCAAGCCGACCGGCGCATCGCCCGGCCGGTGGCACGGCAGGCTGATGGAGCAGCCGTTAAAATAATTAGCGGCAGCCGTATTTCTCAGGCAACGCAGATTTATTTTCGCGCTGCCGTTCATTTTGGGCGGCGCCATGGCCTCGGCCATGGTCGGCGGCACACAGGCGACCGTTGGGTAGATCAATCCGTCCCCCTGCTGCTGTTGCATAACGCGATTGAAGTCGCGCTGCAACCCGGCTTTTTCCCGGTAGCGGGATTGTTGTTCGCGCTCAGTAACTTGCCGGGAATTTTCCAGCCGCTGACGCACGAAAGGATCGTATTCGTCTCCGTAGTGTTGAATTAGGGACTGATGATGTTGCCAGGCTTCGTAACCGACAATGGAGCGTTTGAAAAACATATCGATGCATCGATCAATCACCGGCATCGGCCGGTGTTTTATTGCTGCTCCAGCCTGTTCAAGCCAGCCTAACGCGCGCTCAAAACTCGCCTTGACTCGATCATCCAAATCCTCCAGCACCACCGACTCCGGCACCAGCAAACTCAAGTTGCTGCGCTCAAGTCGCTGCGCTTCGGGCAGCGCGCCGGCGCCGGAATACGCGCCGGTGATGACTTGATCCAAAATGAAACAACTATCCAGGTCTGCCGCCAACGGCCCAGGCGCATCCGAGGTCGGCGACAAGGGATACACGCCGGCGAGTGAATAGCGTCCATAACTCGGTTTAACGCCGACGATGCCGTTAAACGCGGCCGGGATGCGGCACGACCCGGCGGTGTCCGAGCCCATGCTCGCGGCAACGATACCTTCGGCCACACTGACCGCGCTGCCCGAAGATGACCCGCCGGATAATCTGCCGGTTGCCCGATCCCAGATACTTTGCGGGTTGCCATAGTGGGGATTTAATCCCATGCCGCTAAATGCAAACTCGCTCATGTTTGTGCGACCGAGAAAAAGCAAGCCGGCATTACGAAGCGGCGCAATGACAGCGCAATCCTGAGCGGCTGGCTTGGCAATATTCTTCAACACTCTGGAGCCCGCGAGCGTGATTTCCCCGCGCACATCGAATAAATCCTTTAGCGTGATCGGCAGCCCGGACAACGGCGATAACGGCTTGCCGGATTGGATTGCCTGGTCGATGAGTTTGTCAATGGCTTGCGCCTGACCGACGATATCGTGATTAAGCGAAATAAAAACACTCTCGCTTTGGCTGGCTTTTCCCAGCCGCCGGGTTACCAGGCTTGCAACGCTGATTTCTTTTTTTTGAACCTGCTCCGCCAGTTGGCGAAGGCCGAAATGTGACTGACTGGTTTTGGACATTGTCTTGATTCGTTATCCATTGAATAATAAACTCATTCGCGCTCATTGGCACAAGAAAACTGCATTCATCCCGCCTTAACAGCAACATCGTCCAGTAGCATGATGTATGATTGATTTAGGTTCAAGATACTTTAAGCGGTCGATTTCGGATAGATTTCAGCAGATATTGATACCCATTTTCGTGGCGCATATTGAAGCGAAACTCACACTCTTTCAAAGGAGTCCGGCTACGCCGGACGACATATTTTAACTGGATTCCCGCCTGCGGCGAGAATGACGGGCTGGGGGGACAATGGCGGATCGGAAGGCAATGAGTCCTTTTGAGAGGACAATGGTAAATAATTGTCACGCAAAGCGTGACACTAAAACGTGCTCTATTACCTTAATTCGTCATTGCCCGGCCCATATTATTATTATTGGCCGGGCAATCCAGTTATTAAACCGTCCGGCGTAGCCGGACTCATTTGCGGCGAAGCCGCCGGTTTGTGTCTGGCAAAGCCGGACTCCAAAAAGAGTCACGCTACGCGTGACAGATATTTAACTGGATTCCCGCCTGCGGCGAGAATGACGGCAGGGAGGGCGGTTTTTCCCGCCTGCCGGCGAGAATGACAAATAAGGGTCGTCATCGCCCGGCCCATATTATTATTGGCCGGGCAATCCAGTGGAATATGCCGTCCGGCGTAGCCGGACTCCTTCGCTCGCATTGCCCGGCGATGTGTTGTCTGATTTGAGTATACAATCGGCTGGTCGCCGGGCCAGAGACGCTGGTGATTCGAGCGACTTCGCAAGCCTTGATATCAAGGCAAAACAGCCGTGGAATCGCCCTGAATTTATTCTCCGAAATTCGGCAACAAATGACATGCTTGTTTTTCATTTATAGAACAATTAGCTATGACCATTTCACTATACCTTAAAGTATCTTGAACCTTGATTTATAACCTTTTGAACGGTAATATCCCGCCCCCGATTTCGTGTCAGCATGATGATTGATGGCTATCGTTCAGAAGCTCTATATTTAAAATCGTATTTCATCTAATTGCTTGGAGAACCTGATTGCGCACACCCTTAATTGCCGGTAACTGGAAAATGAATGGCGACCAGGCTATGGCGCAGGCGTTATGCCGTGAAATTACCGCTGGCGCGCAAACATTAAGCGGCGTGGAGGTGTTGTTATGTCCACCCTTTACCTTGCTGCCTGTGGTTGAATCCGCAATTGCAGGCAGCGCGTGCCAATTGGGCGCGCAGGATATGGATATTAATGAAAACGGCGCATTTACCGGGCAGATTTCCGCGGCGATGTTGAAAGATTGTGGCTGTCAATATGTCATACTCGGACATTCGGAACGGCGTTCAATTTATGGCGAATCAGATTTGTTGGTTGCACAAAAAGTCGCGGCGGCCGTGGCTGGCGGATTGACCGCCATACTTTGCGTGGGCGAATCCCAGGCAGAGCGCGCATCGGCAATTACCGAACAGGTCATTGAACGTCAAGTCCAGGCGGTTATCGACATCGTTGGAATTTCATCTTTCAATCACATCGTCATTGCCTACGAACCGGTATGGGCAATTGGCAGCGGACTGACTGCGACGCCGCAGCAAGCCCAGCAGGTGCACGACTTCATCCGCCGCCGACTTGCGCGCGATGACGCGGCGGTCGCCGCTGCCTGCCGAATTTTATACGGCGGCAGCATGAAACCCGATAACGCCGGCGACTTACTTGCGCAAGCCGACATTGACGGCGGACTGATTGGCGGCGCGGCGCTAAAAGCGCAGGATTTTCTCAAAATTTGTCATGCCAATTGCTAGGCCAATTGCTAGGCCAATTGCCAGGCCACCTGACCAACACAACAAGGTTAAACTATGCTATCCAATTTATTATTAGTCGTTCATTTAGTCTTAGCGGTGACCATTGTCATTCTGGTCTTGCTGCAACAAGGCAAAGGCGCGGACATGGGCGCCGCCTTTGGCGGCGGGTCGTCGCAATCACTATTCGGGGCAAGAGGCTCCGCGAATTTTCTAAGCCGGACGACCTCCATAACGGTCACGCTGTTTTTTGCCACCAGCCTGGTTTTGGCCTACCTGTACACCAGAACCGGCGAACAAAGCAGCGTCATCGCAGGATCGGTACTGGAGCAATCGGAAGACCCGGCCGCTCAATCTATGTCAGCCGAATTGGATGACGTGCCGGCCGATGACGCGCAAGGCGCCCAAGAACCCGACGTGCCCGCAGCGCCGGAAAATTAAGCGACAGCCGAAGTGGTGGAACTGGTAGACACGCAGTCTTGAGGGGGCTGTGCTTCACGGCGTGCGGGTTCGAGTCCCGCCTTCGGCACCAAATCTTTTTCCTTAGCCGGCAAGTGCTAAAATCAGGATCATGGAAAATCTGCTGATCATCTTTGTGGTCGCGCTGGCGGCTGCGGTTTTTTTTCTCTGGCGCAAAAACTTTGCCGCGCATAACGACCGGCGCAATGAATGGCGCGACAAATTCGAGCAGGCGCAAACCGCCGAAGCGGTCGCGGCGACGCGCGCCGACCACGTTGATGGCCACGCTGCGCACGGTGGAGCGCATCTGGCAGTTGGAGCGGCAAAACCGCAACGCCGAGGAAATCGCCCAGCGCGGCGGTTTGCTGTATGACAAATTTCACGGTTTTATGAAGGATATGGAGAATATCAAGACCGCCTTGGGCAAAGCCACGGGCGCTTATGAGGCCGCCTCCGCCAAACTGAAAACCGGTTCGGGCAATCTCATCGGGCAGGCGCAAAAATTGCATGACCTCGGGGCCAATGCCAAAAAACCAAAACTGACCGATTCGTCATCAAGCGAGCAATAACCTCCATCGTGGGCAACTATGACACCGCCGGCGACGCCAAACACTGTCCGGGTTCACCACATATAAGACAAAATCAGGTAGCCGGAAGTGAGGCTTCAGCCTCGCCAAGCCATTGCAGATTGCGGGACTGCGGTCATACTGATTGGATACGCAGGCTTTATTTTTATCCTCTTATTCGTCTCATTTGTGTCTCTTGCGCGATAATCGAAAAATATCCGGCGCCGCATGCAGCAGCTCGGCGAATCGCCGGCGTTTGTCCGCAGGCACTGATGCGGTGCGCGCCATGCGGAATAAAACCACGCAAATGAGCAGCCCGTGGGCAAAACTGGTGTAGATGAAGAAGGCGCCGACGCCAAACTGGGTAATCACCACGGAGGCCATATAGGGGCCGACAATGGCGCCCAGCGCGAAGAAAAAAGTCAGGCCCGCCGAGATGACCACAAATTGTCCCGGCTGCGCTCGGTCGTTGGCATGCGCGGTGGATAATGAATACAGCGGAAAGGCAAAAGCGCCGAACATAAAAGAGCCGGCATAGACCAATGGGTTTGAATTGCCTGCAAAAAACGACATGAACAGGCCTGCAAGGACGGCGCCAAGCGTTGCCATCAATACCGTTTTACGCCGACCCAGTTTGTCCGAGAGATAGCCCAGCGGATACTGCATCACCGCGCCGCCGATGATGCCGGCGGTCATAAACAATACCACGCCGCGAGTGTCAAAGCCAATTTCGGTGGCATAAATCGGCCCGATCATGCGAAACGCCGAATTGGTAAGGCCGATGGTCAGGGTGCCCAAACAGGCCAGCGGCGAAATTTGCCAAACGGTCTTGAAATCAAACTTAAAGCCGTCAGGCGGTTTTGGCCTCGAGCGATTCGACAACGATACCGGCACCAGAGAAAGACAAAACATGATAGCGACGATGGCGAATAACTCAAAACCGGCAAAGCCGACCAGCGGCAACAGGAACTGGGCGCCGGTTACCGCCGTCAGGTCAACGATGCGGTAGATGCTCATCACCTGGCCGCGATAAGTATTGGACACCGATTCATTGATCCAGCTTTCAATGACCATTAATAATCCAGAGAAACAAAACCCGGTTATGCCGCGAATAACGACCCAGTAATAAGGGTTCGGAATCAACACCAGCGCCAGCGAGGAGACCGCGCCAATCGCCGCCAAAGCCGCGAACACCCGGATATGCCCAAATGCCTGTATCAGCCTGAGCGCAAGAAAGCTGGCCGACAAAAAGCCGCAGAAGTAGGCGGCGCCCATCAAGCCGATGAGTTGGGTGTCAAATCCTTCGGCATTGGCGCGCAATGCCACCAGCGTGCTTTGCAGTCCGTTGCCGGCCAATAAAATAGCCGCGGCGAATAACAACGGTATTAACGACGAAATCAAAATAGTTGAATCAAGTTGCGCGTTCAGGTGAAGTCAAGGGCTATCGGATTTCCACCGCCACGGCGAAGACGCGGATAGAAGACCCAGATAGAAGACCCGGATAGCGGAATCAATAACAAGCCGTATCGGGCGCCCCGATAGTAATGGATGTCGGTCAATTTTGCTCGCCGGCGTTCTACATTGCGCGCACATTTCAAATCGATGACCTGCGCGCGCGTTATAATCCCCGGAAAATATCCCCGGGAAATATCCCTGGAAAATATTGAGCATCTGTTGCGCAAAAACCCGCGCCGCAAAACTTCATGACGCAAAACTTGATCGCCAGCCAAGTCCCACGATACCGACACTAATGTTAAACACCATCGACAACAAAGTGGTTGTTAAGATCGCGCTTTTTCATATCACCGTCATCGCGCTGGCGAATTACGCCGTGCAGTTTACCGCTACGTTTATGGGTTACCACTTTACCTGGGCGATGTTCGTGTTTCCGCTGATCATTCTGGCTACGGACTTGACCGTGCGCTTATCGAGCCAAGCCAACGCCCGCGTGATTGTAGGCATTGCCTATGTTCCGGCAATTTTAATCAGCGCCTGGCTGGCCGATTGGCGCATCGGCATCGCCAGCGGCACGGCCTACCTGGTCGGGCAATTGCTGGACATCACGGTGTTTCAACGCGTGCGCGAGCGCGCCAAGTCATGGTGGCCGGCGCCGCTGCTGTCCACATTTTTCGCTAACATCATCGATACCTATACCTTTTTTGCGGTGGCCTTTTATCAATCCGCCGATGAGTTTATGGCGGCAAACTGGATCGAGGTGGCGAGCGTGGATTTGGGCTTCAAAATCGTGGTGTCGGTGGTGTTGTTCCTGCCCGCCTATGCGGCGCTGTTGAATTTTCTGGGTCGAAAAACAATCCTGCATACGCGTTAGTCCAGGCCGCAAAATCAGCGGGATGCGCCGCGGGTGTCTCACTGGATTATCGGGTCAAGCCCGATAATGACGGGATAAGGGTGCGTTATTCCCGCGCTTGCGCAGGAATAACGGTTTTATTTGAAATCGCGCGGATGTTCGCGGCGCGCACTTATGCAAAAAATGTTTTCAGGAAGATGGAAAGCGTCGTGGCGATGGTGACACCCAGCATCCATTTGATTAACGAAAACTGACCTTCAAACTTAAGTTCCATCTCTTTCATGTCGCGCTGCAGGGAGGTGCTAAGCTCTTTCATCTCGCGGCGGATGAGTTTCATGTCGCGGCGGATGAGTTCGATATCCTCCTTGGTGGCGAGGTTTTCGTTCACGACGGCGACCAAAGCTTCGGCTTGTGCCTTAGCTTGCCGCTCGGTGAATCCCGCCTCTTTGAGTTTGCTGGCGTATGCTAATGTGTCAAACATGCTTAAAAGACCTCCTCCTTCGCAGGAAGTATAGCACAAGTTAGAGCATTTGCACGCAGTGTCCGGGTTCACCACATATGAGACAAAATCAGGTGGCCGGAAGTGAGGCTTCAGCCTCGCCAAGCCCGATAATGACGGGATAAGGGTGCGTTATTCCCGCGCTTGCGCAGGAATAACGGTTTTATTTGAAATCGCGCGGATGTTCGCGGCGCGCGCTTATGCAAAAAATGTTTTCAGGAAGATGGAAAGCGTCGTGGCGATGGTGACACCCAGCATCCATTTTATTAACGAAAACTGACCTTCAAACTTAAGTTCCATCTCTTTCATCTCGCGCTGCAGGGAGGTGCTAAGCTCTTTCATCTCGCGCCGCAGGGAGGTGCTAAGCTCTTTCATCTCGCGCCGCAGGGAGGTGCTAAGCTCTTTCATCTCGCGTTGCAGGGAGCCGTCAAGCTCTTTCATCTCGCGGCGGATGAGTTCGATATCCTCCTTGGTGGCGAGGTTTTCGTTCACGACGGCGACCAAAGCTTCGACTTGCGCCTTGGCTTGCCGCTCGGTGAATCCCGCCTCTTTGAGTTTGCTGGCGTATGCTAATGTGTCAAACATGCTTAAAAGACCTCCTCCTTCGCAGGAAGTATAGCACAAGTTAGAGCATTTGCACGCAGTGTGTATAAGTCCACCACCTTTGGCACTCGGGTTGATCGCGGTCACCTTCAACGGCCCTCGGAAGTGAGGCTTCAGCCTCGCCAAGCCCGATAATGACGGAATAATATAAGGGCCGTCATTCCAACGAAAGAACGTCACCCCTGTGAAAACAGGGGTTGGAATCCAGTTAAATATGCGTTCCCCGCTTCCGCGAGGACAGGCTCCGCACAGCGGGACACGACCGCCAGGGAGGGTGGAAGTGCAAATAATGTCGGGAACAATTATTTGCCGACCGCCAGGGAGGGTGGAAGTGCAAATAATGTCGGGAACAATTATTTGCCGACCGCCAGGGAGGGTGGAAGTGCAGATTTTGCCGGGAGCAAAAATCTGCCAACACCGCAAGCCGACAACGCAAAAAAACTGGCGCTCAACCCACCGCAAAGTTTCTGCGGTGGGTCAAGCGCCAGCGCGAGTTGCAACCGGCGGGCGTCAAGTCCGACTAAGTCATGCCGTCAAACCTTGGCACGCCGTAGCACAAGAGGACAGCAACCCGAACAAGGACGGGGATTCGCGCAGCACGCATGAGGGCGGTTTTCCGTCATTATCGGGCTGGTCCCGATAATCCAGCGAAACCCCGGCGTAGCCGCCGACATTATGCGCGCGGCGCGAATATTTCATTCCCCGCTAACCCCTAAAAGCCTTTGCCGAAACCGATGCCGAAACTGGTTTCGCCGCCAGAGGAGGCGGCACCGACCTTGATGAAGGCATTTTGCTGGACATCGAAATGCGCGCCGACGGCAACCGCGGTTTCGCTATCGAAAGAGCCAACGGCAATGCCCCAGCCGCCGCCTTTGATGGTCGGCAGATGCGCCAATGCGACCGACATGGCGATGCCGGAGCGGTTGGTGTCGATGTCGTCGGCGTTGCGAGCGATGCCGGCGGTGTTGGCGGCAACACTATTGGTGTTGGCTGTAATGGCCAGGTCGTGGGCTGCGATGTCAACGTCGTTGGCTTCGATCAGGCCGGTGTTGGTGTCGATGTCGTCGGCGTTGTCGCCGATGCCAGCTAAATTAACACCGCCAACCTCAACGCGCGTTGCAGTATTCGAACCGATGACGATCTCGTTTACGCCTGCGGTAACGTCCGCGCCAATGGCGATGCCATTGTCACCCGTAACGGATGCGTCCTTACCAATGGCAACAGCATTTTCCACTGCCCCCTTCAATTCAGCCACCTCCGCTACCCGGTCTGTCGGGGCAGTAACTTCCTCGGTCACTACATTATTCACATTACCCGTTCCTCCGAACGAAAACGGGGTAGTCGTAGTAGCGTCATCATCTGGCGTGGTGTCAATATCAAGCGTGCCATAGTATTCGGTTCTGGCGGAAGCAGTATCTGTTGCTGCCACTTCCCGCTTCACCAGCCTGCCTTCGACGCCTTCATAGACGACATCGTCGTTCTCGTCGTTGCCCGCATCATCATCGACATTCACCACACTATCAACCGCTCCTGTAACCACCACCACATCGTAGGTGCCATCGGTGGCTACCATTTCAGCCGCCGCCGCAGTAGCAACACGAGACGCACTTGCACCCGCGCCGATGACCACACTGCCGCTACCGCTGGCTTCCGTGTTCGTGCCGATGGTCACGGCATTTTCCACGGGCTCCCGCTGCTCAGTCACTGCGGTTATCGGGGATATATCCGGAAGGACGTTATCATTCCCTGCTACCGTAACTGCACTACCACCTGAGTTGAGACCCGTTCTATCCCCAGTGTTGTACACGCCGGTAACACCCAACACAACATCGCCATTCTCTCGCAATACATGGTAAGTGCCATCCTGCTCGGTACGCTCCGCGCGGGTAACACGATAGGCTTTGGCTGCTGTGCCGATGGCGACAGTATTCTCGCCCCTCACTTCGGCACCCGTGCCCAAGGCGATGGCGTTAGCACCCTTCTTGGTCGTGGAGATTATCTCTGGTGTCTTAGTCTCCGTCAGTGTTACCGGATTGGTCGCCGTTGCCACAGGCACTGTAATCAAGTTGCCGCGTACTCCTGCATTGCTCTCATAATAAGTTATTGAGCTATCCTCGTTCCTCACGAAAATAACGGGGGTGTTTGTATAACCCTCGGCAGTCAGAGTGCCTTGTAATCCACCTGCTGTTGTCACCTCAGTTTCGTCATATTCCTCCACCTTCGCATTATCGCCGATGGCGACACTGCCATCGGTGTTGGCTTCCGCGTTACAGCCAGCAGCAAACGAAGAAGCGTCGGTGCCAGTCTGTATTCCACCGGTTCCTGTCGCCGTCGGCACTGTCGTGCAGTCAGGACTGGTAACGGTATCGGTATCGGTCTGCCCGTAAGCCGGCAACGCCAGCCCCGTGAACAGCACGGCGCATCCAAGCCAAACTCCAAGTACTTTACCGAAGCCAGATGATCTGTTTTTGTCTAATGTGTTCATTTTTACGTTTTCCTCTTGTATAAAAAAAGTTTCAAAAATCCGCTCACCTCGAAAACTCCGCCCTTTTTGCGGTTTTCCGAGTTGAACGACTTCACGGTAAGTAGGGCTTGCATATTACTAACTGGCGTTTTTGAGAAAAATTAGAGAAGAAAATCAACCCCATTTCCTGTTGCAAACAGCCCGTTTCGCCATTGGCAAAGGAAATTAGCATACTGAATTTATAAAATCAAGTGTATTTATTAAAAAAAGTTAAGTATAGTTGTCAATGAGTACATTGGCGGAGAGAATTTGCGAATCCCGAGAAAAAGCGGGCTTGTCGCAAGCGGATGTCGCCAAGTCGTTGCGGGTGTCGGCTTCGGCGGTCAACCAATGGGAGAGCGGTTTCAGCAAAAACATCAAGTTAGGGCATTTTTTCGCGCTCGCCAGTTTGCTGCATCAAGACCCGCAATGGCTGGCGACCGGCACGGTTTTTCCGCAATTGCGGCGTATGCAGGAGGAGGCACCGCCGAGCGCACAAGCCGCTGTTTCGCTGGTCGGGGAGGAAAAAGCGCTGCTGCATCATTTTCGGCTACTGCCGGCGAAGTTGCGGAAGCGGTTGTTGACGTTTGTCAGGGGGGTAAGTGATTTATCCGTTTTTGAGTGCGGGGATGTTCGAGTGGACCGGAACGATCGGTGATGCGGGCGGGTTTTGGCGGAGCAGAGATTTTTTGCTTGCTTCGCCGTCATCCTTGTGGTGCGGCTATCGCCGCGCATTTTTCACTGGATTCCGTGTCAAGCACGGAATGACGGGCCTGGGGCGGGACACGACCGCCAGGGATGGTGCGAGCGCAAATAATGCAGGAGCAATTATTCGCCCACTACCACTGTATGTTGTGCGGCTAACGCCGCGCATCTTTCACTGGATTCCGTGTCAAGCACGGAATGACGGGCCTGGGGCGGGACGCGACACGACAGCGTCACGACGTCATCGCTAGCGTGACGGGGGGGTCGGGAATTATAGAGGTGAAAAATAGACGAGATCCGTTTCACCGTAGGGACAGGTCGCGACCTGTCCCTACATTCGCCGGGGTGACGGCGGGGGGCGGGGGCGGAATGGCGGCGGCTGGCGACCGTCGCCGTCATTCCTGTATAGGCTCACTATTTCGCTGACAGTTTTTTCTCGTTTACCATTGTCTTCTCAAAAGGACTCATCGCCTTCCGATTCACTATTGTCTCCCCAACCCGTCATTGCCCGGCTTGTTCCGGGCAATCCAGTTATTAAACCGTTCGGCGTAGCCGAACTCCTTATTTCGGCGGCGAAGTCGCCGGCTTTGTGTCCGACTGCGTCGGACTCTTTATTCAACTGGATTTGCGCCTGCCGGCGAGAATGACGGCGGGGGGCGGGGGCGGAATGGCGGCGGCTGGCGACCGTCGCCGCCGCATAATGTCAGCGGCTTCGCCGCTGGGTTTTTTCACTGGATTATCGGGTCAAGCTCGATAATGACGGGCGGGTAATGGCGGAGAGCGAGGGATTCGAACCCCCGGACCTGTTACAGTCAACGGTTTTCAAGACCGCCGCATTCGACCACTCTGCCAGCTCTCCGCGGCGCGAGTATAACTTATTTTCCGCCGCCCCCCCCCCATTATATATGTGCAGCGGCGCGCGTTTCTTGTTAAATTGCGCCGATGCCGTCACCCCTGACCAAGCCGCTTACCAGTGCGCTCCTGCAGTCGCTGGATTTAATCCATCACGGGTTTTTTACCCGTCTGGGCGGGGTATCGACGGGAGAATTTGAGTCGCTCAATTGTAGTCAATTTTCAGGCGATAATCTGGAATCCATCCAGATAAATCGTAGCCGGGTTAAACAGAGCCTGGATGCTGATTCGCTGTTTAGCCTGAAACAGATACACGGCAATAATGTTGTCGTCATCGATGGCCAAAGCGATAACGAAAAAGTGATCGATGCGGATGCTTTGGTAACTTGCACGGCGGATCTTGCGTTGGGCGTTATGGGCGCAGATTGTGCTGGGGTATTGTTTGCGGATGCGGTAAACCGGGTTATCGGCGCGGCGCATGGCGGATGGCAGGGCGCGTTGTGCGGGGTGACTGACAATGTAGTTGGTGCGATGTGCAGTCTTGGCGCCAGTAAAAATTACATCGTCGCCGCTATCGGTCCGGCGATTCAAAAGCAGTCCTATGAGGTCGGGGATGAATTCGCCGCCAAGTTCTTGGAACAATCGGAAATTGCCTGTGCGGATTGTTTTAGTCTGGGCGAAAACGGACAGGGGATATGCTTTGATTTGCCGTTGTATCTTGAGCATAGACTATTGAATGTAGCGGTTGGTCAGGTTGATCGACTAACCGAGGACACCTATGCCGACGAAAAACGATTTTTTAGCCATCGACGAAGTCGCCACCGTGGGCATCAATTCTACGGACGACAAATTAACGCGATTTGCCTCAAGTGAGCCCATGTCAACGCCGTCGTCGGGTAATGTCAGCGGCTTCGCCGCTGGGTGTTTCACTGGATTATCGGGTCAAGCCCGATAATGACGGGCCGTAGAGCGGGAATCCAGGCACTCCTTCACCGTCATTCCACTCCCGCCCTCGTCATTCCAACGAAAGTTGGAATCCAGTCAACCAGCCGTCCCGCGTAGCGGGACACAATCTCACCGCGGTGTAGTGCGGCTTGCACCGCGCATGTTTGACTGGATTCCGTGTCAAGCACGGAATGACGAACGGAGGGCCGACCTCGCCACCGCGACCGTCACTATCACGCCACATCCCCGTGACCGCAGCCGCGACCATCGCCATCTCGTAACCGTCATTCGCCGTCATTATGCGACGGGACACGACCGCCAAGGGTCGCTCCTGCGCATCCATGCGCCCGCGACATATATGCCATCCATGGCAAAAACGGCGGAAGTGCCAATAATGTCGGGAACAATATATTTACCAAAACCACATTAACCGTATAATCGCGCTCCAAATTATTCCACTCCCATGAGCGCACTCACAGATCAAATCCAGCGGCGGCGCACCTTCGCCATCATTTCCCATCCAGATGCCGGCAAAACCACGCTGACCGAGCGGCTGTTGCAGTATGGCGGTGCGATACAACTAGCGGGGACGGTTAAAGCGCGCAAGAGTGCGCGCTATGCCACATCGGACTGGATGGCGTTGGAAAAACAACGAGGAATATCGGTAACTTCTTCAGTCATGCAATTCCCGTACAAGGATCGAATTGTCAACCTGCTGGACACCCCGGGGCACGCGGATTTTTCCGAGGATACCTATCGCACGTTAACCGCCGTGGATTCCGCGCTGATGGTTATTGATATTGCCAAAGGAGTCGAGCAGCGGACGGTGAAACTGATGGCCGTATGTCGGCTTCGAGATACGCCAATCATCACCTTCGTGAACAAAATGGATCGGGAAGGGCGCGATGCCATCGACATCATGGACCAGGTGGAGCAAATCCTGAAAATCAAGTGCGCACCGATGACCTGGCCGATCGGGATGGGCAAAACATTTGTCGGCGTTTATCGTCTTTATGATGACACTATCCATTTATTCGCCGGGCGCGGCGGCTTGCCCGAGGATCTGTTCATCGTCGGGTTGGACAGCCCGGAACTGGACAAAAAAATCGGTGGCTTGGCTGCCGAATTACGCGATGAAATGGAATTGGTTCAAGGCGCAAGCCATGAATTCGATAAAATTGATTATCTAAAAGGCGGATTAACCCCGGTATTTTTTGGCTCTGCATTGAACCGACAAGGAACCGATGAACTGATGGATAACTTTGTGGATTTTGCGCCCTCGCCGCAACCCAGAGCCGCCGAAATCAAAGCAGTGGAAACCCGGCAAGCCACGACTAGAAAAGTTGCCGCGACCGAGCCAAAATTCAGCGGTTTTGTATTTAAGATCCAGGCGAATATGGACCCAGCCCACCACGACCGCGTGGCGTTTTTGCGGATCACCTCAGGGCAATTTGACAAGGGCATGAAAGTGCGCCACGTGCGCGCTGAAAAAACCATTGTAGTGCAAAACGCCCATACCTTTATGGCCGCAAAAAGAGGCAATGCCGAGCGCGCGTTTGCCGGAGATATTTTAGGGTTGCACAGTCATGGCACGATTCAAATTGGCGATACTTTTACCCAAGGCGAACAGCTCAAATTCACTGGCATTCCCAACTTCGCGCCAGAACTGTTTCGGCGGGTTCGCCTGGCAGACCCATTGCGCGCCAAAGCGCTGCGAAAGGGGTTGGCTCAACTCAGCGAAGAAGGGGCAACCCAGGTATTTCGACCTTTTACCAGCAATGATATAGTGCTGGGCGCGGTGGGTATTCTGCAATTTGATGTGGTCGCCCATCGACTAAAAACCGAATACAGCGTGGAGTGTGCTTTTGAGGCCGTGCCGATCAGTACGGCGAGATGGATATATTTCAAAAATCCGGGCGATGAATCCGAATTTCGAAGCAGAAATGAGCAGAATTTGTCTCTGGATGCCTTGGATACCCTGACTTATCTCGCGCCGAATCGCGCGAATTTACAGTTAGCCATAGAACGCTGGCCGCAGGTGGAGTTTCGCGCCACCCGCGAGTTCTAGCTACTTTCAGTGAATTAATAAGGTTCAAGATACTTTGAGGCATAGTAGAATGGTCGTAACTAATTGTTCTATAAATGAAAAACAAGCATGTCATTCGCTGCCGAATTTCGGAGAATAAATTCAGGGCGATTCCGCGGCTGTTTTGCCTTGATATCGAGGCTTGCGAAGTCACACAAATCACTGGCATCTCTGGCCCGGCGACCAGCCGATTGTATATTCAAATCAGACAACGCATCGCCGGGCAATGCGAGCATATGTGTTCACTGATTCATTGCTCGTTTTGTTCCTTTCCAGTGGTATTTTAGCACCGCCCTCTCGGCCGTCATTCTCGCCGGCAGGCGGGAATCCAGAGTGGCGTAGCCGCCGGGACGCGCTCATACATTAGCAGTAAGCAACAAGCATCATCGCCTTGCCGTCATTCTCGCATCGAACGGCGCGGCATCAAAGCAAAGGAGTCCGGCTGCGCCGGACGGCATATTCCACTGGATTGCCCGGAACAAGCCGGGCAATGACGGGTTGGGGAGACAATGGTGAATTGAGAGGACAAAGGCAAGTTGAGACGCCAAAGCACACGAGAGAAAATGTCCGGCTACGCCAGAGCACGTTTTAGTGTCACGCTTTGCGTGACACTTATTACCATTGGCGTCTCAAAGAGAGTCACACTTTGCGATTCACCATTGTCCCCCCAGCCCGTCATTCTCGCCGCAGGCGGGAATCCAGTTAAAATATGTCGTCCGGCGTAGCCGGACTCCTTTGCAAGAGTGTGAGTTTCGCTTCAATATGCGCCACGAAAATAGGTGTCAATATCTGCTGAAATCTATCCGAAATCACCGCTTAAAGTATCTTGAACCATTAATAATTGTCCAATGAGTAGTCACACCATGAATCCTGTTTTAGCCGAAGTTTACCGAAACAATATTGTCGAATCTTGCCACCGGGGAAGTGCCGTTGTGGTCGATAGTCAGGGCAAGACGGTGCTGGCAGTCGGCGACACCGATAGAAAAATTTACCCGCGCTCGGCGCTCAAATTGTTCCAGGCTATTGCGCTGTTGGAATCCGGCGCAGCCGATCAATTCGATCTGTCTGATAAAGAAATCGCATTGGCCTGTGCTTCGCACAACGCCGAGCAATTTCATATTGATGCGGTGCACAACTGGCTTCATCGACTGGGTCTTGATACAGACGATTTGGAATGTGGCCCCGATTTTCCGATGTCCGATGTGATGAAGCGTAAGCTATTGACCGGTCGGGGGAAGCCTGCCCGAGTGTACCAAAATTGCTCGGGCAAGCATTGCGGCATGCTCACGCTCGCTCGGCATCTTGGCGTGCAGACTAACGGCTACAGCGAGTACCAACATCCCACCCAACAAGCCTGGATGAAAACTTTTTCCGAACTGGTTGGGATCGATGCAACAACACTGGATTGGGAAAGCGATGGTTGTGGATTGCCCGCAATTTGTGCGCCCATGGAGCGGGTCGCCTATGGCTGCGCGCTATTTGCTAATCCTGAAGTGGTGGGCGGCAGGCGCGGGCAGGCGATGTCAAGAATAATGTCTTGCATTCAGGCGCATCCGCAAATGATTGCCGGAACCGGTCGCTGCTGTACTGATGTCATCAAGGCGACAAGCGGTTTTGTGGTGGTTAAAACCGGCGCAGAAGGCGTTTACGCGGGCGTGTTGCCTGAATTGGGATTAGGCTTGACTCTTAAAATCGACGACGGCGCAACCCGCGGCAGCGAAGTCGCTTTAGGCGGGTTGTTAATGAAACTGGGTGCCATCGACTCGCGTATTCGCGCGCAGCTTAGCCGCCATTTTGAGACCGTCATTTACAACACTCAAAAGAAAGCGACCGGGAAAATTATGGCAGCTGAGATCTGGGGGCTTTGAGCCGGGCAATGGGTTGTGCCTATAAGGCAATAGATCGTTTGCCATTAAGACAGAATGTCGCTCTTGGTAGTTGTTTTTCTTGATTACCACTTCTATTACCGATAGTTGTTATCCGCTTAGAACAGGAGTTTCAATTGAGTGATCAGTTGGCTGTGGTGTAATTGTCATTATCTTTACTGCCGTGGGAGATTCAAATCGATGCCACATCCCTTGAGGCACTACAAATATCTCTCCTTGCTTTAGTATACTTTTCCTCTCGCCGTTTTTGCCTAGAACAAATAGTGATGTTTCACCTTCTAGTACCATAACTAATTCATCGCCTTCAGTATGTCTTTCCCATTCACTATTGCCTGCGTAATACGCTAAAAATATTCCCCCATCACGATAGTCTGATAAAACGCAGAAAGCATCGTCTATATCATTAGATTCAGGTGTTCTATTCCCTCTAAATGAGAGAGCCTTAAACGCATTATCTAGCGAAATTGGAACTGCTTTGGGCAACTTAATATCTCTGTTTTATAGCTATTATAGTAGCAATATATTTTCAGCTTAAACTATTTGTTTTGTGGCTAAAATTTTTCTGATCTCCTGAGGCGAAGAGAAGACAATACCCATCATACCTGTGACTATTGCTGCATGTACATTATGTGCATCGTCATCAATAAAAATACACTCACTTGAGTTTAATTCATATTTATTTAAAAAAATATTGTATATTTCTGGTTGAGGCTTACGTACAAAGGCGTCGCTTGAAACGAGTATTCCGTCTAGATTTGAAAGGATGGGGAAACGGATTTTTGCTTCTGTATATTTGTCTGAAGCAAAATTAGCAATAGCAAATACTTTATGTCCTTTGCGTTGAATATCTTCAACTAAATCGGCTGCTCCAGAAACAGGTCCAGGCATCATAGTAAAAAATTCACTATCCCACTTCATTATTATATCTTGCTTATCAGGATGTACTTCGACCAACTGTTGACAATTTTCATTTACGGTCAACTCATAATCACTACGCTTCCTCCAAGAGGTGCTAAATATGTGTGTAAACCAGTAATTCCTCTCGTTATCATCTGGAATCAATGTTTGATACAAAAGAAGAGGATCCCAAATTAGCAAAACCTGCCCAATATCAAACACAATATTCATTTTCGTTTAATTGCCGAATTAAATACCTTCTGATTTGTAAATAATGCCTGCGGCAAAACAATAAAGCCAACTCCTAATAAAGTAAGCCCCCCTCCTACGACATCGATCAGAGATAGTTTCTCTCCCAGAATAATCCAGGCAAAAAACAATCCTGAAAATGGAACCAATAGCGTTAAGGGTGCAACATTTTTCACATCATACTTTTGAATCAGGTGATTCCAGATTCCATACCCTATTATTACTACAAACAGTGCCTGAAAAAAGACTGTCAGCCCCGCTAAAGGTGTTATATCCAGTATAGAAGAGGTTGTATTTTCTCCTAAAGACCAGCTGGCAATAAGCAGCATAGGAACAGAAAATACTGACATCCAAAAATTTATCATGATATATGAAATAAACAATTTTTTCTTCATCCATATAGTGCCTATAGACCAAGCAGCTGCCCCAATAAGAATAAAGATAACACTTTTAATACCGCCATCAAAATGCGGGTTGCCGGTGAATATAATAACTCCTGATATAGCAATCATGACACCAACAATTTGTGGCCAGCGCATCTTTTCATTTAATAAGAGCGTTGCTAATAATAGTGATAGGGGCACACTTATCTGACTAATAATAATAACCGTTGCTGCATCTGCTATAGACAACGCACTAAATATACCCCCAAAATGTACTAATCCTATTAGTACCGAATAAACGAAAACTTCCTTTATGTTCTGTGTAGAGAAGGATATAAAAGGAAGTAACATTGCTGCTGTAAGGGTAAATCTAAGAGCCATGAAAGCAAAAGGTGGAACATATTGTAACCCTAACTTTGCAATAGCATAGTTGCTCCCCCAGATACAAAGCATTATAAACGCAAGAGAGCAATCAAATACAGAGAAAGGAGATTTTGATTCATGCATAGCTGAAGACAAAGTTTTGGTGAGTATATAGCTCTTTTTAGGGAGCCGGTATAAAGGCAGGTTCGACTCCTTTATGAAGCGAAGATAATCCATTTATTAACATCTCTTCTCCTAATAAAATATCTATTGTCTGACGACTATATGTTGCGGCAGATTCATGAACCATTCCTGCTTGATCCCACCCCCAAAGGCCAGCCACAAAAACGTCATCTTTTATAAAATGAATATTAGGTAAGAAAGTTGTGCTAACTAATGCTTCTACTGGGCCACGGTTATGTGGCATACCACCAATAAGATCAATTACAACCGCTCTCTTTTTAATATCTCGAGAGATATTATCATTAGTTATATAATAATTTTTACCTCGTTGAGTACTATCCTGTTCAGCTCCAGAAACAATAATACTAGCCTTCTTTAGCCAAGGGCGTAATATTTTTTGATTTAAGTCTCTGCGTGTCATTACTCTAATGATATTAAGCTTTGCTTCTATTAGAGAAGTAATAGCACCGATAGCTACATTTCCATATCCTAGAACAACACCTATTTTATGTGAGGGGTCGTTCTTCAATAGATCACTTTCGTTGTTTAGTAAATTTAAACCATAGTTTGCACCACAGTATCCTGTCTCAAACAAACACTGTATTTTGCGTTTTCCATATTCTGGAGTTGGGTATTTAGTATATGCTCGATCAACTATTTGATCAAAAGTTGTTTGATTTTTTTCGGCAATATTAAGTATCTTTACGCCAGAGCTTATTAGGTTATTTTTAGCTGTAGTTTCAAGTGACTTTTCTGCTGAGTCAGCAACAACAAGGACATTGTCTATCTTTTCGAATATCTTGAGTTTCTCCAGACTGAGTTCTGGTATCACAAATAGTTCTGATGGTAGCTGTCTTGCTATATATTGAAATGCACCTATAAGGCGGGCATCAAGACCTAAAAATATGACTGTATAGTTTGAAAGAGCAATATTATGGTTAGATATATACTCTTTAGCTATTTCAGTTGATCCTAAATAGAGGGCAGAAACAGACTTTCTCTATTCTCTAATGGACTCCATCGCTAAAACATTTATTTGTCTTTTTTCTAAACTAAGTCGACGATGAGGAAAAGCCGCTAGATGCGCCATACATAAAATGGTGGACTTTGGTGTGATCGACTTAATGTTTTGTTGACTCGGACCTTTATATTTAATAATTAAATCTTTATTAGAATAGAAACGGTTGTGACTCTCGATAACTGCTCCAGCACTTATATAATCATCATCACTGTATCCGATTCCGACTCCAGCAGATTCATGCACACTTACCTGACAACCATACTCTACAAGTCTGCGTATATTTGTAGGGCATAATATGACCCGCTGATCATAGCCACCTGGATTTTCTTCAGATTCTAATTCTTTTGCGATGCCAATTTTTTGGAATTTCATAGGTCGGACGCGAGATTATTTAACTTTCTTGGAGAATTTGATGTAGCTTTTACCTTAATGTCTATAGGTTTAGCGCTCAGCCTAACGATTTCTCTAGACTCTCTTTGTACTTTTTCCATTACGCTTGGAGGTAACAAGTCAGATACCTTGACATACCCAGTTTTAGTTAATTGATTATGCTTTTCATGAATTAAATCTGTCCATTCTGGGCGTTCTTAAGTGGCTTTCTATGGACGATTCTATTGAATTAAACCTTATTTCGTTATCTGTCGCATCAAGGTCGGCCTTAGTTTCATTATTAGAGGTACTTTGCATTAGTTGTTTCTCGCTGTTTAAATTTTAAGAAGTATTAGGATGGATAACACCCTTTTCCCGAGGTCAAGAAATATTTATTGCCCCTAAAATCCTATCGTACACCAATCCACCCGCTTTGTTGGCAAACGCCCGGATTTTAACCGGCCGAGCCCTGCAGTATAGACATTTTAGGGCGCGTTTTTGGTTGCGCGAAAATGATGGACACAAAAAAGGCGGTAATCAACCGTCTTCCCCCTCTCAACCCTGTCACAATCTTAAAAAGTCGCAATCCAATCGCAAGCGATTTGAAAGCGACATAAGGGGCAGTGTTTTCGGCTACGCCGAAAAACTGCCCCTAAAAAACCCGGACAGTCGTTCAACCGCGATATCGATGTGCTGTTTGGATAAATCCTTATGGGTGACCATGCGTATGGGGTTTGGTCCGTTAAACAGTACCCCGTTTTGCTTTCCGAAGCGGTGAAATTCATCGACGTTGCCGCGAGCCAAATTAAAAAAAATCATATTTGTGTTGGCTTGGCCGCAAGCAAACTCGATATCCTTGAATGGTTTCAATTGCCCGAACAAGTAGGTTGCCAGGGCATGATCGTCTTTTAATCTTTCAACATTGTTTTCCAGGGCAAACAGCCCGGCGGCCGCCAACATGCCGCATTGCCGCATACCGCCGCCGACGGTTTTCCGCCATCGTCTGGCGGTTTCCATGAACTCTCGAGAGCCGCAAAGCACTGACCCCACCGGCGCGCCCAAACCTTTGGATAAGCAAATTGAGACCGAGTCAAAATGGCGGGTGATTTGCGACACATCGACACCGAGTTCGGCCGCCGCATTAAACACCCTGGCACCATCGAGGTGGATATTTATTTTATGGGCGCGACAAAGTTCAGCGGCATCGACCATATGGTCGACCGCGACCGCCACGCCTTCGGTGGTGGTATTTTCCAATGCCAACAGGCGGGTGTTGGCGAAATGAATATCATCTTCTTTTATGACGGCTTCGATTTTTTCCAGTGCCAGGAGGCCGTTTGGCTCGCGCTCGATGGGCTGTGGCTGAATTCCGCCCAAAACAGCCGCCCCACCCCCTTCAAACTTATAGGTGTGCGCGTTTTGGGCGACGATATATTCATCACCGCGCTGGCAGTGACTGAGCAAGGCAACCAGGTTGCTCTGAGTCCCGGACGGAAAAAACAGCGCGGACTCGTGGTCCGCCATCTCCGCCATACGCGCCTGCAACGCGGTCACAGTCGGGTCTTCGCCGTAAACGTCATCACCTAATTGTGCAGCCAACATGGCCTGCTTCATGCCTTCGCAGGGCTGGGTTACGGTATCGCTTCTAAGGTCTATTATGGGCTCTGTCATTGACCGGCTTTCTGGCGGCGCATTCCGGTGTTATTGGAGAATAAGCGCAACTATAATCCAGTACTATAATCCAAGATGGAAATATTTCAATTGATTTTAATCGATACGCGGTGCGCGGATAAGCCACGCCAATGACAATCGACAATGACGATCAATGAATACCCCGGCGGATAAAGGCAACGATAAATCTGGACTTAATTCCGAGGCATTGTTATAAGACTTGCGAAATTCTCAATGTTCATTAAATTCGCATCCAATACTCGCGCCCAATGCTCGACCATGCTTTTTCACAACTTTCCCGGATATTTTGCACATGAACCTGCCTGATTTAATCACCCTGCCCAATGGCGAGAAACCCCGGCCCACTTTTTCCGCAGACGAAATGGAAAGCCGTTTGTGCGGGCTCAGAATTGTCATGGCCGACCATAACATAGACGTTGCTCTGTTCACTTCCCACCACAACATCAATTATTACAGCGATTTTTTGTATTGCTCTTTCGGGCGGCCGTATGGATTGGTGGTTGATGAAAAAAATCAAACGTCCATTTCAGCCAATCTGGATGGCGGCCAGCCCTATCGCCGAACCTATGGGGATAATTTGATTTTCACCGACTGGCGGCAGGATAATTATTTTCGCGCGGTGCAAAAGTTGGTCGGCGGCGCAAAAACCGTGGGCATTGAATTCGACCACATCAATATTCAAAACATGGAGAAGTTGAAAGCGGCGTTGCCGGATTCAAAAATTGTGGATATTGCCGCACACGCCGCGCCGCTACGGATGATCAAGTCCGAAGAAGAAATCGCGCATATCACCAAAATGACCGCTATCGCCGACCTCGGTGGTGCGGCATGCGCGCAAGCCGTAGGCGCGGGTGTTGCCGAGCATGAAGTGGCATTACATTCCACCCAAACCATGGTTCGGGAAATCGCCAAAACCTGGCCCGATGGCGAACTGATGGACACCTGGACCTGGTTTCAATCGGGCATCAACACCGATGGCGCGCACAATCCGGTGACCTCCAGAAAAATTCAAAAGGGCGACATTCTCAGCCTGAATTGCTTTCCGATGGTTGCCGGTTACTATGTCGCGCTGGAGCGCACTTTGTTTTGCGAGTCGGCAACCGATGAGCATATTCGACTATGGGAAATCAACTGCCAGGTGCACGATGCCGGCAAGGCATTGATAAAGCCCGGCGTGCGTTGCTGTGACATTGCCCAAGCGTTGAACGAAATTTACGCCGAGCACAATTTATTGCAATACCGCACTTTTGGCTATGGTCATTCGTTCGGCGTGCTTTGTCATTACTATGGCCGCGAAGCCGGCCTGGAATTGCGCGAGGACATTGACACCGTGCTCGCACCCAACATGGTGATTTCCATGGAGCCGATGATCATGCTGCCCGACGGCGTGCCCGGCGCCGGCGGCTATCGCGAGCATGACATTCTAATTGTGACCGAACACGGCAATAGAAATATTACCGGATATCCATATGGCCCGGCGCACAATATAATTGCATAGCGGCGCGCTTATGGCGTTGCCGCCACAATCCATTTGACCCTTTGCGATTTGAATTATTTTAGAAGAACATGCTCAATCTGACCGGCCCCGAAGGATTGCGTCTTGAACAGTTAGTCCAGACTTTCGAGCGCAACCGCGCCGCCTATTTGTCCGGCAAATTCAACGAGACGCAAGTACGGGTGGAGTTCATCAACCCGTTTTTTGAGTTGCTCGGCTGGGATGTTCATAACAAGCGCGGCTACGCGGAATCCTATAAAGATGTCTATCACGAGGACGCGGTGCGTGTTGCCGGCGCGAGCAAGGGGCCGGCCGGAGAAAGGATTAGTGCCGCGACCAAAGCCCCGGATTACGCGTTTCGCATCGGCGGCACTCGAAAATTCTTTCTTGAAGCGAAAAAGCCTTCGGTGAATATCAAGGGTGACCCGGGCCCGGCTTTTCAACTGCGGCGTTATGGTTGGTCGGCAAAACTGCCGCTCAGCATCCTCACCGATTTTGAGGAATTCGCGGTTTATGATTGCCGGGTGAGGCCGGTGAAAAACGATAACGCCGCCAAAGCCAGAACCCTCTACACCACCTACGATCAGTATCTGGACAAGTGGGATGAAATCAGTTCTGTTTTTTCCCGTGAGGCGGTGCTCAAAGGCTCGTTCGATCAATACGCCGATTCGTATAAAGCCAAGCGCGGCACCGCGCAAGTGGATGACGCTTTTCTCGCCGAGATAGAAGTCTGGCGCGGCAACTTGGCGCGCAACCTGGCGTTGCGCAACCCGAACCTGAACCAACGCCAACTTAATTTTTCGGTTTTACGGATCATTGACCGAATTATTTTTCTGCGCATGTGCGAAGACCGGGAGATTGAGCCACATGGGCAGTTGCAAAGCCTGCTGGACGGCGCCGGGATTTATCCGCGTCTCATCCGATATTTCAAAAACGCGGACGATAAATACAACTCAGGATTGTTTCATTTCAAAAATGAAAAGAGCCGCCCCACGCAAGCGGACGAACTCACCCTCGGACTCCGCATAGACGACAAGGTGCTAAAAGATATTTTGAAAACCGTTTATTACCCGGAAAGCCCGTACGAGTTTTCGGTCTTCCCGCCGGAGACTCTGGGCCAGGTTTATGAACAATTTTTGGGCAAGGTCATCACGCTGACTCCAAAGCACCAAGCCCGGATTACGGAAAAGCCGGAAGTCAAAAAAGCCGGCGGCGTCTATTACACGCCAAAATATATTGTCGATTACATCGTCGAAAAAACCGTCGGCGAACTGCTCGCCGACAAAAGCCCGAGCGCGCCGGCGGTGAAAAACCTGAAGGTGCTGGACCTTGCCTGCGGCTCCGGCTCCTTCCTGCTGGGCGCCTATCAATACATTCTCGCCTGGTATTGCGACCAATATGTGCGTAGCGGGGTGGATAAGCATAAAAAGGTCATCCACCAGACGCGAGGCGGCGAGTGGCGGCTGACCACGGCCGAGCGCAAGCGCATTCTCCTGCAGCATATTCATGGCGTGGACATTGATATTCAGGCGGTGGAAACCAGCAAACTTTCGCTGCTGCTGCAAGTGCTTGAAGGCGAGTCGAGCGAAACTTTGGCGCGACAATTGTCGTTGTTCAAAGAGCGCGCCTTGCCGGATTTAGGCGACAACATCAAATGCGGCAACGCGCTGATTGCCGCGGATTTTTACGACAACCAGCAAGCCGGCCTGTTTGATGAAGCCGAGCAATATCGGGTGAACATCTTCGACTGGCGCGCCGAGTTCCCCGCCATTATGCAAGCCGGCGGATTTGATGCGGTCATCGGCAACCCGCCTTATGTGCGGCAGGAAACCTTGGGCCGCGACAAGGATTATTTCCAAAAGAAGTTTGCGGTCTATCACGGCATGGCCGACCTGTATGCCTATTTTATCGAGCAAGGCATCACGCTGACCAAGCCCGGCGGCTATTTTTCCTATATCGTTTCCAACAAGTGGATGCGCGCCAATTACGGCGAGGCATTACGGCTGTATCTCCAGCAACAACGCATTGAGGAAATAGTGGATTTTGGCGACTTGCCGGTTTTCAAGACCGCCACGGCCTACCCGTGCATCCTCGGCATCAGCAAGAACGCGCCCAAAAACAAGTTGAATATCACTCAGGTAAAGACCCTGGGGTTTCAAAATCTAAGCGATTATGTCGCGCAAAAACACTATGCCATCGACCGAAAATCCCTAAGCAAGCAGGGATGGTCTTTGGCGAACAAGAAAACGCAATCCCTGTTGGCAAAACTAAAAACGCAAGGCGTGCCGCTCGGCGATTATGTGAATGGAAAAATATATCGTGGCGTGCTTACCGGCTTCAACAAAGCATTTGTCATTGACGCCCAAACGCGAAACCGATTGATTAAAGAAGACGCCAATAGCAAAAAGATAATCAAACCGTTTTTGCTTGGGCGGGATATAAAACGTTACCTTCCCCCTGAAAACAATCATTTTCTGATTTTGATGCCCAAAGGCTGGACGAACCGCAACAAAGGGAAAACCAGAAATGGCTGGCGCTGGCTTGAGCAATTTTATCCCGCCATCGCCGGACATCTTTTTCCGTTTAAGAAAGAAGCGGAAAAACGATGCGACAAAGGGGATTATTGGTGGGAGTTGAGAGCGTGTGATTATTACGCCGAATTTGAAAAGCCGAAAATTTTGCTTCCAGACATTTCATTGCGCGGGAACTTTGCCTTGGACCCGGACGGCAAGTTTTATTGTGCCAATACCGCTTATATCATTTGCTCAGGCGACAAATATCTTTTGGGCATATTAAACTCTCATCTGATTACATTTTATTACAAGAGTTTATCGTCAACGATACGTGGCGGTTATCTACGATTTGGTTTTCAATTTATGAAACCGTTGCCCATCCGCAAAATCGACTTCGCCAACCCCGAAGAAAAAACCAAGCATGACCAGATAGCGGCATTGGTCGCGCAAATACAAGACCTGAACAAAACCCATGCCGCGGTCCAAACCGAGCATGAAAAAACCGTCCTGCAACGCCAAATCGCGGCCGCCGACCAGCGCATCGATCAATGCGTGTTTGACCTGTATGACTTGACCGAAGCGGAAATCAAAATCATCCAAGACAGCGTAAAGTGAGCCGCGCATGGCGGTGAAAACCTGCGCGCATCTGCTAAAATCAAGCGCACGCTACTGTATTGATCTTGAACCCTTTTTACTTTTATCACATTTTATGTCCAGCCACGAACACAAAAAATTAATTGAATGTATTAAAAAGCTAGATGCGACGCCCAAAAAATCTGAAGAATTTTCTGAATGGATTACAGCATGCAAGCATTTAGAGTTTTTGCGTCAAAATTCTTACGAGGATGAAGTTGTCATTTTTGCGTCAGGCGAATACTCCTTTATTCACACCATGGTAGTTTCTAATAGTCTTTTGCGCCCTATTGATCAAGATGATCTATTGCGCTGGAGTTGTAGCCCGTACACGTCAACTGCAGGCTATGTCTGGGGAGGTGGTAGAGACGACGTGAGAGTTGAGCGTGAATCCCATTTAATGGGAGCCAACACATTGGAAAACGCTACTAATCTTGTTTTCGGCAGAACATTCGAGGGATGGAAAGACCACGACAGAACATATTTTGAGCTTCATTCAGAATATTCTCATATTACAGAAATACATTGGCGACCTGAGCATCGTGCTTACGTCCGATTTGATCATCATGGCGATCTCGAGCATATAGTTTCCGTTACGCAACGTCAGGACGAAAGCGCCCCGGACGTTACACTTGTTTCGTTCAAGTGGAAACCACTAGAAGAATATCTGGCCGCAACAGATTCATCATTAGTTCGCATGTTTGATTTTACATTACTTCGGCGAAGCTCTTTTTCCGGTTGGCCGAATGGAGATGAAGACATTATCAAGGAAAATGACCACTTTTTTTATCGGCAGAAAATTGCGTCTGGACACGCGGCCTATACCTGTGGGGCGCAAATCATTCCGCTTCGTCGCCCAAAAGAAGATATATTTAGCGAGATAAAAGAAGGGAGATTTAGTGACCACAGAAAACAATATGCTGTTTTTATCATTTGCGATTGGCGCAATAAAAAAATTACGAAAGTATCGACCAATCCTCGTGAGACAACTAACTATTTTGAGGCGCGCAACAATACACTTCCTTTTGAGTTATCACCTGCTTTTTTTCGGCCTGAAGTTATATCGAAATATAAACAAGATCGGGACAAATATACAATAACCGAACGTAGCATACGTTGCCGCGCAGCTTGGACACTAAACGGATTTGACATAAACGATGCTGGGCAAGTGCATGCCTACATTTGTGATTTGCGGAACCTCCCTTATTCGGAACAACAATATTGGGCTTCATTCAATGAAAAGCCTCAATCAGGAATTTCCAAAAGAGCACTGATTAATGACTTTAAAGGTGAATTTACTGATTTCACAAATCCTCTGCAACAAGTTTTACAATTTGTTCGACGCTGGAACGAAAAGAATGTTTCTTGGTGGACACTTCGAGAAGATACTCTTTTTGAACAGATTAACATACCTGTAACATCCAGTCGCGACGAATGGAGCGGAGCGTTTATGGATTTATCTAAGCTGATTATTGAAGGCTTTGAGGTTACAACCATAAGAGCAAAATTGGACGAAGCACATTTGTTATATGATAAAAATGACCGTAGCATTGCCTTGCTAGAAAAGTTAACCGATAAGGGTCGTAGTAAAGAAGAACAAAGGCAATTGATGGGTTTGAGAACTATTCAGCGAATACGATCAAAAGTAAAAGGCCACTCTGGAGGTTCAGAAGCTAAAGAATTAGAAAAGAACGCACTGCTAGAACATGAGACTTTCAGAAAACATTTTATGTACGTATGTGGTTTAGTTATAGACGAATTGGAAGTGATTGAAGATCTTTTTTCATGAAAAGATGAAATTTATAAGGCGCGCCTTATAGATATATAAAAAGTGTGCAAATAGCATTTTTAATATTTTTATTCCCTTCCACGCTCCCTGCCAAGCAGAGATGCGGTTATGCACGAGCGGCATCATAAACATGCCGGCGAAACTGCCCGCGCATCTGCTAAAATCGCGCAACCTGCTTCAATCATCGCGAAAATTATTTCAGGCAGATTTGCAATGCGTCCACAAAAGATGCCGCCCAAGCCTTACCGCCGCCACCTTATTGCGCTTGTCGGCTTGGCGGCGATATGGTGTTTGCTGTCCGGGCACTACACCGCTCTGTTATTATCTTTGGGGGCGTTGTCTTGCCTCGCGAGTTACTGGGTTTACCGCCGCGTCGCCGGTCAAACCACGCTGCCGCGCCCGGGCCGTCGTCCGTTGCGGCACGCCCTCTACACCGCTTGGCTCGTCGGCGAAATTATCAAGTCAAGCGTCGCCGTGATTGGCGCGATATTTAATCCCAAAAAATTGGCGCCGCAGTTTTTCAGCGTGGACGCCAGCGGCTTGGACGAGACCGGTCGGGTAATTTATGCCAACTCAATTACCCGCACACCGGGAACCGTCAGCGTCGATGTGAGTGAAACAGAAATTCAAGTGCACGGGTTGCTGGCGCGTTCAAAAGCCGGTTTGATGGATAACAAAATGCTGGCAAAAGTGCGCCGACTGGCCGCTAACAGGTAACCAATGGAAACAGTTTATCTCTAATGCAAAGCATTTATTTGTTGACCCTGGTCATTCTTTTGGTTGCCAACCTGTGTTCATTAATTCGAGCGGGATTAGGTCCAACATTGTTTGATCGCATTCTGGCTGCCAACACATTTGGCAGCCAGACTATTTTATTGATTGCGATTTATTTCTTTGCCACCGGACACCCACAGTACATCGATATTGCCTTGCTGTATGCCCTGATCCACTATGTCGGCAACATTGCGTTAGTGGATTATTTTAATCGTCAAGATGAACAGATGGGCGCGCCAACGGATGGGCCGACAACCAATGGGCTGGCGGATGATTGAAATTATAGGCGCGACGGTATTGCTTGTCGGGGTCGGCATTGTGCTGATCGGCGCGGTTGGATTATTGCGCTTCCCGGATTTTTACTGTCGCCTTCACAGTGCCGGCGTGATCGATACGCTGGGGTCGGGCATGACCCTGTTTGGTCTGCTGTTGTTGGCCGGATCCCTGATCATTGCATCCAAGATTTTGATGGTTGGCATCCTTATATTTTTTCTTTCCCCGGTGGTTACTCATGCGCTGGCAAAATCCGCGCTGCAATCTGGAATCGGCATTCAGCAAAATACCGCAACAAAACAAAACCGCAACAAACAAATGTGGTCGGGCAATCACCATGATTAATACTGTTGTTGACATTGGCTTGCTGTGCCTGTTGCTGGCAACGACACTATTGATGATGCGCAGCCAAAGCCCGTTGTCGATTACCATTCTATCGTCAATTTACAGTTTAATAATCTGCGCCCTGTTTGTGCTGCTGGATGCGGTGGATGTGGCTTTTACCGAAGCCGCAGTGGGCGCGGGAATTTCATCGGTATTGTTTGTTGCCGTCATCCGCCACGATGACGAGCCAAGTAATAACAAACTGGGCAATAACAACCTGGGCAATAACAAATTGAGCACTGACGCGCCGGAATTGAAATCCGCCTGGCCCTCCGCGCTGTCCCTTTGCCTTGGATTGGCGCTCGGTATTTTGCTTATTTCAGGCACTGCGGACATGCCGTTGTATGGCGACCCGGCGGCCGCCATCCACCATTATTTGGCGCCGCGCTTTCTGGGGCAGTCGGCCACCGAGATCGGCATTCCAAACGTGGTAACCTCAGTGCTGGCAAGTTATCGAGGCTACGATACACTGGGAGAAGTGGTGGTGATTTTTACTGCTGGAATGGCGGTATTACTGTTGCTGGCGTTTACGCCCGATCAAAAAATAAAGTCCGAGGCGCAGGGGCTGAGCGCAACTAAACGGCGCGGCAAACCGCCCCGGCTTTGGTCTCGGCGCACCCCGCTCATTGCAAACCCGGTGCTAAAAACAGTGTTGGTGCGTTTTATCCCAATCGTGATTTTGTTTGCATTGTATGTGCAATTTCACGGTGACTATGGTCCCGGCGGCGGCTTCCAGGCCGGGGTCATTTTTGGCGTTGGACTGATTACGTTTGGACTGCTTGCCGACTCGGAAAAATTGCAAAGCGTCATCAGCGAAAGAATAGTCATCTCAGGCATGGCCTTCGGTGTTCTGCTGTACGGCTCGGTGGGCGTGGCCGCGCTTTTTTTTGGCGGGAACTTCCTCGATTATTCGGTGCTTGAATACACGGTGCTTGAATACTCAGTGTTGTCTGAGTCGCAAACCGCCGGGCAACGCTTGGGGATTTTTCTGATTGAACTCGGAGTCGGTATAACAGTGGCATCGACCATGGTGTCGCTATTCATCAGTTTTAATCGGCGCCATTTTAATCAAAGCCAGGATGAATTTCCGCGATGAGCTCCTTTGAAACCTTGTTCGGCGGCCTGCCCGGATTACTCAATTACTGGGTAGCGATCATATTATTGGTCTGTGGATTGATCATGGTCATGGATAGTCGCAATCTCATCAAAAAACTAATTGGACTTAACATTTTTCAATCTGCGGTATTTTTACTGTTTATCACCATGGGGAAAGTGAGCCAAGGCCATCCGCCCATCCTGCCCGCAACTAATGTAGAAGGGGCGATTTCCAATTTCAGCAATCCTTTGCCGCATGCACTGATTCTTACCGCCATTGTAGTAGGGGTGGCAACCACGGCCGTAGGGTTGGCTCTGGTCGTTCGAATTCGTCGCGCCTATGGCACTATTCACGAAGACCAGATAATGGATAAACCGGAAGTGGAACCGGAAATCATCCCATGACCGACATCCTGAGTCGGCACCTGCCCATTCTACAGGTCGTCGTTCCGCTGCTGATTTCACCTTTTTGCGTTGTCCTGGGCAGTCGTAGTCTGGCACGGATATTAATGGTATCGACCGCGGTTATCATGTTTGCCATCAGCGTGATGCTGCTCGGCGGCGTATTCAATGGCGAAGTTTATAGCTATCAGCTGGGTGGCTGGGCCGCGCCGTGGGGAATCGAATACCGGGTTGATTATTTAACCGCGTTTGTATTATTCACCATTAACCTGATCCATCTATTAGCATCGATATTTTGTTTGAGCCGGACTGACGACAATATCGGCCACGCCGCCCGCCCGGTTTTTTACACGGCCTGGCTACTCTGCATTGCCGGGTTGAATGGCATGGTGGTGACCAACGATGCATTCAATGTTTTCGTATTTCTTGAGATCAGCTCGCTGTCCGCCTATATGCTGATCAGTTGTGGCCGCGACCCCAAAGCGATACTGGCCGCTTATCGTTATCTGATTGTCGGTGCGGTGGGGGCAACATTTGTATTGCTGTCGATTGGTCTTTTGTATATGCAAACCGGCACCCTGAATATTTCCGATCTGTCCCGAATCATCGCCGAACGCGGTTCCGACCGGACAATAATTATGGCATTGTCATTTTTTATTATCGGCATCGGCATCAAGTGCGCGATATTCCCGTTGCATGACTGGCTGCCCAACGCCTATAGTTTCGCACCGAATTCGGTCACCGTTCTTTTGTCCGGGACGGCCACAAAAGTAGCGCTCTACGTCATGCTGCGATTTTTGCATGACTTGTTTGGCGCGAATTTCAGTTTTACCGAAATGCCCCTGGCTGTCGTGTTAATACTCTGTGCGATTTTGGGAATGTTGCTGGCGCCGATAGTCGCGCTACGCGAATCAAACCTGAAACGCATGTTTGCCTGGTCCAGCGTGGCGCAAATTTCCTATATCGTCATGGGCATTGGAATAGGCACTACCGCCGGGACGGCGGCCGCTTTGCTGCATTTGTTTAATCACTCGATTATCAAGGTGGCGATATTCATGGCGGTCGGCATCGTCATCGCTCGCACTGGCACTGCCCGAATCAAGCTTTTGGGCGGTGTTGCCCAGCGCCATCGGTTTGCCTGCTACGCCATGTTGTTCGGCGGGCTCGGCTTGATTGGCATCCCGGGCACGGTGGGTTTTGTCAGCAAATGGGTGTTGGTCACAGCGGCGGTGGAGAAAGGCTGGTGGTGGTTGGCTATCCCCGTGCTTGTGGGATCATTAGCCAGCGCCGCCTATGTTTGGCGTATCGTCGAAACCCTGTGGACGAAACCGATCGCCACGGATGGTGGAAGTGCCGATTTTGCAGGCGGCACGCCGATTCACATCGTTGAATGGTTGCCTTTAATAGTGTTGACCGGGTTGGCCCTGTGGTTCGGGCTGAATGCCTCATTCACAAGCGATCTTGCGCTACGGGCAGCGGCCAGCCTGATTAACCCCGAATCCATGAGTCTAAGCCAATGACCCCGATTGGGCTGGCTGTGTTGATTCCTTTTTTGGGTGCTTGCGGGGTTGTGGCAACCCGAAAATCTCCGCGCGTTCGAAACTGTGTGCTGGTTATCTCAGGCTTGGTAAATCTTTTTCTGTTGGTTTATTTGTTGCTGGGTTATTTATCGATGAGCCGAGAAAATTATGACCTGGTTCAGGTTTTATTCGAAACCCTGCCGGGATTAAGAATTGCATTTCATATTGAACCCCTGGGATTGATATTCGCGTTAACCGCCGGATTACTGTGGCCGATTACATCGGTGTATTCCATCGGCTATTTAAATGCCGGCAACGACCCGCATCAGACCCGATTTCATGCCTTGTTTTGCGTTGCCATGGGCAGCGCCATGGGCATCGCTTTCGCAGAAAACTTGTTTACTCTGTTCCTGTTTTATGAAATCCTGACCTTTTCCACCTGGCCGCTGGTTACTCACAGCAGAACACCCGAAGCCGTGGCCGCAGGTCGGGTCTATCTCGGCGTGCTGTTGACCACTTCATTGATTTTGTTTTTGCTGGCCATTGTCTTGGTCGGCAGCTACGGCAGCGGATTGTCATTCATTCCCGGTGGCGTGCTGTCAAATGTGTCGCCAACCCTGGTCACCGTACTGCTGTTGTTGTTTCTGTTCGGCATCGGCAAGGCCGCGGTCATGCCTTTTCACCGCTGGTTGCCGAGGGCCATGGTCGCGCCCGCACCGGTGAGCGCGTTGCTGCATGCCGTGGCCGTGGTCAAAGCCGGGGTTTTTGCGCTGCTGAAGATCAGCGTCTATATTTTCGGGTTTGACGCGCTGTCGTCGCTGCGGCTGCATGACATGATTTTGTGGATACCCGCAATCACCATTTTGCTGGCGTCCGTCATCGCCATGCGCCAGGACGACCTCAAAGCGCGCCTGGCTTACTCCACGATTAGCCAACTCTCCTATATCGTGTTAGGGGCGCTCATGGCCAATCAGTTAGGCATGGTCGGCGGCGCAATGCACATCACCATGCACGCCTTCGGCAAAATCACGCTGTTTTTCTGCGCCGGCGCGATCATGGTTTTTGCGGGCAAAAACAAGGTCTCGGAAATGAACGGATTGGGCCGATCGATGCCCTGGACCTTCGCCGCATTTTTTATCGCCGCATTGTCTATCGTCGGTTTGCCGCCTGCTGGCGGCGTTTGGAGCAAATGGTATCTCGCTTTGGCGACCCTGGAGACCGGGCAACTGGGTTTGCTTGCGGTGCTGATGATCAGCTCGCTGTTAAACGTGTATTACCTGTTATCCATTCCGCTCAGGGCATTTTTCCTGCCGGCTGATGAGCCACCGCAGGCGTTGGAAAATCGTGCTTCCATGGTCGTGCCATTGACGCTTACCGCAGCGGTTAGCGTGCTGCTTTTCTTCCTCGCCGATGGGTTGGCGAACTTCATTGGAGAAATTCAATGGTGAGGAAGACGGCATGAAAAATATCACGAAAAACCTGGCGGCATTGCCGCCCGGGCTGCAACGCGGGTTGAAAATATTTTTCGTATTGTGCGCGCTGGTGACCTTGCTCGATTTTATTGTCCTCGGTTTTATCGGCCCCGGTTTTATCAACGCGGGCCACGGTCCGCATTGGTGGAACTTTTTCGGCTTCCACAGTTTGTACGGATTTGCCGCCTGCGTGGTGTTGGTGTTGGTTGCCACGGCGCTGCGCCGCATCGTTATGCGGGATCAAGACTACTATGATTAACGCACCATTTTTAGTTTTCTTCATCGGCGCGGCGGTCGCGATGGCGCTGCCGGGACGGCTGGCGCGATTACGAAAAATGGTGATGCTGGCGGTCCCGCTGGTCGGGCTGGTCAACCTGCTGACCTTGGACCAGACCACGCTGTGGCAAGCGCAGTGGCTGGGCTTGGACTTAGTGCTTTTCACCAGCGACCGATTAAGTTTTATTTTTGGCATACTATTTCACATCGCCGCGATCATCGCCACAATCTATGCCTGGCATGTCAAAGACCGCGCCCAGCAAGCGGTCGCGCTACTGTATCCCGGCAGCGCCCTTGGCATCGTTTTCGCCGGTGATTTTTTGACCCTGTTCGTGTTTTGGGAATGCCTGGCGTTGGCTTCGGTATTTTTTATCACCGCCAGGGCAACCCCGCGGGCAATTAAATCCGCGCTCCGATATCTGGTGTTTCAGGTCGTGTCGGGCGTGCTCTTGCTGACCGGTAGCTTGTTGATGCTTCACCAAACCGGGAGCATTGCAATTGGGCCGTTGGACATGACCGACCCCGGGGCGATATTTTTTCTGCTTGCTTTCGGCATAAAGGCGGCGTTTCCGATGTTGCACAACTGGTTGACCGATGCCTATCCAGAAGCCACAGTCAGCGGCACAGTGTTTCTCGGCGCGTTCACCACCAAGGTCGCAGTCTACGTTTTAGCGCGAACGTTCACGGGATTGGACGCATTGATTTACATCGGCGTGACGATGGCATGCTTCCCGATTTTCTATGCGGTCATCGAGAATGATTTAAGACGGGTGCTGAGTTACAGCATGATTAACCAGATTGGATTCATGGTTTGCGGCATCGGCATCGGCACCGAGCTGGCGGTGAACGGGGCCGTGGCCCATGCCTTCAACGATGTCATTTTCAAGGGCTTGCTGATGATGTCTATGGGCGCAGTGTTATTCCGAACCGGCGACATGCGCGCTTCCAATCTTGGCGGGTTGTTCCGAACCATGCCGAAAACCACCGCGCTTTGTCTGGTCGGCGCAGCCTCGATTTCAGCGTTCCCGTTGTTTAGCGGATTCGTCAGCAAATCCATGGTGATGGCGGCGTTGCTGCTGGAGGGCCATGAATTCGTTTGGTTGGCAATGCTGTTTGCGTCTGCCGGGGTATTCCACCACGCCGGCATTAAAATCCCCTATTTCGCCTTCTTCGCCCACGACTCCGGGTTACGTCCTGCAGAGGCCCCTCGGCACATGTTAATCGCCATGAGCATTGCCGCAGCGTTGTGTATTTTTGTCGGCAGTTTTCCGCAGTTGCTTTACCGCCACCTTCCATTCGCGGTCGACTATGCGCCGTTCGATCTGCCCCATGTGGTCGAGCAGGTTCAACTGCTGTTGTTTGCTGCCCTGGCCTTTATTTGGCTGCAGTTAAAAAACATCTATCCCGCGGAACTCAAATCCACTAACATCGACAGCGAGTGGCTTTACCGAAAGTTTTGGCCAGCGATTTACGGTATGGGTTGTAGCATCGCTCAAAAACTGCACCTTGGAATCAACGGTTTCGTGTCAGCGACTGCGACGATGCTAACGCCGATGGCACGAAAACAATCATATGATTTGCTGATGCCCTGGTCGGTGCGCGCCATGCTGATGGTGGTCATGGCATTCCTGAGCATCGTGTTGATCATGTTTTATCTCGTTTAGTTATTCCTAGAACGTGGCATCGAGTATAGGCGTTGTTTAAGCTTAGCGTTTAATTCAATCTCGTGCTCGTTCCTTCAAAAGACTAAGCTTGCGAAGCCTATTTTAGGGCCGCGCTATAAATGATTAGAGCAATGACTGATATTTCCGAACCTGCATTTTCAGCGTTCGCTTGAACTTTTTGTTAAGCTGTTTGTTCATTTAAGTAATGGTTCAAGATACTTTAAGCGGTCGATTTCGGATAGATTTTAGCAGATATTGACACCTATTTTCGTGGCGCATATTGAAGCGAAACTCACACTCTTTCAAAGGGGTCCGGCTACGGCGGACGACATATTTTAACTGGATTCCCGCCTACGGCGAGAATGACAAATAAGGGTCGTCATTGCCCGGCTTGTTCCGGGCAATCCAGTTATTAAACCGTTCGGCGTAGCCGAACTCCTTATTATCGCGGCTTCGCCACTCTGGATTCCCGCCTGCCGGCGAGAATGACAAATAAGGGGCGTCATTGCCCGGCCCATATTATTATTGGCCGGGCAATCCAGTGGAATATGCCGTCCGGCGTAGCCGGATTCATTTGCGGCGTAGCCGCCGGTTTGTGTCTGGCAAAGCCGGATGCCAAAAAGAGTCACGCTACGCGTGACAGATATTTAACTGGATTCCCGCCTTCGGCGAGAATGACGGCAGAGAGGGCGGTTTTTTGCGCCTGCCGGCGAGAATGACGGCTGAGAGGGCGGCGCTAAAGCACCGCTGGAAAGGAATAAAACGGGCAATGAATTAGTGAACACATACGCTCGCATTGCCCGGCCATGTGTTGTCTGATTTGAGTATACAATCGGCTGGTCGCCGGGCCAGAGACACCGGTGATTCGAGCGGCTTTGCAAGCCTCGATATCAAGGCAAAACAGCCGTGGAATCGCCCTGAATTTATTCTCCGAAATTCGGCAACGAATGACATGCTTGTTTTTCATTTATAGAACAATTAGGTATGAGCATTTCACTATACCTTAAAGTATCTTGAACCTAAGTAATTAATAACTTCACTAGCACTTTGATCAGGCGGAAATACTGGATAAAAAAACTTTTTTAATGACACCATTATTGCAAATAAGAGTAGTTCGCTTAATCAAGGTTTTACCTTCAACCTCCATTGTAGGCAAGGACAACGCTTCAGCAAGTTTTAGTCCCTCATCACTCAGAAGAGCAAACGGAAGATGAAGCCGCTCAGCGGCTTCTTGTTGATATACTGTTGACTGCGTACTGAGACCAAATACCGTCGCATTGAATTGATTGAGTTCTTCATAATAATCTCTAAATGAGCATGATTGAGGGGTACACCCTCTAGCCCCAGGAATTTGATCCCAGCCATCCGGTAGTGGTGTATCAGGGCGGCCAGTCATAGGATAAATATAAATTACCGTAAGCCCACTTAAAGACGATAAGTTGATTTCACCACCTTTCGTTGAAGCTAACGATAAATGAGGAAGGCTCATACTAGTTAAATGGTTGCAGGCACCATCATCAACTGGTACGGGTAGCTCAGTTGGCAATTTAGATATTGATGTCATTCATAACTCCTATAGAGGGCTTAACGTTTTGCTCACCTGTAAATTTGAAGCGAAGCGGAAAACCTGTCAGTATGCAGCAATTTGATTCTCGTTCTCACACGGGAGCGTGGGAACGAGAAAAATTTGTAGAAAACAGCCTATCAAGTTATCTTGGCCCTTTCGAAAATGTCTGTAGCGCACATTAAGCAGGCGCTTAATACGGTGAGGCATCCGCTCTCATCCTGCCTGAGCCTTCCTCCCGCTTGTTACCATGATCAGGCGTGGTGGCGGCATGAGATGAAATGTTTATTCGGCAAGGGCTGGTTCGCGGTCGGGCGCGTCGACCAGTGGCAGGCACCCGGGGATTTCGAAGCGATCAATGTGGCCAATATTCCGCTAGTGATCATCATGGGCAAAGACCATAAATTACGCGCCATGTCCAATACCTGTTTGCATCGCTCGAGTCAGATCATGTCTGGCAGTGGAAATTGTCGCGCCATGGTATGCCCATTCCACGGCTGGAGTTACGACGCGACCGGACAGGTGATTTCTGCGCCGCGGATGGAAACTGCAGAATGCTTTTCGGAAAATGAACATCAATTAAAACCGTTTAATGTGGCGGTCCAGGATGGTTTCGTATTCTTGAGTCTGCAAGATAATCCAGAGCCGCTGCATCAGTGGTTAGGCGATTTTTCGGACTTGCACCGCGCCTGGTCGTTTAATGACTTGGCGACCAGTCGGCGGCGAAGTTTTGCGGTGGACTGCAACTGGAAATTATTCATTGAGGTATTCAATGAATACTATCACCTGCCGTATGTGCACCCGGATTCCATCGGTGGGTTGTATTCGGAGCCGGACGCGGCGGATGATGTCATCGGCCAATACACCAGCCAGTTTGGTCGAACCTCGGGCAATGCCGCCTTGCTTGAGGTGGCGCAACAGCAGGGTCGATCCCTGCCGGTCATAAAATCGCTGGATGAAATCCGGCGAAAGGGCACGCGCTATACCTGGGTGTATCCGAACATGACCTTTGCCGCGAGTTCAGACTGTTTGTGGATGTATCATGTTTATCCATTGAGCGGCGCCAGCACTCGGGTAGTGCAAACCGTTTGCTTCCCCTCCGCCACCATCGCGCGGCGCGACTTCAAGGCCAAGTCGGCCGAGTACTACAAGCGTTTTGATTTAGCCATTGACGAAGATATTCCGGCACTGGAAAAACAACAAACTGGAATGCAGTCGCCGTATGCGGTTCAAGGGCGCTTTTCCGCGCTGGAGCCGAGCGTCGGCAACTTCGCCTGTTGGTATTCCGAAGCGACTCGCAAGTAACGCGGCGGCGGTTTTTGTAGTGCGGCGTTCGCCAGGCTTTATGATGCCCACTTCATGTGCAACTTGCGATGATGAACGGCGCAATCACGCAAATAAAGATTGATCAGTGTTTGATACGGGATGCCGGTTTGTTCAGATAAAGACTTGAAATATTCCACTGAATCACAATCAAGACGTATAGTGACGGGTTGTTTAAGATATTTGATGTAAGGATTTTTTTTGCCTTTCATCTTTGAAAAATCATAATGTTGTTTCATTTTCTTTCACTCCAATATACGCGCTCCTCATCTTTATCTGCTTTTCTGGCTGAGATGATTCGCACAACAGTTCTTGCCTGAAGCAATGACAAACTACAAGAGTATTTGATTTCAAGTTCGTGCCAAGCAGAATAAAGCGGTCCTCGCTTTCTGAATGCTCTGGGTCATGGAATTGAATGGCATATTCATCATAAAAAACAGTTCGTGCTTATTCAAAAGACACACCATGCTTGCCCTGTCTTTCTTATTGTTCCACTCAAACTTTAGATACTCCATATGTACATTGTACTTATGTCAATAAATTGGATTCAAGATACTTTAAGGTATAGTGAAATGGTCATAACTAATTGTTCTATAAATGAAAAATAAGCATGTCATTCGTTGCCGAATTTCGGGGAATAAATTCAGGGCGATCCTGCGGCTGTTTTGCCTTGATATCGAGGCTTGCGAAGTCGCTCGAATCACCGGCGTCTCTGGTCCGGCGACCAGCCGATTGTATATTCAAATCAGACAACATATCGCCGGGCAATGCGAGCGAAGGAGTCCGGCTACGCCGGACGACATATTCCACTGGATTGCCCGGCCAATAATAATATGGGCCGGGCAATGACGCCCCTTATTTGTCATTCTCGCCGGCAGGCGGGAATCCAGAGTGGCGAAGCCGCGATAATAAGGAGTTCGGCTACGCCGAACGGTTTAATAACTGGATTGCCCGGAACAAGCCGGGCAATGACGAATTATAGGTAATAGAGCACGTTTTAGTGTCACGCTTTGCGTGACAATTATTTACCATTGTCTTCTCAAAAGGAATCATTGCCTTCCGATTCACCATTGTCCCCCCCAGCCCGTCATTCTCGCCGCAGGCGGGAATCCAGTTAAAATATGTCGTCCGGCGTAGCCGGACTCCTTTGAAAGAGTGTGAGTTTCGCTTCAATATGCGCCACGAAAATGGGTGTCAATATCTGCTAAAATCTATCCGAAATCACCGCTTAAAGTATCTTGAACCTAAAATCGTCAATGTCAGGGTTTACGTCATCATGATTTACGCGACATCAGCATCAGGGCAAGCGCGGTTAAAATCGCCAGCCAGATCAAACTCCAGCCGGGCATGGAAATGCCAAACCAGGTCCAGGAAACTTCCGCGCATTCTCCCGAGCCTTTGAATACGGTTTCAAGCATTTTGCGCAGCGGAAAAACCTCGAGCATATAGTCCAGCCCAGGACCGCATTCGGGAACCTGATGCGCGGGCAGGCTTTGCAACCACACATGACGGGCGGCAATACCAAGACCCAGCACGCCGAAAACCGCCGCCAGCAACCCGTATAGCCGGCGGCCCGCGCTGGCCGGGTTATGCAAGAAAGTGGCCAGAAACACAACCCCCATGCCGATAAACGCGACGCGCTGGAAAATACATAACGGGCACGGGTCTAAACTTTCGATATGCTGAAAATAAAGGGCGATGGCAATCAGCGACGCGCAGGCAATAAACCCAATGCACGCGAGCGTGCGCGTGGAAAATGACGGCGTCGCCATTACGGCGATACGCTGCGCCCCCCATCCACATTGATTACCTGTCCGGTGATGTAGTCCGAATTTACCAGTAAAAAATGGATGGTTTTGGCGATGTCGTCGGGTTCGCCGGCGCGCTTTAGCGGGGTTTTTGAAATCATTCTTTGACGACCAATTTCATCGCTGTCGTTTTCGGGCCAAAGAATCGCGCCGGGAGCCACGGCATTAACGCGTATTTCCGGGCCCAGTTCATTGGCCAGGGATTGGGTCAACGATACCAGCCCGGCTTTTGACGCTGAATAGATGGCGTGATCCAACAGCGGGCGCTGCGCGTAGATGTCGGTGATGTTGATGATGCAGCCGTTTTGTTTTTTCAGGTAGGGCGCGGTGGCTTGGCTAAGAAAGTACGGGGCTTTGAGATTGGTATCCATGATGGTTTGCCATTGGCTTTCCCTGGACGAGGCAATCGGGGTGGGGGAAAATGCCGATGCATTATTAACTAATGCATCGAGTTGGCCGAGCGCATTAACCGCCTCGCGGATGAGATATTTTACCTTGGCAATATCGCCAAGGTCGCCCTGGATCAAGCTCGCCGAATCAGGCCGAATTTCGCAAAGTTCAGCGCGAATTTTCTCGGCCTCGACCGCGCTATGGTTAAAATGAATAATGATACGCATACCATGCTGGTGCAAATATCGGGCCGTGTAAGCGCCAATCCGGCGGCTGCCGCCGGTGATTAACACCACTTTATTTTCAAGGTCATTCATATTGAATACGCGCAAAAAATGATAGCATGGCGGGTCGAATTTTACCGCGTTGAATTCGGTTTTCATTGCCGGACACCCATGCTATTTTAAGCGGATAACCAGACATCGATCGGCATGATACGCCCGCCAAACAAAATTCAACCAAACAAAATTCAAGCCGCGCACTCGGCCGCGCTTGCAAATGTTATCAGAGAATGCATTGAGCGCAATCACGGCTGGATAAGTTTTGAACAATTCATGGCGTTGGCGTTGTATGCGCCGGGTTTGGGATATTATAGCGCCGGGGCGAAAAAAATCGGAGCGCACGGCGACTTCATTACCGCGCCATTGCTGGGCAAGCAATTTGCCGGATGCCTGGCTCGGCAATGCAATGAAATCATCGAAAATTTGGCGGCCAATCAACCGGCCACGATCGCTGAATTCGGCGCTGGCACTGGCCGGTTTGCGCTGGATTTCTTGATTCATCTGGATACGTTGCGCCGGCTGCCGCATCAGTATCTGATTATTGAAACCAGCGCTGACTTGAAACAACGGCAAAAACAATTAATTGAAACCAGTGGCCGCGCATATCTTGATATTATTAAATGGTGCGACGCGATTCCCGAAACCGGGATCAGCGGCGTTATTATCGCCAATGAGCTGCTCGATGCCTTGCCGGTCATGCGCTTTCAAATTGACGACAGCGGACAAGCAAAAGAATTGGGCGTGTCGATGATCGACCAGCGGTTTGATTGGCAAGTTTCAACCCATTCAATCCCTGATGCGTTGCAACAACGATTAAGCCAATATTCGCTGCCGCCAGGCTACCAGAGCGAAATTGGCGCACAGGCCGAGGGCTGGGTACGAGCGATCGGCGAAAAGCTGATTTCAGGAGTTATGATTTTGATTGACTATGGTTTTCCTCAAGCCGAGTTCTATCACTGGGATAGAGCCCAAGGCACGTTAATGTGTCATTACCAACACATCGCCCATGACAATCCGTTTTATTTTCCGGGCATCCAGGATATGACCGCGCATGTGGATTTTAGCGCGATTGCCGCCGCCGGGCAGGATGCGGGCCTGCAAGTAATGGGTTATTGCGGTCAGGGCGGATTTTTGCTGTCGCTGGGGTTGCTGGAAAATTTTGCGGCCATGCAAAATAACGCGATGCAAAATAATGCAACAGCCAACCCGCAATCGCTTGCGCGATCACATACGCTGGCACATACGCTGGCACAGGAAATAAAAACACTAACCTTGCCGCACCAGATGGGCGAGTTGTTCAAGGTTATCACCTTGGCAAAGAATTATTCCGTCCCACTCAGCGGCTTCGCCATGCACAATCATCAAGGGCGGTTGTAATGGCGTGGACGCAAGCGTTGTGGTTGTCGGTCATTCAGGGCCTGACCGAATTTTTGCCGATATCCAGTTCCGGGCATCTCGCCTTGGCCCCGGCGTTATTCAATTGGCCCGACCAGGGGCTGGCATTTGATGTGGCGGCGCATGTGGGCAGCTTGATTGCCGTTTTAATCTATTTTCACAAGGATATCATTCTGATTATTGGCGACTGGCTGCGCTCGCTGGCCGGCGGGCCGGTCACCATTTATAGCAAGTTGGCGTGGTCCATCGCCTTGGCCACGGCGCTGGTTGGCGGCGCCGGCATTTTGCTCGAGGACATGGTCAGCACGGCGTTGAGAAATCCGTTGCCCATTGCCGGCGCCACCATCGTCTTCGGGATTATTCTGGGGGCGACCGACAAATTCGGAGCCAAGCGGCGGCGCATCGAATCCATCTCATGGAAAGATGTGCTGGTCATCGGCGGCGCGCAAGTGTTGGCGTTGATCCCCGGCACCTCGCGCTCAGGCATCACGATTTCCGCGGGCTTGATGATGGGCTTGACCCGCGAGGCGGCCGCGCGGTTTTCATTTTTGCTGGCCATACCGGTCATTGCCCTGGCCGGCATTTGGCTGGGAACAGGGCTGGCTGAGCAGGCGCAACCGGTGCAATGGTCAATTTTGTTTTTCGCGACCGCGGTATCGGCCATGGTCGCACTGCTTTGCATTCATTATTTTTTACGCTATCTGCAGCATTTCAGTTTGCTGCCGTTCATGATTTACCGATTGATTTTAGGCGTGATTTTGCTTGTGGTATTCCTGTAAAATCCGGGTGCAAATTTTGCGCCGCTGCAAGTTAGTGAAATGGTTGGCGAAACGATTTAGTGAAATGACTCAATGAAAAAGACCGCTCAACAATTCAGGCAATGGCCGAACCAGGCGATCACCCTGCTGGGCATGTCCGGGGTGGGCAAGACCACGTTATCCGCCCGGCTGCCGCGCGAGTCCTGGTTTCATTATTCCGGCGATTATCGAATCGGCACCAAATACCTTGACGAGCCGATTTTGGACGACATTAAAACCCGGGTCATGGAAAATCAATCGCTGAAGGAGTTGCTGCGCAGCGATTCAATCTATATCCGCAATAATATCACCATCGATCATCTGCATCCGCTGTCGTGCTTTTTGAGCAAGATCGGAAATCCCGAGCTCGGCGGGCTGAATGTGGACGAGTTCAAGCGTCGCCAAAACCTGTTTTTCGAGGCGGAGATCCGCGCCATGGCGGATGTGCGTGAATTCATGGAAAAAGCCCGCAGAATTTATGGTTATCCGCATTTCGTCAATGACGCCGGCGGCAGCATCTGCTACCTGACCGATCAGGAATGTTGGAGCAACCTGAATGAATTGACCGTGGTTTTGTATTTGCGCGCCAGCGATAATATGGAGAAAACATTGATTGAGCGCGCCGGGCGTAATCCCAAGCCCTTGTTCTATGAAGAAAAATTTCTGGACCGGCATTTGGCTATATATCTGGAAGAAAACAACTTAACATCGACGGATGAAATCTCGCCGGATGAATTCGTGCAATGGGTTTTTCCCAAATTGATTAACTATCGCAAGCCGCAATACGAACGCCTGGCGGAAAAATACGGTCACACCATTGAGGCGGAAAAGATTTTTGCATTGCCGGAACAGGCGGACATTATCGACTTGATTTGCGAAAGCATGTCATAGCCGCCCGCGATGATGATCTTTTTGCCCGCCCTGCCCACCTATCCTTATGCCACTGGTCGCCGACACAGACTTGCCCGCGTTTGAGCGGCTGCGAAAACAGGGACAGGAAATCCTGGCGCCTGGCCGCGCGCAGCGACAGGATATCCGGGAACTGCATATCGGCTTGTTGAACATGATGCCGGACGCCGCGCTGCAAGCCACCGAACGGCAGTTTTTGCGGCTGGTCGGGTCAAGCAATCGCATCGCGCAGTTTTATGTGCATCCGTTCACCTTCGCCGAAATCCCGCGCGCGGCGGATGCGCAGGCGCATATCGACAAGTATTACAGTCGCTTCGATGATCTTAAGGAGCAGGGGCTGGACGCGCTGATTCTGTCCGGCGCCAATCCCGCGCAGAGCGACATCACCACCGAGCCGTTTTGGCCGCCGTTGGCAGAAGTGGTGAATTGGGCCAAGGACAATGTTTGCTCGGTGATGTGTTCGTGCCTGGCGACTCACGCCATCGTGCAACTGCTTTGGGGCTTCGAGCGTTATGCGTTGCCGCACAAGCGCTGGGGAGTGTATTCGCACCGCGTAACCGATCAATGCCATCCGTTGACCGCGAATATCGATAGCCGGTTTGACGCCCCGCACTCGCATGTTCATGAAGTCAACGCGCAACAGTTTCGCGACGCCGGGCTTATCGTTTTGGCGGAGGGCGCGGAGTCCGGACTGCACCTTGGCGCCAGCCCCGACGGCCTGCGCTTCGTGTTTTTCCAGGGCCATCCGGAATACGAGGCGGTGAGTTTGCTAAAAGAGTACAAGCGCGAAGTCATGCGCTTCATCGCCGGCGTCCGCGCCGACTATCCGCCTTATCCGCAAAACTATTTTTTTGATGACGCCCGCGATGTGCTGGATGCTTTCGAAAAAGAGATGGCCGCGTGTTCGGGAAACTTCGCTAATCTGCGCCCGTTTCCTGAGCCGGAACTAGCAAAAACCATCGACATCACCTGGTCCGACACGGGCAAGGCAATGGTCAACAACTGGCTCGGGCTGGTTTATCAGGTCGCCAACAAAGACCGAGCGAAAGTATTCATGGACGGGGTCGATCCTGCAGACCCGCTGGGGTTGGTTGCGGGCAAAAGCCATGTTGACAAAAAGCCAATCTGACAAACGCCAGGCCAGAAATAATCGCGCTCAATCGGCCACCGCGTAACGGCAGCCGTTCCGCATCATTTCCTATTGAAAGACCCCTATCGGAATGTGATGCGGTTCGCGCCAGCGTTGACGCAAACCGCACCCATTTCCTTATGGCGATTAGGCGTTAACCCGCCAAAACCCGACTACCCGCTCGCTTGATTCTGGTTGGAATCCGTTGCGGTCATTTTTTCGCTCGGAGGGTTGTCGCGCATTGCCGGGCTAATTTTAGAGACGCCGTCATTCAGGCTGCCGTATTTCTTTATATCCTCCAGCGTCTTTGCCCCGATTCCGCGCACTTCGAGCAGATCTTCAAAACTTTTAAATCCGCCGTTTTGTTGACGCAGCGCGATGATGTCCGCCGCCTTGACCGGGCCAATTCCGGGGATGTACTCCAGCGTTTCGGCGTCCGCCAGGTTAAGATTCACTTTTTCAGCCGTGTTTTCCGCCGCGCCGGCAACGGCAAACATGCCAATCGCCATTGCCATTGCCGCCCCCTGAAAAAACTGCAGAAAAAACCGCATAAAAAACCTGATGCCACTTTGCCCGACTTGGGCCCTTTGTCTCATTGTTTGCATAATCAATTCTCCTTGATTGCCTTAGATTTCCTGGTTAATAAATGACCCATTGCAAAAACCAAATACGTGTTTTCACGGTGGGCAAGCAGAATTTATCGAATTCAAATATTAAAAGATGTGACATAAGTCACAAATAGGCGGTTTTTTTGCCCATTAGAACACGTTGAGCACTCAGGACAAATGCGGTTTTGCAAGGTATTCATGCGAGCTCATCTCGGTCAGACGGCTGGCGGTGCGCTTAAATGGCTCGGCCAGTCTTTTGCCGGTGTAGATATTTTCTGGCGGATGAGCGGAAGACACGATCAAGTTGACGTTGCGGTCATACAACTCATCCACCAATTCCATGAATCTTCTGGCCGCGTCATCGAGCGCGGCATCCAGTTGCGGGATGTTGGACAGCAGGATGGTATGGCATTGCTTGGCGATTTCAATGTAATCGGATTTGGAGCGATGGGTCTGGCACAAGGCTTGGAACTCAAGCCAGACCACCCCTGAACCGGTGGCCACAATGGCGATGTCGCGGCCGCAAACCGTCATTACCTGCGCATCGCCATGAACATTGTCATGCGCACTGTCATCGACTTTGCCGGTCAATTGATGGAAGCATTTCGCCAACGCCGCATCCGCGCGCGCGCCTGGCGGCATGTGAAAAACGGCATGGCCCTGCAAACACGCCATGCGATAGTCGTTGCCGCTATCGACCTGTATCGCAACGGTATGCTGTTTGAGCAGCGCAATCGCTGGCAAGAATCGATGTCGCTGGAAACCATCCCGGTAAAGATTATTTATCTCGGTATTCGAGGTCGTGACCAACACCAGGCCATGGCTGAAAAAGTGATTAAGCAAGCCCGACAGAATCATGGCATCGGCGATATCCGTCACCGAAAATTCATCCAGGCACAGGACTTTTATGCGAGATGCGAAACTGGCGGCGACCAGGTCGAGGGGATTCTGGCGGCCCTTGATTTTGTTTTTGCGGTCGTGCACCGATTGCATGAAACGATGGAAATGAATGCGTTGGCCCAATCCTTCCGGCAAGGATTGATAGAACATATCCATCAGCATGGTCTTGCCGCTGCCCACGCCGCCGCACAAGTAATAGCCCGAGGAATAGGCGTGAGAATAGCCCGGGGAATAGGCGTGCGCCGACGCTTTAGCGGGTTTGAACAGGCGCTGAAACCAGTTTCCTTGGTCTTGATTCGAGACCAGTTTATGGCACAGCGCATCAAGCTGCCTGATGGCATTGAGTTGCGCCGCATCCGGGCTCAATTCTCCCTGTTCAATGCGGCGTCGATAAAGGGTCAAAGGCGCGCTTCGCATCCCGATGATTGTTACCTCGTTAATGAATAGGTTTAAGCAACCGCCGCCAAGACGCAACGACGACGCCACTGGAATCAATTCTACCAAAATTATCCGGCGGCGGCTTGCCCTGCGGCGGCGGCCGTCCGGGCGACGTGATGCTGTCGCTCGATTCCCCGCGTCATTCCTGTATATGTTCACTGTTTCGATGACAGTTTTCCCTCATTCTCGTCGCAAGCGGAAAAATCGCCCTCCCTCTGCCGTCATTCTCGCCGTAGGCGGGAATCCAGACGCTTTGATGCCGCGATAAAAGGAGTTCGGCTACGCCGAATAGTTTAATAACTGGATTGCCCGGAACAAGCCGGGCAATCCAGTGGAATATGCCGTCCGGCGTAGCCGGACTCCTTATGCTTTGATACCGCACCGTTCGATGCGAGGATGACGGCAGGGATGATGCGAAGCCGGGCACCTTAAAGCGAAATACCGATAGTTTTTCAACCGTATTTCTGATTAAATTGCCTTTACCATTCATCCAACCGCACAAGCAACGCCCCAAACAATGCTCCCCATCATCCAATCGTTGTGGATCGGCGACGACCTGACCAATCTGGAAAAACTCTGTGTCCAGTCGTTTATTGACCATGGGCATGAGTTTCATCTTTACACCTACGCCGACATCGGCGGCATTCCCGATGGTGCGGTGGTGAAGGACGGTAACGAAGTTTTACCAACGAGCAAAATCTTTCGTTGTTGTGATGGGCGCCTTGGCCCGTTTAGCGATTGGTTTCGCTACGAGTTGCTCGCCACGCGTGGTGGATGGTGGGTGGACATGGATTTAATTTGTTTGCATCCGTTTGATTTTTCCGCGGACATCGTGTTTGCTCCCGATGATGACATCGGTTACTTTGCCGGTGTGGTCAAGTTTCCCGCCGGACATGAATGTATGACCAATCTGGCGGCGGCATGCGCCAACACCAGGCATCGTGAAAAGATTCGTTATGCAACTTTTTATCGCATGCTGACAGCGGAAATTCGCCGCTTGAAATTGCAACGCCATGCCGTGCCGATTTCCACCTTCTTTCCGTTGGAGACCGATCCGGTGTCGCTGATATTCGAATCTGGGGGGGGGGGGGGGGGGGCGATTTGGCAAGCGCACCTACGGCATGCACATAGCCGGCGGCAAGTTGCTTCGGCTGCCCGGGTTTTCCAAGAACGCCAACTTCCCACCCGACTCGGTATTTGAACAGTTAAAACGCAAGCACGGAATTCCCTCGGTCACGGATGCACCGACTTACACCCACGATGAAATCAGCGCGCTGTTTGTGCGCTACCGCGCAGATGGCATTACGCGCAAAGAAGCGAAAAAGTCACGCCTGAAAATCACCGTCGCCGCGTTGGCGGCGGCGTTATTGTTGGTGGGATTTTCGATTGGGGTGATGGTGTGACGTTACCGATTATTCAATCGCTTTGGATTGGCGACGAGTTATCGCAGATGGAACGCCTTTGCGTTCAATCCTATCTTGACCACGGTCACGAATTCCATCTCTACACTTACGGCGAAGTCGGCAATATTCCGCGCGCCGCGGCTATTAAAGACGCCAATGCTGTCGTGCATGAAAATAAAATTTGGCGCGGCAAGCACGGTGGGTTATCCGGTTTTTCTAATGAATTCCGTTATGAAATGTTGTTTGCCAACGGCGGGTTTTGGGTGGATATGGACACCGTGTGCATGAAACCTTTTGACTTTGATTCAGACATTATTTTTGGTTACGAAGCCGATAAATATGTTTGCAATGCCGTTCTTGGTTTTCCGGTCAGGCATGAATTTTTAGAGGTGATGCGGTCGTTATGCCGTTTTCACAATGCCGCACAACCGTGGGACACAGGACGGCAAAGGAAACATAAATTTATTCGCCGGTTGTTGCGTAAAGGAAAAGATGGTGCACGGTTTGGTTCGGTTGGCGGCCCAAAAGTTTTGACCGCGGCGTTGCTTCATCACGACCTTATACAGCACGCCAAGCCATCCATTTATTTCTATCCGATATTGTGGGCGAGCATTTTTGACAACACTTTTTGCAATGGCATTGAGGTGTATAAAAATACTTACAGCATCCACCTGTGGAATGAAAAAGGTCGGCGCATCAAGGAATTTGATAAGAACGCCATGAAAAACCAAACTGACAACTTCGCTGAGTTTCAGTTTAACCCCGCCACGTTATCCGCGCCGCGGCCGCCGGGCATCAGTACTTATATGCGAATCAAAAACGAACAGCAGTTCGTTCGTCTGGCGATTGAATCGCATCTGCCGTTTTACGATGAAATCATCGCGGTTTATAACGACTGTACAGACGACACCGAAACGATACTGCGCGACCTCGCAGCAAAGTATCCGCAGAAAATAAAGGTGTTTCACTATCTGCCAAAAGTGGTTCCGTTGGCAACAAAAGAGCATGACCAAACGCCGACCGCCTCGGTGCATAGCACGGCGAATTATTCTAACTACGCGTTATCCAAAACCACTTACCGCGTTGCCGCGAAACTGGACGCCGACCACCTCGCCATTCCGTGCAAACTCGTGCCGTTGATTAAAACTATTCGCGCCGACATGGAGATGGACAACCTAAAAGTTTATACCTTCTCCGGCATCAATCTTATCCGAGATCAAACAGACAACCTTACGGTTTGCCCCGACCCGCGCCGCGTATACTCTGGCAACGGTGATATTTTTTATCACCAAGTTCATACCGGCGGGATGTTTTATCAACGCCGGCGTGTCGAGCATTTTGAAGTGCCTGATAAAAAACCGCCGCACCGCGAATATCGTTATATGGGTATTGTGTATTTTCATTTGAAGTTGTTGAAAAAAGAATTCATTGAACCGCGCTATGAAAAAGGAATTTCGTTTGCCGAGTTCGCCACGCCGGATTATCAACGCTACCTTCGCCAGCAACTTCCGCGCAAAGACAGATTGCTTTGCGCGTTGTATGACTTTGCTGTGATGCAGCGCGTCAAATACAAATTAATCGGCAAGCCGCCGCAAGTACGGCATGTATGGCTGACTCGTTTGGCAGACGACTTACACGGAATAGATTTCGAGCGTGATGCGTTGCAATGGTTGGCGTGAATCGCACCGAACCAATTTCGCACTTTGATGATTGGCAACTGCCGATGGAATTATATCTTGCCAATGGCGAGACCATCACCTGTTTGCGATGGATACAAAAAAATTCGAATCAATCGCGGGTATTTGAAGGTCAATGGCAGTCCAAATCGGTATTGATAAAACTTCTTTTGGGTAATTACCGAAGTGCATACCGCGCGTGGCGCGAGCAAGACGGACACCGCATCTTGACCGCGTTGAATATAAAAACTCCGCAGTTGTATTTTTGCGGTCGTTGCGACGGCGGACATGCCGTGGTGTTTGAATTTCTGCAGGCGCAAGCACTGCATGAACTGTGGCAAAAGCAACCGTCATGCCGTACACAAATTGCTGAATGGAGTATCAATTTGTTTGTGAAATTGCATCGCAATGGCTATCGGCATATTGATTTTCATCTCAACAATTTTTTGGCGGTGGGTGATGTCTTTTATGTGGTGGATACGCGTTCAATACGCAAAGTGTCACACTCGTTGCGAACGGGAACTTTGTTGCGTGTGTCAAAAAATTATGGACGCTGGCAACGGCACAATCTCGTACAATGTTTCGCACGATTTGATTCAGCGATGGGTGAAGTGATGATGGATGCGCTCCGGCGTGGTTATCCCGAAGCGGCAAACGACCCCGAACTCGCACCCGCAATTATTCACGCGGCAAAACGCCGTGCCGCTCGTCACGCGAGACGAAACTGATTGATGACGCGGGAATAATGCCATTGTGTCCGGCTTTCAAACATCAAATCGGCGGCTTCGCCGCCGAAATAAGGAGTTCGGCTACGCCGAACGGTTTAATAACTGGATTGCCCGGAACAAGCCGGGCAATGACGGGTTGGGGGGTAATTGTAAATCGGGAGGCGATGAGTCCTTTTGAGACGCCAATAGAAATGAGGAAAAAACTGTCAGCGAAATAGTGAACATATATAATTCCTGCGCAACACCCGGCGGCAAACCGCTTGCAGTTATGCGGGTAAAGCGGTAGCCTGCCAAGACGACGCAGCGACCATCCGCTGTCGCTGATGCCCAAATCCCTAAATTGCGTCACGATATTTTTGACCCTGTTTTAACGATGAAACGACTGCTGGAAAAAACCCTGGATATCGCCATTGAAGCGGGACAACAAATATTGTCTGTCTATGAGACTGAGTTTGAGGTCGAGATAAAAGAGGATGGTTCGTCGGTGACGCTGGCAGATCAACGGGCGCATGAGTTGATTGAAGGCGCGTTGCAAAAACTCGATGCCATAATCCCGGTAATGTCGGAGGAATCCAGCCAGGAGGTGTTTGACGAGCGCGTGAACTGGCGCAAGTTTTGGTTGGTCGACCCGCTGGACGGCACTAAGGAATTCATTAAACGCAGTGGCGAGTTCACGGTCAATATCGCGCTCATTGAGAACGGCGCGCCGATTTTGGGGGTGGTGCATGCTCCGGCAAGGGACATCAGCCATTTTGCGGCAACCGGCGTCGGCGCATTCAAACAGGAAGGCAATCAGTCGATGAGCGCGATAAAGGTCAGGGAAATGCGCGCTAACGGCGCGATTATGGTGGCAAGCCGTTCTCACTCAGGCGCCGAAGTGGCGCGTTTTCGGCACAATCTTGAGCAGGCAGTCGGTCATGTCGAGGTCGCCAGCATGGGCAGCTCCCTCAAGATATGCCTGGTTGCGGAAGGCGGTGCGGATATTTATCCTAGACTGAGGCCGACTTGCGAATGGGACACGGCGGCGGCCCAATGCGTCCTCGAAGTTGCTGGCGGACAAATTACCGATCTAAACGGCCAGCGGCTAAAATACAACAAGCCCGATATATTGAACCCCTGGTTTCTCGCCAGCGGCGACAAATCCATTGATTGGACACAATATCTGGATTGATGGCCTGATTGATGGCTAAAGGCATGGGGTCGATGGGCCGCCTATTTCGAAGACTTGCGCGCTCGCGGATGCGCTTGGTCATAGACCTTGGCAAGATGCTGGAAATCCAGATGGGTGTATATTTGTGTGCTGCCGATATCTGAGTGTCCCAGCATTTCCTGCACCGCACGCAGATCGCCGCTGGATTGGAGAATATGGCTGGCGAATGAATGGCGCAACATATGAGGATGCAGTCTGCGGCCAAGCCCTTTTGCTTTTGCCCATTGGTTTAGCCGATATTGAATGCCGCGCACACTCAGTCTGGCGCCATTTTGATTGACAAACAAGGCATGTTCCGGCGGCACGTTATTCTGCGGCGGCATATTATGGCACGGCTTTAGCAACTCGTGCCGCCGTGCCAACCAGGCGGTCAGCGCGGCGACGGCTTTGCGGCCGACCAGGACTATCCGGTGTTTATTGCCCTTGCCGACAACGATAATTTGGTTTTGTTGAAAGTCGATGGACGTGTCATTAAGAGCAGCCAGTTCGGACAATCGCAACCCCGAAGAATAGAATAGTTCAAGCATGGCATGATCGCGCAAGGACAAAATGGAACTATCGTGTTGCTCAAGCAACCCACTGAGCTCATCAACGCTTAAAGTGCGCGGCAATTTTTTCGGATATTTAGGGGCCGCTATCCCTGCAAATGGATTCACCGCCGCGCCGCCTTGCTTTAACAGGAATCGATAGAACGCCCGGCAGGCTGAGAGCATACGCTGTATGCTGCGTCCGGATAATCCGCGCTGGTGCAGTTTTGCTGGAAAAAATCGCGCTTGCCGACGGGTTAACAATGACCAATCCGAAACCCCATTCTCATTGGCAAATTCAATTAACCGCTGCAAATCACGCCGGTAAGCATGGATAGTGTTGGCCGATAATCTTCTTTCGCGCTCAATGGCATTGAGGAATTGCCCGACCTGGCCTAGCAGGCGAGAATCTTGCGGACGCGGCATGGGTTATTCGTTGCCTTGAAAATAGCCGCCCACCAAAAGACCCAATCGGTCAAGAAACATAACCCCGATCCCAGGTTGAAAGCGCGCATTGGAAGTTGAGCCAAGCACCATAACGCCCTGAATTCCATCCGAAAAAATTAACGGGACAAAGGCACAGGATTTAATTGCCTTGAAGTTATCGTGAAACAACGCTTCGAGTAAATCGCTTGAAACCCGGTCATCGCAGACACTGCTTTGATGGGCTACCCGTTGCCTCGCATCGTCGTACTTGGGATGACCGCAGGCGCCCTGCTCGCGCTTCAGCAGGATAGCCACATCATTCACATTGAATTGTCGCCGCATAAGCGCGATGACTGTTTTAACCGCGTCTTTTCTGTTTTGCCTGCTACTGAGCAGGCCAATCGCCATCTCCAGCAAGTCGGACTCCAACCGCTGATTGTTTTTTGCGCTGTCAACGATTAAATCAATCTTGGTTTGCTGCTGGTTTTCCCGATCTTTCCAAACCTTGCGCTGCCTTTGATAAAATGGCGCGGCGCCCACTTTTTTATCATCGCCATCGCCAAAATCCAAATCGCGCAGCAACGCCTGATTTTCCTCGAAGAAAGACGGATGTTGTTTTAAATAATCGATTACTTCCTGGGTTTTGGTCGTCATGTTTATTTGAGAAATGGGTTTATTTGAGAAATGGCTTGCGTTAGCGGCTGATTATACCCTGCAACGGTTATACAAAAATAGCATTCCCATTGATGGCGGGTGTTTCTGGGCCTGTTTTTACTGGGCCTGCTTTCACTGCATTTCAGGAAATTCTGGACTGCGGTACACTTCTTTTCCCGCCAGCAAGGTCAGCAACACTTTGGTGTCCGCAATGGAGTCCACTGAAATTTCAAACAGATTCTGATCAACCACAACCAGGTCGGCGAATTTCCCCAGTTCAATGGAGCCGGTTTTGTCTTCGTGACGCATCAGATAGGCGCCGTTAATGGTGTACGCCTCAATCACATCGCCGATCGTCTCGAAGCTTTCCGCCCCGCGAGTCAACGCATGTTGCATGGCAACGAATGGATTCATGGCGCTGACATCGAAGTCACTGCTCAGGGTGACCACCGCGCCGCTAGCGTGAATGCTGCGTATTGGAATGGGATTATGCGCCTTCTCGCCAATCAGGAATTCGGCGTCGCGGTAAGCCTCGGGCAACGACCAGTCTCCGGCAACCTGAAAATCGGCAATCACGTTGAGCGCCTTGAATCTGGGAATATCAATATCGTCGACAATTTCCAGATGCGTTAGACGATGGCGGCGGTCGTCGCCATCAGCCTGGCCGCGGCTGGCTGCTTCAATGGCGTTTTCATCGCCGCGGTGGTGTTATCCACTACGCCATCCATATAAACCTTGATCTGGGATATGCGCAACAGGCGGCCAGGATCATTTTGATACAATCTCTTGAGCGTTTCAATTTGACCGTCGTCCTTATCGGGGTAGGCCCATAAACTCAATACAACCCGCGCGCTCAGGCGGTTTTCATCAGCCAGTTTTTGCCACCCCTCATGGTGCTTGCGCGTCCAGTATACACGCGCATCGACGATCGAGGTCAGCCCGTTGCGGGCAAGTTTTGGCAGCGTTTTCAGCATGCCTTGGTGGGCCAGATTGAGCAGCGTTTCTGTCGGCGCAAAGGCATACTCCATAACCATGTTACCGGCGTTATCCACGAGTATGCCGTTCGGCTCTCCGCTCTTCGCATCTTTGACGATGACGCCGCCCGGCGGGTTTTCAGTATGCTTATCGATGCCGGCCGCTTGCAGCGCCAATGAGTTTGCCCACATGGAATGCGAAGTGAAATCCATCATTAGCGCCGGTTGATCTGGAATGGCCTGATCGAGAATTTCGACGGGTGGTCGTTGCGTGTTCAAAACATCAAATATCGAGTAACCCCAGCCCAGCGCCCAACTTGTGCCGAGTTGGTCTTTTGCGCAGCGGCGCAGATAATCTATTTCACTTTCCGGATTCATGCCGATACGCAGGCGGCAGGCCGCGCCGGCCGGATTGCCAGATTCCAAAGGATGCATGTGCACATCATGCAACCCCGGCAACACCAGATGGCCGTTTAAATCGATGACCTTCTCGGCCTGCTCTAAGCGCGCTTGCGCCTGTTCCGAGCTGCCCAGAAAACGAATGAGTCCGTCTTCAACGCCAATGGCTTCGACCCAGGGTTGCGCGGGATTGACGGTATAAACTTTTCCATTTATGAGCAGCAAGTCCAGCGCGCTGGCCGGCAAGGTCAACAACAGTCCGCCGAGAACCGCTGCTGAGAATAATCGTCGCACTTGCTGGTTGAATTCAGGCCTGCTCAATCCGCAGGGTGTTTGGTGTATCGTCTCTTTTCCTGTTCCATCATCTCCTTGTATTCAGGCATATCTTGCGGAATCGGGGCCGGTTGCGGGCGCGACAGGGTGATGCCTAAAACTTGAAGTTGCTTGAATCCGAGATAATAGGGTTTCCACCACTTGAGACTGACCGGCACGGTAATATTCAGCAGAAACGCGGTGAACATCAGGATATAAAACTGGGTGATGTCGATTAACTGATTTTGGACGAAGGCGATATTGATAACGATAAACGCCAACTCGGCGCGCCCTAACATCCCAAATCCAATCATTACGCTTTCATGCCACTTGTATCTGCCGGTGAATCGGGCGGCAATACCGGCCGACAAAACTTGAAGCACGACCACGAGCGTGTACAGGACAATGACCGCGGGCAAGGCATCCAGCACCACCGCCAGGTCAAACTGGAGTTTCCCGCCCAGGTTCACAAAGAAAATCGGGCCGAATATGGTGAACGCCAGATGCTCGATGACATGGTTGGTTTGCTTGAACAAATTGTCTTTTTTCTCCTGCTCGATGATCTCGCCTTCCTCGTTCTTCACCTTCTTGGTTTTAGCATGGACAAAGTAATCGGCATGCAGAAACAGCCCGGCAAAATAGGCGCCAATGGCCGGGTGAAAGCCCAGCCAGTGGGCGATGACGCCGAGCAGCATGGCAATGAACAGCATGATCAAAGGGGTGAATTCGCCGCGATGCAGCAGCAGGAATCTGCGCACCCCAAAATTCGCCATTATTCGGCTGATGCGATAATCAATGACTTGATAGAAACCAGGGTTTGCGGGTAATGCTTTGGGGCTCCGATCAGGAAATGCGATCAGCCCCATAAACAGGGTAATGGCGAAGAAGATGATGACTTTTGCGATAATCCATAAAATGCTCAATAGGCCGGCCGCTTCCCCATCGTTACCCGCGGAACCAACCAGTATGATCGGCACCAGTATCGCCACGCCGACCAATGACAATACATCATCGATTACCGCAGCGGTCATGATTCCGGTGGCTGCGGTGGATTTGTGCAACAAGTCGCCGCGCAAACTCATCATGGTCAGGCTGACCGCGGTGGCGGTCATGGTCAAGCCCCACAGCAATGCCGAGTTATGGCCATAGCCAAACAGGCTGGCGGTGCCGTACCCGGCCATGAACGGAAATGCCGCGCCAATCAAGGCCACGCCCAGTCCGCGCTTGACCCCTTGCGAAAATCTGTTGATGTCTTCTTCCAAGCCGAGCGCGAACATGATAAACACGATGCCCCATTCACCAATGGTTTCCAGGAATTCATTGTGCGCGGGCAATAAACCCATATTGGTGAGCAACGCGCCGGCAACGATCAGCCACACCACATCGACTGTTCCGGTTTTCTTGCTAATCAGTTTTGAAATCAGCACGACGCCAAAAATAATGGCGGAATATTCCCAAATTGAAAATGCTGCGAATTGGTTCATGGTCGTGGTCTCGGTTTGAATTTTAGAAGCGGGCCGCCGCGCATTATACAACGCCTCCAAATCCGGTCAAAACAATCCGGGTTGCACCGGCGAAGCCGCGGTCAGCCCGCCATCCACGGTAAATGTTTGGCCAGTAACGAATGAGGACTCATCCGACGCCAGCCACATCGCTGTAGCGGCAACATCTTCGGGTTGCCCAAAGCGCCCGGCCGGGTGGCGCGCCAACGCATCGGCCCTGGCGGCAACAGGATCATCGGCTAAAGCAAAAGCCGCGTCCGCCATGCCGGTCATAATCCAGCCCGGACAGATTGCATTGCAGCGTATTCCTTGCGCGCCATGATCAACGGCGATGCTTCGGGTCAAACCATGGACGAAACCTTTTGAAGCGTTATAAAGCGCCATGCCGGGGTCGGCGTGATTGGCGGCGATGGAACCGATATTAATAATGATGCCGCCACCACTTTTTGTCATTAACGGAATCAATGCACGACAGCATAAAAACACGCCTTTGGCATTGACGCCGATGACGTAATCCCAATCATGGTCGGTTGAGTCAACGACATTCTTTTCAACTTGCACGCCGGCGTTATTGACCAAAACATCGAGTTCGCCGTATTGGCGGCGGATGAACTGAGCCAGCCTTTGCACCTCCTGGCTTGACGATACATCGACTCGCTGCCAGGCGCTGCCGGGTTTCAGGTAATCAGGCCGGTCACCGCGACCGCAGGCGATCACCGTGGCGCCGTCTTGTTCGAACCGTTCTACTATGGCTCTGCCGATTCCACGGCTACCGCCGGTCACCAAGGCAATTTTATTTTTTAATTGCAGGTTTTTCAACTTTGGGGTCATGCTAAACTGGTCATGCTAAATTGAATGTGCGGCGTTCCGTATAATACATAAATTATTTAATTTAGGGGTTGGTTTATGTCCGGTCATGTTTTGTGGGGAATTGATCTCGGCGGCAGCAAAATAGAAGGCGTGGTTTTGCAGCCAACAACAAAACCTTGCGCCAAGTCGCGGGCAAAGACACGGGCAAAGTCATGGGCAAGCGCAAACGTGCTTTGCAGAAAACGTATTGCCACGCAGGGGTCACAAGGCTATGGGCATGTGCTCAACCAAATTAAAAGCCTGATACAGGCCATGAGCGCGGAGATTGGCGCGCGCCCGCAGCGGATTGGTTTCGGCATGCCCGGCACCATTGAACCGGCCACCGGATTGCTCAGGGGCAGCAACTCCCAAAACCTGAATGGAAAGCCACTGCATAAAGACCTGGAAAAACTGCTTGGCATTCCGGTGGCAATGGAAAACGATGCAAATTGCTTTGCATTGGCGGAAACAAAATTAGGCGTCGTCGGGGAAGTCGCCGAGAATGCCCGCGTCGTTTTTGGCGTAATACTCGGCACCGGAGTAGGCGGCGGCATAGTCGTCAACGGAAACTTGATCTCCGGAACACAGTCCATCGCCGGGGAATGGGGCCACAATTTCCTGCATGAATCCGGCGGGCAATGTTTTTGCGGGCGCAGCGGTTGTGTTGAAACCGTTATCTCCGGCACCGGGCTGGAAAAATACTATGCCTCCATCGCCCACCAACAACGACCGCTGAAACAAATAGTCGAACTGGCCGAAGCGGGGGATGGCGATGCTGTAAGCACCATGGACCGGTTGGTGCAGTTTTTTGGTCTGGGAATCAGCAGCATCATCAACATCCTCGACCCTGACGTCATCGTGATCGGCGGCGGCGTTGGCAACATCGATTTGCTTTATAGCAGAGGGGTCGGCGAAGTTGCCAAGCACATTTTCGCGCCGCGCCTGAAAACCAAAATTGTCAAGCCAAAACTGGGCGACAGCGCCGGTGTTTTTGGTGCCGCTTTCTTGTTCGAGGGCGCCCCAAGTCAGTCGGGATAATTACGCGGCGGCGCAATATGTAAGCACCATGTTAAGCATACGGACTTATATAGGAAAGTTGGCAAAACATAAAGCACTAAAACCTGCATAGGCTCAGATACATATGGCACACCTCAATCCAAGAGGAGATGCCATGCAAGTCCAGCATATTGGCTACCAAACAAGAGGGTTTTTTCTCGTTTGCTTTTGGCGTCTCAAAAGAAATCATCGCCTTTCGATTCACCATTGTCTCCCCAACCCGTCATTGCCCGGCCCATATTATTATTGGCCGGGCAATCCAGTTAAATATCTGTCACGCGCAGCGTGACTCCTTTATTCTCGGTTACTTTGGCATCTCAACTCGCCTTTGTCCTCTCGGTTCACCATTACCTATCATTTGTCATTGCCCGGCTTGCCCGAACAATCCGCTATCCACCTCGTCATTTGTCCAGTATATGGCATCAAAAATAATGCTGTTAGGAGTAAATAGAACTGTCCTAATAATTAACACGACATCTGTCCGCTTTTAATTGGTTTATACTCATGACATTGTGAAGCGGATTTACGCAACGTCAGCCTGTATTTGTTCCTCATTCAATAAACAGCCATCTTTTGAATATCGTCCCAGTCGTCTGGGACCATGAAAAATTGAAATCAAGCCATCTAAATGGATCACAACCTTTACTTTGGCTTTGATGTAATGATAGCGATGTTTGTCTTTCGGCAGCTGTAAATTGAGGTTGTTAAATTGCACGCAATTGTCTTTCCTCACCCGGCGCTCATAACGCTGACAAAGGTAATCATCCAGATTAACGCCGGCAAGCCGGACAAACGCATTGCCTTGTTCTCTTGCAGGACGCGCAAACTCCTCATTGAAGGCCGGCCTGTAATGATGGTTAAGGTATGCATTAGCGGCTTTTATATCGGTGATGCCGTTGAGCGCCAATTCTTGAGGCAAGCGCCCTTGGTGAGTAGCAAAGGCACGTTCAGATCGCCCGCGAGCCTCAGGCGAATAGGCGGCAATCATATCAATGCCTAAGCGTTTAAGGGCAATGCCAAATTGAGTCGGATTGTTTTTATCCACCTTGCCGCCCACCTCTGGTGTATGCCAGTAATGGCTGCCCCGGTCGGAATAGAAAGTACAGAAAATACCTTTAGCCTTGAGTACATCTTTGACACCCAGCAACGAACTGACCGTGCCTTCCTGTTCAACAAAGCGCATGGAATAATGCTCGTTAGTGGCATCATCCATAGTCACAATTAAATCCCAATACACCCCGGGCACCCATAAATGGGTACTGCCATCTTGATGGATCATCATGCCGGGCAATGCACTGGGGAGCCGTCTAATGCGATGAGGTCCAGGTGATTGACCTTTGGCCGCCAAATTAGCTGATTGAAGTTGGTTTTTAACCCAGCTATAGCTACGCGACCCCTGGTGTTTTCGTTGATACCAACGATGAAAATGCCTGACATTCCAGCCATTATATCGACTGGAATATAAATCAGTTAATGCCATCACCTCATCAACCGGAGCGCACCGTACTGATAGGGTGTGCAGTCTTTTGTCACACAAGCCTTCCAGCCCTGACTCTTCATAACGGTTGATATACCTGCGAAAACTACGACTGCAGACTCCTAACAAAATGGCTGCCTCCTCTTGGCTTAATCGTTTGCATTGATATCCTTCATATGCCTCTTCAAATCTCATCTGTTTTAATTCCTCAACAAAGGCTGTCCGGTTCATTTGCCACCCCCAAATAGGATAGAATAAATCCGGACAGTTCACGTGTTAATTATTAGGACAGATAATTTACTCCTAACAGGCATCAAAAATAATGCTTGACAACCTTACCGGTTTTTAATAATATCCGCGTTGCTTTACTCATTTGCTATTTTTTTCTATCTAAACCAAGAGGATTTATCCATGAAAATATTCAACACCAAAAACCCGACCAGCAAAATTCTGGGGGGGGGGGTAGCACACTAGCCCTTCTATTCACCATCACCGCCGTCGGGCTGGCAGTGCCGGCTTACGGGCAGACCGATACCAATACCGATACCATTACCAGTCCTGACTGCACGACAGTGCCGGCGGCGGCAGGAACCGGTGGAATACAGACTGGTGCCGACGCTTCTTCGTTTGCTGCTGGCTGTGGTGCGGAAGCCAACACCGATGGCAGTGTCGCCATTGGCGAGGGTGCGACGGTGGAGGAATATAATGTCATCACGGTCGTAGCAAGCGTTCCGGGCGTGGCGACTCACACCTATTACAGCGATTTGGAAACCAATGCCGATGGCGTTCCTCTGAACAACGCAGTGGGCATGACAGTGGAAAAAGATCAGGACGGTGTTCTTCATGTGGTGGCCAATGGCGCACGAACCGGAGTCATTGACGAGGATGCCGATAAAAAATCCGCGCTGATCAAACTAACTGGTGCGGGCACACCCGGCTCGACCACTACGGTGCAAGAGGGCGATAATGGTATCGCCATTGGTAACCAAGCGCGGGTAGTGGGCGAGAACAGCGTCGCCATCGGGCCTGGTGCGAGCGTGGTGAAGACAACTACCACGGTCGTAGCAAGCGTTCCGGGCGTGGCGACTCACACCTATTACAGCGATTCGGAAACCAGTGCCGGTGGCATTCCTCTGAACAACGCAGTGGGCATGACAGTGGAAAAAGATCAGGACGGTGTTCTTCATGTGGTGGCCAATGGCGCACGAACCGGAGTCATTGACGAGGGTGCCGATAAAAAATCCGCGCTGATCAAACTAACTGGTGCGGGCACACCCGGCTCGACCACTACGGTGGACACTCCGGTCCTGAACGCTGTCGCCATCGGTGATAGTTCATCCGTCACTGGTGATAGAGGCGTCGCCCTCGGCGCAGGAGCAAGCGCAGCAGAAAACGGCATCGCCATCGGCGCCGGGGTTGAAGCCGGGGCAGACGAAATCAGGATTGGTGGAGAGAGCCAGACAAACGTGCGGGTCGGGGCTTACGACCTGGACACTATCACCGACAACGGTGTCAGGATCGATACCAACGTCGCCGGCATCGACACCAACGCTGGCGGCATTGCGGCCAACGTCGCCGACATCAGCACCAACGCTGGCGGCATTGCGACCAACGTCGCCGACATCAGCACCAACGCTGGCGGCATTGCGACCAACGTCGCCGACATCAGCACCAACGCCGATGATATTGAGACCAACACCGCCGGCATCGACACCAACGCTGGCGGCATTGCGGCCAACGTCGCCGACATCAGCACCAACGCTGGCGGCATTGCGACCAACGTCGCCGACATCAGCACCAACGCTGACGATATTGAGACCAACACCGCCGGCATCGCCACCGCAGTCGCTTTGGCCGGTCTGCCGGTTTTCAAAGGCGGCACCGGTGGCTGGGGAATTGCGCTCGGCTCTTTTGAGGGCGAAACCGCAATTGCCATTGGAGCAAACTACAACCTCAATCAAGGCAGCAGCCTAATCAGGTTCGGCATTTCCACTTCCAGCGGCGGAACCAGCGGCACCATTGGTTTCGGAAAGGGGTTTTAGTCGGTTATTTTGTTTCCTCTTGTGCCACGACCCGGGCAGGGATTCGCCCGGGTTGTGTCGCGCTTCGTCATACTTACCCGGAATATCGCGGCTACGCCGGACGGCGTATTCCACTGGATTGCCCGGCCAATAATAATATGGGCCGGGCAATGACGACTCTTATTTGTCATCCTCGCCGGCAGGCGGAAATCCAAGAGTGGCGAAGCCGCCGGGACGCGCTCATACATTAGCGGCAAGCAACAAGCACCATCGCCTTGCCGTCATTCTCGCATCGAACGGCGCGGTATCAAAGCAAAGGAGTCCGGCTACGCCGGACGGCGTATTCCACTGGATTGCCCGGCCAATAATAATATGGGCCGGGCAATGACGAATCTTATTTGTCATTCTCGCCGGCAGGCGGAAATCCAAGAGTGGCGAAGCCGCCGGGACGCGCTCATACATTAGCGGCAAGCAACAAGCACCATCGCCTTGCCGTCATTCTCGCATCGAACGGCGCGGTATCAAAGCAAATGAGTCCGGCTACGCCGGACGGCGTATTCCACTGGATTGCCCGGCCCATATTATTATTGGCCGGGCAATGACGGCCCTTATGCGTCATTTTCGCCGCAGGCGGGAATCCAGTTAAATATGTCGTCCGGCGTAGCCGGACTCCTTTGAAAGAGTGTGAGTTTCGCTTCAATATGCGCCACGAAAATAGGCAGCAACATCTGCTAAAATCTATCCGAAATCGACCGCTTAAAGTATCTTGAACCAAAATTAATGTATACGCTGGAACTTATGATTTTAAGATAACTGTTTATATTCATTCGCGCATAATTCGTTAAAAGTCAAAGTTTCTGTGCTTTAAGCGTTTGCCAACTTTCCTATATAAGTCCGTAAGCATACTATTGACTCAACTTTAAGTGACTATACAATTTAGATCCGTTCCAAGGACTACACATGATCGACCAGTTCAAAAATTTCTTGAAGGCCGACAATCCGGTTAAGCACGGACTGCCGGCCTTTGTCTATACCAGCGATGCCTTTCGGGAAATCGAAAACCATACGGTGTTCACCAACAATTGGGTGTTTGTCGGATTCGCTCACGAGTTGGAGGAAATCGGTGATGTTCAACCGATTACTGTGGCTGGGAAACCCTTTTTTCTGGTGCGTAACGACCACAATGAAATGGCTGCATTCCACAATGTTTGTCGGCATCGCTGTTTGAAATTAATCGAATCCAGTGGCAACTGCGGGCAATTAATTCAATGCCCGTACCATTCCTGGATATATGACCTTCAGGGCGCGCTTAAGGCTGCGCCCTACTTTGGCGGACGCGACAGAAAAAAACCCCCGCCAGGATTCTTATTGGAAGACCATGGCCTGGTCGCGGTGAGCTGTGAGACATGGCATGACTGGATATTTATCCGCATTAATGGCGATGGCGCCGACGACGACGGTGGCCTGGCATTTGATAAGTTCATTGCACCGCTAAAAAAGCGACTCGAAGATATCGATCTGGCGCAAATCAAACCGGTCGCGACCATTGATTTCGGCGTGCTGCAAACTAACTGGAAAATGTTAATGGAAAATTTCATTGAGCCGTACCATGTGCAATTTGTGCATAAAACAACCACCAGCCAGCCATTAATCGATCATTACACTATTTTAGAAGATCATTGCCTCGGCAGTGGTTGCAATATTGCCGCCGAAAAAAAAGATGCCCAACGCAAACATGACCCGAAGACGCTGGCCGTGACCTCAAGATTTTTAACGCTTTTTCCTAACTTTGTTATCGGAACCTATGTGCCTGACCAACTGGGCGTTCATTTAAACATCCCGGTCAATACCGGTGAAACCCAACAACGCCGGGTCATTTATCTTCATAAAGATAACCCGGCGTCAGAAAAAGAGATTCAGCAACTCCGTCAACTTTGGCGCGCCGTCCACCGAGAAGACCACGCAATTTGCGAGCGTCTGCAACTAGGACGAGTGTCCGAGGTTGCCGCCGACGGCGGTTATCTATCGCCGCACTGGGAAGACAGCGTTCGGCGATTTCAGGAACTGGTTGTAGAATCGGTTTTCCCGCAAGGGGACGCAAGCTGCGCCAGTGCTAATGATGAACACTCGCCCCTTAACTTTAAGGTTTAAAAATAATTGCTAGGACTAATTGATATGAAAAATACCACTCAGGCAAGTACTCTTCAGGCATTGCCGGATTTTTGCATTGATCACACCATGCTTCGGGTCAGCGATCTGGAGCGTAGCCTGGATTTTTATGTTCGCATTCTGGGCATGAAAATTCTTCGTCAAAACGAATATCCCGCGGGCAAATTCACCAATACATTTATTGGTTATCAAGGGGAAGATGAGGGCGCCACTATCGAACTCACCTATAACTGGGAGCAAACCGAGCCCTACGAGCGCGGAAATGCCTGGGGACATATCGCGCTTAAAGTCTCCGATGTCTATGCGGCCAGCGAATATCTTAAAAGCCAAGGGGTGGAATTCACCAAACAGCCCTCGCCGATGAAAGGCGGCAGCCGTATTCTCGCGTTTATAAAGGATCCAGACGGCTATCCGATTGAGTTGAATGAGCCGCTATCCAAAGACCGCTGACCAGTCCCCATCAATGTCGCTATCGTTAATGGGTTTCAGGCGTTCGAACAAATCACCAGCGCATCGACGATGGTGCAAGATTCTGTGCTGACGATTACCGGGTTCAAGTCGATTTCGCTAATAACATCTCGCAGTTCAAACGCGACTTTGGAAAATTCGGAAAGCATCTGAGCGGCGAGATCGACACGGCATGGCGGTTTGCCGCGGACGCCTTGTAAAATTTTAAAAATATTCAGCGACTGAATACTATACAGTGCTTCTTCTACACCGCACGGCGCCGGAATAAACCGGCGATCTTCCAGCAACTCAATATAGATTCCGCCAGCGCAAACCATTACCGTCGCACCGAATTGCGGGTCGTTAATCATGCCAAACGCCAGCTCCACGCCAGGTTCAATCATGGTTGCAACCATAACCTTGCGGCCCAGGCGACTTGCAATATCGTCATAGGCATGGCGCACCGCATCCGCATTCATTAACGACAACCGAACCCCGTCGGCATCGGATTTATGCTGCAGGCCAAGCCCGGCCGACTTGAGTACAACCGGGTATCCTAAAGCCTCCGCAGCCGCAACGGCATCATCCAAATTATCGGAAACCCGCGACCTCACACAAGGCAAGTTAAAATCACCGAGCAATGCCATCGACTCGGTCTCGTCCAACGCCGCGGTGGTGCGCAAGCGGCGTCGCCAATCGGTCAAAGTTTTATGCTCGACAGCAACGTCGTTCGGCGCCGGCGTGGCGAAAAATATATGATCGCGATATCGAAACATGTTTGCCATGGCAGACAAAGCCAGCGACACGCCGTTTATCACCGGAATGCCAAACTGACCTAACTCACTGGCAGTAGCGGCGTTATTGGCATTTACGCTGCTATTTACCACGATCAATGGTTTGTCGGTCAAATCAATAAACGCCTTGGCCACATCAAGCAGCGCCGGGTATTGAGAAAAATTGTCGCGAAATTCAAATTCCAGAGAGAGCATTGCGGTGCCTGGGTCATCGGCGAGGATGTTTAAGCAATTACGGTATATCTCGGCGACATCGGCATTGAGTGCGCCCATGGCATCCACCGGATTTTCAGCCACCAGTCCATATTCCAGAAACTTCTCCAGTTGCTTGCGCGAGTGGTCGGTGAGCGAGGTGAATTTCAACCCCATTCCAGCACCAATATCAATCATCTGTTCACGCAAGCCACCGGAATCGAGCAAACTGGAAAGATCGCCCGGGCCCGGGCGCCGCGGTTGGGAAAACGCCAAGGTGGTGGCGGCAAGTTGATCGATGTCGGCTACGCGAATTGCGCCATAGTGATCGCAAATTGCTTGAAACGCGCCATCATCCCCAGCCACCGCGCCGCAGTGGCTGGCCGCCATGCGCGCGCTTTGCTCGGTGCGGCCGACTTTCACCACAACCACGGGGATTTGTTGTTCACGCGCGCGGCGCAAAGCCAGAACAAACCGCTCTGGATCGCGAATGGCCTCGACAAAAATCGCCAATACCCGAGTGGATGGCTGCGCCAAAGCGTACAGCATGTAATCGGCCACGCTGCCATGAATCTCCTGACCCGGAGAAACGGCGAGATTAAACATCAAGCGCGGATCGGTATTAGCGAGGTAGGTCATCACCGAACCGGAGTGGGCGATTAATGCGATGTGACCGGCCGGCCGGTCAGGCGGAAAATCAAAACTAACCAGCGTATTGGCGTCGTAATTATAGAAACCCATGCCATTGCCGCCGCAAACCGGGATATCGGCTCGGCCGGCTTTGGTTTTTAATCGTTGCAACAGGGCCGGAGACCGATCTTCTGCGAGGTAATTGTTCACATAAATGACCATGCCCCCGACTCCCAGCTCGATCGCCTTATCGAACACCGCCTCCACGGCATGGCTGCCGATGACCAAAACCACCAGATCCGGCACTATCGGCAGCGATTCAATATTCGGATAACAGGCCGCGCCGTCGACTTCCTGATAACGCGGATTGACTAAGTAGAGACAGCCTGAATAGGCATGATTTTCCAGCAAGCGTTTGGTGCGCAAGCCAAAACTGCCCGGTTTTGCCGATGCGCCCACAAGCGCGATGGAGCGCGGCGCCAGCAGGCGCGTCATCCAGTGCCCGCCAATGTCGCGCGATTTTGCGTCGCGTGATTTTATGCCGCCCGTTTTTATGTCGCCCGTTTTTATGTCGCCCGTTTTTATGTTACGTGGTTTTATGTTGCCCGTTTTTATGCTACGCGGTTTGATGGCGGGCAACCGCAGTGCGGCGTCTGCGTTGCAAAAACACCACCAGGCCGAGCAACAAAACGGCGGGAATATAAAATACTTCCTTGACCACACGCTCGGATCGGGTAAGGATATCGGCGATGCGTACCGGTCGGTCGTCATAAAAATCAAACGTTTTGCCGATGCCCTCAAAAAACGGCGTGCCCGGCAAGGGCTCGCCAATGACCGCGAAGCCATCTTCGACGGTGACCGACAGACCTGCATTTTCGAGTCGCTCAATGGCGTCCGAGCGTTGTCCCAGCGGCACCAGTATGGTGGTTGATTCGATTTCCCCGGAATCGAAATCGGGGCCGCTGATCACCATTGTGATGACGCCGTCGGGAGTGGCCTGACCCACCACTTCATAAATCTTGCTGGGCTCGGCGCTGTCATATGGCGGCGAAACCTGGTCCAGCCAGTAACCCGGTCGGAACAGGGTGAATGCGACCAGTAACAATAACGCCGATTCCCACTTCTTGTTGCGGACGAGAAAATACCCTTGCGTGGCCGAGGCAAACAGCATCATCGCAAACACGGCCACGACAAACACGAATATTGCCTTCATCGGCGACACGTCGATCAGCAGCAACTCGGTATTGAAAATAAACAAGAACGGCAACAATGCGGTGCGAATATCGTAAGCGAATCCCTGGATGCCGGTCTTGATCGGATCGCCTTTGGAAATCGCCGCGGCCGCAAATGCGGCCAGTCCCACCGGCGGCGTATCGTCCGCCAGGATGCCAAAATAAAACACAAACAAATGCACCGCAATCAACGGCACCAGCAATCCATTTTGCGCGCCGAGCGTGATAATCACCGGCGCCATCAGCGACGAGACGACGATGTAGTTAGCCGTTGTCGGCAGACCCATGCCCAAAATCAGGCTCATCAATGCGACCAGAATCAGCATCAGAATTAAAGAGCCGCCGGACAGAAACTCAACGAACTCGCCGACCACTTGGTGCGCGCCGGTCAAGGAGATGGTGCCGACGATAATACCGGCCGCGCCGGTCGCAACCGCGATGCTGATCATGTTGCGCGAACCGGCCATCATGCCGGCAATCCAGTCGCACAGGCCGATTTTAAATGCGCCCCAGTAATTACCGCTACCCCGGAAAAACGCCTTAATCGGGTTCTGAGTCAGCGAGACGATGATCATGGCAATAGTCGCCCAAAATGCCGAGAGGGCTGGCGACAGTCGCTCGATAATGATGCACCAGATTAGAATCACGATGGGCAATATGTAGTACAAGCCGGTGATTGCGGTCTCCCCGGCTTTGGGCAATGCCAGTATCGGGGCATCAGGATCGTCGACAATCAGGTCCGGGGTTTTGGATGCGAGTTTTAGCAAGAGCAGGTAAAGCAGCGTACAGCCAACCGCAACAATGGTGAATGCCGCATCAGGCGCAGCCACTTTGACCCAGCCCAGACCAAAATAAACCACCATGCCGAGTAGCGAGATACCGATGAATCCGCCCAGAAATCCGATCAGTTTATTCGCAAAAGTGCGCGTTGAAGGCGGTTTTGGCAAGCCCTTTAAATCCATTTTCATGGCCTCAAGATGGACGATATAGAACAGCGCGATATAGGATACCAGCGCCGGCACCAGCGCATGCTTGAGAATATCCTGGTAACTGATGCCGGTGAACTCCGCGATTAAAAATGCCGCGGCGCCCATCACCGGCGGGGTCAACTGCCCGTTTGTGGACGACGCCACTTCGACCGCGCCGGCTTTTTCCGCCGAGAAGCCGGTGCGCTTCATCAGCGGAATGGTGAATGTTCCTGTGGTCACGGTATTGGCAATGGACGAACCGGAGTACATGCCGCTCAGGGCTGAGGCCACGACCGCGGCTTTGGCCGGGCCGCCGCGCAAATGCCCGAGCAAGGCGAAGGCAATTTTAATGAAATAGTTGCCGGCGCCGGCTTTTTCCAGAATCGAACCGAACAGCACAAACAAGAATATCAGCGTGGCCGAGACCCCGAGCGCGACCCCGAATACACCCTCGTTCTGCATCCAGAAATGCCACATGGCTTTGCCATAAGATGCGCCCTTCCATTGAATCGCTTCCGCCAGCCATTCGGCGTTGCCAAAAAACACATAACTCACAAACACGCAGGCGACGATGAGTAGCGGCAACCCCAGGGTGCGATAAACAGTCACGCCGAGAACCAGCATGCCTATAGTCGAGGCGACCAAGTCGCCGGTCGTCGGCAGTCCGGCGCGAACCGCAATTTCATTACGCAATACCACGATATACAAGCAGGCGGCGACACCGATCGCCGCCAGCGCCCAGTCGTACCACGGCACCCGATTCCTAGGGCTTGACTTGAATAAGGGAAACGCCAGCGAGCCGAGAAAAAAACCAAACGCCAGGTGAATCAATCGCGCGTTTGAATTGGTCACAATGACACTGACGCCGGTAATGTCGGTCAGCCAAAACGGCAGGTTTGAGGCAATATACAGCTGGAACAATGCCCATATCAATGTCGTGTAGGCAATCAGTTTGCCCTGCCAGCCAATGGCATTGCGGCCACCGGTTTCGATTTGCGCCACAAAATCATCAACGCCGTCCTTAGATAAGTCGTGCTTTGCCATAAATGCCTCGCTGGAAGCGGTTGCGCTTCAATTTTTACAGGTTTGAAATCATCCGTGGTGCAAGATGATTTTAGTGGGGATGGATGGGCAGGCCTGAAAACCGTGCCCTGCCCGAGTCAACTCAGAGTCAACTCGGGCCTGCCCGTTCGCGTCTTGCTACATCCAGCCGCGTTCCTTGTAATACCTGATTGCGCCAGCATGCAAGGGCGCCGACAGCGCATCGGTAATCATCTCGGACTCTTTCAGATTAGCGAAAGCCGGGTGCAATTTTTTGAAATCCCCGAAGTTGTCGAACACCGCCTTGACCACAACGTAAACCGCGTCCTCAGACACATCGGCGCTGGACACGAACGTGGCGCCAACGCCAAAAGTGAGGATGTCGCTATCGTTGTTATACATGCCGGCGGGGATGGTCGCGGTGCGGTAATAGGGATTATCCGCAACCAACTTGTCGATCGCCGGGCCGGTGACATTCACCAGATGCGCGTCGCAAGTCGCCAGCGATTCCTGGGTCAACGCCGAAGGATGACCGACCAACCAGAAATAAGCATCAATTTTGCCATCGCACACGGCTTGACCGGTTTCCGCCGATTTCATTTCCGCGGCCAGTCTCAGGTCGCTGCGCTCCCAGCCAAGCGCTTGTTCAAGCACTTCCCAGGTACCGCGCGTGCCGGAGCCCGGGTTGCCGATGTTCATGCGCTTGCCCTTGACGTCGTCAATATTGACAATGCCCGAGCTGTCGCTGGCGATAACGGTCACCGGCTCGGGGTGAACCGAAAAGACCGCACGTAAATTCTCAAACTTGCCGGCATCCTTAAATTTAGAGGTGCCGTGGTAAGCGTGGTATTGCCAGTCCGATTGGGCCACGCCAAACTCAAGTTCGCCGGCGCGAATGGTATTGATGTTATAAATTGATCCGCCGGTGGATTCCGCCGAGCAACGAAAGCCATGCTCTTTTCGGTTCTTGTTCACCAGCCGACAAATCGCGCCGCCGGTTGGATAGTAAACGCCAGTGACACCGCCAGTGCCGATGGAAATGAATTGTTGTGCCGCTGTCGCGGTGCCGACGCCAGCGAGCGCGCCGGCTAGGATGCCGACTTGTGCCGCGGCAATGACTGCTGATTTTAACTTCATGATTTTTTTCTCCGAATCTTAAAACACATTAGTATAGGGAACCCTCTGATTAATCGGTTTCCTGATGAGTACAAGGATGCACGAGCAACTTTTTTATAAACATTATTCGCCCACAAGCGCAAGAGTAAACTAAACTACCGCCCGAATGCAACCTTGAAAACGCAACCCGAAAAATAAACATGTCATGAGTTATATCTTTCATCGAAACTTGCAAAATGATTACCCCCAAGCGGTGCGCGGCGATGGTCCGTATCTGATTGACAGCCGCGGCAAAAAATATATTGATGCATGCTGCGGCGCCGCCGTTTCCTGTCTGGGTCATCATAACCAATATGTGATCGACGCGGTCAAGTCGCAACTGGACAAACTGCCTTATGCGCATACCGGTTTTTTCACCACCGAAGTCGCCGAGCAATTGGCCGCGCTTTTGGTCGGGCGCGCGCATCGGGCGCTGCACAAAGTTTATTTTTCATCCGGCGGCTCCGAAGCCATCGAGACCGCGCTGAAAATGGCGCGCCAGTATTTCGTGGCAATCGGCCAGCCGCAGCGCGAGTATTTCATCTCGCGCCGACAAAGTTATCACGGCAATACTATTGCCGCATTGTCCGTGGGCGGGCACTTCGCGCGGCGGCAGGTCTACGCGCCGATACTAAATCGTTCGCACCACATCTCCCCGTGCTATGCCTACCGCGGGCGCAACGATGATGAAACCGAGCAACAATACGGGCTGCGCGTCGCCGACGAACTTGAGCAAGCGATTCACGCGCTCGGCGACCAGCGGGTGATCGCGTTCGTTGCCGAGACCATTGTCGGCTCGACGCTCGGCGCAGCGCCGGCGACGGCGGGTTATTTTTCGCGCATACGCGAGATTTGCGACCGGCATGGCGTGCTGTTGATCATGGATGAAATCATGTGCGGCATGGGCCGAAGCGGGCGGCATTTCGCCTTTGAAGACGAGGGCATAACTCCCGACCTAGTCGCTATCGCCAAGGGCTTGGGCGGCGGCTACCAAGCCATCGCCGCGACCATGGCGACCCAAAAAATCTTCGACGCGATTAGCGCCGACGGCGGCAACTTTCAGCACGGCCATACCTATATCGGTCATCCGAGTTCCGCGGCCGCGGCCCTGGCCACGCAACGATATATTGATGACAACAACCTGCTTGAAAACGTCCGAGCGCGCGGCGCGCAACTGTTCGACGCGCTCAAGCAGCGATTCGCCGATCATCCACAGGTCGGCGATATTCGCGGCCGCGGCTTGTTCCTCGGCGTTGAATTGGTGCAAGACCGGGCGACAAAAACGCCGTTCGCCGCCGACAGCAACTTGGACGTGGCGCTGAAAAAAATCGGGATGGACAACGGCATCATGATTTACCCCGATGCCGGCACCCTCGACGGCAAGCGCGGGCATCACATCTTGCTCGCGCCGCCGTTCATCATCCAATCAAGCCATATCGACGAGATCGTCGACAAACTGGACGCAACGATTCATTCGGCGATCGCGCATATTTCACCTTAGAAACATATCCATGAACTCGGCCATGAACACGGCATCGTCACGCGGTCGCGCGACACAACTTAAACTAACCGATTCCTTGAAGTTGCGGGAATCACAAACCGGAGAAGACTAATGAGCAAAGCACGTTTTGAACTGGGCTTGGCAAAACGCAAAGCCACGCTGGGCGCGGAATATGTCCATAAAAATCTTGAGGCCGCGGACGATTTTACGCGGCCGTTTCAGGAGATGATGACCGAGTGGTGCTGGGGTTTTGGCTGGGGCGATGACGCCATAGACGCGAAAACCAGATCGATGATGAACCTGACCATGCTCGGCGCGCTCGGCAAAATGAACGAATGGGAAATACATTGCCGCGGCGCCATCACCAATGGCGTGACCAAAAAGCAGTTGCGCGCCATCATCCATGTCATCGGCATTTACTGCGGCGTGCCGCAATCGCTGGAATGTTTCCGCGCCGCGAAAAAAGTCATCGAGGAAACCGGGTTGGAGTAGCGGCGCGCAGCGTTGCGGTGGTGGTGACGATGACGAATGTAGGGACAGGTCGCGACCTGTCCCTACGGCGAAGCAATACCGTTGGAATTACACGAGTAACTTCGTGACCGGAACAAAGGTCCGTCATTCCAACGCAAGTTGGAATCCAGTAAGACATGCACGGCGATAGCCGCACCACATACCACGACGGTGGCGATGACGATTTATTTTTTATGAGGACAGAGCAATGCGAGTTTATAAATTCTTAAATAAGAAATACGGTCTTGAGGCTTTACGCGATAAGCGTTTGAAAATCTCAAACATTATGGACTTAAACGATCCATTTGAATTTTTAGGTGTTGAGCTTTCAAATAAACATGATCGTAGATCATTTGAAGGACTCAAATGCCATTTGTCAAAAAAATACGGGTTGTTATGTTTCAGTGAAAGCCGGAAAAACCCTGTTCAGTGGGCGCATTATGCTGAAGAATACAAAGGCTTATGTCTGGGATTCGACATCCCAGAGACAAATAAAAACCTGCTGAAAGTGCGCTATGTGGAAAACAGATTCAGGTCGCCAAAAAACAAAGAAGACGCCAACAATTTCATGGATAAGTTGCTTACAAGGAAATTTTTACACTGGAAATATGAACAGGAATATAGATGTTTTGAGCCCCTAAGACCCAAAACGAATGGTTTTATTATAAACATTTTTCTATCATATTTGATCTTAAACAGATAATTGTGGGTGCAGAATCCGATATATCTCGTGCAGATATTTCCAAAGCACTTGGCAACAATGATTCAAATATTGAAAGATTTAAGGCTCGTGCGGCATTCACGGAATTTAAAATGGTGCAGAACCGGAATGAGAATCTATGGATTTAAACTTATCCAACCAAGCAAAATGATGATTGGATTAACGCCGGGAAATTGATGATGACAATGATGAGAAAGATAGCGCGGATTTTCGGCGTAGTTCCACAAACTTCAAGCAAAAATATTGCAGCACTGCGCGCGTGGGCCGAGCTGGGGCATGCGTGGGCACAATATAGTTTGGGTCGTGCATATTGGAAAGGCGAGGAAATCGATGAGGACAAACGCGAGGCAGAGCATTGGTATCGCCTAGCGGCCGAGCAAGGGCATACGAAAGCGCAATTGTTTTTAGGTGTTGCTTACGATAACGGAGAAGGCGTTACAATGGACAAACGCGAGGCGGCACGTTGGTGGCGCATGGCGGCCGAGCAAGGGGTTGCGGAGGCGCAAACCAAATTGGGTGATACCTACTATTTTGGCGAACGTAGTGATTCTGGCAAACGTAGTGCTGGAGATAAACGCGAAGGAGTGCGCTGGTATCGCAAAGCGGCGGCGCAGGGGCATATGCAGGCGCAAACTCATCTGGGCTTTGCATACTGTTACGGAATAGGCGTGATTATGGATAAGAGCGAGGCGTATATCTGGTGGTCCATTGCCAAAGTGAATGGCAATAGAAGGGCGGCAAAGTTTTTACACGAAAATAATTGGCGCAAGCATTTGTCCAAAAACGAAATCTGTTCAGCGCAAAAAGAGGCGGCGGCGCGGCTGGAAGAAATTGAAAATCGCAAAGAATAATCGGTGCAAAAATAATCATGTCCAACAGTAACAGCGGCACCATTAACATCGGCGAGTTGCGGCTTTATCGGGAACTTGCGGAGCGCGGGGACGCGATGGGGCAATTTAATTTGGGTGTTGCTTATTCGCGTGGCATAGGCGTTGATGTAGATCTCGACGAAGCGGCGCGTTGGTGGCGCAAAGCGGCGGAGCAAAGGTATGCGGCGGCGCAATATGATTTGGGGGTTGCATATGCGAATGGCGAAGGCGTCGCTAAGGATAAGCACGAAGCGGTGCGTTGGTATCGCCTGGCGGCGGAGCAAGGAAATGCGAAAGCCCAATACAATTTGGGCGTTGCATATTGGGATGGCGTGGGCGTAGATGAAGATAAACGAGAGTCAGTGCGCTGGTGGCGCAAAGCGGCGGAACAAGGGTTTGCGCAGGCACAACATAATATGGGCGTTGCATATGATAATGGCGAAGGCGTTGATGTGGATAAGCGTGAAGCAGTGCGTTGGTGGCACCTGTTGGCGGAGCAGGGAAATGCGAAAGCGCAACATAATTTGGGACTTGCATATTGGGATAGCGAGGGCGTAGATGAAGATAAGCACGAAGCGGTACGTTGGCATCGCCTAGCGGCCGAGCAAGGGTATGCGGATGCGCAATATAATTTGGGACTTGCATATTGGCACGGCGAAGGCATAGATGAATATAAACGAGAAGCGGTGCGTTGGTTTCGTATGGCGGCCGAGCAAGAGATTGCAGAGGCACAATATAATTTGGGACTTGCATATTGGGATGGCGCGGGCGTAGATGAAGATAAACGCGAAGCGGTTCGTTGGTGGCGCATGGCGGCGGAGCAGGGAGATGCGACGGCACAATATAATTTGGGCAGCGCATATTGGGATAGCGAGGGCATTGATGAAGATAAATGCGAAGCGGTTCGTTGGTGGCGCACGGCAGCGGAGCAAGGAAATGCGAAAGCGCAATATAATTTGGGCAATGCATACCGGAGTGGCGAAGGCGTTGCTATGGATAAACGCGAAGCGGTTCGTTGGTATCGGATGGCGGCCGAGCAGGGGCTTGCGGAGGCGCAAAATAATTTGGGTGCTTTATACTGGACCGGCGAAGGCGTGATTACCGATGAACGCGAAGCCTATATCTGGTGGTATACTGCAAAAGCAAACGGCAACGAGACGGCGGCAGATAATTTACGCAACAAAAATTGGAACGATTATTTATCCAAAAGCGAAATTCGTTCGGCGCAAAAAGAAGCGGCGCGGCGACTGGAAGCGATTGAAAATCGCTGATACCGTCATTCCGGCTTGGCACGGAATCCAGTAAAACATGCGCGGCGTTAGCCGCACCATATACGACGACGGCGTAACACACCGCGACGGTTTTGTGTCCCGCTACGCGGGACGCATGTCTTACTGGATTATCGGGTCAAGCCCGATAATGACGACGGTGGTGGTGGCGACCGCGGCGACACGAAAGTGAGCGCAGGCAGCGGCGGTTAGGCACCGTCAATGCGCTTGATTGCGGTTGGTCTTCGGTGTTGGTCAATCGAGACATAGGTGTAGGTCGCCTCGGTCACTTTCAGGTTTTGCTCGGCCGATTGCTTGCGCCGCACCCAGGTTTCGATGCGGATGGAAATGGAGGTGGTGCCGATTTTTTCGACCGCGCAATAGCAACTCACCTGGTCGCCGATGAACACCGGCAGGTGGAAGGTCATGCCTTTGACCGCCACTGTGACCAGCCGCCCTTTGACCATATAACTGGCATAGATCGCGCCGGCCAAATCCATCTGCGACATGATCCAGCCGCCGAAGATATCGCCGCTGGGGTTAGCGTCCGCAGGCATGGCCACGGTGCGCAATGACGGGGCATGGTTTTTTGGGAACGAGTCTTCCGGGAACTGGTCGGGCATGGCTAAATCACTGGGTTGAAATAATGTCGTCCGGACGAGATGGCGTGTATTTCCTGCAGCAACAACTTATAGTGTTCATCATCATTCAGAAAATCTAAATTTTCCGCGTTAACCATCAGCAGCGCGGATTGGTGATACGACAAAAAATATCGGGTGTAGGATGCGGTGATCTGCTCCAAATAGTCGCGCTCCATGTTGCGCTCGAACAACACGCCGCGCTTGCGGATTCGACTGACCAGCACCTCGCTCGGCGCTTGCAAATAAATCACCAAATCCGGGGCTGGCACCTCCAGAGCCAGTCGCTGATAAACCTGCTCGTACAAGACTAATTCGTCGTCGTCCAATGTGATACGCGCGAACAACGGATCCTTATCCAACATAAAATCGGCAATCCGCAGGGGTGTAAATAGATCGCCCTGGCGCAACTCGCTTAACTGGCGCACCCGCTGGAACAGGAAATACAACTGGGTTTGCAGGGCGTATTGTTCGGGCGATTTATAAAACCGCTCGAGGAACGGATTGTCGGCCGATTGCTCCAGCATCAAGGCGGCGCCGAGGGACCACGCGATCTTTTTGGCCAGGGTTGTTTTCCCCACCCCGATCGGGCCTTCCACAACAATGTATTTCTTATTGGTTATTTTGCACCTCATTTGTTTACTTCGTTTTTGTTTACTTCATTGCGACCAACTTCGTATACTCTCATGCCTTCAACCCTTCCGCCAATTAAACACGCTTAACTCAAATGCCGCAACCATGAAACTCCTGTTCGATCTGTTCCCCCTGCTGATATTTTTTGGCACATTCAAATTTTACGATATTTACGTCGCCACCGGGGCGGCAATTATCGCCACATTCATCCAGGTTACGGTCTTCTGGGCCAAAAACCGCCGCTTTGAATCAATGCATATCATGACCTTGATCATCATCACCTTTTTTGGCGGCCTGACCATACTGCTAAAAGACGACGTGTTCATAAAATGGAAACCGACCGTGGTCAATTGGCTGTTTTCCGGGGTGATTGTCGGCATGTTGTTGTTCGCCAAAAAATCTGCATTGGAATATGTCATGGGCAAACAAATCGCCTTGCCCGATGCGGTGTGGAAAAACCTGAACCGCGCCTGGGCGATATTCTTTTTAGTCATGGGCGCCCTCAATCTTTATGTGGCGTTCTACTATAATGCAGGCGCCGATGCGGCCATCCGCACCGCAACCTGGGTGAACTTCAAGGTGTTCGGATTACTCGGACTGACCTTGGCGTTCATCATCGGGCAGATGTTTTTCCTGTCCAAGCATATCAAAATGAAAGAGCCCGACAGATAACAAGCGGATAGGCCAAACATAGGCATCAATAATGTATTACACCATTTACGCAAAAGATGTTGCCAACAGTCTGGAGAACCGACTCGCCGCGCGCCCGGCCCATGTCGCGCGCCTTGCGGAGTTAGTCGACCAGGGCCGATTGTTGGTGGCGGGCCCCAACCCCGCGATTGACAGCGAAGACCCCGGCACCGCCGGTTTCACCGGAAGTTTAATCATCGCCGAGTTTGATTGCCTGCAAGCCGCGCGGATTTGGGCCGACGCCGATCCTTATGTGATTGCCGGGGTATATGAAAGCGTGGAAGTAAAGCCGTATAAAAAAGTGTTTCCATAATCTTGCTTTTTTAAAAAGCAGTGCGGCAAAATACTCAACAAGAAACATTGAGGCTACTGGAGCATAAGTGCCGAACAGTAACACTGCCAACAGAACAATCCTTGATAAAGGTACGGTAAAGGTATATGGTGAAATAACTCGGGCGCGGACGGTTATCGCTTTTCTTCAAAAGCAGCACTTTCATATACCCATCGCACAAACTGTTATATTTTAAGAGGAACGACATGAACACCAGACAGGCCGCCGAAGCGTGGTATAAAGAAAAATACGGGCAGATGGATAGGAACATTAGATCTTCCAAACTATACAAACCCGAAGAGTCACGGGCTAAAGAGTATTCTTGGTGGATAGAAATAAAGGAAAGTAAATTGGAAACTGGGGAGTTCCAGAATATTCTTTTACAAAAGGGACGAGGAAATGACGATTTTTTTCACCTGAAAATCCCAAATTTATTTTTGATTGACAACAAGAATAATCTTGGATACCGAGAAACCAAAGGTGTTTTCTCACTGATAATCTCAGCAGAGCCACAAACTAGAATGGTTGAAAAAAGAGGTAGCGGAAAAATATCGTTACTGGAGTTTTGTAAAACAGGATGTGATATTGTGAAAAACGCATATACCGCGGTAATTAAAAAAGAAAATGATTGGTGGGTCGGGTGGATTGAAGAAGTGCCGGGCGTCAATTGTCAGGAGAAAACCCGCGATGAACTGAAAAAGACTTTGGGGATCACGCTTAAAGAAGCAGTGGAATTTAATCGCCAGGATGCATTATCGGCGGCGGGCAGTGGCTATAAAGAAGAAGGTTCAAGATACTTTAAGGTATAGTGAAATGGTCATAACTAATTGTTCAATAAATGAAAAACAAGCATGTCATTCGTTGCCGAATTTCGGAGAATAAATTCAGGGCCATTCCACGGCTGTTTTGCCTTGATATCAAGGCTTGCAAAGTTGCTCAAATCACGGGCATCTCTGGCCCAGCGACCAGCCGATTGTATACTCAAATCAGACAACACATGGCCGGGCAATGCGAGCGTATGTGTTCACTGATTCACTGCCCGTTTTGTTCCTTTCCAGCGGTGTTTTAGCACCGCCGTCTCGGCCGTCATTCTCGCCGCAGGCGGGAATCCAGAGTGGCGTTAGCCGCCGAGACGCGCGCATACATTAGCGGTAAGCAACAAGCACCATCGCCATGCTGTCATTCTCGCATCGAACGGCGCGGCATCAAAGCAAAGGAGTTCGGCTACGCCGAACGGTTTAATCACTGGATTGCCCGGCCAATAATAATAATATGGGCCGGGCAATGACGACCCTTATTTGTCATTCTCGCCGGCAGGCGGGAATCCAGAGTGGCGTAGCCGCCGGTTGTGTCACGCTTTGCGTGACACTTATTTACCATTGTCTTCTCAAAAGAACTCATCGCCTTCCGATTCACCATTGTCCCCCCAGCCCGTCATTCTCGCCGCAGGCGGGAATCCAGTTAAAATATGTCGTCCGGCGTAGCCGGACCCCTTTGAAAGAGTGTGAGTTTCGCTTCAATATGCGCCACGAAAATGGGGGTCAATATCTGCTGAAATCTATCCGAAATCGACCGCTTAAAGTATCTTGAACCAAGAAGAAAGTATCGCAGTATGAAAAGAAGGGCGTTGCTGAAACACCTTCGCGAACAAGGATGTGATTTCTTGAGAGAAGGCGGCAAACACTCGTGGTGGCATAATCCTGTGCTGAATAACCGCTCGGCAATTCCGCGGCATTCTGAGATTACGGATATATTGGCAAACAAAATATGCCGGGATTTGGGCGTGGACCCAATCAAATAGTTGCTAACACGGTAAATTCAGCCGGCTTCCTTGTAAGCGACCAATTCGCACCGTTTTCTGTTTCACAAAGTCCGTCATCCGCCCAAATAAAAAATTCGGTCAACCCGCGCTCAATTTTCGATCTAGACCATTCCCGACCCACTGCCCGCGACTTTGTCCCATACCACATCGCCTTTCGACTCCTTGCGTAGCAGTGCCAGCCATTTATCATGTTGTTCGAGTTCTTCCGCAGTCGCCTGAGTCGCGTTTAGTTTTTTTACATCTTGCGGATCGATTTTCACCTCCTTGTGCTGGCTTGATGGCATGGTCCCGGATGGCATGATCAGGGCTTCCGATTCGCCAAGCAAGGTCGTCTGGCCGCCGGTCATTTGCAGATAAACGTCCGCCAGAATCTCGGCGTCCAATAACGCGCCGTGCAGGGTGCGCTGGGTATTATCCACGCCATAACGCTTGCACAATGCATCCAGGCTGTTTTTCTGCCCGGGGTGCTTGTGCCGGGCCATCACCAGGGTGTCCAGCACCTGGCAATGCTGTTCAATCACGCCGTCGCCGCGCCCGCACACCTTAAACTCATGATTCAAAAAGCCCAGGTCAAATGGCGCATTGTGGATAATCAACTCGGCGCCTGTGATAAATTCCAGCAGTTCCGCGGCGATGTCCTCAAAAACGGGCTGGTCTGCAAGGTCTTGATTGGTGATGCCGTGAATCTCGGTCGCGGCTTCCTCGATCTCGCGCTGCGGATTGATGTAGCGATGAAATCGGTTATCGGTCATGCGCCGATTGAGCATTTCAATGGCACCTATTTCGATGATTTTATGCCCCTGGCCGGGTTCCAGCCCGGTGGTCTCGGTGTCTAAAATGATTTGCCTGATGGAACTCATTGTTGGTCAATGCCGCGATTGGCAAGCGCATCGGCGCGCTCGTTGCCGGGGTCGCCGGCATGCCCTTTTACCCAATGCCAACTGACGCGATGGCGCGATGAAAGATCGTCCAACTCCTCCCAAAGCGCCCGGTTCTTCACCGGTTTTTTTTTCGCGGTTTTCCAGTTGTTGGTTTTCCATTTTCCCAGCCACACTTGAATGCCGTTTTTCACATAAGTGGAATCGGTGTATAACTCAATGTCGCAGGTCTTGGTCAGCGCGCTCAGCGCCTCGATGGTCGCGCGCAATTCCATTCTGTTGTTCGTGGTCTCGCGCTCTCCGCCAGACAATTCTTTTTCGTGCTCGCCGAATATCAGCAATGCGCCCCACCCCCCCGGACCTGGATTTCCGCGACACGCGCCGTCGGTGTATATGACCACTTGCCTCCCATGCTTAATATTCATGCTTAATATTCATGCTTAATATTCATGCTTAATATTCATGCTTAATATTCATGCTTAATATTCATGTTGAACCCTCATATTGAAGCAGACGGCGATCAGTTTTTTGCGCCCGCTTCAGGCCAATTCTTGCTGCCCGCCGGGATGACTGAGAGGCGGGCTGAGCCAGGTCCGGGATGAGGCTATGCCAGGTTCGGGCTCTTTTCGGCAAGGCGGTCGCTGCCATTTCCCGTTTCCTGCCCACGATCACGTAGACCCCGCCCAGCCCCGGCCACCAGCGCTCCCCGGCTTTTTCGACAAACGCCAGACGGTCGCGCCATTTTTCTGATTGCACCGGCGGCCGCCAGCATGTCATCGCCGCGCCGGCCAAATCAAATCCAAGCAGCGCCAACCAATCCTGCACCCGGCCTACTCTATAGTAATGGCGATAGTAATGGCCATCGTCACGCCCATCGTCATGGCCATTCCGCGGCATCCTTTTGTTATGCCCGTCTTTTTTATGCCCGTCTTTTTTATGATGGGCGAATAATTTCATCGCGCCGTAAAAGCTGATCAAGTTAAATCCAATAATCACGATACAGCCTTCGGCAACCAGAATCTGGCTGGTTTGCCGCAGCACTTCATGCGGGTCGGGACAAAAATCCAGGGTGTGCGGCAATATGACCAAATCATGGGTTTTTTCGGGAAACGGCAATGCCGCGCTGGATGAAACGGCGTAATGGCATCGCGCATTTTTTTCATGCCGCCGGTCGATGAATTGCCGCCGGTCGATGAATTGAGGATATTGGGTATCGATCACAAATCTCGAGGACACTTCTATGCCTGCAAAATAATCAACCCAAGGCATCCCGACCTGCAGACTGCGCGCATAGTATCCCGACGGCACCAACTGGGCACACTTCTCCTTCTCCTGATTAATAATGGACTGCCCCAAGGATGTTTTGAACCACTCGTTCATCGCGCTTATTTTAATCTATTTTGTCGCACGCTTCATCGGCGTTTTATCGTTACAATACGCGCCATAAAATTGATCTCAGCGCATTACAACGATGTCACATTCAGCCACCGTAGAACTGGCCAGGGAGTTGGTCCGCCGGCGCTCGGAAACGCCCGATGACGCTGGCTGCCAGACGCTATTGTCGCAACGTCTAGCTGCCATCGGTTTCACTTGCGAGCAAATCAATTTCCACGATGTGACCAACCTTTGGGCGACCCGGGGACGTGAACATCACCAGACAGCAAAGCCATTGGTGGTTTTTGCCGGACACACCGATGTGGTGCCCACGGGGCCATTGGCGCAATGGTCGATGCCGCCTTTCGACGGCGCGATAAAGGATGGCATGCTGCATGGCCGAGGCGCCGCCGACATGAAAGGCAGCATCGCTTGCTTCGTGACCGCATGCGAGCGCTTCGTTGAAATTCATAATAATCATAGTGGCGGGGACCATAATGGCGCCATCGGCTTGTTGATCACCAGCGACGAGGAAGGCGTCGCCAAATGGGGCACCCAAGCAGTCATCGCCGAGTTGGATGCCCGCAAGGTCAAGATCGATATGTGCATCGTCGGCGAACCCACCAGTTCGGAAACATTTGGAGATACCGTAAAGGTCGGGCGTCGCGGTTCAATCAACGGAAAGTTGATAATCAGAGGCAAACAAGGCCACATCGCCTATCCCCATCTGGCCGTGAATCCGCTGCACACCGCCCTGCCCGCACTCGCCGATCTGGTTTCAAGAAAATGGGAGCAAGACGAGGACCGGAACGAGGACCAGGACGAGAACAAGCGAAACCAATTTTTTCCGCCCACCGGCTTCCAACTGTCCAATATCAACGGCGGAACCGGTGCGTCGAACGTTATTCCTGGTGAAATTCGGATTGATTTTAACTTTCGCTATTCCCCGCAAACCACCGACATAAAATTAAAGCAACAATTCGAAGCAATTTTATGCCAGCACCATCTGGATTTTGAAATCCAGTGGGGAATGCCCGGTTATCCTTACCAAACCAAACCCGGCGCATTGGTGGACGCGGTCGTCGCCAGCATTACCGAAGTTACTGGCCGCACGCCAACCCGGTCAACCGCCGGCGGCACTTCGGACGGAAGATTTATTGCGCCCAGCGGCGCTCAGGTGGTGGAGTTCGGCCCAATCAATGCCACCATCCACCAAATCAATGAACAGGTCTCGACCACAGACCTCGATTTATTATCGGCATGTTATGAAAACATCCTGACCCGGCTGTTGGCGCCGTAAAAATTGACCGAGCTTGAGAACGGAAAAACATGATGTCATGGTCACGCGATTCCCGCCAGAACCGAATGGTTATTGCCTATAAGACGCCGGAGTGTAATTGAAGTCATATCCATTCTTAAAAATCAGCCGCAAACCCGCAAAACCGATAATCGCGCCGTTGGCTAATACATCCCTACTCCAGGCAGTGTGTGGTCTCGGCCTGAATGATACTGAACGAGAGTTGTGTTGCTAACGGAAAATGATGCCACGAGGAGGTGGTTTCTGTTGATAATGGGGAAGTGATTTTGTCGCTCTATTTCCCGTCGTCATTCCCGTGCAAGAACGTCACTCCTGTGAAAACAGGGGCAGGAACCCAGTCAATTATGCGTCTCGCGTAGCGGGACACGACCGCCAGGGATGGCGGAAGTGCCGATTTTGCAGGAGCAAAAATCTGCCGACCGCGCCGACAGGCGGAAGTGCAAATAATGTCGGGAACAATTATTTGCCAAAACCACAAGCCCGGGGCGTACGCCAACCCCGCCGCCGCATAATGTCAGCGGCTTCACCGCTGGGTTTTTCACTGGATTATCGGGTCAAGCCCGATAATGACGGGATAACAAGGGTTCGTCATTCCTGCCCGGGCCGTCATTCCAACGAAAGTTGGAATCCAGTTAACTATGCGTCCCGCGTAGCGGGACACGACCACTAGGGGTGGTGGAAGTGCAGATTGCCGCTCCTGCGCGTCCCGCGCCCGGGGCGTACGCCGACCCCACCGCCGGATAATGTCAGCGGCTTCGCCGCTGGATTTTTCACTGGATTATCGGGTCAAGCCCGATAATGACGAGCTATGAGTATTACCGCCGCGTCTGGGCCGTCATTCCAACGAAAGAACGTTACCCCTGTAAAAACAGGGGTTGGAAAAAATGGCTTCAGGCAATTTTTTCGCGAGCGTAGCGAACCCGCAGAGTGCGTATCAGGGACGACGCCATGGACGGCGGAGGTAGAGCGACGCAGGAAGCCAAAGCCGACGATACGCACAATCCAGTCAATCATTCGTCCCCCGCCCCTAGCTGCCGCAGGGGTGACGTTCCCGCACGGGAATGGCGGCTTGGCTGAGCCCAATAGGTAGCCGACGCTAATTTCAGTTCAGGCCTGCGAAAACCAAACAAATGAATTAGAATAGCCGGATTGCGCTCAAATCCAGCGCTTGAAAACCGGTGACGATGACCGGTAATAATATCTGCGGAGATTGATCTTTGTGCTGACCAATTATTTTCCGATCTTGCTGTTTATTCTAGTCGGGCTGGCACTCGGCACGGTGGCGATTGGTGTGGGCAAGGTGCTGGCGCCCAATAAACCCGACGCTCAGAAGCTTTCTCCATATGAATGCGGGTTTGAGCCTTTTGAAGATTCCAGAATGAAATTTGATGTGCGTTATTATCTGGTTGCGATTCTGTTTATAATTTTTGATCTTGAAATTGCGTTTCTATTTCCCTGGGCGATTGTGCTCGATGAAATTGGTGTGTTTGGGTTCTGGGCGATGATGGTGTTCCTTGGCATCCTGGTCATCGGTTTTATCTATGAGTGGAAAAAGGGCGCCCTCGAGTGGGAATGAAATGGGAGTAAACCAATGGCCTTAGAAGGCGCATTACACAAAGGCTTCGCCACGGCGAGGCTCGATGATCTGATTAACTGGGCGCGCACCGGTTCGATGTGGCCGATGACCTTTGGTTTGGCCTGTTGCGCGGTGGAAATGATGCAAGCCGGCGCGGCGCGTTATGACCTCGATCGATTTGGCATTATATTTCGCCCCAGCCCCAGACAATCCGATGTCATGATCGTGGCCGGCACGCTGACCAATAAAATGGCCCCGGCCTTGCGCAAGGTGTACGACCAAATGGCGGAACCGCGCTGGGTCATCTCCATGGGCTCATGCGCCAACGGCGGCGGCTACTACCACTATTCCTACTCGGTGGTGCGCGGTTGCGATCGCATCGTGCCGGTGGATGTGTATGTTCCGGGCTGCCCGCCCACCGCCGAAGCGCTGATTTACGGCATCCTGCAACTGCAAAAGAAGATCAAAAAGACCAATACTATTGCGCGGCCGGCGCCCGGCATGCCCGACCGACAACCGCTCAGGTAAGCCACGGGCGCAATGAGCTTCCAATCCATCCATACTGCTTTGTGACCATGGCAACGGCGCTGATGAGTTTGTCGCAATTAAGAGAATACCTGCCAACCCTGCTCGGCGATGCGCTGTTGTCCGAGCGCGTGGAATTTGGCGAACTGACCTGCGAAATAGCCGGCCAGGACATCAAAACAGTTTGTCAAAAACTTCGGGATGATAAAACCGCCCAGTTCGATCAACTGATTGATTTATGCGGCGTGGATTATTCGAGTTACGGTGAGGCAGAGGACGCTCCCCCGGGAAACGGGACACAAAATGCAACGTCACAAAATAGAACCTCATGGCCCGGCAGTCGCTATGCGGTGGTGTATCACCTGCTGTCCTTGAATCACAACTTCCGCTTGCGGTTGCGCGCCGAACTGGACAACGAGCCACCGACCATTGAATCGGTGATTGATGTTTGGCCCGCGGCCAATTGGTTTGAACGGGAAGCCTTCGATTTGCTCGGCATTATATTTACCGGCCACCCGGACCTGCGGCGTTTGCTGACCGATTACGGCTTCATCGGCCATCCGTTCCGCAAGGATTTTCCGTTGTCCGGGCACGTTGAGGTGCGCTACGACGAACAGCAAGGACGCGTGATTTATCAACCGGTGACCATTGAAGAGCGGGTCCTGGTGCCGCGCATCATCCGATGATGATGTCTTGTCGTTCACGCTTGCCTATTTTCCGTTATGCCGTGTTGCGCGCCTTGCCTAACGAAAAATATCCTGCGCTTACTTGTGTTTCGTAATGACGAAAAACAAAACTTCCGTCATTCTCGCCGCAGGCGGGAATCCAGCTATTAAACCCAAGGGCAATAGCCCTTGTCATTAATAGTGAGGAAAAAATTTCATGAATAAACACCAATATCGTATCGCGTCGTTTTTGTTTTTATTTAGCGCAAGTGTTTTAAGTAGCGCGCAAGAGCCAACCATTGCGGCACGTTGGGATTGTTTTGAATTCTTATCGGATTCAAATGTTCCTATTATAAAAACATGGGTTTATAAAAACCCAAACGGCGAACCTGATGCCGGAAGAATCGAAGCCAACGGAATCCGCAAAGAAGCATCTTACTATCAGCAGGGAATCTCGCATCGCTGGAACTTTGACTTGGATCTGGATAATTACGTATATAAATCTGCCTTCGTTATCAAGCCAGACGGCGATGGGCTGTATTACTACTACGGAAGCGAGGACTTCGTAGCACCATCGCTTCGTACAAAATGCAAAAAAACTAAATAACAAAATAATACCAACACGATCATGTCTGAAATCCGCAACTACACCATGAACTTCGGGCCGCAGCATCCGGCCGCGCACGGCGTGTTGCGCGTGATCATGGAAATGGACGGCGAGGTCATCGTGCGCTGCGACCCGCATATCGGGCTGCTGCATCGCGGCACTGAAAAACTGGTTGAATCCAAGCCCTATAACCAGAGTATCGGCTATATGGATCGGCTGGATTATGTGTCGATGATGTGCAACGAACACGCCTATGTGCTGGTCATAGAAAAAATGCTGGGCGTCACGCCGCCGATTCGCGCGCAGTATATCCGCGTGATGTTCGACGAGATTACGCGCATCTTGAACCACTGCCTGTGGCTCGGCGCGCACGCGCTGGATGTCGGCGCGATGACCGTGTTCCTGTATTGCTTTCGCGAGCGCGAAGATTTGATGGATTGCTACGAGGCGGTTTCCGGGGCGCGCATGCATGCGACTTATTACCGTCCGGGCGGCGTGTACCGCGATCTGCCCGAGACCATGCCAAAATATGCGCCAACCAAACGCCATTCCGAAGCGCAAACCAAAGCGCGCAATGCCGACCGAGAAGGCTCGCTGCTGGATTTTGTCGAAGCGTTTACCGATCGATTTCCGCACTGCGTGGATGAATATGAGACGCTACTGAGCGACAACCGCATCTGGAAACAACGCACCGTGGACATCGGCATTGTCACGCCAGAACGGGCCAAAGCGCTTGGTTTCACCGGCGCTATGCTGCGCGGTTGCGGGGTGGAATGGGACTTGCGCAAGAAACAGCCCTATGCAATTTACCCGCAAATGGATTTTGATATTCCGGTGGGTAGCAACGGCGACTGCTACGACCGCTATCTGGTGCGCGTGGAAGAAATGCGTCAGTCCAATCGAATCATCAAACAATGTATCGACTGGCTGCGAAAAAATCCGGGCCCCGTCATCGTTGATGACCATAAATTAATCCCGCCTTCGCGGGAAAATATGAAAGGCGACATGGAATCCTTGATTCATCATTTCAAATTATTCACCGAAGGCTTCTGCATTCCCGCCGGCGAAGCCTACGCCGCCATCGAACATCCCAAAGGCGAGTTCGGAATCTATCTGATCTCCGATGGCGCCAACAAACCGTATCGCTGCAAAATCCGCGCCCCGGGCTTCCCCCACCTGGCGGCGTTGCATGAAATGTCCCAGGGTCACATGCTGGCTGATATGGTGGCCATCATCGGCTCCCAGGATATCGTGTTCGGGGAAATTGATAGATGATGTATAGACCGATAATATTATGCTAGACAAAGCATTGCTCTCCGACGCTTCATTGCGGGAAATCGATAATGAACTTGCTAAATACCCGCCAGATCGGCGGCAGTCAGCGTTGATGGCGGCGTTGCGAATCGCGCAGGAGGAACACGGTTGGCTGTCGGATGAGATGATTGAACATGTCGCCGAGGTCATCGGCGTGCCGCCGGTGCGCGCCTACGAGGTGGCAACATTTTATTCGATGTACGATCTAAAACCGGTCGGCGAGCATAAGATCAGCGTGTGCACCAACATCTCGTGCATGTTGCGCGGCTGCGACCAAATCGTCGATCATTTGCAGGATAAATTGGGTATTGGCTTCGGCGAAACCACCGACGACGGCAGATTCACTTTAAAGGAAGTGGAATGTCTGGCGGCCTGCGCCGGCGCGCCGATGATGCAAATCGGCCGCGATTACTATGAAAATCTGAGCCCGGAAAAAATCGACACAATCTTGCAGGCGTTGACGTGATCGAAATTGAATTTAATACGGTGCGTAAGGCATACAACGTGTGTTTGCCGGATTCGTCCATAGACCAGCCCTGGACCCTGAAAAGCTATCAAGCGAACGGCGGCTATCAGGCCCTGGAAAAAATCCTGCGCGAGCAAACGCCGGCGGGCGAAATCATCGAAGCCTTGAAAGCGTCAAACCTGCGCGGGCGCGGCGGCGCCGGCTTTCCGGTGGGGGTGAAGTGGGGCTTTATGCCGCGCGACGCCGACGGTCAAAAATATGTGATTTGCAACTCCGACGAAGGCGAGCCGGGCACCTGCAAGGATCGGGATATTCTCCGATTCAACCCGCATGCGTTGATCGAAGGCATGGTCATCGGCGGCTATGTGATGGGTGCGACTGTTGGATACAACTATATTCGCGGCGAATTTTGGCAGCCCTATGAGGCCATGGAACGGGCCATGAAAGAAGCCGGCCAAGCCGGGTATCTGGGGCGCAATGTGCTGGACTCCAGTTTCGATTTCAACCTGTACAGCCATTTAGGCGCGGGCGCTTATATTTGCGGCGAAGAAACCGCCTTGCTCAATTCCTTGGAAGGCTTCAAAGGCGAGCCGCGCTTCAAGCCGCCATTCCCCGCCGCATTCGGGTTATATGGCAAACCGACCACGATCAACAACACCGAATCGTTCGCCTCGGTGCCGGCGATTTTGCGCGGCAACGGCAAATGGATGGATAGCCAATGGTTCAAGAATCTGGGCGTGGAAAACGCCGGCGGCGTGAAAGTGTTCTCGGTGACCGGTCATGTCGAACTACCGGGCAACTATGAAATTAAAATGGGCACGCCGTTTAGCGAACTTTTGAAAATGGCCGGCGGCGTTTGGAAAGGGCGGAAATTGAAAGCGGTGATTCCCGGCGGCTCGTCGGTGCCGGTGATGCCGGCGATAAATATTATGCAAGCGAACATGGACTACGATTCGCTGCAGCAACACGGCTCGGCGGTCGGCGCCGGTTCGGTCATTATCATGGATGAAACCACCGATATGGTCAAAGTGCTGGAACGGATCGCTTATTTTTACTTTGAGGAATCCTGCGGCCAGTGCACGCCATGCCGCGAAGGCACCGGCTGGCTATATCGCATTATCAAGCGCATAAACAATGGCCGGGGCGTGATGTCAGACCTGGACACCCTGCTGGATGTCGCCAACCGCATTGAGGGCCGCACCATTTGCGCCTTGGGCGACGCCGCGGCCTGGCCGGTGCAAAGTTTCCTGAAGCATTTCGGCCACGAGTTTGAAGCGAAAGTTATGGCCACGGATGGCCTGTATGCCGCGAGCGCAGGACGCGCAGGAGCGGCAGCCAACCCCGCCAACGCCGCATGACCACAGTAACTATAGAAGTGGACGGCAAATCCCTGCCGGCTCAGGCCGGTGAAATGCTGATTTGTGTCACCGACAGAAACGACATTTATATCCCTCGGTTTTGCTACCACGAAAAATTGTCCATCGCCGCCAACTGCAGAATGTGCCTGGTGGAAGTGGCGGGCGCGCCCAAGCCACTGCCGGCCTGCGCGACGCCGGTGATGGACGGCATGAAAGTGTTTACCCAATCAAAATACGCGCAGGCGGCGCAGCGGGGCACGATGGAATTTTTGCTGATCAATCATCCTTTGGATTGCCCGGTGTGCGACCAAGGCGGCGAATGTCCGTTGCAAGACCAAGCCATGGGCTATGGCAACGATGACTCCAGATTCCTGGAGAAAAAACGCGCCGTGCCAAGCCACGACATCGGCCCGCTGGTTGCCACGGAAATGACCCGATGTATTCACTGCACCCGCTGTGTGCGGTTTGGCGAGGAAGTCGCCGGGGTGATGGAAATGGGCATGCCGGGGCGCGGCGAATCGGCTTACATCGGCACCTTCTTGAACCGCTCGGTGGACTCGGAAGTGTCCGGCAACATGATTGATCTGTGTCCGGTCGGGGCATTAACATCAAAACCGTATCGCTTCGCCGCGCGCCCGTGGGAGTTGCAAAACCACCCAGGCATTAGTCCGCACGACTGCGTCGGCGCCAATATTAATATTCAAACCTTGCGCGGCCGGGTCGAGCGCGTGCTACCGCGCGACAACCCGCAAGTCAATGACTGCTGGCTGGCCGACCGCGACCGATATAGTTATGAAGCGGTCAACAGCGCGCGGCGGCTGGGCGCGCCGATGATCAAATCTCGCGGCAAATGGCGTGAAGTGGACTGGGAGACGGCGCTGCAACATACCGCCGACGGCATGCGCGCGGCCATCGCCGGCGACGGCGACCAGCTCGGTGCGCTGGCCGGTTACACCTCCACCATGGAAGAGTATTACCTGCTGCAAAAACTCGCGCGCGCGTATGGTTGCAATAATGTTGATCATCGCGTGCAGCAGTGCGATTTCCGCGATGACGCACATGCGCCACCCCCGGTCTCGGAGTTGCCGATTGCGCAATTCGACGCGGTGCGCGCCGCGTTGCTGGTCGGCTCCAATATCCGCAAGGAGCAGCCGTTGCTGGCCCTGAGGTTGCGCGCCGCCACGCGCAAATCCAATCATGGCGACGGCGCGCGCATACACTGCATCAACCCGATCCAATACCCGCAAAATTTTGCAGTGGAATCGCAGACCCCGGTCGGCGAGCATATGGCGGCCTGCTTTGCGGCCGTGGCCGTGGAAGTCGCCAAGGCCAGCGGCGGCGCATTACCCGGTGAAATCGCGCGCTGGTCCGGTGAGGCGCGCCGCAAAAAACGGTTCTACTCCCCTAAGCAAGGACCTGAGCAAGGCGTGGCAATGCGCCGATTTGAGCCCGGCGCCATCGCTCAGGTCATTGCTCAGGCCTTGGTGGAATCGGCCGCCGACGGCGTGGTCATCCTCGGTGCGTTGGCGCAGCAGCACCAAGACGCCAGCGTACTGAGAGCCATCGCGAGATGGATTTGCGACGCCACCGGCAACCGCTTGGCGACGCTCGCGCCGGGCAACAGCGTGGCGGCCTGGCGGGCCGGCTGCCTGCCGCACCGCGGCCCGGGCGGAGCCGCGGTGGCGCGGGCCGGACACAACGCCGCCGCGATGTTCGCCCAACCGCGCCGCGCTTACCTGTTGCTTGCCAGCGAGCCCGAACTCGATGCCCTGGACGGCCGCGCCGCCGCCGCCGCGCTCAGCGCCGCGAAGTTCGTGGTGTCCATCACCGCCTACCAAAACGCGGGCGCGTTGGACTACGCCGATGTGCTGCTGCCGATGGCGGCCTTCACCGAAACCGCCGGCGCCTTCGTCAACTGCGAAGGCCGGGTGCAGCACGCCGCAGCGGCCACTGCTCCACCGCGGGAATCTCGCCCGGCCTGGAAAATCCTGCGCGTGCTGGGCAACTTCCTCGACCTGCCCGGCTTTGATTTTGTCTCGCTGGCGCAGGTGAGCGCGGAGCTTGATGCGGGCGGCGACATCGCCGCGCCCGCGGCCTGGAAGATACCCGTGCCGCGGCGCGCCAAGCGCGGCAACGGCGACCTGCGCAGGTTGCTGGATATGCCGATGTATCGCGGCGACCAAACCGTGCGTAACGCGGCGGCGCTACAAAAAACCGCCGACAACCCGCCGCCTGCGGCGCGCATGAACCGCGCCATGATCGACCGCCTCGGCCTCGCCGCCGTCGAGCAAGTGGTGGTGCGAAACGGCGACGACTTTGGCGGCAGCGCCACCTTGCCGTTGCAGGCGGACGAGCGCATTCCGCCTGATTGCGTTTATGTGCCGGCGGGATTTTCGGAGACGACCGCGCTCGGCGCGCACGGCGTGGTCGCCGTCAAGGCCGTCAGCAAGGCGAAGCGGGCGTGAGCGCGATGCACGAGGTTTATCTCGCCTGGACCGGGTGGCTGCCCGAAGCAATCCAAACAACCTCCTGGGTCGTCATCAAGATTATGGCGATTCTGTTGCCATTGATGCTCAGCGTCGCCTATTTCACCTTCGCCGAGCGCAAGGTGATTGGCTATATGCAAACGCGGGTGGGGCCAAATCGTGTCGGGCCCAAAGGCTGGCTTCAGCCGATTGCCGATGCCCTGAAATTGTTGATGAAGGAAATCATCATTCCCGCCAAATCAAATAAATTTCTGTTTTTGATTGCCCCGATTCTGTCTCTGGCGCCGGCGCTGGCCGCCTGGGCGGTGATGCCCTTTACAGATTTTCTGGTGTTAGCGAATATCGATGCCAGTTTGTTGTATGTGCTTGCCCTCACTTCCATGGGCGTCTACGGGGTCATCATCGCCGGTTGGGCTTCAAATTCCAAGTACGCTTTTCTGGGCGCCATGCGCTCGGCGGCACAAATCGTGGCTTATGAAATCGCCATGGGTTTCGCGCTGGTCGGGGTTTTAATGGTGGCTGGCAGCCTCAACTTGCGGGAAATTGTGCTGCATCAATCCGGCGGGTTCTGGCAATGGTACTTTTTGCCTTTGTTTCCATTGTTTATTGTGTACTTTATTTCTGGTGTGGCGGAAACCAACCGCGCGCCGTTTGATGTTGCCGAGGGCGAATCAGAAATCGTCGCCGGTTTTCATGTTGAATATTCGGGCATGGCTTTTGCGGTATTCTTTTTAGCCGAATATGCCAACATGCTTCTGATTGCCGCCCTGGCCGTGCTGATGTTCCTGGGTGGTTGGCTGCCGCCGGTTGAGGTCGCGCCTTTTACCTGGATGCCACCGCTATTTTGGTTTGGCATCAAAACTGCCTTTGTCGCATTTTTCTTTTTGTGGTTCAGAGCGACTTTCCCTCGCTATCGCTACGATCAGATTATGCGGTTGGGCTGGAAAGTCTTGATTCCGGTGACGCTGGTTTGGATTGCGGTCATTGGGCTAGGCAAGTTTTACACCCCATTTGGGTATATCTTCCAATAACGCAATCATGTTCGACAAGTGAATCACATTCATCAATATAGGCACAAATTATGCGGCTGCCACAAATAATAAACGCGTGCAAACAGTGGTACAAAACTTTTTCACTGCAAGAGTTGCGAGCCGGGCTCGGGGTGACCGGTCGACAATTGTTTCGCAAGAAAACCACCATCATGTATCCCGAAGAAAAAACCCCGAAATCGCCGAGATTTCGCGGGCTGCATGCATTGCGACGTTATGCCAATGGTGAAGAACGCTGCATTGCCTGTAAATTGTGTGAAGCCGTCTGCCCTGCTTTGGCAATTACCATCGACTCCGAAGAGCGTGAAGACGGCACGCGCCGCACCACCAGATATGACATAGACTTATTCAAATGCGTTTATTGCGGTTTTTGCGAGGAAGCGTGTCCGGTGGATGCCATCGTCATGACCGACATCCACGAATTTCACATGGAGAAAAATAGCGAGTGCATAATCGACAAACAAGGCTTGCTGGAAATCGGCGACAAACACGAACAGGAAATCGCCGCGGCGCGCAAACAGGACGCGCCGTATCGGTGAACGCGCCGCAAATGCAAACTGCATCAGAGAAATTACAGACATGAAAAAAAACACGCTTTACTACGGCGATTGTTTGGAGGTAATGGGCAAATGGGACGACAACTCTGTTGACTTGATTTACCTGGACCCGCCGTTCAACAGCAAGGCGAACTACAACATTCTTTTCGGCACGCAAAGGAATGGCGGCGATAAAAACGACCTCGCCCAACTGACCGCATTCACCGACACTTGGGAATGGGACATCGATGCCGAGCGGCGCGTCGATTTGATAAACAGCGCGATTGCCCACCCGGCGCATCGCGCCATTCGCGCATTCAGCGAAATCTATCCGGACGGCAGCGGCATGCTTTCGTATCTTTCGTATATGGCCGAACGGATTGCCGCGATGCATCGCTTGTTGAAGAATACCGGTAGCATGTATTTGCATTGCGACCCGACTGCGTCGCACTATTTAAAACTCATTATGGATGAGGTGTTTGGCAAAGGGAATTTCAGGAATGAAATTATTTGGTGTTATAGGGGGATGCCTTCAAAGGCGAGTAAATGGCAACAAAAACATGATGTTATTTTATTTTATTTTAAATCGCCCAAGGCTAAATTCAACGTTCAATTAGGCAAACCTACGGAAGGCTCAAAAAAGACATTTGATAGCGGGCTGCGCAAAGGCTATAACGCAAACCTATCAAAGAACATGGTCACTGTTTTTGACTGGGAAAAGTATAACCGCGCAGTCAATACGGGCAAGATTCCCTCGGGACTTTCACCTCAAGAATTCAAGGGAGGGAATCCGTCTATGACGGATTGGTGGTCTGATATTAAAATTTTAGGAGGGCCTACAAATAAAGAACGTCTCGGCTACCCAACGCAAAAGCCGCTTGCCTTGCTGAAACGAATTGTTATGGCGAGTAGCAACGAAGGCGATCTGGTATTGGATCCATTTTGCGGGTGCGGCACCACGATTGAAGCCGCGCATCTATTGAAACGCGATTGGATTGGCATCGATATTTCCGCATATGCTATTGAAGTGGTGCGGCGCGAGCGCATGAAAGATTTGCGCATCGATTTAGCGGGAGTGTCAAAAGACTTGAAAGGGGCGGTCGATTTTGCCGAGAGAAACCCGTTTGATTTCGAGAAGTGGGCGGTCACGCGCATCCCCGGCTTTGCGCCGAACGCAGTGCAACGCGGCGATGGCGGCATCGATGGGCGCGCGCTGATTTATGGCGCGGGGAAAGAACAGAATTTGTGTATCGCGCAAGTGAAAGGCGGCAAGCCGAGCATCGATTCTTTGCGCGCTTTTTTCGGCATGCTCGCCAGCGGCAAAGCGGCGATTGGTGTGTTCATTACTTTGGAAAAATGGGATACGCCATCAGTCAGAAAATGTATCGCCCAAGCGGGAACACTGCAAGTGGGCGCGAAGGAATATAACCGCTTGATCATGTACACCATTGACGAGCATTTTCAGAACATTGAGCCGATAATGCCGCCGCTCGCGCATCCGCGCACCGGGGAGGCGTTTCAGGAAGAATTGATGCCTAAAAGTTTGTTGGATAAATAGAAAATAGGTCTTGACTAGTTATGCAATCGGAAATTCACGACCGCACGCTTTTTGCCGACAACCACTGCGCAGTTGGCTTTCGTCGAGGTTGCGCGTGAAAACCTTTGTCGATCTATTCTGCGGCATCGGCGGTTTTCACCTGGCTGCCGTTGCAAACGGTATGCAATGCGTGTTCGCTTCGGATATTGATGAACCTGCGCGCGCGACCTATGCCGAAAACTTTGGAATGTGGCCACACGGCGATATAAAGCGGATTGCCGCCGAGGACGTTCCAAACCACGATCTAATGTGCGCCGGGTTTCCCTGCCAGCCATTTAGCATCATCGGCAAGCGACGTGGCTTTGACGATATTCGCGGGACGCTGTTTTTTGACATTGTGCGAATACTTGAAAAAAAGAAACCGCAAGCGGCGGTGCTGGAGAATGTTCGGCAGTTGGCTTCCCACAGCGGCGGGCATGCCTTATGAAGTTAAGCGTGCGCGAGAAAGCAATTTTGTGCGGCTTATATCTTGCTCAACATGACAAGCAAGGGTTAGATCTCATGGGGTTCGATTCATTCAACGAGGCATACAATGTCTTGGGGTTGTCCATCGGCGCCAAACCGACGTCCATAAAAAACTATCGCGATGAGCTTGATCCATTATTTCCAAATGCGCGGAAAGGCTGGCGAGGCAGACCCGTGCGAGATCACTGCAAGTGTATTTATGAAAGATTCAAAGACCGAGATATTGATGAGTTGCTTTCGCTCATTATTCGCATCACCGGTGGCACGATAAATATATCTGACCAGACCTCAGAACAAGAAATCAAGTCTTTCGCCAAGAGGCTTCTGACCGGCCGAGCGGCGGAAAACTTTTTCTCGCAAAACTATCAAGCAGAACGCGAATTTTTCGATACAAGAGCAGAGGATGTTACCCACACAGGTTGTGGCTACGATTTCCGGCTCCATCGATTAACGTCCCAAGACAGTTTTGTTGCTGTTGAAGTCAAGGGGCTGGCCACGATTTCCGGCAACATTGTTCTCACTAGCAAGGAGTATGATGTCGCCGATAGATTGAGAAACGATTATTTCATTTATGTGGTCAAAAATTTCAATGAGGATCCTTTCGCCATAACGATACGCAACCCCATCAACACTGGCTTGACATTTAAGCAAGAAAAAAGAAAGTTTATTCAAATATCGTGGCGCGCAACAGTATGAATGCCGACACGAAAAACACCGCCAAACTTTTCACCTCCATCACCGCCGCTCTGGCAGAGTTGGACTTGCGCGGTGAAGATCAACAGGTCACGCGCGCAATGGCGATAGTGACCGAAGCGTTTTTGCTTCAGTCAAACGGGCGGCGTGTTATGCCTGATGCGTTGCTCGCGAAAGCCAATGAGGTTGTTGATGAATGTATGGACTTATGAGTGCTTTGTTCACTGAGCGAATACGAGGACTACCGCTTGCTCGTGCTAGTGCGAAATATGAATCAATTGCAATTCACTATGTTTGAATCAGAAATAACGCGCTTCGTGCCAGATGATTATCGCTGGGAACTAAACACGCGGAGAAATTTCCAGGGACACGATGCCGCAAGCGACTCCCATTGTTTTACTTGGCAACCGCACGGCGGGCAATTCACCATCATCAAACCCGTCCCAGCCTCGGCGGTAAAATATGAAATCCGCCGACCGCCAATGTTGGATTTCAACGGCGTGTTGCGATGGGTTAAGTTTAATCAATCGTGGTTAACCGTCCACTCATCATGACTTTTCTCCAATTCGCATTTTACGCTTTCAGCGCAACGCTGGTTTTTGCCGCGGGCATGGTGGTGACCATCCGCAATCCGGTGAAATCAGCGTTGTTTCTGGTGCTTGCGTTTTTCAGCGCCGCTTGCGTATGGATTACGCTGCAAGCCGAGTTCCTGGCCATCGTGCTGGTGCTGGTTTATGTCGGCGCGGTCATGGTGCTGTTTCTGTTTGTGGTGATGATGCTGGATATTGACCTGGCCAAATTACGCGCTGGATTTACCCGTTATCTACCAATTGGGGGTTTGGTCGCGGTATTACTGGTTTTGGAAATTGCCTTGGTAATGTATGGCTCTTTTGATGTTAGTGAATACAATAATCCGGCTGCATATGGGGTTGAATACAGCAATACAAAAGCCTTGGGCGCCCGGATTTACACGCAGTATGTTTATGCCTTCGAAATCGCGGCGCTGATTTTACTAGTCGCCATCATCGCCGCCATCGCGTTGACCATGCGCCGGCGGCCGAACACCAAATACAACAATCCCGCTTCTCAGGTGCAGGTCAATCGAGAGGATCGCCTAAGAATCGTGAGTATGGACTCGGCCCCTCCCAGCGCAACGGAATTTTTAACTGAAGCCGCGCCGACTGAATCCACCCCTGAAGAGGTCGAATCATGATTCCCTTGTCGCATTATTTAATCCTGGGCGCAGTATTGTTCTCCATCGGCGTGGTGGGCATTTTCCTGAATCGAAAAAACCTGGTGATCTTGTTGATGTCGATTGAATTACTGCTGTTGGCGGTTAATATTAACTTCATCGCTTTCTCCCATTATCTTGCAGATATCGCCGGCCAGGTGTTCGTGTTTTTCATTTTGACCGTTGCCGCCGCGGAAATCGCGATTGGCCTGGCCATTCTGATCGTGCTGTTTCGCGCGCGCCACACCATCAACGTCGACCAACTGGATTCGCTCAAAGGCTGAACACGCGGATGAACAGCGGATGAAAAATATCTACCTCGCCATTCCGCTGGTTTGCCTGGCCGCATCCATCATTTGCGGATTATTTGGCAAGGCAATCGGTCGTCGCGGCGCCCATTCGATAACGATTGCCGGGGTAACCCTGGCTTGCGCGCTTTCGCTGGTGGTTTACGCCGACGTGCGCAGCGGCAACCTCGCCAACCACACGGTATATACCTGGGCGCTTAGCGGCGGCATTCCATTTCAAATCGGATTTTTGATCGATCAACTCTCCGCGACCATGATGGTCATCGTTACCTTCGTGTCGTTGATGGTGCATATTTATACCATCGGCTATATGGCGGAAGATCCCGGCTACCAGCGCTTCTTCTGCTACATCTCATTGTTCACTTTTTCCATGTTGATGCTGGTCATGTCCAACAACTTCCTGCAGTTGTTCTTCGGCTGGGAAGCGGTCGGATTAGTGTCCTATCTGTTGATCGGGTTTTGGTTTGAGCGCGACAGCGCCATTTTTGCCAACATGAAGGCGTTCCTGGTCAACCGCATCGGCGACTTCGGCTTTCTGCTCGGCATCGCCGCCATACTTTATGTGTTCGGCTCGGTGGATTATGCGACGGTATTCGCCAGCGCGCCCTTTATACAAGAGGCCACCGTTATCTCTGCGTTTGGAGAGTGGCAGTGGATGACCGTTATTTGCTTGCTGTTGTTTGTCGGCGCCATGGGCAAATCCGCCCAAGTGCCATTGCATGTCTGGCTGCCGGATTCCATGGAGGGCCCAACGCCAATTTCCGCATTGATCCATGCCGCGACCATGGTGACCGCCGGGATTTTTATGGTGGCGCGCATGTCGCCGCTGTTTGAGTTTTCTGAAACCGCCTTATCCGTGGTATTGGTCATCGGCGCCACAACGGCGATATTCATGGCGCTGATCGGCTTGGTGCAAAACGACATCAAGCGCGTGATCGCCTACTCGACATTATCGCAGTTAGGCTACATGACCGTTGCGCTGGGCGCGTCCGCTTACGAAATCGCCATGTTCCACCTTGGCACCCACGCCTTCTTCAAGGCCTTGCTGTTCCTGGCCGCCGGCTCGGTGATTATCGCCATGCGCCACGAGCAGGACATGCGCAAGATGGGCGGCCTGAGAGCCATCATGCCGATTACCTACATCACGTGCGCGGTGGGCGCGCTGGCGCTGGCCGGCATTCCGCCGTTCGCCGGGTTTTTCTCCAAGGACGCCATCATCGAAGCGGTGCATCACAGCGACATTTGGGGCGCGCAATATGCCCACATCGCGGTGTTGCTCACGGTGTTTGTGACCGCATTTTATTCATTCCGATTATTATTCATGACCTTTCACGGCCGCAACCGCTCCAGCGCCAGCGTCATCCGCCAGGCGCACGAATCGCCCAACGTGGTCATTCTGCCGCTGGTCGCTTTGGCCATACCCTCGGTGTTCGCGGGATTCATGTTCTTTGGCCCGGTCGTGGTCGGCGATTACTTTGGCGATTCCATTTTCATTCTGCGTCATCATGATGTCGCCCAGGAAATTGCCGAGGGTTTTAGCGGCAACACCGGATTCGCCTTGGCGCTGGCGGCAATTTGGCACGGCGTGCTGGCCTGGCCCTTTTGGCTGGCGGCGTCCGGGATACTCGCGGCGTGGTATTGCTACTGCAAAAACACCGCCTTGCCCGCAAAAATCGCCCGCGCATCGGCGCCGTTTTACCGCCTGCTCGTGAACAAATATGGCTTTGACGAGTTCTACCAGGCGGTGTTTGCCAAAGGCGCCGTTGTTGTCGGCAAACTGCTCAGCCAGCATGTCGATGCGGGCTTGATCGACGGCGCGCTGGTCAACGGCACGGCGAACACCATCAGCGGTTTTTCAGCCATCCTGCGCCATATTCAAACCGGCTATACCTACCATTATGCCTTCGCCATGATCCTTGGGCTGTTTGGGTTGATCACCGTTTTCGTCTGGTTATAACCTGGCAGGCCCTGAGAAATAAACGACATGGAAAATAAACTGCTCAGTGCGCTCATCTGGCTGCCCATTGTCGCCGGCGTGCTGGTGCTGGCCACTGGCAATGATCAACGCGCCGCCATTGCGCGCAAACTGGCGCTCGGTTTTTCCGTGATTATATTCTTGCTCAGTATTTCGCTGTATAGCGGATTTGATGCCGGCACCGCCAATATGCAGTTTACAGAGCATCATAGCTGGATCAGTGCCTTCAATATTTACTATTCAATTGGCGTGGACGGCATTTCCATGCCGTTAATCTTGCTGACCACCTTATTAACCGTGGTTGTGATTATTGCCGGCTGGCAAGTCATCACCGAGCGCGTCGCCCAATACATGGCCGCGTTTTTGATTATGGAAGGGGTCATGATCGGCGTTTTTTCGGCATTGGACGCGGTGTTGTTCTATGTGTTCTGGGAAACCATGCTCATTCCGATGTTCCTGATTATCGGTATTTGGGGCGGCCCCAACCGAATTTACGCGACTATCAAGTTCTTCCTTTATACCTTGTTGGGCTCCTTGCTGATGTTGGTGGCGTTGCTGTATCTCTACAACGCCAGCGGCAGTTTCAGCATACTGGATTACCATGCCCTGCCCTTGACGCTCAAGGCGCAAATCCTGATTTTCCTGGCATTGTTCAGCGCATTCGCAGTAAAAGTGCCGATGTTCCCGGTGCATACCTGGCTGCCCGATGCCCATGTCGAAGCCCCGACCGGCGGCTCGGTCATCTTGGCCGCGGTGATGCTGAAGATGGGTGGCTACGGGTTCATTCGGTTGAGCCTGCCGATCACGCCTGATGCCAGCCATGAACTTGCCTGGTTGATGATTACGCTTTCGCTGATTGCGGTGGTGTATATCGCTCTGGTGGCGTTGGTTCAGCAGGATATGAAAAAACTGATCGCCTACTCTTCGATTTCTCACATGGGCTTCGTTACTTTGGGCTTGTTTATTTTTAACGCTCAGGGCGCCGAAGGCGCGCTGATGCAAATGATCTCGCATGGGTTTATTTCCGGGGCCTTGTTTTTATGCGTCGGCGTGCTGTATGACCGAACGCATTCGCGCATGATCGACACCTACGGCGGCATTGCTACGCCTATGCCGGTTTTCGCCGCATTGTTTGTGCTGTTCGCCATGGCCAATACCGGCCTGCCCGGCACTTCTGGCTTTGTCGGTGAATTTTTAGTCATTCTCGGTGCCTTCCAAGCCAATCCCTGGTTTGCCATCATTGCCGCGCTAACCCTGATTTTTGGCGCGGCCTACACCTTGTGGATGGTGAAACGCGTCATTTACGGCAAAGTTGTCAATCAGGATGTTGCCGCTTTGGAAGATGTCAACAGCCGTGAAATTTTAATGCTTGGGATTCTTGCCGCACTGGTTCTGGTGGTTGGAATTTGGCCCAATCCGGTGCTCGAGGTGATGCATACTTCCATCGAAAACTTATTGCGGCATGTGGATATTTCAAAATGCCCGGTGCTCTGCCGATGATCGCGATAAAATAGACGGCGTCACGAAAATGAAAATGAAAATGAAAACAGAGACCAACATGGCAAAACAAGTGATCACGAAAACGAAGGCGAAGCCGAAAGAGAACTTCAAGTCCGGCACGCTGTGGACGCGCGACAATCTGGAAATCATGCGTGGCCTCAACTCGCGCACCGTCGACCTCATCTACCTTGACCCGCCGTTCAATTCCAACCGCGACTACGCCGCGCCGGTTGGCTCAAAGGCGGCCGGCGCGGCGTTCAAGGATACTTGGACTTTGAACGATGTGGACAATGCGTGGCACGGCGAAATCGCCGACAAAGACCCCGCGATTTATAGCGCGATCGCCGCCAGCGAGTTGGCATACGGCAGAGGCATGAAATCGTATTTGATCATGATGGCGGTGCGCTTAATGGAGATGAAGCGGCTGATGAAACCGACCGCGTCCATTTATCTGCACTGCGACCCGACCGCGTCGCATTACCTGAAAATTCTGATGGACGCAGTGTTTGGCAGGACGAATTTTAGGAATGAAATTATCTGGAGTTATAGCGGCTGGAACAAACGACTCAAGCATAAATTTGAGAGCCGTCACGATGTGGTTTATTTTTACGCCAAAGGAAAAACCAACCGTTTCAATAGCTACAGCGATCCATGGGAGAGCGAGCAGGAATATATTGCAAAACGAAGACAAAAAGTCCACGAAGACGAGCACGGGCGCAAGTATGTGTTGTCGGACGCGGGCGACGGGAAGCGGGTCAAGCGCTATTTGGGAGATGCCATGGAATATGGCGCGCCGGTCGCCAGTGTTTGGGCGATTGACAAAATTAACAACTCCAGCAAAGAACGCGTCGGCTATCCCACGCAAAAGCCGTTGGCGTTGTTAGACCGCATCATCAAAGCGAGCAGCGATGAGGGCGATCTCATCCTTGACCCGTTTTGCGGTTGCGCGACCACCCTGATCGCCGCCGAGAAACTAAAACGCCGTTGGCTCGGCATTGACCTGTCGAGCAAAGCCGCCGACCTGGTCAAACTTCGCATGGCGCACGAAGCCGACCTGATCGACCGCTTCGATTTGATTCACCGCCACGACCTGCCGCGGCGCACCGACTTGCGCGGCGAGCCGGTCAATTACCGGACGCACCAGCATGAATTGTTCGGCAAGCAGGAAGGCCGCTGCAACGGCTGCGGACATTCGTTCCCGTTCCGCAACTTCACCGTGGATCACATAGTCCCGCAAGATCACGGCGGCTCGGATCATCTCGCCAACCTGCAGCTTTTATGCGGCGCGTGCAACTCCACCAAAGGCGTCGGCACGCAAGCGCAGTTGCTCGCGAAACTGAAAAAACTCGGGCTGATTGATTAGCGCGCCCGATTGATTAGCGCGACTCGCCGACTAAACCACGCCAAGCAAATTACGCCAAGCAAATCACGATGATGACCCTGCAATCACTACAAACCGCATTGGCGTTGCCGGAGATTTTTGTCGCTTCAATGGCATCGGCAATTTTGATTATGGGGTTGTTTATTAACAAGGAGCGTAACGACATCGTTTGCTTTTGGTTGAGCGTTTTCACCTTGCTCGCCGCCTGCGTATTGATCGTCAGTGATTTTGCTACCCAACCCGCATTTGCCTTTAACGGCCTGTTTGTTGACGACCCGATGGGCGATCTGCTGAAAGTGGCTATTTGTTTGTTGTCCGCCACGATCTTTATCTATGGTCGACAATACAATCAGGATCGAAATATCTTTAAGAACGAATATTATGTTTTGGGGCTGTTTGCGGTTTGTGGGATGATGGTGATGGCATCGGCTAATCACTTGTTGACGTTGTACCTGGGCCTGGAATTGATGTCGTTGTGTCTGTATTCAATGATTGCCTTTTTTCGAGATGACAAACTGGCGGTTGAAGCGGCAATGAAATACTTCGTGCTCGGCGCGCTGGCATCCAGTGTCTTGCTTTACGGCATGTCGTTGCTTTACGGATTGACCGGCGCCCTCGAACTTGCCGTGATTAGCTCGGTTGCAGCCAACATGGGCCAGGATAATCTGGCGCTTGCCCTTGCCGTTGTTTTTATTGTGGTCGCACTGGCATTCAAAATTGGTGCGGTTCCTTTTCATATGTGGATTCCTGATGTGTATCACGGTGCTGCCACATCGACCACTGCCTTTATTGGCGCGGCGCCCAAGATTGCCGCGTTTGCCCTGATAATGCGTCTTTTGGTGGGCGGGCTGGAAGACTTACATGGGCAGTGGCAGCAGATGCTGATAATCCTGGCGCTTTTGTCGGTGGCAGTCGGAAATGTTATCGCCATTGCCCAGAACAATTTGAAGCGAATGCTGGCGTACTCGACAATTTCTCACATGGGATTTTTCCTGTTCGGCATACTCGCGGGCAGTGTAGCAGGCTATAGCGCATCCTTGTTTTATATCCTCATTTACGCGACCATGAGTTGCGCGGCATTTGGATTGATATTGTATTTATCCACCAAGGATTTTGAATCCGACCAGCTCAACGATCTCAAAGGCTTGAGCAAGCGTAGTCCGTTCATCGCGCTACTGTTCCTGATATTGATGTTTTCCATGGCGGGGGTTCCGCCGACCGCCGGTTTCTTCGCAAAACTATCGGTTATTCAGGCGCTCATTGACGCCAATCTGCAATGGGTTGCTATTGTCGCGGTGGTGTTGGCGGTGATTGGCGCCTACTACTACTTGCGCATCATCAAACTGGTTTACTTTGATGCGCCGCAGACGATGCCCGAGGCCGACGCGCCTATCGCGGTGCAATCCGACCGTAAAATTGTGCTGGCGATTAACGTCATCATAATCATTGCAATCCTGCCCTGGATCGGAGCCTTGATTACGCTATGCAATCAGGCGATCAAACAATTCGCCTATTAATTAATTTGCTTGGTTGATTTATCTGATTAATTTATCTGAGTAATGAAAGACGGGCTTCATATCGGCATATTGTTTGGCGGTCGATCATGCGAACACGAAGTATCGGTCACCTCGGCGCGCTCAATCCTGAAAGCGCTGCACCGAAATAAGTATAACGTTCATCTAATCGGCATCGATAAATCAGGCCACTGGCATTTAAGCGACGATATTGAAGCGCTGGCGTCCACCGGTTGTGTTGAAAAAATCGAAGCCGCTGATAGCGTTTCAACCACAACGGTCTCGCTGAGTCTGCATAATCAGGGCAACCTGATCCGGCTTCCTGAGTCATTGATTTCTGATTCGGTAATTTCGGATTTTTCGGGTAGCCACATTCCCGCCGTGGATATCGTGTTTCCGGTTCTGCACGGCCCCTTTGGAGAAGACGGCACGTTACAAGGCGTTTTGGAAATGGCCGGATTGCCTTATGTTGGCTGCGGCGTGGCCGCCTCGGCCCTGGCTATGGACAAAGCCTTGGCGAAAAAGGTATTTGAGTGCGCCAACATACCCCAAGTCCGGTATGTGGTGTGCACGGTTTGGCAATGGCAAAAACACAAAAATCGTGTCATCGACAAAATTGAAAGTGAGCTCGATTATGCGCTGTTTGTCAAGCCCGCAAATATGGGCTCCAGCGTCGGCATCAGCAAAGCCAGGAAGCGGGACCAGTTGGCCGTCGCTATTGAACACGCCTTTGAGTTTGACAACAAAATCCTGATTGAACAGGCCATGGAAAACTGCCACGAAATCGAGTGCGCCATTCTAGGCAATGCCCATCTCGGTAATGCAGGGCCTAAGGCTTCGGTACCGGGTGAAATTATTCCCGGCGCCGAGTTCTACAACTATGAAACCAAATACATTGACGATAAATCCCGCTCGGTCATTCCCGCGCCGCTGGACGCCAAAACCACCGCGCGCGTGCAACAACTTGCCATCAAAGCGTTCAAAGCCATCGATGGCAGAGGGTTGGCCAGAGTGGATTTTTTCGTTCACCAGGATTCCCACGAGGTCATATTAAACGAACTAAACACCTTGCCCGGATTCACGCCGATTAGCATGTACCCTAAACTATGGGCCGCCAGCGGCATCCCCTATCCAGAATTACTCGACCGATTAATTGAACTCGCCATAGAAAATCATCAATCAAAGCAATCACTGAAAAGAGTGTTTTGATTTTCTATGGGAGCGGTAATTTTCATAAAACGCCGACTAAAATGCGAGTGCTAAATGCGAGACCCACGATACGATATTTTATTTGAGCCAGTCAAGATCGGGCCGGTAACCGCACACAACCGTTTCTATCAGGTGCCCCATTGCAATGGCATGGGTCATGCTTATCCGAAAGCGGAAGCGGCGATGCGCGGCATGAAAGCGCAAGGCGGCTGGGCGGTTGTGTCCACTCAGGAAGTTGAAATTCACCCTGGCTCAGAGTGGTCGCCGTACATCGAAGGCAGGTTATGGGATGAAGGCGACATGAAGAGATTGCGGATGACTGCCGATGCCATCCACGAACACGGCGCGCTTGCCGCCATTGAAATCACGCATAACGGACACGCCTCCGCCAATCATTACAGCAGGCTGCCGGCGATGGGGGTATCGGAAATGATGATTGACAGTTATCACCCGGCGCAAGCCTATGCCATGAGCAAACGAGACATTGCCGACGTGCGGCGCTGGCATCGAAAGGCGGCGTTGCGCTCCAAACAAATGGGCTTCGACATCGTTTATGTTTATGCCGCCCATGACCTTGCGTTACCTTTTCATTTTATTTCCCCCCAGCGAAACCAGCGCACCGATGAATACGGCGGCAGTCTGGAAAACCGGGTGCGGTTCTTGCGGGAGTTGCTTGAAGATACCAAAGACGCAGTGGGAGATACCTGCGGCATTGCGCTGCGTTTTACGGTTGACCAGTTAATCGGAGCGCGCGGCATGGTTGCCGAAAATGAAGGCCGTGAGGTCGTGGAAATGCTTGCTGAACATCCAGATATTTGGGACGTGAACATCAGCGACTGGTCTAATGATTCGGCGACATCGCGGTTCGCCGAACAAGGATTCCAGGAAAAATATACTGCGTTCGTGAACAAACTCACCACCAAACCGGTGGTGGGCGTCGGTCGGTTCACCTCGCCGGACGCCATGGTTTCCCAGATCAAACGAGGCATTCTCGACATGATTGGCGCGGCGCGCCCGTCTATTGCCGATCCATTTCTGCCCAGTAAAATTGAAAGCGGCCAGGTCGAGGATATTCGCGAATGCATCGGCTGCAATATCTGCGTCTCTGGCGATATGATCATCGCACCGATTCGATGCACCCAAAACCCAACTATGGGGGAAGAATTTCGGCGCGGATGGCATCCCGAGAAAATTGAAAAGGGCGCCTCCAGCGACGCGATTTTAATCGTTGGCGCCGGCCCAAGCGGACTGGAATCTGCGATGTCTTTAGGCCGGCGGGGATATAACGTCACCGTGGCAGAGGCAAATGATCATGCGGGCGGACGGGTGCATTGTGAAAGCCAACTGCCCGGATTATCCGCCTGGAGACGAGTGGTTGATTATCGGTTGGGGCAAATCGACAAACTGGATAATGTTCAGGTTTTTCTGCACAGCGAGATAAACAAGCAGCAGGTACTGGAATTTGCCAAACAATTGAATATCCAGCATGTGGTTGTCGCCACCGGGTCAAAATGGGACCGCGATGGTATTGGCAGAGTCCACCGCCAACCCATACCCCGCGATAAGAGTGTGCATATCCTGACCCCGGATGATGTCATGGCCGGGAAGCAGATTAGCGGGCATGTCGTGGTGTACGATGATGATCACTATTACATGGGCGGCGTGATCGCCGAATGCCTGGTAAATGCCGGTGCCAAAGTGACTTTAGTCACTCCTGCTGCAGATGTCTCGGCTTGGACTCACAACACCCTTGAGCAGATTCATATCGAAAAACGCTTAGGGGATTTGGGCATTGCCATTGTTGAAAAACATCAAGTCCAGCGCGTAAACAGCAATCAAATTATTCTGGAGCATATCGTGAGCGCTAAAAATCAAACCATAAACGCCCAATATCTGGTATTGGTGACTGCTCGGCGTCCGCTATCCTCATTGTATTTTGACCTCGATAACGATGCTGAGTCCCTGGACCATGCCGGAATCAAATCCGTAACCCGAATCGGAGACTGTCTCGCACCATCGACCATCGCCGCCGCGGTTTATCACGGACACCGATTCGCACGAGAATTTGACTGCGATGTTGATGCCGACGCGGTGCCGTTCAAGCGCGAGTATGTAGAAATATAATTTCGCGCCGCATCGCTAAGTTACGGAACCCAATTATCTCCTCCCCGATCTTTTGGCGAGCTCCACCAGAGACCCGGGGAAACGATGAATTCTGTTTCTTTTACGACATTTTTATCGTCAAACTTAAGCGGACGGGTAAATGCTATCAACCAGTTAGTCCCGCTGTCATCTTTGATGTTGTCTTTACGGAATTGATTCCACGATGATTTGAATTTCTCTTCAGCCATAGGATTGACGCGAACACCTTGTATGGTATAGACGCCCGCGCTTGGGCGATCCCACTTCACCATCGCAATATGAACATTGCCCTTCGCTGCCTCGATTAACGCCTTCTCGTAGACGGTGTCCCACAGCCCATCAACCGAATAGCCATATAAGGGGACCGGTGTATACTGGTCGCTGGGATTGATCAGTGCGACACCTCCCCAAAGAATTTTTTTCAAAGGGGTTGCGGGGTATGTTTTGATCGGGTCGCCAACGAAATAGATTGCGGGGATATTTGTCTCGGAAACATCATCCTGAGAAATGCTCTGCATTGCCCAACCAAGGGCCACCGACAAGATTAATGTTTTTATCGTCTGCTTGTTCATTATCAAAATGTGAACTTCAGCATGTTGGTAACCAGCACGGGGACGGTCAGACCCAAAGATAGAAATTCAACGGCGTGCTACGTCTAACGCTTGCTCCGATTAAAAGCGAGAACATAACCGACAACAAAATGGTAGGAATGAGTAAAAATGTCCACCAAGAATCCGCATAGTCCACAAAGATGGAAGCGTTGTCACTTATAGCTGGACGTTTGGTAAGTGCGAAGAACATCGCAAAAGGAGCCCAGTGCATGCTCCAAGGAACGCTACGGCGTATCTTACAAAAGGGGATGAATTGCTGCTTCGCTTGGACGTATCGGGCAAAATTCGGTCTGTGATTCGCCTGATAAGCCGCGCAAGCTCTACACTTGGGGTTGTCTCATCGCTCATCTAATAGCCCATGGTATTCATCGGTCGGATAAGTTAGTTTAGCATTTACACGCAACAAGTCAACATCCGAAATAGTAGATTGAAACTTGTAACCCTCCGAGGGATGCTCTTCGGTTGTTCAGTTTAAACCAAGCAGTTCGGGCGGCCGGACGCGACTGCGGTTATCGTGGTGCTGACAAACAGCTCGCCATCGATGTCATGCTTGATGTGATTCGCGTGCTGCTTGATTGTCGTCTCAATCGACATTGCGCCGGCCTTTTCGGCCAGGTCGTAAGCTTCTTTTTTGGCCATTTCGATCGCATGCTCAATGGCGATATCCAGTTTTTCAAACTTGATCGGCTCATCCTTGTGAAATAAAATGAACACGCCAAATTCCGGCTGATTGACGGTGATATGCACAATCTGCACCACCGCCCCCAGGACCGCGCCGATGGCATTGGCGGTATCCGCATGAGTCGGTATATGCAAATCAACCGCCAATAGCCGGGCCACCTCAGGAAAGAAATCCGCGGCCGGGCCGCCGACTGCAACAATGGGATAATCGGCGGCAAACTGCAAGTTGAACAATGGTTTGACACGACCCGCCTGGCCACGCTTAAGCACAATATCCACCAGCAACCGGGTCAAGTTTTGCGACTGGGAATCCGCCAGTTTGCCATGCTGGTTCAAGCCGGCCTCTATTAATTTTTGGCTGATCTCTTGAGTCACCAAATCGAATACTGCCTGGCACGGCGCAATCGCATCTCCCGCTTCCCAGTTGCCGCAGCCATACAAGTGCCGCATCTGTCGCGCCCAAATTTTCGCGCCCAGTTCCGCGGCCTGAATATTCCAATGATCGCTCATGCCCAACACATGGGTCGCATCGGAGGGGGTAAAGCCGCTGTATATCACCAAACCCAGGCGCTCCATTCTGGCGATGGCGCGCATCATCGGTCGATTGGTATCCACCAGAGATTCGAGTTCAACCGGGCCTTGCAGCAATCTCTCCCAAGCCGCAAGCTCAGCCTCGTTTAGATGACGCAGTAACACTTCATTGTTCTGCAAGGGCAAGGCGAATTTGTTGTTTCGGGGGCTGGGAGAACCGCTATATTGACGTTCGATGGCGGTCATCACCTGCGGAAATTGATGCGCCAGCAAACTCATTGGCACAACCCGGCGCTGGGAAATATCCAGTTTAGCCTTGAATCGAACCTCGCTGTCGCCGCCCAAGCCAATGGAAAAAACCCGGATCGCCTCCACCATGGGCTGCCAATTTCCGATGCGCGCGCCATCCTCGCACAACTGCGGCTTGCCCTCGGTGACGATGGCGATGTCGGTGGTGGTGCCGCCGATATCGACAACGATAGCCTCTTGCAATCCGCTCAGCGCGCAAGCGCCGATGACGCTGGCCGCAGGCCCCGACAGCACCGTGGTCACCGGCTGCAATAACGCGGTTGCGGCGTTCACCAACGAGCCATCGCCCTTTACGATCATTAACGGCGCGGTAATATTTTTTTCTTGCAGAATCGACTCCACGGAATTGATCAACGCTTGAATATAAAGAATCATGCGCGCATTCAGCGCCACCGTTAACGCCCGCCGCGGCGCGCCCAGGCTGGACGCCAACTCATGGCCGCAGACCACCGGCTTGCCGGTCAATGCCTTGACCATATCCCGCAGTTGTTTTTCATGGCTGGAATTGCGCGTGCCAAACATGGCCGAGACCGCAAACGCGGAGACGCGGTCGTTTTGTTCAAGAATTTTTTTCCGCGCCAGGTCCGAATCCAAAGACATTAATTGAGCGCCGGTTGCGTCATGCCCGCCGTCCAACAGGGTGATGTATTCCTTTTCCAGGATTTCCAACAACCCGCTCTTGGCGACTTGGCTGTCGTTGTAGCCCGGCAGCAGAATGGCGACCGGCGCGCCGCGCCCCTCGACCACGGAGTTGGTCGACAGCGTGGTCGACAACGCCACCAGATTGACTTCTTCCAGTAACGCCTGAGGCAGACTGGAAATCGCATTGCCGATGCCGATGGTCAGATCAAAACTCGTGGTCAGGCTCTTGTTTTTCGCGACTGCCGTTTGTCGCTCATCGACGATAACCGCGTCGGTGTAGGTGCCCCCGGTATCAATACCCAGTTGATAAGACATGGTTTTTGCGCGGCTATGGTAATTTGAAATTCAGTCCTGATGAACAGGAAAGGCTGGATTCTAAGGTAACATTGACTTTGAAATATCCAGCCGGCGTCTTTTTAAGCGATAATTTTTGCCAAATGCCCGGCCATTTATCCGCTCATTTATCCGGCCATTCATCCGCTCATTTATCCGGCCATTCATCCGCTCATTCATCCGGGCGATTGGCGGCGTTGTGAAAGAACGCATCCATATGAAATCGGGCGTGCTCAGCCTGATAGCGAAAAGCATGTCCTTGCGGGCAGGCCCGCCGAGCCTGGCAGGTTTCGGTACGGCAGGATGATTCCGCATTTTGTTTTAGAAAGCCATAACAGGCTTCGACGTCATAGCCGGAATCCGAAAAAGCGCCTACCGGACAGGCGCTTAAACAGGGCTGCTCAATGCAACGTTGGCAGATGTCATGATCAACTGTTTGCGGTTGCAAAGCCGCTGGTTCGATCGGCGAGTCGGACAGCGCGATGGCAAACCGATAGGCATGCCATAAGCCATATTGAGGGTGAATCAACATTCCAAGCCTGGATGACTGCAATGATTCCGCTTTTTTAGCCCAGTTTATAAAGGGTTGGTAGGGCGGCCCGCCGAACGGAAACAACGCCCGGCCGGTTAATTTGCTAGCGATGATTTCGCCAACTCTTTGACTCCACCGATTCAATGGGTCGGCCCGACCGTCGGCAACCTCTCTCGAGCCTGAAAAACATTCCCAAAACGAAGAGCCCGCATTACCGAATAAAATCAGCGTTGATGCGGTAACGCCCGCGGCGATTTCCGGCACATGGTCATCTGCATTGACGCAAAACCGGCCACGCAGCACTAAACCATATTCCCCCGCCAAACGGCCAATGTCATCGAGTGTGTCATCGAGTGTGTTCATGAACTTGCAATCGCATTTTTGCGCGCGCGTAAGAGGCTCGCAATATAGAATAAAATAACCGAATATTCACGACTTAAATGACCCATACTTAAACGACCCATACTTAAACGACCCATACTTAAACGACCCATACTTAAATGATATGAGCATGTTGAAAATTATTTTAGGAACACTGACCTTTTCCAACCAGGCTGATGCGGCCACGTCTCTGCGAATGCTTGAATTGTTTCAGGGCAAAAACGGCCATGAACTGGATACCGCGCACCAATACAACGACGGAAAAACCGAGGCGCTGCTGGGCCGGTTGCTAACCGAAAATCCCGGGTTGAAGTTCAAGATGGCAACCAAGGTGAATCCATGGAATGACGATGGATTAAAGCCCGAGCAGGTTGCAACGCAACTTACGGAAAGCCTTGAGCGATTGCGGGCAGCCGCGGTCGATTTGCTGTATCTGCATTCGCCGGATCTGGATACGCCGATTGCGGATACCTTGGCAAAATGCTGGGAGTTTTACCAGCAGGGCGCATTTCGGCGATTTGGGCTGAGTAACTTTTCGGCCTGGCAGGTCGCCGAAGTGGTCGAGACTTGCCGCGCTCGAGGCTGGATGACGCCGACGGTCTATCAAGGAATGTACAACGCCCTGACCCGCGATGTGGAGCGGGAATTGTTGCCTTGTTTGCGTAACTACGGCATCCGCTTTTACGCTTATAACCCTCTGGCAGGCGGGTTGCTCACCGGAAAACACACAAACTTCGAGCAAGCGCCTGAGTACGGCCGGTTTTTGTCAAACAACCAATATACCACCCGCTATTGGAAAGCGGATTATTTCGATGTGCTTGCGACCTTGACAGCGGCTTGCGCGAAACATGGCGTGACGCCCGCGAATGCCGCGTTGCGCTGGCTTGTTCATCATTCGCAATTGTCAGCCAAAGACGGCGACGGCATCATTCTCGGCGCCAGCAAGTTATCCCAGTTGCAACAAAACCTGGCGCATGTCGACGGCGGCAAATTAGCGGATGACATCGTGGCAATTCTGGATCGCGGCTGGCAACGAATAAAGCCGGATTGCGCCAAGTATTTTCGACCGTAGTCATGGCCGGAAAATCCTGCGACAGGAAAGCTTAACCGCGGGGCAATGTAAACGCCTGCTGGTCAGTGACCCGAGCATCCTTGTCATAGTTGAATTCATAGACGCTGATATTCTCATGCGAGTACAACACATAAGAGGTGGTGCGCGTTCCGTAATCGACATGGTCGCCATGGCCACCATGGTCGCTGGCGCGAATGAAAATGGATGACCGTTGTTTTTCCATGGCTTGACTCATGTTCATGCCCGGGTTGATGCCCGGGTCGATGCCGGCGCTGGCGCCCGGCAGGTCATGCTCGCCGGCTTTGCTCTGATCGCGCATAAGTGCATTGAGCTGGCTTATTTCGATCATCGCATTGCCGCTGATCAATTCCGTCAGCCGTTGCACGCCATAGGACATTTTAGGCCAACGCTGGTCGACAAAACCGTTCGATAAACTATGAAACCCCTCCGTCAAGCAATGCAGCGACGAATTCTCGCTGCAAAACAGGCTGATATTCTCTGGCGTGCCGAATACCAGATTAAACGGATTGTATTCGCGGTGTGTTTTTTGGAGACTGGCAATGAAACGCTTATCGGTTTCTTCATGGGCCAAATAGCGTTGCACCAGCCAGCCGCGGCTTTTTGCCCGCCTATTCGTGGCAGCGCCGGTGCTGAAGTTGGTCACCGCGCAAAATCGTCCGGCCGAGTTAACCCCCAGCCAACTGCCGCCTTGCAAGGCATCCCGGCCGGCTAAAATTTCAGGATGATCCGGCCAGTAGTGCATCGACTGAGACGACCGCGCAAAGCTTTCATCGCGGTTGGCCGCCACAATCAACGGATAATCGGGATGCTGGTTAATGGCCAGAAAAAGTATGCACATACGAAAATTGAATCTCCGCTTTTAGTGTACAGTGTACCTGCGCGTTAGAATAAGACAATAACCTTTGGGCCATGACTTTTAGGGCATAACTTTTTAAGCAGGCCGATTGACGATGAGCAAAATGGCAACCCATCAAATTCAGTGGTATCCGGGACACATGCACAAAGCCGGCAAGGACATCACGACGATGCTGAAGAAAGTGGATGTCTGCATTGAATTGCTGGATGCGCGCATTCCATTTAGCAGTGAAAACCCGATGTTGGCATCGTTGCGCGGGCGCAAGCCGTGCCTGAAAGTGTTGTCAAAAAGCGATCTGGCGGATGCGCAATTGAATACCCTGTGGCAACAGCATTATGAATCCGACCAACAAACAAAAGTGCTGGTCGCGGATATCCGCAAAGCTCAAGCCATTTCTCGGATACCGGCCCGGTGTTGGCAACTTTACAATGAAAATGCGGGTTCAAAATCCATCATCACGGCAATGGTCATGGGCATTCCCAATGTGGGCAAATCCACGCTGATAAATGGCTTGGCCGGCAGCAACGTCGCCAAAACCGGCGACCAGCCTGCGCTGACCAAAGTCCAGCAGGTGATTGAAATTGAACCGGGATTTGTGTTGCTGGACACCCCGGGGATGTTGTGGCCAAAAGTGGAAAACAGGAATAGCGGTTATCGTTTGGCGGTCACTGGCGCAATTCGGGATACCGCGATTTCCCATCGGGACATTGCTGAATTCGCCGCGGACTATTTTATGCGCATGCATCCGCACAGATTAATGGAGCGTTATCATCTGGAGAAACTGCCCGACAACAGCGCGGCGCTGCTTGAGCAAGCAGGCAGAAGAATGGGTTGCCTGGTTAAAGGCGGGCAGGTCGATATGGATCGTGCGGCGAAAGCGTTGCTGGCGGATGCGCGCGCCGGCAGATTGGGCCGATTTACCCTGGAAACGCCCGCGATGATGCGGCAGGAATTAATCGAGGTTCACTTGGCTGGCGAGGAGCGAGCCAAACGGGCCCTGAAAAGGAAACGCGAAAGGAAATGCGAAAGGAAACGAAAATGGAAGGAATCCGCATCTTAATACGGCGCTGATCAGGCGTCCAATATTTTTGCAGAATAACCATGAAATTTGAAGGCATCTACCCGCCGGTCATCACGCCGCATCACGACAACGGTGATATCGACAAAGCGGGTTTCGTGCGCATGATCGAGCATCTGCTGCAGTCCGGAGTGCACGGCATTATCGTCGGCGGCAGCACCGGCGAATACTATGCGCAGACCAAACAAGAAAGAGTCGAGTTAATGGCGCTCGCCAAACAAGTCATTAAAAACAGAGTGCCGCTGATTATCGGCGTCGGCGCGATTCGCACCGAAGACTGTATCGAGTATGGTGTGCTGGCGAAAGAAAACGGCGCCGATGCGATTTTGCTGAGCGCGCCTTATTACGCAGCCCCGACCCAGACCGAGTTGGCGAATCATGCATTGGCGATTGATCGTGAAGTCAATCTGCCGATCATGCTTTACAACCATCCCGGCAGGACCGGCACCGCCATGCGCGATGAGTTTTTCAATCTCGTCGGGCGCAGCCCGAATTTCAGCGCGATCAAGGAGTCAACCGGCGATATCAACCAGTTGCATAAGTTGGCGCTGGACTATCCGCGCCTTGCGCTGTTATGCGGCATGGACGATCAGGCGCTGGAATTTTTCGCCTGGGGCGCGCGCGGTTGGGTTTGCGCCGGCGGCAACTGCCTGCCCAAAGAGCATATCGCGCTGTACCAAGCGGTGGTGCTCGAAAACGATATTGAAAAAGGGCGCCGCATCATGTCGGCATTGATGCCGTTCATGGCCATTCTTGAGCGCGGCGGCAAACTGATTCAAAGCGTGAAACACGCTTGCCGAATAGCCGGACTGCCGGCCGGGCCGGTGCGGAAACCTTTGCTTGAACTCAATGATGAGGAGAGACGCGAATTGGAAGCGGTATTGGCAACCTTGAAATCTCGCTTGCACTCGCGCATGTGAAAAATTCAAGTTCGCTTTCCGTCGAGGAAGCCCGAAAACTGGCGCTGCAAAGCCAGCGAGTGTTGACCGCGCAAAAAACCGGAACAGCGATTGAGGCCACCTTGGGCGCGATCGAACATCTGGGCTATGTCCAAATCGACACCCTCTCGGTCGTCCAGCGCGCGCATCATCATACGTTGTGGAACCGCAATCCGCGCTATAACCATCGCCATCTGGATGCGCTGGTGCAACAAGGCAAGGTCTTTGAATACTGGTCTCATGCCGCGGCCTATCTGCCGATGCGCGACTATCGATTTTACTTGCCTGATATGGCGGCTATCGCCAAAGGTCGAAAGCACTGGTATGAATGTGACCCTAAATTAAAACGCCAAGTCCTCAAACGCATTGTTGATGAAGGCCCGGTTCAGGCAAGAGATTTTGAACGCCAGGAAACAGGCAAACTGGCGATGTGGGAAAGGAAGCCTGCCAAATATGCACTGGAACAACTATTCATGGAAGGCAAACTAATGGTAGTCAGGCGGCAAGGCTTCCAAAAGGTCTATGATTTAACCTCTCGGGTTTTACCCGAAACGGTGAATACCGCCATGCCGTCAACCAGTGCGTGGCATCGTTTTCTAATTCGGAGATATCTTGAAGCAAATGGGCTGGGGCAGGCCAGTGAAATTTCCTATTTAAGAAAAGGCATTAAAGGGGATGTGCGAGTCGAGCTGGACAACATGCTGGAACACGGCGAGTTGATTCGCATGAACATCATCAACAACCATCGCGATAACGATCGCTATTATGTGTTTCCGCGGATGCTGGAGTTGCTTTCAAAACCGCTTGCCCGAGCGCGCTTAAAAATCCTTTCGCCATTTGATAACCTGGTTATTCAACGCAAGCGGATTGGCAAGTTGTTCGGGTTCGACTACCAGATTGAGTGTTATGTGCCGGAAGCAAAACGAAAATACGGTTATTTTTGTTTGCCCATTATGTGGAATGCGGCGTTGGCGGCGCGAATGGATTGCAAAGCGGAGCGGAAAACCAATTCGTTGATTATCCATAATCTGGTGCTGGAGCCAACCGTGAACCGATTTGATGAATTCACCAATGCGTTAGCAAAAGAGTTGGGCAATTTTATGCGGTTTAACGAGTGCAACCAACTGATCGTGAACGCAGTATCGCACAAGTCTGTTAAGCAAGCACTCATTGCCAAGTTCGCATAACCGCATGAGTATCCCTAAAGTCGGCAATCGCAGCGACCAGCAAGCGTCACTTTGCAATATCCGAATCACCAATTTTATGGCCCCAGCTTTGTTTGGCAGATAAATACCGTTTATTCCATTTGCTCACGCCAACCACATGCTTCTCAATCGTCATTTGGGTCAGTCCGGCAGCGGACAGGTCTTCAATTTTCTTTGGATTGTTGGTCAATAAGCGCATAGGCCTGTCGCCGAGAAAAAACAAAATTAGCGCAGCGGCATCGGTGAAATCCCTGGAATCGGTTGGCAGCCCCAAAGATTGATTGGCTTGATAGGTGTTTTCTCCCGCGTCCTGCAAAAGATAGGTCGCGGCTTTCGCCCATAAGCCGATGCCACGCCCTTCGTGCCCAGCCATGTACACAATCATGCCGCCATCGGGGTCATTTGAAATTCGACCGAGCGCGGATTCGAGCTGCGGCCCGCATTCGCAACGTTCAGAACCAAAAACATCCCCGGTCAGGCAATTTGAATGTACCCGCACTAACGGGTTGTCAGCATTTCCGGCATCGCCAATCAACAGCACACTATTTACCGCCATGGATGTGGCCAGCGTCGCAAACCGGTTTTGACCACCGCTTTCCCGCAGCGTGGCGGCGAGTTCTTCAACTTTCTGCAGCTCGGCGCTACGCACCGCGGCATACCAGTCTGCCTGATAAGATTGCCCGCCCATTTTTAACGGCAGCGGAATGGGGCCTAAAAGATTGATGACCCCTTCATCAGCACGCGGCGCGGTGGCATCAGCACGCGGCGCGGCGGCATCCGCAAGCATCGTAGTTTCACCGTTGACAGGCGTCCCATCACGATCAATGCGTAGCAATTTTCCGGTATCAATAAGCTGTTGCCGAATATCGGGATTGAGGTAGGTGAACATAGATAAATTGCTGGTTTATGGTATCCTAAGCGTACCTCAATGAAGCGCAAAACAACATTGGCTATGCAAAGTTTTTATAAAAAATGTCCAAATCAGAATCCGCGTCATCGCCGTTAGATAAAGATCAACTACGATGCTTGATGAAGAGAAGCGACGCGCTGGGGTTGGTTAAAATATTTCAGCACGGCATGGTCATCCTGGTCGCGGTTATACTGCTTTCAAGTTTCGACAATTGGATAATGCAAGGATTGACTATTATTGTGCTTGGCGGGCTGCTGACTTTTTTATTTGCCCCGCTACACGAAACGATACACAAAACAGCGTTTAAATCACCGCGGCTAAATGCAGTGGTTGGGTGGATCAGCGGGTTGGTGTTGGTATTGCCGCCAAAATATTTTCAGGCATTTCATCTGGCGCACCATCGCTATACGCAAATTCCAGGCAAAGACCCTGAGCTGGATTTTGGGCTGGATTTTGGGCTGGATTCTGAAAAGCCAAAAACAACCGGGCAATATCTGCGCAATCTTTCTGGCGTGGATTATTGGATTGGGCAGGTAAAAGCCCTGGTTTTGTTTGCGATGGGCAATCATCACACCCACTTTGTTAGCGACGTTAAACAAACTGGAATTGTTAGGGAAGCGCGGATATTTCTGGTGATTTATCTTTTATTGTTGTCGCTTAGCCTGCTCGGCGAGTCTGCGGTGCTCTGGAAGTATTGGGTGCTACCGATGTTGATTGGGCAGCCTTTCTTGAGAGCATTTTTGCTCGCTGAACATGCGTTATGCCCATTAGTGCCGGATATGTTGCGAAACACGCGCACTACGTTAACCAATAAACTGATGCGGTGGGTTTGTTGGAACATGTCGTTTCATGTTGAGCATCACGCTTATCCGGCGATTCCGTTTCATCAATTGCCCGATGCGCATAGGTTGCTAAAACCGCACATCAGTATAATTTCCAATGGCTACATCGCGGTTAACAAAGAAGTGCTGCTGTCTTTATAGCGTATTGCATGGCAAATAATAATACAGGGTCCTAGGAAGTTAAGCCTTCCCTATGGGCGCTGAGCTTCTGCACCATTAATTTTGGTTCAAGATACTTTAAGGTATAGTGAAATGGTCATACCTAATGGTTCTATAAATGAAAACAAGCATGTCATTCGTTGCCGAATTTCGGGGAATAAATTCAGGGCGATTCCGCGGCTGTTTTGCCTTGATATCGAGGCTTGCAAAGTCGCACAAATCACCGGCATCTCTGGCCCAGGGACCAGCCGATTGTATACTCAAATCAGACAACACATCGCCGGGCAATGCGAGCATATGTGTTCACTAATTCATTGCCCGTTTGGTTCCTTTCCAGCGGTGTTTTAGCACCGCCCTCTCGGCCGTCATTCTCGCATCGAACGGCGCGGCATCAAAGCAAAGGAGTCCGGCTACGCCGGACGGCATATTCCACTGGATTGCCCGGAACAAGCCGGGCAATGACGACCCTTATTTGTCATTCTCGCCGGCAGGCGGAAAAAACCGCCCTCCCTGCCGTCATTCTCGCCGAAGGCGGGAATCCAGTTAAATATCTGTCACGCGTAGCGTGACTCCTTTTGGCATCCGGCTTTGCCAGACACAAACCGGCGGCCTCGCCGCAAAGGAGTTCGGCTACGCCGAACGGTTTAATAACTGGATTGCCCGGCCAATAATAATATGGGCCGGGCAATGACAAATGATAGGTAATGGTGAATTGAGAGGGCAAAGGCGAGTTGAGATGCCAAAGCACACGAGAGAAAATGTCCGGCTACGCCAGAGCGCGTTTTAGTGTCACGCTTTGCGAGACAATTATTTACCATTGTCTTCTCAAAAGGACTCATCGCCTTCCGATTCGCCATTGTCCCCCCAGCCCGTCATTCTCGCCGCAGGCGGGAATCCAGTTAAAATATGTCGTCCGGCGTAGCCGGACTCCTTATGAAAGAGTGTGAGTTTCGCTTCAATATGCGCCACGAAAATGGGTGTCAATATCTGCTAAAATCTATCCGAAATCATCCTTTATAGTATCTTGAACCTTAAATTTTAATGGCGCCGAGGTTCAGATTGTTCTCCCGCGCGCATTGCCTGGCCTGTTTATATCCGGCATCAGCATGTCGCATCACGCCGGCGGCGGGATCGTTCCACAGCACCCGAGCCAGGCGTTTATCGGCAGCTTTGGTGCCATCAGCCACGATCACCAGCCCGGCATGTTGAGAAAAACCCATACCGACGCCACCACCATGATGCAATGAAACCCAGGTCGCACCGCCAGCCGTGCTCAGCAAGGCATTTAACAATGGCCAATCAGAAACCGCATCGGAGCCATCAAGCATGGATTCGGTTTCTCGGTTCGGGCTGGCCACAGACCCGGCATCGAGATGATCCCGGCCGATAACAATCGGCGCCTTTAATTCACCGTTGCGCACCATCTCATTAAACGCCAAACCGATCCGGTGTCTGTGGCCCAGACCGACCCAACAAATTCTGGCCGGCAGTCCCTGAAAACGGATTTTTTCCCGAGCCATATCCAGCCAATTGTGCAAATGCGGATCATCCGCAATCAACGCCTTCACCTTGGCATCGGTTTTATAAATGTCTTGCGCATCGCCGGACAGTGCCACCCATCTAAACGGCCCGACCCCACGGCAAAATAGCGGACGAATGTAAGCAGGCACAAATCCCGGGAAATCAAATGCATTTTCGACCCATAATTCAGCGCTTCCTGGCGAATATTATTGCCATAATCGACCGTAGGCACGCCTTGTTTATGAAACGCCAGCATAGCCTTGACATGATAGGCCATGGATTTTCGTGCTTGTTCGGCAACTTTTTGAGGATTATTTTTTCTTTCCCGTTGCCACTTCTCCATGCTCCAGCCGATCGGCAAATAACCGTTCACAGGATCATGAGCCGAAGTCTGATCGGTAACCAGGTCAGGTTTGATATTGCGTTTGACCAACTCAGCAATAACTTCAGCACCGTTGCCAAGCAGGCCGACAGAAATAGCTTCCCCTTTCGCGCAGGCACGCTGGATCATGGCTAAAGCCTGATCCAGATGTTTTGCTTTGTGGCCAAGGTATTTAGTTTGTAGTCTAAAGTCGATACGGGTGGCATCACATTCCACGCAAAGTATGCAATAACCCGCCATAGTCGCTGCCAATGGTTGTGCGCCGCCCATGCCACCAAGCCCGCAAGTGAAAATCCATTTTCCCTTGGTGTCGCCATCAAAATGTTGGCGCCCGGCTTCTACGAATGTTTCATAGGTGCCCTGGATAATCCCCTGACTGCCGATATATATCCACGATCCGGCGGTCATTTGCCCGTACATCATCAAGCCTTTGCGGTCGAGCTCGTTGAAATGATCCCAGTTAGCCCAGGCCGGCACCAGATTGGAATTTGCAATCAATACCCGAGGCGCGTCGGCATGCGTTTTGAATACGCCGACCGGCTTGCCTGATTGCACCAGCAAACTTTCATCATCTTCCAGTTGCGAAAGGCATTCCAGAATTTTGTCAAAACTTTGCCAATCCCGAGCGGCGCGACCAATGCCGCCATAGACAATCAATTCCTCGGGTTTTTCTGCCACTTCCGCATCCAGATTGTTCTGGATCATGCGAAATGCGGCTTCGGTCAGCCAGCTCTTGCAACTGAGTTTCGTTCCAGTGGGCGATTTAATCGATCGGGTTTTGTCTATTCGCCCAAGTAACATTTTGTTTTACCGGATTAAATTGCGGTGCTGAAAATTAGTTTGCCGAGCGTGTCATTTTCACGCCTGCCATTTTCCGCCGACCATAATCCTGTGGCACGGATTCAACCCGATATTGTACGCCAAATCGGCTGGATTGTTGGTATCCCATATTACCAGGTCCGCGTGCTTGCCCACTTCTAGGCTACCGATTTCATCTTGCAACCCCAATGCCTTTGCCGCATTGAGCGTAACCGCTCTCAGCGACTCGGCCGGGGTCAGGGAAAAAAATGTGCACGCCATGTTCATGGTCAATAGCAGGGAAGTTACCGGCGAGCTTCCAGGATTGCAATCCGTGGCAATGGCAATCGGCACCTGATTTTCTCTAAGCGCATGGATCGGGGGCAATTTTGTTTCTTTTAAAAAATAAAAAGCGCCCGGCAGTAATACGGCGACCGTGCCAGCTTTGGCCAAATCCGCAACCTCTTCGGGCGGTAAATACTCAAGGTGATCGACGGAAAGTGCGCCTTTGCCAGCCGCCATTTTCGCACCGCCCAAATGACTTAACTGTTCAGCATGCAGCTTAATCGGCAGGCCGAGTTTTTTTGCGGCATCAAATACCCGCTCAACTTGTTCGACCGAAAAAGCAATGCCTTCAGCGAAGGCATCCACGGCATCAACCAGGCGCGCTGCGTAAGCTGCGGGCAGCATCTCTTGGCACACCAGATTGATGTAGTCGTGTTGACGCCCGGCATATTCTGGTGGCACAGCATGAGCGCCCAGAAATGTTTTTTGAACCCGAATACCCGCGCTCTCGGCCAGCCCATCGGCGGCACCGAGCATTTTAATTTCGTTTTCAGTATCGAGTCCGTAACCGGATTTGATCTCAATCGTGGTGACACCCTCTGTCATCAAGCGCCTGAGACGCGGCAAGGATTGGGCAATCAGATCATCCTTGGTCGCCGCTCGGGTTGCGCTGACCGTAGCCGCAATCCCACCGCCCGCTTTGGCGATTGCCTGATAACTGACACCCTGCAGACGTTTCTCAAACTCGGCGGCCCGATCCCCGGCATAGACAATATGGGTATGGCAGTCAATCAGCCCGGGGGTGACCAACCTGCCGCCGCAATCATGCACATCAGCACCGTCCGCGATATCTTCCATGATATCTTCCGGCACAGTCTGGCGCGCTCCAACCCATTGAATTCGTCCATCGCGGATGCTGATCGCGCCATCGGCAATCAGACCATAGCGCCCGTCTTCGCTCATGGTGGCAAGACATGCATCTTTGATTATCATGTTGTGATTATCCTGTCTGTGATTGTCATGTTGTGATTATCCTGTCTGTGATTGTCATTTGGAAGGTCATACTTTATCATGGCACAACAACATTGACTTTAACGCCAGCGTTTCTGCGATGGTAGAGGTGCAATTTGACATCAAGCTCGAAACTACTATTTGAATCCGTTTTATTGGCCGATGGCTGGGCCACAAATGTCGCAGTGGAAATCAACCCGAATGGCGATTTTGTTGACGCACAACGACTCAGGCCAAAGAATAGCACCGAATACCAAATCGTGGCTGGATGCATCATTCCGGGGATGCCGAACTGCCATTCCCATGCCCATCAACGTGGCCTGGCCGGTCTGGGGGAAAAAGCCGGTTGGGATACCGAAAATGAGCATAAAGCCATAGACAGTTTTTGGACCTGGCGCGTGGCGATGTATCACTATCTTGAGCGCATTCAACCCCAGCACCTGTACGCTATTGCACAGCAGTTATATCTGGAGATGTTGAAAGCGGGATACACCCATGTCGGGGAGTTCCAATATCTTCATCACGATCAAAAGGGCGATGCCTATGCCAACAAAGCGGAGATGACTTTGCAGTGTATGCAGGCAGCCAGTGATCTTGGTATCGGTTTTACCGCGCTACCGGTGCTCTATCGCTACGGCGGATTTGGCGGACAAGACGCGCTCGCCGGACAGCAACGGTTTTTGAATAATGTCGAGCCGTTTTGTGAAATTGTTCATAGTTTGTTTGACGCGGCAAGAAATTCAGAACACCGCAATTGCGCCGTGGGCATCGCGCCGCACTCGCTGAGGGCGATCACAGAACCACTGCTCAACGAAGTCATTGATGCGCTCCCCAAAACGCAACTTGCGGCAATTCATATGCATGTGGCCGAGCAAATCAGGGAAGTCGATGAGTGCATGGCGTGGTGCGGCGAACGCCCGTTGCAGTGGTTGCTCAATCGATTCGATGTGGATCAACAATGGTGCCTGATTCACGCCACCCATATGAATGATCAGGAAACCGCGCGCTTGGCGCAAAGCGGCGCGGTCGCTGGATTATGCCCGACCACCGAAGCCAATCTGGGCGATGGTTTTTTCAACTTGATCGACTATGTTAATCAAGGCGGCGTGTGGGCGATTGGCTCGGACAGCCATATTTCGGTAAGCCCGGTGGAAGAGTTGCGCTGGCTGGAATATGGCCAGCGGTTGTTGCATCAACAACGCAATGTCATGGCTGACAAGCAAAACCTGAATACCGGCATGGCATTGTATTGTTCCGCGCTGGCCGGTGGGCGTCAAAGCAGCGGCGCAAAAATTGGCAGCATAGCCGCCGGACAACGCGCAGACTTCATCGTTCTCGATAACCAACATCCGCGCCTGTACCATAGAACCGAACAGGACTTGATGGACAGTTGGTTGTTCTCTGGCAATGAAAACTTGATTCAGGACGTCTATGTCGGCGGGGTCAAGGTGATCGACCATGGCCAGCATGTCCATCAGGAAAAAATTGCGCGCGCATTCAAGCGTGCCATTGATGAGCTTGCCAAATCGTGATAACCGCCATGAAAATTAAACCATGAAAATAACCGCTGGCCAGTTAACCCTGAAACAATTGGAGTCTGTTTACCGCAAACCCGGCGAACTTCTAATCGAGCGTGGCTGCAAAGCCGCCGTTGATCGTGCGGCTGACATTGTTCGCGCCGCCGTACAGGGCGACGATGCGGTTTATGGTATCAACACTGGCTTCGGCAAACTGGCCAATACGCGAATTGCCGTGCAGCAAACCACCCGGCTTCAACGAAATCTAATCCTTTCCCATTGTTGTGGTGTTGGACCGAATCTGCCTGATGGCGTAGTGCGCCTGGTTATGCTGTTGAAGATGGCTTCGCTTGGGCGCGGTGCGTCCGGCGTGGGCTGGCAGGTGATCGAGCAACTGGAAGCCATGCTAAATAAAGACTTGATTCCAGTCATTCCCGCCAAAGGCTCGGTAGGTGCATCCGGGGATCTGGCACCGTTGGCGCATATGACTGCCGCGATGATTGGAGAAGGTCAGATAAATTATCAGGGGCAGACGCGCAACGCCGATATGGCTTTGAAAAAATGCGGGCTAAGGCCGTTGGAACTCGGGCCAAAAGAAGGTCTGGGAATGATTAATGGCACTCAGGTATCCACTGCGCTGGCTTTGGCCGGATTATTTGATACCTGGCGTTATTGCCAATCCGCATTGGTCACTGGTGCAATGTCCGGCGACGCGATGATGGCGTCCACCGCACCGTTCAGGCCGGAAATTCACGCGCTCAGAGGCCACCGCGGTCAACTCGATGTTGCCGAATCCTTGCGCGCACTGCTACATGGATCGGCTATTCGGGAATCTCATCGTGAGCATGACGAGCGGGTGCAGGACCCCTATTGTTTGCGCTGCCAGCCTCAGGTTATGGGGGCTTGTGTTGATCAACTCCGCCAGGTCGCAAATACCTTGGCAATCGAAGCCAATGCGGTGACTGATAATCCGTTGGTGATCGCCGACAGCAACGAAATTCTTTCCGGGGGTAATTTCCACGCCGAGCCGATTGCCTTCGCTGCCGATCAATGCGCTTTGGTGATTGCGGAAATCGGGTCGATTACGGAACGGCGCATCGCCACCGTGGTTGATCCTGCGCTGAATTATGGATTGCCCGCATTTTTATCGCCGCAGCCCGGGCTGAACTGTGGTTTTATGGTCGCGGAAGTAACGGCGGCGGCATTGATGTCCGAAAACAAGCAAACAGCGGCGCCCTGCTCGATTGATTCAACGCCAACCAGCGCGAATCAGGAAGATCACGTGTCCATGGCCTGCCATGGCGCATATCGGCTGATGGGCATGAACCGGAATCTCGCCAATATCGTCGCCATCGAACTGCTTACCGGGTCCCAGGGCGTGCAATTTCGAGCGCCGATCAAGACCAGCGAGCCATTGCAAATTGTCATTGCCGTGCTGAGGAATAAAGTTGCTCGACTCGACCATGATCGATTTATGGCAACCGACATAAACGCCGCGGCGCGTCTGGTTGAAGGCGGGGAAATAGTCGATGCGGTCGGGTCGGATAGGCTTCTTCAGTTGATCGGTTGAATACGGCGCAAGCAACGTTCGATAAGTCAATTCGCCCACGAGAATAGGCCGCGCTCGCCCGTGATCGTCCTGCCGTAATCGTCCTGCGGCTACCAAATTTGTTCGCCGGTTTCCTGTTCGCGCCGCGCCGCAATAAGCGCCAAAACTGCCCGCTTTTGCTCGCTGGACATGATGATCCATTCACGAATCTCATCGGCATTTCGATAACATCCTCTGCAAAAAGGTTCGCCGTCGAAGCGGCATACCGATAAACAGGGCGATGGCACGGTGGTATCGAGCCTGGGATGTTGGTGCGCACCTCTGCGTCGATTTGATTTTCGTCGTGGCCTTGACTCCGTCATAATAATAAGCGGGTGCGTCTCGTTTTCAACAAACCTGTTTTCAACAACCGCGGATATTCGGGCAAACGCTAAGGTTGGTGGAGGTGCAAGATCTGAGTAGCGACGACAATAATGAGAAGCAGTGCCATCTGTGTGGCGTTAATGATCACGCTTCGCTTGTGCAAGGATTTATAGCGTGATTTATCCTGCGCTGTGTCGCTGGCAAGCCATTGGTCTTTGGCGCTGGTCATTTTAGGTATCAGAATCTGGCGACCGTACACAAACCCTAAAAAGATAATCGATAACAGTATGCAGGTGTAGGACCGGGCGGCGAGCGCAAGCACGGTGGCCAGCGCGGATAACGCGATTCCCCATAAGTAGTATTTTGGAAACACATAACGGGTGAATTTAAGCGCCTCATCGTCCTCAAGGCTTTTGAATATCGACGGCGCGACGATACTCGCGAAAAACAGCATGGATCCGAGCAATATCGATGAAAAGAATGTTGCTAACCCCAGCATGGTGTCACCTATGAATAATTACAATGGATCGATTATACTTTAATCCGCGCCATTGCAATTGATCGTGTGCAATTGATCGTGCCGCCATTTCCGCAACCGCGATTTTTGGTCATTGCCGTAATTTTCAATGGTTCAAGATACTTTAAGCGGTCGATTTCGGATAGATTTCAGCAGATATTGACACCTATTTTCGTGGCGCATATTGAAGCGAAACTCACACTCTTTCAAAGGAGTCCGGCTACGCCGGACGACATATTTAACTGGATTCCCGCCTGCGGCGAGAATGACGGGTTGGGGAGACAATGGTAAATAATTGTCATGCAAAGCGTGACACTAAAACGTGCTCCATTACCTATAATCCGTCATTGCCCGGCCCATATTATTATTATTGGCCGGGCAATCCAGTGGAATATGCCGTCCAGCGTAGCCGGACTCATTTGCGGCGTAGCCGCCGGTTTGTGTCTGGCAAAGCCGGATGCCAAAAGGAGTCACGCTACGCGTGACAGATATTTAACTGGATTCCCGCCTGCCGGCGAGAATGACGGCAGGGAGGGCGGTTTTTTCCGCCTGCCGGCGAGAATGACAAATAAGGGTCGTCATTGCCCGGCCCATATTATTATTGGCCGGGCAATCCAGTGGAATATGCCGTCCGGCGTAGCCGGACTCCTTTGCGGCGTAGCCGCCGGTTTGTGTCTGGCAAAGCCGGATGCCAAAAGGAGTCACGCTACGCGTGACAGATATTTAACTGGATTCCCGCCTGCGGCGAGAATGACGGCAGGGAGGGCGGTTTTTTCCGCCTGCGCGAGAATGACGGCCGAGAGGGCGGTGCTAAAACACCGCTGGAAAGGAACAAAACGGGCAATGAATCAGTGAACACATACGCTCGCATTGCCCGGCGATGCGTTGTCTGATTTGAGTATACAATCGGCTGGTCGCCGGGCCAGAGACGCCAGTGATTCGAGCGACTTTGCAAGCCTCGATATCAAGGCAAAACAGCCGTGGAATCGCCCTGAATTTATTCTCCGAAATTCGGCAACGATGACATACTTGTTTTTCATTTATAGAACAATTAGGTATGACCATTTCACTATACCTTAAAGTATCTTGAACCCTTTCAATTTATTCTGCCAGTTGTTTGATGGTTTCATCGCCGGCAATATTGCGGATTTTTATTCTTAGCGGTTTTTCGGGCGAGTTGATTTTGCCGTTCCAAAATTCCTTGGTTTGGTTGCCGTCGATGATTATGCGGCCTTTTTTATCGATTTTGATTTCATTGCTACTGCGCCATGCACCGCTGGCGTTTTTGCAATCCAGCGACAGCCATTCAATCAGCTCCAAACCATTTTCGCTGATTTTGATTTGTGTTATCGGATTATTTTTCAATGCTCTTTTCGCATTGTATTCGTTGATTTTTTGTTGCAGGCGGTCGCTGTGAAACTGCGTGATTTTGACGCAGTAGCCGTTCAGATCGTTGTTGCTGATTGCGTATTCAAAATTATCGTTGTCAATCAAATCGTGCAGCAATAACTTCAGGTCGCGCAGTTCGATTTCGGTCGTGGTCGGATTGATGTCTCTAATGAATTTTTTTAATTCTTCCTCGTCGTCGATATCGACATAATAGACGATGGCTTTAGCCGGAAATTCTTCCCATTTCTGTTCCAGTATTTGTAGTTGCTCGTTGATGATTTGGTTGACAATCGTTTGGTCCAACACCTTTTCGCCGCTGTCGATTAAATTCGGCGCATAGACGGGAATGACACCGAGTTTTTTATCCTGGATTGCGCCAAACCAAAAATCACCAACGCCTTCGATGCCTTGCACTAAACCGGGAATCAGTTTGGCGAGTTTGTCCATAGTTTGTTGCGGGTTGCGAAATAAATGCACACCGTCCCTGACTTCCAGAATTTGAAAAGCCGCGTCGGCTTGTTGCAAGCGGTCGCGGCTGATTTGCAGACTATTCACGCCGACATCGCAATGGATAAATTTGCGATTCAAATCGTGCGCGACTTTGGCGGCGACGCCGCTGCCGCCGAAGAAGTCGGCGACAATCATGTCTTCGTCACTGCTGGCTTTGATAATGCGTGTTAACAAACCTTCTGATTTTTGTGTTGCGTAATAAGTATATTCACTTGAACCGCTTATGATAGGTTTCGTGTAGTCACAATCCCAAATATCCCTGACAAATACTTCAGAATAATACTTGTTGAAGATTTTATTTTTATACTTATCGGGGATTGGCTTATTTGCATTTAGACATTTAATTATTTCATGTTTTTCTTTCTCCTTTAACAGTCGCAAGTTTGCTTCTTCTTTTTTGGTATCGATGAATGGCTTTTCATAAATATTCTTTTCTTTTTCAGGATTAAATATGTAGTCATTATTTTTTGTGTAATAGAATATAAGATCGTGTTTTCTCGGCCAACATTTTTGGTTTATTCCTTGAATTCTGTAACCATAAGATATTTCATTCCTGAAATTTTCCTCGCCAAAAATCTCATCCAACAAAATTTTCACATAATGCCCGATATGATGATCGAGATGAACATAGATGCTGGCGCTGTCCGACATCACGCTTTGAATCGCCGTCAAGTTTTCATACATCCAATTCAAATAATCCTCTTTCCGCCATATATCGCCATACATGGTTTCTTCAAACGATTGCAATTCCGCAAGTTCCATTTTTTGTTCGGCATGTTCGATTTCCGCCGCAAGTTTCGGATTGCGGCGAATAAAAACTTGTTTGGCGTAGTTGGCGCCGCTGGCAAACGGCGGGTCGATATAGACTAAATCCACTTTTATGCCGCGCTCCTTCAGATAGGCGCAAGCCGCCAAACATTCGCCGCGCAACATCAGGTTGTTCCAATCCTTGTTTTTCTTGCCGACTTGTTCAACCTCCTCAATCTCATAAGACGGCAAGCCGCGTTGTATTTTTTCGAACACCTTGTCGTTGTCGCGATAACTCAACACGCGTTGCGCACGCGCGATATTGTTCAATACCGCCTGCCCTTGAATCGGCTCAGGCGCGTAGGGAATGTATTTAATCGGCATGGCGCGTATCCAAAGTTATTGTTTAATGGAAAAAGTTGTTGACTTTTTCGCTGAATTTGTTGAGGTTTAATTGCATACTGTCATCATCTTGCAGATACAAGAAATCAAATTTTTCATAACCGAAGTGGGCGCGGTTTTTCTGCAAAAACTCGGTTTCAACAAATGACTTTTTTCTTTGAAAAACAGGGTCGTTTGCATAGCCCATGCCCTTGGTTTCCAACATCAAGACTTTGTGGATTTTATCCTTGTTCTCATCGCGTTGAATGATTAAAAAATCGGTGGTGTATCTGCCAATGTTGCGCCAATGTGAGTGCTTTTTCTCAAAGCAATGGATTACAAAACCGGTTGTGCTGCGCTGGCCGTTATAATAAATCTCCAAGCGCAATTCTTTGAACAATTCGAATGACAGGATTTGTTTCAATATCTCCAATTCAAATCCGCTTTGAATGAAATCATATGGCAAGTAGTGAAAACTTTGCGCACGGCGTTGCACCTCAGTGGAATCTTGGTTGCCATCTTCGTCAAGTTGTCGTTTTAGGTCCGTTGTATCCATGTTTTTCTCGTCAAGTTGTTGAATCATTGTTTGAATTTGCATTTTGTCTTGTGGCGTTTTCAGCGTCGGCGGTTGATGGTCGTAACGTCGAATCTTCTCGCTGTCTTCTGGCGTCGGATACAACTTGTCGTGCGCGTCCACTTGCCGCAAGCCTTCCACGCGCAGCAATTGTGCCGATTCTGGAATAATTTCCTGTTCGGTTTGCAATCTGCGTTCGGCATGAAACGCCAACCGGATGCAACATTCAATGGTGTCGCGGTTGTAAAAATTGTTCCAATAAGTCGCATCCGTTCTGGCGATGGTTATCCTGGCGTAGATTTTTTGCAGTTGGTCGAAGAATTCCAGCAACTCCGCATAACTTGGCGTATGACAGCCGCTTTTTGCAATCGCATATAACCAACGTTTGCAATACGGCGCTTCATCGCCGCTCGCTTCGCTGATTTGAGTAGAAAAGTTTTCCATGTCTTCGAAGTTGGTGGTGATGATGAGCGACGGCGAGGAATGCTCTTCTATTTCACGGCAAAGGTTTTGCAGTTTAACGCGGGTTTGCGCTTCGGCTTCAACCGTTAGCGATTGATAATTGACTCGGAGTTGGCAGAATTCCAGTTCGGGAATTTGCAGATGCTGCATTCTGGAGTGCTGTTGCAACCCGGTTTGCGTCGCGTCCGTAATCGGGCGATTGATTTCATCAATGGATGTGTGCTGTTGTTTTTTGAGTTGCTGGTTTAATGTTTTCGCATTGCCGTCGTTCAGCCAGATTAACGCGGTTTCTTTTTCCGCCGGCTTGGCGTCGACTTGACGCAAGCAGCGACAACTGGTTTGCAACACCATGTTTTGCGGACAATCGCCCTGTTGCGACAGAATCACGCCGGTCAGACTGCGGCAATCCCAACCTTCCTTGCCGATTTGCACCAGCAAAATGTAGCGTTTGCTGGAGGCGCTCAAGTCCAACGAGCGAAACGCAAGTTCGGCACCTTGCGGTTGAGGATATTTTGCGTTGCCTTTGTGAAATTTCAGTATTTCATGCGCGGCAATGCCCAACTCGCCGAGTAGATGCGGATAAACTTGTTGCTCCAAAGTTTCGATGTTGCTGCAAAAAATCGCGATTTTGGCAATGGCGCCATCGGCGTAAATTTTGTCGGCGTATTGTTCGCGGAAATCGTTTATGCCTTGCGTGATGATTTGCAAACGATCTGCATTGCCCAAGGCGATTTTTACTTGCGGTTTTTTCAGAAACAGGTTAATCGCCTTGAGTAGCGGATAGTAATAAACGGTGTTGGTGATCTGGGGAAATTTGAGTGTGGTATTGCCGCCGATATTCAGCGAATCGGACGAGGCTAAATACGGCGTGCCGGAAAAGCCGAGTACGCTGGCGATGTTGCCGCCGCGTTGCCACTGGTTCACTACTTGGCGCAGTTTTATATCGTCGCTGGCGGCGTGATGCACTTCGTCAATCAAGATCGAGAGATTGGGGATTTTGCCAATCAGGTTGCGTAATTCGTTGGCTTGGCGGTCGCGTTCATCGGCGGTTTTTTCAATCACTTGTTGTTGTCCGCTTTTTTCCACTACATCTATTCGGTCGAGAATGACTTTCTCGGCGTTCACGACAAACACCGTTGCGAAAGGATTGGGAAAGCATCTGCTGACTTTTTGCGCGTTCGGGTTTCTGACCTTGTTGCTGCTCTTTGATGTTTTCTGTTGATCCAAAATATGAAACGACAATTGCCGTTTAAGGCTGCTCGCAGTTGGTTCAGGAACAACCCAGGACGGGTCGAAATTCTCGATGGTTCTCAAACTCGGCGCGATGGACGATTTCAATCCGGACGGAATCAACACCAAAAAATTGTGCGCGAAATTACGGTCGTTGGAATCTTGATTGGCGAAATACAAATCCAAATAAATGATTGCCGCCATTAAAAATGTTTTGCCCGCGCCCATCGGCAGACTCATCAAATAATCGGGATAATTTACACCGTAGAAAATGGCTTGGATGATTTTCTCATAATCCAAATCGCGCGGATTTTCCAAAATTTGCTGGGCAATTTCCGGCAAGGATTCTTTTCCATCCGTATCTTTGCGAATGGCAAATTCATACAACGCTTTCGCCGCAGGGCGGCTTTCAAGAAATTCCCTTGGGGTTTTGTTGATGTTTAATTGATTGAGATCGATGTCGTCGGTAAAAAAGCCTTCGCTAAATAATTGCCACAGCGGTTTGTTGTCGCCGGCGATTTTCAAATACAGATAAGTTTCAATCGCTTCTATTTGCGTGTCGCGTAGGCAAGATTGGCTTTTTATATGCGACAAAAGCCCGTGTACAGCGGTCGGCTTCAATAACCATTCGTCTTTTCTTCGTTGTATCAACTCGTTTAACATACTCATTATTCTACGCCAGCAGTGGCCGATTATGTGGGCAATCCGGCCGCAAATGCGGCGGTGTCGGCATAGACATCGTAGCCTGTGATCTTGTCTCCTTCCACGGTGAATACGTTGACCATGCCGCCTTCGACGATATGCCCGGTGGCTTTGTATTGCCAGCGGCCTTGGCATTGATTGACCATTTTATTGTCGGCGACGATGCTGTCGATAATCGTGACCTCGAGGATGTCAAGATGGTCTTTGATGATGGAAAAGAATTGGTCGAATCCTGCTATGCCATAAAATTTTCCGGCCCAGGGGAATTGACCGGCTTGGGCGTGATAGGTGACCACAATATCGGGCGACAATAATCCAAGAAGATTTTCACGATCCCGCTGTTTTAGGCAGGCATAGTAATTATCGACTATTTGTTTAGTGGAGCTCATGCCGACCAAAGCACCGGAAAACTCGGATGTTCCATACGATCGCCGTGCGCCAATTTCACTTCTGGAAAAGGCGGCGAAGTCGCCCACGGACGCACAGCGAAACGGGCATCATCGCCTATCCATCGGGTGGAAAACCCGCGTCTGCGGGTTTTTATATGGGTTGTGGGTGGCGCACCATGAATAGTGCGCATATGAAAGGCGATGCAGTCACCCGGATTCAATTTCCAGGACAAAATTTTATATGCCTCCCGGTTGGCATCAATATCGGGTATCGTTTCAAATCCTGCAATGTCATCGCCGTAGTTTTTACGGGTCAGAAATAGTTTCGGGTAATACATCTTTGCACAATGATGACTGCCCACTATAAATTCCGGGCAGGCATCCTGCGGCACTGGGTCCAAAGGCAGCCACAGGGAAATGGCTTGGTCGCCGTCAACGCCATAATAAGGCAGGTCGTGGTGCCAGGGCGTTGCTTGCCTGGTCCCCGGCTCTTTGATCAGGACATGCTCATGGTAAATACGCGCTGTTTTCGAGCCCATCAATTTGCCGGCGATTTCCGCGGCCGGAGATTGCTGCAAAAACTGCCTGTATTGATCGATCTGCTGCCAATTGCAATAGTCGTCATAAAAACCACCCGGCTCTCCCGGTTTGGTATAAACCGTTGAATAGGGTCCAGGATTTTCAAAATTCCTGACTACGCCATCGGCCAGAGAATCCAGCCAGTGCGGTTCGAACAATCCACGAATGCAGATCGCGCCATCGCGCTTGAAATCGGAAATATGCTGCTCGGTTATTGTTATCAATGGTGATTTTGCCTGAGGTGAAATAAAGTCCGGGAATCCGCCATTCCCGCAAACGCGGCTCAATATGGCGTGGGCAACTGGTTTTTGTTATATTCGACAATTGTAAGTTTATGGCGCCATCAATTGCAAGTTTGGGGGATGAGGATGCGGCTTCGCCGCGCGTGTTTCACTGGATTATCGGGTCAAGCCCGATAATGACGATCTAAGTAAAGGTCGTCAATTCCCGCCCTGCTTTGTCATTCCAGCGCAAGCTGGAATCCAGTGCAACATTGATGCCGCGCTTTAACGCGGGGAATTCAATATAATGTCGATGTACGGTGAGTCGTCAACCCGCTGCTGTTGACTTGACCCCTGTTCACATAAATCGATTCAATCATGACCAGAACCGTATTCAAATGCGTCGATGCCCATACTTGCGGCAACCCGGTGCGGGTGGTTACCGCCAACGGCCCTGATTTGACCGGCCAGTCTATGAGCGAAAAGCGTCAGCATTTTATTCGGGAGTACGATTGGATACGAACCAGCCTGATGTTCGAGCCGAGAGGTCATGACGCTATGTCCGGCTCCATTCTTTATCCGCCCATAGCACCGGACAGCGATCTGGGCGTGTTATTTATCGAGGTCAGTGGCTGCCTGCCGATGTGCGGGCACGGCGCCATCGGCACCGCGACCATAGCCCTCGAACAAAATCTGGTGACCCCAAACACGCCCGGCTTGCTGAAAATGGACACCCCCGCAGGATTGATCGAGGCGCGATATGAAATCACCGACGGTTATGTGGATTCGGTGACGCTCACCAATGTTCCCTCATTTCTGCACTCGACTGAGGTAACAGTGACTGTGCCTGAAATCGGTGAACTGATTATTGATATAAGTTACGGCGGCAATTTCTACGCCATCATCGAACCGCAGAAAAATTACCAGGGCCTGGAGCATATCAGCGTCGATCAAATCAGGGCGGTCAGCTCGGTGGTCAGAAACGAAATCAACAAAATAATAACGGTTGTCCATCCTGAAAATGAAACCATAAAAAATGTCAGTCACATAATGTGGACCGATAAGGCCAGGGATGAAAACGCCAAGGATGAAAACATGCGCGCGCGCAATGCGGTGTTTTATGGCGAGCGCGGAATAGATCGCTCTCCTTGCGGCACTGGCACTTCGGCAAGAATTGCTCAGTTAGTCAGTCGCGGAGACTTGGACATTGGCCAAAAATTTGTCCACGAAAGCATCATCGGCAGTCTGTTCACAGGATGCGCCATTAAACAAACTCAAGTCGGGGATTATCCGGCAATTATCCCGACCATTACCGGCTGGGCCCAGGTAACCGGCCATAACAATATCATCGTCGATACCAGAGACCCTTATGCCCACGGGTTTTTGTTGGGGGGCCAATGACAATAATCCGGCGCCCTGATTTGGCGCCATAATCTGGATATATTGCAGACAATATTTACCCGGCGATATATTGCTGCAGTTGACTGATGGTGAATTGTTGTTCCTTGATGACCGCTTTTACCAGATCGCCGATGGAGATCATGCCGATCACCCGCTCGCCCTCGACCACGGGCAAATGCCGGAAATCGTTATCGGTCATCATCGACATACATTCCGCCACGCTGCTCTCGCGCGCAGTGGTGACCGGGTTGCGGGTCATGATATCCTTGACCCGGGTATCGCTGGATGATCGGTTTTCCAGAATCACCTTGCGCGCATAATCGCGCTCGCTGAGTATTCCCGACAGGCGATTGTCGTCGATGACCAACAACGCGCCCACCCCTTTCTCAGCCATCAACTTGATGGCGGCAAGCACCGACTGGTCAGACTGCACGCTCCAGATATCGCCGCTTCTGCCTGTTAGAATATCCGCTACTTTGCTCATGCTCGTTTCCCCGCGATTGTGGCACATTCGACTGCATCATAGCAAACTCAACCTGGTTTATCACTAACCGTTTGACCCGTGACCGTAACCACGAACCCGGGAGCGCAAACGCATTACTATCCTGGGACTATCCTGGGACTATTCCGCGACTGTCCCGGGGGCGCGATGAAGTTTCTATGCTAAGGTCAGCGGCCGTTGCCGCTGTGTTTTTCCACTGGATTATCGGGTCAAGCCCGATAATGACGGGCCGGGGGGGCGGGTGCGTATCAGGGACGACGCCACGGATGGCGGAGGTAGAGCGACGCACGCCGCCAAGGATGGTGGCGGTAGAGCGACGCAGGAAGCCAAAGCCGAGGAAGCCAAAGCCGATGATGCGCACAATCCAGCAATAGGCCGGCGGGTTGACTAAACTCCCGCGCATCCATTCTTCCGCCACCACCCTCAAGATCAGAATACGCGATACCATTTGCGGTAAAATCAGGTCGATCATTCCAATTGCCAGCATGAAAAAACACCACTCAAAATGGCGCAATCCTGAAATGCTGTTGATGCTGATGGCGGCGGCGGTGCCGCTGTCGTTCGCCAGTTGGTCGGCGTTAATCAATAACTTCGCGATTGAACAAGCGGCATTTGACGGCGCGCAATTCGGCATGCTGCAAAGTATCCGCGAGATTCCCGGGTTTCTTGCGTTTTTAGTGATCTTCCTGCTGATCTATTTTCGCGAGCAAAGCATCGCCATTGTTTCGTTATTAATGTTGGGCGTCGGCACCGCAATTACCGGCTATTTCCCTACGCTGGTCGGCCTGTTCTGCACCACGTGGTTGATGTCGCTGGGCTTTCACTACTACCAAACCATCCAGAATTCCCTTTCCCTGCAATGGATCGAAAAATCGCGCACGCCCTATGTATTGGGCAAATTGATCGCCGTCGGGTCGTTCACTTCGCTGGTTGCATACCTGCTGATATTTTTAGGATTGAAGGCGTTTGGTCTCGAATATTACTGGGTTTTCGCCATCGCCGGAGGCCTGACCGCGGCGGTCACCATCATCGCCTGGAGTTGTTATCCGCACTACTCCGGCAATGCCGTTCAGCACAAAAAACTGGTGCTGAGAAAGCGCTACTGGCTTTATTATGCCCTGGTTTTTTTATCCGGCGCGCGGCGACAGATTTTCGTGGTGTTTGCCGGATTCATGATGGTTGAAAAGTTTGGCTACAGCGCGGCTTCGTTAACCCTGTTATTTTTAATCAACTGCACGATTAACATTTGGCTGGCGCCGCTAATCGGAAAATTAATCGCCAATTGGGGTGAGCGCAAGGCGCTCGTCTTCGAGTATGCCGGTTTAATAATAATTTTTGTCGGTTATGCGTTTGTGCAAAACGAAAATGTTGCGGCGGCGCTTTATATCCTTGATCATTTATTCTTTGCGTTGGCGATTGCGATTCAAACTTATTTTCAAAAAATCGCCGATCAAGCGGATATCGCGTCTACTGCCGGAGTGTCCTTCACCATCAATCACATCGCCGCCGTCATATTACCGGCCGCGCTCGGCATATTATGGCTGACTTCCCCGGCCGCGGTATTTTTAACCGGCGCCGGCATCGCCGCGGCATCTTTAGCGCTGTGCCTGATGGTGCCCAATGAACCAGATTACGGCAATGAAGTCAGACTGCCGTCGCGCGCTGACGCGGCACGATAGCGCTAGTGGAAGTTATGAATAATGCCGAGCAGCCGTCCCCATACAAGTCATAAAACGTCCGGCAATAAAAAGTCCCAGTGGGCGGCCAAGCAAAATCGAGACCCGTTTGTCAGGCAGGCGCGCAGCCAGGGATTGCGCGCGCGGTCTGTTTTTAAACTCGAACAAATCGATCGAAAGCATCACTTGATCAAACCAAACTCAAAAATAGTTGATCTGGGTTCGGCGCCGGGCAGCTGGTCGCAGTATGCGGCTTCCAAAGTGGTCGGCAGCAATCAAATTGTCGGCGTGGACTTGTTGCCGATGAAGGAAATCGCGAAGGTGCGGTTCATTCAAGGTGATTTCTGCGACCGCGATACCCAGCGGCGGGCCATGGATCATTTCGGGGATTGTTTCGGGGATAGTAAAATTGACCTTGTTTTATCGGATATGGCCCCCAATATCACCGGTATTCGCAGCACCGATCAAGCCAATGCCGCGCAATTGCAGGATGCGATATTGGCTTTTTGCCGACACGCGTTAAAGGCGCGCGGCAGGGTGCTAACCAAGCTGTTTGAAGGCGAGTCTGTCGGCTTCGTCCGAACAAGATTTATCGAACATTTTGATCAAGTGCAAATGGTTAAACCTGATGCCTCTCGAGCCGAATCAAGAGAAGTGTATCTGTTGGCGCGTGGTTTCAAGTTGGATTCAAGCCGGCCGGATTCCAGTCGGCCGGACTGAAGTCGATGAACGGAAGTTTTTTGGTGGATGCCGTATAATCAGCCTTTCATGTTATTTTTATTGGCCAAGAATTTTTTAATAGTTTTCATTTGGAGCGTTTGCTTTGCCTAATTTGACCAAAAATATTTTGCTCTGGCTTGTCATTGCCATGGTGCTCATGTCGGTGTTCAACAATTTCACCAGTTCCACCGGCGACTCGAATAACGAAATTGATTATTCGACCTTCCTGAAGCAAGTGCGGCAAGGGAATATTTCAGCGGTGGAAATTGACGATGAAGTCATTCGTGGCGTCACCCATGGCGGCGTGGCGTTTGTCACTTATGCCCCGAACGACCCTAAGTTGATTGACGACCTGGTGAGCAATCAGGTTGATATAAAAGCGAAAAAAGAAGAGGAGACCTCGCTGCTGGTGCACCTGTTCATCAGTTCATTCCCGATACTGTTGTTAATCGGGGTTTGGATATTTTTCATGCGGCAAATGCAGGGCGGCGGGCGCGGCGGCGCGCTGAGCTTCGGCAAGAGCAAGGCGCGCATGTTGACCGAGGACAAAAACCAGATCACCTTTGCAGACGTGGCTGGTGTTGATGAGGCCAAGGAGGAAGTCGCGGAATTAGTCGAGTTTTTAGAAGATCCATCGCGTTTTCGCAAGTTGGGCGGGCGCATTCCGCGCGGCGTGTTAATGACTGGCAGTCCAGGCACCGGCAAAACGCTGTTGGCAAAAGCCATCGCCGGGGAAGCCAAAGTGCCGTTCTTCACCATTTCCGGCTCCGACTTTGTGGAGATGTTTGTCGGGGTCGGCGCATCCCGGGTCAGGGATATGTTCGATCAAGCGAAAAAGCATGCGCCTTGCATTATCTTTATTGACGAAATTGATGCCGTCGGCCGACAACGCGGCGCCGGCCTCGGCGGCGGTCACGACGAACGCGAGCAGACCTTGAACCAATTGCTGGTCGAGATGGATGGCTTCGATGCCAGCGAAGGTGTCATCGTCATTGCCGCCACCAACCGCCCCGACATTCTTGATCCCGCATTACTGCGCCCCGGTCGCTTTGATCGCCAGGTCACCGTGCCGTTGCCGGATATTCGCGGTCGCGAGGCGATATTAAAAGTGCACATGAAAAAAGTGCCGTTGGATGACGATATCGATCCTGCGATTATCGCCCGCGGCACGCCCGGATTTTCTGGCGCGGATCTTGCCAACATGATCAACGAAGCGGCCTTGTTTGCGGCCCGAAAAAACAAGAAAGTGGTCAGCATGCTTCAGTTCGAGCAAGCCAAGGACAAAGTGTTAATGGGCGTTGAAAGACGCTCCATCGTTATGCCTGAACAAGAGCGAAGAAATACCGCGTATCACGAATCAGGACATACTGTGGTGGCTAAGGTTTTATCGGATCTTACCGATCCGGTGCATAAAGTGACGATTATTCCCCGCGGCAAGGCCTTGGGGGTGACGGTGCAATTACCGGAAACAGACCGCTACAGCCATAACCGCGATTATTTGCTGGCAAGAATTGCCGTGTTGATGGGCGGCCGGATCGCCGAGGAAGTGTTCATGAATCAAATGACTACCGGCGCCTCCAACGATTTTGAGCAAGCGACGCAATTGTCACAAAACATGGTGTCGCGATGGGGTATGAGTGATTCATTGGGGCCGCGGGTTTATGGCGATAATCAAAGCGAGATTTTTCTTGGACGGGAAATGTCAACCCACCGCAACGTCAGCCCGGAGACCGCGGAAAAAGTGGAACAGGAAGTGAGCCGGATCATTGAGCATGAATATGATCGGGCGCGAAAAATAATTGAACAAAACCGTGACAAAGTTGAAGCCATGGCCAAAGCCTTGCTTGAATGGGAAACCCTGGATGCCGCTCAAGTTGACGAAATTATGGCGGGCAAACAGCCGACCCCGCCGCCGCCATCCAATGACCAGAACACCAAGTCGAAAGGCGGCAAGCGCGGCGCATCGGCGGAATCCGATGCGGATGATGCGCCCGCCCTGGATGAATCAGACTTGGACTTGCCCGACCCTGCCAAGTTGGGTTAAACCTGCAATGCCGGATTCACTATTTGGCACTGATGGGGTAAGAGGCAAGGTTGGCGAAGCGCCGATTACGCCAGAGACTGTACTAAAGCTGGGTTGGGCCGCCGGCTGTGTTTTCGCAAAAGCAGGACGCGGCGACACGGTGCTGATCGGAAAGGACACGCGGGTTTCGGGGTACATGCTGGAGTCCGCTTTGGAGGCCGGATTTTCCGCCGCCGGGGTGAATATTTCCCTGCTTGGACCGATGCCCTCGCCGGGCATTGCCTACTTGACGCGAACGGCCAGGGCCTGCGCCGGGGTGGTGATCAGCGCTTCGCACAACCCCTACTACGACAACGGCATAAAAATATTTTCAGCGGCCGGAACCAAACTGCAAGATGGCCTGGTCAGCGAAATCGATGCGATGATGCAACAGCCCTTGCAATGCGTCTGTTCGGCGCATCTGGGCAAGGCCAGGCGTTTTCCCGATGCCTATGGGCGCTATATCGAGCATTGCAAAAGCACCTTTAGCGAAACAAAAACACTATCGGGCATAAAAATCGTTATCGATTGCGCCAATGGCGCAGCCTATAATGTCGCGCCCAAAGTCTTTGCCGAGTTGGGCGCGGATGTCATCGCTATCGCGGATCAGCCCGATGGGTTCAATATCAATCAGCGCTGCGGCTCCACGGATTTGAAAGCGCTGAAGATGCGCGTGAAAAAAGCCGACGCGGATATTGGCATTGCTCTGGATGGCGATGCGGATCGGGTTTTGCTTATCGATCGACAGAGCAACGAAATTAACGGCGATCAGATACTCTACATTCTCGCGCGTCATCGAAAATCGCAGAATCGACTCCATGACAATAGCAACAATGACAATGACAGCAATGGCGGCGTTGTCGGCACGCTGATGACTAACTTGGGGCTGGAACTGGCGCTCAAGAAAATGTCCATTCCGTTTCAACGCGTCAAGGTCGGCGACCGCTATGTCCACGAAGCGCTGACAAAAAACCATTGGAACCTGGGCGGCGAAGCGTCCGGGCATATCATCTGCCTGGATAAAACCACGACCGGCGACGGCATCGTCGCCGCCCTTGAGGTGCTGGAAGCGATGCTTGAGACCGGCAAGCCGGTGGCGGACTTGGTGAAGGGAATGGAAATTTACCCGCAACACATGATCAATGTGCCCATCGGCAATTCAAGCGGCAAAAAACTGGCAAGCCATAAACAGGTTCGCGCAGCGGTGGCCGACGCCGAAGGCAGTTTGGGACGCAGCGGCCGAGTGGTGCTGCGACCTTCCGGGACAGAGCCGGTGTTTCGGGTAATGATCGAAGGCGACAATTTGCATCAGGTGCAAAACCTGACCCGGCAAATCGCGGCAACCATAGAGCAGATCGCGGCTAGTTAGATCATGGCTAGTTAGATCATGGCTAGTTAGATCATGGCTAGTTAGATCATGGCTAGTTAGATCATGACTAGTTAGATTGGGGAGAATTAGCGCGCAGAATCAGACTGAGCCAGATCTCTTTTCCTCAACGCCTTTCGTTTGGACTCAAAAATCATATAAATTACGGATAACCCGACTACCGAACCTATTAAAAAGAAAGCGGTCAGGTCGAACTCGCGACCAAAATACCATTCAAAAACACAGGTAATGGAGGGTATTGCCGCCAAACAAAGCATGGTCTGTAGAGGCTCTGATTTTGCCATGCCTAATTGCAGGAAATATAACGGCAGCACTATTCCTGCAAATGCTAACAGCAATCCTGATATTACATTTTTGTTTATTTTCGAAATGACTGAAAAAGAAACAAAAAGCGCAATCAACAAGAAAAACGCGCCAATAAAAATCTCGTTTAACCGCACTTTCTTGTTCAAAATAAACACCGAAAAAGGCAATGCCCATAAAGGGCCGGAAGCAGCTTCCACCAGCCCGGCAATGGATGCGGGAATCAATGAAATAGCGATAAAAAAACCTACAAAAGCCATTGCGGTATAAACATTCAAAAACAACAAAGATTTAACTTCGTTGTCTGTTGCCTTCATATTATTGGCAGTTGTCCGCAGATAATAAAAAACGCTGCATAAAACAAATGCCATAAAGGTAAATTGCAAGCTTTCGGAATACGAATATCTGGAAGAGACGTATCCAAAGGTCAACGATTGCATCGTTACGGAAACGATAATAAATGCCAGGTGCTTCATCAACTGCCCGTCACAAGACTTACATTGCGTATTGAGTAAAGATGCCGCATTAAGTGCGTGTGCCTAAGGAAAGCGAGCGCGCCGGGAATTGCGCTATCGCGGCGCGACGTAGCACGTAACCGTGCAGCCTGCTTTATTGAGCCGCCAAAGAGACCAAGAGAACTATGCGTTATATCCGTCTCTTTGGGGTTGCGGGGAGGCCATCGCCTAAGCGAATTATCGGCTTTTCAGCGGCCTTGATTGGATGTGCTGGGAGGGGGTATTTTTAGGCAGTCGAAGCTTTGGTGTCTTGCTGTCTGAGGCGGTATTCATGTCTTCCATATCAACCGAACCTTTGAACTGGCAGCCCTCATCTAAAACAACATGCGAGGCATGAATATTACCGACCACCCGGCCTGAGGGTTTTATAGTCACCTGTTCGCTTGCCCGCAGTTCTCCTTTCATATCCCCTCCAATAACAATATTTTTTGCGGTCACATTGGCTTTGACTTGCCCGGTTTTACCGATAATAACACTGTTTTCCCTGAAATTGATGTCGCCCTCGATAGCACCATTGATGACCAGGTCTTCTTCGCCACTGACATCCCCGACAATCACTATCGACTTTCCAACGATGGCTTTAGCGTTTTTTGGCGGGCGATCTTTTTCTGTGTCTTCGTTCATTTTGTAACGCTCTTGTCTGATTTTCCAGTCGATAGTCTAACGCGTCCTCGAATAATTCGCTATACATTGTCCGGGTTCACCACATATGAGACAAAATCAGGCAGCCAGGGTGAGTTGCCGATAATACGCCATTGGCATCATTAAATCCAAACTATCGTGTGGTCGGCATGATTATAGGTCCACTGGTAATGGACCCGTTCCTGGTTGATCGCGGTCACCGTCAACGGCCCTTCATACAGCGGGCGGAACGCATAACGACTGCATTGGCTCGACGCAACCCTTCCATTTAGGCTGGTTGGGCGGCAGGACTAAAGTCCCACGTTCGACCGGAAGTGAGGCTTCAGCCTCGCCAAGCCATTGCAAATGGCGGGACTAAAGTCCCACTTCCGAGATGGGGGTGACCGGACTGGTTGCCTTGAACTCCTTGACCCACCCTGCCATCAAACGCCGCCGGCCTGACCTGCTTTAAGCGCACTAGCCGGGCCAGGTTAACAGTCTCTTATGTGTCTGAGCCCGAACATACATTGTTTGCCTGCCCTTTGCCATCCCCTGCTATTTGTCATCCCCTGCCCTTTGCCATCCCCTGCCCTTTGCCATCCCCTGCTATTTGTCATCCCCTGCCCTTTGTCATCCCCTGCTATTTGTCATCCCCTGCTATTTGTCATCATGAGACAAAGCGGCTTTTAGCTTGTCCTTCTCTTTTTGCCGGTTGTAATCCTTGTTGGATTGGTGGGCATGATCTTTTTTTAACAAAGGGGATAGGGCGATTTTGTTTCTTGGCTTGATTTTTTTATGGGCGCCATTATGGGGAGATTTAGGTGTTTCCATGGACTTATTACCCAAAAAAGTTCAAAAGGAAATGGTACCGAGGGTCGGACTCGAACCGACACTGAGTTGCCCCAACCAGATTTTGAATCTGGCGCGTCTACCAATTTCGCCACCCCGGCACACCGCCGAAACATAACGGGTTTTTACCTGATATGCAACATTTTGTATTGGTCCACCACCTTTGGAAAGGTCAGCGGCTTGCGGTTTTGGCAGATTTTTGCTCCTGCAAAATCGGCACTTCCGCCATCCATGGCGGTCGTGTCCCGCTGCGCGGGACGCATATTTAACTGGATTCCAACCCCTGTTTTCACAGGGGTGACGTTCTTTCGTTGGAATGACGGGCCTGGGTGGTTACGGCACTCATCAGCCTCGCCAAGCCATTGCAAATGGCGGGACTAAAGTCCCACGTCCGAGATGGGCGGGGCGCGCTCACTGAAAAGAAATAACCCTTCGTATCAAATGTTCAATAAAATCGGGCGATAAAATCAGCCAATAAAATCAGTAAGCATCAACTTGCACTACAACATGGATATCAGCCAGTACGACTACTCCTTGCCCGCATCGCTGGTCGCGCAATTCCCTGCGCAGAAACGCTCGGCCAGCCGATTGCTGGTTGCCGAAGCGGATGAGGGTTATCGAGATATTCAATTCGAGAACATCATCGACGAACTGAATCCAGGCGACTTGCTGGTGGTCAATGATACCCGGGTGCTGCCGGCCCGAATGTTCGGGAAAAAACCGAGCGGAGGCAAAGTGGAAATCATGCTGGAGCGGATTGTGGATGATCGATGTGCGTTGGTCATGCTCGGTTCAAGCAAACCGATTCGAGGCGGCCAGGCATTATTGCTCGGCAACGAGCATCATTTAGCGTCTGGCGGCGAGCATAAATTAGCGTCCGGCGATTGCGCGCTTACCGTTGGCGCCCGTCGCGGCCAGTTTTTTGAGTTGCTGTTTCCGAAAGGTTATAATGCCAGGGACGCTTTTGAGCGCTGGGGTTGCATGCCGCTGCCGCCCTATATCACTCGCGCTGCCAACACATTCGACCGCCGCCGTTACCAAACGGTCTATGCCAAAAACCTGGGCGCGGTGGCTGCGCCAACAGCGGGGTTGCACTTTGACCAACCCTTGATTGATCGTCTTCGTCGGCGTGGCGTGGCTTGGGGCGCGATTACGCTGCATGTGGGGGCCGGCACTTTTCAGCCGGTTCGATGCCAGGACATTCGCTGCCATCGGATGCATCATGAGCGCGTCGAGGTCGGCGAACAAGTTTGTCGGCAAATCGCCCGAGCCAAAGCGCGCGGCGGACGCGTCATCGCGGTCGGCACCACGGTGGTCAGAGCCCTTGAAAGCGCCGCGCAAACGGGTAGATTAACGCCCGCTTCCATGGACACTGATTTGTTTATATTTCCGGGCTATGAATTTAACATCGTTGATGCCCTGGTCACCAATTTCCACTTGCCCAAATCCACATTGCTAATCATGGTCAGCGCGTTTGCGGGTTATGAAAGAATAATGGCGGCGTATCGGTATGCGATTAATCATGGCTACCGGTTTTATAGTTATGGGGATGCCCTATTTTTGCAGCGACAGCCATAAGTTACGATATAAAAGCCATGCTATGAAATTCAAAATCAATGCGACTCAGGGCAAGGCGCGGTGCGGTGAGTTGTCCTGCAGTCGAGGAAACATCAGCACCCCGACATTCATGCCGGTCGGCACCAGCGCCACGGTAAAGTCGCTCTCGCCGGAAGAAGTCGAATCCGCCGGCGCGCAAATTATTTTGGGCAATACGTTTCACTTGATGTTGCAACCGGGAACGGAAGTGATTCAAGCGCATGGCACACTGCACGATTTCATGAATTGGCAACGCCCGATTTTGACCGATTCCGGCGGTTTTCAAATATGGAGTTTGAAACAACTCAGAAAACTCGAAGAAGGCGGCGTGACATTTCGTTCGCCAGTGGATGGCAGTAAAATTTTTCTTGGGCCTGAACAATCCATGGAAATCCAAAAAGCCCTGGGCTCGGATATCGCGATGGTTTTTGACGACTGCACGTCTTGGCCGGCGACTGAAGACGAAGCCCGCGCTTCCATGGAATTGTCGGCGCGATGGGCTAGGCGATGCCGACAAAGTTATGCGGGCGCGGGCGCGTTGTTCGGAATCATTCAGGGCGGCATGCATGAACACCTGCGGATGGAATCGCTTTGGCATTTAACCGATATGGATTTCGACGGCTACGCCATTGGCGGCTTGTCGGTCGGCGAGCCCAAACAAGAGATGCTGCGAATTATCGATGCGCTGGTCCATAGAATGCCGGAAAACAAGCCGCGCTATTTAATGGGGGTAGGCACGCCGCAGGATCTTGTGGATTGCGTGGCCCGCGGGGTGGATATGTTCGATTGCGTCCTGCCCACTCGAAATGCGCGCAACGGATGGTTATACACGGATGGCGGCGTGGTCAAAATCAGAAACAGTCAATACCGACTGGACACCAATCCGGTGGACACCTCTTGTTCGTGTTATACCTGTCAGCATTATTCACGGTCGTATTTAAAGCACCTGCATAAAAACAACGAAATCCTGGGCGCGCGTTTGTGCTCCTTGCACAATACGCACTACTATCAAAATTTGATGCAACGAATTCGCGCCGCAATTTCGGATAACCAGTTCGCCGCCTTTGCGAAAAATTTCGGCGCAAAATCTCACCCAAAATCTCAATGACGGCATGCTACAATTCACGGCGACTGCCGTAAGTTTTGCCGACTAATTCATTTGGAGCCGAACATGTTTAAAAAAAATGAAACCATCGCTGATCTGGATGCCGAATTGTGGGCCGCCATGGTCAAAGAGGAACAACGCCAGGAACAGCACATAGAACTCATCGCTTCGGAGAACTTCACCAGTCCTCGAGTGTTGGCGGCGCAAGGGTCGGCGCTGACCAACAAGTACGCGGAAGGCTATCCCGGCAAACGCTATTACGGCGGCTGCGAATTCGTTGATATCGCCGAAGCCCTGGCCATTGAGCGCGCGAAAAAACTGTTTGATGCGGACTATGCCAATGTCCAGCCTCATTCTGGATCTTCAGCGAATTTAGCGGTGTATATGGCGTTGGTTGAACCGGGCGACACCATTCTCGGCATGAGCCTGGCGCATGGCGGACATTTGACCCACGGTGCTTCGGTCAGTTTTTCGGGGAAAATCTATAATGCGGTTCAGTATGGATTGGACGACGCCACCGGCGAGGTGGACTACGACGAAGTGGAGACGCTGGCAAAGACGCATAAGCCGAAGATGATCGTGGCGGGATTTTCCGCTTATTCACGCATCATGGATTGGCAGCGATTTCGCGCCATCGCGGACGCGACGGGCGCCTACTTGTTTGTGGATATGGCGCATGTTGCCGGGTTGGTGGTGACCGGTCATTATCCTAACCCGGTGCCGATCGCCGATGTGACCACCACCACCACCCATAAAACCTTGCGCGGCCCCAGAGGCGGCATGATCCTGGCGCGGGAGAATGAAGCCATCACCAAAAAATTAAACTCATTGGTTTTTCCGGGCACCCAGGGCGGGCCGTTGATGCATGTCATTGCCGCCAAAGCGGTTGCGTTCAAGGAGGCTATGCAACCTTCTTTCAAAGACTATCAGCAGAGCGTGGTGGACAACGCCAAAGCAATGGTTGAGGTATTCCAGAAGCGCGGCTACAACATTGTTTCCGGCGGCACCGACAATCACCTGTTTCTGCTGGACTTGATTGACAAGAACATCACCGGCAAAGATGCCGACGCCGCATTGGGGCGGGCGAATATCACGGCGAACAAAAACGCCGTGCCCAATGATCCGAGATCGCCGTTTGTGACTAGCGGCCTGAGGCTGGGCACTCCGGCCATGACCACGCGCGGATTTGGCGTCGGCGAGGCGCGGGACATCACCGGCTGGATTTGTGATGTGCTGGAAAACTTGGAGGACGATTCGGTGATTCAAGCCGTAAAGGAAAAAGTGGTCGAACTGTGCGGCAGGTTTCCCGTATATGAAAGGTCGGCATAAGGGCGTTGATGGCCCTCAGGATTACTTTCTAGGATCACTTTGTAGGATCGCTTTGTAGGATCACTTGCGTTGGCGATGAAGCGGCGCGCTTGCGCGGAAACAACTCTCGCGGCGGAAAAATCAGGCGACGTTCAGGGCCGATTTTCGCCAGCGGCTGGCCGCTAAATAGGTATACTTGTCGGCATGTTACTTGATTTTGAAACTTGTTATGACGCCGTTAAAAATCGGGATGCTCGATATGACGGCGTATTTTTTACCGGAGTGAGCAGCACCGGGATATTCTGCCGCCCGGTTTGTCCCGCGGTGACGCCTAAGCCCGAGAATTGTGAATTTTATCCCTCATCCGCTGCGGCCATGCACGCGGGGTATCGGCCATGCTTGCGCTGTCGGCCGGAATCAGCGCCGAACAGCCCGGCCTGGAATGGCGTCAAAACAACCGTAAAAAGAGCGCTAACGCTGATTGATCAAGGGGCGTTGGACCACCATGCCGTGAGTGAACTGGCCGAACGATTAGGGATAAGCGAGCGCTATCTGAGACGATTATTTTCCAGGCATGTCGGTGCGAGCCCAAGCGCCGTGGCGCGTTCAAGGCGGGTATTGTTGGCCAAGCGATTGATTGCAGACAGCGCCGATTCAATGACCACGGTCGCGCATAAGGCGGGGTTCAGCAGCGTGCGCCAGTTCAATGATGCCTTTCATAAAGTATATGGCGCGCGCCCCAGCGCGTTGCGTCATGCTCATGTCCGCCAGGATCATTCTAATAAAACCGCACATTCAATACGGTCGCAAAAATGAAACAACTAAAAATAAAACAACTTGAGTCAGCTATTTATAAAAGCCCGATTGGCGAAATTTTGATGATTGCCGATGGCGAGCAGTTGTGCCTCCTTGATTTCGCGGATAACGATGAGCGTGTTGAGAGACTGCTTCGGCGAAGATACGGAAATTTCGAAATGACTCCAAAAGCAAATGTGTTGAATATGCAAAGCAGGATGGATCGCTATTTTGGCGGCGACTGGGCGGCGTTTGACGGACTGCCGATGGCTGCCGATGGCACGGTCTTTCAACAACGAGTATGGGATTCGCTAAAAACAATTCCCGTGGGCGAGGCGATTTCCTATCGCCAATTGGCAAGCGCCATCAACCAACCAAAAGCGGTGCGGGCGGTGGCCAGCGCAAATGCAAACAACCAGATCGCCATCATCATTCCCTGCCATCGGGTTATCGGCAAGGATGGATCGTTGCGCGGCTATGCCGGCGGGGCAGACCGAAAAGCCTGGCTGCTCAATCACGAGGGTTTTAGCGCCAGATTTTAGTATGCCGTCAATCCGGTCGAAGATCGTCGGCGACTGTTCACGCAATTCCTCTCGCCCGGCGCGACTTTCTTCCGCGTCCAGTTCCTCCACAAGTTTCAGCAACGCCTGAAGCCCGGTTTGTGCATGGCCAAGGATGAGCGCGTGAATCGTGGGCTCCCTCATATCACCATCAAGCGCGGCATAATTCAATTCCAAGCAATTAATAGTGGCTGGGTTGATTTTGCGCCGTGGGTTTTGTGATGCAGTATAATCATTGATCTATTATCAGATTCAAGCCACTAACAACGATCTTCAGGAGAGTTCAATGACTCACGCCAGCGCCAACTCGTTCGACTGCTACGCGACCCTCGAAGCCAACGGCAAAACCTACGGCTACTACAACCTGCAATCCGACCAGGTGGCTGGCCTTGCGGATATCAGCCAACTGCCCAATTCGATCAAGGTGTTATTGGAAAATCTGCTGCGCCATGAAGATGGGGCGGCGTGCACGGCGGAGGATATTGAAGCGGTCGCAAAGAGTGCGCGGCAAAAGATGCTACAAGAAATCGCCTATCATCCAGCGCGCGTGTTGATGCAGGATTTCACCGGCGTGCCCGCAGTGGTTGATTTGGCGGCGATGCGCGATGCGCTGGTCAAGGCTAATGTGGATCCCGAAAAAATCAATCCGTTGTCGCCGGTGGATTTGGTCATTGACCATTCGGTGGTGATCGACCAGTTTGCAACCCATACCGCGTTCAGCGCCAACGTCGAATTCGAGATGCAGCGCAATGCCGAGCGTTATGCGTTTTTGAAATGGGGGCAGGGCGCATTCGATAACTTTCGGTTGGTGCCGCCCGGCACCGGCATCTGCCATCAGGTCAATCTGGAATACCTGGCCAAGTGCGTTTGCAGCGATGACAGCGGCGGCGAGAGGATGGCGTATCCGGATACGCTGGTCGGCACCGATAGTCACACCACCATGATCAACGGGCTCGGCGTATTGGGCTGGGGCGTCGGCGGCATCGAAGCCGAAGCCGCGATGTTGGGGCAGCCGATCCCGATGTTAATTCCGGAAGTGGTCGGCTGCGAATTGAGCGGCAGATTGAGCGAGGGCATCACCGCCACCGACTTGGTGCTGCGCATCGTGCAAATGCTGCGCCAGCATGGCGTAGTCGGCAAGTTCGTGGAATTTTACGGCAGCGCACTGGATGGTCTGCCGCTTGCCGACCGAGCGACTATTGCGAATATGGCGCCGGAATACGGCGCCACCTGCGGGTTCTTTTCCATTGATCAAAAAACCATGGACTACCTGCGACTGAGTGGTCGGGATGAAGACACCGTGGCCTTGGTCGAAGTCTATAGCAAGGCGCAGGGCATGTGGCGCGACAGCGCGACGCCGGACCCGGTGTTTGCCTCCACATTGCATCTCGATATCAGCTCGGTGCGGGCGAATTTGTCGGGCCCGAAACGTCCGCAAGACCGGGTCGCATTGCCGGATATGCCGGCTGCTATCGAAGCCTTCATCAAGCAGGATGGCAAGCAAGATGAAATGGACAAAAGCTTCCCGACCGCCGCGGGCTATGACCTGCATCACGGCGATGTGGTGGTGGCCGCGATCACCTCTTGCACCAACACTTCCAACCCGGCGGTCATGATCGGCGCTGGATTGGTTGCCAAAAAAGCGGTCAAACTCGGCATGACGCGCAAGCCCTGGGTGAAGTCGTCGCTGGCGCCGGGCTCCAAAGTGGTCACCGAATATCTGGAAAAAGCCGGCTTGCAAAAATACTTGGACGCGCTCGGCTTCAACACCGTGGGCTATGGCTGCACCACTTGTATTGGCAACTCCGGGCCGCTGCCCGAAGCGGTGCATAACGCGGTCAGCGACCACGACCTGGTGGCAACTTCGGTGCTGTCGGGCAACCGTAACTTTGAGGGCCGTATTCATCCGCTGGTGAAAGCCAACTGGCTGTCCTCGCCGCCGCTGGTGGTGGCGTATGCGTTGGCCGGCAGCACGCGCGTCAATGTCGCCAACGACGCCATCGGCCAGGACCGGGACGGCAACGATGTGTTGCTGAAGGATATTTGGCCAAGCAATGATGAGATTGCAGACGAAGTGGCAAAAATCGATCAATCGATGTTCACCCGCAAATACGCCGATGTATTCACCGACGATGACCAGTGGCAGGCGGTGCCAACCACTGAAGGCAATACTTATTCCTTCTCAGCGGATTCGACCTATATTCAATTGCCGCCATTTTTCGAGGAGCAATACACCAGCGGCAGGAATAAAAACATTGAAGGCGCGCGCGTGCTGGTGTTGCTGGGCGATTCCGTCACCACCGATCACATTTCCCCGGCGGGATCAATTGCCGCCGACAGTCCCGCGGCGAAGTATCTCATCGCGCACGGCGTAACGCCAAAAGACTTCAACTCCTATGGCTCGCGCCGCGGCAACCATGAAGTGATGATGCGCGGCACCTTCGGCAATATCCGCATCAAGAATGAATTGGTGCCGGGCGTCGAAGGCGGCTATACCCGCGCCCATGACGACCCGACAGTGGTTGCGATTTATGACGCGGCCATGAGTTACCGGGCGGCAGGCATCCCGACCGTGGTGGTCGCAGGCAAGGAATACGGCGCCGGTTCGAGTCGTGACTGGGCCGCCAAAGGCCCCTTGTTACTGGGTGTGCGGACGGTCATCGTCGAGAGTTTCGAGCGCATCCACCGCTCCAACCTGGTCGGCATGGGCGTGCTGCCGTTGCAGTTCATGCCCGACGAAGATCGCAAGACGCTGAACATCGCGGTCAGCGACAGCATTGATATTCTGGGGTTAGACAAAAAACTGACCCCCAAGCAAGTGTTTGAAGCGAGGATTAACCGCGCCGATGGCTCGGTCGACAACCTGCAACTGCAATCCAGAATTGATACCGCGGTTGAAGTTGAATACTTCTTGTGCGGCGGCGTGCTGCCATTCGTATTAAAGCGATTGAAAGGCTGAGACGCCGTCACTGCCGTCGCCACCGTCACCGCCGTCTTATGTGGAGGCCGCTCCTGCGCATCCATGCGCCCGCGGCATACATGCCGTCCATGGCATAACGGCTTGGCCGCGCATGTCTCACTGGATTATCGGGTCAAGCTCGATAATGACGGCGTGGGGTTGCGGCACCGATGCTGTCATTCCGCCGTCACCGCCCTCGTCACCGCTGTCATCGTCGGTTATTGATTATGGTCGTGATAGACGGCGGAACTATACCTTGATCATCATCACGGTTTTAGATATTCACATCACCTGAACATACAATGCTAACACCGGCGTCGGTCCGGCCTCAACGCCATGCCAATCGTAAGGATGGTTGTAAAGCAGGTTGCCCGCGGTTAGGCGGCGATAATCTTTATGCCCGCCCCAGCGCCACTTAGCGGTTCCCGAAATCAAGAAATAAATTTCAGCCGGCGGATGGTTGTGTTCCGGGTAGGCGCAGCCCGCGTCCACATACATCAGCCCGGCGACGACCTTGCCCATTTCAAACATCTTGCTGAAATCCATAATCGCCACATGCTCGCCGCGGTCGTCGGTGCGCGGTGAAAAACCCCAAGGCAAGTAATGGGCAAATTGCTGGAACGCCTGCGCCAATTTCATATCCTTGACCGAGTTCAAATGGCGCAGGCAAGGCAGTGGATTGGGTTTGAAGCCCTTGACCTCTTCTGGTTTGGCATGATGTTTGAGCTGATTTGAAAATGCCTTTACCATATTGGCTTGGACGGCTGACTCGGCGCACAGCGCCATGGATTTTGCGCAACTGGTCATGAACCCGTGGGTTTGTTGTGCGACTGTTGTTGGCTTAAACCCGCGCATGATCTGTTCGGCTAATGGGTGCGCCCATAAAAAGTCAGGCGCGCCTGCTCCGACAACGCGATGCCGGGCTCGGTGTTGTACGCCAACACGACTTGAATTCTATTGCCGCCGGTCACCGGGGTAACCCGATGCAATGAGTTTCTGCCTCTGAATAATGCCAGCGTCCCGGCCATGATATTAAGTTTTATCGAATCAACTTCGCCGTCAAGGGGCTGATCAAAGGCATGATCAAGCACCTGGCCAACGCCCGCAAAATTCATATCGCCTGTTTCGTGGTTTCTAAATCGGGGGATGTATTCAAATTCACCGCCGTATTCGGCGGGTTGAATCATTAACGTTACCGCGAAAGAAGAATTATCAAAATGCCAGCCAAGTTCCTGGTCGGCCGCATAGTAATGAACATTGATTGAAGACAGTGAATCCGAATAGTCAAACAGCCGATCTTGTTCGAGCACATAACAGAGAAATTTTTGGAACTTCCTATCGGCATAAATGATTCGCAGCAGCGACACTTCAGGAATTTGATCATCGGTGATGCAGCCCTTATTGCTGATGATCTGACGATTGCGCGGATGCGCGGCCGGGTAATGAAGGTCGGGCGGCGACAGATACGCGGTGTGAGTGTGTTGGCAATAATAGGCAAGGTGGGCATGCGCCAAGGCTTCGGCTTTTAATTGCGCAATGGCTTGCTCGGTGATGAAGTTCGGCAATAATAACGAACCGGTTTTTTCGAGTTGTTGTTTACAACCTGCCCCAAACCGGTCGAGTTGATCGATCGGGTGCTTTTGAAAATCAATGATGCGCTTGATTGGCGGCGTCATGCTTATCGCGCAGGTCCGTCATCGGCGCAAATGACTTCTTCCACATAATTCTCGGCATCGGGCGTATTGTATTCCGCCACCGGCGTGCCGATCAGCCCGGCCACGACGGTCTGCCGCTGGGCGTCCGGGGAGACGCTTTGGGTGATGGTCATGCGATACACCGCGAACGCTATCAGCAAGGCGAACGCGCTGGCGATGCCGATGAAATAAAACAGCGAGCCGAATTGCCCCATCAAAAAGGCGACAATGATGGGGCCCGCGCTCAGCCCCATGCCCGCCACCATCACCAGCGCACCGCTGGCCGGGACGATTTGCTCTGGCTTGAGCCGGTCGTTGGCGTAGGCGATGCTGAGCGAATACATCGGCATCGCCGCGCCGCCGAGCATGATGACGGTCACGAAAAACGGCACTCCGCTTTTAGGCAGCAACAACGCCACGACGCAGGCCACGACCGCCATCACCGACACGCCGATGATCGTCACCCGGCGGTCGACCCGGTCTGAAATCCAGCCAATCGGCCATTGAAAAATCAAGCCGCCTAACAAAAACGAAGCCATGAAGATGGAAACCAGCGCGACATCATGCAGCTCTTGGCGCGCATACACCGCGCCCAAACCGAACACCATGCCTTGCGCCGCGCCGGTCAAGCCATTGCTGATGACCGCCAGCGGCGACGCGCGATACAACTCGGCCAGCGACATTTTGCCGGTGGATGCAAAAGCCGGCGCCGGTCGCGCGGTCAGCAAAATCGGAATCAAGCCGATGGAGACGATAATTGAAACCAGCACGAACAGATCGACCTTCATCGGGCTGCTCAAGTTGAGCAGGAACTGCCCGCCGCCCATGCCGAGGGTGATGACCACCATATACACCGAAAGCATCCGTCCGCGGGTCTCGTTGCTGGCGCGATCGTTCAACCAGCTTTCGGAAACGACAAACAGCCCGGCGTAACTGATGCCGGTGATAAAGCGCATGATGGTCCAGGTGACCGCGCCGACATAAATGCCGTGCACCAAAATGGAGATGGAGGCGAGCGACGCCAGCGCCGCGAATACGCGGATATGCCCGACCCGCTGCACCAGTTTCGGCGCAATCATCGAGCCGACAAAGATGCCGACGTAATAGCCCGACATCATGATGCCGGTGGTGAAGGTCGGGAAGCCTTCCATGGTGGCGCGCAAGCCCAGCAATGTGCTTTGCAGACCATTGCCGAGCATCATGAAGCCAATGCCGATGAGTAGCGCCCAAGCGGCGCGAAGTTCATTCCACATATCTAAGCCTGTGAGTTTAGGGGCAGTTTTTTTGACAAGTCAAAAAAACTGCCCCTAATGTCGGTGCAAATCGCACCAGCGATTTGCACCGACTTGCCAAATAACAATCGTGCACCATGCCGCGGTATTCAACAATGTCGTATGCAACATGTTGTTAATCTGTATGTCATCCCAGTAATGTACAGCGGAAATATCCCGAATGACGATGTGCGAAGAGGATTCTACCGATAATCCGCCCACTAATCCGAATGACAAATGGATGCCGATTCTAAAGCCATTTGCGCCGCCACGCCACATGTCGAACGCGCAGGAGATTTTTTCTGCTCCCCGGCCCGTCATTATCGGGCTTGACCCGATAATCCAGTAAGACATGGCGGCGATAGCCGTTATGCCATAGGCGCTGGCTGGTTATGATGCGACGAACGCTCACCTGGTTTTTGTATTATCCGTCGGTGGTTCGATCGATTGAGGACCAGTCAGTTAAGAGCGTGTCAATTAAGAGCAGGTCGATTAAGCGCCGGGATTAGTGCTTATCGATTGGCGTGGAATGAACCAGATGTTTCTTTAAATAAGGTTCAAGATACTTTAAGCGGTGATTTCGGATAGATTTTAGCAGATATTGACACCTATTTTCGTGGCGCATATGGAAGCGAGACTCACACTCTTTCAAAGGGGTCCGGCTACGCCGGACGACATATTTTAACTGGATTCCCGCCTGCGGCGAGAATGACGGGCTGGGGGGCAATGGCGAATCGGAAGGCAACGAGTCCTTTTGAGAGGACAATGGTAAATAATTGTCACGCGAAGCGTGACACAACCGGCGGCTACGCCACTCTGGATTCCCGCCTGCCGGCGAGAATGACAAATAAGGGTCGTCATTGCCCGGCTTGTTCCGGGCAATCCAGTGGAATATGCCGTCCGGCGTAGCCGGACTCCTTTGCTTTGATGCCGCGCCGTTCGATGCGAGAATGACGGCAAGGCGGAGGTGCTTGTTGCTTACTAATGTATGCGCGCGTCTCGGCGGCTAACGCCGCGTCTGGATTCCCGCCTGCCGGCGAAAATGACGGCCGAGAGGGCGGCGCTAAAACACCGCTGGAAAGGAACCAAACGGGCAATGAATCAGTGAACACATACGCTCGCATTGCCCGGCCATGCGTTGTCTGATTTGAGTATACAATCGGCTGGTCGCTGGTCCAGAGATGCCAGTGATTCGAGCGACTTTGCAAGCCTCGATATCAAGGCAGAACAGCCGTGGAATCGCCCTGAATTTATTCCCCGAAATTCGGCAGCGAATGACATGCTTGTTTTTCATTTATAGAACAATTAGTTATGACCATTTCACTATGCCTTAAAGTATCTTGAACCTTAAATAATTAGCAATGTCTTTGATTTCATTCGGGTGCATCGAATGCGGCATCTGGTAGGTATGCCACTCGACCTCGTAGCCCAGTTCACGCAATAACAGATGGCCGCGCATTGCTATCAGCAATGGAATCAATGGATCCTGGGCGCCGTGACCCATGAAAATCGGTGTGCTTTGATTGTGGATGGATTTTTCGGCCGCAAGGGTCGTCTCATCGGGAAGATAGGCGGACAACGCGATGATGCCGGCCAGTTGCGACTGAAGTCGTAACCCGGCGAACAGGGCGATGGCACCGCCCTGAGAAAACCCCGCTAAAAATATCCTCTCGGTCGCGATGCCACGCTGATTTTCCTGCTCAATCAAGCGATATACCATTTGCGCGGATTGCTCCATACCCTCGCGGTCGCCACGCTCCATGCCATTTCGGTCGCCGCGCGCCACGCCATCGGCATCGATGGGCAAGTCAACGATGTCGTACCATGCGCGCATGTTCATGCCATTGTTAGCCGTGATCGGCCGAAACGGAGCATGCGGAAAAATAAACCGCACCGGCGTTTCCTGCGGCAATCCGAGTTCAGGCACGATCGGTTCAAAATCGTGACCATCGGCACCGAGTCCATGCAACCAAATAATGGAATAAACCGGATCGATGCCCGTTTGCATTTCGATTGATTCGATTATCTCGGGCTCGCCTTTTGGGTTGTTGTCTTGCGCTATCAATGTGGTTGCCGTGAATGCCCGCCGGATATTTCCATGGCTATTTCCATGGATGTTTCCATAGGTGTTTCCATGGACATCTTCATTGCCAATGACCGGTTGCAAATAAAATAATCGCCGCCACACTACACCCAAGCCCAGGCACAATCAACCTCAACCGCGCGACCCTGGCCTGCCGGCAGCGCAAAGATGCCGCATGGAGATCGTGCTGGCGATCGCGCTGGCGATAGTGCTATCGCCGTTTATGCTTTTAAGCGATAATCACTTAGCCCGACCCTTCAAAGTTAATCCATGTTTTATTTTAATCGTTTTATTTTAATCGTTTTATTTTCCGTTTTATGTTTGTGCCCAAAAATTTTTACAGCGGTATTTTTATTACCCTGTTGCTGGGATTATCCCCTGTTTATGCCCAGCAACCGGCCCTGGTCTCGGTCGACGCCGTGGTTGAACAACGTTTTACCCAAACCGTTCCCATGCTTGGGCGGCTGGTCGCAAAGCGTTCGGGCACAGTGGCCACGCGCATCAGCGGGGCGATATCTGAAATGTTGGTGGATATTGGCGACCCGGTTATTCAAGGACAGTCGCTGGCGCGCATTGATTCAGCCCCCTTAGGCTTACGCAAGCAACATGCAAAATCGCAACTGGGCGAATCGCAAACCCGGCTGAAAACCGCGCAAGCGCAATTGGCGCTTGCCAGTCAGGCAATAAAACGACTCGAAGCATTGAAGGATTCCGCGGCGGTGAGTCAGGCCTTGTATGACGATGCTCGGCAGCAACGAAAAATCGCTTTTGCTCGAGTCAGCGAGGCACAAGCCGGCATCGCCAGCAGCAAGGCTGCGCTTGATATCGCAGAACTGGAATTGAGTTACGTTAATATTACGGCGCCGTTTGACGGCACCATAACCCGCAAACTTACCGAAGTCGGAAATTATCTTCAGCAAGGGCAGTCGGTGTTTAAAATAATTTCCGACCAACAACTTGAATTGGAGGTGGATGTGCCGGCGGCATTGTTAAGCGGCCTGGCCGTCGATGCTGAGCTTGACCTTGAACTCGAAAATGGCAGCCGGCACAGCGCACGCGTGCGCGCCATCATCCCGGAGGAAAACCCGCGCACGCGCACCCGGCGGGTAAGATTTAATACCGTACTCGGTGCCGACGCCGGATTCCTCGCCAGCGAGCAAAGCGCGACCGTGCATATTCCCGCATCCGCGCCGCGAAATATGCTAACCGTGCATAAAGACGGCGTAATACGGCGCGGCCGCGACAACATCGTTTATGTGGTCAATGACAAGGTCGCGCAAATTCGAACCATCCAAACTGGACAAGCGGCAGGGATGCGCATCGAAGTTCTGGGCGGGCTCGAGGCCGGCGATGTTGTCGTTATTCGCGGCAATGAAAGGCTGGCACCCGGGCAGCCAGTGAACATCACCGAAAATCTGTGAATATCATACGCACCGCCATTGATCGCCCGGTTGCGGTTATTGCCGCCGTATTATTGGTCGTGTTGTTCGGACTGGTCGCGTTGCAGACCATCCCCATTCAACTCGCTCCGGATGTAAACCGCCCGGTTATTACCGTAACCACCAACTGGTTTGGCGCCGCGCCGGCGGAAGTCGAGCGTGAAATCATCAACCCCCAGGAAGAGGAGTTTGCCGGTCTCGAAGGACTGGTTTCCATCACCGGACGGGCGCAACCCGGCCGCGGTCGCATTACCCTGGAATTCAAGATTGGCACGAATATGGATCGGGCCTTGCTGCTGGTCGCCAACCGGTTGGATCGGGTGTCCAGTTATCCCAACGAAACCGACCAACCGACCCTGGATACCTCCGGCAGCGAAGACAATGCGATCGCCTGGATGATACTCAACCAGGCGGGAGACAATGACAAGCCCATTCATGAATACGGGGATTTCGTTGAAGATGTGGTCAAAGAGCGCCTGGAACGGGTGCCTGGCATCGCCGCGATCAACGTCTATGGCGGCAGCGAGCGTGAAATCCACATTGTCGTCGATCCAAATTTACTGGCGCGTTATCAACTCACGGTCAGCGATCTGACGCGCGCGCTTAGGAATGCAAATATTTCACTGGGCGCCGGCAGCATAGACGAAGGCAAACGCCGCTATGTGGTGCGCACCGAAAGCGAGTTGGACAACTTCGAAATTATTGACCAAATCCTGGTGCGCAACATCAATAACGGCGGCAATGACGCTGGCGATGACGGCGGCGATGGCGCCTTAGGCAGAGTGACGGTGGCCGATGTTGCCGACATTTCATTTGGCTTCAAGGAGCCCGCCTCCACTATCCGGTTATTGGGCAAGGCGTCAATGGCACTGAGTGCGGAACGGCAAACCGGCGCCAACGTGATTGAAACCATGGCCGGTTTAAGGGAGGCCATCGATGAGCTTAATCAATCCATCATCCCCAATGCCGGATTAACTTTTCAGCAAGTCTATGACGAGACCGTTTACATCAATTCATCCATCGACCTGGTGCAACAAAATATCTGGGTGGGCGGAACGTTGGCCGCAATCATTCTGATTTTGTTTTTGCGTTCTTTCAGAGCCATGCTGGTTATTTCATTGGCAATACCGGTATCCGTGATCGGCGCGTTTGTGGCGATGGCCGCTTTGGGACGATCCATCAATGTTATTTCCCTGGCCGGGCTGGCATTCGCGGTGGGCATGGTGGTCGATGCCGCCATCGTCGTGCTGGAGAATATCTATCGGTTAAAGGAACAGGGTCATTCCAATGTCAAGGCCGCCTACCTGGGCGCGCAACAAGTTTGGGGCGCGATTTTAGTTTCCGCGTTGACCACGGTCATGGTGTTCGTGCCCATCCTGATCATGGAACTGGAAGCCGGTCAGTTGTTTCGCGATATCGCAGTCGCCATCTCGGTATCGGTTTTATTATCGCTGTTGGTTTCCATCACCGTCATCCCGGCGTTGTCAAACCGGCTGTTCAAGGACAGTCCGCCAACAGCCGAGCCGGCGGGTGAAAGTCCTGAACCTGAAAGTCGCCCGCATAAAAGTCGTCAAGTCGCAACGTTTCGAATTCCTTTTATCGATGGGTTGGCCAGCAAATTCGTAACGCTGACTATCGGATTTGTCGATGCCGTTGTCAAAAGCCGCGGCAAGGCGTTGGTCATCACCGCCGCAGTGACCTTGATCGCCGGTTTTAGCGCCTATCTGGCCCTGCCAAAACTCGAGTATCTGCCGGAAGGCAATCGCAACTTGCTGTTCGGCATCGTCATCCCGCCGCCTGGCTATAACCTGGAGACCACCACCAACATCGCGCTGAGAATCGAAAACGAGATCCGACCGTTGTGGGCCTCAGAATCGGAAACGGAATCGGGCATGAAATCGGAGCCAACATCGGAGCCAAAACCGAAACATGCGCAACCGCCAAAAATCGCCCGCTTTTTTTATGTCGCCACGCGCGCGCAAACATTCCTTGGCGCCATTGCCGTGGACCCGCGGCGGGTTGCCGAACTCAAACCGATCTTGCAAAAACCGGTGTTCCGCGAGCCCGGCACTTTCGGATTCATTACCCAACCCTCCATCTTTGGCCGCGGCATCGGCGGCGGACGTAAAATTGATCTGGACGTATCCGGACCCGACCTGGATACCATTTTGCGGGTTTCCAATCGGGCTTTCGGAAAAATCGTCAGCTTGTTCCCGCGCGCCGAGGGCCACGAATGGCGGCCGGTGCCCGGGCTTGAACTGGGCGCGCCGGAAGTCAGAGTCATCCCTAACCTGCTGCGCTTGAGCGATAGCGGCGTGACCGCGGTGGAGTTGGCGCAAACCATTGATGTGTTCAACGACGGAATGCGAATCACCCAGTCCACCATTGACGGCAAATTGATGGACATCGTCTTGAAAGGCGCGAGTCAAAGCGTCCGCGAAACTCAGGGCATTGACAGCCTGCCCGTGGTCACGCCCAGCGGCCAGGTGGTTCCGGTGTCGTCGCTGGCGGACACCCTGCTGACCGCCGGGCCCACCGCAATACGCCATCGCGAACGCTTGCGCACCGTGACCCTGGAAATCAGGCCCAATCAAGACCTGGCGCTGGAATCCGCGATTGATATCATCAAACAGCAGGTGATCGCGCCGTTGCAGCAAGAAGGGCTGCCCGCTGGCGTGCAGTTGAACATTTCGGGCACCGCCGACAAATTGGTGGAGACCCGAGGCGCCATGGCGATTAATATGATGCTGGCGCTGATTATCGTTTATCTGGTCATGGCCGTGCTGTTCGAAAGTTTTGTCTATCCGATGATCATCATGCTGGCGGTGCCGGCGGCGGCGGCCGGCGGCGTTGGCGGACTGGCGCTTTTGAATCTGGTCACGCGCCAGCCGCTGGACATGCTGACCATGCTCGGGTTTGTCATTCTCATCGGCATCGTGGTCAATAATGCAATCCTGCTGGTGCATCAAACCCTGCACCATATTCGCCACGATCTGCTGCCCGCCAAGCAAGCTATAAAGCAAGCCACCCGAAATCGCATTCGGCCGATTTTTATGTCCACTTTGACTAGTGTTTTCGGCATGTTGCCGCTGGTCTTATTCCCCGGCGCGGGCTCTGAGTTATATCGCGGACTCGGCTCTGTGGTGGTCGGCGGGTTGGGTTTGTCGGCGATTATTACCTTGTTGATCATCCCGCCCATGATGTCTTTACTGGTGGTGCCGATCGAAAATCGGCGACTCCAACGATTACAGGCGAACAAGGAATTGCCCGCCTAACTTATGCGGCCTTATGCTGTCTTGCGGGCTGATTTTTTGCTTTGGGAAAAAAAGAGGAATGGATCTGGGCAAGGAAGAAAACCGCAATTCAAAATGAAATGAGCCACGACTCAGAACAATTTCAGGGACAATTTCAGGGACAATTTCAGGGACAATTTCCGCGCGCGCAATTTCCCTATCCTTCCCGGCGTATGCCGGTCATGGCAAAGAATATGGTGGCGACTTCGCAGCCGCTGGCTGTGCAGGCCGGGTTGTCAATCATGCGCCAAGGCGGTAATGCGATAGATGCTGCCATTGCCACGGCAATTACGTTGACGGTTGTGGAACCGACCAGCAACGGCATCGGCAGCGATGCCTTTTGTATTTTGTGGGACGGCGCGCAACTGCATGGCTTGAACGCTTCGGGACGGAGTCCGGCGGCGGTATCGGCCGATGATTTTGCCGGGCGATGCGAGATGCCGCAACGCGGCTGGGACAGCGTGACCGTGCCGGGGGCGGTGAGCGCCTGGGTGGCGTTGTCCAGCCGCTTTGGCAGACTTCCATTCGGCACGCTGTTTGAATCTGCCATCGAGTACGCCGACCATGGTTTTATGGTGACGCCGATTACCGCGCATGCCTGGGCTGCGGCGGCGCAAACATTTTCTGCCTACGAAGATTTTGCGCCGTTCCTGCCGGGCGGCAGCGCGCCATCAGCGGGCCAGTTATTCCGCTTCCCGGATCAGGCGCGGACGCTGGAGAAAATCGCCGACACGAAAGGCGAGGCGTTTTATCGCGGCGAGTTGGCGGACAAGATGGTCGCCGCCGCGAAACGCGCCGATGCCAAGCTGGCCGCAGCCGACCTCGAGGCCCATCAGGCCGACTGGGTTGATTTGCTCACGCAAAAATATAACGGTTTTGAGTTGCACGAAATTCCGCCCAACGGCCAGGGCTTGTCCGCGCTAATCATGCTCGGGATTTTGCAGCACCATAATATCGCGCAGTATGCAATGGATTCGGCAGACAGCATGCATTGCCAAATTGAGGCGATGAAACTGGCTTTTGCGGATGCTTTTCGCTACATCGCCGACCCCGCCTATATGGACATCAACGCCGCCGCGCTTTTGGACGCCGGGTATCTGGAGGGTCGCGCCGCATTGATCGACATGAAAAAAGCCGGGCATCCCGACTATGGTTTGCCGCCGAACAGCGGCACGGTTTATCTTGCCGCCGCCGACCAATCCGGCATGATGGCGTCGATGATTCAAAGCAACTACCAGGGATTTGGCTCAGGCATCGTCATCCCCGAAACCGGCATTAGTGTTCAGAACCGCGCCGCCGGTTTCGTGTTGCAAAACGGCCATCCGAATCAAGTTGGCGGCGGCAAACGCCCGTTCCATACTATCATCCCGGCGTTCGTCACGGCCAACGGCGCGCCGTTCATGAGCTTTGGTGTCATGGGCGGCCACATGCAGGCCCAGGGCCAGGCCCAAATGGCAGTCCGGATTTGCGATTATGGCCTAAACCCCCAAGCGGCAAGCGATGCGCCGAGATGGCAAGTAGGTGACGATAATCAAGTTCATATTGAACAGGGCATTGGCGACAAAGTTCGCGGTGAATTGAAAAACCGCGGGCATCATCTCGCGCGCAACGATGCGGACACGCCATTCAGCATGGGCGGCGCGCAGTTGATCGTGAAAACCGAGGACGGTTATATCGGCGGCTCCGACCACCGCAAGGACGGCATGGCCGCGGGCTTCTAACGCTGTTTTGTCACGTGATATTTGGCGATATTTGATTGGGAATTATACTGGACTGCCTGATATCCTTGCCTTCGCGAACATGACTAAACCCGCATTATTCCGCGCCGCCGTCATTATCGGGCTTGACCCGATAATCCAGTGAAAACCTCAGCGTAGCCGCTGACATTATAAAAAGCGGGAATGACGGCATTTCGGATTCGCGGGACGGTGGCGGCCGCCGCGACAGCGCACTGAAACGCCAGCGAAATAGCCCGGTGAAGTTAAGCATATAATCCCCATTTAATTGATGATGCGGCAAAAACTTAAAACCAGACTTTTCACCATTGCGCTGTTTTTATTATTGATGCCGGTAATTTGCGCCATAATTTTTATTGGAGCGCTGCGCTGGATCGATCCGATCACCAGCTCGGTCATGCTGCAAAATAATATTCATTCGGTTTGGTCCGGCGCGCATGAGTTCGCAAAATACCAATGGCATGATTGGGACCAAATTTCAGGGCATGCGGCAGTCGCGGTTATCGCCGCCGAAGATCAGAGATTCCCGGCCCACTTCGGCATCGACTTCAACGAACTGTTGCATGTCATCGCCTCGGCCATCACCGCAGACTCCGAGCGTCCGCGCGGCGCCAGCACCATCACCCAGCAGGTCGCCAAGAATCTTTTTCTTTGGTCCGGACGCAGTTACTTGCGCAAGGCGTTGGAAGCGGGGCTGGCGGTTTTGATTGAACTGATGTGGAGCAAGCAACGGATTCTGGAGGTCTATCTCAACATCGCGCAAATGGGCGACAACCTGTTTGGCATCGGCGCCGCCAGCGCGTTTTATTACCACAAGACGCCGGAGCAATTAAACCGGCACGAGGCGGCGCGCATCGCCGCGGTATTGCCCAATCCGACGCAATACTCGGTGCTGCACCCTTCGGCATTTGTGGTCAAACGCCAGCGCTGGATATTGAAACAGATGGCGCAGTTGGGCGGCAAAAAACTGCTGGAGCAACTCGATTAGCGGTACGCGAGGCCGAGATAGTAATCCACTTCCTGCTCGGTGTAGCCGATCAAGTCCACCAATCTGCGGCGACACTCGTCCATAGATGCGCCGCGCTGTTTCCATAGCGGCACCCGTTTCATTAATGTTTCCACCCGCTCTCGCGGCGTGATAATCCAGGTGTTCTGAGGGGTTTCGCCAAAATAAAAATCGGCGCCGCTGACCGCCATCGCTTTCGGCTTCATATACAACGCTAGGTTCAGCACCTTGTGCGCGCCGCTGTCGAGAATGTAGCGCGTCAGAAACTGCATGGTGCCGCCCTCGTCGCCAAGGTCGTCGATGACCAGCACGGTCTTGCCGGTGATCGGGATGGAAATGCCGTGTTGCACCAACGGGTTTTTATAGCGATCCCCCGGCCCTCTGTATAACGAGACGCCAATCGTGCCGAATTCAATTCTCGGGATTTCGCCGCGCCGGCCCTCGACCAAATGATCGTAAAGCAAGACGCTGGGCAGCAGTCCGCCCATGGTCACCATCAACGATTTTGTAATCTGTTCGGGCAAGTTTTCATGTTGCTTTTGATAGGCGTGCACCTGTTTCGCCAAGTCCAGGCAAGCCACCGATTCAACAACATCAGGCACCAGCAGAAAATTGAGTTCGTCGTCCGGCACCGACACCCCTTCAGGATTGCGCCAGAAGTCAATGTCAATGACCTTGCGGTATGCTTTAGTGTTTTCGTAATAATCATTCATTCCTTAAAAACAGGGCATTATCCCAGCGGAAATTTTTTAACGATGATGATACAGAAATAGCCGCTAAAATACACGGCGTATGCGCGGAATTGTTGATTAGTTACACATGGTGCGATAGGATAAGCGGATGCAAACAACCGCGCACAAAATAGTCACTGGCGATGCGCGACGGATGCGTTCGGTTGGCGATGGCGCGGTGCAACTGGTGGTCACTTCGCCGCCGTATTGGCAACTGAAAGACTACGGTGGGGACGGGCAAATAGGATTTAACCATTCCTACGAGGCATACATAAACCATCTAAATCTCGTCTGGTCGGAATGCCGCCGAGTTCTCGGCGGCGGATGCAGGCTTTGCGTGAACATCGGCGATCAGTTCGCGCGCTCGGTGTATTACGGCAGATACAAAGTAATTCCAATTAAAACCGAAATCATAAAGTTCTGCGAGGCCGTGGGCTTTGACTACATGGGAACCATTATCTGGCAAAAGAAAACCACTACCAACACCACTGGCGGTGGCGCGGTCATGGGATCATTTCCCTATCCGAGAAACGGCATCGTGAAGATTGATTATGAATCTATATTGTTATTCAAAAAAACCGGAACACCGGAGCGCTCAACCATTACTAAAGAGATGAAGGAGAAATCAAGGTTGACCAATGAAGAATGGAATACCTATTTTTCAGGGCACTGGAGATTTGCCGGAGAAAGACAAAACAAGCACATCGCAATGTTTCCGATTGAACTGCCGAACAGACTGATAAAGATGTTTTCCTTTGTCGGCGAGACCGTTTTGGATCCCTTTCTGGGTAGCGGCACCACTTCGCTCAGCGCGGCGCATCTGCAAAGAAATTCCATTGGCTATGAAATAAACCCGGAGTTTCGCAATATAATAAGAGAGAAACTAGGGTGCAACGAGAGCTTTCTGCAACAGATGAAAGTCGAGTTTTTGTCCGAAAAAAACACGCCGTTGTCGGAACAAAGTTGCCGGCGCGCGATCGCTAAACTTCCCTATCAATTTAAGGACACCGTGAAAATGGAAAGAAAAATCGACCCGAAAAAACTTGCCTTCGGATCAAAAATAGACAGCAGTGGAAACGGGCAACGGAAAGATTGTTTTTATCATATAAACAAAATTATCCGTCCGAATAAGATTCTTCTCAGCGGCGGAATAAAAATCAGATTGCTTGGAATAACGCCGGTGAAAGAACGCGAAGCGGACGCAATTTCTTTTATTTACGAAAAAACAAAAGGACAAAAAGTGTTTCTGGGATTTGACCGCGAAAAATACGACCGAGAAGGCAACCTGCTTTGTTATCTGTATCTGGCAAACAAAACCTTCATAAACGCACATTTAATAAAGTTCGGATTTGCTTCGGCAGACAAGAAAACTGTTCACAGGCATTTAACCAGATTCATCAAATATCAACAGGAGAGGAGCAATGCCTAAAGAATGGATACTTAACAGCGCAATGAATCGCTTTCAACTTAATTTCAAAAGAAATGTTGGAGCAGTATCCGAGGCAATAAGAAAATGCTCCCCAAAAACAAAAGATGAGTGGCAAGCATACTACTTTGACAATGTCAGAGACAAATGCCATATAAAAACATTAGGGCAAAAACTCTATGTAAAAATAACCGAGGTCATACCATCGGAAGTGGAAGAAATTACTGAGCAAGATTGCATAGACTATATGCTTACTCTTGTTATCGACAGAACCTACGATGGTTACCAGACAGAAATAAAGACGATATATGGACAACTTGCAGAACAGATCGGATACAATATAACAGCAGCTCCTGATGAATGGGACCGGGGTTACAACGTGGATTTTTTCATAGAGGTGAACGGGAAATTCATTGGGCTTCAAATAAAGCCCGTTAGTGATGTTTCGCATATCCCGCAGATACACCAAGAACAGTCTTTGCAAAAACAATCTCACGCAGATTTCAAAAATAAATATGGAGGAGAAGTGTTTTATGTGTTTTCCATTAAAGAAGGCGACAGCAAAAGAATTGAAAACACTGAGGTAGTGGAAAAAACACAGAAAGAAATAAAGCGATTAAAAGATGGATAAATAAACCATAAAAGAGCGCGTTTAAAATTTCTGAATCACATCGCGCGATTCCAACAAGCTCAAAACTTTCTGCACACATTATAAAAACAGGAATGACGGCATGCCGATTTTGGGTTATCATGCAAATAATAATTTCAGGCGAATTTCAATGAGACGAAAAACCGGGAGGCGAAAAAATGGCAGCACTTGAAACACCCGTATGTGAGTTTGGATTGCCGGCGGTGGATTTTAGTTTGCGCGGGGTGGACGGGAAAACCTGGACGCTGAATGACTGCCGCGGCGAAAACGGAGTGCTGGTGATGTTTATCTGCAATCATTGCCCTTATGTCAAAGCCGTTATCGATAGAATCGTCAGCGATGTCAGCGGCCTTGAGAAATACGGCATAAAAAGCGTGGCGATTATGTCAAACGATCCTGACGATTATCCCGAAGACTCTTTTGACAACATGAAGAAAGTGTCCGACAAGCATAATTTTACATTTCCATACCTGATCGACGAAAGCCAGAAAATCGCAAAAGGCTATGGCGCCATTTGCACGCCGGATTTTTTTGGCTACAACGCCGATCTTCAACTGCAATACCGCGGCCGCCTGGATGAAAGCGGAAAAAATCCGGCAAAGCCAGGCGTCCGCCAGGAATTATATGAGGCGATGAAGCGCATCGCGCAAACCGGGCGGGGACCTGCGGAGCAAATCCCCAGCATCGGCTGCTCGATAAAATGGTCTAACCGCGCCTAAACTATTTTCGGCCCCAATAATTTGGGGAATTACCTACTTAGATAAACAGACCCGGTCGTCATTGCGGGCTTTGCGCAACGGGACACGACCGCCATGGACGGTGGAAGTGCAAATAATGTCGGGAACAATTATTTGCCGACCGCCATGGACGGTGGAAGTGCAAATAATGTCGGGAACAATTATTTGCCGACCGCCATGGACGGTGGAAGTGCAAATAATGTCGGGAACAATTATTTGCCGACCGCCATGGACGGTGGAAGTGCAAATAATGTCGGGAACAATTATTTGCCGACCGCCATGGACGGCGGGGGCGATAATGTCAGCGGCTATCGCCGCTGTGTTTTTTCACTGGATTATCGGGTCAAGCCCAATAATGACGGCGGGGGCGGATCGCCGTTATCGTCACGGCTGTTTGACCAACCGCAGATACGGCTTCACGGTGTTCCAGCCGTCGGGATATTTCTCTTTGGCTTGTTCATCGGAAACCGCCGGCACGATGATCACATCATCGCCCTGTTTCCAGTTCACCGGGGTCGCCACTTTATGCGCGGCGGTCAGTTGCATGGAATCGATGACACGCAAAATTTCATCGAAATTGCGGCCGGTGGTCATCGGATAGGTCATCATCAACTTGATGTTTTTATCGGGGCCGACGACATAAACCGTACGCACCGTGGCATTGGTCATGGCGGTGCGCCCTTCCGAAGTGCCGCTCTCGTCCGCGGGAAACATGTTGTATTTCTTGGCGACGCTGAGATCGGTATCGCCAATCATCGGGAAGTTGACCGCATATCCCTGGGTTTCCTCGATGTCTTTGGCCCATTCAGAGTGATCCTCAACCGCATCGATGCTCAATCCGATGACCTTGCAATTGCGTTTTTCAAATTCCGGCTTGAGCTTGGCGACATAGCCTAGTTCGGTCGTGCAGACTGGCGTGAAATCCTTGGGATGGGAAAAAAGAATCCCCCAACCATCACCCAGCCATTCATGAAAACTAATTTCACCGTGCGTGGTATTGGCCATGAAGTCCGGCGCTTGATCATTAATTCTTAAAGTCATTTTACTGCCCTCTTGGTGCTGCTGATGTTAAAAATTATACTGTCGAAGCAAATTATTATACACCTACTGACGCTGAAATTAATGAATAGTTTCCGGATTATATTCTTTTAGGGTCAAGATGCTTTAAGGCATAGTGAAATGGTCATAACTAATTGTTCTATAAATGAAAAACAAGCATGTCATTCGCTGCCGAATTTCGGGGAATAAATTCAGGGCGATTCCACGGCTGTTTTGCCTTGATATCGAGGCTTGCAAAGTCGCTCAAATCACCGGCGTCTCTGGCCCAGCGACCAGCCGATTGTATACTCAAATCAGACAACACATCGCCGGGCAATGCGAGCATATGCGTTCACTAATTCATTGCCCGTTTTGTTCCTTTCCAGCGGTGTTTTAGCACCGCCCTCTCGGCCGTCATTCTCGCCGGCAGGCGGGAATCCAGACGCGGCGTAGCCGCCGAGACGCGCGCATACATTAGTAAGCAACAAGCACTTCCGCCTTGCCGTCATTCTCGCCGAAGGCGGGAATCCAGTTAAATATCTGTCACGCGTAGCGTGACTCCTTTTGGCATCCGGCTTTGCCAGACACAAACCGGCGGCATCAAAGCAAATGAGTTCGGCTACGCCGGACGGCATATTCCACTGGATTGCCCGGCCAATGATAATATGGGCCGGGCAATGACGACCCTTATTTGCCGGGCAATGACAACCCTTATTTGTCATTCTCGCCGGCAGGCGGGAATCCAGAGTGGCGTAGCCGCCGGTTGTGTCACGCTTTGCGTGACAATTATTTACCATTGTCTTCTCAAAAGGACTCATTGCCTTCCGATTCACCATTGTCCCCTCAGCCCGTCATTCTCGCCGCAGGCGGGAATCCAGTTAAAATATGTCGTCCGGCGTAGCCGGACTCCTTTGAAAGAGTGTGAGTTCCGCTTCAATAGGCGCCACGAAAATAGGTGTCAATATCTGCTAAAATCCATCCGAAATCACCGCTTAAAGTATCTTGAACCTTCTTTTATTAACCCGCGCATTTTCAGTTGGATATTAATTGCCCGATTCGAATCGTCTGTTCCACCAGAACATCAAAGTCCTCGAATCGACTGCGGTGGTTCGCGATGGCCACTCGAATGCAGTAAGCGCCACCCAGGGTAGTATGCGAAGGCGCGGCAATGCCTTGCTCCTGCAGCTCTACCAATATCTCGCGATTAAGTTTATTCAGTCCTTCGGTCTCCATTACGCCGGGATTATAGCGATAGCAAACGATATCAAGACCAATCGGGGCGATCAGTTGCAAATGCGCGGATTTTTCAATCAGCTTGCCGAGATATTGGGCCTGCTCCACATTTCTTGAAATCATCCGACCGAGTTTTTCAGCGCCGTGCTCCTTTATCGTCATCCAGATTTTCAGTGCGCGAAAGGATCTGCTTAATTCCAAACCGTATTCTGAAAACCAATGGGGCCCCGAGGCGATGCCGCGCGTGGCATGCTCAAGGTATTCCGGCACCAGTGAAAATGTGTCTCGATGGGCTTTTGCATCGCGCACCAACACGCATCCGGCTTCAAACGGAATATGCATCCACTTATGCAAATCCATGGCGATGGAATCAGCGCGCTCGATCCCGGACAAATACGGTTTGACCGTTTCAGACAGCATCGCCGTCGCGCCAATCGCGCCATCCACATGAAACCAGATATTATGTTGGCGGCATATATCCGCGATACGGTTAAGATCGTCTATGGCGCCGGTATTGACGGTGCCGGATGATGCGATGACACAAATCGGCTGGCAGCCCAATCGTGTATCTTCGGTAATGGCGTTGTTCAATTGCTCAAGATTGATGGTGTAATCATCGTGCACTTCAATTTTTCTAAAACAATCGTGACCCAAGCCGAGCAATTCCACGGCTTTCTGATTGCTGCTGTGAACTTCAGTTGAAGCGTATACGGTCAGTTTTTTGTCGATCGCCTGCACGCCGTGTTTTCTCACATCAAAGCCGGCAACCACATTTCGCGCCACGGTTATGCCCACCAGATTTGCCATTGATCCACCGCTGACCAGTAGTCCGCTCGAGTCATCGGGAAATCCCACGATCTGTTTCATCCAGTTGGTAACCTGGGTTTCCACCATAGCAGCGGAATGGTTTCCGCCGCCCATATTCGAATTCATCGTGGATGCCATTAAATCAGCAAGCGCGCCCATGATGGTTCCGTTTCCCATATACCAGGCCCAGAACCGGGGGTGAATATTTCCCATCGGATAAGGAAATATATGGGTCAAAAATTCCTGGTAAATCTCGGACGGGTCGGATGGGTCTTCGGGCAGCGCGGCGTGGAAGGTCTGCACTATCTCTTGCGGCACCCGTTGCCAAACCGGTCGGTCGCTCACTGAGGCTAAATAATCGATGGAATCATTCACCATTTGCTGGGCCAGCGCCCTCATTTTTTCCCAATCTTTCGGGTCAAGTGTTTCGTAAGGTGGGTTGCTATTCACTATATTGCGCCTGATCTTGATCTTGATATTATTTCTGATACGGCCTTTGATGTTGGTCTGGCGCAGACAATAATGCGGGCAATTAATGCGAGGTTAATTTGTATTCCATGTCCTTGGCCGCCCGCATCCCATTTTCAACATTGACCTTGAGCAAAATATAACCGCCAGCCGCAAACAGCAGCACTAAAACCAAAATACTGTCGCGCGCTGCGCTGCGCACGAATAATACCGGCACCGCCGCCATCATCAGCGGCCCCAGGATGCTTGCGAATTTTCCGACCATATTAAAAAATCCGAACAACTCGGTCGTCTTGGACGCGGGAATCAAGCGCGCAAACAGCGACCGGCTCAGGCTTTGCACACCGCCCTGCACCAAGCCAATCGCCACCGCGAGCAGATAAAAATCAGTCGCCGAATCAAGCCATCTCCAAGCGTAGAAAACCGCCAGAGTGTAAACAACCAGTCCAATCAAGATACCCGGCTTAGGCCCGATACGCTGGCCCAGCCACCCGAAAAACAACGCCGCCGGAAAGGCCACAAACTGGGTTAGCAATAATGCGGCGATCAAGCTTTCCTGGGGCAGTTCAAGAATGCGGTTGGCAAAAAACACCGCCGTTCGGTAAATCGTGCCGACCCCATCGATGTAGAGCCAGTAGCCCGCAAGAAACAGCAACGCCGTTTTCAGTTGCCGTAGTTCGCGGTAGGTGATGCGCAGTTGCTGCAAGCCTTGCCGCAGGCTTTGCGCGAAAGGGAGGCGCGATTCATCGGCCGGTTCTTTGACCACGCATAAAAGCGGCACGGTGAAAATCGCCCACCAAACGGCCACGCTGATGAATGACAGCGATAACGCCGCGCCGGCATCGGCCAAGCCAAACAGCTGCGGTTTGGTTACCATCAGCACGTTGACCAGAAATAAAATGCCGCCGCCGGCATAACCCAAAGCGTATCCATAGCCCGACACCACATCCAAATCTTCTTCTGATGACAGGTCCAAAATCATGGCGTCATAAAAAATATTGGCGCCGGAAAATCCGACCTGCCCCAGCCCATAAATCAACAGCCCCATCCACCACATGCCGGCGCCGACCCAGGCCAGCGCGGCGCTCATTAAAATTCCCAGCAGGGCGAAGCTGGCGAGAAATTTTTTGCGGCGGCCACCGCGGTCGGCGATGGCGCCTAAAATCGGCGCCGCGACGGCGATCAATAAACTGCTGGCCGCCAACGTGATGTTGAACCAAAACTGGGCGTCGCGGGCGGTCAGCTCGGCGCTCAACAGCGTATAAAAAACCGGAAAGAATCCCGCTACCACAGTAGTCGCGAACGCGGAATTCGCCCAATCATAAAGCGCCCAGGACAATATCGTTTTATCGAATAATATTTTTTTCACGGTTTCATTATGCAGTTAAGCCGAGGCCCGGGCGGGGTATCGATGCCTTGAGGCAGGTAGTCAATTAAGCGCATCGTGCAAAAGTTTTTTAATCTCCGGCGCCCCTCCGCTGGCAAGGAATATCCCTTTTCCCCGGCAGTCCTGTTCTGTCATTGTGCTGTCGCTTCCAATATTTTTAGGCGATGTGGCTGACCATATATAAGAATGTAAGAAAAGACGGCTATTTTGCTGCTGAATTTTCTTCTCGGTGTCTTTTATTCGTTTGTGCAAATCTACTTTGGATTTGGTTTTTGCATCGTACCGAGAAAGCCCTTTCGGATCGATAAACAGAATATCCTGTCTTTTTGAGTCTCTAACCCAAAGAATGAAATCGGGATAAAAAGCATAGTCGTCAAAAAAAGAAACGCCTTTCCCCCGACTCATGTTACGCATCAGATAGATTTCTTTGCCTTGCAAAACATCAAAATTATGTTTGTATTCCACAAGATCCTTCAGATACTTGACAAATTTTGCTTCTCCCTCGTTCAAAGGAATAGGCGTGATTTTTACTGAGTCATGAGGCCTGGCATGGAGTAAAGGTATATATGCGTGGAAACCTGGATTCAATAATGAAAGTTGATACCCGCCTGATAATGGATATATCTCATTGTATTGCCCTTGTTTCACATCTTCTGCCATCTGTTCAATGTCTTTAATCAGTGCCCTCTCTTTAGCATCAACCGATAGTTTGTATTCATAAACATGGTTCGGATCGTCATCATCCAGCGGCACAACTTCCATGTGCTGGTGTTCCCAAATATTTCGTTCTTTGCGCCAGTATTGATCGGCATATTCGCAAATTAAATCCACCGCAAGGTCTTCCCATTCTCGCACTCGCCCATGTTCGGAAAACTCCAATTTTTCCAGTGGAATGTAAAGTTCATACCAATCGCCATTTTCAAGTAGCGTGTCCACCGCTTTCTGAGAAACAGTCATGTTATGCCATGAAAGTCTATGCTTGCGTTCAAGAACTCGATGATAAACCGACAATTTGTTAATCAAATCCACATGCTGTTTTTTCAATTTGCCTGTTGTGATAGATTCGGCATCATCATGATTTTGTTGTCTCGATTCAAGAATCTGTAAATGCTGGTAACGGTCAATCCTTATATTGTCTTCTGCTTTGGGTTTTGATGGCAGTGCAATGCGCTTGGGGGAATATTGAAATTCTCCTGCACTATCGCGCTTTCTAATCATTTTAAGATGGCGTGTCTTTCCGAACTGTTGTTTGGTCAGTAATGTAATAACAATCCGATCATTGATATCCTCTTGTTGAAGATAGTCCTTGAACTTATCCATATAGTTGGCTTTGAGACCGAAGATGTTGAGCGTCTCAAGCAATTTTAGTTGGTCGCTATCTTGCGGGTTTGCATCTTCAAGCGCGGTATGCCGTTTGAGCGACATGTCGCGCCCCTTGAGGCGAACGCCTCTACCAAACATCTGGATGATTTGCGGCCCTTCGCCGGTGCCGACATGCATCAGCCCCATGGTGCTGACCCGCCAAGAATTCCATCCGGCGGCAAATTTTCGCGCACCGATAACGATATTCACCGGCGAATTATTGTTATCCACATCGGCAAAAAGCGGTTTGGAAAACGCGTCCTTTGATAGTGTAAAGAGCCGATTTTTGACATCTCCAAGTTTGCTATAAAGCCCGGATGCATTGCCGACATTGATGACCCCGAACGGACTAGCGTCTCCGGTGCTGAGTTGAATTTCATCCATACCGCTGAGATGAGATATATGCAGTTGTCCCTTACCACGAAAAACCACCGAACATAACTCTTCATAGATTTTTTTCGGCTGATTTTCTTTTAGGTAGGAAAATGATCCACTGAATAGGTCCGTGCCTTGTTCATCGACAAGCCCGGTATTATTGCTGATAAGTTTTTGAATGATTGCTATCACTTCTTGCTGTTGACTTTGCACCCAAGCCAAGAAAGTAATAATTCGAACCACATCGGTTTCTGTCTCTTTCTCACCGACACTCTTGCCGCCGGTAACCGTCTTGCCGAGAAATACCCAAAGTGGTGGTGCAATGTTGAATTCCCGCCATTGCCCGCCCTTATCCTCGAAAATTCGGCATTGCTGATAAAACATCAACAGGCAGGCAAGCAAATAAAAATTGTTCGCCTCGCCATCATCGGTCTGTTGCAGATTGGATATTTTATAGTCCTTGCCGTAGCCGTCTTCATAAAAAAATCGGTATGAGTAATCAAACAACATTGATTTGCCGTATTCGTCGCGCAGTTTTTTGATGTCATCGCCACTGCCGGAAACCGCCTGATTAAATGTTGCCGAGTATTCAAAGGTAAAACCGTTTTTCGCCAGTTGCTTGCGACGGTTTCTCCAAACCTTGCCGCCGGTGCCCAGGTGCCCCTCATCCACCATCACAAGATTGTTCTCTTCAAAGGATGCCAAAGCGACCCGCTTAATGCCTTTCTTGTCATCCAGTTTGTGAAGGTCAATGATGTCCACTACCCCGCCACTGTGAGAAAACATCCCCCCGCCTGAATTATCGGAAAATAGTTGTGCCGGGATGCCACTTGATTGCAATTCACGCAGGTGCTGTCGGGAAAGTCCTTCGTCCGGTGTTACCAGTATTATTTTGTTGAGTTTGTGTAGTCGTTTGTATTCTTTCAGATAGTGTTTGTATTGCAGAATATTGGCATGCAAAAGAAGCGTCTTGCCGGAACCTGTCGCGCTTTGAAAGGCAAGCGTGCGAAGATCGGCGGTCGTGTAGTCAGCCATGCCAGACGCGCTGTCTCTTTTTTTCCATTGGTTTAACTTTTCAACCAGAACCTCAGGGTCTTGAAAATACAAATCAAGATAGCGTTCGGTAAACAGCAGGGCGACATATTGAAACGGTTTCCACGATTTGCCATTATCCGCAGTCATTCGCAGTGTCTGGCTATGGGCGATTATGTTTTCGTCATATCTGGCAAGGTCGTTTTTTGTTACCTCTTTTGAGTGAGTATCTAAATAGGCATCAATCGCCCGATAAAAGTGAGTTGTGTTATTTTCGGCGAGTCCATCTTGCACACCTTCCAGCCGATTCAGCATCTCGCGCAGGTTTTTATAACCGAATTGGTTGCACATAAAACGGTGCAGAACCATGCGCGATTCAAGATTGTTTTGGCGAGACATGTTATTTTTTCTCACCGTCTTCGCTTTTGTTATCTGCCATTACTCTGTTCCTAAAAACATCAATTCCCTAAAAACCGGTTCAGTGGTTATCGCTTCCCACTGGTCGCCTGATTTCCTGAGTGCGTTCAAAGTATGGTCGCCATTCACATAAACAAGGTTCAAATCACTGGCGAAAGTTTTGCGATGCTTTCTAAACCATTTGTCCAGTTTGGAGGCGTTCATTTTCTCAATATTGCGCCACAGAATCAAGCAATTTTCGCCTTTGGCGTTTATACCGGTGATTGTTAGAACACCCTCTACTTGCCGGCGAGTGGCAAGCCGCAAGCCGAGCAGGAAGTTAAAGGTTTCCGCAAGGTCAACCGGTGCATCACGGCGAACCCCATCGCGCACCAGGGACAAAGTGTAATTGAATGGGTCAATAAAATCCTGCCCCAGCAGGGACGCGCTGGTTGCAGTTTCCTCGCCGAGAACATACCGGAGCAGGTAATCCTCAATGAATTGCTTATTCTCTCCTGCTTCGAGCAAGTCTTTGCGCGGCTTGACGGTTAAACTATCCAGCGTGTCTTCGTAAGATTCCAGGCGCACATATTTGAATAATTGGCTAATTCCTTCTCTTCCCCGTGGCTTGCCGTCTTTCCATTCTTTGGAATAGGTGACTTTTTTGATACGCGGCAGTAGCACTTCGTCAAAGTGGTGTCCGATTTCCACGAGGATATATTTTCGGTTGCCGTTATCTTCGCGGTTGATGTTTATTACCGCATGGCCAGTGGTGCCAGAGCCGGCGAAGTAATCAAAAATAAAGGCGCGACTATCTCGCCTAGTAATGTGGTTTATACAGTCTTTAACTGTATGAATGGACTTCGGATAACTGAATAAATTATCACCGATAATGTTGCTTAATAATTTTGTACCATGCGCTCCAGCATTATATTTTTTATCTGTCCAGTTACTAAATATCGGTCGGTGCTTTCCATTATTACTTGATTTGATGTATAAAGAGCGTCCATTTTTACAAACCAAGTTACCTGCTTCAATTTCGTTAAGGCATGATTCATACGACCTCCTCCATACTCGCTCAGTGCCATCACGACTTACTGGGTATACTCTTACAAAGCCTTCGCTGGTTTTTTCTCGTGGGTAATCATCATTTTCAGGAGGCGGTTCCAACCCTACTACACTAGATGTTTTCGGATTCACCAAGACGCAGTAAAAACTATTCGGGCGACCTTTTCTAAGATTGCTTTCCGCTGTTCCAGTTCGCAAAAACGCTATTTCACTATTCTCGCTGTTTTTTGATTCCCCAAACAAAACTTTTACTCCGGACGGGGTCATGAATAGCGCATACTCGTGCGTTTCCGATATATTGGTGCCTTCAAGGCCAGCACCCGCCGGATGATGATTTACTACGACGACACTCCTGTCGTATTCATGAAAAAGTTGATCCAAAATTTGCGTTAAAGTCACAAACTCAGTGTCGTCGATCGCTAGTACTTGACTTCCGTCTCTGGTTAAAAACCCCTTCCCAGCAACGATTCTATTCTCCATCAGACTCATCCAAGATGAATGTTTATAGCCGTTTTTATACATAATCGCCGAAGTATTAGTGTTATATGGCGGATCAATATAAATACACTTGACTTGCTCCCTATACCTCTCCTGCAACAAATTCAACGCTTGGAAATTCTCTCCGTGAACCAACAAGCCGTTCAGTTGTTCCTCAATGGGCCCGGCATCCGACAGGGCAGCAAGCAGTTTGTTCTGGAATGTTTGATTGAAGTGACGAGTATCCAAAACCAGATGTGGATTTTCTTTGAGAAACTTTGGTTTTAGTGGATTGCTATATGCGGTGGCAACAATGTCGCCTTTTAGTTCGTCAATCGCAAACAGTTTCACCCATTCATTGCGCTGTGCTTTGTTTTTGGCAATTTCCGCATAGAGTGATTCGGGCACTTTGTCCAGCGTTACACAATACTGCGTCTCCAGCACAAATTTCTTTTTCAACCACAGTTGTTTTTGGAAATCTTCCAGTTGCGCCAGAAAATCTATGATTTTCGCGCCGACTCTTTTTATCGCCTTGATTTGCGCCAAGCCGCGTATAAATACGGCGGGGTCATCGGTCAATTCCAAATTATCAATGGAGATGACTTCGCTTTTCAAATAATTGTCCAGTTCCCGCCGCAGAAAGCCGCCCAGGTCTTTATGAATGAAATAGTCAAAGCTGTTCTTCGCCGTATAGGCGGTGAGGTGCTTGCCGAGCAGCGTGCGACTTTCATCTGCTTCGGTGGGGCAAGGCGCGGCAATCAGAGCTAACCAGCCCTCCTTGTCCTTTTTAATTTTCGCGAGAATGCGCTGTTCGGTTTCCTGATTGATGGAATGTTGTCGCTTGATTCCGTTTTGCGGGTGTTTGTTTTTCTCGCCTGCGGTCAAGGGGCGATGGTCAAAGCGGATAATTAATTCGTTTGCGCTAACCTTGATAAAATCCTTCGCCAACACAAACAAGCGTTGCTTGCCGTTACTCTCTTTGATGTTGTCTTTTTCATTATCCGCCGCCGCAACCTCAAAGCACACTCGGCGTTTGCGGTCGCCGTCGCTGAGAGTAAAAATATATGATGAATAATTTTCCGTTGTCTTGATGTAATACTGATCTGAATTTGCCCAGTGAAGTTTTACTTCCTCGCCGTTGTAGGGGATGGAATAGGCTTCCTTGCCGCCGCTTTTGTAGCGACGTAACGACATAAAATCGCCTTCGTCATAGTATCTGGAGAAGAAATTACAAAGATGATTGTAAGTGTTGGCTTCGGTTTGTTGGTCGGCTTTAGCGGCTTTCAGTTGGGTTTGTAAGTTTTTTACTTCCGGGCTTGTCTGCGGATCGGGAACATGGCGTTTTGCTTGTTCGATTGCTTTTTGAAGTTTTGTTTTTAATGTTGGAATATCAGAGTCGGCAATATCTCCCAGCGTCTCGGTAATTTGTGGCAACAGGTGCTCGTCAAGAAATTCATTAATCTCGGCACTTTTCATCGCCATAATGCGATACAATCCGAAGTCCAAATCACCGCGATCAAGTTGAAACAACTCGCGCAGTTTTGCCTTGAGATTTTGTATATGGTCACCGTCGTCGTTTTTGTTATCTGCCATTACTCTGTTCCTAAAAACATCAACTCCCTAAAAACCGGCTCAGTGGTTATCGCTTCCCACTGGTCGCCTGATTTCCTGAGTGCATTCAAGGTATGATCGCCATTCACATAAACAAGGTTCAAATCATTGGCGAAAGTTTTGCGGTGCTTTCTAAACCATTTGTCCAGTTTGGAGGCGTTCATTTTCCCAATATTGCGCCACAGAATCAAGCAATTTTCGCCTTTGGCATTTATACCGGTGATTGTCAGAACACCCTCTATTTGCCGGCGAGTGGCAAGCCGCAAACCGAGCAGGAAGTTAAAGGTTTCCGCAAGGTCAACCGGCGCATCACGGCGAACCCCATCGCGCACCAGGGACAAAGTGTAATTGAATGGGTCAATAAAATCCTGCCCCAGCAGGGACGCGCTGGTTGCAGTTTCCTCGCCGAGAACATACCGGAGCAGGTAATCCTCAATGAATTGCTTATTCTCTCCTGCTTCGAGCAAGTCTTTGCGCGGCTTGACGGTTAAACTATCCAGCGTGTCTTCGTAAGATTCCAGGCGCACATATTTGAATAATTGGCTAATTCCTTCTCTTCCCCGTGGCTTGCCATCTTTCCATTCTTTGGAATAGGTGACCTTTTTGATACGCGGCAGTAGCACTTCGTCAAAGTGGTGTCCGATTTCCACGAGGATATATTTTCGGTTGCCGTTGTCTTCGCGGTTGATGTTTATTACCGCATGGCCAGTGGTGCCGGAGCCGGCGAAGTAATCAAGTGCAGTAGCATCTGTACTACCGTTGATTGAAGAAATTATGCAGTCACTGACCAAGTTAACGGATTTAGGGAAGTCAAATTTCTTATCTCCGAATATTCTTTTTAATTGAACTGTACCATTAGACGATTGATAACTACTTTTATTCCACCAAGTTTTTGGTTTTGCGTCTTCATCCATACGCGCTTTAAATTGAATACTAATTTTATTTCCCGCCGTACTTCGAACACGATATTCTTCTGTCTCATCGGTTACCCGCTGATGTCCTCTTGACCAATTCCCATCAACTGATTCATTTCCAACTTTTCTGACTGGATATATCATTGTTTCGTTATCTACTGGAGACTCTCTCAAAACCCACTCTCGTTTGCTTTCATCCCAGTCCATTTGTGGAATACGAATTTCGTTATTGTCATTGACAAAAATTGGATAGTACTGTTTGGGTCGATCTTGTCGTCTATCATTTGTGCCAGTGCGAATAAAATTCATCCACGTAAAGCGGCCATGATCGTCTTCATGGGGGTAGTTACTCATCTGTTCTTCCGTTTTTTCAATAGATCCCGGAACAGTTTTTTCTGTTTTTCCATAAAACAGGGCATATTCATGGGCAGGCGCAAACCGACCTTTTGTTTTACGGCCCCGCGGATTTGAGCATACTGCAACGATACCGAGCTCAGATTCATAGTTTGTTACCAATATGCTACGTAGGGAGGATACCTCTTCGTCATCTATTGCCACGCAAACAATTCCATCATTTCCCAGCATGGCTTTTGAAAGCATCAAACGATCTTCCATCAACGACATCCAAGATGAATCTTTATAGCCGTTTTTATACATAATCGCGGATGCATCAGTGTTATACGGCGGATCAATATAAATACACTTGACCTGCTCCCCATACCTCTTCTGCAACAAATTCAATGCTTGAAAATTCTCGCCGTGAACCAACAAGCCATTCAGTTGTTCCTCAATGGGAGCAGCGTCCGACAGGGCGGCAAGCAGTTTGTTCTGGAATGTTTGATTGAAGTGGCGAGTATCCAAAACCAGATACGGATTCTCTTTTAGAAAAGCGGGCTTTAGTGGATTGCTATATGCGGTGGCAACAATGTCGCCCTTTAGTTCGTCGATCGCAAAAAGCTTCACCCATTCATTGCGCTGTGCTTTGTTCTTGGCAATGTCCGCATAGAGTGATTCGGGCACCTTATCCAGCGTTACGCAATACTGCGCCTCCAGCACGAATTTCTTTTTGAGCCAGAGTTGTTTTTGAAAATCCTCCAACTGCGCCAGGAAATCAATGATTTTATTGCCGACACTTTTTATCGCCTTTATTTGTGCCAGACTGCGTATAAATACGGCGGGGTCATCGGTCAATTCCAAATTATCAATGGAGATGACTTCACTTTTCAGATAGTAGTCCAGTTCCCGCCGCAGGAAGCCGCCCAGGTCTTTATGAATGAAATAGTCAAAACTATTCTTCGCCGTATAAGCAGTGAGGTGCTTGCCGAGCAGCGTGCGAGCTTCATCTGCTTCGGTGGGGCAAGGCGCGGCAATCAGAGATAACCAGCCCTCCTTGCCCTTTTTAATTTTCGCAAAAATGCGCCGCTCGGCTTCTTGATTGATGGCATGTTGTCGCTTGATTCCGTTTTGCGGGTGTTTGTTTTTCTCGCCTGCGGTCAAGGGGCGATGGTCAAAGCGGACAGTCAATTCGCGTGCGCTAAGCTTGATAAAATCCTTCGCCAACACAAACAGGCGTTGCTTGCCGCTAGTCTCTTTGATGTTGTCTTTTTCGTTATCCGCCGCCGCAATCTCAAAGCACACCCGGCGTTGTCGGTCACCTTCGCTGAGCGTGAAAACATAGGAAGCGTAGTTCTCGGTTGTCTTGATGTAATACTGATCGGCATTTGCCCAGTGGAGTTTGACTTCCTCGCCGTTGTAGGGAATGGAATAGGCTTCCTTGCCTTCGCTTTTGTAGCGGCGAAGCGAGATAAAATCGCCTTCGTCATAGTATCTGGAAAAGAAGTTGTAAAGATGATTGTAAGTATCTGCTTCGGTTTGTTGGTCGCTCTTGGCGGTTTTTATTCTGCCTTTCAGTTCCTTGATCTTCGGGGCATCTTCGGGATTAACACCCAGTCTATTGGCAGCTTCGGATGCCTGATCAATCTCCGCTTGCAGTAATGAAGTATCGGAGTCGGCGATATCCCCCAATACTTGCGTCACCTGCGGTAGCAATTCATTGTCCAAAAACGCATTAATCTCGGCACTTTTCAACGCCATAATGCGATACAAACCGAAATCCAGATCGCCACGGTCAAGTTGAAACAACTCGCGCAGTTTCACCCTGAGTTTGGCGATGTTTTCCTCAGTGCCCTTGCTGAGGGTTTCAGGGGGGTGGGTCATTTCCGGTTCCGGCCCTACAGCAACAATTTTGATGAAATTCCTTTCGAAAACGTCAGCTACACTTGCTTTCGCCGCAGTTGAGGCAGGTCATGCAGCCGTCCAATAACACCGTGGCTTTGGTATGGCATTTTGGGCAAAGCGTCGCCCCGGCCGGGAAATTGCCGGCTTCCAGGTCAATGCCCCTCAGTTTATTTTGCGCCTCGAATTCCTTGCGTTTTTGAGCGACCAGTGCCTGTTGGTGTGGGTCAAGGCCTGTATCGACAATCATCCCGATCATTTTTAAATGGGATTCAATCGCGTCGCCGATTTCAGCGACCAAAGACGGCATGAGTTTTCCGCCGCGCTTGAAGTAGCCGCCTTTGGGGTCGAATACGCTTTGCAGTTCTTTGACCAGAAAGGTGACATCCCCGCCCTTTCTGAACACCGCCGAAATGATCAATGTCAGGCCCGAGATCCATTGGTAGTGGTCCATGTTTTTTGAGTTGATGAAAATCTCAAACGGTCTGCGTTTTTCGAATGGCGTGCCCGGATTCAACAGGATATCGTTGATGGTGATGTAAAACGCGTGTTCTGAAACGGGCGTCTTGATTTTATAGGTATTGCCGACCAACCGGTCCGGTCGCACCACTTTTTCGTGCATTTGCACGATTTTGGACTGATCCTGAGCGCCTGTGTCCAAAGACTCCGTTATCGGCCTGGCGGATTGTTGCTGCGCCGATTGGGCTTTGTTGTCATGGTCGTTGCTTTGGTCGTTGACTCGGTCGTTGTGTTCGGGTTTGACGACGTTGTAATCAACGATTTGCTTTTCAATTTTAATGGCCATGATCTAATCAGTCTGCTTTTATGTTATTGCTTCTTTTATGTATTGATGAGGTCGATTTTTCGAGCTTGCTTATACGTCCATCGTCACATTTTCAGCGGCTGGCCGCGCTCGCTCAGCAAACTTCGCTGGACGTTGTATGGCGTGTGCATCCCCTGCTCCATATTCTGGTCCATATTCTGGCCCAAATGCCGATTGAACTGAATTCTTCTATTGCGCTCGCTATTTCGGGAAAGGGTTGAGTGCCTTTTGCCAGATTTTTTCACAACACCTTGTTCACAATTTAAACTCTTTTGTCATTAATTAAAAATTCCCGCCAGCGCAAATAATGTCTGGTTAAAATCTACCGTAGTAACCTTCTTTTAATGCGTCGAACAGGTTCGCGGCGGTATGAATTTCGCCATCGTATTCAATTTCTTCGTTGCCCTTGACTTCGACCATTTCACCGTTTTCCAGCGTGAACTGGTATTTGGTGTTTTCCAGGTCCTGCTCTTTTACCAAAACACCCTGGAACGCTTCGGGGTTGAATCGAAATGTGGTACACCCCTTCAGCCCTTTTTCCCAGGCGTATTGATAGATGCCTTGAAAATCTTCGAACGCAAAGTCGGTGGGTACGTTGGCGGTTTTCGATATCGACGAATCGATCCATTTTTGCGCCGCCGCCTGCACATCGACATGCTGTTTCGGGGTAATGTCATCGGTGGTGACGAAATAATCCGGCAGCGCGTTTGTCTTGTCTTCGGTGCTCGCGGCGGCCTGCGGATTGACCAGATGACGATAGGCCAATAATTCGTATGACAACACATCTATTTTCTGCTTGGATTTCTTGCCTTCGCGGATGACGTTGCGGCTGTAGCTGTGGGCAAATGTCGGCTCGATGCCGTTGCTTACGTTATTTCCCAGCGACAGGCTGATGGTGCCGGTCGGGGCGATGGAAGTATGGTGCGTATAACGACAACCTTTAACCGCGATTTCGTTTTGCAATTGTTGCGGGAATTGCTGCATATAACGACTGTATTTCCCCATCAATACCGCGCCCTTGACGGTGTCGCCGAGAGCATAGCCGTGTTTTTTCATTTCCGGTCGTTGCGCCAGCATTTCGTTGGTTACCGGATATTCCTGCTCCAGTATCGGCGCGCTGCCCTTCTCTTCGGCCAGTTGGATGCCGATTTCCCAGCCCACGGTGGCCATCTGTTCGGCGACGCGTTCGGTGAACTGCAGCGAGGACTCATCGCCGTATTTCATTTGCAGCATGGTCAGGGTCGAGCCGAGCCCGAGGAAGCCCATGCCATGTCGGCGCTTGGCCAAAATTTCCGCGCTTTGTTTTTCAAGCGGCAAGCCGTTGACTTCCACCACGTTATCCAGCATACGGCAAAAGATGGCGACCACTTCACGATACTTGTCCCAATCAAATTTGGCGGCAGCGGTAAATGGGTTATCGACGAATCGGGTCAAGTTGACCGAGCCAAGCAGGCAGGCGCCATAGGGCGGCAACGGTTGTTCGCCGCAGGGATTGGTGGCGCGGATATTTTCGCAAAACCAGTTATTATTCATTTCATTGATTCGATCGACCAGGATGAAACCGGGTTCGGCATAATCGTAGGTAAAGTTCATGATCAGGTTCCAGAGCCGCTTGGCTGGAATGGTGTTGTACACCCGGCAAGCCACCTGACCGAGATTATTGGTGGTGTAATCCGACGACTGCGACCAGGGCCGCATAATGATTTCGTATTCGGCGCTCTCTATTTCCTGTTGGGTGGCGGGGAAATACAGTTTCCATTCGGCATCGTCGTTCACCGCTTGCATAAATTCATCGGTAATCAAACACGACAGATTAAATTGTCGCAGGCGGCCGTTCTCGCGCTTGGCGCGGACGAACTCGAGAATGTCCGGGTGGGCAATGTCAAAAGTGCCCATTTGCGCGCCGCGCCGCCCGCCAGCGGAAGACACGGTAAAGCACATTGAATCAAAAATATCCATAAAAGACAGCGGGCCGGAGGTATAAGCTCCGGCGCCGCTGACGAAGGCGCCCTTGGGGCGCAAGGTGGAGAATTCATAGCCGATGCCACAACCGGCCTTCAACGTCATGCCGGCTTCGTGGGCCGACCTTAAAACGCCGTCCATGGAATCTGGAATGGTGCCTGAGACGGTGCAGTTAATGGTGCTTGTTGCTGGTTTATGCGCCAGCGCGCCGGCGTTAGAGGTAATTCGCCCGGCGGGAATGGCGCCGTTTTTCAATGCCCACCCAAACTTGGCGTGCCACTCCTGTTGTTTCGCTTTGGTAACTTCGACTTCAGATAAAGATTTGGCAACGCGATCGTAGGTCGCATGGATATCCTGATCGATCGGCTCGCCCTGCATGTTCTTCAGTCGATATTTTTTATCCCAGATATCGAGGGACGCGGGCTGCATCGGGATATCGTCCACAGAGACGCTCTTGATGACGCTGCCGATGGCGCTTTTATTATTGGCCAGGTTAGCCATGTTCATGATTAACTATCTCACTCAGCGGCCTTAAGGCCGTAACGTCGTCAATTTCTATAAAATAACTGTTATCCCTGTAATGTTAATCTCCGTTTGCACAACCAGAATTTTTCTGGCTGGTTCCACCAACCCACTGCCAACCCACTGATTGGCACTATATTTTATATTTTAGTATAAAACTATATGTAGTGGGTAAACTCCGATATTAAACCCAATATATAGGGTTCGTCAAAATTATTTTTCCTTTCCAACAATTTCAACAGGTTATCTACGTTGCCAAAGAGAGATCGGGCCGGTTAGTCTAAAATGTCCGCCCATCAGGCCTGCTCAGAAAATATTTTCAGGCAACGCTTTGGTGTCGCTCACCCCAATCCATCGCCAATTTTATTGCTCGTTTTTTTGATGACGTCTAAAACCTTTTTTGGCATCAATTGATTCAAGCAGTTCAGATGATCGAGCGGACATTCCCGCTGGAAGCAGGGGCTACATTCCAAGCCAAGGGCAAGGCGGTCGCTTTTGTTGGTCAGCGGCGGGGTGAAGGCATCGCTGGATGAGCCGTAAATGGCGATCACATGGCAGCCGACGGCGGCCGCAACGTGCATCAGTCCGGAGTCGTTGGTGACCGCGTATTTCGCCAGCGACATCAAATCAACCGCCTCGCCGAGGGTGGTGCGTCCGCAAAGATCGGCGCAGCGTCCCTGACAAAGCCGGTTGATGTGCGCGGCGATTTCGCGGTCGTTTTTGGAGCCGAACAACCACACCTGCCAGCCGCGCTGCAATTGCCGGTTGGCGACTTCGGCAAAATGCTCGGCCGGCCAACGCTTTGCCGGACCGTATTCGGCGCCGGGGCAAAGCGCGATGATCGGCGCATCGGTGGCAAGCGCGAAGCGCGACGCGGTCTCGGCAACCATCGCCGGCTCCACCGCCAGTGCCGGTTGGGGGATGTCGTCTATACCCGGCGGCGCAACATCTTTGCGCATGCCGAGCGCGGCAAACTGTTGCACATTGAGCGGCATCACCCGCTGGTCTATAACGCGAATATCGTTCAGCACCCCCCGGCGTTGCTCGCCGAGATAGCCGGTGCGCCGCGGGATTTTCGCGAACCACGGCACCAGCGCCGACTTGAACGAATTCGGCATGACGATGGCGCGGTCAAAAACCGTGTTGCGCAGTCGGCGTCCGAGTTGGTATCTCACGCGCAAACCCAACTCGCCATGCCCAAGCGGCAGACAAATCCGGTGCGCCACTTCCGGCATGCGCTCCAGTATCGGCATACTCCAGGCCGGTGCCAACACCGTAATCTCGTTATCAACATGATTGGATTCAGACGCACGCTTCAGCACCTTAAACAAACTTTGCGCCATCACCATATCGCCGACCCATGCCGGACCGACAATCAGGGTTTTTTCACATGTGGCCATGCGCTGGTCGTATGGTGTTTATCACTTCGTTCAAATACATCCGTGAAGCATTTCAATTGCGCCGGCTTGTTGCGCCAGTCGTGTAAAAAACGCCGACGATCTTTGCGATGTTTATGTATAAATATGCGCAATGCACCGGGGATTTTTGATCGAATCGGCGCGGAAAAATCCTGGGTTTGATCGAGATCAATCAGCGCGATGTCTTGCTCGGTCACCAACAAGTTGTGCGCATTCAAATTGCCATGGTAAATCCGCGCGCGGCGCATTTTTTCCAGCAACGCAACCAACCAACTCAATTCCAACTCGTTCGGTGGCTGATGCTGATACTTTTGCGCCGCCGTGGGGAACTGGTTGAACGCGCAAACAAAATAACTACCCAGCAGAAATGGCCCCCAGCGTTTTTCCACGAAAGCAATGGCGCCTGGTGTTTTGATGCCGCTGATTTTTAGCAGATGCGCGTTGCGCCAGGCAATGCGCGCCTTGCTGGTGCGCAAACAATATCGCAACCCGCGAACAATGGTCTTGCGGTTATAGCGTTTAATAATCACCCCCCCCCCCCCCGAATTGGGCACGCACCACGGTGGTGGAACGCCCATCTTTCACCATCTCGGCGTGCGCCATCCAATCATCCGGATTTTGCAAAAACGAAATCAACTCAGCACAATGATATTTGCGCATCCACACTGCCGTTTGATGCCAACTTTTATGCACCGCGATTTCACTGCCAACGCGAAAACATTCGGCAAGATAACGATCCTTGCGACGCCGCCACTGGTGGTATCGCGCTTGCGCTTGCGCGCTATTTATATATGCCTTGATATACTTGAAAAACACGCCGCTGGCGGCACACCACGCAATTACCAAACCGCGCCAGCCGTCAAGGAAACCTAACTGCAGCGCATAACTTTTGGCGAAGGTATAACCGGCGCGCAACACCACCAACGCGGGATGGAATACGCGCGCCTGCGGTGCCGCCAACTCGGAGTAATCCCGAATCTTGTCGATGCGAGCATTAAGATTGGCGGTAGTGTAATGATCGACTCCGCCGGTCAGCAGAATCTTTTTGCTATGCGCGTGCAGCACGATGCCTTCGTGTACTTTGGCTTGGGAAAATTCGTGCCGGCGACGATCAAACAAACGCGGAATGTGATCTCGCCCCAAGCCGCCACGCTTGATGTGTTTGCCCATGAAAAAATTGCGCCGGTCAATCACGCCCAGGCGATTTTCATCGCCGTTGGTATCCCACAACGCCAGCGCATCGCACAGATCAACATCCGCAATTTCGTCCGAGTCGATCGAGAAAATCCAATCGTTGCTCGCTTTGCTTACCGCCTCGCGTTTGGCGTCGCCAAAACCATTGAACGCAATCTCAAATACGCGGACATTTTGGAACACCCGCGCACGCACGATAGTATCGTCAGACGAGCCGGTATCACAAACCACCACCTCATCAAAAACGTCCAACGCTTGCAAGCATTGCTCGATGGTTGCGGCGGAGTTGCAGGTAATCAGAACCGCGCTAATGTTTTCAATTTTCATGTTCTTGAATAAACTTCCCTACTCGTTTTGCGTTTAGTTTACCACGCCATAAAAAGAGGTATCCGGGGTGGCCGGATACCTTATATTGTGTCATTTCTGCTTTAGCAGAAATGACGGCGTATTTAACTGGATTCCCGCTTGCGCGGGAATGACGGTCCGGGGCAAATGACGACAAGGGGCAAAGACGGGCTACGCGCAATTTCGCTCCCGCGCGAACTGTCCTGCACCGTATTTCAACCTATACCGTCATTCCCGCCGGCAGGCGGGAATCCAGAGTGGCGGCGTTAGCCGCCGGGACGCGCTCATACAGTAGCGGTAAGCAACAAACACCATCGCCTTGCCGTCATTCTCGCATCGAACGGCGCGGCTTCGCCGCAAAGGAGTCCGGCTACGCCGGACGGCATATTCCACTGGATTGCCCGGCCAATAATAATATGGGCCGGGCAATGACAAATGATAGGCAATGGTGAATTGAGAGGACAAAGGCGAGTTGAGAGGCCAAAGCACACGAGAGAAAATGTCCGGCTACGCCAGAGCACGTTTTAGTGTCACGCTTTGCGAGACACTTATTTACCATTGTCCCCCCAGCCCGTCATTCTCGCCGCAGGCGGGAATCCAGTTAAATATGTCGTCCGGCGTAGCCGGACTCCTTTGAAAGAGTGTGAGTCTCGCTTCAATATGCGCCACGAAAATAGGTGTCAATATCTGCTAAAATCTATCCGAAATCACCGCTTAAAGTATCTTGAACCTAAAGTAATTATTTAGTTCAGCCAACTTGCGGGCAAAGTGCCAATTTCCTAATTTTTGCCAAAAACTTCGGAAAAACATTGTAACTGTTCTGGTTTGCTCTTCCAATCACGCAAAAACCTGCTTTTGTCTTTGCGGTGTTGGCACAAAAACTGGTGCGAGGTTTTCGATGAAAAATCTTTCACCGAATTAATGTCAATGGCTATTATTCCGTCATCACTTATCAATATATTATCCGCATGGAAATCGCGGTAGTAAATCTGCGCCAGAAATAATGTTTCCAGCAGTTTTTTGAACCAGATAATCTCTTGTTTGGTTGGCAGTTGATACTGGTATTTCTCCGCCGCTGTTGGAAAATCATTGAACGCACAAACATAATAAGAATCCAAACGAAATGGCCCCCAGCGTTTTTCCACGAAAGCATATGGGGCTGGCGTTGCGATGCCACTAAATAGCAGTAGATGAGCATTTTTCCAGCAACTGCGTGCTTTGGTTGCACGCAGGCTATGCCGCAATTTGCGGAAAATAGTTTTTGTGTTAGCGTGTTTAATAGCCGCCTTGTAGCGTTTAATCACTACCCCCCCCCCCGAATTTCGCGTACACGACCGTGGTCAAACCATCGTCTTTCATCATAACGCCGCCTTCAATCCATGCGTCCGGATTTTGCAAAAAAGAAATCAGCTCAGCGCAATAATGCGCGCGCACCCACACCGCCACTTGACGCCAACCCTTGTGCGTCTCAATTTCACTGCTATTGCGAAAGCATTGCTTGAGATAGTAATCTTTATGCTGTCGCCATTTCTTGCTACCGAGTCGTCCGGCGGTTTTTGGTGCGGTGTTCATCAATAACCATCCATCTCCCGATACGGTTCATATCTCCCCGGTCCGAATAAACTCATCGGATACGCCGCGGCGTTGATGAACGACTTGACGCCACGCCAGCGTTGACCGGGCAGGAATATCGCGAACGGCAACAGGACAACGCCTTTGACAAAATAAAACAACGCGCCGGCCAGGATGTGCGTCGCCGGTTTTGCGTTGTTGATGCGGAACAGATACGTGGCGATGCTTGCAGAAATCAGCATAATTTATTAACAAACTGGAACCTTAAGAAATGCAAATTTTCGGCAATGCTTGCTTGTTTTTAATATGATAGATATGTTTCGTTTTATTACGCAATGAAATCTTTTCGGTGGTTAATTTTCTGCGCGCTGATGGGCTAACGCCTTTGGAAACCCAAACGGGCATAAAATCGAATGCAGAACAATCAAGAGCGGGATCGTTATTCAGAAAAGTACAGACAAAAGTGGCACCACCTTGTAATTGTGCTTTTACTTTCGTTACATCAGAGATGTTAGTTTTTCTTTCTACCAGATAAATACCAGTGATGTTTTGGTTTATATTGAAAAAGATAAATTCATCACATCGTTTTCCAGTAGCATTTCGCTGCATACGAAAAATACAATCCACACAAAAAACAACAGGTCTTGTTACATTTTCCAGTTGGTATTCTGATGGAGGATGAATTGCGCAACTTGTATACCTCGCACAAAATTCCTGCTTAATCATCATTGTTATCCCTTTCATCTAGCAGGCTAATTGTCTGATTATACAAAGCGGAAGAAACCTCTAAATGGTCTTCGGTTAAAATGCCGGTTTCACGATCAAACTGGATTTTCTTGACGGCGGTATTTTTGCACTTGCTGCTTCTTGGCTGATTAAATAAATAAACAGAAATTTTTTCTTTGTTTAGTGTTTGTCCGTCAATTTCAGTACTCGATAGTTTGGCTTGCTTGTTTTCTTTAGCGTTACGTATATCCGCCGCGAGTATACAATTGCCGATTTGCTCCAATATGTTGTCGCTATGGGTGGTGATTAATACATGAACACCAGCATTGACCAACTGCACAAGAATATTGGATATTTCCACTTGTGCGGCGGGGTGCAGATGGGCTTCCGGCTCTTCAACAATAAATAGATCGTCGCAATTAACATGATGACGAGCGAATAAAGAAACGGGTGCTAGTTCTGAAACCATGGATGACACGCTCATTAACGGCAAATCATGTTTTTTTCCATCGCTTTCAAACGCATAGCGGAAATCCGGGTAACGCGTCTCAGACATTTGCACATTTATTTCCCCCCCCATGATTTTTTTCTCTATTCCCTTGCCAATTTCATCAATTTTCTTCCTCTGTTTTTTTCGATCGTGATTATAAAGAGATTTTCGATAAAATCCATATCTTCTTTGAAATCTTCTATCAGCAATGGAGACATCCATGTTAATTAATTTTTGCATGAAATCCGATAAAACGCCGTTAAAAAGTGGAATGGGTGGTACTTTGCTTAGCCCTGCCATTGGAGCGCGCTCAATTAAAGCACTGACAAGGGTGCGGTGACTCTGCATGATACCACCACGGATTGCAGGCAAATAATGAGGAACAGTGTGTGCACTAATCCCTTCTTCTTTGTCTAATAAAGAAGTAGAAAAGTGCTTGACGAGTATCTCTGCATAATAGCGTTGCATAATATGCCGATGGAAGATGGCTCTTTCATCTGGCTCTTCCTCATCAAAACGATCTTTAATAATTTTTAACAAATCGTTGTTTATCAATGTGCACAGTTTCAATTTTTTTTCATCAGTTAACTTACTATTGTCTGGGGAAGATAAATCTAAAATAAGTTGGTTTTTGCTGCCAGAAATTACGATGGAGATTTTTCCATTTTCGTTCATCATCATCTTTCTTCCCTCTTCACCGAAACAGTAAACAAACTGCTCTTTCCAGGAGGCGCTGAAAATGTTTGCCCATAGAAGAAAGCGTTTTTCTATTTCTTTCACAGTTAATGTGACTTGATTTTTTTGTAATTTGGCTAAATCCGATTTCTCCCCCTTATCCATTTCCTTTCGAATTTTATAATGCATGTTCTCCCATATATCGCCGTCATCCCCCAACACTTTGATAATTGAATAAATCAATATCGCTAGGTAGGATTTTCCCGTATTACTGGGGCCGACAAAAACAGTCATAGGTTTAACATCCACATTTGCTGTCCGAATAGGTCCGAAATTTTTCACAATAAGTTTCATTTCATTTCCTCCCGTGTTTGATGCGCTGTAGTATAAATCAGAAAATACGAGAGATGCAATCCACATGGTTTCATGTCATCACCCAGCCGTCCGCGCCATCAGTATCCATCCATATCCCGATACGGTTCATATCTCCCCGGTCCGAACAAACTCATCGGATATGCCACGCTTTTCAGGAATGATTTTCCACAACGCAAACGTTGCTCGATGGAAAAAATAGCAAACGGTAACAATACGACACCTTTGATGAAGTAAAAAACCGCTTCAACTAGAATGTGGGTTGCCGGTTTTTGTTTTTTGGTTCGGTTGGCGTAAGTAAGCACACGAACACGATTATAGTGACGCCTGAGGGTGAACCACCCCCCTTGATGATGGCCGCGCGCCTCGGCCGGTGCGGTGTCGGGATTGGCTATCCACGCATTCGCTTGGCAACGCGGGTCGGCGATGAACTGCGCGCCGGCAGCGATGGCACGCTTGCCAAAATCCGTGTCTTCGCCGCCGGTTAAGTTAAACAACGGGTCATAGCGAATCTTAAGATTGCGGTAAATGCGCGCCGAGATGATGATGTTTCTGGATGGCAGTGGTGGGTTCTTTACCGCTTTATATTCGCCGTGCACAGGACCAACGGCATCACCGCCGGTTTCCCGAATAACCGTGTATAAATCCGACAACCAGGTCGCGCTCACCGGTCCCTCATCGTCATCAGTGCTGGCAATGTAGTCGGCGCCGATTTTGATTGCGTAGTCGAACAGATGATTACGAATGTTGCTGAGTCCGCGTTCGGCGCAAACGGTGTAGTCCACCGGAAAAGGCGCATTGCAAGCAAATTCTTCCACGACTTCGCGCGCGCTTTCATTAAAATCGTTATCGGCAACGACCATACGCACCTCGACGTTTTCGGGAAGCGCGCTCTCGCCGATGGATTGCAAACATATCGCCAGCATCCGTGGACGCATACAGGTCGGTATGCCAATCAGTATCAACGGTTGCGGTGCTTTGGCGCGATTCATTTCGCCGCCCCGAAATACCAGCCCAGCGCAAACATGGCAATCGCCACAACCAGCCGCAACAAACGCCCACGATATTTTGTCCATCGGGTATCATAATTTCGCACATGCTTGCCGAAGCCGGTGTGTTTGACCGCATCGTTTTCCAAAAGCACCGCGAAATAACCCTGCGCGGCGTAGTGTTCGCTTGCGATCATTTCCATGTCGGCCGGCGATTGTCCCTTTGCCACCAACGATGCATAGCCGCCGTCCGGATATTGCGCGCGCCGCCGCAAACCCGGATTGAAAGAAAAGCACTGGCTATGGGAAAGCGTGGTATTGACTCGGTAATACGCAATGTTTTGCACCGTTTTCCGCTCAGCAAGAACCCAGGCACGCGCGCCATAAAAAGCAAGGTCATGATGATAACTCCGCAAGTGCACCATCAAGGATTGCGGCTCCGCCTCCAGCACTGTTTTGGAGTCTTCGATAAAACCCGGGCGGTAAAACAACCAGTCGTCTTCGCAGTGAAAAATATAGTCGGTCTTTACTAACCGATACGCTGTATCAATGGCCGAAACCTGGCCAATTTGCGGCTGGTTGATAATCAAATCGATTCGCTCACGATATTCTGCCGGAATAAAATCGCTGACCTCCGCCTTGCCGGAATCCTCGATTAAAATGAATTGTGAAATGGGATAAGTGTTGTTTTCAAAAAAAGTGATTAGCGTTTGTGCAAGCAAATCAAACCGACCACAACTAGTCAGAACGACGGTGACATCGCTGGTTTTGGAAAACTTCATTGTTTGATGCCACCACATACTGGACAAATCGGGCAAAAGTTTGGCAATAGATTGGCAGGGCAAGTAATCCAATCCCTAGTGCGGACGTTCGCCGTTGTAGGGTTGTAAGTATTCCAGTAGATGGTCATTGTGGTCGTTATGCTGTGTAGTGAGTGTAGTGTTTGTGTTCTGTTGCGCACAAAACCGGCGGCTACGCCGCGTCTGGATTCCCGCCTGCCGGCGAGAATGACGAATTATAAGTAATAGTGAATTGAGAGGACAAAGGCGAGTTGAGAGGCCAAAGCACACGAGAGAAAATGTCCGGCTACGCCAGAGCACGTTTTAGTGTCACGCTTTGCGTGACAATTATTTACCATTGTCTTCTCAAAAGGACTCGTTGCCTTTCGATTCACCATTGTATCCCAACCCGTCATTGCCCGGCTTGTTCCGGGCAATCCAGTTATTAAACTCAGCGGCGTTAGCCGCTATCATTATGTCGGCTTCCTTTTTTGTCATGCCACGAATCCAGAATGTTTCTGGCATTATTCACTCATTGTCGTCCGACTATCCAACCGGCGACAACCGCCGCCGCCAGCACCAGCGCCACTGACATTCTCTGTACGCGTCTGTTTCGTTTTTTGGTCATGCGCTCCGATGCGAGTATGGATTGTAGTTTTGCGCTACTTATTTTTGGCGCATTTTCAACTGGCGCTATGCCGTGCTTCTTTTTCAGTTGCTCGAATAGCGACCCTTGATCGAACCTCGCATTTTTATTAAACCCCGGCGTTCTGTGCGCCATTTCGTTCCAAAGATGTATGCCGTAGGTGTTTTTATAAAACTCAACTCCTTCGCGGTAACTATCGTCAAAAGCGCATCGCCAATGCCCGAAATATATGGGGTAGAAATACATGAATGGCTTAGCGTGATTTTCCAATCCAAAATATTTTATGGCTTTGGTGAGCCCGCCGGGGGCGATGGGATTGTTAAATTCCATGCCTTCCTTCCCGCGCCTTAACAGTCGTTTCTTCAGCTTCTTTTTTCTGTCGGATGAGTTCTCCCACGGAAAAACTTTGGTATGGCCTCGCCCCGCTTTTTCCAGGGCTTGCGCAAGGAGGTGTTCTTTTGGAAGCGCAATCACGGCGCTGCCAATCATCCCCCCCCCCCCCCCCCCCCCCCGCAAACACAATATCCGAGTCAAAGGAAAACGGTTTGACGCAAACCACATCCATATCCACCCAAAAGCCTCCGCGCTTATGCAATAGCGCGTAGCGGAACCAATCACTGAAAGCGGCGACGCCGCCGCGGCGGTTTTGAAATATTTCGCTCTGCGGCAAGATTTCATTCGCGTCCTTGATTATCGCGCCTTGCGGTATTCCGCCGATGTTTCCGTAAGTATATAAATGGAATTCATGTCCATGGTCCAAAAACGATTGCACGCACAACTTCTCCACATTGGACAAGTCGGCTCCGATCCATAGCGATTGAATGGTTGGCAACATACTGAAAATCATAATATTTTATGCCGTTTTTACAGCATTTTGACCCATATTTGAATTATTTTTTACGCTTGACAACCCGGGGAAAAGGCATATATTCGTACTTCGCGGTTGGGAGGGCTTTGGTAACAAGGTTCGCTGGGTCCAGGTGGCCCACCCGGCTGCGTTTTTTTGCCCTCATTTTGATTGGGCGGCAAATGGACTAACCATCTCACTCAAATGTATTTGCTCTATATTGATGGCTCGGGAGCAGTAAGAAACCCACCCGAGCGCCATTGACATCGGGCGCAAATTCAGGGAATATGTATACCTCTTTTAACTCGTGGGAAAGTAAGGAAAATGGCAAGGGTTGTCGGATTTATTAGTGAAAAAGGTGGTACCGGAAAAACCACGGCATGTTATCACATCGCTGTTGCTTTGCAAAAATATCATGAGAAACGCGTGTTGGTTGTGGATGCCGATTACCAAAGGGGTGGCATCACCGGCCGGTTTTTCCCCGATTGGATAGAAAACTTTGGAGAGGCTGAAACGTCCGGAATTACGCTGTTCCATAAATTTCAACAACTTTACGGTGCGGTAGAGCGGTCGCCAAAAGTTGATATTCGTAAGTGGCGGGATGGCATCGATGTAATTTGTAGCGATAAAAATCTTGCACAGGTAACCCATAGTAAGTTACCAGGAACTAATAACATTCATGAAAATAATGTTTCTCTTATGTGCCATCTGCAAGTAATTGACTATGTGCTGGAACCATTGAAACAGCACTATGATTACATATTAATTGACACCCATCCCGAAACATCAGATTTGTTGCGATCCGTGATTTTTTCTTGTGATTATTGCGTCTCACCGGTTAAATTAGACCGTCAATCGGCGGTTGGCGTCCCAACTGTAACCGGGGCGATAAAAGATGTAAACAGAGATGTAAAGCAGGTTAATGACCATCTTGAGCAGAAATCAAAAATTAAATACACTAACACGAAATTTTCCGGCTCAATCGGCATGATGACCCGCGAATATGGGGGTGATTTAAAATGGTCGGAATCAGTGGAATTTGCCAAATTGCGTAAAACTGTAAAATATGTGTTTAAGGCGTATATTACAGAAGGAGACGGGTTGCGTCAGGCGGCATCGGAACGTAAACCTGTGTATGATTTACCCGGCCAAAATGCGACCAAGCAATCACAGCAATTTCGCAAATTAACCAAGGAATTTTGTGAGGTGTGCCCATGAATACAATCGACATAGACAACTTAATACATTGGCTTGGACCGAATGGCGCGACTTCAGGGTTGGAGCACAGTAATCTTACGGTTCGAGATCTGGTTGATTTAGCAATGCGCTACAAAATTCCGGTCAACAGCAAAAACAAAAGAAGCGAAATCATTGATGCTTTGGTTCAGACAAAATCGCATGTCGTGGATAAAACAAACGAAGAATTGCAAGCCATGAAATATCCGGAACTCAAGGCATACTTTACCGACAAAAAAGTATCAAAATCCGAGTTGCTTGGCATCCTTTCTTCCTTTGATATTGTGCCGAAATATCATGCAAAGCACAATCTCACGGACTTTGCAGCAAGAGAAATCGCCGACATCGGAATGTTCCAAAGAATCGCCGACGGTCGAAACGGTTCGAGTTTGTAGGTTTCGGTTTCCCCGATTGAATTCAAAAATTATAAAACGATAGACAAAAGCAACGGCAAGTATTTCGTTTTTACCACATGTTCGGTGTCGAAGTTTCTTTTGGCGTATTCGCGTATTTCCTTTCGCAATGGCAGCGATTTGGCGCGATTTTTCGCGATGATGCGGGCGACAAATTCACGGTCGTGGATTTTGTCATCCGGCACCACATCAATAAACGGTAATGATGTGTCCAGATTGTCAGCGGCATTTTGTGAAATTACCAGCCCCAGACCACTCGCCAGAGATTCCATACAAGCAACGTTATGCGCCTCCGCTTCGGTTAGCAACACTTTGTTGGCGTATTCGGTAAGATTTCGACACACTTGTTGTCGCGACCATTCGCCTTGATACGCACCGTCCAGAAAATCCACCGGTTCATTTACTGGGCCGGCAAAGTCAATGTTCGGCAAATCGGCAATGGCGTATTGCCGTTTGCGTTTGCTGACCACGCCGAGGCAAATGGAGCGGTCGGGATATTTCGGTTGTTCGGTGAATGAAAATTCAGCAACCGCCACTCCATTTGGGATTACATGCAAAAAATCGCGACCGATACCAACCGCCGCATAAAATTCCTTGATTTTTTCGGAAAAACAAAGAGTATGTGCGCCCTTTACTTTTGCGCGGCGGTGATATTTGTATTCCTCAAAAGAAACGCCCGGGCTATGATCCGAAAACAGGATATTGGCACCGCGTAGAAAACGCGCAAGGTTGAAGTATTTGGAAGCATGTATATGCACGACATCGGGGCAACTGGCGTTAATCGCCCGCACAATGTTCCAGCGTTTGGCGATGCTGTTTCCGCCACCCATCAGATTGACGATGTTGACATGATGTCCTTCGCCTATGAGTGCTTTTCTGAGATTCCATATCACCAATTCAATTCCGCCATAGCCTTGCGGAGGAATGGGATAGACACCCGGGGCAACCATGGTGATTTTCATGCGGTTTGCCCGCATTGTTTTGGTAGCCGCTGCAGTTGATGCGCCACTTTCATCGCGCAACGCCTTTGTCCGGTTTTATGTTCAACGCATACCAATAGGGTTCGAACGCCTGCTCGGCCGCATCCGCAACCATCTTCACAAAAGCGCTGTAATTATTTTCAGTGCAGGACAAATCAAGCGCATCATAATATTCAAGGCGTTTTTCAACAGGAATAATCACCGGCGGGAAACCGCTTTTCATCAGTTCAAGATTCATCAACAACCGAGAAGTTCTGCCATTGCCGTCAATAAATGGATGCATTTTCACAAAATCCGCATGCACCCGCGCCGCTCTTTCGATTGGATGGAGTTCATGCGCCGCGCTTTGATACCATTCAATAAATTGCGCCATTTTTACAGGCACTTGTTCGTGCGCCGGCGGGAAATGTCGAGCGCCCCCAATAATGACATTAACCGATCGATACACGCCTGCATTTGCATTATCGATTTCTTTTAAAACCATCTGGTGAATGGCTTTTATATCTGTTTCCGTTAATGATTGATTTTTCTTGACGATTTTCTCCATCAACGAAATCGCCGCATGGTGGTTGACAACTTCGAGATGCTCGCGCAGGGTCTTGCCGCCAATGGTAATGCCTTCCAATACAACCTTGGTTTCCATTAAGGTGAGGCTGTTGCCCTCGATGGCATTGGAATGATAGGTCCAGCGCAATGTAAAATCTGCGTGCAGGTTGCCAACCACCTCGGGCGGAAGCGGTCGAAAAGAATCCAGTTTCAGTTTCAACTGGTCGAGTTTATTGTACTCAATCATTGTTTTAGCGGCACCGCCAATTGATGCGCCACTTTCATCGCGTAACGCCATTGCCCGGCGCGTAGTGCGTAAAAAAGCACGCCGCGTAGCACTTTTTTCAATGCTCGCCGGTCGTGTTTGTCGGTGGCAAGGGTAGTCAACCCGTCGATGATTTGCTCGGCGGCGTGGCTCATTCCGTTGCGTAGCGAGCGTCTGCACCAGTGGCGCGCGCTTTTCATGCAGGCCGCCTTGATTGGATGAGGCAAGGTTTTGAGCGCAGGAAGCAAGTCGCACGGGGGCGAATCCGCGGCGGTCGCATGATCAATCGGGTCGGCGACCCCCTGACGACGGCAATGCGCCGACAACACAGCCGCGCACCAATAATGCCAGAACAAAACCTGATTTTGGCTCATGTTATTTGCAGACCCTTCGGGGTATTGGCGATATTGACACAACGGCGGTGCGTTGAGATGCGCGATGCGGTGTTTTTCCGCCACGCGCAACGAGAGATCAAAGTCCTCCAAAAAACCACGAAACCACGGACGATAAGTTGCGCCCGTGTCGTCCAGTGATGACATCCGAATCATCGCGGTCTGGTTGACCAGTATCGGGCCGGGCGGCAGTCGCAACAACTCTTCCAGCGGCACCCCTGCTTCCTGCGCGGGAGTGCGTGCGCGTTGTGTTTTTATGTGCGCACCGGATTCGTCAATCAATTCGCAACGACACGAAACCGCGGCGTATTCGGGATTTTGGGTGAGAAAAACAACCTGTTGTTCCAGTCGTCCGGGATGCGCAATGTCATCACCGTCCATAATCGCAATGAAGTCGCCGCGGCATCTGGCGATTGCCGCATTGCGCGCGGCAGCCGACCCCGCGTTGTCTTGATGGATGATAGTTACGCGAGCATCCCGCTCCGCATATTCCGTTAATATATCGGCGGTGGCATCGGTCGAACCGTCATTCACCACGATCAATTCCAGATCGGTAAAACTCTGGTTGAGGATGCTTTCCACGGCGGCGTGCAGGTACGCCTCGGCGTTGTATGCCGCCATGATCACGCTGACCGCGGGTTTTGTCACGGGGGCTGTTTGTGCTTCGTTCAAGAATCTGTTCCCGGCTGGGGCTCAGTGGGGCGAATTCGCCTCACCGATGAGAATGTAGCGGGTGCCGCAGTAGGGGCAGGTTTGTTTGCCGCCGTCTTCAATGGGCAGATACACTTTTGGATGGGAATCCCACAGGCGTTTGCCGGGCATGGGACAGTGCAGCGGTAGATCATCGGCGCTGACTTCAACCCGCTGATTGACATTCGGCGTGTCCGCCTCCAACGAGGCCGGCGCGCGCGAAAACTTGTCGGGGACGTTCGGTTTTTTATTCTCAGACATAGGTCAGCCAGGCTTCGTATTCCGGTATGCGGCCATGCACCGCATCGAAGAAACGACTTTGAATTTTTTCCGTTATTGGGCCGCGGCCGCCAGTGCCAATTTGACGATTATCCAATTCTCGAATTGGCGTCACCTCAGCGGCGGTGCCGGTAAAGAAGGCTTCATCACAAATATAAATTTCATCTCGGGTGATGCGTTTTTCCACCAGTTGCAACCCTTCATCGGCAATAATTTGCGCGACGGTCTTGCGGGTGATGCCATCCAATGCCGAGGTCAGGTCTGGGGTAAACACCACGCCGTCGCGAATGATAAAAATATTTTCGCCGCTGCCTTCCATGACGAAACCGTTGGTGTCGAGCAACAGGGCTTCGTCGTAGCCGGTTTCAATGGCCTCCCGCAAAGCTAGCATGGAATTAATGTAATGACCATTCGCTTTAGCCCGGCACATACTGGTGTTCACGTGGTGCCGAGCATAAGAAGAGACGCGCACGCGGATGCCATTTGCAAGATTATCGTCACCCAAATAGGCGCCCCAATGCCATGCGGCAATGATGAGATGCACTTTCAAATTGTCGGCGCGCAGGCCCATGCCTTCGGAGCCGTAGAACGCCATCGGCCGTAAATATCCTGATTCCAGATTATTTTGTTTAATCGAGTCAATCTGAGCCTGGAAAACCGTATCGGCATCGAATGGGATTTTCATGCCCAGAATATGCGCCGAACGAAACAATCGCTGGGTATGTTCGGCCAATCGAAAAATAGCGGTGCCTTGTTGCGCTTTATAGGCACGCACGCCTTCGAATACCCCCATACCATAATGCAGGGTGTGGGTCAGGACATGCACCTTGGCTTCGCGCCAGGGAACCAATTCCCCATCAAACCAGATTACACCATCACGATCACTGAACGACATTTTGATTATCTCCACAAATTTAACGATTGCCTGATTTTACCTGCCTGATTTTACCTGCCTGATTTTACCTGCCTGATTTTACGTAGCCTGATTATATTTGGTCAAATTATTCTTGGGTAACTGTTTTTGCCAGTCCTACAAAAGTGGCCATAGCGGCCCTCGACCAGATTGTTGAAAATACTAAATAAATCACATTCGCTCCATTGTCAACCAAAAGTCTTGTTGCCGTATCAACCAACCGTGGGTCGGGGCGTAGGGGATTTAGGGCTCGTTCCGGCTTTATGCCTTCTGCGGGCTGAGTATAATATCCTTGCTATGCGTGCCAACCCAAACACCGTGAATATTGAGGTCCATTCGAGCATGGATGCCATCCCCGTTGCCGAGTGGAATGCGTTGATTAGCGGAAACTACCCGTTTCTGCAACATGCCTTTTTGCGCGCTTTGGAAAAATTTAGTTGTGTTGGTGCGCATGTGGGGTGGATTCCCCGGCATCTGGTCTATTCGAAAAACAATCAAATAATGGGGGCCATGCCGCTCTATGAAAAACACAATTCATGGGGGGAATTCGTTTTTGATCATGCCTGGGCCGATGCCTACCAACGCTATGGTGTCGAATACTACCCAAAACTGGTCAATGCCATTCCGTTTACGCCTGCCAGCGGCCAACGGATATTGTTAAACAGTGAAAATGATAAAGAAACGGCGCGTTTGTTGGTGGCGGCAGTCAATACGTTGGTCAATGAAGGCAACTATAGCGGCATACACAGTCTTTTCCCTGCGACCAAAGACTTCGCGATTTTAAATCAGCAGCAGGCGATTTCAAGAAACGACTGTCAGTTTCACTGGTACAATCAGGGCTACACTTGCTTCGAGGATTTTTTAGGTCGGCTAAAATCTAAAAAACGCAAAAACATTAAACAGGAACGGCGCAAGGTTGCCGACGCCGGGGTGAAAATTCGCAGACTGGATGGGCATACGGCCAGCGCGGACGACTGGCATGATTTTACCGCCTTGTATCAAAAAATTTATGATCGAAAATACGGCATGCCGGCTTTCAATCAGGCCTTTTTTATGGAGGTCGCTCGCGCCATGCCCGACCAAATTCAACTGGTGTTGGCGGCGCGCGACCGGCATTGCGTCGCTGGCGCGTTGATGTACTGCGACGACGCCACGCTGTATGGGCGGCATTGGGGCGCTGAGCATTATATCGACAGCCTGCACTTTGAGGTCTGCTATTATCAGGGTATCGAGCTTTGCATTGAAAAAGGCTTACAGCGTTTTGATCCCGGCGCGCAAGGGGAACACAAAATCGCCCGGGGATTTGCGCCCACGCGCACGCAGTCATTGCACTGGATGGCACAAAGCCCGTTTACCCGGGCGATTGCACAATTTGTTGAGCGTGAACAATCCGGGGTGCAACGCTATATCGACGCGGTAAGCGCGCACTCGCCCTATAATCGCGATGACTAACTCTCATTATTTTGGCGCTCATTTTTTGGCACTCATTTTTTTACGCATTTTTTTACGCATCTTCAGGCAATGGCTTTGCTGGTTTTCAAAATATTGGTCGCGCTGATTGCGGTGCTCGTTAGCGCCATCGTGGCGGCGGTTGTCGCATTAACCCTGTCCGGCGCTTTGCGGCTCAAACTCGGAACGCGGCTGGCGCGCTATTTGAGCCAACCCATTCCAAACTACCAGCCTTTTTCCACTTATGAAATTCCGTTGCTGGAAAAAGTCATGCAGCCCGGAGACATCCTGCTTGTGGACGGCAACACCCGCATCAGCACTGCCATAAAATACCTGACTCAATCCACCTGGTCGCATGCCGCCTTCTATGCCGGGCCGGCGACCAATAAATTCACCGAATCCGGGGAAGCGGCGCCATTGATCGAGGCGCTGTTGGACGAAGGGGTGATCGCGTCTCCATTGTCAAAGTACCGCAATTTCAATATCCGTATTTGCCGCCCGGTCGGGCTGTCGGACGCAGACCGCGAAACCGCCGTGGACTTCATGGTAAGGAGTTTGGGTTTGCAATATGACCTGAAGCATATTTTTGACCTGCTGCGGTATCTTTGCGCCACCCCGCCGGTGCCGGTAAGATTCCGCCGCCAGCTGATCGCCCTCGGCAGTGGCGAGCCATCGCGCGCAATATGCTCAAGTTTGATCGCCGAATCCTTTCAATCCATTCACTATCCGATTCTGCCGCTGATCGAAAAGATAACGAAAGTCTCCTCCTATCATTACAGCGTCAAGGAAATTTACCATATTCGCCACCACAGTTTGTTCACGCCGCGCGACTTTGATGTGTCGCCCTTTTTCAAGATCATCAAGCCGACCATCGAGCATGGCTTCGATTATCGTTCCTTGACTTTCATGGATCCGCGCTAATAATAATCCACGCCGTAAACAGACCATGTCATCCGCAGGCATATTGATTCTTTCCGCGCCCTCTGGCGGCGGCAAAACCAGTTTGGCCCGGGCCTTGGCCGGGTCGCGGGACGATGCTGAAATTACCGTCTCCCACACCACTCGCGGGCAGCGCCCGGGGGAAGAGCATGGGGTTCACTACCATTTCGTTGACCAGCCAACATTCAAGGCAATGATTGCCGAGGGCCAGTTTATTGAGTGCGCGACGGTTTTCGATCACTACTATGGCACCTCCATTGCCGCCATAGAAAAACTGATTTTACACGGCAAACATGCTATTCTGGACATTGACTGGCAAGGGGCCGAAAATGTGCGCAAAAAGTATCCCGCCGCCAAGTCCGTTTTTGTGATGCCGCCGTCGATGGAGGCGCTGGAACAACGCTTGCGCCGGCGCAAGCAGGATAGCGACCGCGTCATCGCCCGGCGGATGCAGGCAGCGAATAATGAAATGAGTCATAAAGATGAATTTGACGCGATTATCATCAATGATCATTTTGACCGCGCTTTGGCTGAACTTGAATCGGTCTTGAATGGTCTTGAATCCGCGCTTCAGGAATCCGCTTAAAGTAGCTTGAACCGGCAACATTAACATTTGATATAAGGGTTAAATTAAACCAATGGCACGTATAACCGTTACCGATTGTTTGCAGAACGTGGACAATCGATTTGAATTAGTCTTGGTTGCGACCAAGCGCGCGCGGCAACTTATCCTCGGCGCAGAGCCGCTGGTTGAAGCTGAAAAGGATAAGCCCACCGTGATCGCCCTGCGCGAAATAGCCGAAGGGTTGATCGGCCCTTCCATTCTCGACCAGGAAGTCACTTTGCCCGGCCTTGACTTCGGCGACGGCGATGTGATCGAAATGGACGATGCCGCGGTGGAGGAAGCGATCAGACAGGCCATGTTGGAGGACACTGAAAGTGAGCAAGATCGCCCTGGCAAAGCGGTGGAAAACACGCCTGAGTGAACTGCTGGAAGCGCTGGGGAAAGCGGTTCCAGATCATGCAAGCCGGTTCAGCGCGCTGAGCCGGGTTCTGGAAAGCTATCTGGACGAAGCCGCGGTCGCCGATATCTACCAAGCCACGCTGTATGGCGCGGACGCCCATAAGGGCCAGAAACGCCTCAGCGGCGAAGCCTATATCCACCACCCCATTGCGGTGGCGCAAATCCTCGGCGAGATGCGCATGGACAGCCGCACCATCATCGCCGCGATTCTGCACGATGTGGTCGAGGATACCGGCATTACCCTGGAGCAGATCGGCGCGCGCTTCGGCGATGATGTCGCGGTTTTGGTTGATGGGGTGAGCAAGGTCAGTCAACTGGAATCGCGCAAGCATGCCGAAGCCGAGTCGTTCCGCAAGATGTTCATGGCCATGGCCAAGGACATCCGCGTCATCATCATCAAGCTGGCCGACCGCTTGCACAATATGCACACCCTGGATTCATTGGACGATGTGCGCAAACGCCGCATCGCCAGGCAGACCCTGGAAATATACGCGCCCATCGCCAACCGCTTAGGCATGCGTGAACTGAGTCAAAAACTCGAAGACTTGAGCCTGATTAACTTATACCCGAAACGTTACCGCGCGATCGAGAAAAAGGTCAAGGCTGCAAAGCGCAGTCGCAAGCCGGTGGTTAATCAGGCATGCGAAAATATTCGGGATAAACTGGCGCTGAATGGCTTGACCGCGGAGGTCTATGGCCGCGAGAAAAATATTTTCAGCATCTATCGCAAGATGCGGCAAAAGCGACTTTCGCTCAAGGAAGTAAAGGATATTAACGCCATCAGAATCATCACGGAAAAACGCCCGCATTGCTATCAAGCCCTTGGCGTTATTCACCAACTCTACAAGCCGCGCCCGGAAAGCTTCAAGGACTATATCGCCATCCCAAAAATTAACGGCTATCAATCGCTACACACCGTTGTGGTCGGGCCCTATGGCCAGCCGGTTGAGGTGCAAATACGCAGCCAATCAATGCACCGCGCCGCGGAACAAGGCGTGGCCTCCCACTGGTTATACAAAACCGAAACCACGGGCGAGCATGCGCCCCAGCAACTGGCGCAGCAATGGCTGAACAGCTTTTTGGAATCCCAGCACATGTCCAGTGATTCGGGCGATTATCTCGAGCACCTGAAAGCCGACCTGTTTCCTGACGAAGTCTATGTATTCACCCCAAAAGGCGACATCAAAAGATTGCCGCGCGGCGCCACCGCGCTGGATTTCGCTTACTCGGTGCATTCCGGCGTGGGCGACCATTGCATCGGCGCGCTAATCAACCAGGCCGCCGTGCCGCTGCATGAGAAATTATCCAACGGCGATCATGTCGAAGTGAAAACCTCGCGCCAAGCCCGGCCAATTCCGCAATGGCTCGACTATGCGGTCACCTCGAAAGCGCGCGCCTCCATCCGCCATTACCTGCGCCAGCAAAAAGGCCGCGAGTCCTTGCGCTTGGGGCGAAAACTGTTGCGTGGCGCATTGAGCAACCAGGGCTATCGCAAAGTACGCATCCCGAGCGCCGATAAGGCCAACCTGCTTGAGCATCTTGGCTTGGACGGCTGGGAAAGATTATTGATCGACATTGGATTCGGCAAGCGCTTGCCCACTTTAGTCGCCAAGCAGTTGATCGCCGAATCCGCGGCGCAACAGCAACATCGGCCGCAAAATCAGCCGCAAAATCAGCCGCAAAATCAGTTTGTGGCAAACGACCAAAAACAACCTATTTTAACCATTGAAGGCACCGAGCGGTTGTTAATCACTTACGCCAGTTGCTGCCATCCCATTCCTGGGGACAACATCATCGGCACCACTACCAGCGGCCGCGGTTTGGTGGTGCATCAATCCAACTGCAAGAATTGCAAGGTCATCATGCGCCAGCCGGACAACTACTTTCACCTGAGTTGGTCGGCCGCCACCAAAGGAAATTTCCAGGTTGTGCTTGATGTTGAAACCCAAAATGAGCCCGGCGTTCTGGCCACTATCAGCAACATCATCGCCGAACACAATTCCAACATCAACAACCTCACCGTTGAACAGGAACTGCGGCATACCGCCAACATGCGTTTCATCATTGAAGTCGCCAACCGCAAGCATCTGGCCGCCATCCTGCGTCAGTTGCATGCCGAGCCTTCGGTCATAAAACTGACTCGGGGATGACATGAACGCGCATCGAATATTGTTTGTCTGTATGGGAAACATCTGCCGTTCGCCGAGCGCGGAAGGCGTGTTCCGCAAACTGGTGGAGCAGCGCGGCGTTGCTAGTCGGTTTGAAATTGATTCCGCCGGCACCGGCGGCTGGCACATCGACCGCCCCGCGGATGCGCGCGCGCAGCAAGCCGCCCGTGCGCGCGACATCGACCTTTCGGCAATCCGCGCGCGGCAGGTTTGCGTCGCCGACACGCAGTATTACGACACCATCATCGCGATGGATAATGACAACCAATCGCGGCTATTGGAGTTAGCGGATGATTCGCATCGGCGCAAGGTTCGGCTGCTGTTGGAATACGCAGACTGTCCAGATAGCCTTGAAGTGCCGGATCCCTATTACGGCGGAGACCATGGATTTGAGCGGGCCTTGGATTTGATTGAAGAGGCCTGCTGCGGGCTGCTCGATCAATTGCTGGCACAGAGCCCGCGGCAACGATCATGAGCCAGGTCATCCAGGTCAGCCGGGGCATCCGGTTGCGAATCAACCTCGCCAACCAAACGCTGTGCGTCCTCAACGGCGATGCCGGCCGGGCTGGCAGTCGCAAAACCTATCCGGTTTCCACCGCGGCCAATGGCCCCGGAGAAGTCGATGGCAGCGGCTGCACGCCCAGGGGCGCGCATATCATCCGCGCCAAGATCGGCGGCGGGCAACCGATCAACACCATCTTCATCGGCCGCCGCGCGTGCGGCGTCTACCAGCCGGGCATGCGCGAAATGCACCCCGACCGCGACTGGATACTGACCCGGATTCTATGGCTAAGCGGCTGCCAACCGGGCTTCAACCGGCTCGGGCGCGTCGATACCATGCGCCGCTATATTTATATTCACGGCGCGCCGGACGATGTGGCGTTAGGAAAGCCCGGCTCGTCCGGGTGCATCAGAATGAGAAATCGGGATTTGCTGGCGCTGTACGACATGGTCACAGTCGGCACCAGCGTAACCATCCATGCCTGATCTGCCGCTGGGACCGCTGATGGTGGATGTCGGCAGCGCGCAACTTAGTGCCGATGAAACTGCGTTTTTATCCCAACCGGCAATCGGCGGGGTGATTTTATTCGCGCGCAACTACCGCAGCAAAGCGCAGGCCGCCCAGCTCATCGATGCCATAAAATCCATTCGCAATCCGTCGCTGCTGATCGCGGTCGACCAGGAAGGCGGCCGGGTGCAAAGATTCAAGCACGAGTTTTTTGCCCTGCCGGCGGCGTATCGATTCGGCCAAGCCTATGAGCAAGACCCGGAGTCAGCCCTCCCCCTTTGCCGCGCAGCCGGTTGTGTGATGGCAACGGAGTTGATACAAGTTGGGGTGGATTTCAGTTTCTCGCCGGTGCTGGATTGCGCGAATTTAAACAGCAAGGCGATTGGCGACCGTGGCTTCCATGAACAGCCTGAGATTGTCGCGGTCTTGGCCGGCGCGTTCATCGACGGCATGAGCGACGCCGGCATGGCGGCCACCGGAAAACATTTTCCGGGCCATGGCGGCGTCACCGCGGATTCTCATTTTACATTGCCGGTTGATGATCGATCATTGGATCAAATCGCTGAATGCGATTTAGTGCCTTACAAAAAACTGGCGGCCCAACTCGGCGGCGTCATGACCGCGCATATTCAATTTCCGCGCATCAATATCGATGCGCCGACCTTTTCGGCGTTCTGGCTGCAGCAAATACTTCGTCAGGAAATTGGTTTTAGCGGGCTTATCTTCAGCGATGATCTGTCGATGAAAGGCGCCCAGGTCGCTGGAAATGCCGTGGATGCCTTGGATAGCGTGGATGTCGTGGACCAAACAAAGCGCGCATTACAAGCCGGCTGCGATATGGCGTTGATCTGCAACGACCCCAAGAGCGCGGCGCGGGTGGCTGATGAACTGGGCAAGTCCTGGGCCGCGAATCAACCGCGGCTACTGGCAATGCGCGCTAAATCGACCGATCGAATCACTGAAACAGAGATTGCGAAGTTGAAAGACCAAGTAGCGCTGATGGCAATGAATTCCGCCTAACCCTGCGGTTTTTGCGGGCATCGCAAACGACTGCGCTCTGCCGCCGTCATTGTCGGGCTCAACCCGATAATCCAGTCAACCACGCTCGGCGACAGCCGCGATGTTTTTGTTAGCGGTTTTGCGGCTTATTTTTGGTGAGACGCGCCGTATGCAATAGACACAAGGACACCAACAACAATCAGTAAAACGACAGTAGATAATATATCCATCGTTATCCTTTCAATGCGGTTATGCACCAAGCAAGCCGAAATACGAACACCCTATACCAATCAGCACTCTAAAGTTTTGCGGTCAGAAGCCGCCCCAGCATTCAAGAGCAGCCAGCCAAGGCAATATCTGAAACCATCATGACGCCAGCCAGAACCTTAGGCAAGCCATTGTTTCTTTTACGCTATTTACTTTAGACCGGAGGCTTTTAGTCGGTTGCCGCCAAACAAGCCATTGTTGTCGCCGCCGCGCATTGTCAGCGGCTGTCGCCGCTGAGTGTTTCACTGGATTATCGGGTCAAGCCCGATAATGACGGTGGGGAGCGTTAGGCCGTCATTCCCGCACCCCACCCCATCATTCCCGCCCTTCACACTCCGTCGTCATTCCTGCGGAAGCAGGAATCCAGTCAATTATTCGTTCCCCGCTTCCGCGAGGACAGGCTCCGCGTAGCGGGACACGACCGCCAAGGATGGCGGAAGTGCAGATTTTGCTGGGAGCAAAAATCTGCCAACGCCATAAGCCCAAGGTGTGTCGGACTCGCCGTGATGACCATCACCGCGTATGGTATATTTACTTATCGTTGTTATTTATTTATAACTGCAGTATATTTACCGTGCTCAAGTCAGCGTTTACACCACGACCAAATCAGTGAGGAGATCTAATGAAAGCTAAACCTAATGGCAGCAAACAGCAAGAGATTGAGAAAAACTTTGCTTATTTCGAGTCTGTTCTCCCCTCTTTGACCGACGGGGATTTCGGGCGATACGCGTTGTTGCGGCACGAGGAGATTATTTCCATCTACGACACCGCACGCGACGCGCTAACGACGGGCACACAACTTTATGACGACGGCCTGTTTTCTATTCAAAAGGTGGACCCGCGGCCGATTGATTTAGGCGCATACTCGCATGCCTTGCATCTGGGGTAGCCACAACAACTCCCAGATATTTTTGGATGTGATGGTGGTCGCCATTGATTTTGATTGGCAGACGGTCACCCCGCAATCACCCATCCCGCGATTCAAAGCGTTGCTGGACACTGGCGCGCAGAAAACAGGTATAACTTCTGCGGCTGCCGCGAAAATGAGTTTGTCACCTTCGGGGATGGTGCGGGTGCATGGCGTAGCCGGGGAGCAAAAGCACAATGAATACCTGTTCAGGGTCGGTTTATTTTTGGATGGCGCGATCAAAGTCATTGATGATAAGAGTTTGTTGAGTAGCCCACTTTCGTTTCTGAACAAGGACATTGAAGGTGTCGAGTTCAATTCCAGCGGCGGCTTTGACGTGCTCCTCGGCATGGATGTGATCTCAACCGGCTCGCTCAAAGTAGAGGGCAACGGCACTTTCAGTTTTTCGTTTTGACCGGATGCGCATCATGGACGACCTACCCAAAAAAAAGCGGCATCCGAGGATGCCTCTGTTGTGGAAGGTTGGAGGCAGTTAGGAATCAACCGCCTTAGCCATCAACCTTAGAAATCCACGCGCATGCCGAGGAGTGGCGGTCGCCGTCGTAGCCTGCGTTTTCGCTGTCCACGCTGGTGGCTTCGTAATACAACTTCATGCCGCCCGGGCCGTTATTCCTAAGTGGTGCGGGCGCAAAAAAAGAGGCATCCGAGGATGCCTCTTTTTTTGGAATTGAAACGATGGGTTAGTAGTCAAATTTATACACGCGCCAATCCGCGTTTTCAGAACCATCCCCGCCTTGACCCGACGGGCAACTTTGTTCCGTTGCTAACCGGGTTTCAGCGGCTTACGCTACCGATCTGGTTCTGTGGCGGGATAAAATTCGCCAGTTTCTCAAGGTCGGGTGTTGGCCTTCCCAATAGCGTTTTCTTTCGCCCGGGTTGGTGGTCATGCCAATTCTGCAAGCCATGATTGTTTCCTTGTGTGGTTGGTTAATAAGGCCCGGCGGCGGTTTGCGCCGCCACCGGGAAGGTTGGAGGGGTTTAGAAGTTGATGCGCATGAACAGGTAGTGTGTGTCGCCACCGCTATCGTCATCTTTATCAATGCTTAACGCTTCATAACCCAAAGTTACGCCGCCACCGAGGGAATGATACAGCCCCCAGTTGGTGGACGATTGTTCCACATCGCCCTGTTCCGATTCAGCAAACCCAAGTAACCAACTGGTTTTTTCGGTGATACTGCCAGACAGAAGCAACACTTGACCATCAATTTCTTCCTTATCGCCTTCTTCGATATTTTGCAAGCCAAACGCGACTTTCACCGCACCGAAATCGTAGGTTGCGGAGATGCCGGTGTGGATTTTGTCGGCGAGGGTGGCGGGAATGGCAGTCTCGGCTACGGTTTCCCTTGTTGGTATATCGCCCTCTTTAACAACCGCAGTAGCGAAAGCAGAATCTCTGTCTGCTTCATTAGCACCACCACTATTATAAATACCAGTCAAACGTGCGACTTCCGCGACATCGGCAGTAGTTTCTTCTTGATCTGAAATTCTCTCATCGAGAGCTGTCTCTGCGTTAGTTACTGTGGTTGCGGCAGCTTCTCGAGCGGCTGATGCTGTATTATGGGCTCCGACCTGCGCGGACGTAAGACCTGTAACGCCATACATTAACCGAGAGTCGCTATCAGCAGTGGTGTAAGCCGTTCGTGCAGTAGCCAGTGTTGTTTGTGCGGCAGTTACGGCTTCGTCTGCTCTCGTCTTAGCAGTATCAGTCGCGGTTTTCCAAGCAGCCGGTTTAGTACTTTGAGTTATACCAGCAATACCAAGGGTGTGGACTTCTGCTCCAAGGGTTGCAACACTTGCCAACCGTTCATCCATTCCCAATATTTTATCAATCGCATCACCATTGTCACCACTATTCTCCGCACGGTCAAATGCAACTGCGATAGTCAGGTTATCCACCGGTGCGAAAGAGAAACCTACACCGTAACCGCCTTTGTCTTGCTCATCGCTACCATTGCCTTCGTTGATGCGGTAATCCAGTTCCATAGAAACCGGGCCGAACGAGTTGGCATACTTGATGGTATCGGCTGTGCGGAAGATGCCGGGGGATGCGGCGTGACCGACCGTGTAAGTCGGGCTGACCAGCGTGCCGAAGGTGTTGAAGTAGGCGCTCCATTGCTGCCCGATGTTGATGCTGCCAAAGCCGCCGGAGATGCCGACGGTGGCGACGCGGACATCGCCAAAACTTCCGCTGCTGTCATCGGTGTTGGCTTTGACTTCATATTTGCCGCTAACGGTCAGGCCGTTGCCGAGGTCGCCGGAGTATTTGACGCCAAGCCGCGAGCCGAGAGTGTCGATGTTGGTCGAGTTGTCGCCATCGTCCGGCGAGTTGATATGTATGGCGTTAGTGATATTGCCATAAATGGTTGCTTCCGCGTGCGGCGCCATCACCGCGGCGGAGACCGCGGCTGCGAGTAGTTTCTTGTTCATGAAATAGTCCTCTGTTAGTGCATTTGCCGAGGACTGGTTTGCGAACAGGCGAAAACGGCTGAGCCGATGCCTTAAAACGCGGTCTGGTCAGGTGGTGGCAAGAGCCGGAAGCGACGGCGGTGCAACGCCCCTCACCGAATTATTCAGTAGGGACAGGTCGCGACCTATCCCTACTTTCACCGCATAATGTCAGCCGCCGCCGCTCGGTTGAAAACCTTGACTAAAACCGCGCAATGAATAAACTTGCGCTATGACACACCCATTAATTCAGGCGGCACAGAATGACCGAAGCCGCCGTTAAAGCCGATCGCCGCCGCCAACGAATCCTCTCGTCGTGCGTGCCACCGCGAAAACAGCGGACGAACGATGCATATAAAAGAGTTTAGTTATTATTTCAGCACCACCGGCAAAGCGGGCGGACTGTTCAGCACTGACTTCGTGTTCCTGCCGGGCGACGGCAGCGAGCAGAGCGCGATGGACGCCGCGACTTTGAAGCAATCCGTCAGCGCAGATTTTCATCGCCTACGCGAGTTGCTCGACCGCATGTTAATAAACGGCGATGGGGTAAAAGGCGCGCGCGAGCCGACCTTCACGGACTCGCCAGGGCAATCAACCGGCGGCTACAAATACGTCGGCGAAATCGTCAAGGGCAGGATGCCCGCTCTAATTCGCCCGCGCTATCAAGCCGATGTGGCATTCGCATTTGCCTGGCGCGGCCGGCACGCTTCGGCCAGCGTTAAAGTCAAACTCGAACTTGGCCACGAGTTGAACATCAAAGTCATGCAGGAGGTGCTGGCGTTACCAGACATCAGCATCGACGGCAACGCCCAGAGTCGAATTGAACGCCTGCAACAACTGCTGCGCTCGCCGCTGGACCCCGAAGCCAACCTGACCAAACTGCTGGACGCCCGCACCCCAGCGCGATGACGGCGCGAAAATGTTTTACTGCCGCAGCCGAGAATTGACAAGCAAGCATCCGCGATGAGTTCCCTGTCGTTTGACCCCCACAAAACCGTAAGAGCATTAACCCAAGCCAGACCGCGGCGGCGGAATGGTGGCGGTGAAATCGCGGCCGCGATGATGACGCCGATGATGGCGGTTTTTCCATCCCGCAATCATCGCTATTGCATCCGCCGCCAAAAAGTGGTGTACTCGGCATTCAATTACTCACATAAAGGACTATCACAATGAATCGACCAATGACCGCACTCGCATTCGACACCCACCAAGCCGTGAAAAACCTGCAGCAAGCCGGCGCCGACGAGGCGCTGGCTGAAGCCGTGGTCACTACCATCGGGACGGCCTTAGGCGAGAGCGTGGCAACCAAGATGGATATACAGGATGTTATAGCCGAGATAAAGATCATCAAGGCCGAGATAAAGGTCATCAAGGGCGAGATTAAAAGTAGCGAACTGCGCATCAATGCCGAGATAAAGATCATCAATGCCGAGATAAAGGGCATCAAGGGCGAGATTAAAAGCAGCGAACTGCGCATGAAGGGCGAGATTAAAAGTAGCGAACTGCGCATCAATGCCGAGATAAAGATCATCAATGCCGAGATAAAGGGCATCAAGGGCGAGATTAAAAGCAGCGAACTGCGCATGAAGGACGAGATTAAAAGCAGCGAACTGCGCATGACGATTCGGCTCGGCGCGATGATGGTCGCTGTCGGCGGCCTCATCATCGCCATCATGAAACTGTTTTAGTTGGCGACCACCAAGGGTCGCTCTTGCGCATCCGACCGCCAGGGATGGCGGAAGTGCAAATAATGTCGGGAACAATTATTTGCCAAAACCATAATCCTTTGCGCGATCCCCCCCACAACCCCCTAAACCCCCCAATCCGCCCCAAAAATTAACTTTTTTTAATATTTATGCAAAAAAAAGGGTAAAAACGCTTGCAATGCCGATAATTAGCCGTATACTCGCCCCTGCAATAGCAAATTATCGCGATGCAAATCTTAAATTAAATTTAATTTATCTATTAATGCACTAACAGAGGACTATTTCATGAACAAGAAACTAATCGCGGCGATTGCCGCAACAACTATGGCGGGGGCTATCGGATTTGCGTCGGTTGCGGCCGCCGCCGAATTCAACTGGTACGGCAGCCTCCGAGCAGGCGCGGTTTATAGCGACGTTGACGCGGGCGACGGCAGCAACTGGGACCTCGGCGCAACAGGCAACGACGGCAGCGTGGGTGGTCAAGGGCTTTACAGCCGTATTGGCATCAAAGCTTCCACCGACCTCGGCAACGGCTCGTCCGCTGGCTTGCATCTGGAACGTGGTGTGGGTTCTACCCTTAGCGTCCGTCACACCAATGTTTGGGTTGGCGGTGGTTGGGGCAAACTGACCCTCGGTCAGCAAGGCAACCCGTATCGCAGCGCCCGCAACTGGGATCAGACCTATTTCATGGGCGGTCAAATCGGTTCCGATGACGGCGGCAGCCGTATTGAAGGCGTCAAGTACTCAAGCAGCCTCAGCGGGCCGTTCCAATTCACAATCATGGCGACGGGCAATGATGGCGCAGGAAAAAGCGGCGTGGACCGATGGATCGCGGCGACCAGTTTTGACCTTGGTGCGGTTGCCGTGAATTTGGCGCACAACACTCGCACCGACGATGTGGGCATGGACAATACCGCCATCGGCGTCAACGGTTCGGCGGGTGACTTTGGTTGGTATCTCACCTACCAGAACGCCACCGACAATGTGGGTGATAACGATATGGATTCCCTCGGCGGATTCGTGAGTTTAGGCTTGTCCGACAATGACACCCTATACCTCTATCATGTTAATCACGACAAAGATGATGGCGCAAGTCCCACCGAGACCGTGCTGGGTTACTCGCACAGCATCGGCCCCGGCGTCACTTTCATCACAGAGTATCTGACGGTTGATAAGGATGTGGGCACGAAGAACGCTGGCGATGAACCGCAAGTTCTGGCTTTGGTGTTGAAAGTGGATTTCTAATCCTCATCGCTACACCCATTAAAAAGCCGGGGCTTCGCCCCGGCTTTTTTCGCCCTCCACCCTCGTGAAAACGGGGAACGCATATTTAACTGGATTCCAACCCCTGTTTTCACAGGGGTGACGTTCTTTCGTTGGAATGACGACGGAGAGGCGGCCTGGCCTGGATTCCATCTCCCCACCCCGTCATTATCGGGCTTGACCCGATAATCCAGTCAAACACAAGCGGCGAAGCCGCGACATTGCGCGATGGTGGCGGGTGGTGCTCGGGCGAAAAAAGAGGCATCCGAAGATGCCTCTGTTGTGGAATTGAAACGCGGTTATGCTAAGATCTTTAACGTTGCTACTGCTATGGCAATCATCGACGAGAGCAAAACGCCAATCAGCCATTTCAATGTCTGATTGCTTGTGCTCTGAATAGTCGTGTGTATGGCCTGAATATCTTCTTTGGTGGCAAGATAAGTCACATGCACCTCCAGCGCGGACAGGCGCGTTTCAATGGCCGCCAACCGACCGTCCCCACCGCCACCGCCCGGGCTGGCCGGAACCGGCGGGTCGACAACCGACTTCAAGGGAACGATATTGTCGCCGGGTTGATTCATTTTACATCCTCCATCGCAAGCCATTCCCAAACTGAAGACGGGGCGAATCCCGCATAAGTTCCATTCAATTTGAGAACTACGCCGGACGCCCCTTCAATTTGTTCATCGCCTTTGAGTCCTGCTTTTTCCGCCACTTTTTCGGAAACATCATCACTGCGCACCAAAAAGCACTTGTCGTTTATGGCGTAAACATTGGGGTAATGCGCCGTGATTCGGCTGCTTACCTCGTCGTTCTCACTCTGTAAAACAATGGCATGAATGGCCATGTCGTCCCCCATATTGTTGTTGATTCAATAATATCCGATGATTATAACCAGATGTCAAGGATGGCGACGGGAAAAAATGCCCCGCGAAACAAGCGCAAAAAAGAGGCGTCGGTGAGGATGCCTCTGTTGTGGAAGGTTGGAGGCAGTTAGGAATCAACCGCCTTAGCCATCAACCTTAGAAATCCACGCGCATGCCGAGGAGATGGCGGTCGACATCATCGCCGTCGTCATTCCAACGAAAGAACGTCACCCCTGTGAAAACAGGGGTTGGAATCCAGTTAAATACGCGCTCCCCGTTTTCACGAGGGCAAGCCCGCGCGGCGGGACACGACCGCCAGGGATGGTGGAAGTGCGGATTGCCGCTCTTGCGCGTCCCGCGCCCGCGGCATACATGCCATCCGTGGCAATATTGCTGGGAGCAAAAATCTGCCAACGCCATAAGCCCAAGGTGTGTGCCGGACTCGCCGTTATTCTTAATGTGGTGCGGCTTCGCCGCTTGTGTTTGACTGGATTATCGGGTCAAGCCCGATAATGACGGGCCGGGTGGCGTTAGGCCGTCATTCCCGCACCCCACTCCGTCATTCCCGCCCTTCACACCCCGTCGTCATTCCTGCGGAAGCAGGAATCCAGTCAATTATTCGTTCCCCGCTTCCGCGAGGACAGGCTCCGCGCAGCGGGACACGACCGCCAAGGACGGTGGAAGTGCGGATTGCCGCTCTTGCGCGTCCCGCGCCCGCGGCATACATGCCATCCGTGGCAATATTGCTGGGAGCAAAAATCTGCCAACGCCATAAGCCCAAGGTGTGTCGGACTCGCCGTTATTCCTAAGTGGTGCGGCTGTCGCCGCTTGTGTTTGACTGGATTATCGGGTCAAGCCCGATAATGACGGTTGATGAGTATTGCCGCCGCGTCCGTGCCGTCATTCTCGCATCGAACGGCGCGGCATCAAAGACCTTGAGGGCGCAGGAGCCGATGAGAAACTGGCCGAAGTTGTGGTAACCATCATCAGCACCGCCATTAGCGACCAGGTAGCCACCAAGGCTGAATTCAAAGCCGTTCGGGTTGACATGGAATATCACCGCAATACCGCCAAGGCTGACTTGGAAGACGCCAAAAAATCCATGATTATTATCCTCGGGACTATGATTGTCGACGCTATCGGCGCTGTGGCCGTTTTCGTCAGTGCCCTCGCCGTACACTTTTAGTAGTTTGGCGTTAGCCGCGACATTCATATCCACCAGACCAAAAAAAGCCGGAGCATTGCTCCGGCTTTTTAATTGGGCTTGGCAATCCAAGCCATTTTGGTTTGCGGTTTGGATTAGAAATCGTATTTGATTCCCAGGAAGATTTTGTTGGGCTCGCCGTCTTTCGCCAAGTCCTTGTCAAATTTGGCATATTCTGCGATGAACTTCACGCCTGGACCGAAACGATGCGAATAGCCAACGATGGTCTCGGTGTAGTCTTCGCCGAGCGTGACATCCCCATCGGCATCGTAAGTCGGGCGGTCGGCTTTGTGCGAAACATGGTAGGCGTAGAGAATATCCGTCTCGCTTACATTGAAGCCGAGGAAACCACCGACAGAATTAATATCATTTTCGTAGTTGTTGGTGTTCTGCTCGGTTGTATTGTAAGCCAGATACCAATCTACCGGGCCGGCTGAGCCGTTAATGCCAATCGCCGTGCGGTCGCGTGAAGCGGCGCCATCAACCCCACCAGCGTTGCGGTTGGCTTGGTCTTGATAGGTGGCTGTTTCACGATCCCGTACGATCTCTTCAGCCGGCGTTGCAGCAGCAACATCAACATACGCCGTTGGGGCAAATGCCGCTTGCGCGGGCAACTCCACATCACGGTTGGTCAAGTGATGAGCAACATTCAATTGGACAACACCGAAGTCGTAGCCAACATGAACAATCAAGCCGTCAATGCCGTCGTCATCGTCCACAGCGACTTTGGCTGCTTTGCCTTCCACCCCTTTGAGGCCAACTTGGGTAATATCCGAGGTCAGTATTGTGACTGCGCTGTCCAAATCGTGGGGATCAGCAACAGCCAGAGTAGAACGAAGCCATGCTTCTTGGTCAGTAAAGGGAGTGTCTGTTCCGTATTGAGTAGCGTCATTGGCGAATCCAGTAACCACCCCAGTTGCGGCGTTAACAGCAGCACCATCAAGCGTGCTTATTACCCTAACACCGGTATCAATCCCGGGCGAATAATCATCACTAGCAGGCACAACACCAACGCTCTGCGTCCCCGTGTCCCCGCTCATCCCGCTGTTATTGGCGGTTGCCAGGATGTTGAGCGAGAACCCGCCGGTATTCAAGGAGTAACCAATCCCTTCGTGACGATAAGACTCGCCAAAGTTGCCGCCGTAGAAGTTGGTTTGATCCCAGTTGCGGGCGTTCATATACGGGTTGCTCTGCTGGCCAAGGGTCAGTTTGCCCCAACCGCCGCTGAGGTAAGCGTGATTGTGCCGTTGACCGGTAGCGTCTTTGCCGATGCTTCGTTCAATCTTAAAGCCCGCTTCCATGCCGTTACCGAGATCGGTTGAGCCCTTGAAGCCGAAACGGCTACCGGGTGCACCGCCACCGTCGTGACCAACACCGCCGAGGTTCCAAGCCCCGTCGTCGTCTTTTTCGTCTCCGTCGACATAAATAGCCCCGGCGACCACCCGGCCATAAAAAGTCGCTTCAGCAGAAGCAACCGACGCAAATCCGATAGCCCCCGCCATAGTTGTTGCGGCAATCGCCGCGATTAGTTTCTTGTTCATGAAATAGTCCTCTGTTAGTGCATTTGCCGAGGACTGGTTTGCGAACAGGCGAAAACGGCTGAGCCGATGCTTTAAAACGCGACCTGGTCAGGTGGCGGCAAGGGCCGGAAGCGACGGCGACGCAACGCCCCGCACCGAATTATTCAGCAGGGACAGGTCGCGACCTATCCCTACTTTCACCGAGATGGCGGCGGCCGCTGACATTATGCGGTTTCGGCAGATTTTTGCTCCCGGCAATATTGCCACGGATGGCATGGTCGATACTCGTTCCATACGGTATCGACACTTCCGCCGTCCATGGCGGTCGGCAAATAATTGTTCCCGACATTATTTGCACTTCCGCCGTCCATGGCGGTCGTGTCCCGCTACGCGAGACGTATGGTTGACTGGATTCCAAATTTCGTTGGAATGACGGTTCTTATATTATCCCGTCATTATCGGGCTTGACCCGATAATCCAGTGAAACCTCCAGCGGCGGCGAGGTTGGCGTACGCCTTGGGCGTGTGGTGCGGCGTCCCGCTGCGCGGAGCCTGTCCTCGCGGAAGCGGGGAACGAATGATTGACTAGGTTGTGCGCATCATCCCTGATACGCGCCCTATGGACTCGCGGCGCTCGGCGGACAGCCGCAACCTACATGTCGTCGCTATGATCGATCTTGCCCTTTTTTTCGGCTTCTGCAGCGATAATGCTGCCAGCCGCGGCCGCAGCGGCCTTGGACAATGTTTCATTTGCAGCCGGTTTATTGTCGGTTAATTCTTTGGCAGGTTGGTCATCAGGCAATCGAACCCGCACTTCGCGATGGGCAAAGAAAATTCCCGCCTCGGCCAGAGCGTCCCTGACGTTGCGATAGGCTTCGCGCCTGATCACCCATTGCTCGCCGGGCTTGGTGGTGAATTTCATGCGCACGATGAGCGCGGATTCCTCAACCCGCATCACCCCCTGCGACTTCAGCGGCAGGATGAAGCTGGGTCCGAGCTCCTCGTCCTCAAGCATGGTCTGCCCGACCTGCTTGATGATCTTGCGAATCTGCTCAATATCGGCGTCATAGGGAAGGCGCAGCTCCAGTTTCATGGTAATCCAGTCGCGGCTCAGGTTTTTAACGGTCTTGATTTCGCCATAGGGAATGGTCTGCACCGCGCCCAAATGATGCCGCAGTTGCATCGATCTCAGCGAGATTTTTTCCACGGTGCCGCGCAGATCCTCTATTTCTATGTACTCGCTCTTGCGAAACGCATCATCCACAAGAAAGAAAATGCCGCTTAACACATCCTGCACCAGTTTCTGCGCGCCGAAGCCGATGGCGATGCCGACCACCCCGGCGCCGGCCAGCAACGGCGTGATGGCGATGCCTAGGGAATGCAGCACCGAAAGCGCTAAAAACGAGATCAGCGCGACGGTCAGGCAGGTGCGCATCAGCGGCAGCAAGGTCTCGGCCCGGGTCGCCCCGGCGCCGCCGCCCTCGCCTTCCTCAAGCGCGGTGATGGCGTCCATCTCCTGCGGCAAACTGCGTTCGATCAAGGCATTGAAGAACTCCCAGACAATGTAGGCAATGGTGGCGATGATCAACAAATTGATGCCCTGAGCCAGAAATTTGTTGCCGATGCTTTTCTCCATCAAACTGTCCGTCGGCAGGCCCAGCGCCAGGCTGAACATATACATGGCCACGGCGATCATCAGCAGCCGAAAGCCGTTTTGCACGATGCGAATAAAGCGGTTGGCGCGCGCCTCGAAGGTGATGCCGTGCAACCATTCAATGTGGGTCACGTTTTTAACCAGACCATAAAATATTCGGTCGGCGACGAAGAACGCCAGCGTGATCCACCAGCTGATGCTGACATATTGGGCTTCATCCCATTGCCCCAGATACGCCTTGTAAAGCCAAAGCATCCACAGCGACAGCAGCCAGGCGGTGAACACAAACGGCCACGTGGCATGCAAAAATTCCTGGGCAAAATTATTCTGCTGGTTGGCGCTTGCCTCGGCGATAAACATGCCGGTAATTTTTTTGCGCATCACCCAAATCCGGCTCAGGACAATCAGGTTCAGGGACAAGGTATACGGAATCAACAGCCCGTTAAGCTGCGCCGTGCTCATTCCGGCCGGGGCCAGATAGAGGAACAGCGCATCGCCAAACTCGATGATGGCGAAAAACACGATAAGCCAAAGGTAGAGTCGCCGTGAAGAATCATCGTCCAGCGGAATCGGCCGCAGCTCCGGCCGGTAGGGCGAGAAAATGTTTCTAAGCAGAATCATCCACAACCGGAACATCACCAGCGCCGCCAGGAGTTCCGTGAACATCAACTCGAAGTACCGGTTGTCGGCCAAGGCAACAGCCGCGACGGCGTAAGTCGCCACGGCCAGCACGGCCACGCCAACGAGCTGGACAATCACTCGGATAACAATGAACTTGCCCTTCAGCGCAGCGGTTTTCTCCTTGCCCTCGACATAAACATAGAGTCGCGCCAGCAGCTTGCGCGTGGTGAACAGCTCGGCCAGCAGCCCGGCGATAAAAGTGACCGCGAGGGCCATGAACACACGAAAACCGGACCAGCCGGTTGCCGGGTTAATCGACTTTGCAAATGCCCTGGAAAAAGCCTCGGGATAATCGGGGAATTGTTGCGCCATCGCCGCCAGCGCGTCGCCGAACACGGCAGCCTGGCTTTGTTGCATATCGTCACTCTCAGTCGGGCCATGGTTATTGGCGGTTTCGCCGGAACCGGTTTGTTCGGCATTAAGTTGCACTCGATCGCCCGCTCGATCGCCCAGCAGCATTTCGGTCAGCAGCGCGCGCAATTCTTCCCGGGAAATCTGCGCGGCCGCACCCGGTGGGTCAGCCTGGCCGCTATCCTGCGCAAAGTTTGGCAGCGCCGCGAACACCAACAGCGCGATGCTGAAGATCACCATTCCCGACCTGATCAGCGCACTGAATCGGAGATTTAACTTGTTGTCAGTATTCATTTTGTATTTTGCTGTTACCGGCCTTGAAGTTGTGCGCCTGATATGGGTATCGTTGAGTTTAATCGCGTTTGATTGGAATGCCAACCCGCGCAACCATTAACTCGAATTGCAAGGCCCTGAAGATGGCGCCCGAATATAAAATATGAGCACAGCGGTATATGGGGTGCGGCAGCATAAAGCGCGCCCTGGGCGTGCGGCGTCTCACTGCGCGGGAATGACGGTGAATTTGTATCCCGTTGCATAGACTGGTCCATGGGCTTTGACCCGCAGTTTGTCAATCTCTTGTGAGTCATGCGCATTGCCTGGGGTATAAGTCATCTTGTTAGCAAAACCATCCTCATCAGTATTGGCGCGCGTCGTCAAGTTCACTAATGGGTTTATGCACTACCACAAAGTCGGCAAAGGCGTGTCGGGCGGTTTGTTTCCAGAACATTTTGGGTCGCTTTGGGTGTATAGGCTCAGGCACATGAGACTATAAGAGGATAAAAAATCGGGCGGTCTGAGGTGAAATCCATTCGCTTGAATCACGGGCGACCGCCGCCAGCCCTCGGAATGAATCACGCTATCGATGCTGGTTTTGCCCTTGATGCTGTTTTGCAGCGTAAGTTTGGCTAAGTCAAAAACTCCCACTCTTGCAAGCGTTGGAATTTTGTTAATTGTGTTTCTGTTTAACTGAGCTAAACCAGCGATTTGTTCCGCGGTTAAATCAGCACAAAAATACTTTGAAACCGCTCTAAACTTTTTCTCCGAAATGCGGGAACGATTGTAATGCTTGTTTTTCCTTGGGTGGTCTCTAGTTTCTATTGCAACAATTCATTAAAAGCATCAAAAGGCGTTTTCCAGTTTAACACGTTACCCGGTCGGTCTCGGATTTTATATCCGGTTGCGGAAACTTTGAATATTATTTAGGTATACTGTTCCCGGATTTTTAAATAAGGTTCAAGATACTTTAAGGTATAGTGAAATGGTCATAACTAATTGTTCTATAAATGAAAACAAGCATGTCATTCGTTGCCGAATTTCGGAGAATAAATTCAGGGCGATTCCACGGCTGTTTTGCCTTGATATATAGACTTGCAAAGTCGCACAAATCACTGGCATCTCTGGCCCAGCGACCAGCCGATTGTATACTCAAATCAGACATGTATGCGTTCACTGATTCATTGCCCGTTTTGCTCCTTTCCAGCGGTGTTTTAGCGCCGCCCTCTCGGTCGTCATTCTCGCCGGCAAGCGGAAAAAACCGCCCTCCCTGCCGTCATTCCCGCCGAAGGCGGGAATCCAGTTAAATATCTGTCACGCGTAGCGTGACTCTTTTTGGCATCCGGCTTTGCCAGACACAAACCGGCGGCTACGCCGCAAATGAGTCCGGCTACGCCGAACGGCATATTCCACTGGATTGCCCGGCCAATAATAATATGGACCGACAATGACAAATGATAGGTAATGGTGAACCGAGAGGACAAAGGCGTGTTGAGACGCCAAAGCACACGAGAGAAAATGTCCGGCTACGCATCCTCCCTGCCGTCATTCTCGCCGTAGGCGGGAATCTAGACGCGGCGAAGCCGCGATAAAAGGAGTTCGGCTACGCCGAACGGTTTAATAACTGGATTGCCCGGCCAATAATAATATGGGCCGGGCAATGACGACCCTTATTTGTCATTCTCGCCGCAGGCGGGAATCCAGTTAAAACATGTCGTCCGGCGTAGCCGGACTCCTTTGAAAGAGTGTGAGTCTCGCTTCAATATGCGCCACGAAAATAGGTGTCAATATCTGCTAAAATCTATCCGAAATCGACCGCTTAAAGTATCTTGAACCTTAAATAATGACCATCTGAAATTTATTATGAACAAAATAAAAATAGCGGACTTGCAGAAAATTAATGATCGTGAACCTTTCGCCGCGCGAGTATCCAACGTTGACCTGGTGGTGATTCGTTATGATGATGAGGTGTCGGTTTTGTACGGCAGGTGTGCGCATCGTGGCGCCTTGATGGCCGATGGACAGGTCAGCGGGGACAATATCATTTGCGGTGTGCATGGTTGGGACTACCGCGTCGACACCGGCATCAGCGAATATAACAATTCGGAATATCTGGACAAATTCGAGAGTTGGATTGAAGGCCGCAAGGTCTGGGTTGACCAGGACGAAATACTCGCTTGGGAGAAAAAACACCCGCAGCCGTATGACCGCGACGCCTACCAAGGCGCCTATCAAGATCCGGTGGGCACGGCCGACGAGCCGCATGTCAAACTGATTCGCAAACTGGCCGGCGAAGGTTTGTCAAAAACCGGGCATCACGGCGCGGTCAGTGCAATGGGGGTGTCGCGCAATGATCTGCCGAAATGGGATGATCTGCAATTCATTGTCGGGCAACTGGCGAACTTGCCGTTGTTGGACGACGCCGAGGTCGACAGCGCGTTGGTGATTGGCCCGAATGCCGCCAAGCCATTGAAACTGAAAATGCCGTTGTTGGTGTCGGACATGAGTTTTGGGGCCTTGTCCGAAGAGGCGAAAATCGCCTTGGCCAAGGGCGCCGATCTGGCCGGCACCGGGATTTGTTCTGGCGAGGGCGGCATGCTGCCGGAAGAGCAGCAAGCCAATCGGCGTTATTTTTATGAACTGGCTTCAGCCCGTTTTGGTTTCAGTTGGGACAAAGTCAGAAAATGCCAGGCTTTTCATTTCAAAGGCGGGCAGGGCGCGAAAACCGGCACCGGCGGGCATTTGCCGGGCATTAAAGTACAGGGCAAGATTGCGGCGGTGCGCGGCTTGCAACCCGGGCAGGATGCGATATCGCCGGCGCGCTTTCCAGAATGGGACCGGATCGAACAGATACGCGATTTCGCGGCGGAAGTGCGTGAGCAAACCGGCGGCATTCCCATCGGCTACAAATTGTCGGCCCAGCATATCGAAAAAGATATTGATGCGGCTCTGGAAGTTGGCGTGGATTACATCATCCTCGACGGCCGCGGCGGTGGCACCGGCGCCGCGCCGCTGATATTTCGGGATAACATCTCGGTGCCCACCATGCCCGCGGTTGCCAGAGCCCGACGCCATCTGGATAGTTCGGGATGCCAGAATGTGACCCTGATCGCAACCGGCGGCCTACGCACACCGGCGGATTTTGCCAAGGCGATGGCGTTGGGGGCCAATGGCGTGGCCATTGCAAACTCAGCCCTGCAAGCAATCGGCTGTTTGGGAATGCGTGCTTGTCATACCAATAACTGCCCGGTCGGCATCGCCACCCAAAGAAAGGATTTGCGGGCAAGATTGATTGTTGATGAGGCGGCCAAGCGTCTCAATCGATTCCTGAACGCGTCTGTGGAACTAATGTCTATCCTGGCGCGAGCCTGCGGACACCCCAACCTGTGCGATTTTACTATCGATGACCTGACCACATTCGATCGCGATATGGCCTATCTCACCGGCGTTAAATATGGCGGTGTCGGGCAACTTGAATAATCATCCTTTTGAAAGACCAATGACAAAAACTGAGCAAGAATACAGCTGGCACAAAGTTGCCGAACCAGACGAATTGCCCGAAGGCCGGGTAAAAACCGTTACCGCCGAGACCAAAAGCATGGCCTTGACCCATATCAACGGACAGTACACGGCAATGGACAATCACTGCCCGCATCAGGGCGGACCCCTTGGAGAGGGTTCTATCGAACGCGGCGCCGATGGCCAGTGCTGGTTGCGATGCCCCTGGCATGGATGGGATTTTGATCCCTTGACCGGCAAGCCGCCAGGCGGCCATGAAGATTCGGGGCAGAAACTTTACCCGCTGGAGGTCAGAGAAGACGGCATCTATCTTGGCTTAGAAAAAGAGCCGATGAGGGAGCAGACGATTGCTGATGTCATGGTTGAAACCATGATCAATTGGGGCATCAAGTCGGTATTTGGCATGGTCGGACATTCCAACCTCGGACTGGCCGAGGCGATGCGTTTACAGGAAGCCAAGGGCAATTTAACTTACTACGGCATTCGTCACGAGGGTGCCGCCGCTTTCGCCTGTTCGGGATACGCCAAGGCGTCTGGGCGGCCCGCGGCCTGTCTGACCATCGCTGGGCCGGGCGCCACTAACTTGTTGACCGGGATGTGGGATTGTCATGTGGATCGGGCGCCGATATTGGCGCTGACCGGACAGGTGGATATTCAGGTATTGGGGCCCGGGGCATTTCAGGATATCGACCTTGCCTCCGCATTCGATGCGGTTACGGGTTTCAGCCAAACCGTATTGCATACCAGCAAGCATGGCGAACTGATGAGCCTGGCTTGTAAGAACGCCATCATCAACCGCAGTCCCGCACATCTCATTTTCCCCGACGATGTGCAAACCCTGCCGGTGACTGCAAAGTCAAAAGTGGGGCACCCCGAGGGTAGAATGGGCGATCAAAAAATCACCCCGGCGGAAGATTCGGTGAAACAGGCCATGGCGATGATTCATGGTCACAAGCGACCGATAATCATCGTCGGCTACGGCGCCAAGCACAGCATGGCCGAAGTCGTTGCGCTGGCCGAAAAACTCAATGCGCCGGTGTTGACCACATTCAAGGGCAAAGGGCAAATAGCCGACTCCCACCCGTTGGCGGCGGGCGTGCTGGGGCGCTCGGGAACGCCGATCGCCAGTTGGTTTATGAATGAATGTGATTTAATACTGGTGTTTGGCGCATCATTTTCCAACCACACCGGAATCACCGAAAAACGACCGATTATTCAAATCGATTTCGAACAAATGGCGCTGGGGAAATTCCATCCGGTGACCCTTCCGGTGTGGGGGGAAGTCGCGACTACGGCAAATATTTTAAGCGCGCGGGTGGATGATAGCCTGCATACCGTGGATCAACGGCCGGAACTGGCTAAGCGTTGGGATATATGGCGCGATGAAAAACTCAGCAGACGCAATGATGACACCGGCAAAGGCATCAATTCGGCATCGATTTTTGATTCGCTGAGCCGCTTGGCGCCAAAAGACGCCATCATCGCCGTGGATGTCGGCAACAACACCTATTCCTTCGGACGCTATTTTGAATGTGCGCGACAATCGGTATTGATGTCCGGCTATCTGGGTTCCATCGGATTTTCATTTCCCGCCGCCATGGGTGCCTGGGCCGCCACTCAGGACATAAAAGAATTAAACGGCAGGCCGGTAATTTCGGTTAGCGGCGACGGCGGATTTGGCCAGTATTTGGCGGACTTCACCACCGCGGTGAAATACGAAATGAACATCACCCACATTTTGCTGAACAACCATCAACTCGGCAAGATCACCAAAGAGCAACGCGCGGCGCAATGGAATGTATGGCAGACCGCATTGCACAATCCTAATTTTGCGGAATATGCGAAATTATGCGGCGCATTTGGCGAGCGCGTGACCCGGGCGGACGAGTTGGACGCGGCGATTCGTGCCGCATTGGCTCATGCCGGGCCAGCGATTGTGGAAGTGATGTCTGATCCGGATCTTATATAAAAATCAAGGTTCAAGATACTTTAAGCGGTCGATTTCGGATAGATTTTAGCAGATATTGACACCTATTTTCGTGGCGCATATTGAAGCGAAACTCACACTCTTTCAAAGGAGTCCGGCTACGCCGGACGACATATTTAACTGGATTCCCGCCTGCGGCGAGAATGACGGGCTGGGGGGACAATGGTGAATCGGAAGGCAATAAGTCCTTTTGAGAGGGCAATGGTAAATAAGTGTCACACAAAGCGTGACACAACCGGCGGCTACGCCACTCTGGATTTGCGCCTGCCGGCGAGAATGACAAATAAGGGTCGTCATTGCCCGGCCCATATTATTATTATTGGCCGGGCAATCCAGTTATTAAACCGTCCGGCGTAGCCGGACTCATTTGCGGCGTAGCCGCGCCGTTCAATGCGAGAATGACGGCAAGGCGATGGTGCTTGTTGCTTGCCGCTAATGTATGAGCGCGTCCCGGCGGCTACGCCACTCTGGATTTGCGCCTGCCGGCGAGAATGACGGCCGAGACGGCGGTGCTAAAACACCGCTGGAAAGGAACAAAACGGGCAATGAATCAGACAACACATACGCTCGCATTGCCCGGCGATGCGTTGTCTGATTTGAGTATACAATCGGCTGGTCGCCGGGCCAGAGATGCCGGTGATTTGTGCGACTTTGCAAGCCTCGATATCAAGGCAAAACAACCGTGGAATCGCCCTGAATTTATTCTCCGAAATTCGGCAGCGAATGACATGCTTGTTTTTCATTTATAGAACAATTAGTTATGACCATTTCACTATACCTTCAAAATCAATTAGGGGTCAGAGTAGAAATTATTTGTTAAGCAAATAGATTCATTGCATGATGACCTGAGAAATGCAACAAATAGCTGTATAGCGTTTGGGAGTGAAAGATTTTAGAAGTCAGAAAAACCTGGCCCAAAGCCCCAATAATTTCTACTCTGACCCCGATCTTCAAATTCTGACCCACTGGCAATATATTTTCGTGTCATCTTGTAGCCTTTGGTGCATAACGACGCCGGCAAAACAACCGCACGTTATAAGTATGGCCGCAACACAACAGCCCGGCCAGGAAAACCGAAACACTGACGGGCAACAACAACCTCATCCGCGAAAACAGCGAGCCAATTTTCACGAGGATGACCACAAACCACGGCGCGAGAACGCCATGGTGATTGTGGCCGGGCAGGAAAAACCGTTCGGCGGCAGGCGCGGGAATTTTGCAACCCTGCGGGATTCGACCGCGCACAACCCCGAGGGTCAACCCTTCGCGAACCGGGTGTCAAGGGCGACGGTGTCGTCGGCCCGGAAGGCCAGCAGGACGCAGGCGCCAGCGAAGATGATCAGCGAAGGATGGTACAGGACTTTCGCCCCCTCGAGATACCACCCCCACGGGTCAATGATGGATTTCCAGACGCTTAGCAGAGTGATCCCCGTGACCACGAGCAGCACCGGGTAGGCGTAACGCCGCCCCAGGCCAGCCACCACCAAGAGGCCGAGCACAATCTGGATGACGCCGAGGATATGTTGCAACTCTGCCGTGGCGAAGAGGCTGAGGTAATAGTTGTTGGCGACCCACAGGGAGTGGGCGGCATTCACGAGTTTGTCCAGACCCCAGAAAATCATCAGAATCCCCAAGGACACCCGTAGAAACGCCAACGACGCTGGTTTTATCAATACGCTATTCATGGTGCGATCTCCTTCCGGTTTCGGTCGCGGGCGGAGCTTCCCCGGCCCGCGGTCTCCCCAACGGGGCTACGCTGCCCACCCTACCAGAAACCCCCTCGTTGTCAACCCCCTGTATAAGTCTGTGGATTCAACCCTGAAGTGCAACAGAGGGTGGTATGCCGAATAGTACTTGATTGGGCGTTTTCATGTTAAGACATTTGCGTGGTCGGTTGTTGAGTTGCTACATCACCCGTGCCAGTTGCGAGGTCTTGATGGTCGCAAGATCATAGGTCTTGGGAAAGGACTGCCGTATCAGTCCATTGGTATTCTCATTGGTGCCGCGCTCCCAAGGCGCACAGGGATGGGCGAAGTAAAAATCGCTTTTCAGGACACCGGCAACCGCCTCATGATCGGTGAATTCGCTACCCTTGTCCGAGGTCAACGTGAGCACCCGATCTTTGATGGGGGCAAGATTGCTGACCAACGACTGACCCACCACACGCGCCGTTCTATTGGGTAGGATGTCAAGGTACACAAACCGCGAAGCCCGATCCACCCGGGTCAGCATAACGGCGGTATTGTTTTTCCCATAGACTGTATCCCACTCCCAATCGCCGAGCCTGGCTCTTTGCTCGACCACCGCCGGGCGTTGCTCTATCGACACCCGATTAAGAATGGACCCCCGCTTATAGCAGGCAATTAGGGGTCAGAGTAGAAATTATTTGTTAAGCAAATAGATTCATTGCATGATGACCTGAGAAATGCAACAAATAGCTGTATAGCGTTTGGGAGTGAAAGATTTTAGAAGTCAGAAAAACCTGGCCCAAAGCCCCAATAATTTCTACTCTGACCCCGATCTCCCAAGGCCGCGCCTCGGTAGCCCGTGCGGTTTTTCGTTCATTTTTATGTAGAGCAGATCGCCTCTTTGTTGCAGTTCGCCGGCAATCTCCACGCGGTCGGCGGCGCGCCGCGCCAGCGATTTTGACGCGCTGGAACCGTCTGGCTGGATTAGCATGTAACCGTACTTTTTGTCATCTTCTCCCCGCACCAGCAACATCGCCGGAATACCCCCGAGCAAACAAACTTCGGCGCAAGCTTTGTGCACCGCGCCGACGCCCGGCTTCATCACCCCAAGGAAGCATTTTGAATCCGCCACTTCACCGCTCAGGGCGACCGCGCCCAACGATGTTGGTTTGGCAGAGGCGGCCAGCCTTGCCCTAAGCGCGTCATCGCCGCTATCCTCATACGCCGTGATCGGTCGCTGCGATGCCAACTCATGCATGCGCCACCCGCCGCGGCGGATCAGGTAGCCGGTTATGGATACCATTTTGTCGTGGAACGGACCGGCCAAATCATCGGCGGAAATTTTGCCCTGGTTGACCAGCAAAATCGACTCAGTCCGCTCCGGGTCGGCAGGGTCGATGCGGTGCAATACCGGATAAGGATCAACCACCAGCAAGCCACTGATCGTCTGCGTGGCATCGGTCAGCCACGATGCCGGACCGGCGCTTTTCTGCTGCGCCGCGATGGTGTAACCGGTCGCCGCCGCGAACGCAAACAGTAGCACCGTCAACGCCGTGTAAAATCTTTTTAAGCGCGTCGGCATATCGAGATAACCGACGAAAAACGGTTTTTGGGAAGGTTCGTTCATATTTAATTTCCCGCCAAGGGAATCCTGGGAATCTCGGTCACCGGTCTGGCCGTCCCGGCCGGCAGCGGTTGCGGATTCAGGCTAATCACATCGCCGCGCAATTGTAAGCGATAGGTTGCGATTTTTTCCGTGAACGGCGGCGGCGAACAACCATCCTGCGGGCGATACTGGTAGCCATGCCAGGGACAGGTGATGCAGCCGTCGATCACCTTGCCCTCGCCAAGCGGGCCGTTTTGATGCTGACACACATTGGAGACCGCGCATAATTTATTTTCGTCATAGCGAAAGATCGCCACCCGCTCATCGTCGCCAACGCGCACCGTGATCGCGCGGTCGTTTTCAATTTCCTGCCACTTGCCCACTTCGACCCACTTGGCGTCGTTGGCGCTGCCGCTGTCGATGCTCGCTCTGTCGATCATCTTATTCGCCCGAGTGCAAAATAATGCGCTGTAAACATGCAGTCCGCCGACCAAAATGACGCTGGCGAACACCATGCCCGGCAATAAGCCGGTGTTGTCTTCCTGCATCGCGCCAAAACCGATATGCACGATCAACAGGGCATAGCCCGGATACACCAGGATATGCAGGGTCTTCCAGACCGGCCCCAGCACCGCATTCCAGTAGTCGTGGCTGGTGGCGGCCAGGACGAAAAAGATCAGCAACGCCAGCAGGCCGAACAACTGAAACGGAAAATCGTCAAAGCTTTGGTAATCTCCTCCGGAAGTCACGACCGAAACAATTGGATTGATGTCGCCAAAACTGTGATACCAGAAAATTGCCAGCGCCGCATGAATCAGGACGATGATGAAGAAGGATACGCCGAAGTGTCGCCGGTTATATAGCAATGGCAGAAATCTCCCGTCGATTCGGGCCAGCGGACCGATGCACAGAATCAAAGTAAGCATGATAAATCCGCAAGTTGAGAACGCGCGTATCAAAATGATTAGCGCAGAGATGGCGTGCTCGCCCTGGAACCGGCTATGACTAACCAGCACAAACAGCGATAAATAAAGCGCAATGCCAATCCATAAGCAGATATCGTATGCGCGTTTGCGCTGGTTCCAGTTTACCAGGACAAATTTATGACTCATGATCGCGGCAAGTCCGGGCGGATGGCTTAGGGAATAATGGCGATTGAGGACTTCACCTCGGTTGTTATTTCTGCTCGGGCACTTTGGGCGGGCAGCGCGGTTTCGACAGGCGGCGTTTCAGAAGGCAGACTTGCGATTAGAAACAATATCAGTATCGGGGCGGCCAGATACCAGAACAGATGATGGACGCTACGGTGGCCTTTTCTCATTACTGCTCTGCTTTCTCGTCTGCTCGCGCGTCTTCTTTCGGATCTCGATTCAGCCATTTAAAAACAAGCAATGGCCAAATTGCCACCGCCCCCGGAAACCACAGCAGCCTGACGCGCAATTTTGAGCCGGCCGCATCGGCAAGAATCAGTTTGTAGCCGACCAGGAAAAATGCGATAGCGAACACCAGCCCGGTCAGGAAATAAACGCCCAGAGAAAATACAAATATCATGCCAATATCATGTTGACGGTTGCCTGTTTGTCGATGATTGCGCTTAATGATCATTCCAGAATCATCGCAAAAAATCAACTTGGGTTTTGGCGTGGTCGCGGCTGTCATCGGCGCCGGCCGCGACATGCTTAAATCCGTCCCTAAAATCTGACCCTGAACAACAGCGAGTAAAGCACCGGGACCAACAATAAAGTCAACAAGGTCGCGAATAACAGCCCGAACATGATGCTCACCGCCATGGTCTCGAACATCGGATCGTGACTGATCCAGAGCGGCAGCATGCCACCGATGGTGGTCGCGGCGGTCAGCAGAATGGGGCGCAGGCGTTGCTTGCAGGCCGAGACCACCGCTTGTGCCGGCGGCATTCCGTTTTGCTCGATTTCCAGGTCAATGCGATCCAGCAAAACGATGGCGTTGTTGATGACAATCCCCGACAGCGAGATCAACCCCAGTATGGTGAAAAACCCGAATATCGACTGCGCGATAAGCAGCCCATAGACCACGCCGATCAGCCCCAGCGGAATGGTCATAAAAATAATCAGCGGTTTGCGCACGTTGTTAAATTGCGCGACCAGCAGCAACAGGATGAGCATGCCGGCCAGCGGCAATTTGGCCAGGATGGCGGCATTGGCATCACCGGATGTTTCAAACTCGCCGCCGATTTCGTAGTGGTATTTTCGCGGCCAGCCTTGGCTTATGGACTCCAGCCAGGGCAGGAAATCGGCGCTGACCTGGGTGGCTGTTGCATCGGCTAGCAGCGTCGCCTGAATGGCGATGGATCGATCTCGATCACGGCGTTTCAGAATCGCCGGTTGCCAGGCAATCTCCAAGTCGGCGACCTGGCTCAGCGGCACCGTTTGATTGCTGCTGCGGGAATAGATCGTCATGCCTTCCAATTTGCCGATGTCGCGCCGATCCGATGCCACCGAGCGCAGGGTGATCGGAATCAGCGAATCGCGTTCGCGCAACTGCGACAGTTCGATGCCGGACAAGCCGGCTTGAAGTGATACGGCGATATCTTCATTGGTTACGCCGGCTCGACGAGCGCGTTCTTGATCGATCTTGATCAGCAGTTTTTTACTACGTGGCCCCCAGTCGTCATTGACCTCCAGAACACCACTGGTTTCGAGAAGTTTTTGCTTAATCGGGCCGATTAACCGGTACAACTGATCCAAATCCGGGCCCGACACCCGCACCACGATGGGATAGGGAATCGGCACGCCGTTTTCTATTTTCCTGAGCTGGACGTCTAAATCGGGAAACTCACGGCGCGCAAAATCGCGGATGCGTTCAATCACGTCAGGAATAATCAGGTGGGTGGTGGTGTTGATTAGCATGCTAAACGCGCCCGGATCACGCGAGCCGGGGTCAAGCCCCAGAGTATAACGCGGCGCGCTCTCGCCCAGCCAGACTGCCCAACTCACCACGCCTTTCGTTTGGCCTTTCGCACCTGAGTCGGTCTGCTGATCCTCAACTTGCAGCTCGTTTGCCATGAACCGTTCCAGGCTTTGGACAATGGATTGCGTGGTTTCGATGGCGGTTCCCTTTGGCATTTTCAGCGTGCCGTTAATAATCGGGTCGGTTTTTGGGGGAATGAACACGCTTGGCACAAACTGTATCGCCCACAACGCACTATAAAAAATCCCGCCCACCAGAATCAGGAAGATTAATCGGTTTTTGACAGAAAACATCAGCATGGCGTGGTAAGCCCAGTACATCCCTGAGTCATAGGTTGGCGGCTTTTTGCCCGGTTTGATTTTCATTAGCGCGATGGTCAACAACGGAATAAAGGTAAGCGCCAGGAACCATGACGATAGCAGGGTAATGGTGACTACCTTAAAGATATCGGCGGTGTACTCTCCTACCGCCGATTCAGCGAGGAAAATCGGCAAGAATGCCGCCGCAGTGGTCAGCGACGAGGTCAGCAACGGAATGGCCATCTCCTTGCCGGCCGAGATGGCCGCCTCGGTCGCCGATTCTCCGTTTTCACGCCGTACCAAAATAGATTCTGATATGACAATGGCGTTGTCCACCAGCAACCCCAGAGAGATAATCAGCGCAGCCAGGGATATTTGATTAATGGTAATGCTGAAAATTTCCATCAACATTAATGCGGTGAGGATGGTCACAGGGATTAACGAGGCGACAATGAATCCGGTGCGAAAACCCAGAAACAGCAACATCACTGCAACCACGAGGGCGATCGCCTGCAACAGGTTGACCAGGAAACGGTTAACCGAATTATTGACCACGACGGATTCGAGAAACACCGGATTAATTTCAATTCCGTATGGATACTGCGCTTCGATTTGCGGAATCGTTGCTAACAGGGTGTCGCCAAGCGCCAGAATGTTGCCGCCTTGCCTCAGGGAGATACTGAAAATTATCGCAGGCTTGCCGTTGTAGCGCGCGAAACTGGAAGCGGGGTCCGCATAGTCGCGATAGATATTAGCGATGTCTTCGAAATAAACAATGCTATTGCTATTGGGAATCTGAACCACGGTGCGCTTAAGATCGTTGATGGTCTCAAAGTTTCCGGTGGGCTCGAGAGTGATGCGCTCCCGCCCAGACAGGATTTGACCGCCACTGCGAATAATATTAACGCTGCCCAGCAGCTGGGCAAACTGTTGCGGCGAAATGCCCAACTCCTTCAGTCGCGCCACATTGTATTCAACAAAAATTTCCTCTTCCTGAACGCCCTGTAACTCCACTTTGGCAATGTCATTGTATTTGAGCAGGTCGTCCTTGATCTCGTCGGCGACTGCTTTAAGTTCGGCATAACTGTAGCCGTCGCCGGTCAATGCCAGCACACTGCCAAAAACATCGCCGTATTCATCATTGACCGCGGGGCCGCTAATCCCCTGCGGCAGATCGTCAACGGCTTCAATTTTGCGGCGAAGTTTGTCAAATAGCGGGCGCATGTCCGCATAACTCTCCTTGAAATTCGCGGTCACAAAGGACAGGCCCGGCAACGATTCACTGATAACATTGTCCAGCTCCGGCATCTCCTGAATCGCCCGCTCAATTCGATCGGTCACCAATTGCTCTACCCTGAGCGGGCTGGCGCCGGGAAACCGCGTGGTCACCACAGCGGCGCGGATAGTGAACCCCGGGTCCTGCTGCTTGGGCAGGTTAAAGAAGGCAAAGATGCCGTATAACGACATCAATGTTACCAGAACAAAAACGATGACTCGATTTGTGGATGCGATACCGGTTAGGTTCAATGAATGGCCCTTATCACGAGTGGTCTCTGTTTAGTTTGCTTTGGTCAGTTTGCTTTGACCACCAAGCCATCTCGGATCACGGATACGCCGGCAGTCACCACCTTGTCCCCTGGCTTCACACCGCGCACGATCTCAATCCCATCCGCCACAATATTGCCCACTTCCACCGGTTGCCGCTTGGTTACCGCGAGTTCCGGTGAGGCCCCTGGCATCAGCAAATAAATGTAACGACCATTTTGATCTTCTGCAACCGATGTGGTCGGCACCGAAGGATACGTAGCGCCGGAAGAAAAGCGAAACCCAACTTGAGCGGCTAAGCCTGCACGCAAGCCCGCGGGGTCAAGCAGGCGCACGCTAACCGGAAACGTTGTCCCGGTCGCGGCAACGCCGATTTCAGTGACCTCGCCGTTAAACCGGGTATCGGCCACCGAATCAAATTCAACCATCGCCGCCATGCCCGGGCGGAATAACGAAATCAGGCTTTCTGGAATCGACACATCGACCTTTAGCTGATCGCCACAATTAACCCGCACGATCTCCTGCCCAATGGCTACATTTTCTCCCGCATCGGCACTGGTGGAGGCCACGGAACAGGCCTCTTTTGCAACCAGTTTGGCATAAGAAACATTAAGCCGCGACAAATCGACCGCTCGCTGGGCCGCATCGACCAGTGCCTGAGTGGATTCAAATGCGGTTCTGGCGACATCAAGATCAATCTTGGAAGCGTTCTGGTTTTCATACAGGTCGCGGGTGCGTTGATATGCCGTATCGGCGTTGCGTTGTTCAGCGGTTGCCCGAGCGAGATCCGCCTGCGCTTGTTGTAGTTGCAGTTGGTAGCTGGAGGCATCCACTTGCGCGATGACTTGGCCAGGCTCAATGGCATCGCCCACGGCGACCCCCAGATTGATCAATGTGCCAGCAACTTTGAAGCTTAATTTGACTTCCTGCTCGGATTTGGAAACCCCGGCAAAGGTTCGCACGCGTTGTGCATCATTTTCGGCAACTTCGATATAACGTACTGAGCGCATCGGTGTCGGGGCCGGAGGCGTAGTCTGTTCGCATCCGGCCATCATCAAAATTATCGATAGCAGTAGGCAATATGTGCCTGATTTTGTCCTGATATTCATGTTTATGTCCCTTGGTTGCTATTTTTAGGGTGTGGCAATATAGCGTTTGATTTCATCCACCGAACGTTGCATTGCCTGCTCATCCAGGAAAAAATCAAAAGCCGCGGTGGAGCGTTGCAAGTTCATCAGATCGATCAGGAAATCATATACCGCATTGACAGCGTTTTGCTCAACGTTTAGAGACGCATCCCTGGCATTCAGGAAATTGCTGATAGATACCGCTCCTTTTGCGTAATTATCCTGCACCAGTTCAAGGTTTTTCTCGGTCGCATGCGCCGCAATCTGGGCCAGCTCCATGGCTGGATACGATGCCTGCACCGCGTGCAAATTTTGCCGCACTTGTAATTCAACCGCCTGTTCAACCGACTCGCGTTGCAGATTTAACTGATGCAACTCATAAATGGATTGATTCACCTTGGAACGCCGCGCGCCGCCCTGATATAACGGCACCGAGAGGTTAACAGAAATCTGCCATTCGGAATCCCCCTGATTCGGGTGTTCATCGAGGGTGTGGCTGACCTGCCCGGCGACACTGACTTGCGGGCTCCAGTACGCCTTGCGATTAGAAACCAGTTGACGCTCGGCAGACGCGATTTGGTATTGAAGTTGTTTTAATTCAGGGGAATTGTTCTTGCCCTGAAAAATCATTAACTGGCCCATCTTGTCAAACGACTTCTGGTTGTCGATAATTTCGACCAGATCCTGGCGGCTAACCATTAGCGTCGGGTCCGCGAGCGAGGCCGGCACGGTTTTAAATCGTTCGCCGATCGGTCTGTGTAATATTCTATTCAAAGCGTCCATCGCCTGATTAAGTTGAGCGCGCGCGGCCAGCACGCTTTGCCGGGACGTCGCCACTTCGCTTTCCCAACGATAGACATCGGATGCCGTAACCGAGCCCAACTGAACTCTATCCCGGGCCAAATTCAGATTTGCACGCGACAAATTAAGCGCCCGCCGCCTGATATCGATTAAGGTCTGAGACTTTAATATATTCAAAAATCCCACGGTCGCCTGTTGCACGATATCCAGCTCCACCGCCCGATGGGCCGATTGTCTGGCCTGCTGAACCAGGCGCTGGATTTCGATATTGGCTAGACTGGCCTCGGAATAAATAATTTGACTCGCATTAAGAGCAACTGCGACATTCCCACCATCAGGATCGAGCTGAACCAGGCCAACAGTAGTGTTGAATTGAGGACCAATCCGCGATTTCGCTTGTCGCTCCAGCTCCGAGCCCACATTCACCCCGGCGATGCTCGACTGAATGTCCAGATTCGATTTTAGTGATTCATGCGCCACGGTTGACAAAGTCCATTGCGTGTCGCCCGATAGATCGTCCTCGTTTAGCAATACCGCAGTACTGAGCACATCAAATCGGGGAGCGACGCCAATTTGTCGGGCGGTATCCATATTGATGGTGAGTTGCCGCTTGTGCTTGAAAGAGATCGGTTGGTCGCCGGGATTTCCCCCAAGCAATACCGCCTGTAAATTCAGGGCATTTCTTCTGGCCAATCGATTCCAGTCAGAATCCGGCGCGGAGGCTGCCAGCAGGCCCTGCTCAACCGCAGTGGCGCCGATTAAGCTATAACTTGGCAGGTTGCGGCGTATCAGTTCCTTGATAAGCTGATTGCGTCCGGCCGGGCTCAGTCGCGGTATCGCGGCGACCATCACCGCATCGACATGGCCGGGAATTTTGTCAGCAAGGTTCTCGTCGGCGGCGCTGTTCAAAACATAAGTCAGCTCGATACCAGTCTCGCTTGCCCAGCGACTCCCCTGCTGCGCCAATTCGGCAACCGACTCGAAAACCGTTTGGTCCACCACCAGCGCCAACTGTTGATAATCCACGACTTCCCGAAACGCGATCAGGTCATCGGTGAAACGCACTGCTTCGGTTAAGTAGTTGAGGTTTTTGATGCCACTGGTGGCGCCATCCCCGGATAGATTCCTGGGCAGGTTCAGCAAATTGGAATCCAGCACCAGCGGCGCGAATGTCGGCTTCGGGATTGTTTGTGACCGCGCGGCGATCAGGCTGGATACAAATCCTAACGCCAGAATTATATCGACCTGGTCATTTTGCTGGAGCCGCTGAAGCGCGGCGCGAATTTTTTCCGCAGACCAATTGCCGTCCAGTTGATGCGCTGACTCAAAATGCACCTCAAACTCGCCTTCAGTCAGCCTTAGTATTTCCTCGATGAATAATGAATGGATTTGCTGAAACCCTTGTGTCGGCCCATCGGTAAGAATGCCAATGTGGATTTTCTGTGCGGCAAGCGTTGATTGGACTGCGACCAAAGCACACGTGAAAATACAGGTCAAAATAAGGGGCTTTACAAATTTCAAGTGCATTGCATTTTTCATTTTGGATTTTCCCGCTTTAAATTTTCTTGGCGGATAACACCAGCATGGCATTATTCCGATCTGCCTTTTAGTGTATCGCATAAGCGCATAATAGGGCATCCGTGACTAATCGGTATAAAACTCCGCTGCCTAATGACCCTGAACAAATACAGCCATAACCGGCTAACCCAATAATTTATCCGCGTTCTGTCTGGCTCTTTCAAGGTCCGCTTCAGTATCTATTCCCGAGCTCGGCGCCGCCACCGCATCAACGCAACAAATTTTATCGCCATGCCAGAGCGCGCGCAGTTGCTCGAGTTTTTCCAGGTTTTCTAATGCGCAACTTTGCCGGGACGCGAACAGCCGTATGTAGCCGGTGCTATAAGCGTAAATCCCAAGATGCCGTCGCAGGTGTTGCAACGCATGCGGCGCCAGGTCGGATGAGTTTTCGCCACGCGCCCCGGCGACCCAGGGGATAGCGGCTCGGCTAAAATAAATGGCGTGGCCGCTGTTGTCGGTGACCACCTTGACCACCGACGAGTCGGTCAACTGGGATACCTCATCCAACGGCGCGCAAGCGGTCGCCATAGCCGCATCGGCGTCATCAGCCAACGCTTGCGCGACCTGGTCAATCAATGCGGCCGGCATGTCGGGCTCATCGCCTTGCACATTGACGATCATGGCATCGTCTTTTAAGCCAAGTGCCGTGGCCGCTTCGGCAATACGATCGCTACCGCAGCGATGCCGCGGAGAGGTCATCACCACTTCGCCGCCAAAGCCGGTCACTGCATCAGCAATACGCGCATCATCGGTCGCAACAATAACGCTTTTAGCGGCGCTTTGACCGCATCTTTCGAGCACATGCTGGAGCATCGGTTTGCCGCCGATATCGAGCAACGGCTTGCCGGGTAGCCGGCGCGAGGCATAGCGCGCCGGGATGATGACATGAAAATCCGCCATCACCAATGACCTTTGCCAATAAGCGCTTCGACGCGCAGATAGAGTTCTTCATCGACGCGGAGTTTCGCGGGCACCACCCAAATATTTTTTGCAACCGACATGCCGCGGCATTTTATCGCGTCTTTTTCGGTCATCAGCACCTCGCGGTTATCGGCGAAAGACAAGTCATGCTCGGTAAATCTATGGTGGTCGGGGAAAGCCTGGGGGATGATGTCAAGGCCGGCTTGCTCAAGTTGGGAGAAAAACCGCAACGGATTGCCAATGCCGGCCACCGCATGCACCGGGCGGTTTGAAAACTCCGATAATTTTCGACGGCGGTTGTCGGCAAGATTATAAGCCTCCTGCAACTCCATGCTCATGTGATAGATCGGGCAACAGGCCGGTATGTGGCGCAGCAATTCTTCAGTGGATTGGCCGTTGATCACCACAATATCGGCGCGTTTGAGCGCGGCTATTGGCTCGCGCAATGGGCCCGCGGGCAAGCACCACCCATTGCCGAATCCGTACTGGCCGTCAACGACCGCGATATCAACGGTGCGCTTTAGCGCAAAATGCTGGTAGCCATCATCGCTGATCACGATATCGCAATTGCCGTTGCCGTTCATGCCATCGAGCAAATAGTAGCCGTTTCGCACTCGGTCTGGACCGACGACTACGGGGACATCGCACTGCTCGAAAATCAATTGCGGCTCGTCGCCGACCAGTTGCGCGCAGGTGGCTTGATTCACTGCTCGCGGCCAAAACGCCGACTTGCCGCCATAGCCGCGGGCGATGACCCCTGGCTTGAAGCCTTTTTCCTTAAGATGATTAACCAGCGCGATCACCAGCGGAGACTTGCCGCTGCCGCCGACGCTGATGCCGCCGACCACGATCACCGGCCGGGGCAGCACGCGGGACTTGAATATTCCGGCCCGATAGCAACCGTACCGCAACCTGGCCAACACCGCATAGCACCACGAAATCGGCGCCAGCAAATAGTTCAATAACCGGGCGCGCAGCCAGCCTTGTTGCAGTTTATTCAGCATTGCGCGGCATCCTGTTGCGCTGATTTAACTGCCAGCGAGTCCATTTCGTCTGCGGCGAAGTCGCCGGGGGTATTTTTATCGGGCATCAATCAAGTCATGGAAACACGAGCGCAACGCCGATTATACCTGAGGCGGCCGCTTGATAACCTGGTTGGCGAATCGATTATACCGAGGTCGTGTTATGATTTGTGGTAACATTCGCAGCTCCCATACTTACCGTTTTCATAAGCCAAATTACCCTAATTTCATGTCACAACGAGCAAAAAAAAGAGGCGGTCGGCGAAGCCGACAGCAAGTCGAAAAAACCGCTGCGCCGGTCATAACACCGTTCATCACGCGCAAGATTCCCGAGTATGAACTGCTGGGCGAGGAAGGGCTGGCGCTGATCGAAAAAAATGCCGACACCATCCTGCGCGAAATCGGCATTGATTTTAGATATGAACCGGCGTTAAAGCTGTTTAAGCAAGCCGGCGCGGATATAGACGGTCAGCGGGTTCGGTTTCCGGTCGGCATGTGCCGCAAAATTATCCAGGATTCCGCGCCAGCAATATTTGAGCAAAAGGCGCGCAATGCGGCGCGCAATGTCACTATCGGCGGCAAGCACACGGTGTTTGCGCCGGTTTATGGCCCGCCGTTTATCCGCGATCTGGATAGTGGGCGGCGCTACGCCGTGATCGAGGATTTTCGCAACTTGGTGAAACTGGCCTATATGCTGCCGACGTTGCACCACTCCGGCGGCACCGTGTGCGAGCCGACCGACCTGCCGGTCAACAAGCGCCACTTTGACATGGTGTACAGCCACATCAAGTACAGCGACAAGCCGTTCATGGGTTCGGTCACGCAGCCGGAGCGCGCGCAGGACAGCGTGGACATGTGCAAGATTTTGTTCGGCGAGCAGTTTGTCGACGACCACACCGTGCTGGTCAATCTAATCAACGCCAACTCGCCGATGACTTACGACGAGACCATGCTGGGCGCGTCTGAAGTCTATGCCAGAAATAATCAAGCCAGCATCATCTCGCCGTTCATCCTGGCCGGGGCGATGTCGCCGGTCACCGCAGCCGGCACCATGGCGCAAATCCTGGCCGAGGCCATGGCCGGAATGGCGTTCACCCAACTTGTCCGCCCGGGCTGTCCGGTCATATTCGGCACCTTTGCCAGCTCCATTTCCATGCAATCCGGCGCGCCGACGTTTGGCACGCCGGAGCCGTCTTTAGTGCTTAACGGCTGTGCCTCTATGGCGCGCCGCCTGGGCGTGCCGTTTCGCAGCGGCGGTTCGCTGTGCGGCTCAAAAATCCCCGATGCCCAAGCCGCTTACGAAAGCGCCAACACGCTGCTGCCGACGCTGACCGCGGGCGTGAATTTCGTGCTGCATGCCGCAGGCTGGCTGGAAGGCGGGCTGGCATCGAGCTATGAAAAACTGGTGATGGACGCCGATCAGTTGGGCATGATGCAGGTTTTCGCGCAAGGCGTTAATCTGTCGGAAAACGCCCAGGCGCTCAGCGCGATTCGGGAAGTCGGACCGGGCACGCATTTTCTCGGCTGCGAGCATACTCAAAATAATTTCAAGAGCGCTTTTTATCGCTCCAATATCGCCGACAACAACAGTTTTGAGCAATGGCAATCCGAAGGTTCAATGGACGCCGTGATGCGCGCGAACAAGCTATGGAAACAAATGCTGAATGATTATGTCGCGCCCGAACTCGACCCGGCCATCGACGAGGCGTTGCTGGAGTTTATCGAAAAGCGCAAGAACTCCTTCGCGGATTCAAACTATTGATGCCGCAGCGCGATGGCTAGTCAGGAGATGGAATATCAGCACTCCAGATAAGCGGCATGACCTTTGCGGGCGTATTCAAGAATCTTTTGGTCGCGTGTCACAATTTGCAATCCAAACCGCCGCGCGGTCGCAAGAATAATGCGGTCAGCGGGATTATTGGGTGCGTCATTGGGCAAAAACGATGAAGCAATCAGCACCTCGGGCGGCATCTCGGCAAGCATCAGCCCTGAATGCGAGATCAATGCATCAAACCAATCTTCAACTGAAAAAGCCAAACGCCCTTTAGACACCAGCAAGCCAATCTCCCAAACTGAAATAGGCGACATGGACAAAGCCATCTTTTCCGTGCTTGCCGCGGCAATGGCGGTAAGCGACTCATCGGTCATTTTCGCGCCGCTCATACTCCAAATAACCGCACAAGTGTCGAGCAATAAAGGCGCAGCCACTAGATGCCCTCGGTTTGTTGCCGCCAATCAGGGTCAGCCGGCGCAGTCAGGTCATGGTTATCTAAAATCGTAATCATCCCCTGCATACAGCCATAAAAGGATTTGCTCTTTTCCGCACCGCTCGCGTCATTCCAGCCAGCGGAAAATGGCGATGGGTTTTGTTGCTGACGACGAAACACCAAACAACCCGCCGCCATATCAACCTTGGCGCTTTGATAGCCAGCGCTCAGCCACGCTTCTGTGATCCTGCTATTGCTCGGATTGTTGCTCCACCACGGACGATGTTTACGCGCCGATGGCGGCAGATCAAACCCCAAAAGCTGTTCAATTTCCGCAAACGACATAAGGATATGCGCGCTTGATTGCGCTTTTAAGTGTTGCTGCAAAGGGTCATATTTACTGGTCATGGTGAAATCTCCTGGTTCGGTTCAGGGTTAAAAATCCACAGAGTAGGTACAGAGTAGGTACTGTTACTTACAATATACATATAGTACCTATATTTGTCAAGGGCTTTCTCACAGAATTGCAACAGCTCGGCGGTAGCGTTCGCCAAAGGGCCTGCCTGGCGGATGATGCCCGGCACAGATTTTTCGACAGACCTTAACTCATGCGGATTCAAGCACGGCGCCGGCGGCGGCGTTTTCCGCCGGCGGCGGCATCAAGGTTGGGGCGTGACGGTGAAGGAAGGTCGATTTCCAGTTTGAGATTGTCGTAGGCCGCGGTCTTGTGCGGGATGGCGAGGGCGTCGACGAAATGATCCTGGAACTTGGGCTCAACCGCGGTTTCAACTTTTTGGATGCGCCGCACCACATCCTCTATTTCGCGCCGCGCCGCTGTGTCGAGCAGCGCGATCGTGGCGCCGGTGCCGGCCGCGTTGCCGGCCGAGGTGACATGCGCCAATTTGCAATCCGGTATCATGCCTAACACCATCGCGTATTTCACATCAATGTGCGCGCCGAACGCGCCGGCCAGGCGGATGCGGTCGACCGCATCGACATTCAACTTATCCATCAACAAGCGCGCGCCAGCGTAGAGCGCGGCTTTGGCCAGTTGGATGGCGCGCACATCGTTCTGCGTGATGGCGATTTTCACCGCGCGCGCGCCTTGGTCGCCATCGCCGTGCAACACATAGCGCCAAGTCTTGGCGTCGGGCTGGACGCGTTCGCTCCTCGCCGCCAGTGCGCCGTCGATCACGCCGTCCGCCTTGATGACGCCGGCGAGAAACAACTCGGCGATGACTTCGATGATGCCGGAACCGCAGATGCCGGTCACGCCGGTGGACGCGATCGCCTCGGCGAAGCCGGCTTCATCCGACCACAATTCGCAGCCGATCACTTGATATTTCGGCTCGAGCGTCTCGCGGTCGATGCGCACGCGCTCGATCGCGCCCGGCGCGGCGCGTTGGCCGCCGCTGATTTGCGCGCCCTCGAAGGCCGGCCCGGTGGGGCTGGAGGCCGCGAGCATCCTTTTGTTATTGCCGAGCACGATCTCGGCGTTGGTGCCGACATCCACCAACAAGGTCAGTTCGTCGCGCTCATACGGTGCTTCGGACAAGGTCGCAGCCGCGGCATCGGCGCCCACATGCCCGGCGATGCACGGCAAAACATACGCGCGCGCGCCGGGGCTTAGACCTAACTCCAAATCGCGGGCGGCCAAGTCCAGCGCCTGGTCGGTCGCCAGCGCAAAGGGCGCGCCGCCCAACTCTATCGGGTTGATGCCAAGCAGCAAGTGGTGCATCACCGGATTGCCGACCAGCGTCAGGTCCAGCACATCGTTGATGTCGATGTTGGCGCTCGTCGCCAAGTCCGCGACCAAGCCGTGCAACGCCTCGCGCACCGCGCGCGTCATGTCGGCGTCGCCGCCGGGATTCATCATCACATAGGAAACCCGGCTCATCAAGTCTTCGCCAAACCGAATTTGCGGATTCATGCGCCCGGCCGAGCTGACCGCTTCGCCGCTGGTCAGGTCGCACAGATGCGCCGCAATCGTGGTCGAGCCGACATCGACGGCGACGCCATACACTTTGTTTTTGATGCCGGGCCAAATGGCGATGGCGCGCCGCTCAGCGTGGATGGCGACGGTCGCTTTCCAGTCGCCTTGGCGCAGCGTCGATTGCAACGCGCCGAGCAAGTGAAAATCAAACGCGATGTCGGTCAGCCCCCAGTCAAACTCCAGCGCATCGCGCAGCCGCTGCAAATCGCCGCTGGGGTCGTGCATGTTGGGTTGCGGGACTTCGACGTAATGCAGCCGCACCGCGGGGTTCAAGGTGATGTTATGCACATCCAGCCGCTTGCGCACCACCTGACGGTGCGCCTGGCTCTCCGGCGGGATGTCGATGACCGCATCGCCGAGCAGTTTTGCCTGGCAGCCGAGACGGCGCGTGGCTGCTGTCCCCGCGGGGAAAAACTCCTGCTCGCTAGCGCTCGGCGGCGACAGATGGTCGGGCTTGGAATGGATGTTGAACTTGGCGAACTCGCCGACGCTGTGATCAATCTGGCAACGGTCGCAAATCCCGCGCCCGCCGCAAACCGTATCAAGGTCGACGCCGAGTTGCTGCGCAGCCGCGAGCACCGACTTGCCGCGAGCGATCTGCCCGCGCTTGCCGGACGGCGTGAACACCACTTGGAGCGTGTCGGGCGGTGAAGTCGGGGTCATCTTCAGGTTGCTTTTTTTATCCGCGGATTTTCACAAATTGAATGCTATTATTTTTATCCGCAGATGTCGCAGATTTTCACAAATTTAGTATTAATTTTTGGTTCAAGATACTTTAAGCGGTCGATTTCGGATAGATTTTAGCAGATATTGACACCCATTTTCGTGGCGCATATTGAAGCGAGACTCACACTCTTTCAAAGGAGTCCGGCTACGCCGGACGACATGTTTTAACTGGATTCCCGCCTGCGGCGAGAATGACAAATAAGGGTCGTCATTGCCCGGCCCATATGATTATTATTGGCCGGGCAATCCAGTTATTAAACCGTTCGGCGTAGCCGAACTCATTTGCGGCGTAGCCGCCGGTTTGTGTCTGGCAAAGCCGGATGCCAAAAAGAGTCACGCTACGCGTGACAGATATTTAACTGGATTCCCGCCTTCGGCGAGAATGACAAATAAGGGTCGTCATTGCCCGGCTTGTTCCGGGCAATCCAGTGGAATATGCCGTCCGGCGTAGCCGGACTCCTTTGCTTTGATGCCGCGCCGTTTGATGCGAGAATGACGACCGAGAGGGCGGCGCTAAAACACCGATGGAAAGGAACACAACGGGCAATGAATTAGTGAACACATACGCTCGCATTGCCCGGCGATGCGTTGCCTGATTTGAGCATGCAATCGGCTGGTCGCCGGGCCAGAGATGCCGGTGATTTGTGCGACTTTGCAAGCCTCGATATCAAGGCAAAACAGCCGTGGAATCGCCCTGAATTTATTCTCCGAAATTCGGCAACGAATGACATGCTTGTTTTCATTTATAGAACAATTAGTTATGACCATTTCACTATACCTTAAAGTATCTTGAACCTAATTTTTTAAACATCTGTGTTCATCTGCGTCATCTGCGGACCCGTCGCCGTCTGCCCGGCCTGCCGCCGCGCGCGCCGGCGCCGGCATTTTCATCGGCGGGCTGGCGGTATTTCTTCAGCCACTTGGCGCAGTTATTGTCATGCCCCATGACCACATCCGCGCTCATCACCGCCTGCATCACCTCCTCGTGCAGCGGATTAGTGATCGCGCAAGTCATGCCCGCGGCGATGGCCATGCTCAAGAAATGCCCGTCCATGCCCTTGCGGTTGGGAATGCCAAAACTAAAATTCGAGGCGCCGCAGGTGGTGTTCACTTTCAACTCCTCGCGCAACCGCCTGACCAAATGCAAAACCTGTCGGCCCGCGCTATTTACCGCCCCGACCGGCATCACCAATGGATCGACCACGATGTCGCTATAATGAATGCCGTGGTCGGCGGCGCGCTCGATAATTTTCTTGGCGACCTCAAACCGATCATCGGGATTTTCCGAGATGCCGGCTTCGTCATTGGAGATCGCCACCACCGCCGCACCGTATTTTTTCACCAGCGGCAAAACCGCTTCCAGCCGCTCGTCCTCGCCGGTGACCGAATTGAGCAACGGCTTGCCCTGATACACTTCCAGCCCGGCTTCCAGCGCTGCGACAATGGATGAATCGATGGACAGCGGCACATCGGTAATCGATTGCACCAATTGAATCGCTTCGGCCAAAATGCGCGGCTCGTCCGCCAATGGGATGCCGGCGTTGATATCGAGCATCTTCGCGCCGGCCACCACTTGCGCCAGCGCATCGGCCTCGACCCGACTGTAATCACCATTTTTCATTTCCTCAGCGAGAATCTTGCGGCCGGTGGGATTTATTCTTTCGCCGATAATCACGAACGGCTGCTCGTGCCCGATTTTTAGTTCCTTGCTCGCAGAACTGATGATGGTGTCGGTCATGATGATGCTCTATTAAGAATGATCGCGCTAATCGGTTTTAGTTAGCCGCAACGAAGATTTTTCTCCAAACACGGAACGCTGCGCCGCGCGGGCTTCAATTCGGGTAATGAGATATTCCATCGGACGGTTGCCTTTTATGCTGTTGCAATTGCCGCACAGCAGTTGGTAGTTTCCCTTGAAATCCCCGCCGCCTTTTGACTGCGGAATGATGTGGTCAACATCAAAATTGTCAATCGGAAAATGGATTTTGCAGCCGTTGCAGTCGCCGCCTTGCTCGCCATACAACAACGGCTTCGCCTCCTTTTTGGACATGTATTTAACATCCTTGCGGTTCGGTAAATCGGTAAAATGGATGAAGGCATTGAACAACTCGCCGACATCATTCGCCAACCGATCGCGTATCAAATCCGCGGTTGTTGGCGACAGGTCAATGCCAATCCACTTGCGGTGCCAATGTTGCGCCGCAACGCAAGTTGTAGCACAGCCGCAGAAAGGGTCAAGAACCACATCTCCCTCGTTGCTCGATGCTTTGATGATTCGGTTCAACAATGCCAGCGGTTTTTGCGTCGGGTAGCCGGTGCGTTCTTGTTTCGGTATGTGACTACCGCTACCAATATCAACCCACCAATCCTCTACCACTTTTCCTTGCTTGATGCTAAGTGCTTCGTATTTTCTGATTTCTTCAAAGCTACGTTTGCCACCTGCCATGCCAGTCGCTCCCGTAGACACCGTTTGCCGCTTATGTGGAACACGCGCCTTATTAGCATTGAAAATCCACTCTTCGCTTTTCGCGTAACGCAAAATAATATCGTGCTTTGCAGGGAAATTGCGTTTGGCGCCCGACGGTCCCGAATAACACCAAATAATTTCATTGCGAAAATTTATCCGCCCGAAGATGAAATCCATAATCACCTTCAGGTAGTGGCTTGCGGTCGGGTCGCAATGCAAATAAATACTGCCGGTCGGCTTCAACACGCGCTGCATTTCAAACAGGCGTTGCGCCATATACGCGATGTAAGCCATCATTGCCTTGCTATGCGATTTCTCAATGGAAGTAATGTAGTCCACCAAATGCGGATGCTCGTCGGTCAAGCGCGACATCAACGCCGCGTCCACATCCTGCCAAGTCCACATGTCATAGAAAGCGGCGCCGGCCGACTTGCTACCCATCGGCGCTTTATACAGTCGCTTGCTGTTAAACGGCGGGTCGAGATAAATCAAATCAATGCAGTCGCTGTTCATTCCGTTCAGCACATACAAATTATCGGCCGTGAACAGCGCATTCGGCTTGATGTTTAAGTCTGCCATTGGTTAGTCACTTTTTATTCGGCTCGTCGCCCTTGTTGAGAATCAGCGCCATTAGCCGGTCTTTGTCATAAGCCGCCTCGATTTTCTCTGCCGCTGCTTGCGCTTCAGCGCGTAAATCATCGCCGCAATTGACGCTGACCCTGCTCCATTCTTCGAGATAGGCATCTGAACCGATCACTCCAGCGCGCATGGCCGCTCGGTCGATGGCATCGGAAAACCGCTCGGAGAGTTTGATCTTGACGCTGTCGCGCCGCTCCTTGGCGATAATTTGCGCTGGGATGTCGCGCCAATAAACGGTGATTAGTTTAGCCATTTCAGGTTCGCATTTCAGTTTGTCGGGCACGTTGCCGGACGCTGCCAATTTGCACCGACAAGGCCGATTCAAGGTGTTGATCGCGGGTCAAAATTCGCTGGTATTCCAGGTCCAGATAATTGGCGGCGTTGCGGGCTTTTTCATCAATTGCCCTATCATCGAGTTGCGCCAGATAGACCAGTTTTTTGTAATTGCCGAAAAATTGATCCTTGAGTTGAGGAAATCGATCCAGCGCCAAGCCCTTGACAATCAGGCGGTCGAAATGCGTGGCCAAAAAATCGGTGAGATAAAAGGTGCCGAGTTCGGCTTCATGCAGTTGCCCGAATTTTTTTGCGCCGGCGAACATCTCGTAGCAATGCGCTCCGGGCAATCGCTCGACCCTTTCGCGCGCAAGCATTTTATCCAGCAGCCCGCCGGTGCCGCAATCGGAATAGGCGGCGAAAATGCGGCGGTATTTGCCGCGGTTTTCACGGATTTTTTCGCGCACCGCCTCGGGGATTTTCTGCGGATGGTTGTGCAATTCGGCAGGCAGGCATTGGATGTCCATATGCCGCCACTGATTGAGATTTTTGATGCGCACCAAATCGTGCGCCAGCGCGCCGCAGGCAATCACTAAAACCGACTGGGCTAAAACCGGCTGAGCCAAAACCGACTGGGGGCTGGGCGACATCGCGGGAGGTGACTCCGGTGATTCTGGCAGTTGAAAACGGGGCCGCTTCAATCGAATTAAATCAGGCGGCGCGTTTTTCCGCCATCTTCGCCTGAGCGGTTTCCACCGCCACAGCCGCATCCCGACAATAAGCGTCGGCGCCGATGGCCGCGCTGAATTCCTCGTTCAGCGGCGCGCCGCCAACCAAGACGATATAGTCATCACGCATGCCTTTTTCGACCAGAGTGTCGATGACCACTTTCATATAAGGCATAGTCGTGGTCAGCAACGCCGACATGCCGATAATATCGGGCTTATGCTGTTCGATGGCTTCAAGATAATTCTCCACCGGATTGTCGATGCCGAGATTGATGACCTCGAAGCCGGCGCCTTCCATCATCATCGCCACCAGGTTTTTGCCGATGTCGTGAATATCGCCCTTGACCGTGCCGATGATCATTTTGCCGATCGGTTCGGCGCCGGTCTCGGCCAACAGCGGGCGCAGGATTTCCATGCCGCCCTTCATCGCGTTGGCCGACATCAAGACTTCGGGCACAAATAAAATGCCGTCGCGAAAATCGATGCCGACGATGCGCATGCCTTCCACCAATGCGTTGTCAAGGACTTTCGATGCGCTCCAGCCGCGTCCCAACAAGATATTGGTGCCTTCCATAATCTCCTCGCGCAGCCCGTCATAGAGATCATCGTGCATCTGCTCGACCAACTCGTCGTTGGGCAACGCGGATAAATCTAAATCATCATCATCGTATTCATCTACCATGGCATCGTCTCGCTAATGATAAGGCTCGCTAAAGAAAGAGGCCTATTTTAGGGTGATTTTTTCTCAAAAGCATGTTCTGCCTGCGACAAAAATTCACTTATTTATTACGTTGGGTGCAAACCGTGGCTGCACCATTCTATGGGCGTACTCGGTGGATTATTCGCGCCATAATAATGCCGCCATAATAATAATGAACCGACCCTCTTGTTTTGGAAACTGGTTTTGGAAAATGTTAGTTTCGCACACTTTGGATTATATCGTATAGTTTTCCTTTGCCAGATTTTAATTCGGCTTTGCTCAAACCCTGAACTTCGTGCGGAAACACCAACCATTTGTCAGTGGTATGCAAATAATAATCGGGTTCTCGGTCGGTCTTGTTATTCCCGGGCTTGAACCACGGCACGGCTATTTTTATTTGCGCCGGGGTGTTGCGCCGGGTTCTTTCGGCAAGTTGGTCGATGACCGCCCGGATGCTGCGCCCGGAGTCATAAACATCATCAACGATCAACAATGCGTTTTCGGCATTGAGATTCTTGGTCAAATAACCCAAACCATGCACTCGAACGCTGTTGCCGGAAGCGGATATTCCGGTGTAAAGCGAGGTGCGCACGCTGATATGGTCGGTGGTGACACCAAAATATTCCAGCATTTCCTGTATCGCGATGCCCACCGGCGATCCGCCGCGCCAAATCCCGACTATAAAATCCGGCCGAAATTCACTTTGCAAAATTTCCGCGCCAAGCTGGTACGAGTCCTCCAGGAGTTCCTGTGCGTTGATATAGTGTTTTTCAGCCATTACTGAATGTTAGGGTCGGAACAGATGTTTCGATAACTAAACATGTGGACATTATAGGTATCCATAGGACATATTTCTTATAGTATCGTTGTCTTGGAATAAGCGGCAAATAATGATGCTTAGTCTATTCACCAAGTTTAATAGTATGTAAAATATTTCTGTGTGCTTGCTTTATTTACCAACAATGCGCGTATTGTATTAAAGCTGGTTGATCCTCTTCTCATAAGTTCAATTTCAAACTCTAACGAATCGTTATAGTTTCTGTGAATGTATATAATGTCGCCTTGCTTTCCATTTCTTTTTATTACCTCACATTGTAGCCGGAATTCTTTTTTCCCGTCGTAGTAATAGATGCGAATATGCTGGTCTTTAAAAGTGTTCCCATCAATCGTAATAGTTGCAGTTGCATATAACTGAGGATAACCTGCGCCAGAATTAGTATAAAGCATCGGCCAGTTCCAAAAAATTGGCATTTCCTTTAGGGCAGCAAGTGGGATCAAAATAACTGGATCCTGACTTTTTGCACTTACATCAAACCCAGAAAGAGTCATTGCAAATTTTTCTTTCAACGATGGGGCAATTACAGATGCGCCAGCAACTGGTGGTAAAAACCTTAATTTCTCTCTTTTTTTGAAAGGTAAATCAGAAATCTCTTCTATAATTTTTTGAAAGGGTTTCTGTTTTCGCTCATCGACAATAGAACCTCTAGCCAGCAACATCTCAAGCAAGTTAGATTCACATTTTTTTGTATTTTCTTCTTTTAAAAGCTCATCCCAATAGCGAATAACTTGCTTTTGAAAATTTAGTGCGTTTTTTGAATCATCAATGGTTACACCAATGTTCGCTTCATAGTTTAAAAATAGCCCGCCCGCCGTGAAATTGGATGAACCAACAATTATTTTTTCTATTTCCTTGTTTCCAAACATATATATTTTCGGATGAAAAGTGATAGCCAAATTTCTATCATGGTGTATAAATAAATTGTCTTTCGCAAAAGTTTTGAGATTTATCAATGCTTGATATGAAGTATTGCCTTGATCAATGCCTGCAATTACAGATGTTGTGCCTCCGTTATTTGAAAACTCCGCAAGTTCATTGTAGATTCTGCTAATTCCAGAATTTCTTGAATATGCAACCGCAACTTTAAAATCTGTATATTTTCCGTTTTTCAACGCTTTGGAAACTTCTTCGCCAACCACGTTTTCGTGTGTAAAAAGTGTTAACTCCATTATTATTTTCGCTGTAAAATCAAAATTGATTCTGTGTTTATTGAATTTTTTGAATGAATCATATAGCCCTTTTGAACTGACATGGAAATCTTTTCAATTAATTCAAAATTGCTTTGTTCTGCAATTAAACCAATAAAATCATCTGTTGCGATATTGATATTTTCCTTTCCTGCTGTTGTGCGATTATTGCCTACAACAAAAAATGCAAGTTTTCCTTTCTTTAACACATAGGAAACTTTCTCAATTCCGATCCGCATATCCATGAAATATTTATAAAGTAAAGCAGCGGTGTTCTTCCTTCTGAAACCAACATCTGAATTTACATTGAGTAAATAGATTTTTTTCAACAAAGAAACCACGTCTTTCGGCAAAACAGAAGATTTAAAATTGGACTCAAGTTCCTTGTCAAGAATCAATCGATTTGATTTTGTGATTTCCCTATTGCCAATTAAAGATTTTTCCAGTTTTCTGAAACTACTTCTATCTGTGTATCCAAAAGCAAACAAGGATAGACGGTCTGTATCCACGTAAGGAAGAGCGGTCGCATAAGGCGGAGAGGTAATAACAACATCAATTGAATTTTTGTTTAGGTTTGTGCTTTCCATCAAACTTCTAACGTCACCCAAGTAATTCTGCACGTTGGAATTTAACTTAAAGCGGTTTAGTGACTGAAATTTTTCAAGTATCTCGATTTGTTCATTAAGATTTTTTTTAAATGTTTCAATAAGGTTTTCAGGAGGGGCGTCTGGACGCCGTCTTATTCTTAGCTGTGAGGGGTCTTGAAATGAAAACTCCTTTAACATATTGCTCAATACAACTTTTGCAAATAGTTCCGCTGTTTCGGTAGGCAATTTTTTAATAATATTTTGAATTAAAATTATTTTTTTTAGATTGTGCTCAGGAAACCAATTTTGTAAATACTCAATATCAAGATAATTGTTGCATTCTTTAAATTTAATTTCTTCCCAATCATAATTTTCTTTTAGATTTCCAAATGACTTGCTTACTTGCATTAAATCTTTTTGTTCTAACAAAAGGCTTTTCACTTTTGCTTTAGCCAATAAGAAAGCGATCGGGTTAATATCAACGCCAATGGCATTTGCGCCAAACAAGAAACTTTCAACTAATGTAGTCCCGCTCCCACAAAAGGGGTCCAAAACTGTGTCGCCCTTTTTGATACAAGCATAATTCATAAATGCTTTTGCAAGCTGTGGGTAAAATCTACCTTTGTATTCGTGAGCCGAATGAGTCAAATAACGAACTTCCCGTGTTTTGTTCGGTTTAATATCCTCAAATAAGTCTTTTTGTTTAGATTTACGGCAATTCTCAACCAATGTTTGATCGGTTAGAATGCTTATTTTTTCGAACTGCCCATTTTGATAGTGAAATTCACTGTAAAAAGTAAGTTTCTTTAATTTTTGTTCGTCCAGAAGTTTATTTGTTGTAAAGGAAATTCCACTCTCATTTATCGATTTGTCCCTTACTGTTGGAAACTGGTTTTCAAACTCCCTTAAGGCGAGTTCTTTCTCATAGTCTCTTAACTTGTACTTTGAAAAGTCAATTTGATATTCAAACATGATTATTTTAAGTTCTTGAATATTAAAATTTTTTCAGTTTTTATATTTCCGATTTTCGGGTTGAAAGATTTTCTGTTTGACTTTAAATTTCTTGAATACTCGGTTACAAAGTTGAAATCGGTGTTTAAGGCTGCTTGTTTCAGTATTTCATTATTCTTAATGTTTCTCCCTTTCAAAATTGAGTCACCAATCACAAAAACTAAATAGCCATTTCGTTTAAGAATATTGGCTGTGTTCAATAAACATTTTTCCATATCTTTCATGAAATCGAACTCGTTAGGTCCGTTTTTCTTTGAATAGTCAGCGTGCGCTCCGATTTCAGACCTACGCAGCTTATGTGGATTCATGCCCAACCAAAATAACCTGTATTTGTGATACAGATGGTAGTCATAAGCATTGGGATATGGTGGGGAAGTTACTGATAAGTCGGCAGAATTTTCTTCGAAAATATTTCCTATTCGAGTATCAGCAACTTTAAAAACAGATTTTCCGTTTTTGATGAACTCGTTTGATGATGCAATAATTTTTCTCAATTTATTGATTCGCTTTGAGAATTTATTATAAGTGTCAAAATAATTGATTGTTTTCTGAACTCTTACATATCGCGTGTCGCTATCCTGTTTCGAAACATTAATAATTACTCCCGAAAGCGACACATAACAAAAATTAATTAAATCTTGGTCATTTAATTTTTCAACCTCTTCCTTGATTATGGCAAGTTCATCTATTACAAAATCCTCAAACCACATATTAAGATTCATAATATCAGGTTTCTTTATGTCCTTTTTCCCTCCTGAATATAGCAAGTCAATACGAATATATATTTTGTGCAATAGATCATCAATCAGTAAAAACTTTTTGTTTGGAATAGGTGTTGTCTTAACTTTTGAAATTAGAACCGCAAGTTCGTTAACATCATTTCCAATCGCATCGCGCCCTAAAATATTTGCTTCAACAGCAGTTGTTCCGCTACCTAAAAATGGATCGTAAACTGTATCTCCTTTGTCTGATAGTTGCCTGATGAAGTTTCTTGGAATCTGGGGAATGAATTTTGCGGGGTATGGGTGCATTGCATTTGTTGCATTGTTTGTCAATGCTTCTGCAAAGTCCCATCCAATTTTATCAAGTGCCTCAAACTTAGCTGTTTTTTCTTCAGCAATTTTCATAACATCCAATTCATTTCATTCGCATCACCAGCAATCAACCATCCCGCATTGTGTTTGCGGTTCTTTTTATGGGTTTAATCCAGAGCCATGTTAGGCGTATATTAATCGATTATACTCGCGCAGTACAATATGTTTCTAAACTGATACATAAGGGAGTGGAAATAAGCCATTTGAGTCATAGACTCTACGCAGTATAGCAATTTCGGCGTAAAATAAATCCCCAATATATGAGGCTTTATTTTTGTCGGCATGGTACCCGGAGCCGGACTTGAACCGGCACGATGTTGCCATCGAGGGATTTTAAGTCCCTTGCGTCTACCAAATTCCGCCACCCGGGCAAACGCCGCCTGCTTTAATGATATGACCTGCTATATGACCTGGAGGCTGAGCCCGGAATCGAACCGAGGTCAACGGCTTTGCAGGCCGCTGCATAACCACTCTGCCACTCAGCCCCTGACCAACAAACCCGATATGGAGCGGGAAACGAGACTCGAACTCGCGACCCCAACCTTGGCAAGGTTGTGCTCTACCACTGAGCTATTCCCGCATATCCGACATACCGCCATAGTCAACTTGAGGGGGTGTTGATTCTATTCAAGCATAGGGCAGTGTCAATAGCAAAGTCATTGAATTTTTCCGCCCCGCTTTATTCTGACTTGGCCTTTTCCAGCAGATAGGGCATCGCTGACTTTAAATAAACCCACATTGACCACAGGGTGAGTATGGCGGCAAAATAAAAAGCGATCTCGCCGACACGAAACACGGGTATGCCCATTATAGGCTTGGCGTACAACAAAAGCCCGATGGCGACCATTTGAAATACGGTTTTGACCTTTCCCAACACCCCCACCGCCACCATACCCCGTTCCCCGAGTTCCGCCATCCATTCGCGCAAAGCGGAAATCACGATTTCCCGGCCAATAATGACGCATACCGCAACCGCAAACGGCATCGGGTGGAACACTCGGCCAAGCACCGCGGAATCCGAAACCAACAGCACCAGCGCGCTGGAGACGATCAGTTTATCCGCCACCGGATCCAGGAAAGCGCCGAGCAGCGAGGTTGCATTCAGCCTTCTTGCAAGAAATCCGTCTAACCAATCGGTTACTGCCGCGAGCACAAATACACTGGTGATTATCAGCTCTCTTTTTTCCGATGACCAAAAGTAAGCAATCACCAATACCGGGATCAGCAGGATTCTCAACAAGGTCAGGCTATTTGGGATATTCAGCATGGTTGTTTTGCCGCTGTCGTTACGCTCACCGCCCAACTATTTTGATGATTCATTTTAACGCGGCGAGTTTAAGGGATTCTCGCCGGCTCTGGAATGGTGGAACCCCTTATTGAGCGCGCTAATCATGCAACTGGTTATAAATTCGCTGCGCCAGTGCCGAACTGATTCCCGGGACTTTGGCCAGGTCCTCTTCGCCAGCGCGCGTTACCTCGCGCAATCCGCCGAAATACCTTAACAGATTGCGCCGCCGTGCAGCGCCCACGCCCTCGATTTGCTGCAATGGCGAGTCGGTGCGCGCCTTGGCGCGGCGTTGACGATGTCCGCTAAGGGCAAAGCGATGGGCTTCGTCGCGAACGCGCTGTATCAGATGCAGCGCCGCCGACCCCTTGCTGTGCATTATGGCGCCGGGCATTATAGCGCGCATGCTGCCGAACAGGTGAAGCTGTTCTTCGCAAGGACGGCGTGCGCGGCCCTTGGAGACCGCCAATAACACCACTGAACCCAGAATCTGCAACTCCTCAAATACCCGCGCGGCCACGCTCAACTGACCCTTGCCGCCATCGATAATGACCAGGTCCGGCAGCTTGCCGTCGTCCTGCAACACCCGTTTGTAACGCCGTTCCAGGGTCTGCTGCATGGCCGCATAATCATCTCCCGGTTCGATTCCTGCAATATTGAATTTCCGATAATCCGACTTGACCGCGCCCTGGCGGTCGAATACCACGCACGACCCGACTGCGCGCTCGCCCATGGTGTGGCTGATGTCAAAACATTCAATCCGGGCCGGGACTTCGTCCAAAGACAATAAATCCGTCAACGCCGCAAACTGCGCATCAATCTGGCTGCGCTGGTTGAGATGAGCGCGCAGGTGATCGGCGGTGTTGACGCGCGCCGATTCTATCCAGCGCGCGCGATGGGCGCGGCAACGGTGCTTGATGGCAACCTTGCTTTTATTCTCAATTGAAAATACCTGTTGCAAAGCGCTTCTGCTGGCAATTTTTTCGCTGAGCAATATTTCCGCCGGCATGGTTGAGCCGAAATAATTCTGCGGCAAAAACGCTTCCAGCAGCTCGGCGGCGGCCAGATCCAGCGGGTTTTTTTGGATGTGGAAACGGCCGCCCAGATTGCGCCCGTGGCGGATCGATACCACCCCAAAACACACCTTGTCGGACTCAAGCGCCACCGTTACCACATCGGCGTTGGCGCGTCCCGATGAAACATATTGCTTGGCCGTGGCGCGTCGCAGCAGCGCGATGCGGTCGCGGTAGTGCGCCGCGGTTTCATAATCCAGTTTGGTTGACGCGCGTTCCATCTTGCCGGCCAGTTCATCGAGCAGGGCAAAATCCCGGCCGCCCAGCATGGCTTTCGCCTGACGCACATCGTCGAGATAATTTTCGCGCCCAATGCGCCCGACGCAAGGCGCGCTGCAGCGCTTGATTTGATACTGCAGGCACGGGCGGCTGCGGTTGCGAAAAAAAGCGTCGTTGCATTGCCGCAGACGAAAAATTTTGTGGATTTGCGCGAGCATTTCGCGCACCGCGGCGGCGTTGGGATAGGGCCCGTAATACTGGTGCGGGCGCGGGCGTCGGCCACGATAAAAAGAAAACCTTGGAAACCGGTCTTGCTCGCTCAGGCGAATATAGGGAAAGCTTTTGTCGTCGCGCAAGGAGATGTTATAACGCGGCTTGTGCGCCTTGATCAGATTATTTTCCAGCAGCAAGGCCTCGCTTTCGGTGCGGGTTTGCTGGGTTTGCGCGCGCTGGATTTTCGACACCATCAACCTCGTCTTCGGGCTCAGCCCGGCGCTTCTAAAATAACTTTGCAGGCGTTTTTTCAAGTTGCTTGCCTTGCCGACATACAACGTTTTTTCGCACCTGTCGATGAAAATATAAACGCCTGGTTTTTCCGATGCCGTGTCCAGAAATGCTTTGCGGTCAAAATTGTTGTCGGCTTCAGTCACGCGCAATGTTCGCTCACTCAGAATGGATACGCAGAATGGATGCGTTGAAAAACGGCGTCAAACATCGGCGCGGTTAATCGACGTGCGCGCGTATTATAAAGGCATTGCCTGCGGTTTTGGTCATGCCGCTGATTGTTTGCAAGTAGTATACAATTCATGCTCTTGTCAATCCCATAATTGCCCATAATCGCCCATAATCGTTTTGCAAAATGAAAATCTCGGCCTTTGATGCGCGCCTCGGCAACCTGTTGGAATATCACGGCAAGCTATGGCGCGTGCTCAAGAAAAGCCATGTCAAGCCCGGCAAAGGCGGCGCCTTCGTCCAGCTGGAGCTGAAGTGTATCAGCGATGGCGCTAAACTCAACGAGCGATTTCGCTCCGAGGATAAAATCGAGAAAGCCCGGGTCGAGCCGCGGCGGATGCAGTATTTATACGCCGACGGCGTGGCGCATGTTTTTATGGATGTCGAAACCTACGAACAAATCGGGCTGGCGGCGGCAGATTTTGAAGCCCAGGCGCCTTTTTTGTTGCCGAATACCGAGGTGCGCATCAACTTTCACAACGACATTCCCATCGGCGTCGAACTGCCGACCACGGTGGTGCTGCAAGTGCGCGAAACCGACGGCGCGGTAAAAGGCCAAACCGCTTCGGGCGGCGGCAAGCCCGCAACCCTGGAGACCGGCCACAAAGTCACCGTGCCGGTGTTCATCAACGTCGGCGAAAAAATCAGGGTGAATACCGATACCGGCGCGTATGTGGAGCGGGCTTAGGCGGGACCTGACCAACCTTATCTTGGTTCGTTATTAGCGGGTGAACCTGATAATGGCGGGCCGGAGAGCCGGAATGACGGCGGGGGTCGAGACCGTCTCGACTTGAGTGAACCGGCGTCGGCCAACCCGGCGGGTTGGTTACAGGTCAATTTCGGTGCACAGCGGAAAGTGATCGGAGGCGATGGCGTTGTCATCGACATAACAATCGCGCACCCGGTGTTGTAGCGAGTTGCTGACAAAACAATAATCCAGCCGCGCCGGTTCGCCGTTGACATCGCTGGTGAAACCGCCAGCAAAGTCATGCCCGGCGGCGCACCACGCATCGACAAAACCTTGGGGATTGGCAATGCGTCCACCGTAGTCGCTGACTGGTCCTACCAGCAGATCATACTCCGGCGAATGCGGCTGAAAGTTGAAATCGCCCAACATAATCGCCTGGTCCGGAACTATTTGCGCACCGGCGCTCGCGCCATTCGCCCAATCGAAACCGCGCAAGTCGCCGGAAATTGGCGCGCCTTCAAACACGGCGTTGCGGTGAAAGGACAACAACGCCTCGACCTGCGGCAGCCGCGTGGCGGATGATAAGTGGGTGAGATGAACCGAGTACACGCGCAGCAGACGCGCGCCGCATTGCACCGTAGCCTCAATCGTTGAACGCTGAATGCTTAACGCATCGGTGCTGCCGCGCTTTGGCAGCAGGTGGTGTCGTGCACTTAGAATCGGCTGGCGACTCAACAGCATATTGCCAAACTGGTGGCGCGCGTTTTGCGCCGCCGTGCCGCCGGCAACGTGCACATCCACACCGGCGCCATAGACCCAATAATAATCGCGCAAGCCGTCGGCAATAACCTGCACCTGATCGACATTGCCGCGCTGCGGACACAACCGCTCCACTTCCTGCAAGGCGATGAGGTCGGCGCCGGCGATCGCGTCGATGCTGCGTCCGAGATCGACTCGACCGTCCTTGCCCTTGCCGTATTGAATATTATAAGTGACGAATTTCATTGGTTATGCACGTCTGCGCGCTTGTCGTCGATCACCGTAACCCGGTTCATGCAGCGATAGGCCGGGCGTAATCGGCCACCGCGTAGTGCTGGCTGGCGCGATTGTCCCACATCGCCACGGCCCCCTTGGACCAGCGAAAACGCACCTGAAACTCCGGCCGGTTGGCGTGGTGGTAAAGATACCGCAACAAGCGGTCGCTGTCGAGGGTGGATAGGCCAACCAGGTGTCGGGTGAAAGACTGGTTGACATAGAGTATCGGGCGGGTGGGCGCGTGCGGCGGGCTGCATTTCAAGGCGCCGATTCCGCCAATCCAGCCGCTTTTCGCCTGTTCGCAAACCAGTCCTCGGCAAATGCACTAACAGAGGACTATTTCATGAACAAGAAACTACTCGCGGCGATTGCCGCAACAACTATGGCGGGGGCTGTCGGATTTGCGTCGGTTGCGGCCGCTGAAGCGACTTTTTATGGCCGGGTGGTCGCCGGCGCGGTGTATACAGACGGTGACAAAAAAGGTGATGATGGTGCGTGGAATCTTGGTGCGGTCGGTGAAGATTCTGCTAATAACGGTTTTGCCAGCAGTCGCTTCGGCTTCAAAGGTGAAACTGACCTTGGCAACGGTATGAGCGCCGGCTTTAAGATTGAGCGTGAAATTGATGGCGGTGATGCTCTTACCCAACGTCACAACCTCGTTTACCTCAGCGGCGGTTGGGGTAAGTTGACCCTCGGTAATCAGTGGAACCCGTATTTGAACGCGCGCCACTGGGATCAAACTAACTTCAACGGTGGATGGTGGGGCCATGGCGAAGGCTATCGTCATGAAGGTATCAACTATTCCATGAGTTCTGGTCCGTTCAGTTTGAACATCATGGCGACGGCTCATAAAGAAAACACCCCTGGCACAACGCCTACGGTTGCTACCCCAGTCAGCAATACCGTCATTCCCGCTACAGTGGGAGATGCTTCCGACGATAGTGATAGCGTGGACGGCTGGATTTTCAATGCCGCATATAACTTAGGTGCAGTCGTTATAAATGTCGGGCATCACGCCACCAACAAAGATGTGAAGGTGATCGAAGCGGCGGCGAATGGTACGTCGACTGCGGCGGATCTGGAAACGGAACACATTGCGGGCAGGAAGGCCGTTGATGCAGCAGATGCTTACCGTGACAACACTGCGATTGGTATCAATGGCTCAGTCGGTAGGATGGACTGGTATCTCGCGTATCAAACCAGTGAGTTGAATACCAGCGGCTACGAGAACGATGTTGACTCAATCGGCGGCTTCCTGAGCTTCAATGTGGGCGAGCGGGACATCTTCTACGTATATCGTGTCAATCACTCCGCCGACCGGATTAGCTATGATGCAGATGGTGACGAGGCTCTTGGCAAAGACTACACCGAATCCATTGTCGGTTATTCCCGGTCGATTGGACCCGGCGTAAAGTTCATTGCCGAGTATGAAACGCGTGACACCGACCTTGGCGGCGCTGGTAGCAAGCCAAGCATTCTGGCATTGGCTATCAAATTGGACTTCTAATCCCTTCCAATCTTTTCCAGAACAGGGGCGTCCTTCGGGACGCCTCTTTTTTTCGCCCTCGCAATGTCGCGCAAGGTTTTCGTCCGCATGAATTCCACGCAACATCCCGGTTTTTCGCCCGCATCACAAGGCGCAAGGCACACGCCACCCGGCCCGTCATTATCGGGCTTGACCCGATAATCCAGTCAAACACAAGCGGCGAAGCCGCACCACATAGGAATGACGGCCCAGACACGGCGGCGATGGCGGTTTTTCCATCCCGCAATCAGCGCTGTTGCATCCGCTGCCAAAAAGTGCTTTACTCAACCTCCCAATCACTCACATAAAGGATTATCACAATGAACAGACCAATGACCGCACTCGCATTCGACACCCACCAAGCCGTGAAAAACCTGCAGCAAACCGGTGCCGACGAGGCGCTGGCCGAAGCCGTGGTTGCCACTATCGGCAACGCCTTAGGCGAGAGCGTCGCGACCAAGCTGGATATACAGGAGGTCAAGGACCAGATAAGCCCTTGAACAAAGCGTCAAGGCCGAGATACAGGAAGTCAGGAGCGAGATAAAAAGCGTCAAAGCCGACATGGTAAGCATGGGACAAACCATGAACACGCGCATGAATAGCATGGAAAAGGACATGGCGAACATGGAACAACGCCTAACCATTCGTCTCGGCGGGATTATGGCCGTTGGCATCGGCGTACTCATCGCCATCATGGTGCTGTTTCAGTTCGGGCTAAATTGACCGCGCGGTTGCCAGCGCAAGTCGCGCCATTCCCGCCCTGTGTTGCGGAGGGTGTGCTATACTTTCATAAGTAGCGTAGCAAACAAGAAGAGAGAAAATGATATTAACCGACAATATGATTCGGGCGGCGGTCTCCGCGGGCACTGTAAAAATAGAGCCTTTTGACGCGGCACAAATTCAGCCGGCATCTTATGATTTAAGAATCGGGCCGGTCGCGGCGGTCTCTTCCATCCACGGCAAAGTTGATGTGGAAGCAAATGGATTTTTGGAGATGACACCGGGCGATTTTGCCATTGTGGTCTCCGAGGAAACCATCACATTAGACAACCAACACACCGGCCGCTTTGGTTTGCGCAGCAAATGGGCGCGCAAAGGCTTGATCGCGACCACGGGGCCCCAGATTGATCCCGGATTCACCGGCAGATTGAACATCGGGCTGACCAATCTCACCAGCAAAAACATCGCCCTCTCGCACCTTGATGATTTTCTTACGGTGGAGTTTCACAAACTTTCCGAACCGGCAAAAGTCCCTTATTCGGGCGTTTATCAAAACCAATCATCCCTCTCCAACGAAGATTTAGAGACGGTGTTGGAGCGCGAAGTTATGTCGCTTTCTGAAATGAATACCACCCTGCGCGCGTTAACCGCCAGCGTAAATGGTATGGAAAAAGCTATTGCCTCAATAGAAAGATCCATCTCCTCAATGCGCTGGTTTGTGGGCGCGGGGATTGGGAGCATGGGCGTGGGAATCGCCATTATTGCCGTCATCACGGGGCTCAAATAAGCACTCCTTAATTTCGACCATCCAGTTCGGCGCGGTTCTCGGGGCCGCGCGGGCAAAAAAAAGAAGTATCCCGAAGGATGCCTTTTTTCGTCCACCCACCAAATGGACTGTGTCTGTTTGACTCCCCCTCAATGGGGGAGTGATTCTTTCTGATGCCTACGCAAGTTTTCGCCCACGTTCCGCGCGTTTTCATTCACGTTCCCACGCCCTCTGTTGTCGTCATCACCGCACCATCGTCGCCACGTCCGCCGTTTCGCACCGCTCCCCACCGTCGTCATTCCGCGTAGCGGGACACGACCGCCAAGGACGGTGGAAGTGCAAATAATGCAGGGAGCGATTATTTGCCGACCGCCAAGGATGGCGGAAGTGCAAATAATGCAGGGAGCGAAAATCTGTCAACGCCATAAGCCCAAGGTGTGTACCGGACTCGCCGTTATTCCTAATGTGGTGCGGCTGTCGCCGCTTGTGTTTGACTGGATTATCGGGTCAAGCCCGATAATGACGGGGTGGGGAGATGGAATCCAGGCCAGGCCGCCTCTCCGTCGTCATTCCCGCCCTTCACACCCCGTCGTCATTCCTGCGGAAGCAGGAATCCAGTCAATTATTCGTTCCCCGCTTCCGCGAGGACAGGCTCCGCGTAGCGGGACACGACCGCCAAGGACGGCGGAAGTGCAAATAATGCAGGGAGCGATTATTTGCCGACCGCCAAGGATGGTGGAAGTGCAAATAATGCAGGGAGCGATTATTTGCCGACCGCCAAGGATGGTGGAAGTGCAAATAATGCAGGGAGCAAAAATCTGTCAACACCATAAGCCTAAGGTGTGTGCCGGACTCGCCGTGATGACCATCACCGCGTATGGTATATTTACTTATCGTTGTTATTTATTTAGGTTCAAGATACTTTAAGGTATAGTGAAATGGTCATAACTAATTGTTCTATAAATGAAGAACAAGCATGTCATTCGCTGCCGAATTTCGGGGAATAAATTCAGGGCGATTCCACGGCTGTTTTGCCTTGATATCGAGGCTTGCGAAGTCGCACAAATCACCGGCATCTCTGGCCCGGCGACCAACCGATTGTATGCTCAAATCAGACAACGCATCGCCGGGCAATGCGAGCATATGCGTTCACTGATTCATTGCCCGTTTTGCTCCTTTCCAGCGGTGTTTTAGCACCGCCCTCTCGGCCGTCATTCTCGCCGGCAGGCGGAAAGAATCGCCCTCCTTGCCGTCATTCTCGCCGAAGGCGGGAATCCAGTTAAATATCTGTCACGCGTAGCGTGACTCTTTATTGGCATCCGGCTTTGCCAGACACAAACCGGCGGCTACGCCGCAAAGGAGTCCGGCTACGCCGGACGGTTTAATAACTGGATTGCCCGGCCAATAATAATAATATGGGCCGGGCAATGACGAATTAAGGTAATAGAGCGCGTTTTAGTGTCACGCTTTGCGTGACACTTATTTACCATTGTCTTCTCAAAAGGACTCATCGCCTTCCGATTCACCATTGTCCCCCCAGCCCGTCATTCTCGCCGCAGGCGGGAATCCAGTTAAAATATGTCGTCCGGCGTAGCCGGACTCCTTTGAAAGAGTGTGAGTTTCGCTTCAATATGCGCCACGAAAATGGGTGTCAATATCTGCTAAAATCTATCCGAAATCATCCTTTATAGTATCTTGAACCTTTATTTATAACTGCAGTATATTTACCGTGCTCAAGTCAGCGTTTACACCACGACCAAATCAGTGGGGAGATCTAATGAAAGCTAAACCTAACGGCAGCAAACAGCAAGAGATCGATAAAAACTTTGCTTACTTTGAGTCGGTCCAACCGACTTTGCTCGAACAGCATCGCGGACGATATGCGTTGTTGCGACACGAAAAGATCGTCGTCATCTACGACACCGCGCGCGACGCGAAACTAACGGGCGAGCAGTTGTATGAAGATGGTCTGTTTTCCATTCAGGAGGTGGGCGCGCCGCCGATTGATTTAGGTTTTTTCTCGCATGTCGCACCTCTGGGGTAGATACGACAACTTCCAGATATTTTTGCATGTCGCGGTAGTCGCCGTTGATTTTGATCAGCCCGCGACGCCTCCCGCAAAATTACCCGTCACGAAATTCAAAGCACTGCTGGACACCGGCGCGCAGAGAACAGCCATCAGCAATGCGGTTGCAACGGTAAAATAATCCGCCATGCTTTTTACAACGACCAAATCATCCAATCAATCGATCATAATCCGCGTGGCTTCCAATCCAAAACCAAATCACATCCGCGCCGTCTTCAATCCCCAATGCGCGGTGATGCAAGCCGACGCGGACTGATCGGTATCGCCCGATTTTTTTGAAGTGCAACGACCGATGCGCGGGCGTTTCTTTTAGCAACCGATAATTCCTGCGCGCGAGCCTTTGCACCGCTTGCGGCAACGACTCCAAACAATCCCAAAAGTCCGGTGTGGCGAAATGCCTCACATCGGTTTGCTTCGCCCGGCGCGATGATGCTTCAACGCGGCATCGCCTAACCCATCTAACCTACCCGCGCTCGCATCCATTTCAAGCCGCGCGTCCCAACGCTCAAACTCAAAATCGGCAAACCACGTGCGGAACGCATCCAACTCCGCTTGCGGCAGAGAGGCGACGACCTTTTCTAATTCTTTGGCGGTGTTCATGTCACGATTCCAGTTGGTTTTGGATATTTTACTCGATATGGGGAATGACGGGGAGGTTGTTTTTTGGTTTTGGGATGGTCGGTTTGTGTGGGTGGGGTGGTTTGATGTGGGCGAAAAAAAACCGGGGCGGAGCCCCGGCTTTTTAATGGGTGTAGCGGGGTGGATTAGAAATCAATCCGCATGCCGAGGTAGTGGCGATCGCCGTCCCAGCCTTTGTTCTCGCTATCCAGACTGGTGGCTTCGTAATACAACTTCATGCCGCCGCCGAGGTTGTGGTAGATGCCCCAGGTGAGTTGCGTTGAATCGTCAGTCGCAGGGACAGCATCCGCACCATCGTCCGCTTCGGAGTAACCCAGATACCAACTGGTTTTTTCGCCAAGGCTGCCGCTGGCGTTGATGAACATGGTGTCAATATCCACTTCGTCATCTACCGCGGTGTTTTCGTTATCATCCACCGAGTAGTTCTGCCAGCCGAGGGTTACCGCGACTGCGCCGAGGTTGACTTTGACGCCAACGCCGACACGGTCGGTGTCCGGGGCGTCAGGGCCTGCAGGCACGGCGGCAGTAGGAGCAACAGCGTCCACAGCGGCAGTGCCTATTTGTGGGGTGCCGGGGGTAATAACGCCGTTCGCACTTATGATGGGCACTGCTGCTGCCGCAAAGTCATCTGAAGCAGGAACTGCAGGCGAGCCGTCCGTCGCATCAACCGCATCAGTGCCATCTGTACCATCCTCAGAATCAAACGCCACTGCAATCGTGATGTTGTCGGTGACGGAAAAACTCAAGCCCAAGCCAATGCCGTCGCCATGGATTTTTTCGGCATCATCATGTTCACTTCCGCCGTCATCCAAGCGCACATCCAGTTCGGCGTACAGCGGACCGAAGGTGTTGGAGTACTTGATGGTGTTGGAGGTGCGGAACGGACCGCCGCCGACTGATGAATACAGGTAGTAGCCGAGCGAGTAGGTCGGGCTGACCAAGGTGCCGAAGGTGTCGTAATACGCGCTCCACTGGTTGCCGACATCGACGCGACCGAAACCGCCGGACAAGCCGACCGAGGCGAGGCGGGTGTCGCCAACGCCGGTGCCTTCTTTGTCGGAGACGGTGGAGAACTCGTAACGCCCGTGCGCGGTCAAGCCGTTGCCGATGTCGGCATTGCCCTTGAAGCCGAAGCGCGAACCGACGCCACTGATGTCGGTGGTGCCGTCACCGCTCAGGTCGTTGATGTCGATGGCATTGTTGACGCGCGCGTAGAATGAAGATTCCGCGTGCGCCACTGGCGCCATCACCGCGGCGGAGACCGCGGCTGCGAGTAGTTTCTTGTTCATGAAATAGTCCTCTGTTAGTGCATTTGCCGAGGACTGGTTTGCGAACAGGCGAAAACGGCTGAGCCGATGCCTTAAAACGCGACCTGGTCAGGTGGCGGCAAAGGCCGGAAGCGACGGCGACGTAACGCCCCGCACCGAATTATTCAGTAGGGACAGGTCGCGACCTATCCCTACTTTCACCGAGATGGCGGCGGCCGCTGACATTATGCGGTTTCGGCAGATTTTTGCTCCCGGCAAAATCTGCACTTCCGCCGTCCCTGGCGGTCGGCAAATAATCGCTCCCGGCAAAATCTGCACTTCCGCCGTCCGTGGCGGTCGGCAAATAATCGCTCCCTGCAAAATCTGCACTTCCGCCGTCCCTGGCGGTCGGCAAATAATTGTTCCCGACATTATTTGCACTTCCGCCGTCCATGGCGGTCGTGTCCCGTTGCGTGGTGCCTACCCCATCACAGCCTCGGCCTGCAATCCCCTGTACAATTCCTCCTCCAAAATCAACCCCAGCACCAAAGGCGGTCGACCGATACAATCAGTTGATATCCAGGCCCATCACGGATATAGTTTGCGGTCAATTTTTTTCACAAATTAACGCTTTTCTTCGGAGCGCATTTAATGACACTGCCAATGATTCAAACACTGCCTGTGATGCTGGGTGCGGCGGGTCTGCTGGTTGCACTGCTGATATACAAAATGGTATTAAAGTACCCGGCGGGAGAGGGCAAGGTTGCAGACATTGCGCAACAAATCCACCGCGGTGCAATGGTTTTTATGCGCCGGGAATATACTTATTTATTAGCATTTGTCGTGATTGTCGCCGCACTGATATTTATCTCGGAGCTGGGCGCAAAAACCACGCTGGCCTTTTTGGTTGGTGCGGTATGTTCTGGAATAGCCGGATATCTCGGCATGATCGCGGCCACGCGCGCGAATGTCCGAACCACAACGGCAGCACAACAACAAGGCGCAGAAAGCGCATTGGCGGTCGCCTTCTTTGGTGGCTCGGTGATGGGGTTGTGTGTCGCCTCCATGGGTCTGCTGGGCCTCGGAGTGCTGTATTTGCTGTATGGCGGCGATCCTGAGACCGCCCATGTTATCCACGGATTTGGTATGGGCGCTTCATCGGTGGCATTATTTTCCAGGGTCGGCGGCGGCATTTTCACCAAGAGCGCCGATGTCGGCGCAGACCTGGTGGGCAAGATCGAAGCCGGCATACCCGAAGATGACCCCAGAAACCCCGGCGTGATCGCCGATAATGTGGGTGATAATGTTGGCGATGTGGCCGGTATGGGCTCGGATATTTTTGAATCCTACTGCGGTTCAATAATCGCCACCATTGCCATTGCATCGACCTTGCCTGTGGCAACATTTGCGGTGATAGGCGAGCGCTCTATCCTGATGTTCTTGCCGCTTGCGTTGGCGTCAGCAGGCTTGGTGTGTTCCATCCTCGGTATTGCCATCGTCAAAATGAATACCGCCCGATCGCCCGAATTGGCACTGCGAATCGGCACCATCGGGGCAACGATAATTTTTATGGCGGCCGCTTATGGCGTTATAAAATATTTCGATGTCAGCGTAAATGTGTGGGGTGCTGTTGCCGTGGGTGCGGTCGGCGGCATCGGTATCGGGCTGATTACCGAGTACTACACCGGCGGCAAGCCGGTGCGCGATATTGCTAAAAGCGGTGAAACCGGACCGGCAACGGTCATGATTGCGGGGCTGGCGGTTGGCATGGAATCGGTAGTCGTTCCGTTACTGATCATCGCTGCGATCATTTTAATCTCCACCGAATTGACTGGCCTTTATGGCGTCGGCATCGCCGCCGTGGGTATGTTAGCGACTGTGGGCATCACCATGGCCATTGATGCTTATGGGCCGGTTGCGGATAATGCCGGCGGCATCGCGGAAATGTCTGGATTGGGTGAGGAAGTGCGCGCCATCACCGACTCGCTGGACGAACTCGGCAACACCACCGCCGCCATCGGCAAAGGCTTCGCCATCGGCGCCGCGGCACTGGCGGCACTTGCCATTATCTCCGCGTTCATCGAAACGGTGGCGCAGCTGAAACCTGAATTTGCGCTGGAATTGAGCAACCCGCAGGTATTGGCGGGGATGTTTATAGGCGGCATATTTCCATTTCTGGTTTCCAGTATCACCATGAACGCCGTGGGCGCCGCCGCATTTGAAATGATTCATGAAATTCGCCGGCAGTTCCGTGAAATTCCAGGGCTGATGGAAGGCACCGCGGAACCCGATTCGGATCGATGCATTGATATTGCAACGCGGGCGGCACTGAAAAGAATGATCCTGCCCGGCGTGATTGCGGTAGCGGCACCGCCGATGGTCGGCTTTGGATTAGGCGCCGAAGCCCTGGGCGGCATGTTGGGCGGCGCGCTGCTGGGTTGTGTGTTGATGGCATTGACCATGGCCAACGCCGGAGGCGCTTGGGATAACGCCAAGAAATATGTTGAGAAAGGAAACCTCGGCGGCAAAGGCTCCGATGTGCACGCCGCGGTCGTGGTCGGCGACACCGTCGGCGACCCGTTTAAGGACACTTCCGGTCCTTCAATGAATATCCTGATCAACGTCATGGCAATCGTCAGTTTGGTGATTGCGCCGTTGTTGTAGACGGGGGTACATTATCTTTGATTTTCTGCTAATGTTTCCGTGCGTAATATCAGCATTTCACCCATTGGAGATTCAACATGTTTTCCTTTAAGAAAAAGCCAACAACGAGCAGTGCTCTTTCAGAGTTCATGCGCAATGCTTCTTCGCGGGAAAAAAAGCGCGCGTTCAAAAAGATTATTGAAGAGTCAATCAAAGAACAGCAGAAGATCATCGATATGGCTGATCAGATGGATGCCGAAAAGCGCGCGTGATTTTCGCGTTGCGTTGACGGTTCAGAGAATATAGCCGACAACCAGACACATGGACGATGGATAATGGATAACGCCGAAGCGATTACTGCCCGGGCGGTGCAGTTCGCCAAAGATAATTGCAAGGAAATTACCCGACGGGCGATAGCAGGGTTTTCGCAGGAAAGTGATCCTGTTTCTATTTTTATGGCGGGTTCGCCCGGGGCAGGTAAAACCGAGGCTTCAAAAAAACTATTAAAAAATCATGGTGATATATTGCGCATTGACGCTGACGAGTTACGCGAACATTTCAGGGAATGTGGTTACGATGGAAAAAATTCACATCTTTTTCAGAAAGCCGCGACCAGATTAGTGCATGAAATACATGACGCTGCCTTAAAAAGTAAAATCAGTTTTTTACTCGATGGCACTTTCGCCGGCGAATCCATGGCGAGACAAAATATTCAAAGGTCATTGAAACGAAACCGAGATGTATTTGTTTTGTTTGTGTATCAATCACCATTTATTGCATGGAATTTTGTGCAAAAACGCGAAAAGGTGGAAGGACGACGCATACAACCACAAGATTTCGCGGAAAAGTTTTGCGCATCAAGAGAAGTGGTGAACAAGATGAAGGCGGAGTTTGGAAATAAAATTGAATTGTCGCTGGTGCAGAAAAACATTGACGGCACCAACAAAATTTTTAAAGAGAGCATTCAACGAATCGATAATCATATTCCAGAAAAATACAGCGAAGAGCAAATACTGAAAGAAATTTTGGGTTAGCGAGACTGATTATTATGAACACAAAAATTGGGAAAATCCGCAAGGTTGCTTTGCGCGAACTCTGGAAAAGGGAGGATACAAACTTTACCCAGTGGCTCGAAGAAAACATCGATTACCTGACCGATGTCATTGGTTTCAATATCACCGTTGAATCGCGGGAAAAGAAGGTCGGGCCGTTCAGTGTTGATTTATATGGCGAGGACGATAATGGCGATAAAGTCATTATCGAAAATCAACTGGAAAAAACAGATCACACTCATCTCGGGCAAATACTTACTTACCTGACAAACCTTGAGGCAAAGACCGCAATCTGGATTTCGAGCGATCCCGTTGAAGAGCATAAGAAAGCAATTGAGTGGTTAAATGAAACGACCCCGGACGATATTTCTTTTTACTTGATACAACTGGAGGTTATAAAAATCGATGGCGAATCGGTGGCAGCACCTTTGTTCACTGTTATCAAGAAACCGAATATTGAAACTAAACAAATTGGGGATGAAAAAAAGAAATCCTCACATCGGCATACTTTGCTTTACAAATTTTGGGAGCAATTTATTGGAAAAATAAATGAAAAAAGTCCTATTTATCAAAATATCAGCCCAGGGAAGAACCATTGGCTACCAGTATCGCTTGGCATGAGTGGGGTAAGTATGAATCTGGTTGTGTCCAACAAACAAGCACGGGCGGAAATTTACATTGACACAGGAGACAAGGAGAAAAACGAAATCATATTTGATTTTTTCTTTGTCAAAAAAGAGCAGATTGCATCTGATTTTGCGGACAAATTAATCTGGAAAAAAATGGAAAATAATCAGGCTTCCAAGGTTGAACATCATTTTAATAATGTCAGATTTTCCAACGAAGAAGACTGGAACAAAATGACTGATTTTTTGATTGATTGTGCCATCATAATGCATCAGGCATTTCAGAAACATATACCGGAAATAAAGGAAAAACTAAAAACCGGCGTGGCGTAATTTTCATTGCACATTTTCACAACTCTTCCCCAACCACAAAATCAAAAACTCGATTCAACTCCAGCTCCACAATCAAATCATCCGCCGCTTTCCGACCATGTTCGCGCACGACTTCGGCGAGAATCAATTTCGCCGAGTGGCGGTTATACGAGCCGCCGAAATCGACTTGCACCTGCAACAACTCGCGCGCTTTATTCAGCGTCATAACTTAAATACCGATGTTAGTTTTTTGGGTACCGGCGTGTTTTTTAATTGCACATAATCCGGCAAACTATTTTTATACGGCGGATAATCTTCGCCCCGCATCAACGGCGCGAGGTATGCGCGACATTTGCGCGTGATGCCAAAACCATCTTTGTCGATAAAACTTCGCGGCATCATTTTTTCCACATTGGCAACGCGACCGAGCGCGGCTTTGCCGATTTTCCAGCGATATGGTTTGTCGCTTATTCGCACGATGGTCGGCATCACCTCGTTGTCGCCGTTGAGTGCCATCCTCACCGCCGCTTTGCCGACCGCATGTGCTTGCTCGACATCGGTTTTAGAAGCGATGTGCCGTGCTGATCGTTGCAAATAATCCGCCACCGCCCAATGAAATTTATAGCCCAAATCCTGTTTGACCATATTGGCGACGAGCGGCGCGACGCCACCTAACTGCGCGTGGCCGAAAGCATCAACCAAACCTTGGTCGGAAAGAAACTTGCCGCGCCCATCGCGCACTCCCTCGGATACGACCACGGAGACATAGCCGTGCGCCGCCACATTGTGTTTCACTTGCGCCATAAATTTTTTGCGATTGAACCGAATCTCCGGGAATAGCACGATGATCGGGATTTCAGTTTTGCTGTCCGCCGCCATGCCGCCCGCCGCCGCAATCCAGCCGGCATGACGCCCCATGACTTCTAAAACAAATACCTTGGTCGATGTTTTCGCCATGGAAGCGACATCAAAACTGGCTTCACGGGTGGATACCGCAATGTATTTTGCAACCGAGCCGAAGCCCGGGCAGTTGTCGGTTATGGGCAAATCGTTATCCACGGTTTTCGGAATGTGTATCGCCTGGATTGGGTAGTTCAAGGTTTTTGAAAGCCGCGAAATTTTCAGGCAGGTGTCGGCCGAATCGCCGCCGCCGTTGTAAAGAAAATAACCGATGTTGTGGGCTTCGAATACGTCGATCAACCTTTCGTATTGGCGGCGATTTTCCTCGACGCTTTTGAGTTTATAACGACATGATCCGAATGCGCCGGCCGGCGTATGGCGCAGTTTGCGGATGGCGGCGGCGCTTTCGCGCGAGGTGTCGATAAGGTCTTCGGTCAATGCGCCGATGATGCCATTGCGTCCGGCATAGACTTTGCCGATGCGATTTTTATGTTTGCGCGCGGTTTCAATCACGCCGGCGGCACTGGCGTTAATCACCGCCGTGACACCGCCTGACTGCGCGTAAAAAATGTTCTTTTTTAGTTTCATTATTTCGTAGTCTCATCAGGCTTCAGCGATTCGCCAGTGCTGCCGGAATCCACGCCCTGCCGCTCGAGTTCGTGATCGGCCTGGGTTTGCAGTACCGCAGCGACGCACTCGTCCAGGTCATGGTATTGGTCAATACCGGTGCCGTATTGCTCGTGCGGCGTGTAAAAAAATTGCGTCCGATACTGAAACAACCCAACCTTGAACACTACAAAATTAGCCCCTCTTTCATGCCAGAATACCGTCGGGCAATGGGTGACCTGTTCAGATTTTTTATCCAGCGCCAGTTCGCAATCGGCAAGCTCAATCTCCACATCCTTTTTGTACCGTTGCGTCAGCATTTCACGAATGTTATGCAGCTCGGAATCAGTAAAATCGGATACCAATGACATGATGATAATAAAAATTTGTAAGGGGCAATTCTACAATAATTCCTTTAACTGTGGGTTGAGGCTGCCGTTAGTTGCACAATAAATCGGGATAGGGCAATATTACGGCAAGCAATTCAACCTCGGCAACTCAAGGGAGGCAGGCGTGTCTGATTTAACAACAGAACAGTTTGAAGATAGCAATCGTGGTTTTGCGCAACAGCGCCTTGAGCGACTGTTGGCCGGTTCTGGCGTTGCATTTAATGGTCCCAACCCTTGGGATATACAGGTGTCCAATCCATCTTTTTACAGACACGCGCTGATCAACGGCTCTTTGGGTCTTGGCGAAGCCTATATGAATGGATGGTGGGATTGCGAGCAAATCGATGAAACCATAAATCTGCTCCTGCGCACTTCTCTCGGGGAAAGCCAAAAGTTCCTGAGTAATTTTGCGACTTGGGCTGAAGCTAAATTGTTCAATCTGCAAAAGAGTTTGCGCGCATTCCAGGTTGGCGAGCGCCATTACGACATTGGCAACGAGTTATATGAAGCGATGCTGGATGAACGCATGGTTTATACCTGTGGCTACTGGGCCCGGGCTGACAATCTTGACGATGCGCAAAAACACAAACTTGACTTGGTGTGCAGAAAACTGGAGTTAAGAAAGGGCATGAAGGTATTGGACATCGGATGCGGCTGGGGCAGTTTTGCACAATTCGCCGCGCAGCAATATGGCGCAGAAGTTGTCGGGATAACCATATCCAAGGCGCAAGCGGACTTAGCCACTGAACGCTGCCGAGGATTGCCTATCGAAATACGTCTGCAAGACTATCGCGATGTGGGGGGCAAATTCGACGCCCTCGTTTCGCTGGGAATGTTTGAACACGTCGGCCATAAAAATTATCGAACTTATATGGAGGTCGCAAGAAAGTGCTTAAAGGATAATGCTCGGTTTTTACTGCACACCATCGGAAAAAATGATTCCCGCCTGGGCGTGGATCCCTGGATAGCCAAATATATATTTCCCAATGGAGAAATCCCGTCGCTGCGTCAGATTTCGGCGGCCCTTGAACCCCATCTGATAATCGAAGACGTTCACAATTTTGGACCTGATTATGATCACACCCTAATGGCGTGGTTTAACAATTTTGATAATGCCTGGGACCAGCTAAAACAAAACTACGCACAAAAGTATTCTGGGCGGTTTTATCGCATGTGGAAATACTACCTGCATGCCTGCGCCGGGGGGTTCCGAGCCCGACATATGCAATTATGGCAAATCGTTATTTCCAGCGGCGCGTCTCAAAACGCCTATCGCCGACCGGAATAAAACAGTTGCAATGCAATTACGTGAAGTGGGACAGCCCAAATAAAACAAAAGGGGCTGGCACCTAACATTCTATATGTTAGTGTGGAAAATGTATCTAAAGTATTGTAAATTAAGCAAAAATAAGCAACTAGAGTTGATGAAATACTTCGTTGCGGACGCCACGGCGAGAACGGTCGCGGATTTGGCGGGAATCCATCGCAATACGGCGACAAGATTGTTCCGCAGACTGCGCGAGCGCATCGCGCTTAAACAGCACCAGCGGGGCGAGCAATTTGGCGGCGAGGTGGAAGTTGGACGAGAGTTATTTTGGCGGCGCGCGCAAGGGCAAGCGCGGTCGGAATGATAGACAATAGTGAATTGAGAGGACAAAGGCGAGTTGAGATGCCAAAGCACACGAGAGAAAATGTCCGGCTACGCCAGAGCACGTTTTAGTGTCACGCGCAGCGTGACTCCTTATTCTCGTGTACTTTTGGCATCTCAAAAGGACTCACCGCCTGCCGATTCACCATTGCCTCCCCACCCCGTCATTGCCCGGCTTGTTCCGGGCAATCCAGTAAATAATTGTCACGCGCAGCGTGACTCCTTATTCTCGGTTGCTTTGTCCTCTCAAAAGGAATCATCGCCTTCCGGTTCACCATTGACCCCCCACCCCGTCATTGCCCGGAACAAGCCGGGCAATGACGGGGTGAGGGATAATAGTGAATCGGGCGGGGATGATTTCTTTTGAGATGCCAAAAGCAAACGAGAAAAAAAGCCCGGCATAGCCGGACTTCTTATTCTCAATGTGCTATTGGCGTCTCAACGCGCTTTTGTCCTCTCGGTTCACCATTGCCCTATCCTTTCGGCGGCGTAGCCGCCGGTTTTTGCGCGGCTTCGCCGGGCGACATATTTTAACTGGATTCCCGCCTGCCAGCGAGGATGACTTAACTTTCGCCTGATTGCCCGCCGGTCTTCGTCGATGTGTTTTTATCATCGACATTCTCGTCACGCCATTCACGCCAATGAGCGTAAGCGAGCAAAAGTAAAAGCGGAACCGCACCGGTAAGTGCAACTATTATTACAGGACTCATGATTGCCTCCTCAAACTTGATGACCAGATTAAAGTCAATCCGATGAGCGCCGGGCTGATGGCATCAATCAAATTTCCATCGTCAACGAAAGCATGAACGATGCCACCGACAAAACATATAACGCCCGCCTGACTGGCTGCGCGTTGGAGCATATCAATATCGTGTTTCATAAAACCTCCTTGTTGTGTGAATCGTCCTTACCGTCCTTATCACGCCCCTCGCGCTACAAGCCAGCAGTGCCGCAAGGGTAACACAAGTTTTTTTCCTTTGCTATTCATTTCGGCGGCGAAGCTGCCGGTTTTTCGAGTTGGAATGACGAGACGAAAAGCGTGTTGTCCGGCTTTGCCGGACTATTAGTGACGTCACGCGAAGCGTGACTCCTTTGCGGCGAAGCCGCGATAAAAGGAGTCCGGCTACGCCGGACGGCATATTTTAACTGGATTCCCGCCTGCGGCGAGAATGACGGGGTGAGGGGTCAATGGTGAATCGGAAGGCGATGATTCCTTTTGAGACGCCAAAAGTAATCGAGGAAAAGGAGTCACGCTACGCGTGACAATTATCCACTGGATTGCCCGGAACAAGCCGGGCAATGACGGGTTGGGGGGGCAATGGTGAGTCGGGCGGGAGTGATTTTTTTGAGAAGCCAAAAGTAAACGAGAATGAGGAGTCACGCTGCGCGTGACAGATATTTAACTGGATTGCCCGGAGCAAGCCGGGCAATGACGGGTTGGGGGCGAATTGGACAATGACATCCCTGCCGTCATTCTCGCCGGCAGGCGCAAAAAATCGCCGGGAGCGCCATGAATCGACTGGGCGCAGAGCGAAGCGAGCCCGAAGGGCGCGTATTAGGGATGATACGCGCAAAAAACCGCCGAAATGCCATAAAAAGAGTATACACTGCAAGAGTTAGTTGGTTGTTCTGACTGAGTATTAAATAGCGAATGAGGCGTGGTTATGACACAGATTGAAGGTTTGAATCCGTTTAGGCCAGGTGATGGGCAACGCCCGCCTTATCTGGCCGGACGGGAAAGCGAGCAGGGTCGGCTTAGAAAAATATTGGCAGAAATATCTGCCGGACGACCACCCGCTGCCAACATGGTTATGTATGGGCCCAGGGGGATGGGGAAAACCGTGCTGCTGAATTGGCTCGTGGATGAAGCCGAAAAAACCGATATGAAGGATAATTCTATACGTACAAGTTCGGCGACCCCTAATCAATTAAAAACTCCGGCAGAGATGTGGTGTTTTCTATTGTCTAAAAATTGGTTGCAAAAAATGTTGCCCGATAGAAAGGAACTCGGATTTAAGGGTTTTTTTTCCGGCACTTGGACTGAAAATTCCACTCCACCGAAAAAACTATTGGATAAATTGATTCGCCAATGTAAAAAAAATCCTTTGGTTTTTCTGCTGGATGAAGCACATCAAATGGAAGAGGGGCAATGTCGTGCTTTGCTAAACCTGAGCCAGCAGGTACGAGCCGAAGCACCCTTTTTGCTGGTTCTCGCCGGCACCCCCGGTCTATCACATTTATTGAGGTCATCGGGGGCTAGTTTTGCTGAACGTTCCAAGAAAATGGGCATTGCACGATTAGATGAACAGGCTACTGCGGATGCCATCGTAAAGCCGTTAAATGAACATGGCATAGAAATAGACGACAACAGCCTTGCGCATGTCGTTGAAGACAGCCAATGCTATCCATACTTCATCCAACTTTGGGGTGAGGCATTGTGGAATTTAGCGAAGAAAAACAACCTGCAAAAATTGACAGGTCAAGAAGTCACAATAGTAAAGCCACAAGTTGAGGGAGTGCGACAGAACTTTTATAGTGATCGGCGCGAGGATTTGAAAAAGGATGAATTATTAGAACTTGCTGTGAATTGTGCGGTAATTTTCCAAAATCAAACCAGATTTGAAGGTAAATACATTGAAAGGGTTATCAAAGATTTTTTGCCGGAGAATAAATTAGACGAACGACATCAAGCAGAGGCTTTAAGGGGACTGATTCTGAATGAATTTATTTGGCAACCGCCCGGAGCAGATTTATATGAGGCTGCTATCCCCAGTTTGATGAGATATGTACTCGATAAACAACGCGAGCATGTGCAAAAAGTATCGCCGGCATCTCTCGCCTAGCGACTAACGTTCTCACCCCGTCATTGCCCGGCCCATATTATTATTGGCCGGGCAATGACGACCCTTATTTGTCATTCTCGCCGGCAGGCGGGAAAAACCGCCCTCCCTGCCGTCATTCTCGCCGAAGGCGGGAATCCAGTTAAATATCTGTCACGCGAAGCGTGACTCCTTATTCTCGATTGCTTTTGGCGTCTCAACGCGCCTTTGCCCTCTCAATTCACCAGTACCTATAATCCGTCATTGCCCGGCCCATATTATTATTGGCCGGGCAATCCAGTTATTAAACCGTTCGGCGTAGCCGAACTCCTTTGCTTTGATGCCGCGCCGTTCGATGCGAGAATGACGGCAAGGCGATGGTGCTTATTGCTTACTGCTAATGTATGAGTGTGTCCCGGCGGCTACGCCACTCTGGATCCCCGCCTGCCGGCCAGGATGACGGGTTGGGGGCAATGGTGAATCGGTCGGGGATGATTTCTTTTGAGACGCCTAAAGTAAACGGGAGTAAGGAGTCACGCTGCGCGTGACAATTATCCACTGGATTGCCCGGAACAAGCCGGGCAATGACGGGTTGGGGGCAATGGTGGACCGGAAGGCGATGATTCTTTTTGAGAAGACAATGGTAAATAATTGTCTCGCAAAGCGTGACACTAAAACGTGCTCTGGCGTAGCCGGACTTCTTATTCTCAATGTGCCATTGGCGTCTCAACGCGCCTTTGTCCTCTCAATTCACCATTGTCTCCCCAGTCCGTCATTGCCCGGCCCATATTATTATTGGCCGGGCAATCCAGTTAAAAACTCAGCGGCGTTAGCCGCTATCCTTAATGGCGGCATAGCCGCCGGTTTTTCGAGTTGGAATGACGAGACGAAAAGCGTGTTGTCCGGCTTTGCCGGACTATTAGTGATGTCACGCGTAGCGTGACTCATTTGCGGCGAAGCCGCGATAAAAGGAGTCCGGCTACGCCGGACGACATATTCCACTGGATTGCCCGGAACAAGCCGGGCAATGACGGGGTGGGGGGACAATGGTGAACCGGAAGGCGATGATTTTTTTTGAGACGCCTAAAGTAATCGAGGAAAAGGAGTCACGCTGCGCGTGACAGATATTTAACTGGATTGCCCGGAACAAGCCGGGCAATGACGGGGTGGGGGGGCAATGGTGAACCGGGTGGGGATGATTTCTTTTGAGAGGACAAAGTAAACGAGAATAAGGAGTCACGCGTAGCGTGACAGATATTTAACTGGATTGCCCGGAACAAGCCGGGCAATGACGGGGTGGGGGGACAATGGTGAATCGGAAGGCGATGATTCCTTTTGAGATGCTAAAGTAAATGAGAATGAGGAGTCACGCGTAGCGTGACTCATTTTCCACTGGATTGCCCGGCCAATAATAATATGGGCCGGGCAATGACGGACTGGGGGGGGCAATGGTAAGTCGGAAGCCGCTATCATTTGCGGCGTAGCCGCCTTAAAACCTCAACTCACCTTTACCTAAAACTTTACCTAAAACCTCACCCCACCTTTACTCAAAACCTCAACTCTCCTTTCAGCAGAATGGCATTGGCATCCGCATCGGTATCACGGTGTTCTCCGACGAGGTCCAAATCAAGGCGGTTGCCGAGTTTCCATTGGATTCCCAGGCGGTAGCGGTTGCTGTCGTTGCTTAGGGTCATTGCGGTATATGGCGTTAGCAGGCCGGGGGTGGTGCCGCTGCCGAGCCAGGGTGCGGTGCCAGCGGAGATGCCGAAACCGATCCGCAGGTCCAGTCGTGCGGAGTAATCGCGGGTGGCATCTGCGGCGGTGTCGGTGCCATTGGTGGCATTGCCGTCGGCATCGCGCAAGCCCTCTTCCCATAGACGTTGGATGTCGCCGGCGTCATCGCCGTAACCGGGGCTGAGGGCGAATGACCAGCCTTGGCCATCGGCGCCGGCGGTCTGTTTGATGGTGCCGCTGATACCCCATTCATTGGCGTTGCCATCGTGTCCGAGCAGCGCGCGGGCTTTGCCTTCCACGCTAAAGCCGCTGGCATTGACAAGGGATATGCCGAAGCCGAGTTCGGCGCCGGTGCCGGTGATGCCATCGCCGCCGTCATGGCGTATGCCCACTTCTATGCTTCGTTCGGTGCGCGCGCCGTTGCTCTGCGTGATGGTGTTGGTGGCTTCCAAACTCACGCGCGCGCGGCTGACATCCACTTGCCGTCCACTAAAACTGCTACCGCTATTGCTATTGCTCTCTTCCACTTCCAGCGTGCTTTGCGTGACTTCGCCTTTCAATCGCAGGGTGTTGGCGCCGCGTTGCAATACGATGCCGTTGCCGCCAATGGCAAAGGTGCTCATGGACAGGTCGTCGCTGGCGCCGTCATCCTGATCCAGTTCGCCTTCGCCGTAGCCGGCGGTCATCCACACTTCGCCGCGCGCATTGCTCCAGCCGAGGTAGGGATTGATGCTGGTCATGCTGATGTCGTAGGTTTTTTTGGTGCTGTTGTCGGTTTCCAGTTCGCCTTCGTTCCACGATAGCGCCACGCCGCCAATCGCTTCGGCGGTGATGCGCGCGTCCAGACCGAGGTGTATGCTGAACATGTCGCCGTCCCAATCCAGATCTTCATCCTCGCCACCGAAGTTGCGGTAGTCGCCGGAGCCCCAGAAGGTCATGCCGCCTGTGCCGGTGCCATCGCCATTGATAAGATTATTCAACGGCAGCGCAAACGCCGAGTTGCCGAGCAGGGTTTTCATATCCAGCGTGCCATCTTCCATTGACGACGCGTGGGTGTTCATCAGGCTGGCAAGGGTGGTGGACATGGTTTGGTCGTCATTGCCGTTTTCGCCTCCATTCCCATTAAATGGCATTTGTTGCCCGGCGAAGTTGAAACTGCTGCCGCTATTTTGTTGTGTGCGTGTGCGTTCCACCCGCCCGGCGATGGCGCTGATGTTCTGGTCGGCTATTGCGCGCGCGACTTCCGACAAAATCACTTCGACGACTTCCTCCGGGATCGCGTCCGCGGCAACCACTTCTGTGGTCGATGCGCTGGTGGCGGTGTCGGTGTTGCCGCTAAAATCATCGGTATAAGAGACCACCACGCGCAGGGTGCTACCTTCATCAGCAGCCACCACCAGATAGGTAGTGCCGGTTTCGCCTCCTATGTCGGTATTGTTTTCACCCACCGCATCCCCGCGTTGCCATTGATGGCCGGTGATGGCAATCGTGTCCGCGCTATCCTCATCGGTTACCACGGTGCCGGCAGTCAGGGTCTCGCCGACCTGCGCGGTGCCGCCGATGACACTGACGCTGCCGGCATCTTCCGCATTGGCAACCGTCACCGTTACCGCAATCTCGTCGCTGGTCTCGCCCGCGCTGTCGGTGGCGGTGATGGTGATGTCATACCCATTGTCGCCGCCGGCATCGGTCGGCATCTCATAGTTCGGCGGGGCAAGGAAGGTCAAGACGCCAGCGTTAGTGATGGAGAAGGCACCCGCATCGGCCCCGCCGAGGGCGTAACTGGCAATGGTTCTGGTGCCAGTTGGGGTCGCGCTGAAGGGGTGCACTTCTCCCTCGCCATTCTCGGCAAATACTATCGGTGTTGCTGGTGCCACAACAGTCGGTTTGGTCACGCCCGCGGCCTGCACGGCGGCGGTCAGCGCGCTGGTGGCGATGTCGGTGTTGCCGCCAAAACCATCGGAATAAGAGACCACCACGCGCAGGGTGTTACCTTCATCAGCATCCACCAGCGTGTAGGTCGTGCTGGCTCTGAGATCACCGCTGACCGAGACGCCCGCGGTTTGCCATTGATACAGTGCACCAGTAACCTCGCCATCCGGGTCGGTTACGCTGGCCATCAATACCTGCCCTACCTGAGCCGTGCCGTCAATGAACGCCATACCGTCTTCATCCACATTGGTAACCGTTATCGTTACCGCCAGCGCGTCGCTGGTCTCGCTCGCGTCATCGGTGGCGGTAATGGTGATTTCATAATCGTTGCCGGTGTCGTCATCGGTCGCTGCCTCAAAGTCCGGCGGGGTGCTGAAGGTCAAGACGCCGCCACTGGTAAGATCGAAGAGATTCTCATCCGCTCCGGTTCCGCCGAGGGCGTAACTGGCAATGGTCCTGCTACCAGTCGGGGTCGCGGTGAAAGTCGCCACAGTGCCCGTGGCATTTTCGGCAAATACTATCGGTGTTGCTGGTGCCACAACAGTCGGTTTGGTCAGGGTCGCGGCCTGCACGGCACCGGTCGGGTTGCTGGTGGCGGTGTCGGTGTCGCCGCCAAAATCATCCGTATAAGAGACCACCACGTGCAGGGTGGCTCCGAGATCGGCAACCACCACATCGTAGGTAACTTGGTCAGTGCCGATGTCTACGGGTCCGCCGCCGGACGGCAACCGTCGCCATTGATAGCCGGTGATGCTAATCGCGCCCGCGCTATCCTGGTCGGTTACCACGGTGCCGGCAGTCAGGGTCTCGCCGACCCGCGCGGTGCCGCTGATGGCGCTGACGCTGCCGGCATCTTCCGCATTGGCAACCGTTACCGTTACCGCCAGCGCGTCGCTTGCCTCGCTCTCGCTGTCGGTGGCGGTGATGGTGATTTCATAAACGTTGTCGGTGTTGGCATCGGTCGGCACTTCAAAGTTCGGGGGGGTGCTGAAGGTCAAGACGCCAGTGGTGGTATCAAGCGTGAAGTCATCCGCATCGTCCCCGCCGAGGGCGTAACTGGCAATGGTTCTGGTGCCAGTTGGGGTCGCGGTGAAGGGGTGCACTTCTCCCTCGCCATTCTCGGCAAATGCTATCGGTGTTGTTGTTGGTGGAGCCACAACCGGTTTGGTCGGGGTCGCGGCCTGCACGGCGGCGGTCGGGTTGCTGGTGACTTCTTTACCGCTACCCTCACCATCGGTGTAAGTGGCGATGACTCGAATAAGCCTGCCTTCATCGGCGGGTGCCGGGGTGTAGGTTGAATTGGTGGCACTGGCAATGGCACCGTAGGCGGCGCTGCCAATGGCGTGGTCGGTGGTGTCGCCCGGCGCGCTTTGCCATTGATAGGTGATGGTGCCAACTTCCACACCATCCGGCGAATCCTCGTCGGTTACCGTGCCGGCGGTCAATTCCACGCCTACCTGCGCGGTGCCGCTGATGTCGCTGATGGCGCCCGGCTCCTCCACATTGGTAACCGTCACCGTTACCGCCAGCGGTGCGCTTGCCAGGTTGCTTGGGACGCCATTGGTTTCCGTGGCGGTAATGGTGACCTCGTAGGTCTCGGTGTGTGCATCGTCTTCAAAGTCCGGCGGATTGTTGAAAGTCAATTCGCCCTTATTAGGAGCAGCGCTATTAGGAGCAATCGAGAACAATGCCGCATCCGTGCCGCCAGTGATTGACCAGATGATGGCGTTGCCCTCGGCATCGGTCGCGGTGTAGGTCTCCACCGGGGTGTCGGCGTTCTCGGCATAATTCGGTGTTGCATTGCCAGCCGTGATTTCCGGCGCGGTGTTGGCGGTCACGGTGATGATTACCGTGTCGGTGCCGCTTCCCTCGGGAGTGTCAGCATCGGTGACGGTCAGGGTGAAGGTATATGTCCCTGCCGCAGTCGGCGTGAAGGTCGGGGCGGCGCTGTTGGCATCGCTCAAGGTGATACCGGTGCCGCCGGTCAGTGCCCAGGAGTATGTCAGATCATCGTTATTACCATCGGGGTCGTCGCCGGAGCCGGCAAGGGTTACTTCCATGCCGGCAACCTCAGTTTGCGGGGGCCCCGCTTCGGCAGTCGGCGGCTGGTTTGCGGCGCCGTCCGCGCTCGCTTCTGCCGCAGGTCCTTCGTTGCCGGCCAGGTCCATCACGCTGTTTATGGCAAGGGTCAGGCTGAAGGCTGCCTCGGTCGGGGTGAAGTTGATGGTGTGGGTGATGCCATCGTTGCTGGTCACCCGATTCACCGTGGCGCCTTCGGCGGTGATGTCGGCACTAACAAAGTCCAACGCTTCGGAGAAGGTGATGTCGTGCTCCTGCGGCGTGCCAATCACGCCAGCGGCAATAGCGCCGAAGGTCTCCACCGTCGGCACAGTGCTGTCCACGGTAACCGCACCGAGTTCGGCAGTTTCGACGTCCTCTCCAACCTGAGAGGCTACCACATCGTTAGCGTCATACACGCCTTCGGGCAGGGTGAAACTGGTGGCGCCGGTGCCGACGATGGAAGTAGTGCCGCCATTGGTGGTGTATGACCAGCCGACCCCGGGGTTCGATACATTCACCAGGCCGTTGCTGGTGATGCCATCGCCGTCAATGCCGGTGTCCTCATGCAGGGCGATGCGGAACGCGGTCGACGCGGTTACGAAGATGCGCACCGTGTCGGTGGCGGTAACACCATCCTTATCGGTGACGGTCAGGGTGAACACCAAGTCATTGGCAAGAGTCGGCGCGGTGAAGGTCGGCATGACGACAGTGATACTGCTCAAGGTAACAGTCGCGCCTGTGTCCTGTGTCCAGGCATATTCCAGCTCATCGCCGGTGCTGCCGGAGCCGTCCAGGGTCACCATCGCGCCGGTATCCACATTTCGCTGATCAAGCCCAGCATTGGCAACCGGCGGCTGGCTGGTCTGCGGCGCGGTGTTGGTCACCGCCGCGCCGCCGGGGAGAGTTTGACCGCTGGCGGTGCGTAACTGCGACGCGCCGGCGCCGGACAAGGTCGCTGCCAATGCAACGAGTTGGTCCGCGGTGGTGACTACTTCATACTCCACGATGACGCTAGCGGCGGCGATGCTGAGGATATGCACATCATCGGAACGCACGTTCAACAATCTCGCCATGCCCATGCGGAACTTGTCCGCATCAAACTCGGCGGTGGTGAGCCCGGCAATGGTCATTTGGGCAGTGATGCGTGGTTTGGTAGTGTCTTCGGTTGCCGCTGCCTCTGCGGTGCCGGTTGCGGTTACCGGGCTGGCGGGACCCATGTTCGGGGTGGCGGCGGCGTCGGACACGCTATTGGCGGTGAGAGTCAGGCGTACCGCGCCCGCCATGCTCGGAGTATAGGTGACGAGGTAGGTGGTGTTGGCGCCGCTGTTCGGGGTCACGCTATTCACTGTGGCGCGAGTAGCGGTGAAATCGCCACTCGTCAAACCGGTAACCGCCTCGTCGAAGGCAATTTTCACGCTTGCCTGATTACCCACCGTGGATTCGCCCAGAGCGGGGAAGTTGGTAACCATCGGCGCGGTGGTGTCGGGCACGGCAAGCACGGCGGCGGTCGGCGCGCTGGTGACGCGCTTGTTACCGTATACCGGGTCGGAATAGATGACGGTGACCCACAGAGTCCTGCCGACATCATCGGCATCCGGCGTGTAGGTCGCGATGTCTCTGGGAGCACTGACCGCGCCTGCCGCGCTTCGCCATTCATACTGTGGGGCGGTAACCGCGCCATCCGGGTCGGTTGCGCTGGCGGTCAATTCCACGCCAACCTGCGCGATGCCGGCGATGGTTGCCGTGCCGGCTTCATCCACATTGGCAACGCTCACCGTTACCGTAACGGCTGCGCTGGTCGAGCCCTCGCTGTCGGTGGCGGTGACGGTGATTTCGTAATCGTTGTCGGTGTTGGCATCGGTCGGCGCTTCAAAGTCCGGCGTTGGGTCGAAGGTCAAGACGCCAGCGTTAGTGATGGAGAAGTCACCCGCATCGTCCCCGGCGAGGGCGAAACTGGCAATGGTTCTGCCGTCAGTCGCGGCCGTGGTCGCGATGAAGGTGTGCACTGCTGCCGTATTCTCGTCAACCATTATCGGCGTTGCCGGTGGAGTCACCACCGGCGGCGCTTCGCCAACGGTGACGGCGCGGGTCAGCGTGTTGGAGACATTGCCGGCGCGGTCGGTGGCGGTGTAGGTGTAGAGGTAGTCGCCGGCGGTGTCGGTGTCCAGTGCGGTCGCACCGTCAGGCCCGGTAATGACCGTTGCCAGAGTCTCCCCCCCCCTCACTCCACTCACGCCCATATCGGTGTAATCGCCGCCGTGGGCAACGGCTACGGGTGAATCGCCCTCCAGGGTGATGACCGGCACGCTGGTGTCGATAGTCACTGTTCCGAGAGAATGTCTGAAATTAGGTGCCGGGTTCACGGGGTCGGCAGTGTCCGTGACACCGCGAACATTAAATTGTGGCCCGGCATCGTCATCAGCAGTTGTGATGGTATAGGTCGCCATATATTGGTTGGCGACGCCGGCTACCGGCTGCAGATCTTGCACAGGGCGTACTGATCCGTCAAAGTCAAAAAAGGCAGCATCGGCAAGCGACGTGGCGGCAAGCGCTTCGTCGGAGTTCACGAACGCGGTGAGGGTGTCACCAACATTCAAAAAGGTCGTTGTGCCCACGACTTCACCACCAGTGTGTTCAAACCGGTCGAAGGTAATCATCGGCGGGGTGGTGTCTGTGACCGGCACCGCGCTCACGGTGACGGTTACCTTGTCGGTGGCAAGCATCGAGGGAGTGCCAGTATCGGTGACGGTCAAGTTGAAGATATAAGTCCCTGCCCTGGGAGGCGTGAAGGTCGTGCTAACAGCGCGGTCATTGCTCAAGTCGACATCCGGGCCCTCTGCCTGCGACCAGAAATACATCAGATCATCCGTGGCGGTTTCGCTGTCCCTGCTGCCGTTGCCGTCCAGGGTTACTGGACTGCCGACAACCTCATCAGGTTGATCGGGTCCCGCATCGGAAGTCGGCGCGGTGTTGGTCGCCGCACTCACGGTGATGATTACCTTGTCGGTGGTAGGCATCGGGGGATTGCCAGTATCGGTGACGGTCAAGTTGAAGATATAAGTCCCGGCCCTGGGAGGCGTGAAGGTCGGGCTAACAACGCGCTCATTGCTCAAGTCGACATCCGGGCCCTCTGCCTGCGACCAGAAATACATCAGATCATCCGTGGCGGTTTCGCTGTCGCTGCTGCCGCTGCCGTCCAGGGTTACTGGACTGCCGACAACCTCATCAGGTTGATCGGGTCCCGCATCGGAAGTCGGCGCGGTGTTGGCTCCGGGTGCCGGGGCCACGGTCACGGTGCGGGTCAGCGTGTTGGAGACATTGCCGGCGCGGTCGGTGGCGATGTAGGTGTAGATGTAGTCGCCGGCGGTGTCGGTGTCCAGTGCGGTCGCACCGCCAGGCCCGGCAATAGTCGTCTCCAGAGTTTCCTCACGCCCCACTTCACTCACACCATCATCGGTGTAAGTGCCGCCGTGGTCAACGGCTACGGGTGAATCGCCCTCCAGGGTGATGACCGGCACGCTGGTGTCGATAGTCACTGTTCCGAGAGAATGTCTGAAATTAGGTGCCGGGTTCACGGGGTCGGCAGTGTCCGTGACACCGCGAACATTAAATTGTGGCCCGGCATCGTCATCAGCAGTTGTGATGGTATAGGTCGCCATATATTGGTTGGCGACGCCGGCTACCGGCTGCAGATCTTGCACAGGGCGTACTGATCCGTCAAAGTCAAAAAAGGCAGCATCGGCAAGCGACGTGGCGGCAAGCGCTTCGTCGGAGTTCACGAACGCGGTGAGGGTGTCACCCTCATTCAAAAAGGTCGTAGTGGCCACGACTTCACCACCAGTGTGTTCAAACCGGTCGAAGGTAAGCACCGGCGCGGTGGTGTCGGTAGTCGCCGCACTCACGGTGATGATTACCATGTCGGTGGTTCCCCGCACGACACCGCCGTCATCGATGACGGTCAAGTCGAAGACATAAATCCCGGCCTTGGCAGGCGTGAAGGTCGGGCGAGCAACGCCGTCATTGCTCAAGTCGACATCCGGGCCGCTGGCCTGACCCCAGAAATAAATCAGCGCACTGTTATCGCCATCGGGGTCGTCGCCGGAGCCGCTCAGGGTTACTTCCCGGTTGACAACCGCATTAGGTTGATCGGGCCCGGCATTGGCAACCGGCCTCTGGTTGGGCACGGTTACGGTGATGGTTACCGTGTCGGCGGGGCTGGCGGCATCGTCATCATCGGTAACGATCAGGGAAAAGGTCAAAGTAGCCGCCGTAGCCGGCGCGGTGAAGGTCGGGCGGACGGTGTCGGTCAAAGTGATTGCCGTGGTGGGCGGGTTGCCATCGGTCAAGGTATGCGTCCAGGCGTAACTCAGCGTATCGCCGGTATCGGGGTCGCTGCTCACGGCGCCGTTCAGGGTCACTTCCGCGCCGGTATCCACACCTTGATCGAGCCCGGCATTTGCCAGCGGATTCCGGTTTGCCGCTTGACCTCGCACGACGACTTCGCGGGTAGCCGTGCCAACATTACCGGCGTGGTCGGTCGCACTGTAGGTAACCGTGTAGGTGCCGGTGGTGGTGGTGTCCACAGTGTCTGACGCGGTGGGCGTCGGCACGTTGTCATCCAGTTTATCGGTGACGGTGGCGCCCTGGTCGGTGTAGGTCTCGCCCACATTCAGGACAATCCTGGCGGCACCGTTCAGGGTGATGTCTGGCGGCGTGGAATCAAAGATAAATGCGGCAAGACCGGCATGTGGGGAAAGAAGTTGATCTATGCTCTGGCGCACTCGAATCTGATCGTCGGTATATCTGCCGTCGGGCAGGGTGAAGGCAACATTGGGGGGGCGGAAGGGCGTGATTACCTTTGTAAAATCGTAATTAGTACCGCCATTGATGGATATTTCCCAGTAGTCTATGACCGGCTGCCGGCCGCCATCCAAATCATCCGATATAACAAAATCTATCACTCCAGTACTGGTGATGCGGTCAGCAGGGTTACCCACGAACGGACCACGCAGGGAGATGGTCGGGCGGGGTGTCCCTACCTTCTGCCTTTCCACCTCGGAGCCGCCAAATGATAAGACGGCAGTACCACCAATAGCAGCACCCCCAAAACCAAATTCGACATTTACTGGGTTACCCAGTTCACTTGACGTAGCAATTCTAGTTTTGGTCCGTCCGGCCAGCGTAACCGTGTATGTTCCTGCCTTGAGGGGGGTCCAAACTACAATTGCAGTTCGTCTATCAGCAGAGTAGGTAATCTCAAAAGAGCCTGCCTCGATTGCCGGCCCGCCAAGCGGTGCCCTTGCCACCTCGACGCCGCCAAATGACAAGACGGCATCGCCAGCAACAGCATTCCCAAACATAAATAAGATACCTAGGTCGTCACCCAGTTCATCTGACGCAACAGTTAAAGTTTTGGTCTGTCCGTCCGCCACAACCGTGTATATTCCTGTCTTGAGGGGGGTAAAGCCTACCAATGTCTGGGTTCCAGAAGTGACAATATTAAAAGAGCCTGCCTCGATTGCCGGCTCGCCAAGCGATGCCCTTGCCACCTCGTCGCCGCCAAATGACAAGACGGCATCGCCAACAGCATCCCCCAAAGTAAATACGATACTTGCTTCGTCACCCGCGTCATCTGCCGTAACCGTTACATTTTTGGTCTGTCCGCCCGCCACAACCGTGTATGTTCCTGTCTTGAGGGGGAAAAAGTTTACCGATGTCTGGGTTCCAGAAGTGCGAATACTAAAAGAGTCTGCCCGGATTGCCGTCTGGCCAGGTGCGTAAGTTACCGCTTGCGCATGGGCGATGCCGGTTGACGCCAGCATCGCTGCCAGCAACGCCGCGGCGAAAACGAATGGAGTGATTGTTTTATTCATAGCACTTGCCTCTCTATTGCGTGGGGGGGGGGGGGGGGGGGGGGGGGGCGATGCTCATCGTTGCCAGTAGCGCCGAGGGGGCGACGCTCATCGCTGCCAGCAGCGCCGAGGGGGCGACGCTCATCGTTGCCAGCAGCGCCGAGGCAAAAACGGAGGTTGGTGATTGTTTTGTGTATGTTGATGGTTATTTTGTTCATGATGTTTTGCCTCCTAATATAAATGAACTTGGTTCAAGCAACCCGCACCCGCGGAGTGTAACCTGCATTCGGGGCATTGTATATCAGAAATGCCACAGGAAAGTCAAATTAATTGGCGGGTGAATTGGTGATAAAAGGGGCTCGGTAAGGGGTTCGGCTGCGCGTGAAAAATCGCCGAAATTCCATAAAAAAGAGTATACTATGCAAAGATTAGTTGGTTGTTCTGATTGAGTATTAAATAGCGAATGAGGCGTTGGTTATGACACAGATTGGTGATTTTAATCCATTTAACCCGGGTCCGGGAGAATCCCCGCCTTATCTGGCCGGTCGGGAAAATGAAAAGGACCAATTCAAACAGAGATTGGCAAGAATGTCTGCCGGAAGGTCGCCTGGCACAGAAATAATCATGTATGGGCCACGTGGTATGGGCAAAACCGTGCTATTAAACTGGTTGGAAATTGAAGCCCAAAGAGGTGGTGCGGAACATAATCCTATACGCACCAGTTGGGCGACTCCGGATGAATTAAAAAAACCAATACACATGTGGAATTGCCTGTTACCTATGAATTGGAAAAAATTATTAAAACCTATTCACTGGGGGACAAAATTCTTAATATTTTCTGTTGGTTGGAAGTCAAACGCAGCGGCAAGTCCGGCGCTAGTGAATACTTTGATCAAAGAATGTAAAAAACGACCACTGGTGTTTTTAATGGATGAAGCACATACCATGGACGCCGGTCTATGCCGTGTTTTGTTAAACGTAAGCCAAAAGGTAAGAAAAAAAGCACCCTTTTTGCTGGTTCTCGCCGGCACTCCCGGCTTATCACATTTCCTGACCACGGTGAACGCCAGTTTTGTTGAGCGTTCCGATGTGATCGGCATTGGCCGTTTGGATGCACAGGCCACAGCAGATGCCATTGTAAAGCCGCTAAATGAACATGGCATAGAAATAGACGACACCACACTCGCACAGGTCGTTGAAGACAGCCAGCACTATCCTTACTTTATTCAACTTTGGGGCGCGGCTCTCTGGGATCTGGCAAAGCAAAAAGACCTGCAAAAACTGACTGCTCAAGAAATTACCGAAGCAGAAACAAAGGTTGAGAACCGCCGGTTAAACTTTTATGAAAAACGCAGAAAAACATTAAGCGATCTTGGGTTGCTGCCGGCGGCTGTTGCTATTGCGGCACTATTCCAAGACGCGGAAACAACCACAATGGATACGCTCATAGATGTTATTGCAGATAATTTACCTGTCGATTCACATACTACACAGTCAGTTAATGAACATCTGCAAACGCTTATTCGCCATGAATTTATTTGGAATCCACCAGATTCAATATTATTCGAGGCCGGCATCCCGAGTTTGATGAAATATGTCCTGGACCGGCAACGCGAGCATGTGCAAAAAGTATCGCCGGCATCTCGCGCCTAGCGACTAACATTCTCATCCAGTCATTGCCCGGCCCATATTATTATTGGCCGGGCAATCCAGTTATTAAACCGTTCGGCGTAGCCGAACTCATTATTATCGCGGCTACGCCGAACGGTAATGATAGCGGCTAACGCCGCTGGCAATGAGTCCGGCGCCCTCCCTGCCGTCATTGCCCGGCCCATATTATTATTGGCCGGGCAATCCAGTGGAATATTTGTCACGCGCAGCGTGACCCCTTATTTCTCGGTTACTTTGGCATCTCAAAGAAATTATCCCCGCCCGATTTACCGTTGTCTCCCCAACCTGTCATTCTCGCCGCAGGCGGGAATCCAGACGCGGCGAAGCCGCGCAAATGGCGGCGGCTTCACCGCCATTTAAGGACAGCGGCTAACGCCGCTGAGTTTAATAACTGGATTGCCCGGAACAAGCCGGGCAATGACGAGTTGGGGGCGAATTGGACAATGATATCCCTGCCGTCATTCTCGCCGCAGGCGGGAATCCAGACGCGGCGAAGCCGCGGGCGGCGGCTTCACCGCCATTTAAGGACAGCGGCTAACGCCGCGGGTAATGAGTCCGGCGCCCTCCCTGCCGTCATTGCCCGGCTTGTTCCGGGCAATCCAGTGGAATATTTGTCACGCGCAGCGTGACTCCTTATTTCTCGGTTACTTTTGGCGTCTCAACGCGCCTTTATCCTCTCGGTTCACCATTATCCCGTCAATTCGTCATTCTCGCCGTAGGCGGGAATCCAGACGCGGCGTAGCCGCGCAAATGGCGGCGGCCTCGCCGCGATAATAATGAGTTCGGCTTTGCCGAACGGTTTAATAACTGGATTGCCCGGAACAAGCCGGGCAATGACGAGTTGGGGGCGAATTGGACAATGACATCCCTGCCGGCGTTCGGATTGCTGGCGTTGGTTATCATTCTGCAAAGACGACGCCGAGGCCAACTGACGGCTTGACACCGGGCGGTTGGTAATGAAATTGCCGCTCGCATTCTGAATAATTGGCACTATTAAGGTCTTGACATATCTGGCATTTATCCAGATAATCGCATGCATACACCCTAACCCCCTCCGGGATTTCGCCAGCGATGGCGCCCCGGAGGGTTTTTTTTTATTTATAAATTGTTTCCCTGATGCCGTCTGTAACACCAACGCCCCCCAAGCAGTAGTGTTTATTGATGGCAACAATTGGTATCACAGTCTCAAACAAATTAGTGTTGACAGTTACGCTTTGGACTATCGGAAAGTAGCGAGAAAACTCCTTATGGATAGCCGGGAGTTGACCGGAATCAGATACTACATCGGTGAAATTCTTAGCAACATTACACTTATACACCAGCAAAAAGCACGTCTGAAAAATCTGCACACACAGCAAGTACATATTTCTCTCGGGCGAATCGAAAAAATTCCGGTATCGTCCAAGAATAATCCTCTGGCTACAAAAATAAATCAAATCATTGAACGGGATGGCACGCGCATCCCCGATGACATCCGCCAGGAATTAACCCAACTAACTCGCGAAAAAATTTTCACCTATACCGAAAAACAAGTGGATGTTCGCATCGCTGTTGATTTGGTGAGTATGGCACAGCGCGATGAATACGATGTCGCCTACCTGCTTTCGGCGGACGGTGATTTTGTTCCTGCGGTTGAAGAGGCGAGACGCTGGAATAAAAAGGTATTTGCGGTCAGCGCATCGCAAGGAGGTCGTCTGAGCAATGCGGTTGATTCTTTCATCAAAATCCCCTCATCCGATTGGTTTCACGGCTGTTATAAATAACAAGAGCTAACGCCCGGCGATTTTTTCCGCCTGCCGCGAGAATGATAAAAGTTTTTTTTCATTGATTATAAAAAACATTGCGCGCCGCATTTTGCGCGTATCCGGGATGATACGCGCAAAAAATCGCCGAAATTCCATAAAAAGAGTATACACTGCAAGAGTTAGTTGGTTGTTCTGATAACCTATTAAATAGCGAATGAGGCATTGGTTATGACACAGATTGGTGATTTTAATCCGTTTAATCCGGGTAGCGGGGAATCCCCGCCTTATCTGGCAGGTCGGGAAAGCGAGCAGGGTCGGCTTAGAAAAATATTGGCAGAAATATCTGCCGGAAGGTCGCCTGCCGCCGAGACAGTTATGTATGGGCCCCGGGGGATGGGCAAAACCGTGTTGCTGAATTGGCTCGAAGATGAAGTCGAAAAGGGCGGTGCAAAGAACAATTCTATACGGGTAAGCCGAGTGACTCCCGATCAACTAACATCTCCGGCAGAAATGTGGGATTTTCTAATATCTAAAAATTGGCTGCAAAAAAAGTTTCCGAATAAAAAGGAAGTTGGGGTTAAAGGATTTCTATATGGTGCTTGGACTGAAAACTCTACCTCCCCGAAAGAACTATTGGATAAATTGATTCATCAATGTAAAAAAAGTCCTTTGGTGTGTCTGCTGGATGAAGCACATACTATGGATGCGGGCTTGTGCAATGGTTTGTTAAACCTGAGCCAGGCTGTACGCAATGAAGCACCATTTTTACTAGTTCTCGCCGGCACCCCTGGCCTGAGACATTTCTTGTCCACGGTGAACGCAAGTTTTGTTGAGCGTTCCAATGTAATTGGCATTGCACGATTAGATGCGCAAGCCACTGCGGATGCCATCGTAAAGCCGTTAAATGAACACGGCATAGAAATAGACGACAACACCCTTGCGCAGGTCGTTGAAGACAGCCAGCACTATCCTTACTTTATTCAACTTTGGGGCGCGGCTCTCTGGGATCTGGCAAAGGAAAAAGACCTGCAAAAACTGACTTCTCAAGAAATTACCGAAGCAGAAACAAAGGTTGGGAACCGTCGGTTAAACTTTTATGAGCAACGCAGAAAAACATTAAGCGATATTGGATTGCTGCCGGCGGCTGTTGCTATTGCGGCAGTATTCCAAGACACGGAAACAACCACAAGGGATTATCTCAAAGAGATCATTGCAGATAATTTACCTGACGATTCACTGGCTACACAGTCAGTTAATGAGCATCTGCAAACGTTTATTCGCCATGAATTTATTTGGAATCCGCCGGATACGAATTTATACGAGGCTGGCATCCCCAGTTTGATGAGATATGTCTTGGACCGGCAACGTTAGCCGCTATCATTACATAACAAAAACAAGTAAAATTGTGCTAAAAACCACTTGCATCCCCCACAAAACAGTGTTTTACTTACCATCCATTTTTTTCCAATCCAAGGAGTAAGGATATGACATCGTTAGCATTTGACACCCATCAAGCCTTCAAAGACCTCAAGGGTGCCGGAGCCAAAGAGGAACTGGCCGAAGTCGTGGTAACCACCATCAGCACCGCCATTAGCGAACAGGTAGCCACCAAGGCTGACATCGTGGCGGTCAAGGCTGACATCGTGGCGGTCAAGGCTGACATCGTGGCGGTTCGGACTGATTTGAAATTTCACCGCAATGCCACCAAGTCTGAGTTCAGAGCCATTCGGTCTGAGATAGAATCTCTTGGCAATGCCACCATGGCTGAGTTCAGAGCCGTTCGGTCTGAGATAGAATCTCTTGGCAATGCCACCATGGCTGAGTTCAGAGCCGTTCGGTCTGAGATAGAATCTCTTGGCAATGCCACCAAGGCTGACATGGAACTCCTTAAAAAGGACTTGTCCATCCGTCTCGGGTTTATGCTTTTCACCGGACTCGCTGCTATGACCACTATCCTCCAAGTATTCAAATGAGTCCGGCTACGCCGGACTTTTTCTTGATTGCCACTGTCTTCTCAAAACGCCTTTGTCCTTTCAATCCACTATTACCTACCATTCGTCATTCTCGCCGGCAGGCGGGAATCCAGACGCGGCGTAGCCGCGCAAATGGCGGCGGCTTCGCCGCCATTTAAGGATAGCGGCTAACGCCGCTGGTTTAATAACTGGATTGCCCGGAGCGAGCCCGAAGGGCGCGTATCAGGGATGATACGCGCAAAAAATCGCCGAAATTCCATAAAAAAGAGTATACTATGCAGAAGAGCCAGTTGCTCGATTGAGCATTGGATGGCGAATGAGGAGGCCATCATGACACCCACAAGAACACGAAATCCGTTCAAGCCAGGTAGAGGAGCAACCCCGCCTTATCTGGCAGGTCGGGAAAATGAGCAGAATCGGCTCAGGGAGATATTGGCAGATATGGCTGATGGAGATTCTCCTGCCGCCGACATAGTGATGTATGGCCCACGCGGCATGGGTAAGACAGTACTATTAAATTGGTTAAAAAATGAGGCAAAAAAATCTGGCACGGTGGATAATCCCATACGCACAAGTTGGACGACCCCCGATCAATTAGCATCTCCGGCGGACATGTGGAGTTGCCTAATGTCCAGTGATTGGAAGAAAAATTTAAAACCGGATGAAACAAAATTTGGATTTGGGGCATTATCTGGCACTTGGACGAGAAAAGGTGTCTCTAACCAAGCCCTGATAAATGATTTGATTTCTGAATGTAAAAAAAGTCCTTTGGTATTTCTGATGGATGAAGCACATCAAATGGAATCAGGTCAATGTCGTGGTTTATTAAACGTAAGTCAGACTGTACAAAACGAAGCCCCCTTTTTGCTGGTTCTCGCCGGTACTCCTGGCTTGGCACACTTCTTGAAGACAGTGGGGGCTAGTTTTGTTGAACGTTCCACGAAAATGGGCATTGCACGATTAGATGCGCAAGCCACTGCGGACGCCATTGTAAAGCCGTTAAACGAACATGGCATAAATATAGACGACAGCACCCTTGCGCCGGTCGTTGAAGACAGCCAGCACTACCCTTACTTCATTCAACTTTGGGGCGCGGCTCTTTGGGATTTGGCAAAGCAAAAAGACCTGCAAAAACTGACTTCTCAAGAAATTGCCGAAGCAGAAACAAAGGTTGAGAACCGCCGGTCAAACTTTTATGAACAACGCAGAGCAACATTAGACGACCTTGAACTGCTGCCGGCGGCTGTTGCTATTGCGGCAGTATTCCAAGACACGGAAACAACCACAAGGGATTATCTCAAAGAGATCATTGCAGATAATTTACCTGACGATTCACTGGCTACACAGTCAGTTAATGAGCATCTGCAAACGTTTATTCGCCATGAATTTATTTGGAATCCACCAGATTCAATATTATTCGAGGCGGGCATCCCGAGTTTGATGAAATATGTCCTGGACCGGCAACGCGAGCATGTGCAAAAAGTATCGCCGGCATCTCTCGCCTAGCGACTAACGTCCTCACCCCGTCATTGCCCGGCCCATATTATTATTGGCCGGGCAATGACGAGTTGGGGGCGAATTGGACAATGACATCCCTGCCGTCATCCTCGCCGGCAGGCGCAAAAAATCGCCGAAATTCCATAAAAAAGAGTATACACTGCAAGAGTTAGTTGGTTGTTCTGATAACCTATTAAATAGCGAATGAGGCGTTGGTTATGACACAGATTGGTGATTTTAATCCATTTAGGCCAGGGACTGGGCAAAGCCCGCCTTATCTGGCAGGTCGGGAAAGCGAGCAGGGTCGGCTCAGACAGATATTGGCAGAAATGGCTGCCGGAAGGTCGCCTGCCACAGATATGGTCATGTACGGCCCCCGCGGCATGGGAAAAACCGTGCTGCTGAATTGGCTCGTAGATGAAGCCGAAAAGGGCGGAACAAATGATAATTCTATACGTACAAGCGCGACGACTCCGGATGAATTAAAAGAACCAATAGACATGTGGAATTGCTTGCTATCCATGGACTGGAAAAAACGCTTAAAACCTAGTCACTGGATGGCGAAATTACCAATAATTTCTGCTACTTGGGAGTCAAAAGCAGCGGCAAGTCCGGCATTAGTGAATACTTTGGTCAAGGAATGTAAAAAACAACCCTTGGTGTTTTTAATGGATGAAGCACACACCATGGACGCGGGGCTGTGTCGTGTTTTGTTAAATATAAGCCAGAAGGTAAGAAAAAAGGCACCATTTTTGCTAGTGCTTGCCGGCACCCCTGGCTTATCACATTTCCTGACCACAGTGGGGGCTAGTTTTGCTGAACGTCCCAAGAAAATGGGCATTGCACGATTAGATGAACAGAGTGCCGCGGACGCTATTGTAAAACCGTTAAACGAAGAGGGTATAAAAATAGGCGCGGGCGCATTAAAACAAGTCGTGGAAGACAGCCAATGCTATCCATACTTCATCCAACTTTGGGGTGAGGCATTGTGGAATTTAGCGAAGAAAAACAACCTGCAAAAATTGACAGGTCAAGAAGTCACAATAGTAAAGCCACAAGTTGAGGGAGTGCGACAGAACTTTTATAGTGATCGGCGCGAGGATTTGAAAAAGGATGAATTATTAGAACTTGCTGTGAATTGTGCGGTAATTTTCCAAAATCAAACCAGATTTGAAGGTAAATACATTGAAAGGGTTATTAAAGATTTTTTGCCGGAGAATAAATTAGACGAACGACATCAAGCAGAGGCTTTAAGGGGACTGATTCTGAATGAATTTATTTGGCAACCGCCCGGAGCAGATTTATATGAGGCTGCTATCCCCAGTTTGATGAGATATGTACTCGATAAACAACGAGAGCATGTGCAAAAAGTATCGCCGGCATCTCTCGCCTAGCGACTAACGTTCTCACCCCGTCATTGCCCGGCCCATATTATTATTGGCCGGGCAATGACGACCCTTATTTGTCATTCTCGCCGGCAGGCGGGAAAAACCGCCCTCCCTACCGTCATTCTCGCCGAAGGCGGGAATCCAGTTAAATATCTGTCACGCGTAGCGTGACTCATTATGCGGCGAAGCCGCGATAAAAGGAGTCCGGCTACGCCGGACGACATATTCCACTGGATTGCCCGGCCAATAATAATATGGGCCGGGCAATGACGAGTTGGGGGCGAATTGGACAATGACATCCCTGCCATCATCCTCGCCGGCAGGCGGGAAAAACCGCCCTCCCTACCGTCATTCTCGCCGAAGGCGGGAATCCAGTTAAATATCTGTCACGCGTAGCGTGACTCATTATGCGGCGAAGCCGCGATAAAAGGAGTCCGGCTACGCCGGACGACATATTCCACTGGATTGCCCGGCCAATAATAATATGGGCCGGGCAATGACGAGTTGGGGCGAATTGGACAATGACATCCCTGCCATCATCCTCGCCGGCAGGCGGGAAAAACCGCCGAAATTCCATAAAAAAGAGTATACACTGCAAGAGTTAGTTGGTTGTTCTGATAACCTATTAAATAGCGAATGAGACGTTGGTTATGACACAGATTGAAGGTTTGAATCCGTTTAGGCCCGGTGATGGGCAACGCCCGCCTTATCTGGCCGGACGGGAAAGCGAGCAGGGTCGGCTTAGAAAAATATTGGCAGAAATATCTGCCGGACGACCACCCGCTGCCAACATGGTTATGTATGGGCCCAGGGGGATGGGAAAAACAGTGCTGCTGAATTGGCTCGTAGATGAAGTTGAAAAAACCGCGAAACACAATCGTCCCTTGCGGACAGTCCAATCTACCCCGACAATTTTTCCATCTTTAAAGTCTCTCTGGAACAAATTGATCTCTGATGACTGGAAGGAGAAACTCTGGCCCAATCAAATCGAATTAGGAGCAGGTGGAAACAAAATCGTGTGGAATTCAAAAGCTCCCGACGACGACGATTTAGTCAGTGCCTTGATTGAAGAATGTAAAGAGCGTCCAGTGGTGCTGTTGATGGATGAAGCACACACTATGGAGCCTGCTTTCTGCCAGGCCCTGCTGAATATAAGCCAACAAGCGCGGCAAAATGCACCCTTTTTGCTGGTTCTCGCCGGCACCCCTGGCCTGAGACATTTCTTGTCCACGGTGAACGCAAGTTTTATTGAGCGTTCCAATGTAATTGGCATTGCACGATTAGATGCGCAGGCTACTGCGGATGCCATCGTAAAGCCGTTAAATGAGCATGGCATAGAAATAGACGCTGATGATCTAGAACGAGTAGTGGAAGACAGCCAGCACTATCCTTACTTCATTCAACTTTGGGGCGAATCTTTGTGGGATCTGGCAAAGCAAAAAGAACTGCAAAAACTGACTTCTGAAGAAATTACCGAAGCAGAAACAAAGGTTGAGAACCGCCGGTCAAACTTTTATGAACAACGCAGAGCAACATTAGACGACCTTGAACTGCTGCCGGCGGCTGTTGCTATTGCGGCAGTATTTCAAAACACGGAAACAACCACAAGGGATAGGCTCAAAGAGATCATTGCAGATAATTTACCTGCTGATTCACTGGCTACACAGTCGGTTAATGAACATCTGCAAACGCTTATTCGCCATGAATTTATTTGGAATCCACCAGATTCAATATTATTTGAGGCGGGCATTCCGAGTTTGATGAGATATGTCTTGGACCGGCAACGCGAGCATGTGCAAAAAGTATCGCCGGCATCTCTCGCCTAGCGACTAACGTCCTCACCCCGTCATTGCCCGGCCCATATTATTATTGGCCGGGCAATCCAGTTATTAAATTCAGCGGCGTTAGCCGCTATCATTTCGGCGGCGAAGCCGCCGGTTTTTCGAGTTGGAATGACGAGACGAAAAGCGTGTTGTTCGGCGGAGCCGCGATAAAAGGAGTCCGGCTACGCCGGACGACATATTTTAACTGGATTCCCGCCTGCGGCGAGAATGACGGGGTGAGGGGTCAATGGTGAATCGGAAGGCGATGATTCCTTTTGAGACGCCAAAAGCAACCGAGAATAAGGAGTCACGCTGCGCGTGACAATTATCCACTGGATTGCCCGGCCCATATTATTATTGGCCGGGCAATGACGGATTGGGAGGCAATGGTGAATCGGGCGAGAATGATTTTTTTTTGGGGAATTATCTACATGTTTAACCATTGGTAATTAAGCATAATTCCCATAAATCAACGTCCGAAACCAGGATCGTCATTACGACCTTTAGTAAGGGCATCCTGATTCGATTTTGATGCTGCCGGTGATGCCTCTTGAATATGCTCTCGCTACTAATCCAGTATATAAGTCATCAGACTGGGGATGCCTGGCTCGTATAAACCCGTCCCCGGCGGATTCCAAATAAACTCATGGCGAGCCAAGTCCCTCAAAACCTGCGATTCATGTGGCTCGTCTGATTGATTGTCTGGCAATGAATCTTTGATGGCTTTTTCGAGGTCTGCTTCTTTAAATCTTGACTGACCTTCAAATATTGCCGCACAATCTGTAGCGACTTTTAATAATCCATCATCTTTCAATCTCAGGCGGCGTTCTCCATAAAAGCCCAGCCGGACGCCCTCAACTCTTGTCTTTGCCGTGGTGACTTCCTGAGAAGTCAATGTTTGCAATTCTTTTTCCTTTGCCAAGTCCCAAAGGGCTTCGCCCCAAAGTTGAATGAAATACGGATAATGCTGGCTGTCTTCAACGACCGGTGCAAGGGTGCTGTCATCTATTTTTATGCCATGTTCATTTAACGGTTTTACGATGGCATCCGCAGTAGATTGTGCATCCAGGCGGCCAATGCCAATCTTATTGGAACGCTCAACAAAACTGGCGTTCACCGTGGACAGGAAATGTCGCAAACCGGGGGTGCCGGCGAGGACCAACAAAAAGGGCACTTCGTTTCGTATCTCCTGGCTCAGGTTTAACAAACCATTGCACAAGCCCGCATCCATGGTATGCGCTTCATCCATCAGAAATATCAAGGGACTCTTTTTACATTCATTGGTCAGAGCGCTCACCAGTGCTTGATTGGCCGCGCTCCTTGATTCCCAAGTAGCAGACAGCAGAGCAAATTTGGCAATCCACTGATTAGGCTTCAAACGCTTCTTCCAATCCTGAGACAACAAGTAACTCCATAGATCCGCTGGGGATGTTAATTTATTGGGAGTCGTCCAACTTGTGCGTATGGGATTATCCTTCGTGCCGCCCTTTTTGGCTTCATTTTCGAACCAGTGTAGTAATACTGTTTTCCCCATACCCCGCGGGCCATACATAACTGTGTCGGCGGCAGGCGGCCTTCCGGCAGACAATTCAGCCAATATCTTCTTGAGCCGACCCTGCTCATTTTCCCGGCCTGCCAGATAAGGCGGGGATTGCCCATTACCTGGCCTAAACGGATTCAAATCTTTGATCGATGTCATGGTGGATTTCTCATTTACTACTCTAATAGGAATTATATACATAAATTTGCGGCGGCGTGTTAATTGCGCTTGTCTTTTCGTCGTCGTGCTGCGGTGCGGATGTGTCACGCTGGCGGCTACGCCGCTCTGGATTGCCCGGCCAATGATAATATGGGCCGGGCAATGACGACTCTTTAATTCGTCATTCTCGCCGCAGGCGGGAATCCAGTTGAAATATGTCGTCCGGCGCAGCCGGACTCATTTGCGGCGTAGCCGTGGGAATAAGGAGTTCGGCGTAGCCGAACTCCTTATTCTCAATGTGCCATTGTCGTCTCAACGCGCCTTTGTCCTCTCAATTCACCATTGTCTCCCCAGTCCGTCATTGCCCGGCCCATATTATTATTGGCCGGGCAATCCAGTTATTAAACCGTTCGGCGTAGCCGAACTCCTTTGCTTTGATGCCGCGCCGTTTGATGCGAGAATGACGGGTTGGGAGGGGTCAATGGTGAATCGGAAGGCGATGAGTTCTTTTGAGAGGACAAAGTAACCGAGGAAAAGGAGTCACGCTGCGCGTGACAGATATTTAACTGGATTGCCCGGAACAAGCCGGGCAATGACGGGTTGGGGGGGGTAATGGTGAATCGGAAGGCGATGAGTTCTTTTGAGAGGACAAAGTAACCGAGGAAAAGGAGTCACGCTGCGCGTGACAGATATTTAACTGGATTGCCCGGAACAAGCCGGGCAATGACGAGTTGGGGGGGGTAATGGTGAAGATGATTTCTTTTGAAAAGCCTAAAGTAACCGAGAAAAAAAGTCTGGCATGGCCGGGCTTTTTAGTGTTGTCCGGCTTTGCCGGACTATTAGTGATGTCACGCGTAGCGTGACTCATTTGCGGCGTAGCCGCGATATAAGGAGTTCGGCTGCGCCGAACGGTTTAATAACTGGATTGCCCGGAGCAAGCCGGGCAATGACGGGTTGGGGGGTAATGGTGAATCGGAAGGCGATGAGTCCTTTTGAGAGGACAAAGTAACCGAGGAAAAGGAGTCACGCTGCGCGTGACAATTATTTACTGGATTGCCCGGAACAAGCCGGGCAATGACGGGTTGGGGGGTCGTCATGCGTAGCGTGACTCGTTTGCGGCGAAGCCGCGATATAAGGAGTTCGGCTGCGCCGAACGGTTTAATAACTGGATTGCCCGGAACAAGCCGGGCAATGACGGGGTGGGGAGGCAATGACGGGTTGAAGTGTTGTCACGCGTAGCGTGACTCGTTTGCGGCGAAGCCGCGATATAAGGAGTTCGGCTGCGCCGAACGGTTTAATAACTGGATTGCCCGGAACAAGCCGGGCAATGACGGGGTGCCCGGAACAAGCCGGGCAATGACGAGTTGAAGTGTCGTCACGCGTAGCGTGACTCATTTGCGGCGTGGTCGCCCTAAAACCTCAACTCGCCTTTCAGCAGAATGGCATCGTTATCCGCATCCGCGTCACGGTGTTCGCCTACGAGATCCAGGTCGAGGCGGTTGCCGAGTTTCCATTGGATGCCTAGGCGGTAGCGGTTGCTGTCGTTGCTTAGGGTCATTGCGGTGTATGGCGTTAGCAGGCCGGGGGCGGTGCCGCTGCCGAGCCAGGGTGCCGTGCCAGCAGAGATGCCATAACCGATCCGTGCGTCCAGTCGTGCGGCATAATCGCGAGCGTCATCTGCGGCGGTGTCAGCGCCGGTGGCGTTGCCGTTGGCATCGCGTAAGCCATCTTGCCACAGGTGCTGGATGTCGCTGGCGTCATCGCCGTAACCGGGGCTGAGGGCGAATGACCAGCCTTGGCCGTCGGCGCCGGCGGTCTGTTTGATGGTGCCGCTGACTCCCCATTCATTGGCATCGCCGTCGTGTCCGAGCAACAGCACGCGGGCTTTGCCTTCGACGCTGAAGCCGCTGGCGTTGACAAGGGATATGCCGAAGCCGAGTTCGGCGCCGGTGCCGGTGGCGCCATCGCCGCCGTCATGGCGTATGCCCAATTCGACGCTTCGTTCGGTGCGCGCGCCGTTGACCAGTGCGATGCTGTTGGTGGATTCCAAACTCACGCGCGCGCGGTTGACATCCACTTGCCGTCCACCAAAAATGCTATTGCTTTCGTCCACTTCCAGCGTGCTTTGCGTGACTTCGCCTTTCAATCGCAGGGTGTTGGCGCCGCGTTGCAATACGATGCCGTTGCCGCCAATGGCAAAGGTATTCATGGACAGGTCATCGCTGAATGTGCCGGTGCCGTTGTCCGAATCCAGTTCGCCTTTGCCGTAGCCGGCGGTCATCCACACTTCGCCGCGCGCATTGCTCCAGCCGAGGTAGGGATTGATGCTGGTCATGCTGATGTCGTAGGCGCCGTTGTTGTCGGTTTCCAGTTCGCCTTCGTTCCGCGATAGCGCCACGCCGCCGATGGCTTCGGCGGTGATGCGCGTGTCCAGACCGAGATGTATGCTGAACATGTCGCCGTCCCAATCCAGTGCCAGGTCTTCATCCTCGCCGCCGAAGTTGCGGTAGTCGCCGGAGCCCCAGAAGGTTATGCCACCTGTGCCGGTGCCAGTGCCATCGGTGGCGTTCAACGGCAGCGCAAACGCCGAGTTGCCGAGCAGGGTTTTCATATCCAGCGTGCCCTCCTCCATTGACGACGCGTGGGTGTTCATCAGGCTTGCCAGGGTGGAGGACATGGTTTGGTCGTCATTGCCATTCCTGCCAAGCGACATCTGCTGCCCGGCGAAGTTGAAACTGCTTGCGCTATTTTGTTGCGTGCGTGCGCGTTCCACTCGCCCGGCGATGGCGCTGATGTTCTGGTCGGCTATTGCGCGCGCAACTTCCGACAAAATCACTTCGGCGATCGCTTCATCCTCTTCGGTATCAGCCGGTGCCACCGTGCCGTCCGCGGTCGCCGGGCTGGCGGGGCCATCATTCGGGATGGTGGCAAGGTCCATCACGCTGTCCGCGGCAAGGGTCAGGCTGAAGGTTGCCGCGTTCGGGGTGAAGGTGATGGTGTAGGTGGTTTGGTCGCCGGAGTCGGTCACATTAGTCACCGTGGCATCAATGGCGGAGAAGTCACTCGCTTCCAAACCGGTAACCGCCTCGGAGAAGGTAATGTCGTGCATCTGTTCGGTGTCAATCACACCGACGTCGGTGATGTTGTCAAAGGTTACCACCGTCGGCGGCGTGGTGTCCGCGTTCGCAGTGCCGGACACGGTTACCATTTCATTCGGGGTGCCGGCGATGTCATCCACGCTACCCGGGCGAAGGATTACCTCGTATTCTGGCGCAGTCGGGGTGTGGGTGATGATGTAAGTGGTATCGTGAACGTCACCGTTACGGATCACACTCACACTATCATCCGCAGGGGTCACGCCAGTCACCGTGACACCGGTGGAATCAACGAAATCTTCCGGTTCCAAACCAATCACCGGCTCGTCAAAGGTGAGGACGAGTGTCTGCTCGGTGTTAATCATAGCATCGGGGGGGGCAACGTCGTCGTTCGGCACCTGCGGCGCGGTGGTGTCCGCGTTCGCAGTGCCGGGCACGTTCTCTTCTGTCGCGGGACCGGTGTTGTCGTTGAGGTCGGTCACGCTATCCTGTCCAAGGGTCAGGATGAAGGTTGGCGCAGTCGGGATGTAGGTGATGGTGTAGGTGTTGCCGCTACCGGTTACGCCAGTCACCTCGACACCAGTGGAAGTGGAGAAATCATCCACTGCCAAATCGGTCACCTCTTCGGAGAAGGTGATGGTGTGTGTCAGCACTTTGTTTATCTCGCCTTCGGTAATGGTGCCGGGGACAACCGTCGGCGCGGTGGTGTCCGTGGGCGGGGTCACGCCCGCGGCAAGCACGGCGGCGGTCGGCGCGCTGGTGGCGGTTTTGCCGCTATCCTCACCGTCGGTGTAAGTGGCGATGACTTGAATGGTCTTGCCTGCATCATCGGCATCCGGCGTGTAGGTTGAAGTGGTGCCCGCGCCGCTGATGGTGGTGTAGGTACCGCCGGACGCTGCACTTTGCCATTGATAGGTGATGCCGGTAACCGCGCCATCCGGGTCGGTTACCGTGCCGGCGGTCAATTCCACGCCAACCTGAGCGGTGCCGCTGATGGCACTGATGCTTCCGTCTTCATCCACATTGGTAACCGTCACCGTTACCGTCAGCGGTTCGCTTGGCAGGTTGCTTGGGACACCATCGGTTTCGGTGGCGGTAATGGTGATCGAGTAGGTCGCGCGGTCTTCAAAGTCCGGCGAGGCGTTGAAAGTCAATACGCCATCCGCATCAATCGCAAAGAAACTCGCATCCGCGCCAGTGACTGACCAGGTGAAGGCGTTGCTCTCGGCATCGGTCGCGGTGTAGGTCTCCACTGCTGCGTCGGCGTTCTCGGCATAATTCGGTGCTGCATTGCCACTGACTACCGGCGCGGTGTTAGCCGCTGCCGCCGTCGCCGTGCCGTTCACGCTCGCCGCGCTCTCGGGGCCTGGGTTCGGGGTGGTCGCGGTGTCCATCACGCTGTCCGCGGCAAGGATCAGGCTGAAGGTTGCCGCGGTCGGGGTGAAGTTGATGGTGTAGGCGGCACCGCTACCGCTCACGCTATTCACCGTGACAAAGGTGGAAGTGGAGAAAGCATCCACCACCAAACCGGTTACCGCCTCGTTGAAGGTGATGCCGTGATCCTGCGGCGTGCCAATCACACCTGCGGTAATGGTGCCGAGGGTCACCGTCGGCGCGAAGGTGTCAGGTACATCCGTTACTGTGTATGTTCTAGTTACCGAGGTAGCCGCATTGCCTGATGCATCTACAGAATCATAAGTGATTATGTAATCGTCTAGTGTGCCAACATCAACAGTTCCCGTTGTAGTCACTGCAGAACCGTCATCAGTTGTGACTCCATCAAGTAAGTTAGGTGGTGCTGAATCAATTTGTAGTGTAACGGTAGAAGGAACAACTGTGATGACTGGCACTGTGGTGTCAAGGGTAATGACTAATTCTGATGACGCACCAGATTCATTACCTGCTACATCCGTAGCCGTTGCGGTGAAGGTGTTGTCACCTTCAGATAGTGCAACTGCTGCAAATGAGAAATTCCCTGAGCCATCAGCAGTTGTTGTACCCGCTGAGGTTGCTCCATTGAATAGTGCTACAGTCGCTGCGGCCTCAGCCGTGCCCTCAATCGTGATTGGTGATGAACCAACAGTTGCCGATGCTGTGGTAATTGCAGGAACTGCCGGTGCTGTGGTGTCCTCTACAGTAATTACAATTGATTGTTGGTCTGGTGTGTTACCTGCCGCATCATCCGGCGCATTATAGGTTACGGCGTAAACTCCTATAACACTGGTGTCAGGTGTATCGCCTGTAATTGCTACTGCTCCAGAGTAAGCCGGGTCATTATCAGTTACCGTAGCGCCAAGTTCAGTGTAAGTGTTGGTTGCAGTTAACTCTATTGTTTCACTGGCTCCTGCTACTGCGATAACTGGTGGGGTAGTATCTGTAACGGTAACTGTTCTGGTTACTGTTACTGCAGAATTTCCAGTCGCATCATCCACATCAAAGGTAACATCATAGGCTCCAACCGCACTGGTATTAACCGTATCGCCACCAACAACTACACCACTTGTGATATCTCCATCAGCATCATCAGTGGCAGTAAAGGTAAATGGCGTGTATTCCGCTCCAAGTTCAACAGAGAATGAATCTTCAACAACTGCGATTACTGGTAGGGTAACATCATCAGCCGTAGTAGTGGTAGTTACATCCAGATCAGCAGAGTTGTCACTTGTCCCAACAGCGTTAGTTGCTGTGGCGTGATATGTATACGCTGTTCCGGCAGTCAATCCAGTATCAATGTAGGATGTTTCAGTGGTAGTAGTTGTTATGGAAACGCCATCTCTAAACAACTCGTATCCTGTGGCGCCATCCACTGCAGTCCATTGAATCACAATGCTGGTCGGAGTGACTGCTCCTTGTACAAGTACAGGTGCGGCAGGTGCTTCAATTGGTGTAGTCAAGGTAGTGGCAGCAACCTCGTTGGAATTAGCAGTTGTTCTGCTCCCCACTGTCGCGGTAATGACATACCTATACTCTGTTTCAGCAGTCAAGCCAGTATCAGTGGCAGTCAATGCAGTGGTTGTTGGCACTGTTACATCAGCACCGCCCGCAACAATTCTGGTCAGGGTGTAACTATCGGCATTATCCACTGCACCCCATGAGAGCGTTATGCTTGTATCAGTAATTGTTCCTGCGACAAGTACAGGTGGGGTAGTTACAACCAACACAGCGGATGGGTTACTTTGCTCGGAAGCATCGTTAACTGATATGGCGTGATAAGTGTAAGTTGTTCCAGGAGTCACGTCCGTATCAGTGTATGCTGGTAAATCACCACCCAGAGTAGCGTGAAAAACCCTTGCTATGAAGTCGGTTTTATCAGATCTATACAAGTAATAGACCGCGGTGCCATCCACTGCAGTCCATGTAATCACAACACTTGTCGAAGTGACTGCTCCGAGAATGAGTGTGGGTGCGGCGGGTGCAGTTGAGGCAGCATCAGTCCTTTCAGCAACCTCGTTGGAATTAGCACTTGTTCTGCTCCCAACTGTCGCGGTAATGACATACTTATACTCGGTTGCAGCAGTCAAGCCAGTATCAGTGGCAGTCAATGCAGTGGTTGTTGGCACTGTTACATTAGGCCCGTCCGCAACAATTCTGGTCAGGGTGTAACTATCGGCATTAGTCACTGCAGTCCATTCAAGCACTATAGTTGATACCGTAGTTGTTCCTGCGGTAAGTACCGGTGCGTCGGGTGCAGTAGTGGCAGCAACCTCGTTGGAATTAGCACTTGTTCTGCTCCCAACTGTCGCGGTAATGACATACTTATACTCGGTTGCAGGTTCCAAGTTCTCATCAGTGGCAGTCAGTGCAGTGGTTGTTGCCACTTCAACATCATCTTCGCCTGCAACAACTCGGGTCAGGGTATAACTGTCGGCATTAGTCACCGCAGTCCATTCAAGCACTATAGTTGATGTAGTAGTTGTTCCTGCGGTAAGTACCGGTGCGTCGGGTGCAGTTGGCGCGGGCAAGGTAGTGGCAGCAACCTCGTTGGAATTAGCACTTGTTCTGCCCCCAACTGTCGCGGTAATGACATACTTATACTCGGTTGCAGGTTCCAAGTTCTCATCAGTGGCAGTCAATGCAGTGGTTGTTGCCACTGTTACATCATCTTCGCCTGCAACAATTCTGGTCAGGGTATAACTGTCGGCATTATCCACTGCAGCCCATGAGAGCGTTATCGTTGTCGGAGTAGTTTCTACGAGAACAAGTGTGGGAGTAGCCGGTGGAGTTGGGGCAACAGGTGTTGCAGTTGTAGTTACATCCAGATCAGCAGAGTCTTCACTTGCCCCGGCAGCGTTAGTTGCTGTGGCATGATATGTATACTCTGTTTCAGGAGTCAATCCAGTATCAGTGTAGGTTGTTTCAGTGGTAGTTATTATGGAAACGTCATTTCTAAACAACTCGTATCCTGTGGCGCCATCCACTGCAGTCCATTCAATCACAATGCTTGTCGGAGTGACTGCTCCTTGTACAAGTACAGGTGCGGCAGGTGCAGTTGGAGCAACAGGTGTTGCAGTTGTAGTTACATCCAGATCAGCAGAGTCTTCACTTGCCCCGGCAGCGTTAGTTGCTGTGGCATGATATGTATACTCTGTTTCAGGAGTCAATCCAGTATCAGTGTAGGTTGTTTCAGTGGTAGTTGTGGTCACGGAAACGTCATTTCTAAACAACTCGTATCCTGTGGCGCCATCCACTGCAGTCCATTCAATCACAATGCTTGTCGGAGTGACTGCTCCTTGTACAAGTACAGGTGCGGCAGGTGCAGTTGGGGCAGCAGTTACTCTGTATGTTCTAGTTACCGAGGCAGCTGTATTTGTACCATCAGTGGAATCATAAGTGATCATGTAATCGCCTAGTGTGCCAACATCAACAGTTCCCGTTGTAGTCACTGCAGAACCATCATCAGTTGCGACTCCTTCAAGTAAGACAGGTGGTGCTGAATTAATTTGTAGTGTAACGGTAAGAGGATTAACTGTGATGACTGGTGCTATGGTGTCAAGCATAATGACTACGGCGGGTGATGCATCAGATGTGTTTGGTCCATCAGATGCGGTTGCGGTAAATGAGTTGGCGCCTTCAGACAGTGCAACTGCTGCAAATGAGAAATTCCCTGAGCCATCAGCAGTTTCTGTGCCAGCGGATGTTGCTCCATTGAATAGTTTCACAGTTGTCCCGGCCTCAGCCGTACCAGCAATCGTGATTGATGGTGTATTGACAGTTGCCGGTGCTGTGGTAATTGCAGGAACCGCCGGTGCGGTGGTGTCAGGTCCTACTGTTACCGTTTCAGTGATGGTTGCGCTTTGTCCATTGCTGTCAGTTACCGTGTAAGTTACGGCATAGTCTCCAGGAGCGTTGACATTTACTGTTTGACCGCCAACTACACTAGACGCAATTCCTGAGAGATCAAATGCATTGGCAATTACACCTGGGGTGTATGTTCCGCCAAAGGATACGGTAGTTGTATAGTCATCCGTGTTGCCATCAACATCAAAGGTTGGCGGTGTGGTGTCAGATACAGTAATTACAATTGATTGTTCATCAGGTGTGTTAGTTGCCGCATCATCCGGCGCATTATAGGTTACGGTGTAAACTCCTATAACACTGGTGTCAGGTGTATCGCCTGTAATTGCTACTGCTCCAGAGTAAGCCGGATCATTATCAGTTACCGTAGCGCCTTGTTCTATGTAGGTGTTGGTTGCAGTTAACTCAATTGTTTCATTAGATCCTGCTACTGCGATAACTGGTGGGGTAGTATCTGTAACGGTAACTGTTCTGGTTACTGTTACTGCAGAATTTCCAGTCGCATCATCCACATCAAAGGTAACATCATAGGCTCCAACCGCACTGGTATCAACCGTATCGCCACCAACAACTACCCCACTTGTGACATCTCCATCAGTATCATCAGTGGCAGAATAGGTAAATGGCGTGTATTCCGCTCCAAGTTCAACAGAGAATGAATCTTCATTAACCATGATTACTGGCACTGTGGCATCACCAGTTGTAGTTACATCCAGATCAGCAGAGTCTTCACTTGTCCCAACAGCGTTAGTTGCTGTGGCATGATATGTATACGCTGTTCCGCGAGTCAATCCAGCATCAGTGTAGGATGTTTCAGTGGTAGTTGTGGTCACGGAAACGTCATCTCTAAACAACTCGTATCCTGTGGCGCCATCCACTGCAGTCCATCTAATCACTACGCTTGTATCAGTAGTTGTGCCTGCGACAAGTACAGGTGCGGCGGGTACCGCGGGTGCGTCCGCGGCACGCACGGGGGTGGTCTTGTCGCTCCTGGCATTTTGGGTGCGGCCTTCCTCGGCATAGGTGACCTCGACTCTAATGGTCTTGCCGCTATCGGCTGGCTTCAGTACATAGGTAGCGGATGGGCCATTGGCGATGTCGGTGGCGGTACTGCCTAATTCCGTTGGCTCGCTTTCCCAACGATAATTGGTGCCGGTAACATCGCCATTCGGGTTGCTCTGGGTGACGAAATCCGGGTCGGTCGCGCTGGCGGTCAATACCTGCCCGACCTGAACGGTGCCGGCGATGGTTGCCGTGCCCTCCTCTTCCGCATTGGCAACCGTTACCGCTACTGCCAATTCGCTTGCCCCACTATCGCCATCGGTGGCGATAATGATGATGTCATAAACACGGTTGCCACCGTCATCGGTCGGCACTTCATAGTTCGGCAGCGGTGCGTTGAAGGTCAATACGCCGCTTGTGGGATCAATCGTGAAGAAACTCGAATCCGTGCCACCGACTGACCAGGTGATGTCGGTATCCGCGGCATCGGCATCGGTCGCGGCGTAGGTATGCACCGCCGCAACATTCTCGTCAACCGTTATCGCATCATCGCCAATGGTTCTGGTAATCACCGGCTCGGTGTTGGGCACGGCCGGTTCGGTCACGGTGATGACTACCGTGTCGGTGTCGCTTGCCGGGGAATCGGCATTATCGGTGACGGTCAGTTCAAAGATATAAGCCCCAGCCGCGGTAGGCGTGAAGGTCGGGCTGTCGGTGTCGGCATTGGTCAAGGTGATTGCCGGCGAGGGCGCGCTGCCATCGGTCATGGTATGCGTCCAGGCGTAAGTCAGCGTATCGCCCACATCGGGGTCGCTGCTGCCGGAGCCGTCCAGGGTTACTTCCTCGTTGGTCTCCACATCTTGATTGTCCCCGGCTTCGGCAACCGGCGCGGTGTTGGTCACGGTCGGGGCGGTCACGGTGATGACTACCGTGTCGGTGCCGCTTGCCGGGGGCGTGCCATCATCGGTGACGGTCAGTTCAAAGGTATAAGCCCCGGCCGTGGCCGGCGCGATGAAGGTCGCGGTCGGGGTGGCGGTATCCGCATTAGTCACGGCGATTACCGCTGTCGGCGCAGGCGCGCTGTCATCGGTCAAGGTATGCACCCAGGCGTAAGTCAGCATATTGTCATTGGAATCGCTGGTAGCAGAGCCGTCCAGGGTCACTTCGGCGCCGGCAACTGCATCAGCATCGGCTCCGGCATTGGCAGACGGCGCATAGTTTGCCGTGCCATTTGCACGCGCTATGGCGGCCGGACCGGGATTGCCTGCCCGGTCGGTGACTGTGCCCGCGAAGAGGATCAGGGTGTAGGACTCATCGGTCGGGGTGAGGGCGAGGGTGTAAGCATTGCCGTCACCGCTCACCACCACATCGACACCATCGTCGGCGCTGAAATCACTCGCTGCCAAACCGGTCACCTCCTCGGAGAAGGTGATGGCGTGATCCTCCGCCGTGCCAACCACACCTGCGGCAATGGGGCCGAGGGTCACGGTCGGCGCGGTTACATCCATTGTAATCGCACTGGTGGCCTGGTCCGGGTTAAGGATATTGGTGTCATCACCGGCGGCTGCCATTGCGCCAATGTCATACATCACCGCGCCGTCGGCAACATCATCCGCGACCACCTCGTAGGTTGCGGTGTAATCATTGCCCGCGCCTTTTGCCACCGTGGCATCCTGCCCGGCGATGGTCACGGTAACGGCTGGGGTGGCTGCCAATGCCTGATTGAGCGCGAAAGCCAGGGTCAGGGTGTCGCCGCCTCTGGCGTAACTACTATCGACCGAGTTATCGCTGGTGAGCGCGGGCACCCCGCTAAAGGCAAGGGTTACGCTCGTGGTCGGTTCGCCAACGGTGACGGTGCGGGTCAGCGGGTCAGCGGCATTGCCGGCTTTGTCGGTCACGGTGTAGGTGATGAGGTAGGTGCCGGCGGTGTTGGTGTCCACTGCGTCCACCGCTATGCCGTCACGGGTAAAGGTCGTCGGATGAACAGTGTCGCTAGTCGACCCTGGTTGACTGCCCTCTATGGTAAAGCCCCGGTCGTCGTAAGTTTCGCCGTGGGCAACGGAGATGGCAGCATTTCCCACCAGTATCAGCCTCGGCGCGAAGTTATCAATGGTCCCTATGACCAGAGGATCGTCGGTATTAGGATCAAACGCAGCCTCGTTGCCAGCGGCATCTTGGGCGCCGGTAATCGTTAGTCTTATGGGGAGTGCGCCCGCTTTAGTCCTACCCACCGTAAAGGTCACCGTATATTCGTTGTCGGAGTTGGGGACGAGCACCAAATCCCCCTCAAACAGCCTACTATTGCTGGAGTGGAAGATTTCGGCGGCGTCCTCAAGAGATGCCTCCACCAGTGGTTCGGTTGACTGCAGGGTTACCGTGACCTCATCGCCATTATTCAGCAAGAGATTACCCCTAAATCTTACCCCGTCGGGGGCGACAACACTGAGCAGGGTAAGCACTGGCGGCGTGGTGTCCGCGGTCGCCGTGCCGGTTGCGGTCGCCGGGCTGGCGGGACCATCATTCGGGCTGGCGGCGGTGTCCATCACGCTATTGGCGGCAAGGGTCAGGGTGAAGGCTGTCGCTCGCGGGGTGATGCTGATGGTGTAGGTGGTGCTGGGGCCGCTGGCCGGGGTCACACTATTCACCACGAGGTCGCCGGACGCCACAATGTTGGTGGAAACGGAGAAATCATCCACTTCCAAACCGGTTACTTCCTCGGAGAAGGTGATGTCGTGCGTCTGTTCGGCGCCAATCACACCGACGTCGGTGATGTTGACAAAGGTTGCCACGGTCGGCGGCGTGGTGTCCGGTGCCGCCGTAACCACTGCGGTCGATGCGCTGGTGGCGGTGTCGGCGTTGCCGCCAAAATCATCGGTATAAGAGACCACCACGCGCAGGGTGTTGCCTTCATCAGCAACCACCACATCGTAGGTTGAATTGGTTTCGCCTCCTATGTCGGTATTGTTTTCACCCACCGCATCCCCGCGTTGCCATTGATGGCCGGTGATGGCAATCGTGCCCGCGCTATCCTCATCGGTTACCACGGTGCCGGCAGTCAGGGTCTGCCCGACCTGCGCGGTGCCGCTGATGGCACTGACGCTGCCGGCATCTTCCGCATTGGCAACCGTCACCGTTACCGCAATCTCGTCGCTGGTCTCGCCCTCGCTGTCGGTGGCGGTGACGGTGATTTCATAATTGTTGCCGGTGTCGTCATCGGTCGGCGCCTCAAAGTTCGGCGGGGTCTTGAAGGTCAAGACGCCGGCGTTAGTGATGGAAAAGGCAGTCGCATCGGTTCCGCCGAGGGCGAAACTGGCAATGGTTCTGGTGCCAGTTAAGGTCGTGGTGAAAGGGTGCACTTCTCCCTCGCCATTCTCGGCAAATTCTATCGGTGGTGTTGGCGCCACAACAGTCGGTTTGGTCGGCGGTTCGGCGCGGGTGACGATGAGGGTGTAGGTTTTTGTAACGCTGGTGTCCTCGGCGGCGACCTTGATGAGGATGGTGTTATCGCCAGGAACCAGGGCAATCGCGTCACTGAGTGCGCCGCTGACAACCGCTGTGTCGTCCACAGTCACGGTGGCGGCGGGGTCATCCGGGTTGGTCGGGAAGTCAGTCACGGTCGGCCTAATCCTGATGCTGATCACCTCAGTCGCCACGCTGGCGGTGTAAGTCGTGGTTTCGGGCGCGAAGGTCGCCGGCACCAGAGCAACCGCGGCACCATTGTTATCGGCAAGAGTCAAAGCCGACAGAGTCGCATCCGCTGCCTGGGTAGTGATAGTCAGATCATTAGATGTGGCAATACGGTCAAAAAATGAGTTAACTGCTTCGATACGATAAGTGTAGGTTGTTCCAGGTTCCACTCTCAGCACATCAGTGTGTGTTCTGGCTCGTTCGTTGCTTACAGTTTCGTGTCTAACATCCTCTCTATACACTTCATAGCGGTCGGTGCCCCCTGGTTCACGATTCCAGTTAATCACAACGCTGGTAGAAGTGATTGCGCCTGCGGTGAGTGTAAATGGGGGGCGTGCCGCCTCGGAAATCACGGCGACGGTGCGCGCGCTGGTGGCTTCTTTACCGCTGCCTTCCTCGTCGGTGTAGGTGACATGGACTTGAATGTTCCTGCCTTCATCGGCTGCCACCGGCGTGTAGGTGTCTTGGTCAGTGCCGATGTCGGTGGTGCCGTCGCTGTCCACCCTCTGCCATTGGTGCTTCTGAACAGAAACGAAGCCATCCGGGTCATCGGTTACTCTGCCGGCGGTCAATACCTTCCCTACCTGAGCAACGCCGCTGATGGTTACCGTGCCGCTGCCCTCTTCCACATTGGTAACCGTTACCGTTACCGCCAGCGGGTCGCTGGTCTGGCTCGCGCTGTCGGTGGCGGTGATGGTGATGTCATACCCATTGTCGCCGCCGGCATCGGTCGGCATCTCATAGTTCGGCGGGATCTTGAAGGTCAAGACGCCGCCACTGGTAAGATCGAAGAGATTCTCATCCACTCCGGTTCCGCCGAGGGCGAAGCCGGTAATGGTGTTGCCGTCAAGCGCGGTCGCAGTGAAGGCGTGCACTTCTGCCGTATCATTTTCGGCGAACGTTATCGGCGGTGTTGGTGCCACAACAGTCGGTTTGGTCGGTGGTGTCGGCGTGGCGGTGGCTTCGCTTGACGCTTCGCCCGCGCCCACCGAGTTCACCGCGCGCACCTCAAAATAGTAGGTGTCGTCGTTGGTCAAGCCGGTCACGGTGTATTCGGTCGCGGTGGCACTGTTTGGAATTGCTGTCCACGGATTGGTATCGTCATAAGTTCCAGATGTTGTGCTTTGGCGAACCTCATAGCCGGTGATTGCCGCGCCGCCGGTTGCGCTCGGTGCCGTCCAGGTCAGCGTGACCGTGGTATCGCCCGCATCCGCCGTCAAACCGGTCGGCGCGGCGGGTGCTGTTGTTGTGTCAGCGGCGGTCGTTGCCGTGTTGGTCACATAATCGCCTGCCACTTCTTCGGTGGCGCCGCTGCCGGCTTTGGCGCGCACGCGCACAGTGTAGCCGGTGTCTGCCGTCAAGCCGGTGATGGCGGCGGTCTCGTCAGTCACCACGACAACCGTAGCCGTGTAGGTGTTGTCGTCCGCGCCGGTCACTTTATATTCCACATCAAAGCCGGTGGTCGGGTCTTTGTCGGTGCCGGGTCCTTGCGTCCAGGACACCGCGAAGGCGCTATGGGCGGGCGAGCCCACGTTGACGGCAACGCTGGCAATGGCGCGCGGTTGCGCCACATTGGGGATGAAGATGTCCACCGTGTCGGTAACGGGCTCGCCGCCGGACAGGGTCACGCTCAACTCAAAAGTCAAGGTGGTGTCGACGGTTACATAAGGCGTGGTGAAACTCGCATCCTCCGTGTCCGAACCGGTGATGGTCAGCGGGGTGGACGGCAGTGAGCCATTGGTCCCGGTGTGCGTCCATAAAATGACCGGGTCGGTGCCAGGATTGGTGATGGTGCCATCCAGATTCACAGTCGTGTTTTCCAGCACATCAGGTTGATCCGCGCCGGCATTCACGGTGACTTTGGCGCGGGTGATGTGGAGGGTATAGGTTGCTTCGGTTGTTGTGTCCTCGGCGGTAATTTTGATGCGAAGAGTATAAGTTCCGAGTGATGCGCTGAATGTAATTGCCTTGGAATTGGCACCTGAACCGTCAACATCCACTTCCGCATTGGCGTCAGCAGCAGTCGCGGTGACCGTGAACACGGTCGTATCACTTGGCACAGTCGCGCTATAACCGAGTGTCGCGGGCGCGACGGTTTCATTCAACGCCACAGTGTCGCCGTTACTATCCATTAGGGTCAAAGTAGCCAGAGCCGTATTAGCGGAGGCCGTGGCCACGGCGTCGGTGGTCGGCGCGCTGGTGACAGATTGGCTGCCATGCGCGTCAGCGTAAGTGGCGATGACTTGAATGGTCCTGCCTGCATCCGCGTCTATCAGTCGGTAGGTTGAATCGGTCGCGCCGCTGATAGCGGTGTAGGTGTTACTGTCGGACGGCGAACTTTGCCATTCGTAGGTGATGTCGGCAACCGCAACCGTGCCAGCCTGGTTGCTCTGGGTGACGGCATCCGGGTCGGTCACCGCGCCGGCGGCCAATACCTGCCCGACCTGAACGGTGCCGGCGATGGGCCCGATGCTGCCCGTCTCTGCCACATCGGTAACCGTGATGCGGATATCATCGCGGGTTGACGACGCCCCTGCGCTGTCGGTGATGGTCAGCGAGACCTCATAGACGCCGTCTGCGTTGGTGTCGGCGTCGGCGTCGGTTGGGGCTTCATAGTTCGGCGAAGCCTTGAAACTCAAGATGAGAGCGTCGCCAGCGCCGGTCAAATCAAACCATGCCGCATCCGCACCGCTCAGCACTTTATCGTTATCGTCGAGGGTTCTTGCGGCGGCAAGGTTGGCGGTGTAGGTTGCCACCTCAAGATCCGACTCATTCTCGGCAAAATCTACCGCCGCGGCGCCAGCGATGCTGGAAAGCGGCGCGATAAGGCGGATGTCCACAGTCTTGCTATCGCTCTTACTATCGTTGTCGCCGATTTTATCTCGCGCCGTGAATCGGAAGGTAAGCGTGGTGTCGGCCGCGACATCCGGCGCGGTGAAGGATACGGTTCTGGGCTTGTCGCGGTCGACATCCAAGGTGACCCTCGGGCAATCCGCAGCGCCATGCGTTGTGCCGGGTACCAGTGTACCGATTTTACCGATTGTGACGGATCCGGGCGCGTCGCGCGCGCCGCAATTTATCTGCTCCCAAGTAAAGAAGAGGGCTGTGTCGGAACCGTCCGGGTCGGTACCTTCACCGATCAAGGTAAAGGCCTCGTTATACCGCGCCTCACTTAGGTCGGTGGTGGTAATGGTCACCACTGGTGCCCGGTTTGTGCCGTCTTCATCCACATCGGTAACCCTCACCGTGACCGCAATCTCGTCGCTGGTCTCGCCCGCGCTGTCGGTGGCGGTGATGGTGATTGCATAAACGTTATTGGTGCCCTCATCGGTCGGCGCCTCAAAGTCCGGCGTGGCGCTGAAGGTCAAGACGCCGGCGTCAGTGATGGCGAAGTCATCCACATCGTCCCCGCCGAGGGCGTAACTGGCAATGGTTCTGGTGCCAGTTGGGGTCGCAGTGAAAGTCGCCACAGTGCCCGTAGCATTTTCGGCAAATGCTATCGGCGATGCTGGCGTAACCGTAACAACCGGTTTGGTCACCGGCGCGGCCTGCACGGCGGCGGTCGGGTTGCTGGTGACTTCTTTACCGCTACCCTCACCATCGGTGTAAGTGGCAACGACTCGAATAAGCCTGCCTTCATCGGCGGGTGCCGGAGTGTAGGTTGAATCGGTGGCACTGGCAATGGCAGCGTAGGCGGCGCTGTCAATGGCGTGGTTGGTGGTGTCGCCCGGCGCGCTTTGCCATTCGTAACTTGCTATGGCGCTGGTCGCAATCTCGCCGGTCAAGTTGGGCGGGTCGCTCGTCTCGCTGACAGAATCCGGGTCGGTTACTGTGCCGGCGGTCAATTCCACGCCGACCTGCGCGCTGCCGCCGATGTCGCCGATGGCGCCCGCCTCATCCACATTGGTAACCCTCACCGTAACCGCCAGCGGTGCGCTTGCCAGGTTGCTTGGGACACCATCGGTTTCGGTAGCGGTGATGGTGATGTCATACACATTGTCGCCGTCGACATTCGCTAGTGCTTCAAAGTCCGGCGGGTTTATGAATCTCAATTCGCCGTCGTCGTCAATCGAGAAGAAATCCATATCCGTGCCACCGACTGACCAGGCGATGCTGTTGGTGTCGTCCGTGGTGTAGGTCGCCACTGGCGTGGTGACGGGGGTGTTCTCGGCATAACTCGGTGCTGCCGCGCCACTGGCTACCGGCGTGATGGGGCGCCTCAGGGTGATGGTTTGCGTCTCCGCCGCGCCGTCGACGTAACAGTTCACACTCGCTCCCGTTCCCGCGCCTCCTCCCGAGACCCCTCTGGATTCCGACCTGGCTTGGATAAAGACCCTCTGCACCGACACCTTAAAGGAGTCTTCGGTGTCGTCAGGGGTCACACTGGCAGGCGGGGTGTAGATGACTTCACGCAATATAGCGCCTCTTATATCGCCGCCAGTGCTACATCGGTAGAGTGCTACCCTGCCAGGATTGCCCGGAGATTGTCGGTATAGACGGTCGGTTGAGCGCACCTCCAGCCTGCCGCCGTCGGCGGTGGTGCCGCTCGCCAACGAGGTCAAGACACCGGGCGCGGCAACATAGTTAGCCGGTAGGGCCCCGCGGCCGCCACCGGGCGGGAAGTATTGGAAGTCCAGGGTGGTGGCACCCGTTGCCGCCACATGGTAAGAAAATTGCGGATTCAACGGTGCCAGGCTGCGGTCATTGGTTATCGTGCGCAACTCGGAGGCTTTCACGATATTACTGTATAGTTTTTGGGCGCTGTCAGTCGGGTCGGTAATACTGATCCGATAGAATCTAGCCCCGAAGCCAGCACTCCAGGTGTGGTCGGTGTCACCACCGCTAGTGGTTTGTCCGCTTGCGGTAAAAACAGCATCCAAAGGCGGGGTATCCCCCGGCTCACGGGAGAGGTACCCCTCAATGACGTATTCCCCGGTATAGGTCGTCTCGGTGCCGGCAGCATCATACTGGTAGGCATCCCAGTTCAGGATGGTCATTTCTTTGTCCGTCAGCACATCGGCGCTCAGACCGGTGATTACCGGGGTTTCCACGGTGACGGTGCGGGTCAGCGTGTTGGAGACATTGCCGGCGCGGTCGGTGGCGATGTAGGTGATGAGGTAGTCGCCGGCGGTGGTGGTGTCCACTGCTATGCCATTTACTGTCATAGCGTCGGGTCCGGTAGTCGTCATCGCCGTAGTGTCGTCCCGCCCCGCCCTAATGCCCGCATCTTCATCTTCGGTGTATGTGCCGCCGTGGGCAACGGTAACTGGGCCGCCCTCCAGAGCGATAACCGGCTTGGTGGTGTCCACGGTAACCGCGCCGAGGTTGGCAACTTCGGATACGACTGAGTTCACGGTCTGGCGCACCTGCACATCATCAGCGTCATACACGCCCTCATCCAGGGTGAAACTGGCATCGGTGCCGGAAACGGGGTTGGTGCCGGCGGTGCTGGGGACACTGCCATCGGTGGAGTATTGCCAGGTGTCCCCGTCGGGGGACCTGCTGGGATCAAAACCGCTCGCCAGAGTCACATTCACCACGCCATTGCTGGTGATGCCATCGCTGGTATCAGCACCGGTGTCCGTAGCCAGGGTGATGCTCGGTGGTGCGGTCGCGGCCGGCTCGGTCACGGTGATGGTTACCGTGTCGCTGTCGTTTGCCGGGGTTGAGAATTTATCGGTGACGGTCAGGGTGAAGATATAAACCCCCTCGACCGTGGGCGTGAAGACCGCGGCCGGGGTGGCGGGGTCGTCAGCATCGGTGCCGTTCTCGGTAATCGTCACAGAAGGATTCGGCGGGGTGCCATCGGTTGAGGTATGCGCCCAGGAATAAGTCAGATCATTAATGCTATCGTCGTCGATGCTGCCGGAGCCGTCCAGCGTTACTTGCGTGCCGGTAACCGCATCAGATTGATCGGCCCCCGCATCGGCAACCGGTAGTCGGTTTACTTTGTCGGATATGGTTACCCTCGCCTCGGCATTGGGGTTACCGGCGAGGTCGGTTACTGCGTCGGCGGCAAGGATCAGGATGTAGCTTATGTCGTCCGGAGTGATGGAGAGGGTATACCCACTATCGCTACCGCTCACGAGCACCACTGCGGCATCCTGGGAACTGGAAAAACCAGTCGTTGCCAAACCGGTTACCGCCTCGCTGAAGGTGATGTCGTGGTTCTGCAAGACCCTAACCACACCATCGGCAAGGTTGTTGATGTTGAAGTCCACGGTCGGTGCAGTGGTGTCAATTATCACCGTTCCCAGGTCAGTAGTGAAATCGTCTGCCGTGTTCGGGGTGCCGGCAGTGTCCGTGACACCGCTAACCTTAAACACTGGCGTTGTGTCGTTGTCAGTGCGGGTGATCGTATAGGTCGCCGAATACTGGTTGGTAGCACCGACCTGAACCAGGTTTTGCGCAGATTTGTCGCCGTCAATGTCAAATACGGCGGCATCGGTAAGGGAAGCATCCGCCAGCGGTTCGGTGGAATCCACGAATACCGTGAGGGTGTCGCCTGCGTTCAGGAAGGTGATGTCCTCACCCGCTACTTCAACCACTACACCATCGGCGTGTTCAAACCGGTTGAAGGTAAGCATCGGCGCGGTGGTGTCGGTCACGACAGGTACTGAGGTCCTGGCAGTAAACTCGGCGGAAGGAGTACCTGTCCCAACAGAATTTGTTGCGACAATGACATACTTATACTCTGTGTCAGCAGTCAAGCCAGTATCCGTGGCAGTCAATACATTGCCTGTTGCCACTACTACATTATTACCCTCGCCTGCAACAATTCGGGTCAGGGTATAACTGTCGGCATTATCCACCGCACCCCAGGTAATCTCTATGCTGGTATCAGTGACTGCGCCGAGAACAAGTGCCGGTGGAGTTGGTGTTGCATCAGTCCTGGCAGCAAACTCGGCGGAAGGGTCACTTGTCCCATCAGAATTTGTTGCGGTAATGACATATTGGTAATCGGTTGCAGGTTCCAAGTTCTCATCAATGGCAGTCAATACATTGCCTGTTGTCACTTCAACATCATCTTCGCCTGCAACAATTCGGGTCAGGGTATAACTGTCGGCATTATCCACTGCACCCCATGAGAGCATTATGCTGGTATCAGTGACTGCGCCGAGAACAAGTGCCGGAGTAGCCGGTGGAGTTGGGGCTGGCGTCACGGTGATGACTACCGTGTCGGTGCCGCTTGCCGGGGGGTCGAAAGTATCCGTAGCGGTCAGGGTGAAGGTATAGGTCCCGGCCTCGGCAGGCGCGGTGAAGGTCGGGCTGCGGGTGTCGGCATTGGTCAAGGTGATTACCGCTTCAGGCGCGGGCGTGCCGCCATTGGTCAAGGTATGCTCCCATCTGTATGTCAGCACGTGACCATCGCCATCGCCGCCCGAGCCGTCCAGGGTTACTTCGGCACCGGCAACTGCATTAGCATCCGCTCCGGCATTGGCAGACGGCGCAAAGTTTGCCGTGCCACTTTCTCTCACCTCTGCCGAAGCGTTACCTGCCCGATCGGTTACTGCGTTGGCGTTAAGGCGCAGGTTGTAGGGTGAATCTGTCGCGGTGAAGGTGATGGTATAGACGGTGTTGAAGCCGCTGTTCGGGGTAACGCCGCTCACCCTGAAATCGAAGCGAGAGTTGAAATCACCCGCTACCAAACCGGTCACCGGTTCGGAGAAGGTGAGGTCGCTCACCCGCACGACGTTAGCCAAACCGCGGTCAGTGTCGCCGAAGTCGGTCACGGTGGGCACGGTCACATCCATTAGAATCGCACTGGTAACCGGGCCCGGGTCAAGGGTATTGGTGTCATCACCGGCGGCTACCATTGCGCCAATGTCATACATCACCGCGCCGTCGGTAACATCATCCGCGACCACCACATAGGTTGCGGTGTAATCATTGCCCGTGTTTACCACCGTGGCGGTCTGCCCGGCGATGGTCACTTCCGGGGTGCTTTCCAATGCCTGATTGAGCGCGAAGGCCAGGGTCAGGGTGTCGCCGTCTCTGGCGTAATCACTATTGACGGCGTTATCGCTGGTGAGCGTGGGTCCCCCGCTAATGGCAAGGGCTACGCTCGCGGTCGGCTCGCGCACGGTGACGGTGCGGGTGCGCGTGGCGACATTGCCGGCGCGGTCGGTGGCGGTGTAGGTGACGGTGTATTCCGCGGCGGCGGCGGTGTCCACTGCGCCACTCGGGGTGGGCGTGGCGACATCGGCATCCACATTATCCGTGGCGGTGGCACCCAGCTCTGTGTATGCCTCGCCCACAGCCAGAACGATAGGCGCGTCGCCATCAGTCAGGGTGATGGTTGGCGCGGTCAAATCAATTAGAATCACACTCTGGCCATCTACCTGTTGGGTATTACTGTCGGGTCCAGCGGCGGCGGTCAGTATGCCAGTGCTATAACTCACCGCCGCGCCGTCAGTAACATCATCCACGAGCACCGTGTAGGTCGCGGTGTAATCATTGCCAACGCCTTTTGTCGCCGTGATGCTCTGCCCGGCGATGCTAACGACCGGGTCGCTTGCCAATGCCTGATTGACCGTGAAGGTCAGGGTCAGGATGTCGCCGGCTTTGGCGCGTTGTGTGTCGGCGTTGCTGGTGGTGAACGCGGGCGCTGTGGCAAAGATAAGGGCAACGGCGGCGGTGCCGGTCGCGGTCGCCGCGGTCGCGGGGCCCATATTCGGGGTGGCGGCGGTGTCCATCACGCTGTCGGCGGCAAGGATCAGGTCGAAGGCTATCCCGTTCGGGGTGATGCTGATGGTGTAGGTGGTGCTGGGGCCGCTTGCCGGGGTCACGCTATTCACCGTAACATCATCGGAAGCACCGAAATCACTCGCTGCCAAACCGGTCACCTCCTCGGAGAAGGTAATGTCGTGCGTCTGTTCGGTGCCAATCACACCGACGTCGGTGATGTTGTCAAAGGTCTCCACCGTCGGCGGCGTGGTGTCGGGCGCCGGTGTGGCGGTGCCGGTCGCGCTGGCCGCGCTCGCGGGGCCTGGGTTCGGGGTGTCGGCGGTGTCGGACACGCTATTGGCGGCAAGGGTCAGGGTAAAGGCTGCCGCGTTCGGGGTAAAGGCGATGGTGTAGGTGGTGTTGAAGCCGCTGTCCGGGCTCACGCTATTCACCGTGACCTCACTGGAAGTGCCGAAATCACTCACTTCCAAACCGGTTACCGCCTCGGAGAAGGTAATGTCGTGCGTCTGTTCGGTGCCAATCACACCGACGTCGGTGATGTTGTCAAAGGTCTCCACCGTCGGCGGCGTGGTGTCGGGCGCCGGTGTGGCGGTGCCGGTCGCGCTGGCCGCGCTCGCGGGGCCTGGGTTCGGGGTGTCGGCGGTGTCGGACACGCTATTGGCGGCAAGGGTCAGGGTAAAGGCTGCCGCGTTCGGGGTAAAGGCGATGGTGTAGGTGGTGTTGAAGCCGCTGTCCGGGCTCACGCTATTCACCGTGACCTCACTGGAAGTGCCGAAATCACTCACTTCCAAACCGGTAACCGCCTCGTCGAAGGTGATAGTGTGCGTCTGTTCGGTGCCAATCACACCGACGTCGGTGATGTTGTCAAAGGTCTCCACCGTCGGCGCGATGGTGTCGGGCGCGGCAATCACGGCGGCGGTCGCCGCGCTGGTGGCGGTCTGGCTGGCGAATCCCGGGACGCCGGTGTAAGTGGCAACCACTCGAATAATCCTGCCGACATCACCAACTACCGGCTCGTAGGTCGCATCGGTGGCACCACTGATGGGTGCCCAGTCGTCGGAGTCGGCGGCGGTGCCGTCCGCGGCGCTTTGCCACTGGTGGGTGGGGGCGACACTAACCGTGCCATCCATGTTGGCCGCGGTGACGGCATCCGGGTCGCTTTCAACGGTGCCGGCGACTAGCGTCTCGCCAACCTGCGCGTCGCCGGTAATGGCACTGATGGCACCCGGCTCATCCACGTTGGTAACCGTCACCGTAACCGTCAGTTTGTCTGTCATCGGCGGCGTGCCCCTATCGCTGGCGGTAATGGTGAGGTCATAAACATGGTTGCCACCGTTATCGGTTGGCACTTCAAAGTTCGGCGGGGTGTTGAAAGTCAATACGCCATCCCTATCAACCGCAAGCAAATCCCCATCCGCGCCACCATACAACCAGATGATGTCGGTATCCGCGGCATCGGCATCGGTCGCGTCGTAGTCCCACACTGCATTGGTGCGGTCCTCGGCATAACTCACTGTATCATCGCCAGCGGTTCTGGTGATTCTCGGCGCGGTGTTGGCGGTGCGGGTCACGGCGACGGTGTAGGTTTGGGTGGCAGTGCCGTCCTCGGCGGTGACCACGACGGTGATGTCGTTTTTACCAACATCCAGGGCAACCGAAACAGCGGGGGTGTCGCCGGTGACAGCCGTGCCGTTCACAGTCACGGTTGCGCCGCCGTCAGTCGTGGTCGGCGTTACCGTAATGCTATCCACATTATTTGGCACGCCGGCGGTGTAGCCGGTCAGGGTGCCAGACACGAAGGCCTGATCCAGAGGCACGTCGTTACCGCCCTCGGCAATGGTCAAACCCGACAGAGTCGCATCCGTGGACGCGGCGGCGGTGGCGGCGCCAGTTATGGTCGCTGCCACGGCGGGACCGGTGTTGCCGGCGATGTCGGCCACGCTGTTTATGGGAAGGGTCAGGCTGAAGGCTACCGAGGGCACGGCCGGGGTGAAGGTAATGGTGTAGGTGGTATGGTCGCCGGAGTCGGCCACACTATCCACCACGATGTCACCGGACGGCGCAATGAGGCTGGAAACGATGAAATCAGTCGCGTCCAAACCAGTTACCGCTTCGGAGAAGGTGATGGGGTGCGTCTGCGGCGTGCCAACCGTGCCTTGGACGTCAATGATGTCAAAGGTCGCCACGGTCGGCGCGGTGGTGTCCACGGTAATCTGCCTGGCAAAGGTGGCGGGCGCGGAGTCCACACCGTTCACGATCTGCACGACCTGCACCTCGTCAACGGCATACACGCCTTCATCCAGGGTGAAGGTGGTGGTGGCGGAATCAAAGACTGCGCTGGGTGTGCCGTTGATGATGTGTTTCCAGGTGGCGCCAGTGACCAGACCAGTCACATTGACCACGCCATTATTGGTGATGCCATCGCTATCGGCACCGGCACCGGCACCGGTGTCCGTAGCCAGGGCAATGGTCGGCGTCGCCGGCAGGGTCACCTCCGCCCCGGTTGCGGTGATGACTACCGTGGCGGCGTTGATGCTTGGCGCCGGGGGCGTGCCGGCATCGGTGACGATCAGTGCAAAAGTATAAACCCCCGCCGTGGTGGGCGTGAAGGTCGGGGTGGCGGTGGCTGCCAGGACGATGGGCGTGCCGGGCGCGCTGCTACCGGTCAAGGTATGCGTCCAGGCGTAAGTCAGCGCATCGTTCATCCCATCGGGGTCGTCGCTGGCGGAGCCGTCCAGCGTCACGAACGTGCCAGCAACCGCATCAGTTTGTGCTTGCCCGGCATTGGCGGTCGGCGCGATGTTGTCGGAGCGGGTCACGGCGAGGGTGTAGTTTTGCCTGGTGCTGCCGTCCTCGGCGGTGACCTCAATGTCGATGCCGTTGCCGGCGGCACCCACTGTAGCCAGACTCAGATTAGCCGTTACCCCTCCTGTGCCTTGGGCAATTTGCACACCTTCCACAACCACCTCCACTCTCGCGGCGGAGTCAGTCGCGGTCAGCGTCACCATAATGCTCTCCACATTATTTGGCACGGTGGCGGTGTAAGGCAAGTTGTCCGCAGAAAAGGCGGGCGCCAAGGTGCCTTGCGAAATTGTCAAACCCGACAAGGTCGCATCCGTGGACAGTACGGCGGCTATCACGTCGACCCCAAATACCCGACTGAATTCGGCCTCGGCCCCATCTCTCCCGGCGTCGGTCACCGTGTAGATCAGGGTGAAGCCCTCCACCTCCTCGGTCGGTGTGCCGGACAGCGTGCGGGTCTCGTCGTTAAAGCTCAGGCCCGCCGGCAGGGGACCGTAGCCCGTCGGGAGGGTGGCGTCCTCCGGCCCGGTCAGGGAGTAGGTCAGTGCGCCGAGGCCGCCGGCCGCTTCCGGCAGGACCAGGTCGGTGATCGGCGTGTTCACGGTATAGGTCTGGAAGGGCGGCGCGTTCAGTGCCAAGCCGGCGGTCACGGCGAGACGAATGCGCTGACTGACGATGACGCCGTTGGCGTCGGTCACCGTGTAGAACAGGGTGGCGAACCTCGCCACCCTGATCGGCGTGCCGGACAGCGTGCGGCTTGCCCCATTAAAGGTCAGACCCAGGACATCGAGCGGGCCGGTCATGGTGTAGGCCAGGGGCGCGGTGCCGCCGGTCGCTTCCGGCAGGATTAGGGGGATAATCATCGTGTTCAGGCCATAGACCTGCAGGGGCGGCGGCGGCGGTAGCACCAGGGCGATTGCCACCGGCTCGGTCACGGTCACGGTGAAGGTCTGGCTGACGATTTCGCCGTTGGCGTCGGTCGCCGTGTAGGTCAGCACGATGCTCCCCCCCGGCAGGCTCGGCACGGTCGGCTCGCTGGTCAGCCTGCGGACGGTTTTGGTAAATCTCAGACCCGCCGGCAGGGCGGCGCCGGCCGGCCCGGTCAGGGTGTACTCGTATGGGCTGTTGTCGCCGCTGGGTTCCGGCGGAAACCTGGTGCCGCCGCTGGCTTCCGGCAGAAACAGGGGGGTGCTCACGGTGCCCACGATGTAGTGTTGGTCAGGCACCTCGCCGCTCAGCACCAGGGTGGCCACGGCGGCCATCACCGCGGCGGTCGGTGCGCTGGCGGCTTGTTTACCGCTGCCCCGACGGTCGGTGTAAGTGGCAACGACTCGAATAAGCCTGCCTTCATCGGCGGCTGCCGGGGTGTAGGTTGAAGCGGTGGCACTGGCAATGGCAGCGTAGGCGACACTGTCAATGGCGTGGTCGGTGGTGTCGCCCGGCGCGCCTTGCCATTGGTAACTTGTTATGGCGCTGGGCGCAATCTCGCCGGTCAAGTTGGGCGGGCCGCTCGTCTCGCTGACAGAATCCGGGTCGGTTACTGTGCCGGCGGTCAATGCCATGTCAACCTGCGGCGTGCCGGTGATGGCACTGATGGCGCCCGTCTCTTCCACATCGGTAACCGTTACCGCAAGGTCCAGGGGTTGGGTTAAGGGAGTATTGCCCGCGTCGACGGCGGTTATAGTGATGTCATAGACCCTGTCCTTGCCTTCATCCAGCGGTGTCTCATAGTCCGGCGGAGCCAGGAAATGGAGCGCGGAGTCACTCTTAATCTCGAATAAACTCGTATCCGCACCGCCTATCAGAAAGGTTGAGAAATCCGTTTCACTACTAGTGTAGGACGTCAGGGCAGTCTCGGCGGGAGTATTTTCCACAGTTGACAGGGTCGGGGTACCAGTTTGGAGCGGTAGTTCGTCGGCGGCGCGGGTGACGGCGATGGTGTAGGTTTGGGTGACAGTGGTGTCCTCGGCGGTGACCACGATGGTGATGTCGTTTGCACCAACATTCAAATCAACCGCAACACCGGGGGCTTCGTTGGTGACAGCCGTGCCGTTCACAGTCACGCCGCTGGCGGCGGTGTCAGTCGTGGTCGGCGTTACCGTAACGCTTGCCACATCATTGCCCACGCTGGCGGCGTAAGCGTCGGTGGCAGACACGAAGTCCGGAGCCAGGGTGCCGTCCGAAATCACCAGAGTTGCCAGAGTCGCATCCGTGGACAGTACGGGGGCCATCACGGTTACGGTGATGACTACCGTGTCGGTGTCGCTTGCCGGGGAATCGGCATCATCGGTGACGGTCAGTTCAAAGGTATAAGCCCCAGCCGTGGTAGGCGTGAAGGTCGGGCCGGCGGTCTCGGCATTGGTCAAGGTGATTGCCGGCGAGGGCGCGCCGCCACCGGTCATGGTGTGCGTCCAGGCGTAAGTCAGCGTATCGCCCGCATCGGGGTCGCTGCTGCCGGAGCCGTCCAGGGTTACTTCCTCGTTGGTATCCACATCTTGATCGGGCCCGGCATTGGCAACCGGATCCCGGTTGGGCGGCGCGGTCACGGTGATGACTACCGTGTCGCTGTCGCTTGCCGGGGGCGTGCCATCATCGGTGACGGTCAGTTCAAAGGTATAAGCCCCGGCCGTGGCCGGCGCGATGAAGGTCGCGGTCGGGGTGGCGGTATCCGCATTAGTCACGGCGATTACCGCTGCCGGCACAGGCGCGCTGTCACCGGTCAAGGTATGCACCCAAGCGTAAGTCAGTATATTGTTATTGGAATCGCTGGTAGCAGAGCCGTCCAGCATCACTTCGGCGCCGGCAACTGCAGTAGCATCGGCTCCGGCATTGGCAGACGGCGCATAGTTTGCCGTGCCATTTGCACGCGCTATGGCGGCGGGACCGGGGTTGCCTGCCCGGTCGGTTACTGCGCCCGCGGCAAGGGTCAGGGTGTAGGACTCATCGGTCGGGGTGAGGGCGAGGGTGTAGGCATTGCCGCTACCGCTGCTCACCACCACATCGACACCCTCGTTGGCGCGGAAATCACTCGCTGCCAAACCGGTCACCTCCTCGGAGAAGGTGATGGCGTGATCGTGCGCCGTGCCAACCACACCTGGGTCAATGTCGCCGAGGGTCACGGTGGGCGCGGTTACATCCATTAGAATCGCACTGGTAGCCGGGTCCGGGTTAAGGGTATTGGTGTCATCACCGGCGGCGGCCATTGCGCCAATGTCATACATCACCGCGCCGTCGGTAACATCATCCGCGACCACCATATAGGTTGCGGTGTAATCATTGTCACTGCCTTTTACCGCCGTGACATCCTGCCCGGCGATGGTCACGGTAACGGCTGGGGTGGCTGCCAATGCCTGATTGAGCGTGAAGGTCAGGGTCAGGGTTTCGCCATCTATGGCGTAATCACCGGCATTACTGGTGGTGAGAGCGGGTGCTGTGCTAAAGGCAAGGGTTACGCTCGTGGTCGGTTCGCCAACGGTGACGGTGCGGGTCAGCGGCCTGGCGACATTGCCGGCACGGTCGGTTACCGTGTAGGTGATGATGTAGGTGCCGGCGGTGTTGGTGTCCACTGCGTCCACGTCCAACGCTATGCCGTCACGGGTAAAGGTCGTCACCAGAGTGTTGTCGCGGCGAACCTGACTTGGGCGTTTGCCCTCTATGAGTATGCTCTGGTCGTTGTAAGTTTCGCCGTGGGTAAGGGTAATGACAGCATCTCCCACCAACGTCGTCCCCGGCGCTTGGGTATCAATGCTCCCTATGTTCAGAGGAGTAGAAGTCAACACAGCCTCGTTGCCAGCGGCATCTTCGGCACCGGTAATCGTTAGGGCTATGGGGAGTCCGCCCGTATTAACATCAGGCACCGTAAAGGTCACCGAATATTCGTTGGCGTTGGCGGTGGGCACCAGACCCGTTCTAACCAGCTGATTATCGCCGGAGTGGACGATTCTGGCGGCGCGCGTAAGAGATGTCAGTGGTTCGGTTGACTGCAGGGTTATCGTGACCACATCGCCTTCATTCAGCCAGCGCATAACATCGCCCCCTACCTCTACACCGTCGGGGGCGACAACACTGACCAGGGTAAGCACTGGCGGCGTGGTGTCCGGTGCCGCCGTAACCACTGCGGTCGCCGCGCTGGTGGCTTCTTTAGAGGAACCCCGTCTGTCGTCATAACTGACAATGATTCGAAGGATATTGCCGACATCATCTCCCACCGGACTGTAGGTTGTGCCTTCGGAGCCGCTGATGGCTGCCCAGGCGGCGGCGTCGGCAAGGGTGCCGGACGGCGCACGTTCCCAAAAACTTTCAATGTTACGGCTAATCTCGCCAGACGGGTTGCTCGCGCTGACAGAATCCGGGTCGGTGACCTGGGCGATCAATGCCTCGGTAACCCGAGCGATGCCGGTGATGGTGACCGCGCCCGTCTCTTCCACATCGGCAACCGTTACCGCTACTGCCAATTCGCTTGCCCCACTATCGCCATCGGTGGCGGTAATGGTGATGTCATAAACTCTGTCGCCACCGTCATCGGTCGGCACTTCATAGTTCGGCAGCGGTGCGTTGAAGGTCAATACGCCGCTTGTGGAATCAATCGTGAACAAACTCGAATCCGTGCCACCGACTGACCAGGCGATGTCGGTATCCGCGGCATCGGCATCGGTCGCGGCGTAGGTATGCACCGCCGCAACATTCTCGTCAACCGTTATCGCATCATCGCCATCGGTTCTGGTAATCACCGGCTCGGTGTTGGGCACGGCAATCACCGCGGCGGTCTGGGTTAAGATGGAGGCGAATTTCCCGGGGCCCTGCGGGTCGGTATAGTCGACGACGACAAACAGAGTCTTGCCGATATCATCTTCCGTCGGCATGTAGTCCGGGCTGCTTCCTTTGCTGACCTCGGTGTCGTGGTTGGTGCTTGGGGGGGTCGCGCTTCTCCATTCATACACTGCCTCGGTAACCGCGCCATCCGGGTCGGTTACTGTGGCGGTCAATACCCGCCCAACCTGAGGCGGCGTGCCAACGAGGGTGACCACGCCGGATTCATTCACATTGGTAACCGTCACCGTGACCGCAATCTCGTCGCTGGTCTCGCTCGCGTCGTCGGTGGCGGTGACGGTGATTGCATAATTGTTGTCGGTGTTGGCGTCGGTCGCTGCCTCATAGTCCGGCGTGGCAAAGAAGGTCAAGACGCCGGCGTTAGTGATGGCGAAGTCATCCGCATCGGTCCCGCCGAGGGCGTAACCGGTAATCATCCTGCCACTAGTCGCGGCCGCAGTGAAAGTCGCCACAGTGCCCGTGGCATTTTCGGCAAATGCTATCGGCGATGCCGGCGTAACCGTAACAACCGGTTTGGTCGACGGCGGGGTCGCCGTCACCGCGTTCGCGGGAGCGGTGTTGCCGGCCAGGTCCATCACGCTGTCCGCGGCAAGGGTCAGGCGGAAGGCGGCCGCGCTCGGGGTGAAATCAATGGTGTAGATGGTGAGGTCAAACATGCTGAACGCGATGCTATTCACCGTGACCTTGGTGGAAGCGGAGAAATCATCCACCGCCAAATCGCTCACCGGCTCGGAGAAGGTGATGATGTGTTTTTGTGACATGCCAGCCACGCCTTCGGCAATGTCGCCGAAGTCCACGGTCGGCGCGGTGGTGTCCAGCGTTACTTGCAAAAGTGCGACACCGGACAATACATTATTGACGCGCTGGCGGACGCGCAACTGATAGGTGGCATCGGCCAAGCCCAAGCCGCTCAAATCAAAACTGGCGGCGGTGCCGGTAGCAGGGTTGTCGCCGCGGGTGTAATCCGTGGCGCCGGCAGTGGAGAACTCCCACAAATCAGCCGGTTCCGCGCCCCGGTCCGTGCCGAAACCACTCGCCAGAGTCACATTCACCAGGCCATTGCGGGTGACGCCATCGCTGTCTTCATCACCGGTGTCCTCAGCCAGGGCGATGGTCGGTGCCGCGGGTGTCTCCGCCGTTGCGCGGTTGATGGTGATGAGGTAGCTTTTCAAGGTGCCGTCCTCGGCTTCAATATCAACATCAATCGATCTCGTGTCGCCGCCAAAACCAAAATTCTCGGAAGGCGTACCGAGCCCGTCAACATCCGCATTAGCCGCATTATCAGCAGGCGTCGCCGTGAGCGTGAAGTCGGTCGCTTCAAACGCCACAGTCGCGCTATAGGTGGTTACCGCGGATGTGATGGTTTCATTCAGCGCGACCTCGTTGCCGTCATTATCCCTTATGCTCACACCGCCCAGGTCCGCATTAGCGGAGCGCACGACGCTACGGATGATTGTGAAGGCATAGGTTTCGGTGGCTGCATCGGCGGTTAGCGTAACAATGGTAATCGTGTTTAGGTTCGGCGCCAGAGCAATCGACTGACTGGCTGCGCCACTGGCAACCGCCACTCCATTCACTTCAATGATTGCCGCGGCGTCACGCGCAGTCGGCGTGACCGTGATACTTGCCACATCGCTCGCCACCGAGGCGTTGTAGTTGAATAATTCGGGTCTGAATGAGGGGGACAGGCCCGGGGCGTCAAGTGCCGGCGTGAACACCACATCGCTCAGGCGGGCGTTGGTCACCTTGACGGTCACCTGTGCGGTATCGGTCGCTGCGCGGTCATCGGTCGCGGTCAGGGTAAAGGTCAAGGTAGCGGCGGTAGCCGGCGCCGTGAAAGTGGCAGTGACCTGGTTGCCGGTGCCGCCGTCAGTGCGAGTATTCTCCAGACCAGTAACCGCAGGGCAACCCGTTGCGCCAACCGCCGCCGCGCCGCAATCTGCTTGTGACCAAGCCAGCGCGGTCAGTGCGCCACCTTCCGGGTCAGCGCCGCTGCCTTGCAGAGTGACGAGATTGCCGGCTGGTCTTTCCAATGTGTCGCTGTAGGGATGTGTGGCAGTCGGCGGCAGGTTGGCCGGGCGGGTCAGGGTGATGGTTCGCGTCTGCGGCTCGCCGTCAGGGTAACAGTTCACCCTAAGGGCCTGACCTGGCTGGGCTGCTCTGGTTTCCGGCCTGAATTGGAGAAAGACCTTCTGCACCTGCACATCAAAGGTGTCTTCGGTGCCGGCGGCAGGCGGGGTGTAGGTGACTTGACGCACTATTGTTCCGTCGGTTTCGGTTATATCGCCGTGCGCGTGACATCGGTAGAGGTTTATCCTGCTCGGATTGCTCAGAGATTGTCGGTATAGTCGGTCGGTTGAGCGCACCCTCACCGTGCCGTTGTTGTCGGTGGCGGTGCCAGCCAATGAGGTCACGACACCGGACGCGGCAACATGGGAAGCCGCGATGATGTCGTCGGAATTAGGCTGGTTGATAACACCAGGCGGGATGTATCGGAAGTCTATGGTGGTGGCACCCGTTGCCGCCACATCGTAGGCATACTTCGGATTCGCCGGCTCGGTGCTGCCGCTACTGGTTAGCGCAAACCACCCGGCGCCCGGCAGGAAGGCGCTGTATATTTTGGTGTCGCCGGTAACGTCAGCCGGGTCGTCAATTCTGACTCTATGGACTTTAGGTATACTGCCGGCATTCCAGGTATGGGTAGTGGCGCCGGCGGTAGTGGTTTCAGCATCGCTCCAAATATATGGCGAGGGATCGGGATCGGGATCGGCCGCCAGAACCGCTTCATTTGTTTCGTTGGTGGCACTTTCAATGACATATACCCCGTCGTAGGTCATCTTCGACCCTTCCTCACCATACTGGTAGGCATCCCAGGTCAGGGTGGTACTGCCGGGCGTCGTCCGCGTATTGACGGCCAGACCGGTAATGACTCCTGCCAATGTTGCCGGTGCACGGGTGACGACGACGCGGTAGGTTTGGGTGTCGCTGCCGTTCGAGGCGGTAACGATGATCACGATGGGGGCGTTTTCACCCACCTCCAGGTCAATCCCAGCGGAGATTAGATTGTTGGCAAGCGCGACCGGGTCCAAGCCCAACTTGCCCACAGTCGCGCGCGCGGCGGGTTGAGCCGTCTCAAGCACAAACCTAATGCTTGCCACTTCATTCGCGACGCTCATTTTGTAATCATGGAGGATAGGCACGAAGGCGGGGAGCAAAGGGCCGCCTTCCACAGGCGACAAGGTGTTCAGAGACGCATCCGCGGACGCGGCGATGGCGGTGCCGGTTGCGACCTGCGGGGTCGCGGGACCGGTGTTGCCGGCCAGGTCGGCAACCTGATTTGCGCCAAGAGTCAGGGTGAAGTCTGCCGCTTTCGCGGTGAGGTTGATGGTATAGGAGCGGTCGAATGTTCTGGGGCTCAGGGTAACGCGATGCACAACGGCACCCTCGGCGGCGATGTCGGTCTTATCAAAAGAGCCAGTCACCGGCTCGGAGAAGCCAATGGCGTAATTCTGCCGCGTATCAATCACGCTGACTGTGGAATCGACGGCAACAAAGGACTCCACCGTTGGCGCGACCACATCAATTAGATGCCCGCTTTCGGTAGCCGCGGGCGGGTCAAGGGTAAGGGCGGGATTGCTGGCGGCTACCATTGCGCCAATGTCATATACCACCGGCACGCCGTCGCTTGCCGCCGCAACATCCGCCGCGCCCACCGTGTAGGTCGCGGTGTAATCATTGCCAGTGCCTTTTGCCGCCGTGACAGCCTGCCCGGCGATGGTCACTTCCGGGGGGCTTGCCAATGCCTGATTGAGCGTGAAGGCAAGGGTCAGGGTGTCGCCTGCGTTGGCGTAGGTTACGCTACCCACCGTCTCGCCCTCGCTGGCCACCGTCACGCCATCGCTGGTGACCGCGGGTTGTCCGTCCTCGGTAAACGCAAGACCCTGCGCCTGCGCCTGCGCGGCCAGGCACAACAGAAGGACGCCGGCGATAAACGCCCGCGAGATGAGCCGGCTGCTACGCGAAAGGAAATTAGTCATTGGGTTGCTCCACTGCTTCATGAGATGACCCCCTGCCCCGCGAGATGCGAGAAATAAGGGGGGGGGGGGATTTGATTAGGATTCTGCTCATTGGGTATTACCTTTAACCGGACAAGTTGAATTACGGAATATGCGCGACCAGCGTCGTATTATACAAAAATTTCAAGGTTTGTGTTGATAATTTCAAATTTTGTGTCAAATTGGATTTCGCACCGTGATTTGCGACAAACTATAGGAACATGCGGATAGTGTCAAGGGAGGATATTATGGAAAATTTAGGAAAAAGCAAGGGGGTGGGGGGGGGGGGGGGGGGGTGATTCTCGCCGGCAGAAAGGAGTCACGCTACGCGTGACGGCATTAATAGCCCCCCAACCCGTCATTGCCCGGCTTGTCCCGGGCAATCCAGTCATTAAACCGTTCGGCGTAGCCGAACTCCTCATTCCCGCGGCTTCGCCGCAAACGAGTCACGCTACGCGCAAAAAATCGCCGAAATTCCATAAAAATAGAGTATACTATGCAGAAGAGCCAGTTGCTCGATTGAGCATTGGATGGCGAATGAGGAGGCCATCATGACACCTACAAGAACACGAAATCCGTTTACACCGGGTAGCGGGAAAAGCCCGCCTTATCTGGCCGGTCGGGAAAATGAGCAGAATCGGCTTAGAGAGATATTAGCAGATATGGCTGATGGGGATTCGCCTGCCGCCGACATGGTTATGTATGGGCCCAGGGGTATGGGCAAAACCGTGTTATTGCGTTGGTTAAAAGTGGAAATTGGGGGAAATAAAAAGCTGATACATTTTTATAAAAAAAGAAATTCGGTACGCGCATGTTCGACCACCGCTAATAAATTAGCAACACCAGCAAAAATGTGGACGTTTTTATTGTCTGAGGAAACTTTGGCGGAAAAGGTATTGGGTGGCGAAACAACAGCAGGTGTTAAGGCCGGGGCGTCTGCTGCTGATACAGTTTCGGCTGAGGCGTTTATTGCTAAGACATGGAAGGAAAAAGAGCCTACTGATGGCGTTTTATTAAACGCTTTGATTTCTCAATGCAAAAAAAATCCCTTGGTGGCTCTGGTGGATGAAGCACATACCATGGAACCGGGTCTGTGTCGTAGTTTGCTAAACCTGAGTCAAGAGGTACGAGAGGAAGCACCTTTTTTGCTGGTTCTCGCCGGCACTCCCGGTTTATCACATTTCTTGACCACAGTAGGGGCTAGTTTTGTTGGCCGCTCCGAGAAAATGGGCATTGCACGATTAGATGCGCAGGCTACTGCGGACGCCATTGTAAAGCCGTTGCAGGAAGACGGCATAACAGTGGACGCCGATGCTTTGGAACATGTAGTGGAAGACAGCCAGCATTATCCGTACTTCATTCAACTTTGGGGCGAAGCTCTTTGGGATGTGGCAAAGCAAAAAGACCTGCAAAAACTGACTGCTCAAGAAATTACCGAAGTAGAAACAAAGATTGAGAACCGCCGGTTAAACTTTTATGGAGAGCGCAGAGCAACATTAGACGACCTTGAGCTGCTGCCGGCGGCTGTTGCTATTGCAACAATATTCCAAGACACGGAAATAACCACAAGGGATAGGCTCAAAGAGATCATTGCAGATAATTTACCTGTTGATTCACATGCTACACAGTCAGTTAATGAGCATCTACGAACGCTTATTCGCCATGAATTTATTTGGAACCCGCCGGACACAGATTTATATGAGGCGGGCATCCCGAGTTTGATGAAATATGTCCTGGACCGGCAGCGCGAGCATGTGCAAGAAACATCGCCGGCAGCAGAATGAGTCACGCTACGCGTGACGACATTAATAGTCCAACTCCGCCGGACTTTTTCTCGGTTGCTTTGGCTTCTCAAAGAAAGTCACAACTTTACAATTCGCCATTACCCCCCAACCCGTCATTGCCCGGCCCATATTATTATTGGCCGGGCAATCCAGTTAAATATCTGTCACGCGCAGCGTGACTCCTTACTCCCGGTTGCTTTGCCCTCCCAACGCACCTTTGCCCTCTCAATTCACCATTACCCCCCACCCCGTCATTGCCCGGCTTGTCCCGGGCAATCCAGTCATTAAACCGTTCGGCAAAGCCGAACTCCTTATTCCCGCGGCTTCGCCGCAAACGAGTCCGGCTACGCACAAAAAACCGCCGAAATTCCATAAAAAAGAGTATACTCTACAAGAGTTAGTTGGTGTTCTGATAACCTATTAAATAGCAAATGAGGCGTTGGTTATGACACAGATTGAAGGTTTGAATCCGTTTACACCCGGGACTGGGCAACTCCCGCCTTATCTGGCAGGTCGGGAAAGCGAGCAGGGTCGGTTCAGACAAATATTGGCAAAAATATCTGCCGGAAGGTCGCCCGATGCCGACATAGTTATGTATGGGCCCCGGGCATGGGCAAAACAGTGCTATTGAATTGGCTCGCAAATGAAGTCGAAAAGGACGGTACAAAGAACAATTCTATACGGGTAAGCCGAGTGACTCCCGATAAATTAACATCCCCAGCGGATATGTGGAGTTACTTGTTGTCTCAGGATTGGAAGAATAGTTTAAAGCCCGACGAGGTGACTGCTGGAGTTGGTGCCGTGTCTGCTACCTGGGGATCAAAGAGCGCGGTCAATCCAGCACTGGTGAACACTGTGGTCAATGAATGTAAAAAGAGTCCCTTGATATTTCTGATGGATGAAGCGCATACCATGGAGCCGGACATGTGTCGTGCTTTGTTAAACCTGAGCCAAGAGATAGGAAACAAAGCACCCTTTTTGCTGGTTCTCGCCGGCACTCCCGGCTTGGCACATTTCCTGACCACAGTGGGGGCTAGTTTTGTTGAACGTTCCACGAAAATGGGCATTGCACGATTAGAGGCGCAGGCTACTGCGGATGCTATTGTAAAGCCGTTGGATGCCGATGGCGTACACATCGCCGCCGATGCTTTGGAACATGTAGTGGAAGACAGCCAGCACTATCCTTATTTTATTCAACTTTGGGGCGAATCTCTGTGGGATTTGGCAAAGGAAAAAGAATTGCAAAAACTGACTTCTCATGAAGTCACGGCGGCAAAGACAAGAGTTGAGAGCGTCCGACTGGGCTTTTATAGTAGCCGCCGCCGGAGATTGAAAGATGATGGATTATTAAAAGTCGCTGCAGATTGCGCAGCGATATTTCAAGACCAGTCAAGATTTAAAGAAGTAGATCTCGAAAAAGCCATCAAAGACGCATTGCCGGACAATCAATCAGACGAGCGATACGAATCGCAGGTTTTGAGGGACTTGGCTCGCCATGAGTTTATTTGGAATCCGCCGGACACAGATTTATATGAGGCGGGCATTCCGAGTTTGATGAGATATGTACTCGATAAACAACGAGAACATATACAAAATTAATAGTCCAACTCTGCCGGACTTTTTCTCGGTTGCTTTGGCTTCTCAACGCGCTTTTGTCCTTTCGATTCACCATTACCCCCCAACCCGTCATTGCCCGGCCCATATTATTATTGGCCGGGCAATCCAGTTAAATATCTGTCACGCGCAGCGTGACTCCTTATTCCCGCGGCTTCGCCGCAAATGAGTCCGGCTACGCCGGACGGCATATTTCAACTGGATTCCCGCCTACGGCGAGAATGACGAATTAAAGAGTCGTCATTGCCCGGCCCATATTATCATTGGCCGGGCAATCTAGTGGATAATTGTCACGCGCAGCGTGACTCCTTATTCCCGGTTGCTTTGCCCTCCCAACGCACCTTTGCCCTCTCAATTCACCACTGCCCCCCACCCCGTCATTGCCCGGCTTGTCCCGGGCAATCCAGTCATTAAACCGTTCGGCAAAGCCGAACTCCTTACTCCCGCGGCTGCGCCGGACGGCATATTTCAACTGGATTCCCGCCTGCGGCGAGAATGACGAATTAAAGAGTCGTCATTGCCCGGCCCATATTATTATTGGCCGGGCAATCCAGAGCGGCGTAGCCGCCAGCGTGACACATCCGCACCGCAGCACGACGACGAAAAGACAAGCGCAAATAACACGCCGCCGCAAATTTATGTATATAATTCCTATTAGAGTAGTAAATGAGAAATCCACCATGACACTGATCAAAGATTTGAATCCGTTTAGGCCAGGTACTGGGCAATTCCCGCCTTATCTGGCGGGCCGGGAAAATGAGCAGGGTCGGCTCATGAAGATATTGGCAGAAATGTCTGCCGGACGGTCGCCTGCCACCGACATGGTTATGTATGGCCCGCGGGGTATGGGAAAAACAGTATTGCTGAATTGGCTCGAAATTGAAGCCAAAAAGGCCAGCACGAAGGATAATCCAATACGTACCAGTTGGACGACTCCCAATGAATTAACATCCCCAGCGGATCTATGGAGTTACTTGTTGTCTCAGGATTGGAAGAAGCGTTTGAAGCCTAATCAGTGGATTGCCAAATTTGCTCTGCTGTCTGCTACTTGGGAATCAAGGAGCGCGGCCAATCAAGCACTGGTGAGCGCTCTGACCAATGAATGTAAAAAGAGCCCCCTGATATTTCTGATGGATGAAGCACATACCATGGATGCGGGCTTGTGCAATGGTTTGTTAAACCTGAGCCAGGAGATACGAAGGGAAGCACCCTTTTTACTGGTTCTCGCCGGCACTCCTGGCCTGAGACATTTCTTGTCCACGGTAAACGCCAGTTTTGTTGAGCGTTCCAATGTAATTGGCATTGCACGATTAGATGCACAGGCCACTGCGGATGCCATCGTAAAGCCGTTAAATGAACATGGCATAGAAATAGACGACACCACACTCGCACAGGTCGTTGAAGACAGCCAGCACTATCCCTACTTCATTCAACTTTGGGGCGCGGCTTTGTGGGGTGTCGCAAAGGAAGAAGAACTGCAAAAATTGACTTCTCAGGAAGTCACCGCGGCAAAGACAAAAGTTGATAGCGTCCGGCTGGACTTTTATGAGGAACGCAAAGATAAATTAGACGATCTTGGACTGTTGCCAGCGGCTATTGCTATTGCAAAAGTATTTCAAGACACGGAAACAACCACAAGGGATACGCTGAAGAAGGTCATTGCAGATAATTTACCTGTCGATTCACTTACTACACAGTCAGTGAATGAACACCTACGGACGTTTATTCGACATGATTTCGTCTGGCGATCGCCGCAGATGACTTTATATGAACCCGGTATTCCCAGTCTGATGACTTATATACTGGATCAGTAGCGAGAGCATATTCAAGAGGCATCACCGACAGCATCAAAATCGAATCAGGATGCCCTTACTAAAGGTCGTAATGACGATCCTGGTTTCGGACGTTGATTTATGGCGATTATGTAGCAAAGTGCCGAAACCTCATAAAAAGAGTACACTATACAAAGGTTAGCTAGTTGTTCTGAATTGAGTATTAAATAGCGAATGAGAAATCCATCATGACACTGATCAAAGATTTGAATCCGTTTAATCCGGGTAGCGGAGGATCTCCGCCTTATCTGGCTGGTCGGGAAAATGAACAGGGTCGGCTCATGAAGATATTGGCAGAAATGTCTGCCGGACGGTCGCCTGGCGCCGACATGGTTATGTATGGCCCGCGGGGCATGGGAAAAACAGTATTGCTGAATTGGCTCGAAATTGAAGCCAAAAAGGCCAGCACGAAGGATAATCCCATACGTACCAGTTGGACGACTCCCAATAAATTAACATCCCCAACGGATCTATGGAGTTACTTGTTGTCTCAGGATTGGAAGAAGCGTTTGAAGCCCGACGAGTTGACTGCTGGACTTGGTGCCTTATCTGCCACTTGGGAGTCAAAGGGCGCGGCCAATCAAGTGCTGGAAAATACTTTAGTCAATGAATGTAAAAAGAGTCCCTTGGTGTTTCTGATGGATGAAGCGCATACCATGGATGCGGGCTTGTGCAATGGTTTGTTAAACCTGAGCCAGGAGATACGAAGGGAAGCACCCTTTTTGCTGGTTCTCGCCGGCACTCCCGGCTTACGACATTTCCTGTCCACGGTAAACGCCAGTTTTGTTGAGCGTTCCAACAAGATTGGCATTGGCCGCTTGGATGCACAGGCTACTGCGGATGCCATTGTAAAACCGTTAAATGAACATGGCATAGAAATAGACGACAACACCCTTGCACCAGTCGTTGAAGACAGCCAGCATTATCCGTATTTTATTCAACTTTGGGGCGAATCTCTGTGGGATTTGGCAAAGGAAAAAGAATTGCAAAAACTGACTTCTCATGAAGTCACGGCGGCAAAGACAAGAGTTGAGAGCGTCCGACTGGGCTTTTATAGTAGCCGCCGCCGGAGATTGAAAGATGATGGATTATTAAAAGTCGCTGCAGATTGCGCAGCGATATTTCAAGACCAGTCAAGATTTAAAGAAGTAGATCTCGAAAAAGCCATCAAAGACGCATTGCCGGACAATCAATCAGACGAGCGATACGAATCGCAGGTTTTGAGGGACTTGGCTCGCCATGAGTTTATTTGGAATCCGCCGGACACAGATTTATATGAGGCGGGCATTCCGAGTTTGATGAGATATGTACTCGATAAACAACGAGAACATATACAAAATTAATAGTCCAACTCGGCCGGACTTTTTCTCGGTTGCTTTGGCTTCTCAACGCGCTTTTGTCCTTTCGATTCACCATTACCCCCCAACCCGTCATTGCCCGGCCCATATTATTATTGGCCGGGCAATCCAGTGGATAATTGTCACGCGCAGCGTGACTCCTTATTCCCGCGGCTACGCCGCAAACGAGTCCGGCTGCGCCGGACGGCATATTTCAACTGGATTCCCGCCTGCGGCGAGAATGACGAATTAAAGAGTCGTCATTGCCCGGCCCATATTATTATTGGCCGGGCAATCCAGTGGATAATTGTCACGCGCAGCGTGACTCCTTATTCCCGATTACTTTTGCCCTCCCAACGCGCCTTTGTCCTCTCGATTCACCACTGCCCCCCCCAACCCGTCATCCTCGCCGGCAGGCGGAAAAAATCGCCGGGAGCACCATGAATCGACTGGACGCGAGCGAAGCGAGCCCGAAAGGCGCGTATCAGGGATGATACGCGCAAAATTGTGCTAAAACCGCTTGAATTCCCCATAAAACAGTGTTTTACTTACCGCTCATTGTTTTCAATAAGGAAATTAATAACGTGTCATCATTCGTATTTGACACTCGCCAAGCCGTCAAAAACCTTAAGGGCGCCGAAGCCATGGTAACCACCATCGGCAGCGCTATTACCGATCAGGTAGCCACCAAGACTGACATAGAACACCTTAAAAAGGACTTGACTATCCGCCTCGGGTTTATGCTTTTCGCTGCTCTCGCTGCCATGACCACCATCCTCCAAGTGCTCAAGTGAGTCACGCTTCGCGTGACGGCGGCTTCGCCGCAAAGGAGTCCGGCTACGCGCAAAAAATCGCCAGAATTTCATAATAAAGAGTATACTATGCAGAAGAGCCAGTTGCTCGATTGAGCATTGGATGGCGAATGAGGAGGCCATCATGACACCTACAAGAACACGAAATCCGTTTACACCGGGTAGTGGGAAAAGCCCGCCTTATCTGGCCGGTCGGGAAAATGAGCAGAATAGGCTCAGGCAGATATTGGCAAACATGGCTGCCGGGGAGTCGCCTGCCGCCGACATGGTTATGTTTGGTCCACGGGGCATGGGAAAAACAGTGCTGCTGAGTTGGCTCGAAAATGAAGCCAAAAAGGCCAGCACGAAGGATAATTCAATACGTACCAGTTGGACGACTCCCAATAAATTAACATCCCCAACGGATCTATGGAGTTACTTGTTGTCTCAGGATTGGAAGAAGCGTTTGAAGCCTAATCAGTGGATTGCCAAATTTGCTCTGCTGTCTGCTACTTGGGAATCAAGGAGCGCGGCCAATCAAGCACTGGTGAGCACTCTGACCAATGAATGTAAAAAGAGTCCCTTGATATTTCTGATGGATGAAGCGCATACCATGGATGCGGGCTTGTGTCGTAGTTTGTTAAATCTGAGCCAGGAGATACGACGAAATGAAGCACCCTTTTTGCTGGTTTTCGCCGGCACCCCCGGCTTGCAATATTTCCTGTCCACGGTAAACGCCAGTTTTGTTGAGCGTTCCGACAAGATTGGCATTGGCCGCTTGGACGCACAATCTACTGCGGATGCCATCGTAAAACCGTTAAATGAACACGGCATAGAAATAGACGACAGCACCCTTGCGCCGGTCGTTGAAGACAGCCAGCACTATCCTTACTTTATTCAACTTTGGGGCGCGGCTTTGTGGGGTGTCGCAAAGGAAGAAGAACTGCAAAAATTGACTTATCAGGAAGTCACGGCGGCAAAGACAAAAGTTGAGAGCGTCCGGCTGGACTTTTATGGAGAACGCAAAGATAAATTAGACGACCTTGGACTGTTGCCAGCGGCTATTGCTATTGCAAAAGTATTCCAAGACGCGGAAACAACTACGAGGGATGTGCTGAAGAAGGTCATTGCAGATAATTTACCTGTTGATTCACTTACCACACAGTCAGTGAATGAACATCTGCGAACGTTTATTCGACATGATTTCATTTGGAAACCGCCGCAGATTGATTTATATGAGGCGGGCATTCCCAGTCTGATGACTTATATACTGGATTAGTAATGAGCCCGGCATAGTTGGCGGCTTCGCCGCCGGTAAGGATAGCGGCTAACGCCGAACCCCTTCACCACTGCCCCCCACCCCGTCATTCTCGCCGGTAGGCGGAAAAAATCACCGGGAGGGCCATGAATCGACTGGGCGCGAGCAAAGCGAGCCCGAAGGGCGCGTATCAGGGATGATACGCGCAAATCCAGAGTGGCGGCGCAAGCCGCCCGGTGAGTCACGCTTGCGTAATGATACTAATAGCTCGGCATACCAGGTTTTTTCTCGTTTGCTTTTGTCTTCTCAAAGAAAGTCACACTTTACAATTCACCATTACCTATAATTCGTCATTGCCCGGCCCATAATTATTATTGGCCGGGCAATCCAGTTATTAAACCGTTCGGCGCAGCCGAACTCCTTTTATCGCGGCTTCGCCGCCATTTTTCCTCGTGTGCTTTTGGCGTCTCAAAAGGAGTCACGCTACGCGCAAAAAATCGCCGAAATTCCATAAAAATAGAGTATACTATGCAGAAGAGCCAGTTGCTCGATTGAGCATTGGATGGCGAATGAGGAGGCCATCATGACACCCACAAGAACACGAAATCCGTTTACACCGGGTAGCGGGAAAAGCCCGCCTTATCTGGCCGGTCGGGAAAATGAGCAGAATAGGCTCAGGGCGATATTGGCAAACATGACTGCCGGGGAGTCGCCTGCCGCCGACATGGTTATGTATGGACCCCGGGGCATGGGCAAAACAGTATTGCTGAATTGGCTCGAAATTGAAGCCAAAAAGGGCAGCACGAAGGATAATCCCATACGTACCAGTTGGACGACTCCCAATAAATTAACATCTCCGGCGGATCTATGGAGTTACTTGTTGTCTCAGGATTGGAAGAAGCGTTTGAAGCCCGACGAGTTGACTGCCGGACTTGGTGCCTTATCTGCCACTTGGGAGTCAAAGGGCGCGGCCAATCAAGTGCTGGAAAATACTTTAGTCAATGAATGTAAAAAGAGTCCCTTGGTGTTTCTGATGGATGAAGCGCATACCATGGATGCGGGCTTGTGCAATGGTTTGTTAAACCTGAGCCAGGAGATACGAAGGGAAGCACCCTTTTTGCTGGTTCTCGCCGGCACTCCCGGCTTACGACATTTCCTGTCCACGGTAAACGCCAGTTTTGTTGAGCGTTCCGACAAGATTGGCATTGGCCGCTTGGACGCACAGGCCACTGCGGATGCCATCGTAAAACCGTTAAATGAACATGGCATAGAAATAGACGACAGCACCCTTGCGCCGGTCGTTGAAGACAGCCAGCACTATCCTTATTTTATTCAACTTTGGGGCGAATCTCTGTGGGATTTGGCAAAGGAAAAAGAATTGCAAAAACTGACTTCTCATGAAGTCACGGCGGCAAAGACAAGAGTTGAGAGCGTCCGACTGGGCTTTTATAGTAGCCGCCGCCGGAGATTGAAAGATGATGGATTATTAAAAGTCGCTGCAGATTGCGCAGCGATATTTCAAGACCAGTCAAGATTTAAAGAAGTAGATCTCGAAAAAGCCATCAAAGACGCATTGCCGGACAATCAATCAGACGAGCGATACGAATCGCAGGTTTTGAGGGACTTGGCTCGCCATGAGTTTATTTGGAATCCGCCGGACACAGATTTATATGAGGCGGGCATTCCGAGTTTGATGAGATATGTACTCGATAAACAACGAGAACATATACAAAATTAATAGTCCAACTCGGCCGGACTTTTTCTCGGTTGCTTTGGCTTCTCAACGCGCTTTTGTCCTTTCGATTCACCATTACCCCCCAACCCGTCATTGCCCGGCCCATATTATTATTGGCCGGGCAATCCAGTGGATAATTGTCACGCGCAGCGTGACTCCTTATTCCCGCGGCTTCGCCGCAAATGAGTCCGGCTACGCCGGACGGCATATTTCAACTGGATTCCCGCCTACGGCGAGAATGACGAATTAAAGAGTCGTCATTGCCCGGCCCATATTATCATTGGCCGGGCAATCTAGTGGATAATTGTCACGCGCAGCGTGACTCCTTATTCCCGGTTGCTTTGCCCTCCCAACGCACCTTTGCCCTCTCAATTCACCACTGCCCCCCACCCCGTCATTGCCCGGCTTGTCCCGGGCAATCCAGTCATTAAACCGTTCGGCAAAGCCGAACTCCTTACTCCCGCGGCTGCGCCGGACGGCATATTTCAACTGGATTCCCGCCTGCGGCGAGAATGACGAATTAAAGAGTCGTCATTGCCCGGCCCATATTATTATTGGCCGGGCAATCCAGAGCGGCGTAGCCGCCAGCGTGACACATCCGCACCGCAGCACGACGACGAAAAGACAAGCGCAAATAACACGCCGCCGCAAATTTATGTATATAATTCCTATTAGAGTAGTAAATGAGAAATCCACCATGACACTGATCAAAGATTTGAATCCGTTTAGGCCAGGTACTGGGCAATTCCCGCCTTATCTGGCGGGCCGGGAAAATGAGCAGGGTCGGCTCATGAAGATATTGGCAGAAATGTCTGCCGGACGGTCGCCTGCCACCGACATGGTTATGTATGGCCCGCGGGGTATGGGAAAAACAGTATTGCTGAATTGGCTCGAAATTGAAGCCAAAAAGGCCAGCACGAAGGATAATCCAATACGTACCAGTTGGACGACTCCCAATGAATTAACATCCCCAGCGGATCTATGGAGTTACTTGTTGTCTCAGGATTGGAAGAAGCGTTTGAAGCCTAATCAGTGGATTGCCAAATTTGCTCTGCTGTCTGCTACTTGGGAATCAAGGAGCGCGGCCAATCAAGCACTGGTGAGCGCTCTGACCAATGAATGTAAAAAGAGCCCCCTGATATTTCTGATGGATGAAGCACATACCATGGATGCGGGCTTGTGCAATGGTTTGTTAAACCTGAGCCAGGAGATACGAAGGGAAGCACCCTTTTTACTGGTTCTCGCCGGCACTCCTGGCCTGAGACATTTCTTGTCCACGGTAAACGCCAGTTTTGTTGAGCGTTCCAATGTAATTGGCATTGCACGATTAGATGCACAGGCCACTGCGGATGCCATCGTAAAGCCGTTAAATGAACATGGCATAGAAATAGACGACACCACACTCGCACAGGTCGTTGAAGACAGCCAGCACTATCCCTACTTCATTCAACTTTGGGGCGCGGCTTTGTGGGGTGTCGCAAAGGAAGAAGAACTGCAAAAATTGACTTCTCAGGAAGTCACCGCGGCAAAGACAAAAGTTGATAGCGTCCGGCTGGACTTTTATGAGGAACGCAAAGATAAATTAGACGATCTTGGACTGTTGCCAGCGGCTATTGCTATTGCAAAAGTATTTCAAGACACGGAAACAACCACAAGGGATACGCTGAAGAAGGTCATTGCAGATAATTTACCTGTCGATTCACTTACTACACAGTCAGTGAATGAACACCTACGGACGTTTATTCGACATGATTTCGTCTGGCGATCGCCGCAGATGACTTTATATGAACCCGGTATTCCCAGTCTGATGACTTATATACTGGATCAGTAGCGAGAGCATATTCAAGAGGCATCACCGACAGCATCAAAATCGAATCAGGATGCCCTTACTAAAGGTCGTAATGACGATCCTGGTTTCGGACGTTGATTTATGGCGATTATGTAGCAAAGTGCCGAAACCTCATAAAAAGAGTACACTATACAAAGGTTAGCTAGTTGTTCTGAATTGAGTATTAAATAGCGAATGAGAAATCCATCATGACACTGATCAAAGATTTGAATCCGTTTAATCCGGGTAGCGGAGGATCTCCGCCTTATCTGGCTGGTCGGGAAAATGAACAGGGTCGGCTCATGAAGATATTGGCAGAAATGTCTGCCGGACGGTCGCCTGGCGCCGACATGGTTATGTATGGCCCGCGGGGCATGGGAAAAACAGTATTGCTGAATTGGCTCGAAATTGAAGCCAAAAAGGCCAGCACGAAGGATAATCCCATACGTACCAGTTGGACGACTCCCAATAAATTAACATCCCCAACGGATCTATGGAGTTACTTGTTGTCTCAGGATTGGAAGAAGCGTTTGAAGCCCGACGAGTTGACTGCTGGACTTGGTGCCTTATCTGCCACTTGGGAGTCAAAGGGCGCGGCCAATCAAGTGCTGGAAAATACTTTAGTCAATGAATGTAAAAAGAGTCCCCTGATATTTCTGATGGATGAAGCGCATACCATGGATGCGGGCTTGTGCAATGGTTTGTTAAACCTGAGCCAGGAGATACGAAGGGAAGCACCCTTTTTGCTGGTTCTCGCCGGCACTCCCGGCTTGCGACATTTCCTGTCCACGGTGAACGCCAGTTTTATTGAGCGTTCCAACAAGATTGGCATTGGCCGCCTGGATGCACAGGCCACTGCGGATGCCATCGTAAAACCGTTAAATGAACATGGCATAAAAATCGACGACAACACCCTTGCGCCGGTCGTTGAAGACAGCCAGCATTATCCGTATTTCATTCAACTTTGGGGCGAGGCCCTTTGGGATCTGGCAAAGGAAAAAGAACTGCAAAAATTGACTTCTCAGGAAGTCACCGCGGCAAAGACAAGAGTTGATAGCGTCCGGCTGGACTTTTATGGAGAACGCAAAGATAAATTAGACGACCTTGGACTGTTGCCAGCGGCTATTGCTATTGCAAAAGTATTTCAAGACACGGAAACAACTACGAGGGATGTGCTGAAGAAAGTCATTGCAGATAATTTACCTGTTGATTCACTTACTACACAGTCAGTGAATGAACATCTGCGGACGTTTATTCGACATGATTTCGTCTGGCGATCGCCGCAGATGACTTTATATGAACCCGGTATTCCCAGTCTGATGACTTATATACTGGATTAGTAGCGAGAGCATATTCAAGAGGCATCACCGGCAGCATCAAAATCGAATCAGGATGCCCTTACTAAAGGTCGTAATGACGATCCTGGTTTCGGACGTTGATTTATGGCGATTATGCTTAATTACCAATGGTTAAACATGTAGATAATTCCCCAAAAAAAATCATTCTCGCCCGATTTACCACTCCCAATCAACACGTCATCCTCGCCGGCAGGCGGGAATCCAGAGCGGCGGCGCAAGCCGCCCGGTGCGTCACGCTTGCGTAATGATACTAATAGTTCGGCGTACAGGGCTTTTTTTCTCGTTTACTTTTGGCATCTCAAAAGGAATCACGGTCTGGAGATATGGTTTGGATTATGACGGTATTAGTTACTCTCATGGTTTTTTAGTTCTGGGTTCTCGCCGTTGGCGAGAACAACAGACTGGATTCCCGCCTGCCGGCGAGAATGACGGGTTGGGGAGATAATGTGAATCGCAAAGTGTGACTTTCTTTGAGACGCCAAAAGTAACCGAGAAAAACCGTCAGCGAAACAGTGAGCTTATACAAGAATGACGGCCGAGAGGGCGGTGCTAAAATACCACTGGAAAGGAACAAAACGGGCAGTTAATTAGTGAACACATACAATTCTCGCGGCAGGCGCAAAAAATCGCCGAAATTCCATAAAAAGAGTATACACTGCAAGAGTTAGTTGGTTGTTTTGATAACCTATTAAATAGCGAATGAGGCGTTGGTTATGACACCTAAAAAAATACGGAATCCGTTTAGGCCGGGTAGAGGAGCAACCCCGCCTTATCTGGCAGGTCGGGAAAATGAGCAGGGTCGGATTAGAGAGATATTAGCAGATATGGCTGATGGAGATTCTCCTGCCGCCGACATGGTCATGTATGGGCCCCGGGGCATGGGCAAAACAGTGCTGCTGAATTGGCTCGTAGATGAAGCCAAAAGGGGCGAAGCAAATGATAATTCTATACGTACAAGTTCGGCGACTCCTAATCAATTAAAAAATCCGGCAGAGATATGGGGTTTTCTATTGTCTGATGAAGGTTGGAAGGAAAAGTTATTGTCGGGTGAAACAACAGCAGGATTTGATGCAAAGGTATTTTTCGCCAAGACATGGAAGGAAAAATCCCCTACTAATAAAATCCTTTTAAACACTTTGATTTCTGAATGTAAAAAAAATCCTTTGGTGTTTCTGTTGGATGAAGCCCATAAAATGGAACCAGAGCAATGTCTCGCTTTGTTAAACATTAGCCAACAGGTACAAAACGAAGCCCCCTTTTTGCTGGTTCTCGCCGGCACTCCCGGCTTATCACATTTCCTGACCACGGTGAACGCCAGTTTTGTTGAGCGTTCCGATGTGATCGGCATTGGCCGTTTGGATGCACAGGCCACAGCAGATGCCATTGTAAAGCCGCTAAATGAACATGGCATAGAAATAGACGACACCACACTCGCACAGGTCGTTGAAGACAGCCAGCATTATCCTTACTTTATTCAACTTTGGGGCGCGGCCCTTTGGGATTTGGCAAAGGAAAAAGACCTGCAAAAACTAACATCACAAGAAATTACCGAAGCAGAAACAAAGGTTGAGAACCGCCGGTTAAACTTTTATGAAAAACGCAGAAAAACATTAAGCGATCTTGGGTTGCTGCCGGCGGCTGTTGCTATTGCAACAATATTCCAAGACACGGAAACAACCACAATGGATACGCTCATAGATGTTATTGCAGATAATTCACCCGTCGATTCACCTGCTACACAATCAGTTAATGAGCATCTGCAAACGATTATTCGCCATGAATTTATTTGGAATCCGCCGGACACAGATTTATATGAGGCGGGCATCCCGAGTTTGATGAAATATGTCCTGGACCGGCAACGCGAGCATGTGCAAGAAAGATCATCAAAACCAAACCAAGAAATCCCTGCTAAAAATGGCAATAGCGACCTTGATCTCGGACCTTGATTAAAGGAACTGTGCTTAGTTGCCAAGGGTTAAACATGACTATAATTCCCAAAAAATTGTGTCCGACGTAGCCGGACTGTTAGTGTCGTCACGCGCAGCGTGACTTATCCACTTTGAAGCCGTGATAAAAGGAGTCCGGCTACGCCGGACGACATATTTAACTGGATTGCCCGGCCAATAATAATATGGGCCGGGCAATGACGAGTTGGGGGCGAATTGGACAATGACATCCCTGCCGTCATTCTCACCGGCAGGCGGAAAAAATCGCCGGGAGCGCCATGAATCGACTGGGCGCGAGCGAAGCGAGCCCGAAGGGCGCGTATTAGGGATGATACGCGCAAAAAAGCCCGGTTTGACCGGACTCATTAATTACGAACAAACATTGCGCGCCGGCTTTGTTTATTCAAATAGATGCCCGCTTGCAGCGAGGATGAGGAAAAACTGTCAGCAAATAAATGAGCCTATACAATTCTCGCCGGCAGGAAGGAGTCACGCTACGCGTGACGGCATTAATAGTCCCCCAACCCGTCATTGCCCGGCTTGTTCCGGGCAATCCAGTTATTAAACCGTTCGGCGCAGCCGAACTCCTTATTCTCGCGGCTTCGCCGAAATGCCATAAAAAAAAAGAGTATACTATGTAAGGTTAGTTGGTGTTCTGACTGAGATTAAATAGCAAATGAGGCGTTGGTTATGACACAGATTGAAGGTTTGAATCCGTTTACACCCGGGACTGGGCAACTCCCGCCTTATCTTGCCGGTCGGGAAAATGAGCAGGGTCAATTCAGGCAGATATTGGCAAAAATATCTGCCGGAAGGTCGCCCGATGCCGACATAGTTATGTATGGGCCCCGGGGTATGGGCAAAACGGTGCTGCTTAATTGGTTAAAAAATGAAGTTAAAGAGTACGGCACGACAGATAATCCTATACGTACAAGTTCGGCGACTCCTAATCAATTAAAAAATCCGGCAGAGATGTGGGGGTTTCTATTGTCTGATGATTGGTTGAAAAATTTACCGCCGGATAAAATGGAATTTGGAGTTAAGGGATTCTTATCTGGTACTTGGACGAAAAAAGGCGCCCCTAACCAAGCACTATTAAAGGATTTGATTTCTGAATGTAAAAAAAATCCTTTGGTGTTTCTGTTGGATGAAGCACATACCATGGAGCCGGAGCAATGTCTCGCTTTGTTAAACCTTAGCCAACAGGTACAAAACGAAGCACCCTTTTTGCTGGTTCTCGCCGGCACTCCTGGCTTGTCACATTTCTTGACCACAGTGGGGGCTAGTTTTGTTGAACGCTCCAAGAAAATGGGCATTGCACGATTAGATGCGCAGGCTACTGCGGATGCCATCGTAAAACCGTTAAATGAACATGGCATAAAAATCGACGACAACACCCTTGCGCCGGTCGTTGAAGACAGCCAGCACTATCCTTACTTCATTCAACTTTGGGGCGAAGCCCTTTGGGATCTGGCAAAGGAAAAAGAATTGCAAAAACTGACTTATCAGGAAGTCACGGCGGCAAAGACAAGAGTTGAGAGCGTCCGGCTGGGCTTTTATAGTAGCCGCCGCCGGAGATTGAAAGATGATGGGTTATTAAAAGTCGCTGCAGATTGCGCAGCGATATTTCAAGACCAGTCAAGATTTAAAGAAGTAGATCTCGAAAAAGCCATCAAAGACGCATTGCCGGACAATCAATCAGACGAGCGATACGAATCGCAGGTTTTGAGGGACTTGGCTCGCCATGAGTTTATTTGGAATCCGCCGGACACAGATTTATATGAGGCGGGCATTCCGAGTTTGATGAGATATGTACTCGATAAACAACGAGAACATATACAAAATTAATAGTCCAACTCGGCCGGACTTTTTCTCGGTTGCTTTGGCTTCTCAACGCGCTTTTGTCCTTTCGATTCACCATTACCCCCCAACCCGTCATTGCCCGGCTTGCTCCGGGCAATCCAGTTAAATATCTGTCACGCGCAGCGTGACTCCTTATCCCCGATTGCTTTTGGCGTCTCAAAAGGAATCATCACCTTCCGATTCGCCATTGCCCCCCACCCCGTCATTGCCCGGCTTGTCCCGGGCAATCCAGTCATTAAACCGTTCGGCAAAGCCGAACTCCTTACTCCCGCGGCTACGCCGGACGGCATATTTCAACTGGATTCCCGCCTGCGGCGAGAATGACGAATTAAAGAGTCGTCATTGCCCGGCCCATATTATTATTGGCCGGGCAATCCAGAGCGGCGTAGCCGCCAGCGTGACACATCCGCACCGCAGCACGACGACGAAAAGACAAGCGCAATTAACACGCCGCCGCAAATTTATGTATATAATTCCCGAGAGAATTAAGGGGACACAACACTTAATTATCAGCCTTGTTTGCTTTGCCCTAGTCTTTATTCTTTGTTAGTATTCTCCCAAGGGTTTTTTCCGCGGTTTTAGGAAGCCCCATCACTACCCGCAGGTTCATAATTAAGTGTTGTGTCCCCTTAATTTAACAAATTAACAAAAAACATCAGTCTATGGCCGGTGGCGATAACTTAAAGGGCAACAATCATTGCCTTTGCGATGCTCGAAATGGGCGGCAGCACGCCCTCCCGACATGTGCGGGCGAACCGGCCGTTTGCACGAAACACACTTAAAGGTTTCATTGGACAAATGCCCATTGGTTTTTTTACGAATCTCCAGAGCATCATCGATCGATATTTCTTTACCTTTGTAAATACAAGAAATTGACCGGGGCGTGGCAATCTCCGCTTGGCACGGTTCGCCAATGCCAGATGGCGTGGTCTGCGTTTTGTGACGGGCAACATATACATCAAGCAACTGCCGAATCATTTTTTGATATTGCGTATGATTCGCTTTGGCCTCGGCCTTGAAGTAAGCGATGCTTTCCGAACTCAAGGAAATGGTCACCTTGGTATTTTCGCCCTTGAATTTGAGTTCTCTGGGCGATGGCAGAAAATCGGCGACAACCTTGATATCGCCAATTGGTTCGTCAGCGTACTGGATTTGCTTTCTCATAGATTTTCTTCCCCCTTCTCCAATAGCCCGCACCCAATATGCGGATGCGGTTATGTCGGTATGTGAAACGCACCGTCAGGACACCAGTGCCATCTCGGTTCATGCCAAAACAAAAATACCGCTTTTCATGTTGGCTATGGGAACCATCCTCGGCAATTACGCGGTTCTCATCGGCGAAAGCGTATTGTGCCTGATGAAATGACACCTCATGCTTTTTCTGATTTTCACGGTCTTTACCTTCATCCCATTCAAAACTTGCGCTTGGCATATATCCAGAGAATAGCACAGATATGGCTATTTAACCATATTTTTTTACACCGCCGAATAATCCAGCAACGGCGCCAACGCCCGGTGCAAAATGTCCGCCGCCCATGCTTGCCCATCGTGGTCTTCGATTAAATCCTGGCGAATTTCGATCAACGCCATCTCCACATCACGCGCTTGCGCATGAACGACCAGTGCATATCCGAGCGGGTCACAAGCGTAGAATTAAGGGAAAATTAAGGGGACACAACACTTAATTATCAGCCTTGTTTGCTTTGCCTAGTCTTTATTCTTTGTTAGTATTCTCCCAAGGGTTTTTTCCGCGGTTTTAGGAAACCCCATCACTACCCGTAGGTTCATAATTAAGTGTTGTATCCCCTTAATTCGCATGGTGTTAGTCAAGCGCACAACCGACCGCCCTTATCTCCATCAATGTTTTATCCGCCACCTCATTCATGGCTTCGGCCGCCGCCTTCATCCCGCTGGAAGTGAAAAGGTCGGGATAATACATGCCAAAATACATAGCCTCTCCGTGCGCCGTGGATGCCACCCCTAAATAATTGATAAGCAGAACGCACTTGCGCTGATTGGATGTAGCGGCTGGATATTGCGCCGCAAAATAAACGGACTGCTTTTCAAAAACCGCAACCGCTTTTTCAAGAGAGTCCCTATCGGCATCCTCGTAGCCCGCTATCGCGGCGGACGATAAAATCAGCAATGCCGAGAATATAATTTTTTTCATTTTAATTTTCCTCTGATTATTGCGGGGATTAAAGTAAAGTGGAGTGGCGGTGGTCATTTCGGCAGCCTATCCCGGACACCTTCAAGGTGCTTGACCGCCTCTGCAAGCGTTTCCGCCCCGCCGTAGGCATGGGCTCCACTAAACAAAACCAGCCCGCCCTCATTGCCCCAAATTTCTGGGTTCGCGTCAGCCCAGACCTGCGCCTGCTCCATGGCAGACCGACCGTCTCTAGGTGTCCTTTGGTTTTATTCCTAGAATTTCCAAAACTTTGTATTCCTCGTCCGGGGTTACTCCACACGTAGCGAAAAATTTATTGAAGCTCGTAACTTCATTACTGTGCTCCGCCATTTGTTGGCGCACGCATTCTGCTTTGAGTTGCAAATCTGACATCGTTTTAGCCCCCTGAGCAAGGGTTTGTAAAAAATGGATTATATCATATTCTAAACGGTTACGATGCGAAAGCGGGGCGAAATTCAGGGCGACGGTGGCAGCAAGGCGATTTAGTTCCCGTATAAATACCCCGGCAGCCACAACGCAATCTGCGGAAAAAATATAATCAGCAACAAGCCGATGATCTGAATGAGCATAAATTGCATCATGCCGGCGTAGATGTCCTTCAAATCCCATTGCGGGACTACGCCCTTGAGAAAATACGCCGAGAGCGCCACCGGTGGCGATAGCCAGGCGGTTTGCAGATTCACCGCCACCAGGATGCCGAACCAGACCAGATCGAATCCGAGTTGTTCGACCACCGGCAGCAGGATGGGAATAATGATCAGCACAATCGGCACCCATTCGAGTGGCCAACCGAGGATAAATATCAATGCCATAATCATAAATAAAATGGGTTCAAGATACTTTAAGCGGTCGATTTCGGATAGATGTTAGCAGATATTGATCCCTATTTTCGTGGCGTGTATGGAAGCGAAACTCGCACTCTTTCAGATGATAGTAAAAGGTCTGTTTATGAATGCCCCTGAAGCGGGTAAGGCGCACTTTGCACAGCCCCCGAAAATTCTCAATTCCGTTGATGTGGTTGCTACCTCGTGTAAACTCGTTGTGCCCATGTCTGATGCGGTAATGTCGTTTATATCCAAAGTCGGCGAGCCCATCGTAGGTTTTGAATCCATCGGTATAAATGACCGTGTCCGGTCCGACTTTTTACCTGATAATCGGCAGTATTTCAGCCACAGAGCAGTTTTTGACGATCTGCGTATAGACCTTGCCGCCACGCCCGAGCATGCCAAATACCGGCACTTTGCCGGCGGCACCACGTCCGCGCTTGCCGCGCACTCGGCGTCGACCGAAGTAGATTTCGTCCAGTTCCACCGCGCCCTCATCAAAGGGGCTGACGAGTTCGCATTGCTCGGCAATGTGTTGTCTGATTTGAGTATACAATCGGTTGGTCGCTGGGCCAGAGATGCCGGTGATTTGAGCGACTTTGCAAGCCTAGATATCAAGGCAAAACAGCCGCAGGATCGCCCTGAATTTCTTCTCGGAATTTCGGCAACGGATGACATACTTGTTTTTCATTTATAGCACAATTAGGTATGCGATTCGTGATCCACTATTTCCCGGAAAGGCCGCAATGCGCGAGAGCATGTGGTTAATCAACCATCCTTCGGTACTGACCGTTCGATATGAAGATCTGGCCGGAAAATGTGCTGGAGGGAGTGAAGCCAGACAAAGGCAGATTCTTAAAAAGTTGGCGGACCACCTGAATCGTGCGATCGATATTGATGAAGCAATGAGAGTATGTAGCCGAACGGACACGTTTACTTTCTACAAAGGAAAGATTGGCCGTTGGCAGGATGTTTTTACTGATAAGATTTGCAAGGAATTTAATCATCACTTTGCATTAGAATTAGAGCAGTTGGGGTATTCGGATACCGCGGATGACTAAAGCGACCCTGAAGCAGGATGGACAGGATGGCAACATAGCGCGCGGTATTGGTTTGATGTTGTTGTCGGCTTTGATGTTTGCGCTGGCCGGGGTTGCGGTGAAGTTTGCGATTGCCGAGTTGTCCGTTTTTGCGCTGGTGTTCTGGCGCAACTTGCTCAGTTTTTTTCTGTTCTTGTTATGGATGTATTTCGCGGGTTTTTCCGATATTAAAACCACGCGCATTGCGCTTGCCTTTTCGTCGCCATGCGGTGTTGCGCATCGTCACTCGGTCGTTCACATACTTAATGTATGCTCACTCCCTCGCTCCTCGCGCGCCTTGCCTGACAACGAAAAAATCGCCGGGAGCGCCATGAATCGACTGGGCGCGAGCGAAGCGAGCCCGAAGGGCGCGTATCAGGGATGATACGCGCAAAATTTGGCGTGCAATGTTTGTTCGTAATTAATGAGTCCGGCGTAGCCGGACGGTTTAATGACTGGATTGCCCGGCCAATAATAATATGGGCCGGGCAATGACGGGTTGGGATGACAATGGTAAATCGCAAAGTGTGATTCTCTTTGAGATGCCAACGGTAAATAATTGTCACGCTGCGCGTGACTCCTTGGCATCGCCGCGATTATGGGTATACTGCTGGTGGTCGTTGGCGCACACATCACCACCAAAAAACCGGCGAGTGCCGGGGCGAGTGCCGGGGCGAGTGCTTGATGTTCCCATGAAACGATAACCAACACCTAAACAGGGTATTCATAATGGCAAACGAAGGCTATCACGAACCGATTGAAGAGTTGTCCGACGAGACTCGCGACATGCACCGCGCGATTATTTCGCTAATGGAAGAACTGGAAGCGGTGGACTGGTATAACCAGCGGGTCGACGCATGCAAAGACCCGGAACTGAAGAGTATTCTTGCGCACAATCGCGATGAAGAAAAAGAACACGCCGCCATGGTGCTGGAATGGATTCGACGCAGGGACGATGTCCTCGATCGCGAACTGCGCGAGTCGTTGTTCAGCGAAGGTCCAATCGGGCATTGATTGTGCTACGCCACAGGCAGAAATTTTTGATGCGGCGGCGGTAAACGCGCGCGCCCTGATCGGAGAAATGGATCGGAGAAATGGATCGGAGAAATGGATCGGAGAAATGGATCGGAGAAATGACAAGATGAAAACCGAAGCGGTGATGAACGGCGATGCCGCCGAAATGGTGAACTTGGATCGCTATCCGATCAATCATCTTGGCTCGGCCGAAGGGATTGCGTTCGCCCGGCGGTGCCGGCAGGAATACCTTGATACCGGGTTGTGCATGTTACCGGGGTTTGTCTTGCCACAGGCCGGTCAACTGCTCGCCGACGAGGCCGATGAACTCAGCGGCGATGCCTATTTCTGCAACAACACCCACAACGTCTATCTCACCGCGGATAATCCGGAGTTGCCGCCGGATGATGCCGCTCGGCGGCGGCAACAAACTCTGGTCGGTTCGGTGGCATTTGATCAGATTGTCGAACACACCAATCTGCGCCGCTTGTATCTGTGGGACCCGCTCAGAGACTTTATTGGTGCCGTCCTCGACCAGGGCGAATTCCACCGCTTCGCCGATGTCTTTGGCGCATGTTCCATCAATGTGTTTGTCGACGGCGGTCAGCATGGCTGGCATTTTGACGAGTCTGAATACAGCGTGACCTTGCTGTTGCAGTCGCCGGAATCCGGCGGCGCGTTCGAATATGTGCCGCGAATACGCGGGCTCGCCAATGAAAAAGAGCGAGTCGCCGATGTGTTGAACGGCGAGCGTAGCGACGTGGTGGAATTGCCGTTCACGGTCGGCGCTTTGCTGATTTTCGGCGGTCGGCAGACCATTCACCGGGTAGTTAAGGTGCGTGGAAGCCGCGCCAGACTGACGGCGGTTATGTGTTACAGCGAAACACCGGGCGCGCAAAACAGCGAAGCGGTACGCAAAATGTTCTGGGGGCGCGCCGGTGTGGAATCGGCGCGGGTAATGGGATGATGATGAGCGATACCGCCGCCGTGCCGGATGCTGTGGTGGATGAATTTGAACGCAATGGCGTGGTTTGTCTGCGCGGTTTGTTCGAGCAACGCTGGCTGAATCAACTGGCCGATGGCGTGGAGAAAAACTTTGCCGCGCCGGGTCCATACCAGCGGGTCTATACCACCCCCGGCAACCCCGGCGCGTTTTATGATGACTATTGCAACTGGCAGCGCATCGATGAATACCGCGATTTTATTTTACATTCCCCCACCGCCGAAATCGCCGCACGGCTGATGCGCTCGACTACGGCGATCAACTTTGCTCTTTATGGCTGCCGTTGGAGGCGGTGCCGAAGCGTGCGTGTCCGGAGTTTATCGCCGGCTCCCACGCGAGCGGCGTATTGTATTATCCGCGCCTGTTTGCCAGTCACGAAAATTACAGCAAAGACGAGGACGGATTTGAATCGGTGCCCGACATTGACGCGCATCGTGAACAATACGACATTTTGTCCTGGGATCTTGCGCCCGGCGACTGCATCGCGTTTCACATGCGCGCAGTGCACGGCGCACCACCCACCACCGGGCTGAAATCCCGCCGGCGCGGGTTTTCTTCCCGCTGGCTGGGCGATGATGCGCGTTTTGCAACGCGTCCGTGGACCACTTCGCCGCCCTTTGAAGAAATACATCTGAATCCGGGCGACGCGATGGAGCATCCCGAGTTTCCCGTGGTGTGGCGGTGCTAATCGCCGTTTTTGTTACGCCATCCAGTTTATCGCCAGGGACGGCGGGTAGTTCGGCGGAGCAGGACGCGAGAGCCGAACAACACGCTTCCCGCCGCGCCATTCCTGTATAGAATATCGCGGCTTCGCCGCAAAGGAGTCTGGCTTTGCTGGACGACATATTTAACTGGATTCCCGCCTGCGGCGAGAATGACGGGCCGGGGGGGCAATGGTGAATCGGAAGGCAAAGAGTCCTTTTGAGAAGACAACGGTAAATAATTGTCACGCAAAGCGTGACACTAAAACGGCGTTGCTCCAGCGTAGCCGGACTTCTTATTCTCAATGTGCCATTGGCGTCTCAATTCGCCTTTGTCTTCTCAATTCACCATTGTCTCCCCAACTCGTCATTGCCCGGCTTGTTCCGGGCAATCCAGTTATTAAACCGTTCGGCGTAGCCGAACTCCTTTTATCGCGGCTTCGCCGCGTCTGGATTCCCGCCTGCCGGCGAGAATGACGGCAGGGAGGATGCGTAGCCGGACTTTTTCTCTCGTGTGCTTTGGCATCTCAACTCGCCTTTGTCCTCTCAATTCACCATTGTCTCCCCAACCCGTCATTGCCCGGCTTGTTCCGGGCAATCCAGTTATTAAACCGTTCGGCGTAGCCGAACTCCTTTTATCGCGGCTTCGCCGCGTCTGGATTCCCGCCTGCCGGCGAGAATGACGGCAGGGAGGATGCGTAGCCGGACTTCTTATTCTCAATGTGCCATTGGCATCTCAACGCGCCTTTGTCCTCTCAATTCACCATTACCTATCATTTGTCATTGCCCGGCCCATATTATTATTGGCCGGGCAATGACGAGTTGAAATGGTAATGGTGAATCGAGCGGGAATGACTAAAAATGTATCGTCCCATTCAAAACAATCCTCTGCTCAATCCCATCAATGCTCTCCCGACGCTCGGTAACCAATTCCACATCAAACAATGAATCCAATTTCCACGCCAGGCCAAGCCGATAAGTGTCGCCGTTATTGCCGAGCGTTATCTCACTGTATGGCGTCAGGAGTCCGTGGCCACCGGGGCCGCCCATGCCATAGCCAAGACGCACATCCAAACTTGGGGCAGATCCCTGCGGCTCCGCGTCCTCATCGTCATCACGCAAATCCCGTTGCCAGAATTCTTGCAGGATACGGTCGGTCTCGCCGTATCCTGGCGTCAGACTAAATGACAACCCCCGCCCGTGCGGCGACCCCTGGAATTTGATCAGCCCGCTGACTCCCCACTCATCGGTATCACCCTTGTCGCGCACCAGCCCGCGCACCTTGCCTTCCAGCGTCAAACCTCTGGCGGCATCAACATAGCGCAACCCGCCGCCGACCTCGTTGCCGGCACCGGTATTGCCGGCGCCACCGTCATAACGAAGCCCGCCTTGCCAATTCAAATCCAACCGCGCGCCGTTGTTCAAAGACCAACTCCGAGTGCCTTCCAGCGTCAGGCGCAAGCGGCTGACATCCAGTTCCATAGCCGCGATTTGCTCACCGCCGGCCACGATCAATTCGCTGTGCAACGCTTCCGCTTTCACTCGCAGGTTGGTGGCGCCGGCATCCGGCAGAGGACCGCTCCCGCCCACAGCAAAGGTGCGTAAATCCAGATCGCTCGACGCGTGTTGCAGAGAATCGTCATCGTCAGTGATTTTCAGTTCGCCATCGCCATAGCCGAGCGTCGCCCAGAAATCCATCTGCCCCGAAGTCCAGCCCATATACGGATGAACGCTGGTCATATCCACTTGATATTCGCCACTGGCATCGTCGCGACCAGCGCGACCAGCGGTCTGCGGCGTGTGGTAGTTGCGATAATCCACATCGGCACGACTCCAGGACAAAGCGACCCCGGCGATCATGTCATCCATGTGAGCATCGGCGCCCAGATGCAGACTCAATAAATCACCATCCCAGTCCAACCGGTCGGAGCCGCTGATCTCGCGATAATCACCCGCGCCCCAGAAGGTCGGGACGGAGGTGCTTGGCGCAGCATCTTCCGACAGGGGTAGCACGAAGTCGGCGTCCGCCAGCAATTGCTTGATGCTGAACTGGTCATCGGCAAGCGCGCGCCCTTGCGCGGCGAGAATGTTCGCCAGGCTGGACTGACCGCCGACACTGGCGGCGCGGGCGGCATTCTTGCCGGCTTGCTCAATGCGCCGCGCCACTACTTCCACATTCTGGTCAGCCATGGTGCGCGCCACTTCCGACAAAATCACTCGATTCAGGTCGGCGAAATCGGGACTCGCCAGCACCTGCACGTTTCTGTTCGCTTGCGCCTGGTTCATCGCCTGGTCCATAACGGTGTAGGTGACGGTGTATTTCCCGACCTGGTTGGTGTTCAGAACGGTAGCATCAATGACGATGCGGTCAGTGAGGTCGCCAAACATGTTATCAACGGCGGTGGCACCTGGCTCCGCGTAATCCCCGCCCATTTCCATGGTCATGGGATTGGCACCGAGCAAGGTGATGGTCGGCGGCGTGGTATCCATGACAGTAATCATCTGCTGGGCGGAGCTACTCAGTTCATTGGTACCGGTTGCGGTCCAGGTGATCATGGTGTTACCCATGGGGAAGGCATCGGGCGCGTCGTCAGTGATGTCGGTTTCGCGGTCGGTGGAAGTGGCGGTGCCGTAGTCGGAGCGGTCGAGAGGGGTCATGGTCGCAATGGCCTCAAAGGTCTGGGCCGGCGGTGCGCTGATGTCCGGCGCGGTGGTGTCGGTGACCCTGACCGTGCGGGTCACGGTATCGGCATGGTTATCGGCGGTGTCGGTTACATCGTAGGTAACTTCGTAGGTTCCGACCGCGCTCGTGTCCACTGTGCCGGCAATGGCAATCCTGCTCGTTAGTTCGCTGTCATCATCCACCAGGTCGGTCGCGGTTGCCTCCAGTTCCGTATACCCCTCGCCCAACTCAATGATCTGCGGATTAGCACCGGTCAAGGCAATCATCGGCTTGGTGGTGTCGGTGACAGTAATCATCTGCCGGTCGGAGCTACTCAGTTTATTGGTATCGGTTGCAGTCCAGGTGATGACTGTGGTGCCCACCGGGAAAGTCTCGGGCGCGTCGTTGGTGATAGTAGCCGTGGTATTGGTGGAAGTGGCGGCGCCGAACTCAGCCCGGCTAATCGGTGCCAGGATCGCCGCGGCATCGGTGAAAGTGGCGATGCCGTAATCGGACGAGTCCAGCGGGGTCAAAGTAGCCGTCGCCTCAAAGGTTTCGTCGTCCGGTGCGGTAATCACCGGCGCGGTGGTGTCGGTGACCCTGACCGTGCGGGTCACGGTGTCGGCGCGGTTGCCGGCGGTGTCGGAAACATCGTAGGTGACGGTGTATTCCCCGACCCGGTCGGTGTTCACTGTGCCGGCAATGACAATCCTGCCGGTCAGTGCGGTGTCATCATCCACCAGGTCGGTGGCGGTTGCCTCCAGTTCAATATACTCATCGCCAAACTCAATGGTCTGCGGATTGGCACCGGTCAAGGCAATCACCGGCTTGGTGGTATCGGTGATGGCGACGGTCTGGGTTGCGGTTGCTTCATTACCCGAAGCATCGGTTGCCTTCCAGGTGATGGTGTGTTCTCCGACTACGAAGTTGTTGGTCGCCGGGCGGCGCGTAATCTCGAGCGCGTTATCTACCAAGTCAGTCGCGGTTGCCTGTCCCACGGTGACTGGCGTGGTGGGGCCGGTGGCTTCTTTGGATACATCTTCCGGCACGGTGATGTCCGGCTTGGTGGTATCGGTGATAGTGATGGTCTGGTCGGCAGTCTCTTTATTACCCACTGGATCGGTGGCGGTCCAGATGATGGTGGTGTCGCCCAGCGGGAAAGTATCGGGCGCGTCGTGGGTGATAGTCGCCGTGCCATCGGGGGAAGCAGCGGTGCCGTAGTGGTCGTTAGCGGTGAGCGGCGTCTGGGCACCAGTGGCTTCGGTGGTATAGAGCTCAGGCGCGGTGATGCCCGGCGCGGTGGTGTCGGTCACCCTGACCGTGCGGGTCTTCTGCACGGCGGCGTTGTTCTGGGCATCGGAGACATTGTAGGTGACGGTGTATTGCCCGACCACGTTCGTGTCCACTGTGCCGGCAATGTTAATCCTGCCGGTGAGGTCGCCATCCACCAGGTCGGTGGCGGTGGCCCGGTGTTCGGTATAAGCCGTGCCGAGTTCAACTGTGTTGTCGGCGGTGGTGTCCTTGAGCAGGGTAATCACCGGCGCGGTCTTATCGGTGATGGTGATGGTCTGCTCGGCAGTCTCTTCATTACCTGAAGCATCAGTTGCCTTCCAAGTGATGATGTGGACGCCTACGGCAAACTCATTGTCCGCTGGATTGCGGGTGATGGTCACCGAATCGGCGGCCAGGTCAGTCGCGGTTGCCTGTCCCACGGTGACTGGCGTGGTGGGGCCGGTGGCTTCTTTGGATACATCTTCCGGCACGGTGATGTCCGGCTTGGTGGTATCGGTGATGCGGATGGTCTGCTTGGCGGTGCTGCTCAGGCCATTGGTATCGGTGGCGGTCCAGGTGATGATGGTGTCGCCCAGCGGGAAAGTCTTGGGCGCGTCGTGGGTGATAGTCGCCGTGCCATCGGGGGAAGTGGCGGTGCTGTAGTGGTCGTTAGCGGTGAGCGGCGTCTGGGCACCAGTGGCTTCGGTGGTATAGAGCTCAGGTACGGTGATGTCCGGCGCGGTGGTGTCGGTGACCCTGACCGTGCGGGTCACGGTCTCGGTAGCGTTGCCGTTGGTGTCGGAGACATCGTAGGTGACGGTGTATGTTCCGACTGCGTTCGTGTCCACTGTGCCGGCAATGTCAATCCTGCTGGTGAGTTCGGTGTCATCATCCACCAGGTCGGTGGCGGTGGCCCGGTGTTCGGTATAAGTCGTGCCGAGTTCAACTGTGTTGTCGGCGGTGGTGTCCTTGATCAGGGTAATCACCGGCGCGGTCTTATCGGTGATGGTGATGGTCTGCTCGGCAGTCTCTTCATTACCTGAAGCATCAGTTGCCTTCCAAGTGATGATGTGGACACCTACGGCAAACTCATTGTCCGCTGGATTGCGGGTGATGGTCACCGAATCGGCGGCCAGGTCAGTCGCGGTTGCTTGACCCACGGTGACTGGCGTTGTCGGTCCGGTGGCTTCTTTGGATACCTCCGTCGGCGCGGTAATCATCGGCGCGGTGGTGTCGGTGACCCTGACCGTGCGGGTCACGGTATCGGCCGGGTTTTTGGCGGTGTCGGTTACATTGTAGGTGACCGAGTAATCTCCAACCCGGTTGATGTTCACTGCGCCACTGTCAATGACAATGTTGTCGGTGAGGTCGCCATCCACCAGGTCGGTAGCGGTGGCACCGTGGTCGGTATAACTGCCGCCGAGTTCAACCGTGTTGTCGGCCGGGGTGTCCTTGAGCAGGGTAATCACCGGCGCGGTGGTGTCCTCAACCGTGATCACCTGGGTAGCGGTCTCTTTGTTATCCGAAGCATCGGTGGCGGTCCAGGTGATGACTGTGGTGCCCAGCGGGAAGGTTTCGGGCGCGTTGTCGGTAATAATCGCCGTGCCATCGGGGGAAGTGGCGGTGCTGTATTCAGAGCGGCTAAGCGATGTCAGGGTAGCAGTCGCCTCAAAGGTCTGGTCGTTTGGTGCGGTGATGTCCGGCGCGGTGGTGTCGGTGACCATGACCGTGCGGGTCTTCTGCACGGCGGCGTTGTTCTGGGCATCGGTTACATTGTAGGTGATGGTGTATTGCCCGACCACGTTCGTGTCCACTGTGCCGGCAATGACAATCCTGCCGGTCAGTGCGGTGTCATCATCCACCCGATCGGTGGCGGTGGCACCGTGGTCGGTATAACTGCCGCCGAGTTCAACCGTGTTGTCGGCCGGGGTGTCCTTGAGCAGGGTAATCACCGGCGCGGTGGTGTCCTCAACCGTGATCACCTGGGTAGCGGTCTCTTTGTTATCCGAAGCATCGGTGGCGGTCCAGGTGATGGTGGTATCACCCAGCGGGAAAGTCTTGGGCGCGTTGTCGGTAATAATCGCCGTGCCATCGCTGGAAGTGGCGGTGCTGTATTCAGAGCGGCTAAGCGATGTCAGGGTAGCAGTCGCTTCAAAGGTCTGGTCGTTTGGTGCGGTGATGTCCGGCGCGGTGGTGTCGGTGACCCTGACGGTGCGGGTCTTCTGCACGGCGGCGTTGTTCTGGGCATCGGTTACATTGTAGGTGATGGTGTATTGCCCGACCACGTTCGTGTCCACTGTGCCGGCAATGACAATCCTGCCGGTCAGTGCGGTGTCATCATCCACCCGGTCGGTGGCGGTGGCACCGTGGTCGGTATAACTGCCGCCGAGTTCAACCGTGTTGTCGGCCGGGGTGTTCTTCAGCAGGGTAATCACCGGCGCGGTGGTGTCCTCAACCGTGATCACCTGGGTAGCGGTGAGTTTGTTATCCGAAGCATCGGTGGCGGTCCAGGTGATGACTGTGGTGCCCAGCGGGAAGGTTTCGGGCGCGTTGTCGGTAATAATCGCCGTGCCATCGGGGGAAGTGGCGGTGCTGTATTCAGAGCGGCCCAGTGGGGTCTGCTCGGCCGTGGCTTCGGTGGTATAGGGATCAGGTGCGGTGATGTCCGGCGCGGTGGTGTCGGTGACCATGACTGTGCGGGTCTTCTGCTCGGCGGCGTTACCGGCGGTGTCGGTTACCTCGTAAGTGACCGTGTAGGTCCCGACCGTGCTCGTGTCCACGTTGTTCGCATCAATGACAATGTTGCCGGTGAGTTCGGTGTCATTATCCACCAGGTCGGTCGCCGTTGCCTTCAGTTCGGTATACCCCTCGCCAAACTCAATGGTCTGCGGATTGGCACCGGTCAAGGTAATCACCGGCGCGGTGGTATCGGTGATAGTAATGGTCTGCTTGGCGGTGGCGAAGTTACCGCTCGCATCCGTGGCCTTCCAGGTGATGGTGTGTTCTCCGACTGCGAAGTCGTTGGTCTCCGGGCTACGAGTGATGCGGGGGTCCGGGTCGGCCAAGTCAGTAGCGGTTGCCTGTCCCACACTGACTGGCGTGGTCGGGCCGGTGGCTTCCGCCACCACATTTGCCGGTGCAATGATAGTCGGCGGTATGTTGTCAGGGGCGATCTGGGCAGCGGTCAAGGTGACCGTGCGGGTCTTCTGCTCGGCGGCGTTACCGGCGGTGTCGGTTACATCGTAAGTGACCGTGTAGGTTCCGACCGTGCTCGTGTCCACGTTGTTCGCATCAATGACAATGTTGCCGGTGAGGTCGCCATCCACCAGATCGGTGGCGGTGGCACCGTGTTCGGTGTAAGCCATGCCGAAATGGATGGTCTGCGGATTATCACCGGTCAGGGTGATAATCGGCTTGCCGGTGTCGATGACCCTGACCGTGCGGGTCTTCTGCTCGGCGGCGTTACCGGCGGTGTCGGTTACATCGTAAGTGACCGTGTAGGTCCCGACCGTGCTCGTGTCCACGTTGTTCGCATCAATGACAATGTTGCCGGTGAGTTCGGTGTCATTATCCACCAGGTCGGTCGCCGTTGCCTTCAGTTCGGTATACCCCTCGCCAAACTCAATGATCTGCGGATTGGCACCGGTCAAGGTAATCACCGGCGCGGTGGTATCGGTGATAGTAATGGTCTGCTTGGCGGTGGCGAAGTTACCGCTCGCATCCGTGGCCTTCCAGGTGATGGTGTGTTCTCCGACTGCGAAGTCGTTGGTCTCCGGGCTGCGAGTGATTCGGGGGTCCGGGTCGGCCAAGTCAGTAGCGGTTGCCTGTCCCACACTGACTGGCGTGGTCGGGCCGGTGGCTTCCGCCACCACATTTGCCGGTGCAATGATAGTCGGCGGTATGTTGTCAGGGGCGATCTGGGCAGCGGTCAAGGTGACCGTGCGGGTCTTCTGCTCGGCGGCGTTACCGGCGGTGTCGGTTACATCGTAAGTGACCGTGTAGGTTCCGACCGTGCTCGTGTCCACGTTGTTCGCATCAATGACAATGTTGCCGGTGAGGTCGCCATCCACCAGATCGGTGGCGGTGGCACCGTGTTCGGTGTAAGCCATGCCGAAATGGATGGTCTGCGGATTATCACCAGTCAGGGTGATAATCGGCTTGCCGGTGTCGATGACCCTGACCGTGCGGGTCTTCTGCTCGGCGGCGTTACCGGCGGTGTCGGTTACATCGTAGGTGACAGTGTATTGCCCGACCGCGTTCGTGTTCACTGCACTACTGTCAATGACAATGCTGCCGGTGAGGTCGCCATCCACCAAATCGGTGGCGGTGGCGCCGTGTTCGGTGTAAGCCATGCCGAAATGGATGGTCTGCGGATTAGCGCCGGTCAGGGTGATAATCGGCTTGCCGGTGTCGATGACCCTGACCGTGCGGGTCTTCTGCTCGGCGGCGTTACCGGCGGCGTCGGTTACATCGTAGGTGACCGAGTAATCCCCGACTCGGTCGGTGTTCACTGCACTACTGTCAATGACAATGCTGCCGGTGAGTTCGCCATCCACCCGATCGGTGGCCGTTGCATTCAGTTCGGCATACCCCTCGCCAAACTCAATGGTCTGCGGATTATCACCGGTCAGGGTGATAATCGGCTTGCCGGTGTCGATGACCCTGACCGTGCGGGTCTTCTGCTCGGCGGCGTTACCGGCGGCGTCGGTTACATCGTAGGCGACCGGGTATTCCCCGACCCGGTCTGTGTTCACCGCGCTGCTGTCAATAACAATGCTGCCGGTGAGTTCGGTGTCATCATCCACCCGATCGGTAGCGGTGGCATTCAGTTCGGTGTAAGCCATGCCGAAATGGATGGTCTGCGGATTATCACCAGTCAGGGTGATAATCGGCTTGGTGTTGTCGATGACCCTGACGGTGCGGGTCTTCTGCTCGGCGGCGTTACCGGCGGTGTCGGTTACATCGTAGGTGACCGAGTAATCTCCAACCCGGTTGATGTTCACTGCACTACTGTCAATGACAATGCTGCCGGTGAGTTCGGTGTCATCATCCACCAGGTCGGTCGCCGTTGCATTCAGTTCGGTATACTCCTCGCCAAACTCGATGGTCTGCGGATTATCACCGGTCAGGGTGATAATCGGCTTGCCGGTGTCGATGACCCTGACCGTGCGGGTCTTCTGCTCGGCGGCGTTACCGGCGGTGTCGGTTACATCGTAGGCGACGGTGTATTGCCCGACCGCGTTCGTGTTCACTGCACTACTGTCAATGACAATGCTGCCGATGAGGTCGCCATCCACCGCATCGGTGGCCGTTGCATTCAGTTCGGTGTAAGCCATGCCGAAATGGATGGTCTGCGGATTATCACCGGTCAGGGTGATAATCGGCTTAGTGTTGTCTTCAACGATGACCGTGCGGGTCTTCTGCTCGGCGGCGTTGCCGGCGGCGTCGGTTACATCGTAGGTGACCGAGTAATCTCCAACCCGGTTGATGTTCACTGCACTACTGTCAATGACAATGCTGCCGGTGAGTTCGGTGTCATCATCCACCAGGTCGGTCGCCGTTGCATTCAGTTCGGTGTAAGCCATGCCGAAATGGATGGTCTGCGGATTATCACCAGTCAGGGTGATAATCGGCTTGCCGGTGTCGATGACCCTGACCGTGCGGGTCTTCTGCTCGGCGGCGTTACCGGCGGTGTCGGTTACATCGTAGGTGACCTGGTACTCTCCAACCCGGTCGGTGATTACCTCGTCACCGGCAATGACAATCCTGCGGGTGAGTTCAATGTCATCATCCACCAGGTCGGTAGCGGTTGCCTTCAGTTCGGTATAGCCCTCGCCAAACTCGATGGTCTGCGGATTATCACCAGTCAGGGTGATAATCGGCTTGCCGGTGTCGATGACCCTGACCGTGCGGGTCTTCTGCTCGGCGGCGTTACCGGTAGTGTCGGTTACATCGTAGGTGACCGAGTAATCCCCGACTCGGTCGGTGTTCACTGCACTACTGTCAATGACAATGTTGTCGGTGAGGTCGCCATCCACCGCATCGGTCGCCGTTGCATTCAGTTCGGTGTAAGCCATGCCGAAATGGATGGTCTGCGGATTAGCGCCGGTCAGGGTGATAATCGGCTTGCCGGTGTCGATGACCCTGACCGTGCGGGTCTTCTGCTCGGCGGCGTTACCGGCGGTGTCGGTTACCTCGTAGGTGACCGAGTAATCCCCGACTCGGTCGGTGTTCACTGCACTACTGTCAATGACAATGTTGCCGGTGAGGTCGCCATCCACCCGATCGGTGGCGGTGGCGCCGTGTTCGGTGTAAGCCATGCCGAAATGGATGGTCTGCGGATTATCACCGGTCAGGGTGATCATCGGCTTGCCGGTGTCGATGACCCTGACCGTGCGGGTCTTCTGCTCGGCGGCGTTACCGGCGGTGTCGGTTACATCGTAGGTAACAGTGTATTGCCCGACCGCGTTCGTGTTCACTGCACTACTGTCAATGACAATGCTGCCGGTGAGGTCGCCATCCACCGCATCGGTGGCGGTGGCGCCGTGTTCGGTGTAAGCCATGCCGAAATGGATGGTCTGCGGATTATCACCGGTCAGGGTGATCACCGGCTTGCCGGTGTCGATGACCCTGACCGTGCGGGTCTTCTGCTCGGCGGCGTTACCGGCGGTGTCGGTTACATCGTAGGTGACCGAATAATCTCCAACTCGGTTGATGTTCACTGCACTACTGTCAATGACAATGCTGCCGGTGAGGTCGCCATCCACCAGGTCGGTCGCCGTTGCATTCAGTTCGGTATAGCCCTCGCCAAACTCGATGGTCTGCGGATTATCACCGGTCAGGGTGATAATCGGCTTGCCGGTGTCGATGACCCTGACCGTGCGGGTCTTCTGCTCGGCGGCGTTACCGGCGGTGTCGGTTACATCGTAGGTGACTGAGTAATCCCCGACTCGGTCGGTGTTCACTGCGCTGCTGTCAATGACAATCTTGCCGGTGAGTTCGCCATCCACCGCATCGGTGGCCGTTGCATTCAGTTCGGCATACCCCTCGCCAAACTCGATGGTCTGTGGATTAGCGCCGGTCAGGGTAATCATCGGCTTGGTGTTGTCGATGACCCTGACCGTGCGGGTCTTCTGCTCGGCGGCGTTACCGGCGGTGTCGGTTACATCGTAGGTGACCGAGTAATCCCCGACTCGGTCGGTGTTCACTGCACTACTGTCAATGACAATGCTGCCGGTGAGGTCGCCATCCACCAGATCGGTCGCCGCTGCATTCAGTTCGGTATACCCCTCGCCAAACTCGATGGTCTGTGGGTTAGCACCGGTCAAGGTAATCTCCGGCACGGTAGCATCGGTGATGGTGATGGTCTGCACGGCGGTCGCTTCATTACCCGAAGCATCGGTTGCCTTCCAAGTGATGCTGTGGACGCCTACGGCAAACTCATTGTCCAGCGGGATGCGGGTAACCTCTGGCATGGAGTCCACCCGATCAGTGGCCGTTGCTTGACCCACACTGACAGGCGTGGTCGGTCCGGTGGCTTCCGCCACCACATTTGCCGGTGCAATGATAGTCGGTGGCACGTTGTCAGGGGCGATCTGGGGAGCGGTTATGGTGACCCTGCGGGTCTTCTGCGCGGCGGCGTTACCGGCGGTGTCGGTTACATTGTAGGTGACCGAGTAATCCCCGACCCGGTCAGTGTTCACTGCACTGCTGTCAATGACAATGCTACCGGTGAGTTCGATGTCATCATCCACCAGATCGGTCGCCGTTGCATTCAGTTCGGTGTAAGCCATGCCAAACTCGATGGTCTGCGGATTAGCGCCGGTCAGGGTAATCACCGGCTTGCCGGCGTCGGTGACCCTGACTGTGCGCGTCACGGTATCGGCGGCGTTACCGGCGGCGTCGGTTACATTGTAGGTGACGGTGTATTCCCCGACCGCACTCGTGTCCACGTTGTCCGTATTAATGACAATGTTGCCGGTGAGGTCGCCATCCACCCGATCGGTAGCGGTGGCATTCAGTTCGGTATAGCCCTCGCCAAACTCGATAGTCTGCGGATTATCACCGGTCAGGGTGATAATCGGCTTGCCGGTGTCGATGACCCTGACCGTGCGGGTCTTCTGCTCGGCGGCGTTACCGGCGGTGTCGGTTACATCGTAGGTGACCGAGTAGTCCCCGACTCGGTCGGTGTTCACTGCACTACTGTCAATGACAATGCTGCCGGTGAGGTCGCCATCCACCCGATCGGTGGCCGTTGCATTCAGTTCGGTGTAAGCCGTGCCAAACTCAATGATCTGCGGATTATCACCGGTCAGGGTGATAATCGGCTTGCCGGTGTCGATGACCCTGACCGTGCGGGTCACGGTATCGGCGGCGTTGCCGGCGGCGTCGGTTACATCGTAGGCGACGGTGTATTCCCCGACCCGGTCGGTGTTCACCGCGCTGCTGTCAATGACAATGCTGCCGGTGAGGTCGCCATCCACCGCATCGGTCGCCGTTGCATTCAGTTCGGCATACTCCTCGCCAAACTCAATGATCTGCGGATTGGCGCCGGTCAAGGTAATCACCGGCGCTGTGGTGTCCACAACCGTGATGGTTTGCTTGGCCGTCATTTCATTGCTTGAAGCATCGGTTGCGGTCCAGGTGATGATGGTGTCGCCCAGCGGGAAAGTATCGGGCGCGTCGTCGGTGATGTCGCCATCGGAGGACCTGGCGATGCCGTAATCGTCCCGGCTAAGCGGTGTCGCCGTGGCCGTCGCCTCAAAGGTCTGGTCGTGCGGGGCGGTGATGTCCGGCGCGGTGGTGTCGGTCACCCTGACGGTGCGGGTCTTCTGCACGGCGGCGTTGTTCTGGGCATCGGAGACATTGTAGGTGACGGTGTATTCCCCGACCGCGTTTGCGTCCACGTTGTCCGTATTAATATCAATGCTGCCGGTAAGGTCACCGTCCACTGCATCGGTGGCGGTGGCGCCGTGTTCGGTATAAACCGTGCCGAGTTCGATCCGGTTGTTGTCGGCGGTGTTTTTCAGCAGGGTAATCACCGGCGCTGTGGTGTCCACAACCGTGATGATCTGCTTGGCCGTCATTTCATTGCTTGAAGCATCGGCGGCTGTCCAGGTAATAGTGGTGTCGCCCAGCGGGAAAGTATCGGGCGCGTCGTCGGTGATGTCGCCATCGGCGGACCTGGCGATGCCGTAATCGGAGCGATCAAGCGGGGTCAAAGTAGCCGTCGCCTCAAAGGTTTCGTCATCCGGGGCGGTAATGGCCGGCGCCGTGGTGTCGGTGACCCTGACCGTGCGGGTCACGGTATCGGCCGGGTTTTTGGCGGTGTCGGTTACATTGTAGGTGACCGAGTAATCTCCAACTCGGTTGATGTTCACTGCACTACTGTCAATGACAATGTTGCCGGTGAGGTCGCCATCCACCCGATCGGTGGCCGTTGCATTCAGTTCGGTATACCCCTCGCCAAACTCGATGGTCTGCGGGTTAGCGCCGGTCAAGGTGATAATCGGCTTGCCGGCGTCGATGACCCTGACCGTGCGGGTCTTCTGCTCGGCGGCGTTACCGGCGGTGTCGGTTACATCGTAGGTGACCGAGTAATCCCCGACCCGGTCGGTGTTCACCGCACTGCTGTCAATGACAATGCTGCCGGTGAGGTCGCCATCCACCAGGTCGGTGGCCGTTGCATTCAGTTCGGTGTACCCCTCGCCAAACTCGATAGTCTGCGGATTATCACCAGTCAGGGTGATAATCGGCTTGCCGGTGTCGATGACCCTGACCGTGCGGGTCTTCTGCTCGGCGGCGTTACCGGCGGTGTCGGTTACATCGTAGGTGACCGAGTAATCCCCGACTCGGTCGGTGTTCACTGCACTACTGTCAATGACAATGTTGTCGGTGAGTTCGCCATCCACCGCATCGGTCGCCGTTGCATTCAGTTCGGTGTAAGCCATGCCGAAATGGATGGTCTGCGGATTATCACCAGTCAGGGTGATAATCGGCTTGCCGGTGTCGATGACCCTGACCGTGCGGGTCTTCTGCTCGGCGGCGTTACCGGCGGCGTCGGTTACATCGTAGGTGACCGTGTAATCCCCGACTCGGTCGGTGTTCACCGCGCTGCTGTCAATGACAATGCTGCCGGTGAGTTCGCCATCCACCAGATCGGTGGCCGTTGCATTCAGTTCGGTGTAAGCCGTGCCGAAATGGATGGTCTGCGGATTATCACCAGTCAGGGTGATCACCGGCTTGCCGGCGTCGATGACCATGACCGTGCGGGTCTTCTGCTCGGCGGCGTTACCAGCGGTGTCGGTTACATCGTAGGTGACCGAGTAATCCCCGACTCGGTCGGTGTTCACCGCGCTGCTGTCAATGACAATGCTGCCGGTGAGGTCGCCATCCACCGCATCAGTCGCCGTTGCATTCAGTTCGGTGTAAGCCATGCCGAAATGGATGGTCTGCGGATTATCACCAGTCAGGGTGATAATCGGCTTGCCGGTGTCGATGACCCTGACCGTGCGGGTCTTCTGCTCGGCGGCGTTACCGGCGGTGTCGGTTACATCGTAAGTGACCGTGTAGGTTCCGACCGTGCTCGTGTCCACGTTGTTCGCATCAATGACAATGTTGCCGGTGAGTTCGATGTCATCATCCACCAGATCGGTGGCGGTTGCATTCAGTTCGGCGTACCCCTCGCCAAACTCGATGGTCTGCGGATTAGCGCCGGTCAGGGTGATCACCGGCTTGCCGGCGTCGATGACCCTGACCGTGCGCGTCACGGTATCGGCGGCGTTACCGGCGGCATCGGTTACATTGTAGGTGACCGAGTAATCCCCGACCCGGTCGGTGTTCACTGCACTGCTGTCAATGACAATGTTGCCGGTGAGTTCGCCATCCACCAGGTCGGTGGCCGTTGCATTCAGTTCGGTGTAAGCCATGCCGAAATGGATGGTCTGCGGATTAGCACCGGTCAGGGTGATGATTGGCTTGCCGGTGTCGATGACCCTGACCGTGCGGGTCTTCTGCTCGGCCGGGTTGCCGGCGTCGTCGGTTACATCGTAGGTGACCGAGTAATCCCCGACTCGGTCGGTGTTCACTGCACTACTGTCAATGACAATGTTGCCGGTGAGTTCGCCATCCACCAGGTCGGTGGCCGTTGCATTCAGTTCGGTGTAAGCCATGCCGAAATGGATGGTCTGCGGATTATCACCAGTCAGGGTGATAATCGGCTTGCCGGTGTCGATGACCCTGACCGTGCGGGTCTTCTGCTCGGCGGCGTTACCGGCGGTGTCGGAGACATCGTAGGTGACCTGGTACTCTCCAACCCGGTCGGTGATTACCTCGTCACCGGCAATGACAATCCTGCGGGTGAGTTCAATGTCATCATCCACCAGGTCGGTCGCCGTTGCATTCAGTTCGGTGTACCCCTCGCCAAACTCGATGGTCTGCGGATTATCACCAGTCAGGGTGATAATCGGCTTGCCGGTGTCGATGACCCTGACCGTGCGGGTCTTTTGCTCGGCGGCGTTACCGGCGGTGTCGGTTACATCGTAGGTGACCGAGTAATCTCCAACTCGGTTGATGTTCACTGCACTGCTGTCAATGACAATGCTACCGGTGAGGTCGCCATCCACCCGGTCGGTGGCCGTTGCATTCAGTTCGGTATAGCCCTCGCCAAACTCGATGGTCTGCGGATTATCACCGGTCAGGGTAATCACCGGCTTGCCGGCGTCGATGACCTTGACTGTGCGCGTCACGGTATCGGCGGCGTTACCGGCGGTGTCGGTTACATTGTAGGTTACATCGTAGGTGCCGAGCTGGTTGGTGATTACCTCGTCACCAGCAATGACAATCTTGCTGGTTAGTTCGGTGTCATCATCCACCAGATCGGTCGCCGTTGCCTCCAGTTCGGTGTAAGCCGTGCCAAACTCAATGATCTGCGGATTATCACCAGTCAGGGTGATAATCGGCTTGCCGGTGTCGATGACCCTGACCGTGCGGGTCTTCTGCTCGGCGGCGTTACCGGCGGTGTCGGTTACATCGTAAGTGACCGTGTAGGTTCCGACCGTGCTCGTGTCCACGTTGTTCGCATCAATGACAATGTTGCCGGTGAGTTCAATGTCATCATCCACCAGGTCGGTAGCGGTTGCCTTCAGTTCGGTGTAAGCCATGCCAAACTCGATGGTCTGCGGATTATCACCAGTCAGGGTGATAATCGGCTTGCCGGTGTCGATGACCCTGACCGTGCGGGTCTTCTGCTCGGCGGCGTTACCGGCGGTGTCGGTTACATCGTAGGTGACCTGGTACTCTCCAACCCGGTCGGTGATTACCTCGTCACCGGCAATGACAATGTTGCCGGTGAGTTCGCCATCCACCAGGTCGGTCGCCGTTGCATTCAGTTCGGTGTAAGCCATGCCGAAATGGATGGTCTGCGGATTATCACCAGTCAGGGTGATAATCGGCTTGCCGGTGTCGATGACCCTGACCGTGCGGGTCTTCTGCTCGGCGGCGTTACCGGCGGCGTCGGTTACATCGTAGGTGACCGAGTAATCCCCGACTCGGTCGGTGTTCACTGCACTACTGTCAATGACAATGTTGCCGGTGAGTTCGCCATCCACCAGGTCGGTGGCCGTTGCATTCAGTTCGGTGTAAGCCATGCCGAAATGGATGGTCTGCGGATTATCACCGGTCAGGGTGATAATCGGCTTGCCGGTGTCGATGACCCTGACCGTGCGGGTCTTCTGCTCGGCGGCGTTACCGGCGGTGTCGGTTACATCGTAAGTGACCGTGTAGGTTCCGACCGTGCTCGTGTCCACGTTGTTCGCATCAATGACAATGTTGCCGGTGAGGTCGCCATCCACCCGGTCGGTGGCCGTTGCATTCAGTTCGGTATACCCCTCGCCAAACTCGATAGTCTGCGGATTATCACCAGTCAGGGTGATAATCGGCTTGCCGGTGTCGATGACCCTGACCGTGCGGGTCTTCTGCTCGGCGGCGTTACCGGCGGTGTCGGTTACATCGTAAGTGACCGTGTAGGTCCCGACCGTGCTCGTGTCCACGTTGTTCGCATCAATGACAATGTTGCCGGTGAGGTCGCCATCCACCCGGTCGGTGGCCGTTGCATTCAGTTCGGTATACCCCTCGCCAAACTCGATAGTCTGCGGATTATCACCAGTCAGGGTGATAATCGGCTTGCCGGTGTCGATGACCCTGACCGTGCGGGTCTTCTGCTCGGCGGCGTTACCGGCGGTGTCGGTTACATCGTAAGTGACCGTGTAGGTCCCGACCGTGCTCGTGTCCACGTTGTTCGCATCAATGACAATGTTGTCGGTGAGGTCGCCATCCACCAGGTCGGTGGCGGTTGCCTTCAGTTCGGTATACTCCTCGCCAAACTCGATGGTCTGCGGATTATCACCAGTCAGGGTGATAATCGGCTTGGTGTTGTCTTCAACGATGACCGTGCGGGTCTTCTGCTCGGCGGCGTTACCGGCGGTGTCGGTTACATCGTAGGTGACCGAGTAATCCCCGACTCGGTCGGTGTTCACTGCACTACTGTCAATGACAATGCTGCCGGTGAGGTCGCCATCCACCAGATCGGTGGCGGTGGCGCCGTGTTCGGTGTAAGCCATGCCGAAATGGATGGTCTGCGGATTATCACCGGTCAGGGTGATAATCGGCTTGCCGGTGTCGATGACCCTGACCGTGCGGGTCTTCTGCTCGGCGGCGTTACCGGCGGTGTCGGTTACATCGTAGGTGACCGAGTAATCCCCGACTCGGTCGGTGTTCACTGCACTACTGTCAATGACAATGTTGCCGGTGAGTTCGCCATCCACCAGGTCGGTGGCCGTTGCATTCAGTTCGGTGTAAGCCATGCCGAAATGGATGGTCTGCGGATTATCACCGGTCAGGGTGATAATCGGCTTGCCGGTGTCGGTGACCCTGACCGTGCGGGTCTTCTGCTCGGCGGCGTTACCGGCGGTGTCGGTTACATCGTAGGTGACCGAGTAATCCCCGACTCGGTCGGTGTTCACTGCACTACTGTCAATGACAATGTTGCCGGTGAGTTCGATGTCATCATCCACCAGGTCGGTAGCGGTTGCCTTCAGTTCGGTATACCCCTCGCCAAACTCGATGGTCTGCGGATTATCACCAGTCAGGGTGATAATCGGCTTGCCGGTGTCGATGACCCTGACCGTGCGGGTCTTCTGCTCGGCGGCGTTACCGGCGGTGTCGGTTACATCGTAGGTGACCGAGTAATCCCCAACTCGGTTGATGTTCACTGCACTACTGTCAATGACAATGTTGCCGGTGAGGTCGCCATCCACCAGATCGGTGGCGGTGGCGCCGTGTTCGGTGTAAGCCATGCCGAAATGGATGGTCTGCGGATTATCACCGGTCAGGGTGATAATCGGCTTGCCGGTGTCGATGACCCTGACCGTGCGGGTCATGGTCTCGGCGGCGTTACCGGCGGTGTCGGTTACATCGTAGGTGACCGAGTAATCCCCGACTCGGTCGGTGTTCACTGCACTACTGTCAATGACAATGTTGCCGGTGAGTTCGATGTCATCATCCACCAGGTCGGTAGCGGTTGCCTTCAGTTCGGTATAGCCCTCGCCAAACTCGATGGTCTGCGGATTATCACCAGTCAGGGTGATAATCGGCTTGCCGGTGTCGATGACCCTGACCGTGCGGGTCTTCTGCTCGGCGGCGTTACCGGCGGTGTCGGTTACATCGTAGGTGACCGAGTAATCCCCGACTCGGTCGGTGTTCACTGCACTACTGTCAATGACAATGTTGCTGGTGAGTTCGATGTCATCATCCACCAGGTCGGTCGCCGTTGCATTCAGTTCGGTGTAAGCCATGCCGAAATGGATGGTCTGCGGATTATCACCAGTCAGGGTGATAATCGGCTTGCCGGTGTCGATGACCCTGACCGTGCGGGTCTTCTGCTCGGCGGCGTTACCGGCAGTGTCGGTTACATTGTAGGTGACCGAGTAATCCCCGACTCGGTCGGTGTTCACTGCACTGCTGTCAATGACAATGTTGCCGGTGAGGTCGCCATCCACCAGGTCGGTGGCCGTTGCATTCAGTTCGGTGTAAGCCATGCCGAAATGGATGGTCTGCGGATTATCACCGGTCAGGGTAATCATCGGCTTGCCGGTGTCGATGACCCTGACCGTGCGGGTCTTCTGCTCGGCGGCGTTACCGGCGGTGTCGGTTACATCGTAAGTGACCGTGTAGGTTCCGACCGTGCTCGTGTCCACGTTGTTCGCATCAATAACAATGTTGCCGGTGAGGTCGCCATCCACCAGATCGGTCGCCGTTGCCTTCAGTTCGGTATAGCCCTCGCCAAACTCGATGGTCTGCGGATTATCACCAGTCAGGGTGATAATCGGCTTGCCGGTGTCGATGACCCTGACCGTGCGGGTCTTCTGCTCGGCGGCGTTACCGGCGGTGTCGGTTACATTGTAGGTAACAGTGTATTGCCCGACCGCGTTCGTGTTCACTGCACTACTGTCAATGACAATGCTGCCGGTGAGGTCGCCATCCACCGCATCGGTCGCCGTTGCATTCAGTTCGGTGTAAGCCATGCCGAAATGGATGGTCTGCGGATTATCACCAGTCAGGGTGATAATCGGCTTGGTGTTGTCGATGACCCTGACGGTGCGGGTCTTCTGCTCGGCGGCGTTACCGGCGGTGTCGGCTGCATCGTAGGTGACCGAGTAATCCCCGACTCGGTCGGTGTTCACTGCGCTGCTGTCAATGACAATCTTGCCGGTGAGTTCGCCATCCACCGCATCGGTGGCCGTTGCATTCAGTTCGGTGTAAGCCATGCCGAAATGGATGGTCTGCGGATTATCACCAGTCAGGGTGATAATCGGCTTGCCGGTGTCGATGACCCTGACCGTGCGGGTCTTCTGCTCGGCGGCGTTACCGGCGGTGTCGGTTACATCGTAGGTGACCGAATCCGTTGCATTCAGTTCGGTGTAAGCCATGCCGAAATGGATGGTCTGCGGATTATCACCAGTCAGGGTGATAATCGGCTTGCCGGTGTCGATGACCCTGACCGTGCGGGTCTTCTGCTCGGCGGCGTTACCGGCGGTGTCGGTTACATCGTAGGTGACCGAATAATCCCCGACTCGGTCGGTGTTCACTGCACTACTGTCAATGACAATGCTGCCGGTGAGGTCGCCATCCACCGCATCGGTCGCCGTTGCATTCAGTTCGGTGTAAGCCATGCCGAAATGGATGGTCTGCGGATTATCACCAGTCAGGGTGATAATCGGCTTGCCGGTGTCGATGACCCTGACCGTGCGGGTCTTCTGCTCGGCGGCGTTACCGGCGGTGTCGGTTACATCGTAGGTGACCGAGTAATCCCCGACTCGGTCGGTGTTCACTGCGCTGCTGTCAATGACAATCTTGCCGGTGAGTTCGCCATCCACCAGGTCGGTGGCCGTTGCATTCAGTTCGGTATAGCCCTCGCCAAACTCGATGGTCTGCGGATTATCACCGGTCAGGGTGATAATCGGCTTGGTGTTGTCGATGACCCTGACCGTGCGGGTCTTCTGCTCGGCGGCGTTACCGGCGGTGTCGGTTACATCGTAGGTGACCGAGTAATCCCCGACTCGGTCGGTGTTCACTGCACTACTGTCAATGACAATGTTGCCGGTGAGGTCGCCATCCACCGCATCGGTGGCCGTTGCATTCAGTTCGGTGTAAGCCATGCCGAAATGGATGGTCTGCGGATTATCACCAGTCAGGGTGATAATCGGCTTGCCGGTGTCGATGACCCTGACGGTGCGGGTCTTCTGCTCGGCGGCGTTACCGGCGGTGTCGGTTACATCGTAAGTGACCGTGTAGGTCCCGACCGTGCTCGTGTCCACGTTGTTCGCATCAATGACAATGTTGCCGGTGAGTTCAATGTCATCATCCACCAGGTCGGTAGCGGTTGCCTTCAGTTCGGTATACCCCTCGCCAAACTCAATGATCTGCGGATTATCACCGGTCAGGGTAATAATCGGCTTGCCGGTGTCGATGACCCTGACCGTGCGGGTCTTCTGCACGGCATGGTTACCAGCGGTGTCGGTTACATCGTAGGTGACCGTGTATTGCCCGACCGCGTTCGTGTTCACTGCACTACTGTCAATGACAATGCTGCCGGTGAGTTCGATGTCATCATCCACCCGATCGGTGGCGGTTGCCTTCAGTTCGGTATAGCCCTCGCCAAACTCGATGGTCTGCGGATTATCACCAGTCAGGGTGATAATCGGCTTGGTGTTGTCGATGACCCTGACCGTGCGGGTCTTCTGCTCGGCGGCGTTACCGGCGGTGTCGGTTACATCGTAGGTGACCGAATAATCTCCAACTCGGTCGGTGTTCACTGCACTACTGTCAATGACAATGCTGCCGGTGAGTTCGCCATCCACCAGATCGGTAGCGGTGGCATTCAGTTCGGTGTAAGCCATGCCAAACTCGATGGTCTGCGGATTAGCACCGGTCAGGGTGATGATTGGCTTGCCGGTGTCGATGACCCTGACCGTGCGGGTCTTTTGCACGGCGGCGTTACCGGCGGTGTCGGTTACATCGTAGGTGACGGTGTATTCCCCGACCCGGTCGGTGTTCACCGCGCTGCTGTCAATGACAATGCTGCCGGTGAGGTCGCCATCCACCCGATCGGTGGCGGTGGCATTCAGTTCGGTATAGCCCTCGCCAAACTCGATGGTCTGCGGATTATCACCAGTCAGGGTGATAATCGGCTTGGTGTTGTCGATGACCCTGACCGTGCGGGTCTTCTGCTCGGCGGCGTTACCGGCGGTGTCGGTTACATTGTAGGTGACCGAGTAATCCCCGACTCGGTCGGTGTTCACTGCGCTGCTGTCAATGGCAATGTTGCCGGTGAGTTCGCCATCCACCAGGTCGGTGGCGGTGGCGCCGTGTTCGGTGTAAGCCATGCCGAAATGGATGGTCTGCGGATTATCACCGGTCAGGGTGATAATCGGCTTAGTGTTGTCTTCAACGATGACCGTGCGGGTCTTCTGCTCGGCGGCGTTACCGGCGGTGTCGGTTACATTGTAGGTAACAGTGTATTGCCCGACCGCGTTCGTGTTCACTGCACTACTGTCAATGACAATGCTGCCGGTGAGTTCGCCATCCACCCGATCGGTGGCGGTGGCGCCGTGTTCGGTGTAAGCCATGCCGAAATGGATGGTCCGCGGATTATCACCAGTCAGGGTGATAATCGGCTTGCCGGTGTCGATGACCCTGACCGTGCGGGTCTTCTGCTCGGCGGCGTTACCGGCGGTGTCGGAGACATCGTAGGTGACCTGGTACTCTCCAACCCGGTCGGTGATTACCTCGTCACCGGCAATGACAATCCTGCGGGTGAGTTCAATGTCATCATCCACCAGGTCGGTCGCCGTTGCATTCAGTTCGGTGTACCCCTCGCCAAACTCGATAGTCTGCGGATTATCACCAGTCAGGGTGATAATCGGCTTGCCGGTGTCGATGACCCTGACCGTGCGGGTCTTCTGCTCGGCGGCGTTACCGGCGGTGTCGGTTACATCATAGGTTACATCGTAGGTGCCGAGCTGGTTGGTGATTACCTCGTCACCAGCAATGACAATCTTGCTGGTTAGTTCGGTGTCATCATCCACCCGATCGGTCGCCGTTGCCTCCAGTTCGGTGTAAGCCGTGCCAAACTCAATGATCTGCGGATTAGCACCGGTCAGGGTAATCACCGGCTTGCCGGTGTCGATGACCCTGACCGTGCGGGTCTTCTGCTCGGCGGCGTTACCGGCGGCGTCGGTTACATCGTAGGTGACCGAGTAATCCCCAACTCGGTTGATGTTCACTGCACTACTGTCAATGACAATGTTGCCGGTGAGGTCGCCATCCACCGCATCGGTCGCCGTTGCATTCAGTTCGGTGTAAGCCATGCCGAAATGGATGGTCTGCGGATTATCACCGGTCAGGGTGATAATCGGCTTGCCGGTGTCGGTGACCCTGACCGTGCGGGTCTTCTGCTCGGCGGCGTTACCGGCGGTGTCGGTTACATCGTAGGTGACCGAGTAATCCCCGACTCGGTCGGTGTTCACCGCGCTGCTGTCAATGACAATGTTGCCGGTGAGTTCGCCATCCACCGCATCGGTGGCCGTTGCATTCAGTTCGGTGTAAGCCATGCCGAAATGGATGGTCTGCGGATTATCACCAGTCAGGGTGATAATCGGCTTGCCGGTGTCGATGACCCTGACCGTGCGGGTCTTCTGCTCGGCGGCGTTACCGGCGGCGTCGGTTACATTGTAGGTGACCGAGTAATCTCCAACCCGGTCGGTGTTCACTGCACTGCTGTCAATGACAATGCTGCCGGTGAGTTCGCCATCCACCAGGTCGGTGGCCGTTGCATTCAGTTCGGTGTAAGCCATGCCGAAATGGATGGTCTGCGGATTATCACCAGTCAGGGTGATAATCGGCTTGCCGGTGTCGATGACCCTGACCGTGCGGGTCTTTTGCTCGGCGGCGTTACCGGCGGTGTCGGTTACATCGTAGGTGACCGAGTAATCTCCAACTCGGTTGATGTTCACTGCACTGCTGTCAATGACAATGCTACCGGTGAGGTCGCCATCCACCCGGTCGGTGGCCGTTGCATTCAGTTCGGTATAGCCCTCGCCAAACTCGATGGTCTGCGGATTATCACCGGTCAGGGTAATCACCGGCTTGCCGGCGTCGATGACCTTGACTGTGCGCGTCACGGTATCGGCGGCGTTACCGGCGGTGTCGGTTACATTGTAGGTTACATCGTAGGTGCCGAGCTGGTTGGTGATTACCTCGTCACCAGCAATGACAATCTTGCTGGTTAGTTCGGTGTCATCATCCACCAGATCGGTCGCCGTTGCCTCCAGTTCGGTGTAAGCCGTGCCAAACTCAATGATCTGCGGATTATCACCAGTCAGGGTGATAATCGGCTTGCCGGTGTCGATGACCCTGACCGTGCGGGTCTTCTGCTCGGCGGCGTTACCGGCGGTGTCGGTTACATCGTAAGTGACCGTGTAGGTTCCGACCGTGCTCGTGTCCACGTTGTTCGCATCAATGACAATGTTGCCGGTGAGTTCAATGTCATCATCCACCAGGTCGGTAGCGGTTGCCTTCAGTTCGGTGTAAGCCATGCCAAACTCGATGGTCTGCGGATTATCACCAGTCAGGGTGATAATCGGCTTGCCGGTGTCGATGACCCTGACCGTGCGGGTCTTCTGCTCGGCGGCGTTACCGGCGGTGTCGGTTACATCGTAGGTGACCTGGTACTCTCCAACCCGGTCGGTGATTACCTCGTCACCGGCAATGACAATGTTGCCGGTGAGTTCGCCATCCACCAGGTCGGTCGCCGTTGCATTCAGTTCGGTGTAAGCCATGCCGAAATGGATGGTCTGCGGATTATCACCAGTCAGGGTGATAATCGGCTTGCCGGTGTCGATGACCCTGACCGTGCGGGTCTTCTGCTCGGCGGCGTTACCGGCGGCGTCGGTTACATCGTAGGTGACCGAGTAATCCCCGACTCGGTCGGTGTTCACTGCACTACTGTCAATGACAATGTTGCCGGTGAGTTCGCCATCCACCAGGTTGGTGGCCGTTGCATTCAGTTCGGTGTAAGCCATGCCGAAATGGATGGTCTGCGGATTATCACCGGTCAGGGTGATAATCGGCTTGCCGGTGTCGATGACCCTGACCGTGCGGGTCTTCTGCTCGGCGGCGTTACCGGCGGTGTCGGTTACATCGTAAGTGACCGTGTAGGTTCCGACCGTGCTCGTGTCCACGTTGTTCGCATCAATGACAATGTTGCCGGTGAGGTCGCCATCCACCCGGTCGGTGGCCGTTGCATTCAGTTCGGTATACCCCTCGCCAAACTCGATAGTCTGCGGATTATCACCAGTCAGGGTGATAATCGGCTTGCCGGTGTCGATGACCCTGACCGTGCGGGTCTTCTGCTCGGCGGCGTTACCGGCGGTGTCGGTTACATCGTAAGTGACCGTGTAGGTCCCGACCGTGCTCGTGTCCACGTTGTTCGCATCAATGACAATGTTGCCGGTGAGGTCGCCATCCACCCGGTCGGTGGCCGTTGCATTCAGTTCGGTATACCCCTCGCCAAACTCGATAGTCTGCGGATTATCACCAGTCAGGGTGATAATCGGCTTGCCGGTGTCGATGACCCTGACCGTGCGGGTCTTCTGCTCGGCGGCGTTACCGGCGGTGTCGGTTACATCGTAAGTGACCGTGTAGGTCCCGACCGTGCTCGTGTCCACGTTGTTCGCATCAATGACAATGTTGTCGGTGAGGTCGCCATCCACCAGGTCGGTGGCGGTTGCCTTCAGTTCGGTATACTCCTCGCCAAACTCGATGGTCTGCGGATTATCACCAGTCAGGGTGATAATCGGCTTGGTGTTGTCTTCAACGATGACCGTGCGGGTCTTCTGCTCGGCGGCGTTACCGGCGGTGTCGGTTACATCGTAGGTGACCGAGTAATCCCCGACTCGGTCGGTGTTCACTGCACTACTGTCAATGACAATGCTGCCGGTGAGGTCGCCATCCACCAGATCGGTGGCGGTGGCGCCGTGTTCGGTGTAAGCCATGCCGAAATGGATGGTCTGCGGATTATCACCAGTCAGGGTGATAATCGGCTTGCCGGTGTCGATGACCCTGACCGTGCGCGTCACCTGCTCGGCGGCGTTACCGGCGGTGTCGGTTACATCGTAGGTGACCGGGTATTCCCCGACCCGGTCGGTGTTCACTGCACTACTGTCAATGACAATGCTGCCGGTGAGGTCGCCATCCACCAGATCGGTAGCCGTTGCCTCCAGTTCGGCATACCCCTCGCCAAACTCGATGGTCTGCGGATTAGCACCAAGAAGGGTGATAATCGGCTTGCCGGTGTCGATGACCCTGACCGTGCGGGTCTTCTGCTCGGCGGCGTTACCGGCGGTGTCGGCTGCATCGTAGGTGACCGAGTAATCCCCGACTCGGTCGGTGTTCACTGCACTACTGTCAATGACAATGCTGCCGGTGAGGTCGCCATCCACCAGGTCGGTGGCGGTGGCGCCGTGTTCGGTGTAAGCCATGCCGAAATGGATGGTCTGCGGATTATCACCGGTCAGGGTGATAATCGGCTTGCCGGCGTCGATGACCCTGACCGTGCGGGTCTTCTGCACGGCGGCGTTACCGGCGGTGTCGGTTACCTCGTAGGTGACCGAGTAATCCCCGACTCGGTCGGTGTTCACTGCACTACTGTCAATGACAATGTTGCCGGTGAGGTCGCCATCCACCCGATCGGTGGCCGTTGCATTCAGTTCGGTGTAAGCCATGCCGAAATGGATGGTCTGCGGATTATCACCGGTCAGGGTGATAATCGGCTTGCCGGTGTCGATGACCCTGACCGTGCGGGTCTTCTGCTCGGCGGCGTTACCGGCGGTGTCGGTTACATCGTAAGTGACCGTGTAGGTTCCGACCGTGCTCGTGTCCACGTTGTTCGCATCAATGACAATGTTGCCGGTGAGTTCGATGTCATCATCCACCCGATCGGTGGCGGTTGCATTCAGTTCGGCATACCCCTCGCCAAACTCGATGATCTGCGGATTATCACCGGTCAGGGTGATAATCGGCTTGCCGGTGTCGATGACCCTGACGGTGCGGGTCTTCTGCTCGGCGGCGTTACCGGCGGTGTCGGTTACATCGTAGGTGACCGAATAATCCCCGACTCGGTTGATGTTCACTGCACTACTGTCAATGACAATGCTGCCGGTGAGGTCGCCATCCACCCGATCGGTGGCCGTTGCATTCAGTTCGGTATACCCCTCGCCAAACTCGATGGTCTGCGGATTATCACCGGTCAGGGTGATAATCGGCTTGGTGTTGTCGATGACCCTGACCGTGCGGGTCTTCTGCTCGGCGGCGTTACCGGCGGTGTCGGTTACATCGTAGGTAACAGTGTATTGCCCGACCGCGTTCGTGTTCACTGCACTACTGTCAATGACAATGTTGCCGGTGAGGTCGCCATCCACCCGATCGGTGGCGGTGGCATTCAGTTCGGCGTACCCCTCGCCAAACTCGATAGTCTGCGGATTATCACCAGTCAGGGTGATAATCGGCTTGCCGGTGTCGATGACCCTGACCGTGCGGGTCTTCTGCTCGGCGGCGTTACCGGCGGTGTCGGTTACATCGTAGGTGACCGAGTAATCTCCAACTCGGTCGGTGTTCACTGCACTACTGTCAATGACAATGCTGCCGGTGAGGTCGCCATCCACCAGGTCGGTGGCGGTGGCGCCGTGTTCGGTGTAAGCCATGCCGAAATGGATGGTCTGCGGATTATCACCGGTCAGGGTGATAATCGGCTTGCCGGTGTCGATGACCCTGACCGTGCGGGTCTTCTGCTCGGCGGCGTTACCGGCGGTGTCGGTTACCTCGTAAGTGACCGAGTAATCCCCGACTCGGTTGATGTTCACTGCACTACTGTCAATGACAATGTTGCCGGTGAGGTCGCCATCCACCCGATCGGTCGCCGTTGCATTCAGTTCGGTGTACCCCTCGCCAAACTCGATAGTCTGCGGATTATCACCGGTCAGGGTGATAATCGGCTTGCCGGTGTCGATGACCCTGACCGTGCGGGTCTTCTGCTCGGCGGCGTTACCGGCGGTGTCGGTTACATCGTAAGTGACCGAGTAATCCCCGACTCGGTCGGTGTTCACTGCACTACTGTCAATGACAATGTTGTCGGTGAGTTCGCCATCCACCGCATCGGTCGCCGTTGCATTCAGTTCGGTGTAAGCCATGCCGAAATGGATGGTCTGCGGATTATCACCGGTCAGGGTGATAATCGGCTTGCCGGTGTCGATGACCCTGACCGTGCGGGTCTTCTGCTCGGCGGCGTTACCGGCGGTGTCGGTTACATCGTAAGTGACCGAGTAATCCCCGACTCGGTCGGTGTTCACTGCACTACTGTCAATGACAATGTTGTCGGTGAGTTCGCCATCCACCGCATCGGTCGCCGTTGCATTCAGTTCGGTGTAAGCCATGCCGAAATGGATGGTCTGCGGATTATCACCGGTCAGGGTGATAATCGGCTTGCCGGTGTCGATGACCCTGACCGTGCGGGTCTTCTGCTCGGCGGCGTTACCGGCGGTGTCGGTTACCTCGTAGGTGACCGTGTAGGTTCCGACCGTGCTCGTGTCCACGTTGTTCGCATCAATGACAATGTTGCCGGTGAGGTCGCCATCCACCAGATCGGTGGCGGTGGCGCCGTGTTCGGTGTAAACCATGCCGAAATGGATGGTCTGCGGATTAGCGCCGGTCAGGGTGATCACCGGCTTGCCGGTGTCGATGACCCTGACCGTGCGGGTCTTCTGCTCGGCGGCGTTACCGGCGGTGTCGGTTACATCGTAGGTGACCGAGTAATCCCCGACTCGGTCGGTGTTCACTGCACTACTGTCAATGACAATGCTGCCGGTGAGGTCGCCATCCACCAGATCGGTAGCGGTGGCATTCAGTTCGGCGTACCCCTCGCCAAACTCGATGGTCTGCGGATTGGCGCCGGTCAGGGTGATCACCGGCTTGCCGGCGTCGATGACCCTGACCGTGCGCGTCACGGTATCGGCGGCGTTGCCGGCGGTGTCGGTTACATTGTAGGTGACTTCGTAGGCGCCGACCTGATTGATGACCACGTTGGTCGAATCAATGACAATGTTGCCGGTGAGGTCGCCATCCACCGCATCGGTAGCCGTTGCATTCAGTTCGGTGTAAGCCATGCCGAAATGGATGGTCTGCGGATTATCACCAGTCAGGGTGATAATCGGCTTGCCGGTGTCGATGACCCTGACCGTGCGGGTCTTCTGCTCGGCGGCGTTACCGGCGGTGTCGGTTACATCGTAGGTGACCGTGTAATCTCCGACTCGGTCGGTGTTCACTGCGCTGCTGTCAATGACAATGTTGCCGGTGAGTTCGCCATCCACCGCATCGGTGGCCGTTGCATTCAGTTCGGTGTAAGCCATGCCGAAATGGATGGTCTGCGGATTATCACCGGTCAGGGTGATAATCGGCTTGCCGGTGTCGATGACCCTGACCGTGCGGGTCTTCTGCTCGGCGGCGTTACCGGCGGTGTCGGTTACCTCGTAGGTGACCGAGTAATCCCCGACCCGGTCGGTGTTCACTGCGCTGCTGTCAATGACAATCCTGCCGGTGAGTTCGGTGTCATCATCCACCAGGTCGGTGGCCGTTGCATTCAGTTCGGTATACCCCTCGCCAAACTCGATGGTCTGCGGATTATCACCGGTCAGGGTGATAATCGGCTTGCCGGTGTCGATGACCCTGACCGTGCGGGTCTTCTGCTCGGCGGCGTTACCGGCGGTGTCGGTTACATTGTAGGTGACCGAGTAATCCCCGACTCGGTCGGTGTTCACTGCACTACTGTCAATGACAATGTTGCCGGTGAGGTCGCCATCCACCAGGTCGGTGGCGGTTGCATTCAGTTCGGTATACCCCTCGCCAAACTCGATAGTCTGCGGATTATCACCAGTCAGGGTGATAATCGGCTTGCCGGTGTCGATGACCCTGACCGTGCGGGTCTTCTGCTCGGCGGCGTTACCGGCGGTGTCGGCTGCATTGTAGGTGACCGTGTAGGTCCCGACCGTGCTCGTGTCCACGTTGTTCGCATCAATGACAATGTTGCCGGTGAGGTCGCCATCCACCGCATCGGTAGCCGTTGCATTCAGTTCGGTATAGCCCTCGCCAAACTCGATAGTCTGCGGATTATCACCAGTCAGGGTGATAATCGGCTTGCCGGTGTCGATGACCCTGACCGTGCGGGTCTTCTGCTCGGCGGCGTTACCGGCGGTGTCGGTTACATCGTAAGTGACCGAGTAATCCCCGACTCGGTCGGTGTTCACCGCGCTGCTGTCAATGACAATGCTGCCGGTGAGGTCGCCATCCACCAGATCGGTGGCGGTTGCATTCAGTTCGGTATACCCCTCGCCAAACTCGATAGTCTGCGGATTGGCGCCGGTCAGGGTGATCACCGGCTTGCCGGCGTCGATGACCCTGACCGTGCGGGTCTTCTGCTCGGCGGCGTTACCGGCGGTGTCGGTTACATCGTAGGTGACCGAGTAATCCCCGACTCGGTCGGTGTTCACTGCACTACTGTCAATGACAATGCTGCCGGTGAGGTCGCCATCCACCAGGTCGGTGGCGGTGGCGCCGTGTTCGGTGTAAGCCATGCCGAAATGGATGGTCTGCGGATTATCACCGGTCAGGGTGATAATCGGCTTGCCGGCGTCGATGACCCTGACTGTGCGCGTCACGGTATCGGCGGCGTTGCCGGCGGCGTCGGTTACATTGTAGGCGACGGTGTATTGCCCGACCGCGTTCGTGTTCACTGCACTACTGTCAATGACAATGCTGCCGGTGAGGTCGCCATCCACCGCATCGGTGGCGGTGGCGCCGTGTTCGGTGTAAGCCATGCCGAAATGGATGGTCTGCGGATTATCACCAGTCAGGGTGATAATCGGCTTGCCGGTGTCGATGACCCTGACCGTGCGGGTCTTCTGCTCGGCGGCGTTGTTCTGGGCATCGGTTACATCGTAGGTGACGGTGTATTCCCCGACCACGTTCGTGTCCACTGTGCCGGCAATGTCAATCCTGCTGGTGAGTTCGGTGTCATCATCCACCAGGTCGGTGGCGGTGGCCCGGTGTTCGGTATAAGTCGTGCCGAGTTCAACTGTGTTGTCGGCGGTGGTGTCCTTGATCAGGGTAATCACCGGCGCGGTCTTATCGGTGATGGTGATGGTCTGCTCGGCAGTCTCTTCATTACCTGAAGCATCAGTTGCCTTCCAAGTGATGATGTGGACACCTACGGCAAACTCATTGTCCGCTGGATTGCGGGTGATGGTCACCGAATCGGCGGCCAGGTCAGTCGCGGTTGCTTGACCCACGGTGACTGGCGTTGTCGGTCCGGTGGCTTCTTTGGATACATCCGCCGGCGCGGTAATCATCGGCGCGGTGGTGTCGGTGACCCTGACGGTGCGGGTCACGGTAGCGGCCGGGTTGCCCTGAGCATCGGAGACATCGTAGGTGACGGTGTATGTTCCGACTGCGCTCGCGTCCACTGTGCCGGCAATGTTAATCCTGTCGGTGAGTTCGGTGTCATCATCCACCAGGTCGGTCGCGGTGGCACCGTGGTCGGTATAACTGCCGCCGAGTTCAACCGTGTTGTCGGCGGTGGTGTCCTTGAGCAGGGTAATCACCGGCGCGGTGGTGTCCTCAACCGTGATCACCTGGGTAGCGGTGAGTTTGTTATCCGAAGCATCGGTTGCGGTCCAGGTGATGGTGGTATCACCCAGCGGGAAGGTCTTGGGTGCGTTGTCGGTAATAATCGCCGTGCCATCGGGGGAAGTGGCGGGGCCGTAATCGGAGCGGTTGAGAGGAGTCAGGGTAGCAGTCGCCTCAAAGGTCTGGTCGTTTGGTGCGGTAATGGCCGGCGCGGTGGTGTCGGTGACCCTGACCGTGCGGGTCACGGTAGCGGCCGGGTTGCCCTGAGCATCGGAGACATCGTAGGTGACGGTGTATTGCCCGACCGCGCTCGTGTCCACTGTGCCGGCAATCTCAATCCTGTCGGTGAGTTCGGTGTCATCATCCACCAGGTCGGTCGCGGTGGCACCGTGGTCGGTATAACTGCCGCCGAGTTCAACCGTGTTGTCGGCTGGGGTGTCCTTGAGCAGGGTAATCACCGGCGCGGTGGTGTCCTCAACCGTGATCACTTGGGTGGCGGTGAGTTTGTTATCCGAAGCATCGGTGGCGGTCCAGGTGATGACTGTGGTGCCCAGCGGGAAGGTTTCGGGCGCGTTGTCGGTAATAATCGCCGTGCCATCGGGGGAAGTAGCGGTGCCATATTCAGCCCGGCCCAGTGGGGTCTGCTCGGCCGTGGCTTCGGTGGTATAGGGATCAGGTGCAGTGATGTCCGGCGCGGTGGTGTCCTCAAGCGTGACCACCTGGGTCGCACTCACTGCATTACCCGCTGGATCGGTCGCGGTCCAGGTGATGATGGTCAAACCCAGCGGAAAAGTCTCGGGTGCATTACTATCGATAATCGCCGTGCCATCGCTGGAAGTAGCCATGCCGTAGTGGTCGTCAGCAGTCAGCGGCGTCAAGGTAGCCGTGGACTCAAAGGTCTGAGCCGCCGGCACAACAATATCCGGCGGCACGCCATCCACCTTGCGCGTCGGCTCATCAGTGATCGCGACATGCGCCAGACTTAAATCCACCGGATTACCCAGGTCATCGGTAACACTGCCGCCATCCGCCACACTCAGCGCATCGGCACCGATGCTGACACCGTTTTTATCCAGGTCGCCGAGTTGTACGGTATGTCGGAATAAGATTTGGCGCGGTGTGTTGAGCGATACCCTGCCCGGCAAGATTACCTCACCGCTCTCCATGCCCAGCACCAAACGCAGAGCCGTGGCATCCCCATGGGGATCAGAGTCTAAACTCACCAGAACGCGAATATACTCGCCCAACTTGAAGGTGCTGGGGTCGGGGTTGTCAGACGCGGGGGAAAGAATACGCATACTCGTCACCCGCGGACCCACGCCATCCACCTTGTGCAGCGGGTCATTGCTAATGGCCTGCGCGCTCAGGCTCAGGTCGGCCGGGTTGCCGATAATATCGGTGACCCTGCCGCTCGTCACCTCCAGCGCATTCGCACCAATGCTGATGCCGTTATTGTCCTCATCGCCGGCTTGCACGGTGTAACCGAACAACAGGGAAGTGTCATCGGGTTGCACCGCCGCATACTCCATCGCCACTCGGCGAGGTTCATCGCCCAAAGACATCCACAGCACCGGCGCATCATCAATAATGGTCACCGGCTCGTCGAACTCCACCCGCACGGTAATCCGCTCGCCGCTACGGTAATACTCGAAGACTTCTGGTGTGGAGGTGATGGTCACAGCCGTCACCTGCGGTCCCACGCCATCCACCTGGTATGCCGGGTCATCAGTGAACGCGAAATCCGCCAGACTTAAATTCACCGGATTGCCCGAAGCATCGGTGACGTTCTCCCCCGGCACCAGCATCAATGCATTGGCACCCAGGCTGAAGCCATTTTTATCCAGGTCGCCGGATTGCACGACATAACTGAAATCCAGGGCAAGACCGTGGCCAGTGAGGCCGTGTTTCCTTGAATTTCGTGCGGTGACCGGGCCGGACTCCAGCGTCAACTGCATGGATAACTGCCCCTGAAGCACGGGAAAGTGACTATCAAAAGCCAGCACCACTTCAATTTCTTCGCCCAATGCGTAGGTATTGTGGTTGGCTGGCTGCGGAGTAACCAACACAAAACTCACCTTCGGCACCACGCCATCCACTTTGTGCTGCGGATCATCGGGGTTGGCGGCGACACTCAGCAGTAGCGGGTTACCGGCGGCATCGGTGAGGTCAGCACGCATTCCGGCCAGGGCCAAATCACGTATGCTACTGATGCCGTCTTCGTCCAGGTCGCCGGCTTGCACCGGGTAACTTCCTTCCAACGACATCACCGGCTCATTGCTATCAGCCGGAAAAGGAAATCTCATGAAAATAGTTTTGGTGCCAATTCGCAGATCTAATGACGGTATCGGTTTCGGCGAAACTGTGGCAAAAACCGGCTCGCTAAAGTCCAGGCGCATCCTGATTTGTTCGCCCAGGAGGTAGGTGTCGCCCTGGTTCGGCGTGGAAATAATCGACACGCCGGTCACCTCTGGTCGGACGGCATCCACCACCGTGAACACAAAGTCGCCGGAGACAGATGCGCCGTTGGCATCGGTTGCGGTATAGGTCAGGGTGCTGTCACCGAGCTCGGTTGGCCTGCCGGACAGAGCGCGGCTGCCCGGGTCAAATGCCAGCCCGGGCGGCAGGTCGCCTGCCAATGTATACACAAGTGGTGGTGCGCCATCTCTGGCCGCCGGCAACTTAATCGGCCCGATAGGCGCTATCGGCAACAGTTCATTTTGCCGCAGACTCAGGCGCAGTGGCTCAGCAAAACTCGGTGGCTGCACTACCCTGATTCTCAAACGCTCACTAATCGTCTCGCGGGCACCGACATCAATAACGGTGTATCTGAAGGAGTAACCTTGTCCGGTGGTGACCTGCTCCGCGGTGCCGTATAGACGGCGGGTATGCCGATTAAATTGGATGCCCGGCGGCAGGCTTTCATAAGATGTGGAGTTTTGAAATACCGGGTTTGCGCCAGTGCCACCCTGCGGCTGTGGCAAGACGCGCTCAAACGCAATGCCACGAGTAATGAACTGTATATCGGCAATCGGTGGATCAAAATACATCGGTATATATGGCGGGAAGTCACCATTTTCACGCACCCGGACAAGTACGGTCAGGGCGTCAGAGCCGCCAAGTTCGTCTTCCGCGGCATATATATAGCTGAGACGGGCTTGACGAAGGTCGGCGGCGGTGGCAATGGTTGGGGTGCCGTATAGGCTACGCGTGGCGGCGTTATACTTGATTCCATGACTTGCACCCTGGAATGTGTAAGTCACCTCGCCGATGCCGCCAGTGGCTGCCGGCAGGACAACCGGCGTGATGGGCACCCCCCGGTCAAAAACATGGCCACTGAAACTTCCAGGAAATTGCGGCTTGGTTGCCTCCACAGTGAATTCCTGGGTGGCAACCGCGCCATTGGCATCGGTCGCCGTATAGACCAGGACATACACCCCAAGCCTTAAATAGATTGACAGTTCCCGGCTGGCCGGATCATAGCGCACATCCTCCGGCAGATTCCGGATCTGCTCGCCTCGCTTCTCTTGCAGGTTATAGGTCAAATCACCGTGGCCATGTTCGGCAAGCGGCAGGATCATGGGCTCAGTGTATCTGCTCGCTCGGATGAGCAGATCTTCCACCTCAGCGACAAATCGCGGCGGCTTCGCCACGGTCACCTGAAAACGCAGGCTGTCGCTGGCGCCGTTGCTATCGGTCGCGCTCCATTCCAATTCGGTCGCCGCCGCCGGCGTGGTCGGGGTGCCGGACAGGGTGCCGGCTTCTCCATCAACCTCATGTTGCAGTTGCAGCCCGTCCGGCACGGGCAGCAGGGTATAACTCAGGGGCATGGCACCATGCTGTGGCACCGGCAGGGCAAGGTCGGGAATCGCCGCGCTGGCGGTGTAAATCTGGTCGTCAACGCGGATACCGGCAAAACTCGGCGGCGGCACTACGCTGATATTGAACTCCAGCGTATCCACAGCGCGGTTCACATCACGCACCTGCCAGCGCAGTGGAATGGCCTCGGCAACCGCCGGCGGCGTACCGCTTAGCGTGTGCGTGGTGCGGTCATAACCCAACCAACCCGGCAGCGCGTCCTCATTCAGGGTGTATTGCTTGTCGCCGTAGCCGCCACTGGTGTTGGTCGGCAGGGTCAGATGCCCCGGTCGTCCGACGGTAAATGTCTGCTCCGGGATGGCACTCTCAAACCGCAAGGGTGATGCCACGAGCAGATTGAATGTGATGGGGGCATCGACAACGGCACCGTTCCAGTCTGTAGCGAGGTATATCATTTCTATTACTGTTGCACTGGTCGGAGCACCGGTTAGTCGGCGGGTGCGTTGGTCAAAACTCAGCCCGGCGGGTATTTGAGGATAGAGCGTATATGTCAGGGGCGCGACGCCGTCGGTCGCCGCCGGCAGTAATCTATTGATCGGCGGCATGTTCGCCGTGAGGACGATGTTGGCAATGCTGGTATCACCAAAGGTCGGCCGCTGCGCTATGCTCACCAGAAAACGCAGGGGGGTGCTGACGCCGTTGCTATCAGTCGCGCGCCATTCCATCTCAACCGCCGCTGCCGACGTGGTCGGGGTGCCGGACAGGGTGCGAGTGGCGCGGTCAAATGCCAGCCCGGCCGGCGCCGGCGTCAACTTGTATGTCAGGTCAAGGGCACTGGTCGCCTCCGGCAGAGTCAGGTCGGGAATCGCCGCGCTGGCGGTGTAAATCTGGTCATCAATGCGAGCATCGGCAAAACTCGGCGCGGCGACTATGGTCATTTGAAATCTCAAGGACGCAACCGATGGCACCGCATCGGTTGCCATCAACTGCAACTCGGTGGTCGCCACGGGCGCGCTCGGCGTGCCGGACAAGGTGCGGGTGTCAGCATCAAATACCAGCCCGGGCGGGATGCTACCCAGCAACTCATAACGCCGGGGGGCGACGCCGCCAATGGCTTGCGGCAGGACAAGGCTGACCGACTGCCCGACCGTATAGGTCTGCTCTGGCACGGGATTGACACCCATAAAGCGAGGCACCGCGCCGACCTGATGCGCCGGCGCATTGGTGATGGTATGACCCTCAAGGCTCAGGCGCAACGGGTTACCCACGGCATCTGCCAGGCTACCGCCGGTCACATTCAACCCGCCGACACCGACGCTGATGCCGTCCTCGTCCAGGTCACCTATTTGCACCTGATAGGCGAGTTCTATTACCTCGACCAGGAAGCGAGATTTGTTGAAGGTCAAGGTGCGGGCGACATCGCCGATCAACAAAGGCAGCGACAGAATCGGCGAACCGCCGGACCTGACCAACTGATCCAGCGTCAAACGCACCCGAATCATCTCGCCCAACCCATACACCGCCCCGTCAGTTGGTGTGGAGACGATGTGCAGATGGGTCACCTTCGGCGCCGCGGCATCCACCTTGTGCTCCGGGTGATTGGTGATGGTGTGTTGCGCCAGGCTCAGAATCAGCGGCCTGCCGGCCGGGTTGGTGACGCTGCCGCCGGTCAAACTCAGCGCATCGGCGCCGATGCTGATGCCATCTTCGTCCAGGTCGCCGTCTTGCACGGTGTAGATGAAACTCACAATTCCACGTTCATCAAAACTGCCAACGCTCGTTCTCTGCGAGACCACCGCACCCGAATCCAGGTTCAGCGTCATTTGCAGATTGCCTGTGTCCCCCACAAGTGGATCGTTGAAAAGCAGCGTGACGCTAATCTTTTCGCCTTGCCGATAGGTGTGCCCCGGGTCGGTTCCGGAGGCTATGCCCAGGCTCGTCACCCGAGGTCTATCGCTGTCCACCGTGAATACAAAGTCGCCGGAGACCAATGCGCCGTTGGCATCGGTTGCGGTATAGGTCAGGGTGCTGACACCGTCCTCGGTGGGCCTGCCGGACAAGACGCGGGTGCCCGAGTTAAATACCAGCCCGGGCGGCAAAGTGCCTTCGAATGTATACACAATCGGCGGTGCGCCATCTCTGGCAGCCGGCAACTTAATCGGCTCGGCCGGTGCTACCGGCAACGGTTTACTTTGCCGCAGATTCAAGCGCAGTGGCTCAGCAAAACTCGGCGCGGCGACTACCGTCATTTGAAATCTCAAGGACGCAACCGATGGCACCGCATCGGTTGCCATCCACTGCAACTCGGTGGCCGCCATGGGCGCGCTCGGTGTGCCGGACAGGGTGCGGGTGTCGGCATCAAATACCAGCCCGGGTGGGAGGCTACCCAGCAACTCATAACTCAGGGGGGCGACACCGCCAATGGCTTGCGGCAGGGCAAGGCTGACCGACTGCCCCACCGTATAGATCTGGTCTGGCACGGGATTGACATCCATAAAGCGAGGCACCGCGCCGACCTGATGCGCCGGCGCATTGGTGATGGTAAGACCCTCAAGGCTCAGGCGCAGCGGGTTACCCGCGATATCTGCCAGGCCACCGCCGGTCACCTTCAACCCGCCGGCGCCGATGCTGATGCCGTCTTCGTCCAGGTCACCGCCTTGCACCTGATAGGCGAGTTCTATTGCCAAGGCCGGGAAGCGAAATTTGTCGAAGGTCAAGGTGCGGGGGACAGCGCCGATCAACAGAGGCATCGACAGAATCGGCGAACCGCCGGGCATGACCGGCTGATCCAGCGTCAGGCGCACCCGAATCATCTCGTCCAACCGATATACCGCTCCCTGCGCTGGTGTGGAGACGATGCGCAGATGGGTCACCTTCGGCGCCACGCCATCCACCTTGTGCGCCGGGTGATTGGTGACGGTGTGTTCCGCCATGGTCAGAAGCAGCGGAATCTTGTCGTTGCCGGCGTTGGTGACGCTGCCGCTGGTCAAACTCAGCGCATCGGCGCCGATGCTGATGCCGTCTTCGTCCAGGTCGCCGTCTTGCACGATGAAGGTGAAACCCACAAGTCGGTTAAAATGGGCAACGGAAGGGGACGTGCTGTGCGAGACCACCGCCCCCGAATCCAGGTTCAGCGTCAAACGCAGATTGTCCAGAGCCCCCACCAGCGGCTGGTTAAAAGTCAGCGTGACGCTAATCTCTTCGCCTTGCCGATAGGTGTCGCCCTGGTCGGGTCTGGAGGCTATGCCCAGGTGGGTCACCCGCGGTCCGCCGCCGTCCACCTTGTGCATCCCAGCGTTGGTGATGATTAAATCAGTGATGTCGGTAAGCAAAAAGTTGGTCGTTATATCATGGTATCTTGCTCTTCCCAAAGAGAAAATATTGCCGCCACCCTGAGGCGTGCCAAAGTAACTGATACCATCGGCATCATAGTCGCCGGCTTGCACGGTGTAGTGGAAAACCATTTCGGTGATGGTGTGGTATTCATTATGGTCATATGGGTGAGCCTGAGGGCTGATCATCCCCTCCGCCATGACCCGGCCCGAACTCAGAGTGATTGGCTGTGATGCCTGGAAGGCAGGCGGGTATATATACAAATCTTCACTGAAAGCCACGCGCAGTTGAATCGTCTCGCCCGCTCGATAGGTATCGCCATTTGCCGGCCTGGAGAGGATGCTTACCTCAGTAACCCGCGGCGGGACGGCGTCTACCGTCTGCGCCGGGTCGTTGCCGATGGCGTGTTCGGCAAGACTGCTATCATCGGTCGGATTGCCGACGGCATCGGTAATCGTGTCTGTGCCGAGCGACGCCAGCGCATCGGCGGCAATGCTGATGCCATCCGGGTCCAGGTCGCCGGGTTGCACGCTATAGATGAAGCCAACGGATCGGTTGTTAGCCCTGTGCACTGCGGCGTCATAGCGCGCCCTCACCCGGCGCGTGCCGATATGCAGGCGCAGGCTCGGCGAGCCGGTTATGGTAACCGGCGCACCAAAATCCACCCGCACTTTTATGTCTTCATCCGCCCGATACGAGCGGGGAATACCATCGTCGATATGGCTGGGCGGACGGGTGGTGAAAGTTAGGTTGGTTACCTGCGACCGGCCGTCCACCGTGCTGGGGTCATCGAAGACATAGTAATCCACCAGGCGAAGATCCGCTGGGTTGCCCATCTCGTCGGTAATACTGCCGCCATTCAACCGCAACGCCTCCGCGTAGATGCTGATGCCGTCGGTGGCTTTATCGCCGGCCCGTATGGTGTAGTTGAAAATCAGGCTGGATGTCGCTGCAGAAGCAGGATTTGCATGACTCATCTGGACGGTGCCGCTGTCAAGGCTCAACTCCAGAATCGGACTGCCCCTCACCGTCACCGGCCGGGCAAAGAGTATCCCCACCTCAATCACTTCGCCCCAGGTGTAGTGGGAGTCAGTGCCGAGTATGTTCAGTGCCGATACTTTTGCACCAGAGCGCACCACAAGGTCGAAAGTCGTGATGGCGTAGTAGCGTAAACGGCGAAACCCAACCTCTACCCGGTAGGTCAATCGGGTCCTCCCCACCTCGGTCGGTGTGCCGTATAGCCTGCGAGAACCTGCGTCGAAGTTCATCCCTGGCGGTAGCGGGCTGAGGGTGTAAGCCGCGCGAAAGAATGCTATGTCCCCAGTCGCCTCTGGCAGGGTAAGAGAGAAAGGCTCACCCACGTGGGCGCGCTCGCGGTCCTCTGGCGGCGAGAGGGATACTGCTTCAGGATTCAGTGTCGGTTCTTGGTTCAACTGCGCCTGGGCAATGCCTGCTTGCAACGCCAGAGCGACGGCAAATAACACCCCCGGCAGACGCTGTCTTCTACGACTGGTCATTGTCGGGCGTGATTTGCCCGATACCCGACATCCAATGCCCGAAATCGGGGGGGGGGGGGGGGGGGGGGGATTGACCAAGGCAAGGAGCACGCAACCACGCACAACACCGACATAGTGCGGCGCAACAGAGACGCTACGCGCAACATCCGACCGCTATCAAACCCGATGAGCGGCGAAATACTTGCCACCGCCCACAAACCCCCCTTCGCAAAGGGAAGGTGAAGTGCGTTTATCAATCGTATTTTCATGCACATCCGCCCGCAGGAAATCAAAGTACCCACCGCCCGCAGACCCTGTAATCTAACATTTTTTCACTGGGTCAAGGGGGTAGTGTAGAAAAATATTTGTGAAAACAAGAGGGTTGGTTTTGTCCTCTCGGTTCACCATTACCTATAATCCGTCATTGCCCGGCCCATATTATTATTGGCCGGGCAATCCAGTGGAATATGCTGTCCGGCGTAGCCGAACTCCTTATTCTCAATGTGCCATTGCCCTCCCAACGCGCCTTTGTCCTATCAATTCACCATTGCCCTACCATTTGTCATTGCCCGGCCCATATTATTATTGGCCGGGCAATCCAGTTATTAAACCGTTCGGCAAAGCCGAACTCCTTATGCGGTGAAGCCGCGCCGTTTGATGCGAGAATGACGAATAAGAGTCGTCATTGCCCGGCTTGTTCCGGGCAATCCAGTTATTAAACCGTTCGGCGTAGCCGAACTCCTTTTATCGCGGCTTCGCCGCAAACGAGTCACGCTACGACTCCTTCTAAGAAAACAACAGCAACTTGGGAACGTGTCTCAATTCACCCAACAATATCCTCATACAAATCCATCCACTCGGGATTGTGCTTTTCAATAAGCGCCAACTTCGTTTTTCTGTGCCACTTTTTCATCCGCTTCTCCCGCTCTATCGCCAACAACATTTCCCCGTGCTCCTCAAAATAAACCAGTTTATGCACTTGATGTTTTTTAGTGAACCCTTCGCTCGAATTATTTTTGTGTTGCCACACCCGTGCCGGCAAATCGCTGGTCACGCCGACATAAAGCGTTCCGTTGCGCCTGCTCGCCATGATGTAAACGTAAGGATGTTTTTCTCGCATGATGGTTTTATTGTGCCATGAAGAGTCCGGCTACGCATCCTCTCTGCCGTCATTCTCGCCGCAGGCGGAAAAAATCGCCCTCCCCGCCGTCATTCTCGCCGGCAGGCGGGAATCCAGACGCGGCGTAGCCGCGCAATAGCGGCTAACGCCGCTGAGTTTAATAACTGGATTGCCCGGCCAATAATAATATGGGCCGGGCAATGACAAATGATAGGTAATGGTGAATTGAGAGGACAAAGGCGAGTTGAGACGCCAAAGTAACCGAGAATAAGGAGTCACGCTGCGCGTGACAAATATTTAACTGGATTGCCCGGAACAAGCCGGGCAATGACGGGTTGGGGGGCAGTGGTGAACCGGAAGGCGATGACTCCTTTTGAGAGGACAATGGTAAACGAGAATAAAAAGTCTGGTTTGACCGGATAATCCAGTTATTAAACCGTTCGGCAAAGCCGAACTCCTTTGCGGCGTAGCCGCGCCGTTTGATGCGAGAATGACGGCAAGGCGATGATGCTTGTTGCTTACCGCTAATATATGAGCGCGTCCCGGCGGCTACGCCACTCTGGTTCCCCGCTTGCCGGCGAGGATGACAAATAAGGGTCGTCATTGCCCGGCAAATAAGGGTCGTCATTGCCCGGCTTGTTCCGGGCAATCCAGTTATTAAACCGTTCGGCGTAGCCGAACTCCTTTGCTTTGATGCCGCGCCGTTCGATGCGAGAATGGCGGCAAGGCGGAGGTGCTTGTTGCTTACCGCTAATGTATGAGCGCGTCCCGGCGGCTAACGCCGCCTCGCACAACCGATAACCCATGCCAATCAATTACCCATAACCGGACTATGACATCCCAACTCGTTATTAAAATACGCGTCCGGCGTAGCCGGACACAAAGCCGGCGGCTTCGCCGCCGATGAGTCACTTGAGTACTTCGAGGATGGTGGCCATGGCAGCGAGACCAGCGAAAAGCATAAATCCGAGGCGGATAGTCATGGTCTTGTTGAGGTCTTTCAAGCCGAACTCGGTGGCAAGACGAAGTGCGTCGATGTCGCCTCGAACGGCTTTGATGTCAGACTGAACGTCTTTGATGTCAGACTTGGTGGCTTTGATGTCAGACTGAACGACTTTGATGTCAGACTGAACGTTTTTGATGTCGCCTCGAACGTCTTTGATGTCGGACTGAACGTCTTTGATGTCAGACTGAACGTTTTTGATGTCGCCTCGAACGGCTTTGATGTCAGACTGAACGGCTTTGATGTCAGACTGAACGTCTTTGATGTCAGACTTGGTGGCTACATGATCGTTAATGGCGGTGCCGATGGTGGTTACCATGACTTCGGCCAGTTTCTCTTCGGCTCCAGCGTCCAGAAGGTTTTTGACGGCTTGATGAGTGTCAAATGCTAATGATGACATGTCCTTATCTCCATGTTGAAAAAAATGAATGGTAAGTAAAACACTGTTTTGCGGGGAATGCAAATGGTTTTACCACACTCTTGCCTGTTTTTGTTATGGTCGTTATGGTCGTTATGGTCGTTATGGTCGTTACGGTCGTTACGCTGTGTAGTGTAGTGTTGCGCATCAAACAGCGCGGCTTCGCCGCAAATGAGTCCGGCCAATAATAATATGGGCCGGGCAATCCAGTTGTTAAACCGTTCGGCGTAGCCGAACTCCTTTTATCGCCAACTATACTTGCTTCCAGTCGACCCAAATCCGCCACCGCCGCCACCGACGTCACCGCATCCATCATCTGCTGCGCCGACACAACATTAATACGCCGCGCGGTGTCTGCAAATTCACCGTGCCGCTGACCAGCGTAACCCGCGCACCTCGCATCCGAGTTCGATTAACCGCCGCACCAGCACCGGGCTTTTATACGCGGCAATGCCGCCGCTGACGCCGACTAAAATTCGCTTGTGTTTATGCCAGTTCATGGGGTATAGTTTAACCTCAATTGCACGGAAGCCAAAGGAGAACAGGCATGGCAAGCACCCCCATCACGCAGTGGCCAACCGGCGAGCGGCCACGAGAAAAACTGGCGCAAAGCGGCGCCGCATCACTTTCCGACGCCGAATTGCTGGCGATATTTTTGCGCACCGGCATCAAAGGCAAATCGGCAGTCGATATTGCCCGCGACCTGCTGAACGAATACGGCGGCTTGCGACAAGTACTCAACGCCGAACCAGGCACGTTGGCGAGCATGCCGGGATTGGGCCCGGCAAAGAGCGCGCAACTGCAAGCGGTGCTGGAACTCGGCAAACGCTACCTTGAGCAAAAACTGAAACGGGAAGGTCCGCTCACCAGCCCGGCGCAAGCCGCCGAGTTTTTGATATACCAACTGCGCGACCAACCCCGCGAAGTTTTTGCCATCGTGTATCTCGACAACCGCCATCATGTGTTGCGCTACGATGAACTTTTTTACGGCACATTGAACGGCGCCACGGTGCATCCCAGAGAAGTGGCCAAAAGCGCCCTGCGACACAACGCCGCCGCGGTCATCGTCGCGCACAATCATCCCTCCGGCATCGCCGAACCAAGCCAGGCCGACACCACGTTAACCGTGAAATTAAAAGAAGCACTCAACCTGGTCGAAGTGCGCCTGCTGGATCATCTGGTCATCGGCGACGGCGAATTTGTGTCTATGTCCGACCGGGGATTGTTTTAGGGTGGGGGCATGTTGGGGAATGGTGGTTTTTAAGGGGTTGAAACGTATTTTCCACTGAATAATGCCAGAAACATTCTGGATTCGTGGCATGACGAAAAAAGGAAACCGACATAATGAGTTCGGCTACGCCGAACGGTTTAATAACTGGATTCCCGCCTGCGGCGAGAATGACGGGCTGGGGGGACAATGGTGGATCGGAAGGCAATGAGTCCTTTTGAGAAGACAATGGTAAATAAGTGTCACGCAAAGCGTGACACTAAAACGTGCTCTGGCGTAGCGGACATTTTCTCTCGTGTGCTTTAGCATCTCAACGTGCCTTTGTCCTCTCGGTTCACTATTACCTATCATTTGTCATTGCCCGGCCCATATTATCATTGGCCGGGCAATCCAGTGGAATATGCCGTTCGGCGCAGCCGAACTCCTTTGCTTTGATGCCGCGTCGTTCGATGCGAAAATGACAGCAAGGCGGTGGTGCTTGTTGCTTACCGCTAATGAAGGAGTCACGCTGCGCGTGACAATTATCTACTGGATTGCCCGGAACAAGCCGGGCAATGACGGGGGGGGGGGGGGGGGGGTAATAGTGTTGTCACGCGTAGCGTGACTCATTTGCGGCGTGGCCGCCTTAAAACCTCAACTCGCCTTTCAGCAGAATAGTATCGTCATCATCGTCCGCATCTCGGTGTTCGCCTACGAGGTCCAAATCAAGGCGGTTGCCGAGTTTCCATTGGATGCCTAGGCGGTAGCGGTTGCTGTCGTTGCTTAGGGTCATTGCGGTGTATGGCGTTAGCAAGCCGGGGGTGGTGCCGCTGCCGAGCCAGGGTGCCGTGCCAGCGGAGATGCCGAAACCGATCCGCAGGTCCAGCCGTGCGGCGTAATCGCGGGTGGCATCTGCGGCGGTGTCGGTGTCGGCATCGGTGTCGGTGTCAGCACCGGTGGCATTGCCGTTGGCATCGCGTAAGCCATCTTCCCATAGACGTTGGATGTCGCCGGCGTCATCGCCGTAACCGGGGCTGAGGGCGAATGACCAGCCTTGGCCATCGGCGCCGGCGGTCTGTTTGATGGTGCCGCTGACTCCCCATTCATTGGCGTTGCCATCGTGTCCGAGCAGCGCGCGGGCTTTGCCTTCCACGCTAAAGCCGCTGGCATTGACATGGGATATGCCGAAGCCGAGTTCGGCGCCGGTGCCGGTGGCGCCATCGCCGCCGTCATGGCGTATGCCCAATTCCATGCTTCGTTCGGTGCGCGCGCCGTTGACCAGTGCGATGCTGTTGGTGGATTCCAAACTCACGCGCGCGCGGTTGACATCCACTTGCCGTCCACCAAAAATGCTATTGCTTTCGTCCACTTCCAGCGTGCTTTGCGTGACTTCGCCTTTCAATCGCAGGGTGTTGGCGCCGCGTTGCAATACGATGCCGTTGCCGCCAATGGCAAAGGTATTCATGGACAGGTCGTCACTGAATGTGGCGCCGGCGCCGGCGCCGTCATCCGAATCCAGTTCGCCTTTGCCGTAACCGGCGGTCATCCACACTTCGCCGCGCGCATTGCTCCAGCCGAGGTAGGGATTGATGCTGGTCATGCTGATGTCGTAGGTTTTTTTGGTGGTGTCGTCGGTTTCCAGTTCGCCTTCGTTCCGCGATAGCGCCACGCCGCCAATCGCTTCGGCGGTGATGCGCGTGTCCAGACCGAGATGTATGCTGAACATGTCGCCGTCCCAATCCAGTGCCAAGTCTTCATCCTCGCCACCGAAGTTGCGGTAGTCGCCGGAGCCCCAGAAGGTTATGCCCCCTGCGGCATCGCCATCGGTGGCGTTCAACGGCAGCGCAAACGCCGAGTTGCCGAGCAGGGTTTTCATATCCAGCGTGCCATCCTCCATTGACGACGCGTGGGTGTTCATCAGGCTGGCCAGGGTGGAGGACATGGACTGGTTGTCATTGCCATTTCCACCTCCATTCCCATTAAATGGCATTTGTTGCCCGGCGAAGTTGAAACTGCTGCCGCCGTTTTGTTGTGTTCGTGCGCGTTCGACCCGCCCGGCGATGGCGCTGATGTTCTGGTCGGCTATTGCGCGCGCGACTTCCGACAAAATCACTTCGACAACCTTATCAGCCAGCGTCGCCGTGCCGTTCGCGGTCGCCGCTGTCGCGGGGCCTGTGTTCGGGGTGTCGGCGGTGTCCATCACGCTATTGGCGGCAAGGATTAGGCTGAAGGTTGCCGCGGTCGGGGTGAAGGTGATGGTGTAGGCAGCACCGCTACCGCTCACGTTAGTCACCGTGACATCGGTGGAAGTGGAGAAGTCATCCACCGTCAAACCGGTTACCGCCTCGGAGAAGGTGATGTCGTGATCCTGCGCCGTGCCAATCACACCTTCGGTAATGCTACCGAGGGTCACCGTCGGCGCGGTGATGTCCGGCTCGTCGGTGGCAGTGCCGGTTACGCTCGCTTCTACCGCGGGTCCAGTGTTGCCGGCCAGGTCGGCCACGCTGTCTATGGCAAGGGTCAGGCTGAAGGTTGCCGCAGTCGGGGTGAAGTCGATGGTATAGATGCTGCGGGTGGCGCTGCTGACCAGGGCTACGCTATTCACCGTGGCGCCAGTGGCGGTGATGTCGCTGTCATCAAAACCGGTCACCTCCTCGGAGAAGGTAATGGTGTGCGTCTGTTCGGTGCCAATCACACCAACGACGGTGATGTTGTCAAAGGTTGCCACCGTCGGCGCGGCGCGGTCCAGCGTTACTTGCAAAGAGGCGGGAGCAGACTCGACACCACCGATGGTCTGGCGGACGCGTAATTGATAGGTGGCATCGGCCAAGGAACCCAAATCAAAACTGGCGGTGATGCTGGTGGCAAGTGGGTCGGATGTTGGGTTAGTGCCGTTCGTGTAACTCACGCCGTCGTCAGTAGAGTAATCCCAGGAATCAGCCGGATCAGGACTCCTGTCCGTGCCAAAATCGCTCCCCAGTTGCACATTCACCAAGCCATTGCTAGTGATGCCATCGCTGGCACTAGAGCCAGTGTCCATATTCAGGGCGATGCTTGGTGCCGGGGTCGCGCCTGCGGCAATCACGGCTACGGTCGGCGCGCTGGTGGCGGTTTTGCCGCTACCCTCTCCATCGGTGTAAGTGGCGATGACTTGAATGGTCCTGTCTTCATCGGTTGCCACCGGCGTGTAGGTTGCACCGGTGCCCGCGCCGCTGATGGCGGTGTAGTCGGTGCTACCGGACGGCGCACTTTGCCATTGATAGGTGACGCCAGTAACCGCGCCATCCGGGTCGGTTACCCTGGCAGTCAATACCTGCCCTACCTGAGCCGTGCCGTCAATGAACACCATGCCTTTTTCATCCACATTGGTAACCGTTACCGTTACCGCCAGCGGTGCGCTTGCCAGGTTGCTTGGGACACCATTGGTTTCCGTGGCGGTAATGGTGATCGAGTAGGTCGCGCCGCGCGCGTCTTCAAAGTCCGGCGAAGCGTTGAAAATCAATGCGCCGCTTGTGGGATCAATCGCAAAGAAACTCGCATCCGTGCCAGCGACTGACCAGGCGATGGCGTTGCTCTCGGCATCGGTCGCGGTGTAGGTCGCCACCGGCGTGCTGTCGTTCTCGGCATAATTCGGTGCTGCCTCGCCACTGACTACCGGCGCGGTGTTGGGTAAGCGGGTGACGGTGACGGTGAAGTCGGCCGTGGCGGTGGCGTCATTGGCGTCGGTCACCGTGTAGGTCAGCACGGTGATCCCCGCCGCGCTCGGCGTACCCGACAGCGTGCGGGTGCCGGCGGTAAAGGCCAGCCCGGGCACTTCGCTCAAATCGGTGCCGTTCGGGCCGGTCAGGGTGTAGGTCAGGGTGCCGGTGCCACCGCTGGCTTCCGGCAGGACCAAGTCGGTGATCTCGGTGTCCATGGTATAGCCCTGGTCGTCCGGCGCGGTCAGCGCCGGGGGCGCGGCCACGGTGAGCTTGAATTCCTGATCGAATTCTTTCCCACTCGCGGCGTCTTGGACACGGTAGGTGATGATGGATTCCGCGACTACTGCGGTCGGCGTGCCGGACAGCGTGCGGCTGTCCTCATCGAAGCTCAGACCCGCCGGCAGGGCGGCGTCCGCCGGCCCGGTCAGGGTGTAAAGCAACCGGGGGGTCGTGCCGGTGCCGCCGGTGGCTGCCGGCAGGGTCAGGTCGACCGCCGTGCCAACCGTGTAGTCCTGGTCGTCCGGTTCGGCGGCAAACCCCAGCGCGGCGAACGGCGGGGGTGAGCAGGCCGATGCGCCATCTGGGCTCCCGCGCCCCTCGCATACCGTGACAAAGACGGTGATGGTGTCGCGGCCACTGGCCGTGTCGTCCACCGCGTAGACGAGTTCAAAGCCATCACTCTCTGTTTCACCCGCGCCCGCAAGCGTCGGTGTGCCCGAGAGGGTGCGGGTGGCCGGATCAAAGCTAAGCCCCAGTGATTCCAGTGAATGGTCTTCTCCGGCCAGAGAGTAGGTCAGGTCGCCGGTGCCGCCGATGGCTTCCGGAAAGACGATGTTATCGGTAGCCACCCTCAACTGGAAATACAGGTCGATGTAGTCTGCGTTGGCCACCGTACCGATTTCCACTCGACCAAAGAACATCGGGGGGGCGGACGGCGCGGTGGTGTCAGCGGCGGTCGTTCCCGTGTTGGTCACATAAGCGCCTGCCACTTCGGCGGTGGTGCCGCTGCCGGCTTTGGCGCGCACACGCACAGTGTAGCCGGTGTCTGCCGTCAAGCCGGTGATGGCGGCGGTCTCGGCAGTCACCACGACATTCGTATCCGCGTAGGTGTTGTCGTCCGCGTCGGTCACTTTATATTCCACATCAAAGCCGGTGGTCGGGTCTTTGTCGGTGCCGGATCCTTGCGTCCAGGACACCGCGAGGGTGCTCTGGGCGGGCGAGCCCACGTTGACGGTAACGCTGGCAATGACGCGCGGTTGCGCCACATTGGGGATGACGATGTCCACCGTGTCGGTAACGGGCGGGTTGCCGCCGCCGGACAGGGTCACGCTCAACTCAAAAGTCAAGGTGGTGTCGACGGTTACATAAGGCGTGGTGAAACTCACCTCCGCCATGGCCGGGTTGATGATGGTCAGCGGGGTGGACGGCAGTAAGCCATTGGTCAGGGTGTGCGTCCATAAAATGACCGGGTCGGTGCCAGGATTGGTGATGGTGCCCTCCAGATTCACAGCCGTGTTTTCCAGCACATCAGGTTGATCCGCGCCGGCATTCAGCGCCAGGCCGGCGGTGGCACTGCCGATCGCGCTCGCCGCGGTCGCGGGTCCCGTGTTCGAGGCGGTGTCCATCACGCTGTCGGCGGCAAGGGTCAGGATGAAGGCGGTCGCTCGCGGGGTGATGCTGATGGTGTAGGTGGTGCTGGGGCCGCTGGCCGGGGTCACACTATTCACCACGAGGTCGCCGGACGCCACAATGTTGTTGGAAACGGAGAAATCACCCACCACCAAACCGGTAACCGCCTCGTCGAAGGTGATGTCGTGATCCTGCGCCGTGCCAATCACACCTGCGATTATGCTACCGAGGGTCACCGTCGGCGCGGTGGTGTCCGTGGCATCAGTCCTTACAGTAAACTCGGCAGAAGGATTACTTGATAGACCAGCAGAATTTGTTGCGATAATGACATACTTGTACTCTGTGTCAGGAGTCACGTCAGTATCAGTGAAAGTCAATAGACGGTCTGGTAGCACTTCTTCGTTATCAGTGACGCCTGCAACAATTCTGGTCAGGGTATAACTATCGGCACCAGTCACTGCACCCCATGTAATCTCTATACTTGTATCAGTAACTGCGCCGAGAACGAGTACTGGAGTAGCAGGTGCAGTTGGGGCAGCAGTGGTAGTTACTTTCAGACTACCAAATGCGCTACCTACACCAACAAACGAGCGAACCGCGTGGATACGATAAGTGTAATCTGTTTCAGGATCCAAGCCAGTATCAGGGTATGATGTATTACTAGTAGTTGTTATGCGGGTATCATCTCTATACAAATCATATTGTACGGCACTAGTTTGTGCATCCCATTCAAGGTCAATAGTGGTTGAAGTGATGCCTGCTGCCCTAAGCGCAGGTGGTTCGGTGGGCGACACGCTAACGGTCACGGTGCGGGTCAGCGTGTCGGTATTGCCGGCCAGGTCGGTCACGGTGTAGGTGTAGGTGTAGTCGCCGGGGACGGTGGTGTCCAGATCGGTCGCAAGGTCGGGTCCGGCAATAGTCGTCTCCAGATACTCGCCGGCATCCGTATTCACCCCACTCACGCCATCATCCATGTAATCATCGCTGTCGTAGGCAACGGTAACGGGGCCTCCGATTAGGTCGATAATCGGCAGCGTGGTGTCGACTTGCACATTATCAATGGGTATCTCAAGGTTAGTGACGCTATTGTTGTCGGCATCGGCGACGCCATCAATCACCAGTGTCACCCGGTTGGCATTCTCTGTTGAGACAGTATAGAGCGCAGAATACTGGTTGGCGGTGGCGGTTGTGAGCAGATTTTGTGCGTCTTCGGGATTATCGCCAAACCTGAATCTGACGCTATCTACGAGAGAAGCAGCGGTCAGCGGTTCGTCTGACTGCACAAACACGGTAAGGGTGTCGCCTGCATTCAGGTAGGTGATGCCATCCGACACGATACCGTCGGTGTGCTCAACGCGAAGCAGGGTAATCATCGGCGCGGTGGTGGTGTCCGCGGCAATCACGGCGGCGGTTGCCGCGCTGGTGACTTCTTTGCCGCCAGCATGACCATCGGTGTAAGTAGCAACTACTTGAATGGTCCTGCCGACATCATCAACTCCCGGCGTGTAGGTCATGTCGGTGCCGATGTCGGTGGTGGTGCCAGACTCCACGCTTTGCCATTGATAGGTGATGCCAGTAACCGTGCCATCCGGGTCGGTTACCGTGCCGGCGGTCAATTCCACGCCAACCTGAGCGGTGTCGGTAATGTCGCCGATGGCACCCGGCTCATCCACATTGGTAACCGTTACCGTTATCGCCAGTGTGTCTTCCATCGGCGGCGTGCCGTCATCGGTGGCGCTGATGGTGATTTCATAATCGTTGCCGCCGTCGTCATCCGCCGCGTCTTCAAAGTTCGGCGAGGCATTGAAGGTCAATACGCCGCTTGTGGCACCAATCGTGAAGAAACTCGAATCCGTGCCATCAAGCGACCAGGTGATGTCGGTATCCGCGGCATCGGCATCGGTCGCGGCGTAGGTATGCACCGCCGCAACATTCTCGCCAACCATTATCGCATCATCGCCAGCGGTTCTGGTAATCACCGGCGCGGTGTTGGTGGCGCGGGTGACGACTACCTCATATTCGTGCATGACGCTGCTGCCCGCGGCGGTGACCACGATGCGGATGGGGTTGGCACCAGGATTCAGCGAAATATCTCCACTCTCTGCGCCGCTGGTAACCACAGTGCCGGCCACGGTCACGCTGGCGGCGGTGTCACTCAGGGTTGGCCTAATTTTAACGCTTGCCACATCATTGCCCAGGCTGGCGGCGTAGCCCAGGATGTCAGACGCGAAGGTCGGCATCAGTTCAACCGCGGTGCTACCGCTATGGGTAATAGCCAAAGCCGACAGAGTCGCATCCACCACGGTGATGACCACACTGTCGCCGACTTGATTGGTGGCAGCATCGGTGACCACCAGGGTGAATTGATAGACCCCCGGCGTATCCGGCGCGGTGAAGGTCGCGGTCGCGCGGTTGGCATTGGTCAAGCCGACGAGCGCAGGTGCGTCACCGAGGCGGGATTGCCTCCAGGCATAGTGCAGAGCGCCGTTTTCAGGGTCGGTGGCGGTGCCGCTCAAGGTTACGGATGCGCCGACATTCACAGTTTGATCGGTGCCCGCATCGACAGTCGGCGGCATGTTGCCCGCCGCCGGAACGCCACCCGCGCTAATCGGCACCAAGGGAGGGCCGGTGTTGCCGGCGGGGTCGGCAACCTCGTCAGGGGCAAGGGTCAGGGTGAATGTCGCGGCGGTCTGCGTGAAGGTGATGGTATAGGTGGTGTTGAAGCCGCTTGGCGGGGTAACACCAGTCACCATGACACCCTCGGAAGTGGAGAAATCACTCACTGCCAAACCGGTTACCGGCTCGGAGAAGGTGATGGTGGGCGTGTGCACGGCGCCCATCGCAGCAGCGGCCGGGGCGTTAAAGGTCGTCACCCTCGGCGCGGTTATATCCACTCGAATCGTACTGGTTTCCGTGGCCCGGTTTTCAATGATACCGTGGGCGCTATCGGTGGCGGTCAATCGGTGAATCGTGAACGGCACCAACTCACCGTCAAGATCCCTAAAAGGCGCATGTAGCGCGTCCACCTCGTAGGTCGCGGTGTATTCATTGCCCGTGCCTTTTGTCAACTGCTGGGCGAAATGCTTGGCGATGCTAATGCCGTTCTTTGCGTCTCCCTCGGTGATTATTGGCACATTGGTGGTGAAGGTCAGGCTCAACTCGTCGCCGAATTTAGCGTAACCGGAGTTGGCGGCGTTATTGCCAGTGAGCACGGGTGCCACGGTAAAGGCAAGGGGGGCGATGATCACGTTGATGTCTATCGTGTCGGCGGTGCTTGTCGCCGGGGGAGTGCCAGCATCGGTAACGGTTAGTTCAAAGGTCAAAACCCCTGTCGCAGTGGGCGCGTCGAAGGTCCCTCTGTCGGTGATATGAGTCAAGTCGATGGGCGACGCGGGCGGGGTGCCATCGGTCAAGGTATGCACCCAGACATATCTCAGATTCAAGTTATTACCATCAGGGTCGTTGCTAGCCCTGCCATTCAGGAACACCCTACCGCCGGGATTCACAGTTCGATCGTTCCCAGCATTGGCAACCGGCGCGATGTTGTCGGCGCGGGTGACCGTGAGGGTGTAGGTTTTCTGGGAGCCGTCCTCGGCGGTGACTTCAATGGCGATGTTGTTCACACCAACATTCAGAGCAGCCGATACACTGGCTTGGTCGCTGACCGGCGGCGTGTCATTCACCACCACGTCCACGCTCGCGCCATCGTTAGTCGTGGTCGGCGTCACCGTAACGCTTGCCACCCCATTGTCCACGTCGGCGGTATAGGTCTCCCTGGCAGAATCGAAGGTCGGCGGCACCAGAGCAACCTGGTTGTCATCGCTATCGGCAATAGACAAACCCGACAGAGTCGCATCCGTGGACACGGGTTCGGGGGCGGTGCCGCGCGCGGCGGTCTCGGGGACGGCGTTGCCGGCGAGGTCGGTTACCGGGTCGGTCAGGGTGGCCGCGTTAAGGGTCAGGGTGAAGACTGCCGCAGTCGGGGTGAAGTCGATGGTATAGACGAGGTCGGAGCCGCTGACCGGGGCTACGCTATTCACCGTGGCGCCAGTGGCGGCGAGGTCGCTGCTATCAAAGCCGGTCACCGCCTCGGAGAAGGTGATGTCGTGCGTCTGCGGTGTGTTCGGCACACCTTCGGCAATGGCGCCGAAAACCACAGTCGGCGCGACTACATCAATTTCAATCGTGCTGGTGGCCGCGGGCGGGTCAAGCGTGTCGGCGGTAGCCACGGCTGTCATTGCGCCAATGTCATACTCCACCGGTACGCCGTTGCCTCCCGCAACACCCGCATGCGTCGCGTCCACCCGGTAGGTTGCGGTGTACATATTGTCGGTGTTTTCCACCCTGACGGCCTGCCCGGCGATGGTCACGGTCACGGCTGGGTCGCCCTCCAATGCCTGATTGACCGTGAAGGTCAGGGTCAGGATGTCGCCGGCTATGGCGTAATTACCATCGTTGCTGCTGGTGAGCACGGGTGCCGCGCTAAAGCCAAGCCCGTGCACGGTGACGGTGCGAGTAACCTGCACGGCGTTGTTACCGGCGGCGTCCTGCGCATCGTAGGTAATAGTGTAGATGCCGGCGAAGTTGGCACCCACTGTATCGCCAGCCACGACCAGCCTGATGGCATCATCCAGATTATCCGAGACGATGGCACCTTCATCATTATATGGAGGATCGTCCGTAGTCAGGTCAATCGCCGCGTGACCAGTGCGGACGATGCTTGGCGGCGTGGTATCAATGGTAAATGCGGCAAGACCGGCAAATCGGGAAGTAGTCCTAAACGCGCTCTGGCGCACTCGCACCTGATCGTCGGTATATTCGCCTTCGGGCAATTCAAGATGACGCCTGCTACCGCGGGTGTAAGTCTTGCCGCTATCGGTGGAGTATTCCCAGAAGCCCCCAGCGGCACCAAAATCATCCATCAGAGTGACAATTATCCCTCTATTCATGGTGATGCGGTCGGTATCTGAGCGACCCGTGTCCGCACTCAGGGCGATGCCCGGTGGCACCGGTCGCGCCGTGCCGAACGACGTGCTTGCGCTGGCAGCGGGACCCCTATTGCCGGCCAGGTCGGCCACGCTGTTGGGTCTAATTGCCACATAGAAGAATGCGGTAATCGGGGTGAAGTCGATGGTGTAGGTGGGGCGGTCGTTGCGCCCAGTGCCCTTCAACATGATACCGACCGAGGAGATACCGGGCTCGCTCCCGACCAATATATCACCCGCTTCAAAACCCGTCACCGGATCAGAGAAGGTGACATCAATGGAGCGCTGCCGGTTAAGCACATAATCATCGGCGAGGGCGGCAAAGGTCGCCGTCGGTGCGGTTTGGTCCACGGTAACTGCAATGCTGGCCGGGGCCGAGTCCACGCCGCTCACGGTCTGCACGACCAGCACCCGGCCCAGCGCATACACGCCTGCTTCCAGAGTGAAAGTGCGGATGAAGCCGTTGCGGTCGCCGATGAAACTGGTGCCGCTATCGGTGGAGTATTTCCAGGTGTCAAAGTTGCGATCAAAATTACTTGCCAGAGTCACAACCACCGCGCCATTGCGGGTGATGCCATCGTCGTCAATGCCGCTGTCCTCAGTCAGCGCGATGCTCGGTGGCGCGGGTGCGGTGCCGGCAACTATGGCGGCAGTCGGCGCGCTGGTGACGGTTTCGGTTTCGGCGCCAAAACCATCGGTGTAAGTGGCAACGACTCGCAGGGTCCTGCCGGCATCGGTTGCCGGCAGCAGGTAGGTTGAATCGGTGGCGCCGGTGATGGGGGTGTAGGCATTGTCTGCGCCCGCGCTTTGCCATTGATAGGTGATGTCACCAACCGCAATCGTGCCGGCCAGGTTGTCGGCGCTGACGGCATCCGGGTCGGTTACCGTGCCGGCAGTCAGGGTCTGCCCAATCTGGGCGGCGCCGGCGATGGCACCCATGGCGCCCGCATCTTCCACATTGATGAGCGTCACCGTGACATTGCGGGTGCCTTTCTGCGGCGGGATGCCGTTATCGGTGGCCGCAATAGTGACTTGATAGTCGTTTTTGTCTTCATCCGCCCGCTCGGCAAAGTTCGGCGAATCGTTGAAACTCAATACGCCGGCATCCATCGCAAAGAAATCCGCATCCGCGCCTTCGAGTGACCAGGTGATGGCGCTGCGAGGGTTGTCATCGGTCGCGGTGTAGGTCGCCACCGGCATGGTGTCATGCTCGTTATAATTCGGTGCTGTATTGCCCTGAATTATCGGCGCGGCGTTGACCACATGGCGCACGGTGAGGGTATAGGTTGCTTCGGCGCCGCCCCGCGCGGCGGTAACCACGATGGGAATGTCGCGGGATTCACCAACCGCCGGCAGTGCAATCGCAGCGGAGAGTTGGCGCGCCTGAACCACCATGCCGTCCACAGTCGCGCTCGCGTCGTTGTTGTCAGTGAAATACGCTACCCTAACCCTTTGCACATCATTATCCACGCGCACGGTGTAATCCAGGCGGTTGCTCCCCGGCACTGCATTGATGTTGGTCACCGGCACTCTGATAGCCTGGCCGACGTCGCCCCTGATAGCCAGTTCCGCCAGACGCGTATCGGTGCTCCTGTCGATGCGGGTCACGGTGATGCGATAGGTGCGGGTGTTGCCGGCCTCGGCGGTGACGACAATGTTGATGGGGGCGTTTATGCCACCCTGCAGGTTAATCGCTTGACTGGCTTGGCCGCTGGCAACCCTGGCACCGTTCACAGTCACGCTCGCGCCGTCGCCATTCACGGTCGGCGTAATCCTGACGCTTGCCACACTATTCAGCACGGTGACGGTGTAGTCGGTGTCCTCGCGGGCAGAATTAAATTCGGGCGTCAAGCCGCCCGGCGAGATAGCCAGAGCCGACAGAGTCGCCTCCGTGGACGCGACGTCGCCGGTCACGGTGATGGTTACCGTGCTGGCGCGGCTGGCCTGGGGAGAGCCAGTATCGGTAACGGTCAGGGTAAAGGTCAACACCCCGGCAGTCGTCGTGGGGAAGGTCGGGCTGACGGTGTCGGCATTGGTCAGGGCGATTGCCGTGGCCGGCGTGGTCGGGATGCCATCGGTTCGAGTATGCTCCCATGAGTATGTCAGCGCATTGTCATCACCATCGGGGTCGCGGCTGCCAGAGCCGTCCAGAATGACCAGCGCGCCGGTAGCCACTTCTTGATCGTCGCCGGCATTTGCCATCGGCGGGTGGTTTACCGCCGCTGTTACGGTGATGATTACCGTGTCGGTGTGGCTTGCCGGGGGAGAGCCATCATCGGTGACGGTCAGGGTGAAGGTCAATCTCCCAGTCGTGGCCGGCGCGGTGAAGGTCAGTCCGGAGGTGGTGGCGCCGGACAAGGCGACAGTCGTGCCGCCGGTCTGCACCCAGGAGTATGTCAACGTATCGCCATCGGGGTCGCTGCTGGCGGAGCCGTTCACGGTGATGGCCATGCCGACAAACACAGTTTGGTCGCGTCCGGCGTCTGCCACCGGCGGCGTGTTGGGCATGGCAATCACCGCGGCGGTCGCCGCGCTGGTGGCGGTCTGGCTGGCGAATCCCGGCACGCCGGTGTAAGTAGCCACCACTCGAATAATCCTGCCGACATCACCGACCACCGGCTCGTAGGTCGCACCGGTGGCACCGCTGATGGCTGCCCAGTCGTCGGAGTCGGCGGCGGTGCCGTCCGCGGCGCTTTGCCACTGGTGGGCGGGGGTGACACTAACCTCGCCACTCGTGTTGCTCGCGGTGACGGCATCCGGGTCGCTTGCAACGCTGCCGGCGGTTAGCATCGCGCCGACATGGGCGTCGCCGGTGATGGCGCTGATGGCGCCCGGTTCATCCACATTGGTAACCGTAATCGCAATTGCCAGGTCTTGGGCCACGGGCTGAAAACTGTCATCTACGGCGCGTATAGTGATGTTATAGAGGTTGTCCGCGCCCACATCCCGCAGTGCCTCATAGTCCGGCAAGAACTGAATTTTGAGTCTGCCGTCCGAGTCAATGTTGAATAAACCAAAATCCGGGCTGTTACTGTCTCTCACCCCCCAGGTTGTAAGATTCGCCGTGGTGGTGTAGGTTGCCAGAACAGTGTCGTCGGCGGTGTTCTCGGGAATTGACAGGGTCGCAGGACCGATGACGAGCGGCAGCGGCGGAGCCTCAGCAGGTATTGGTCGCCATATCCGCACGCCACCAACTGTTGTAGGAGTCCCACTACCAGAATCTATATGACTCAATACGCCGAGTCTTCTCGCAGCATTGACCCGGTCAAGATCCTCAGCCTTGATAGTTAAGGGGGAAGAAACGAAATTATAAAGTATGCTATCACCTGCTTCCCTTATGCCAATACTATAAAAGCCGCGGAAAGTGGGTATATTCTCCCAAGTCAGTCGGAGGGAATTATCGCGTAGTCTTTCAATGGTTAGCGTGGGTTCAACCGCAGTGGTAGTTAAAATCAGATTATTAGATGCGCCACTTGTCCCGGCAGGGTTAGTTGATGTGGCAGCATAAAGGTAACGTGTTTCAGGATTCAAGCCAGTATCAGTGTATGATAATTCACTGGTAGTGGTTATGAGATTGCTATCTCTAAACAATTTGTATTCAGTGGCGCCATCTACTGCATCCCACTCAATCACAATACTGGTTGGAGTGATTGCTCCGCTTCTAAGTACCGGTGGGGCAGGGTTAACGGTCACGGTGCGGGTAGCCGTGCCAGTATTACCAGCGGCATCGGTCGCACGGTAGGTAATCGTGTAGATGCCGACGGTGCCGGTATCCACAGTGTCCGTCGTGGTGGGCTTCGGCACGTTGTCATCCAGAATATCCGTGGCGGTGGCGCCCACCTCGTTGTAGGTGCCGCCCACATCCAGGGTAATGCTGGCGAGACTAGTCAGGGTGACGACTGGCGGCGTGGCATCAAAGATAAATGCGTCAAGCCCGGCAAAATCGGAACGAACGAGTTTCACGGTCTGGCGCACTCGAATCTGATTGTTGGTGTATTTGCCGTCGGGCAATTCGAAACGAAGCATATTGGTGGAGCGCGCTTCGACTGCCGAAGTATAATTGTAATTAGCACCGTCATTGATGGATATTTCCCAGGAGTCCCTGTTGGCATCAAAATTACTCGCCAGAGTAATATCTATCCCTCTATTGCTGGTGATGCGGTCCGAATCTGAGCTACCCGTGTCCGGACCCGCCAGGGCGATGCTCGGCCGAGCAACCGGCGCTCCTCGGGGAGTCACTTCGTAGGTGGCTTCAGCGCTCCTGCCACGAGAATTTTTCGCAGTCAGGGTAAGTATGATCTCCCTACCGGGTATGCGGTTGCTAAGTGTGTGGGTTCTTGCGTTACCTCCCAGGTTTACCCTGACAGCATCGTCCTTATCGCCAGTATCATAATGATGTATCTGATATTCGGTTATTGCCGCGCCATTACTTGCCGGGGCAGTCCAGGTTAGCACCACTGCATCGGCAAAGCCGGTCGAGGTAAAGTTGGTTGGCGCGAGAGGCGCGCCTGCGGTTACACTTATAAAGCTTGTAATCCTATTGCCATCACCCGCGGGCTTGGGTCTTACAGTAATACGGTACGTTTTTCCGTTGGTCACTGTTAGTGGTAGTAAATCGTTAACACTATAGTCGAATGACCCGGCGTTGGTGGCCGGGATATTGAAATTGACGGTCGTTCCATCTGTAGGTTTAGCCGTTACAAAATAGCTAAATGTTGTCCCACCAGTGGCGGGTTTCATCCAACTTATGCGGATGTCATTATTGCCAGGTACTCCCTGAAAGTTGACTGCTTCTTGCGCCTGGGCGATGCCGGTTGCTGCCAGCATCGCCACCAGCAACGCCGCGGCGAAAACGAATTGGGTGACTGTTTTATTCATAGCACCCGCCCCCTGCTGTGTGCTGGGGGGGGGGGGGGGGGATACGCATCCTGGCAGCAATGCGGATGCAAAAACGAATGGTAGTGATTATTCTATGCATGTGTCTTGCTCCTCAGAGATCCGAATAAAGTTAGTTTTAGGCGAGCCGCACCCAGGGTGGCGTGACCAGCAATCGGGGTATTATAGACCAAAAACACCACTGGGAATGAATGAAAAATTGGGAATTATACCCATGTTTACCCCAAGGGGATTGGGTAGTAAATCGCCGAAATTCCATAAAAAGAGTATACACTACAAGAGTTAGTTGGTTGTTCTGATAACCTATTAAATAGCGAATGAGGCGTTGGTTATGACACAGATTGGTGATTTTAATCCGTTTAATCCGGGTCCGGGAGAATCCCCGCCCCATCTCGCCGGGCGGGAAAATGAAAAGGAGCAATTCAAACAGAGATTGGCAAGAATGTCTGCCGGAAGGTCACCTGGTACAGAAATAATCATGTATGGCCCCCGGGGTATGGGCAAAACAGTACTATTAAACTGGCTAGAAAATGAGGTTGAAAAGACCGCGCAGGACAATCGTCCCTTGCGGACAGTCCAATCTACCCCGACAATTTTTCCATCTTTAAAGTCTCTCTGGAACAAATTGATCTCTGATGACTGGAAGAAGAAACTCTGGCCCAATCAAATCGAATTAGGGGCAGGTGGAAACAAAATTGTGTGGAATTCCAAAGCTCCCGACGACGACGATTTAGTCAGTGCCTTGATTGAAGAATGTAAAGAGCGCCCAGTGGTGCTGTTGATGGATGAAGCACACACTATGGATTCTCGTTTTTGTCAGGGCTTGTTGAATATAAGCCAACAAGCGCGGCAAAATGCACCCTTTTTGCTGGTTCTCGCCGGCACTCCTGGGCTATCACACTTTCTGACTACAGTGAACGCTAGTTTTGTTGAACGTTCCAAGAAAATGGGCATTGCACGATTAGAAGCGCAGGCTACTGCTGATGCCATTGTAAAGCCGTTGGATGCCGATGGCGTACACATCGCCGCCGATGCTTTGGAACATGTAGTGGAAGACAGCCAGCATTATCCTTACTTCATTCAACTCTGGGGCGAGGCCCTTTGGGATGTGGCAAAGGAAAAAGACCTGCAAAAACTGACCTCTCAAGAAATTGCCGAAGTAGAAACAAAGATTGAGAACCGCCGATCAAACTTTTATGGAGAACGCAGAAATACATTAGACGAACTTGAACTGCTGCCGGCGGCTGTTGCTATTGCAACAGTATTCCAAGACACGGAAACAACCACAAGGGCCACGCTCATAGATGTTATTGCAGATAATTTACCTGCCGATTCACATGCTACACAGTCGGTTAATGAACATCTGCAAACGCTTGCTCGCCATGAGTTTATTTGGAATCCGCCGGACACAGATTTATACGAGGCGGGCATCCCGAGTTTGATGAGATATGTCTTGGACCGGCAGCGCGAGCATGTGCAAAAAGCATCGCCGGCAGCAGAATGAGTCACGCTACGCGTGACGACATTAATAGTCCAACTCCGCCGGACTTGTTCTCGGTGCTTTGGCATCTCAACGCGCTTTTGTCCTCTCGATTCACTGTTACCTATCATTCGTCATCCTCGCCGACATTCCATAAAAAGAGTATACACTGCAAGAGTTAGTTGGTTGTTCTGATAACCTATTAAATAGCGAATGAGGCGTTGGTTATGACACCTAAAAAAATACGGAATCCGTTTAGGCCGGGTAGAGGAGCAACCCCGCCTTATCTGGCCGGTCGGGAAAATGAGCAGGGTCGGATTAGAGAGATATTAGCAGATATGGCTGATGGAGATTCTCCTGCCGCCGACATAGTGATGTATGGGCCCCGGGGCATGGGCAAAACAGTGCTGTTAAATTGGGTTGGGGGTGAAGTTGAAAAAACTTCAAAACATAACCTTCCTTTACGAGCAATTCAAACAACGCCGACAATTTTTCCATCTTTAGAGTTGCTCTGGAATAAATTGATTTCTGACGACTGGAAGAAGAAAATCTGGCCCGAGCAAATAGAACTTGGGGCACTTGGAAACAAAATTGTGTGGAATTCAAAAGCTCATAACGAGGACGATTTAGTAAGCGTCTTAATTGAGGAATGTAAAGAACGCCCATTGGTGCTGTTGATGGACGAAGCACACACCATGGATTCTCGTTTTTGTCAGGATTTGTTGAACATAAGCCAACAAGTGAATCAAAACGCACCTTTTTTGCTGGTACTCGCCGGCACGCCCGGTCTATCGCATTTGTTGACGACAGTGGGGGCTAGTTTTGTTGAACGCTCCGAGAAAATGGGCATTGCACGATTAGATGCACAGGCCACTGCGGATGCCATCGTAAAACCGTTGGATGCCGATGGCGTAACAGTAGACACCGATGCTTTGGAACATGTAGTGGAAGACAGCCAGCATTATCCTTATTTCATTCAACTTTGGGGCGCGGCTCTGTGGGATCTGGCAAAAGAAAAAGAACTGCAAAAACTGACCGCTCAAGAAACTGCCGAAGTAGAAACAAAGGTTGAAAGCCGCCGATTAAACTTTTATGAGCAACGCAGAGCAACATTAGACGAACTTGAACTGCTGCCGGCGGCTGTTGCTATTGCGGCACTATTCCAAGACACGGAAACAACCACAAGGGATTATCTCAAAGAGATCATTGCAGATAATTTACCTGCTGATTCACTGGCTACACAGTCGGTTAATGAACATCTGCAAACGTTTATTCGCCATGAATTTATTTGGAATCCACCAGATTCAATATTATTCGAGGCGGGCATCCCCAGTTTGATGAGATATGTACTCGATAAGCAACGCGAGCATGTGCAAGAAAGATCATCAAAACCAAACCAAGAAATCCCTGCTAAAAATGGCAATAGCGACCTTGATCTCGGACCTTGATTAAAGGAACTGCGCTTAGTTGCCAAGGGTTAAACATGACTATAATTCACAAAAAATTGTGTCCGACGTAGCCGAACTGTTAGTGTCGTTACGCGCAACGTGACACTAAAACGGCGTTGCCGCTTTGATGCCGCGATAAAAGGAGTCCGGCTACGCCGGACGGAATATTCCACTGGATTGCCCGGAACAAGCCGGGCAATGACGAGTTGGGGGCGAATTGGACAATGACATCCCAGCCCGTCATTCTCGCCGGCAGGCGGGAATCCAGACGCGGCGAAGCCGCGATAATAAGGAGTTCGGCTACGCCGAACGGTTTAATAACTGGATTGCCCGGAACAAGCCGGGCAATGACAACCCTTATTTGTCATTCTCGCCGGCAGGCGGAAAAAATCGCCGAAATTCCATAATAAAGAGTATACTATGCAGAAGAGCCAGTTGCTCGATTGAGCATTGGATGGCGAATGAGGAGGCCATCATGACACCCACAAGAACACGAAATCCGTTCAAGCCAGGTGATGGGCAACGCCCGCCCTATCTGGCAGGCCGAGAAAATGAGCAGGGTCGGCTCAGACAGATATTGGCAGACATGGCTGATGGGGATTCGCCTGCTGCCAACATGGTTATGTATGGGCCCAGGGGTATGGGCAAAACCGTGCTATTAAACTGGTTGGAAATTGAAGCCCAAAGAGGTGGGGCGGAACATAATCCTATACGCACCAGTTGGGCGACTCCGGATGAATTAAAAAAACCAATACACATGTGGAATTGCCTGTTACCTATGAATTGGAAAAAATTATTAAAACCTATTCACTGGGGGACAAAATTCTTAATATTTTCTGTTGGTTGGAAGTCAAACGCAGCGGCAAGTCCGGCGCTAGTGAATACTTTGATCAAAGAATGTAAAAAACGGCCACTGGTGTTTTTAATGGATGAAGCACATACCATGGATGCCGGTCTATGCCGTGTTTTGTTAAACGTAAGCCAAAAGGTAAGAAAAAAGGCACCCTTTTTGCTGGTTCTCGCCGGCACTCCTGGCTTATCACATTTCCTGACCACAGTGGGCGCTAGTTTTGTTGAGCGTTCCACGAAAATGGGCATTGCACGATTAGATGCGCAGGCCACTGCGGATGCTATTGTAAAGCCGTTGCAGGAAGACGGCATAACAGTGGACGCCGATGCTTTGGAAGATGTAGTGGAAGACAGCCAGCACTATCCTTACTTCATTCAACTTTGGGGCGAGGCCCTTTGGGATTTGGCAAAGGAAAAAGACCTGAAAAAACTGACCTCTCAAGAAATTACCGAAGCGAGAACAAAGATTGAAAGCCGCCGATCAAACTTTTATGAACAACGCAGAGCAACATTAGACGACCTTGGACTGCTGCCGGCGGCTGTTGCTATTGCGACAGTATTCCAAGACACGGAAACAACCACAAGGGATAGGCTCAAAGAGATTATTGCAGATAATTCACCTGTCGATTCACTGGCTACACAGTCGGTTAATGAACATTTGCAAACGTTTATTCGCCATGAGTTTATTTGGAATCCACCAGATTCAATATTATATGAGGCGGGCATCCCGAGTTTGATGACTTATGTCTTGGACCGGCAACGCGAGCATGTGCAAAAAGGATCGCCGGCAGCAGAATGAGTCACGCTACGCGTGACGACATTAATAGTCCAACTCCGCCGGACTTTTTATTCTCAATGTGCCTTTGGCATCTCAACGCGCTTTTGTCCTCTCGATTCACTTGTTACCTATCATTCGTCATTCTCGCCGGCAGGCGGGAATCCAGACGCGGCGAAGCCGCGCAAATGGCGGCGGCTTTGCCGCCATTAAGGATAGCGGCTAACGCCGCTGGTTTAATAACTGGATTGCCCGGAACAAGCCGGGCAATGACGAGTTGGGGGCGAATTGGACAATGACATCCCAGCCCGTCATTCTCGCCGTAGACGGGAATCCAGACGCGGCGAAGCCGCGATAATAAGGAGTTCGGCTACGCCGAACGGTTTAATAACTGGATTGCCCGGCCAATAATAATAATATGGGCCGGGCAATGACGAGTTGGGGGCGAATTGGACAATGACATCCCAGCCCGTCATTCTCGCCGAAGGCGGGAATCCAGACGCGGCGAAGCCGCGATAATAAGGAGTTCGGCTACGCCGAACGGTTTAATAACTGGATTGCCCGGCCAATAATAATAATATGGGCCGGGCAATGACAAATGATAGGGCAATGGTGAATTGAGAGGACAAAGGCGAGTTGAGATGCCAATGGCACATTGAGAATAAGAAGTCTGGCTACGCCAGAGCACGTTTTAGTGTCAGGCTTCGCGTGACAATTATTTACCATTGCCCTCTCAAAAGAAATCGTCGCCTTCCGATTCACCATTGTCGCCCCAGCCCGTCATTCTCGCCGCAGGCCGGACTCCTTTGAAAGAGTGTGAGTTTCGCTTCAATATGCGCCACGAAAATGGGTGTCAATATCTGCTGAAATCTATCCGAAATCACCGCTTAAAGTATCTTGAACTAAAACTAATCCAGTCGATAGGCGTTTTCTTTTCTAGTCTATTGTTAAGGCGAGCTATAAACTGATGCGAGTTAACGCAGGATAAGGGGCAGTGATTTTCGGCTTCGCCGAAAAACCGCCCCTAAAACAAATGCGCGACGACATCGGTATAGCGGGATACAAAATTCGCTTTAATGCCCTTGGTAATATAGTTGGGCAGCTCCTCGAAATCACCGCGATTGGCTTCGGGCAGGATCAGATTGCGGATTTTCATTCGGCGCGCGGCAATGACTTTTTCCTTGATGCCGCCGACCGGCAGCACTTGTCCGGTGAGTGAAATCTCGCCGGTCATGGCGATGGATTTTTTGATCGCGCGACCTTTGGCTAATGAAATCAGGGCGCAGGCCATGGTGACGCCGGCGCTGGGGCCGTCTTTTGGTGTGGCGCCGGCCGGCACATGCAGATGGATCATGGCGTTTTTGAAAAACGTTTGCTCAATGCCAAATTCCTCCGCGTTGCCAAGCACATGGCTATAAGCAATCTCTGCCGATTCCTTCATAACGTCGCCGAGTTGCCCGGTTAATTTGAATCCGCGAGTAAAACTATGGCTGCGTGTTGCCTCGACGTCCAGGGTGGCGCCGCCCATTGCGGTCCAGGCCAGTCCGGTCACCACCCCAACCCCGGCAATTCGATCTTCATCATTGAAAATCGGCTTGCCCAGATACTGTTCGAGATTTTTCGCGGTAACATGAATCGGCGCTTTGTTTTTTTTAAGCAGTTTCATCACCGCCTTTCTGGCAATCGTTCCCAGCATTTTTTCTAATCTGCGCACCCCCGCTTCGCGGGCGTATCGCTCAACAATTTTTCTGATCGCCAGGGTATCGATTCTAAGTTGACCGCGCTTTTTCAAGCCAACCCGTTGCAGTTGTCTGGGCAGCAAATGCTTGCGGGCAATCACGATTTTTTCCGCCGCCAGATAGCCGGACAATCGAATCGATTCCATGCGGTCAAGCAATGGCGCGGGAATGGTGTCGAGTTGGTTGGCGGTGCAAATAAACAGGACATTGGATAAATCTACCCGGACATCGAGATAGTGATCAAGAAAATCCCGGTTTTGCTCAGGATCGAGAACTTCCAGCAAGGCCGACGCAGGGTCGCCGCGAAAAGAGTCGCCGATCTTGTCGATTTCATCCAGCATGATCACCGGGTTGGCGGTCTTGCATTGCCGCAGCGCCTGCACAAACTTGCCCGGCATGGCCCCGATATAGGTGCGGCGATGGCCCTTGATTTCCGCTTCATCGCGCATGCCGCCTAATGAAAATCGGAAAAACTTCCGCCCCAATGCGTCGGCTATCGACCGACCCAGAGAAGTCTTGCCCACGCCCGGCGGCCCCACCAACAACATGATTGATCCGGCTACCTCGCCTTTCATTTTTCCCACGCCGATGAATTCGAGGATGCGCTGTTTGACTTCATCCAGGCCTTCATGATCGCGGTCCAACACAACAGCCGCATTTTTCAGATCCAGGGAATCCTTGCTGTGCTTGCCCCAGGGCACGCTGGTCAACCAATCCAAATAATTCCGGGTTACCCCATATTCCGGCGACCCGCGTTCCAGCATCGACAGTTTGTCCAGCTCTTCGTCAATGCGGCTTTGCGCCTGCTCTGGCAGCACACACCCTTCCAATCGGCCGCGAAATGTCTCCATCTCCGATTCACGGTCGTCTTTGGAAATGCCCAACTCCTTTTGAATAAATTTAAGTTGCTCGCGCAAAAACATTTCGCGCTGGTGCTGGGTGATTTCGCCTTCGATATGCGCGCGAATCTCGGTTTGCGCCTTGGCGACTTCAACTTCCTTCTGTAATAGCACCAACGTCTTTTTCATCCTCGGCAACAACTCAATGGTTTCGAGTATTTCCTGCATCTCGACCGCATTCGCCGTGGTTAAACTGGCGCCAAAATCCGCCAACCTGGCCGGTTCGCCGGTTCTGAAATAGTTCAGGAACATCTTCAGCTCCTCGCCATACATCGGATTAAGCGGCAACAACTCCTTAATGATGTTGACGATGGCGGTGGTATAGGCTTTAATTTCGGTGGATTCCGTCGGACTCCGTTCAGGAAAATAACGCACTTGCACGGTAAAGGGGCGTTTTTCAGAAACCCAACTGGTGATTTTGAAACGCTGCAATCCCGCCAGAACAACATGATATTGATCTTCCTGTTGCTCGATATGATGGATCTTGCAGACCGTGCCGACCGACCTGAAGTCCTTGGATGCCAATGCCTCGGGCTTGATGCCGTCGGTGAAAACCACGCCCACGGCGCCTTGACCGGCCTTATGTATCGCTTTTAATGTCTTACTCCATCTACGCACATCAAGCACCAGCGGCAATACCTGACCGGGGAAAAAAGGTTTTTTCTCCAGCGGCAACAAATGCAACACCCCAGGCAATACGTCTTCCGGCCTGGCGAGTTCATTAACTACATTTTCAACACTATGGTCGTTCATTGATTAGGCGTATTATAATTCGTTCGGGAAGAGATATATGGGGCCTGGATTATATGGGGCCTGGATATGGGGCCTGGATATGGGGGCCTGGATTATATGGGACTGGATATGGGGGCCGGGATAAAATTGACAAGGGTTGCGTCGATTTTGAAACACTCATTCAAATTGCCCTGAAGCCCTTTGATCAAGCGCTGTGACCTTAAGGAAAAGCGACTATTCTTTCGCGTATAACCTGCCGTCCTCAATACTGACAATGCGCCCGGTTTTGCGCGCCAGTTTCAAGTTATGGGTCGCCACAATCAGGCTGCGACCTCGCCGTTGGGTAATGTCAGCGGCTTCGCCGCTTGTGTTTCACTGGATTATCTGGTCAAGCCCGATAATGACGGGGCGGGTGGCGGCGGGAACGAGGGACCGGGCGGCGGGCATGGTGGGGAATCCCTCCGTCGTCATGCCCGCCCTTCACTCCCCGTCGTCATTCCAACGAAAGAACGTCACCCCTGTGAAAACAGGGGTTGGAATCCAGTTAAATATACGTCTCGCGCTTGCGCGAGGGCAGGCTGTGCGCTGGCATGACGGGCCGTGGGCAACGGTGATGTCGCGCCCGCCGGTTATTGGTCGCGTTCTTCGCGCTCTTTGCGTTCTTGGTGCAACGCAATCAACACCAAAATGATTAGTGGCACGGCGGCCATAATGGTGGCGATAGTGGGGAGCGGGAGGTTCATTTCGTTCTCAGGGCTCAGAGTTAAGGTTGCTAGTAAATATTCGCACGATTCCGAGTAGCGCCATAGTCGCTGTCCGGGTTCACCACATATAAGACAAAATCAGGGGGCCGGAAGTGAGGCTTCAGCCTCACTTCCGGCAATCATCATAACCATAACCCGTCATTATCGGGCTTGACCCGATAATCCAGTGAAACATCCGCGGCGATAGCCGCAACATTATCCAGCGGCGAGGCTGGCGCACACCTTTGGTTTGTGGTTTTGGCCGATTTTTGCTCCCGGCAAAATCTGCACTTCCACCTTCCATGGCGGTCGCCCCCAACTAAAACAGTTTCATAATGGCGATGATGAGGCCGCCGACAGCGACCATCATCGCGCCGAGACGAATCGTCATGCGCAGTTCGCTGTTTTTAATCTCGGCCTTGACCTCTTGTATATCCAGCTTGGTCGCCACGCTCTCGCCTAAGGCCGTCCCAATCGTGTTGACCACGGCCTCGGCCAGCGCCTCGTCGGCGCCGGCGTGCTGCAGGTCTTTCACGGCTTGGTGGGCGTCGAATGCGAGGCGGTCATTGGTCTGTTCATTTGATAATCCTTTATGTGAGTGATTGGAATGCCGAGTAAAACATTTTTTGACGGCGGATGCAACAGCGATGATTGCGGGATTGAAGAACTGTCCGGGTTCACCACATATGAGACAAAATCAGGTCGCCAAGGTGGGATGCCGATAATACGCCATCGGCATCATTAAATCCAAACTCTCGTGTGGTCGGTAATGATTATAGGTCCACTGGTAATGGACCAGTTCCTGGTTGATCGCGGTCACCGTCAACGGCCCTCGGAAGTGAGGCTTCAGCCTCGCCAAACCATTGCAGATTGCGGGACTAAAGTCCAGATTCCGAGATGGACTTGACCGGCCATGCCGTCAAACACCCGCGGCGACCACCGCCGACAAAGCCGTGGACGATGCCGCCAGCGAAGCATAGAACTCCAGCCTGGCCTATCGCGTGTTGTAATACAGTGAAGTCGTGTTTCCTGCTGGGAGTTTAGCACAGCAAGGTGCCGGGTAAATGGCTTTTTGATTGGTTCAAGATACTATAAAGGTGCTTATAATGTGCTAAACCCCAATAGTATCAATGAAAAACCGATACATAAAGCATTCAAGAATATCAGAGGCAACATTCAGGGAGATTTTGCGCCTGTTTTGCATTGATATTGAGGCTTGCAAAGTCGCTCGAATCACCGGCGTCTCTGGCCCGGCGACCAGCCGATTGTATACTCAAATCAGATAACACATCGCCGGGCAATGACGACTCTTATTCGTCATTCTCGCCGCAGGCGGGAATCCAGTTAAATATCTGTCACGCGTAGCGTGACTCTTTTTGGCATCCGGCTTTGCCAGACACAAACCGGCGGCTTCGCCAGACGGCATATTCCACTGGATTGCCCGGCAAATAAGGGTCGTCATTGCTGTATGTGTTCACTAATTCACTGCCTTGGTGTGTTCCTTTCCAGTGGTGTTTTAGCACCGCCCTCTCTGCCGTCATCCTCGCCGGCAGGCGGGGATCCAGTTGAATAAAGAGTCCGACGCAGTCGGACACAAAGTCGGCGACTTCGCCGCCGAAATAAGGAGTTCGGCTACGCCGAACGGTTTAATAACTGGATTGCCCGGAACAAGCCGGGCAATGACGGATTGGGAGATAATGGTGAATCGGAAGGCGATGACTCCTTTGAAAGAGTGTGAGTTTCGCTTCAATATGCGCCACGAAAATGGGTGTCAATATCTGCTGAAATCTATCCGAAATCGACCGCTTATAGTATCTTGAACCTTTTGATTTAACCAGGCCAGAAGCGCATGGAATGAGGCGCATTATGACTTTTCGTGCAGCTTGCCGTCCTCAATACTGACAATGCGCCCGGTTTTGCGCGCCAGTTTTAGGTTATGGGTCGCCACAATCAGGCTGGTGCCGACCTCCTGATTGAGCTCCAGCAACAACCCATGAATGGCATCGGCGGCATGGGAATCGAGGTTGCCGGTCGGCTCGTCGGCCATGATGCACTTCGGCTTGGTCACCATCGCCCGCGCAATGGCGGCTCTTTGGCGCTCGCCGCCGGACAGCTCCGCCGGCTTATGCTCGATGCGCCGTCCCAGCCCCACGCGCTCAAGAATGTCGCGCGCGGCAGCAAACGCCTGTTCGGCGCCGGTGTTGCGAATCAACAACGGCATCGCCACATTCTCAAGCGCGCTGAACTCCTGCAGCAAGTGATGGAATTGATAAACAAAACCTAACGCGGCATTGCGCAAATCGCCGCGGGCTGTTTGCGACAAGCGGGCAACGTCCTGATTGTCGATCATGACCTTGCCGCGGGTCGGTTCGGCCAAGCCGCCCAGAATATGCAGCAACGTGCTTTTCCCCGACCCGGAAGCGCCGATAATCGCGACTTGCTCGCCGCGCCCAACCTGAAATTCGATATCCTCCAATACCTCCACTGTCATCGGGCCTTCATCGAAGGTCTTGGAAACATGCCGGCAATCGATTACTAAATCAGCGCTCGGCAAGTTATCGTCGCGGCGCGCGCTCATTCGTACCTCAACGCCTCGGCCGGTTGAACTTTAGACGCGCGCCAGGCCGGATAAAGGGTCGCCAGAAAACTCATCGCCAGCGCCGCGAAAATAACCCGCGCCACATCAGCCCAGCGCATGTGCGCGGGAAAGTCGGTGATCAGATACACATCCATGGGAAACAGTTCGGTGTTGAAAAAATTCTCCAGCGCCGGAATGATGACATCCACATTGAGCGCGGTGATGACGCCAAGCACGCCGCCCAGGATAATGCCGACCACGCCGATGATCGATCCCTGGATCATGAATATTTTCATGATGCTGGCCGGGCTCATGCCCAACGTCCTCAGGATGGCCACATCCGCCTGCTTGTCGGTCACAATCATGACCAGGGTCGAGACGATGTTAAACGCGGCGACCGCGATAATCAGCAGCAGCACGATGAACACCACGCGCTTTTCGATTTCCAGCGCGCGAAAAAAGTTGGCATGTTCCATGGTCCAGTCGCGCACCCGAAACTCGCCATTGAGTTGCCGGGAAATCTCGATCCGAAACCGCCGCGCTTGCTCAACATCGTTCAGCCTCAGGCGCAGCCCCGTGACCTTGTCCTGCAGGCTCAGCAATTTCGCCGCGTCGTCGATATGCATCAGCGCGATGCCGCTATCGTATTCGTACATGTTGATTGCAAACAGCCCGACCACAGTGAAACGCTTCAACCGCGGCAGCAGGCCGGCCGGCGTCACCTTGCCGTTGGGCGCCACCACGGTGACTTTTTCACCGACGCCAACGCCCAACTGGCGCGCCAGGTTTATGCCCAGAATAATGCCGAAAGAGCCGGACTGCAACGCCTCCGGGCTGCCGTCGACGATATGGTCGAGCACCTCGGACACGGCGCGCTCCTTAGTCGCATCGATGCCGCGAAGCAGCGCGCCGGTCACTCGCGACCCCTTGGTGATCATGCCCTGCCCCAACACAAAGGGCGCTTGCGCCTGGACTTGCTTGTGGAGTTGGGGCTGGCTTGCGATGCGCTTGGCCACGGCTTGCCAATCGTCCAGATAGCCATCGAAATCGCTGATGGTGATGTGCGAGACCACGAACAAGATGCGGTCGCGCAGATCCTGATGAAAGCCGTTCATGATCGACATGACCGTGATCAAGGCCCACACGCCGAGCACGATGCCGAGCATGGAGGTCATGGAAATAAACGAAATAAAATGATTGCGCCGCTTGGCCCGCGTATAGCGCAAGCCAATCATCAGTTCCAGCCGCTTGATCACTTGGCGGTCGGGTTAGGTTTGCGGCTTGGTTTCATGCCGCATGTGCGGGAACAGCACCACATCGCGAATCGACGGACTGTCGGTCAGCACCATCACCAGCCGGTCGATGCTGTGGACACGGCATCATCGTTCTGGCGATAAGGCAAGTTCATTGGTTATTGGAAAGCGGCAACTTACCGGTTTTAAGCGGAACGGTCTTGTCTGGCGAAACCTTCGATTGCCTTTGCATAGGACTCTAATCTTTTGGACGGACCATAGAATCCACGATCCAGCATTTCGTGCAGTTCGCTTGTTTCCAAGCCGGCCAGTTGTTTGAACACAGCGGAAGTTACTTGTTGTCGCGATTTGATGCGCGACACATCCCTTGCGCCACCGAGAAAATCGCGCACATGATTAACATTCGGCATGAACTCTTTCGCTTCGTATTTTTCCGCGATGATAAAAAGAATTGCTTTTTTCTCGCGGTCGGTTATGTCGAACGATTTAACGACATTCGCGGCGTTAGGTTTTATTCTTTTCTTAGTGGGTGTTATGGTTAATTCATCGGTGCCGACACGGCGAATTTTCGCACCGCGATTTGCGGCGGCGGATTTTTCCACCCGCATTTCGCCAAGGGTTTTGCGGACGGTTTTGTAGCCAAAACTGTTAATTAGAACACCCAGTCTCTTTTGCAATTGTTCCTGCTTCATTGTTCCGCCTCCTGTTTGCTGAGGCCAATTTTGGTGAGAATTTCCTTTCCCCCCCAAGCGGATACCGTCTTGACAACATCCGCCGGATTCAACGGGCTCGGCCCCGGCTTGTTTTGAGTGGTTGGGGCAAAATCCCCAAACAACTCCACGATGGACGGTTGTTTTTCTTCCATGAATTTGCGGTAGTCGGGTTCCGTCATCAACGCTTGGCTCAAATTCGCTTGCGGATCCAAATCCACAGCGAGGACATCCAAGCCCCATTGTCGCGCCGCATAACGCGCGAGCAGAGCGGTCACGGTGGTTTTGCCGACACCACCTTTGAGATTGATAACAGAAATGACTGTAGGCGTATCGCTCATGGCAGTGGATTGTATCACAAAGCTGGATATGCTCAGGAATCAGAAACTGTTTCATGCCGCATGTGCGGGAACAGCACGACATCGCGAATCGACGGACTGTCGGTCAGCACCATCACCAGCCGGTCGATGCCGATACCCTCTCCGGCGGTCGGCGGCATACCATATTCCAGTGCGCGGATATAATCGGCGTCAAAGTGCATCGCTTCATGATCGCCGGCATCCTTGCGTTGCTCTTGCTGCTTGAATCGTTGCGCTTGATCTTCCGGATCGTTCAATTCGGAAAAGCCGTTGGCGATCTCTTTGCCGTCCACAAAAAATTCGAAGCGATCGCTGATTTCCGGCTGCTCGTCATTGCGCCTTGACAAGGGCGACACTTCCACCGGATAGGCGGTAATAAAAGTCGGCGCAATCAGTTTCTCCTCTACCCGCTTGCCAAACACCGCGGTCTGAATTCTGCCCACGCCATAATCCGGCAGCACTTCAATTTCAAGTTCAATGGCCAGTTGGGTGATTGCTTCCAAATCGGTGAGTTGGGATTCCGTTATATCCGGGTTGAAGTGGAGGATTGACTCAATCAGGGTGAAGCGTTGGAACGGTTTTGAAAAGTCGATAATTTGACCGCGGCTTTCTACTTTGGCATCGCCCACGACCGCCTGGCATACCCCGCGCATCATCTGTTCAGTCAGGTCGATAAGGTCATGGTAATCGGCGTAAGCCCAATAGAATTCAAGCATGGTGAACTCGGGGTTGTGGCGCGTGCTGATGCCCTCGTTCCTGAAGTTGCGATTGATTTCAAACACGCGCTCGAAGCCGCCGACCACTAATCGCTTGAGATACAACTCCGGCGCAATGCGCAGAAACAATGCCATGTCCAGGGCATTGTGATGGGTGCTGAACGGGCGCGCCACGGCGCCGCCGGGAATGGGATGCATCATCGGCGTCTCGACCTCCAGAAATCGGCGTTCGGTCATGAATTCCCGAATATACTGGATCGCTTGGGCGCGGATTTTGAATACCGATCGGGTTTGCTCATTCATGATGAGATCAACATAGCGTTGTCGATATCTGGTTTCCGTATTGGTCAAGCCATGAAATTTTTCCGGCAGCGGGCGCAATGCCTTGGTCAGCAACCTGATCTGGTCGGCCCGAATGCTGAGCTCTCCGGTTTGGGTATGAAACAACTCGCCTTCCGCCGCGATGATGTCGCCGATGTCGTATTTCTTGAACTCGGCATAGATGCCGTCGGGCAGGTTATCCCGTTGCAAAAACAACTGCATTTTGCCGCTCATGTCCTGAATGTGGGCGAAAGCGGCCTTGCCCATGATGCGCCGCGACATCAACCGCCCGGCAACTTTGACGCGAAGGGCTTGGCGCGCGACGCCTTCAACATCATCGCCATACTTTTCCAATAGATCACCGACAAATGCGTCTCGTCTAAAGTCATTGGGAAACGCATTCCCCTGAGCGCGCAACGCGGTTAGTTTGTTGCGCCTTTGCTGGCGTTGGTCGCTTTGTTCACGCATTGGCATGGTTCGGTTTTATGGATAGTTATAGGCCGGCCTTGAGGCTGGCTTCAATAAATTGATTCAAGGCGCCATCCAGAACCGCTTGAGTATTGCCAGTCTCGACGCCGGTTCTCAGATCCTTGATTCGCGATTGGTCTAAAACATAGGAGCGAATCTGGCTGCCCCAGCCGATATTGGATTTACTGTCTTCCTCCGATTGTTGTTGCTGGCGGCGTTTTTGCAATTCAGATTGGTACAGCCTGGCTTTTAACATGGACATCGCTTCAGCACGGTTACGATGCTGGGAGCGGTCATTTTGGCACTGTACCACGATTCCGCTCGGATGATGGGTGATGCGCACGGCCGAGTCGGTGCGGTTCACGTGCTGCCCGCCGGCCCCGCTGGCGCGATAGGTATCCACCCGCAAGTGCGCAGGATTAATGTCAATTTCAAAACTGTCGTCAATTTCCGGGTAGGCATAGACCGAGGCGAACGAGGTGTGCCGCCGATTTCCCGAATCGAACGGGCTCTTGCGCACCAGGCGATGAATCCCGGTTTCGGTGCGCATATAACCGTAGGCATATTCGCCGGACACCTTGATGGTGGCGCTCTTGATGCCGGCCACGTCGCCCGGCGAGCGCTCGACCAACTCCGATTTAAAGCCCTGCGCCTCGGCCCATCGGCTATACATGCGCAACAGCATCTCGGCCCAATCCTGGGCTTCGGTGCCGCCGGAGCCGGATTGAATATCGACGAAGGCGTTCAGGGCATCGGCCTCGCCGCTGAACATCCGCCGAAATTCCAGTTTGTCCAGTCTGGATTCAATGCGCGCGGCCTCCTCGGCCACTTCCTCAACGGTCTCAGCGTCGTCCTCGGCCCGCGCCAAATCCAGCAACTCCAAAGCGTCGGCAAGGTCGCGCTGCAACTGCTCCAGTCCATTGACCACTTGCGCCAGATTGGCGCGCTCCCGTCCGCGTTGCTGCGCCTCTTGCGCATCATCCCAAATAGCCGGATTTTCCAGAATCAGTTCGACTTCCTGCAACCGGTCTTTCTTGTTTTCATAGTCAAAGATACCCCCGTAACGCGGCCACGCGCGCGCGCGAATGGGTTAATGAATCGGCAAGTTCGTTTGGGCTGGACATAACCCTGCAATTAATAGTGGGGACACGTTTTCAGACCCGGCGAGGATACCTGATTTTTTCGGCGAATAACATAGCCTGTCCGGGTTCACTCTGTATGAGACAACATCAGGTCGTCAAGGTCAGTTGCAGATTGCGCGACTAAAGTCCCGCTTCCGAGATGGGCATGATTGCCGGAAGTGAGGCTTTAGCCTCGCCGAGCCACCTGACCACTCCAGAGTGGTCAGGTTAAATCCAGCCAAATCATAGAACGGATCATCCGCTAATAGTCTCATTTGTGTCTGAGCCCGGACACCGCGCAATAGCGATGATTGCGGGATGGAAAACCGCGTGCCATCGCCGTCGGGCAAGGTCAGCGGCTGTCGCCGCTGGGTGTTTCACTGGATTATCGGGTCAAGCCCGATAATGACGGTCGGTTATTATCCAACGGCGAAGCCGGCGGACGCCTTTGCGGAGACCGGGCAATCCGCGAACCCCCCTTAATCCCCCCTTCACAGAGGGGCTGGGCGGAACAGATCGATGTCGTCCGGCGCGATGTTATCCCTCTTGCCCCAATCTTCCAGTTCAAGCAGACGCTCTTTTTCCGCATTTGCAGTCTGCCGGTTCCAGGCGTTCATAGCGTATTTAAGATAGTCCAACCCCCATATTAATTTTGAATTCTCAGTCGCATGTCGCAGGGTTTTACGTTTTTTAACGGCGGTGGTTATCAAATCGGGATAGACCAAATCGCGGTATCCTTTGCGCTCCAGTTTTTCCCAGTTGGGGGGATGCGCCAGCCACCGCGTAAGCGTTCTTAACAAATTTGGAAAGGCTAAATAAAAGCCGCCGACGCCTAAATAGGGCTCAAGGGTCAGAACTTTGTGGGTTAAATGGCCCGGCATAAACAAGGTTTGGCCGGTTTCGATGGTAAACCAGCATGCGCTTTGCAACGATAAATAGGTTTCCACATCGAACGCGCATCCGCCTTCGATTTTTTGTCGATCCAAATCCTCCAAGCCGTTGGCAATGCCTTCGTGGGTGTCCCAGGCAAGCCACAATTTCTGGCCGGTGAAACAGTGATTGCTGCCATCGGAATCATCGGAATGGGAATCGGAAAATCCGGCGCGGCTGCTGACCACCAGAGTCATCATTTCCAGCCAAGAGGTATGCTCGGTTGAACCGGGATAAAGATTAAACTGGTTTAGACGTTTTGAATCGATAACATTTTCAATCGGGGTGTCTCGAAAATGCAAGTCCGTTACATTGATGTTGGCTTTTTTGCGTTGCCATTTTTCCGCAAGTTCGCTAACGGTAAAATATTTCCAGGCCGCCTTTTCCCCGGATTTTGTGCGGATGCGATCTTGAATGTCGGAATGGTAAAGCGTATCCAGAATCAGAGCGGTTGGGTTGGTTAAATTTCTCTGTCTGGCGGTTCTGAGTGGAGATGGAAAATCCTCGAAAATGGATATTTTGCCAGTTGCCATATTTTTAAACAGGCGGTTGCGATTATATTTCCCTGCTTCTATCGCCAGGCTGGATAATCTCGGCAATGAGCGCGGTTTTATCGAGAGCGTGGGGTCAATATTCTGTGCGGTGCGAAATAACTGTGAAATTTCCTTAGGTGAAATCATCGGCAATGATCAACCCTGAATGCCGGAGTGATTTTTGATGCGGTGTGATTTATTTTATCGATCCAGCCACTGGCTTTTTGTCGGTTGGCAATCTCCAGTGCTTTATCGAGATAAGACCTTGGGTCGCCCGGGTGATTGTTGGGGTGATTTTTCTGGTAATTATTCTGGCCGTCGGCGACGCCACTGGCTTCACTGCGATTGGCCACGGCGAGTTCGGCTTTAAGACGATATAATTCCGCCTGATAAAACAACTCCTCATTCTTGTGACTCAACGTCAATGCGCGCTCCAGGGATTCGTGCGCGGCACGATAATCGCCCAGAGAAATTTGTATCTCTGCGGTCATGCCAAGCAGATAGGTCAAATCGATTTCTTCTTTGGATTCGAATAAGGTATTGGTGGCTTGAACCACTTGTTGCAGCGCCAGTGAATCCTGATCGATGCTGGCAATGGCAAGGTTTTGGAAAAGCAGCCCGCGATTGATGAACATGTGCTGTCCGCGATCGCGTGCCAGATCGATGACTTCCTCGCTATAGGCGCGCACCGCGGCCGTGTCGCCGAGCAGCATTTGGGTAAAGCAACTGTTGCTCAGCGCCGAGGCGGTGGCGTAATCCGATTCCTGGCGCGCGCTTTCGATGGCCTGGCGACAGAGCGACTGCGCGGATTTTTTGTCGCCGATAAAGAACTTGACATAGGACAGATAATCCAGGGTCATGCTGGGATAACAATTAAGCCCGGTGACTTTATATCCGGTCACGGCCGGTCCGTTGGTGTCGAGCGCGGATTCCAGATGTTGCTGCGCGGTGACGAACTCGCCCAGCGCGCAATGGGCCATGCCCAACACCTGATGTCCGCTGACTTTTGCGGCCAGGTGATCATGGTTGATACCGATATCTAGAATGGTTTGCGCCGGCATCAATGATTGTCGAATCATGCCGGCGTTGAAGGTAATGCCGAATTCCCAATCCAGCGCATCGATTTCCCGTTCAATATTATTCATCCGCCGCGCCACCGACACGGCGTTGCGAAAGGCGGCATGCGCTTCCTCGGAGACCGCGCCTAAAGCGGCATTCAAAGCGCGTCCGCGAGTCATGTGCAGACGATAGATCTGATTCAAACTGGCGCGGGATGGGTCGATTTCAGGGAGATGGGATGCCGCATTGTCGAGCAGCTCCACGGCCTCAATGGTCGCGCCGGAATTGAATGCGGTTTCTCCGGCGTTCAACCAATGATTAAATGCGTTGATGTCATCCCCAGCCTGGCCATAATGGTAAGCGGTGACTTGCTGGTCTGATGCGGCTGCGGATTTCTTCGGCGGAGAAAGATCCGGCGGAGAAAGATATTGGGCGATCATGCCGTGAATTTTTCGGCGGTTTTTCTTGAGCAGGCTTTCGTAAGCCGCATCTCGCAACAGTGCGTGCCGGAATAGAAACCGGGAATCCAGCATGCCCGATTGCCGGTAAATAATGTTTTGGTTAACCAGGTTTTCAAGCCCTGATTCAACGGTTTCATCCGTCTGTTCGCAAATATGGCGCAACAGCGGTTTCTCGAATGCGTTGCCAATCACAGAAGCGCACTGCGCTAGATGTTTTGCTGCGCCCAATCCATCCAGCATCGACAGCAAGGAAGCCTGTAGCGTGTCCGGCACGCGTATGGATGGGCCGGCGTTCGCGCCAGTTTGATCATTGCTGGCCTGACCATTGCGGGGATAATTCTGCGGGTTATTGCGCGTGTCCAGCATGACTTTGGTGACTTCCTCAATGAACAGGGGGATGCCCGCGCTCTTGTCGCTGATGCTCTGGATTATCGACTCCTCCAGCCCGGCATTGTTTGATATTTCGCCAATCAACCGCTGCGATTGTCGGGCGGTCAATTTGGTCAGCGAAAGATGGGTAACGTGGGACTGAGCGTAATACAGAGGTTTGTCCATGTATATTTTGTCCGGGCACGATTTATTCGGGCGATGACTCAACAGCAGCATGATGGAATGAGCATGATTCCGGGTTACCAGCAAATCCAAAACTTTAAGCGTTGTCGGGTCAATCCAATGCGTATCTTCGACCACGAAAAATACCGGTTCGCTTTCAGATAATTCAATGACATAGTTTATTAAGCTCTCCTGCGCCAATTGCAATTGGCATTGCGGGTCGGCATCGGAGAATTTGGCATTGTCGTCCACTTGCAGTGCAATCAGCGCGGTAATGGTATGCAAAAAGTTTTCGTCAAATTTATATTTCCCCAACACTAATTGCTTGAGTTTCAAATACTGGGCCTGATCATCGTCGGCGGGCAAAATCATGGATTCCCGCATCAAATTTGCAAGATAGGGATACAGCGGGCTATGGGAATGATAGGGCGAGCAATAGAATCTCAACAAGTGATGCGGTTCGTTTATTTGCTCAAGCAAGGCATCAATTAGCCGGGTTTTGCCTATTCCAGCTTCGCCGGACAGCAGTACCACTTGTCCTTCATTTTCGCATGCTCGGCGCCAGCGCGAAGTCAGTAAAATCAGTTCCTCTTCGCGCCCGATTAGCGGTGTCAATGGGTTGTTTCGTTTCCTGCGGAAACGCTGTTCGATGGGGCGTTGCGGTTGCACTTGCCAGATTTGAACCGGGGCGGCATAGCCTTTTATCGGTTGTTCGCCTAAGTCGATAAATTCAAATGTGTTGACGATGAGTCGATGTGTATCGGCTCCGACTACAATGGCATTGGGCGCGGCCAGGCCCTGCAATCTGGTCGCCAAATTGGGCGCCTCGCCGACCACCGCATTTTCTTGGGTTGGGTCGTCGCCGATGGTTTCAACGACCACCCGTCCGGTGGCGACTCCAATCCTGACTGACAGGGTCATGCCATCCGCTAAGGTAAAAACCTGGTTGAGTTGATTAACCCGGCGGGCAAGTTCCAGCCCGGCCCATATCGCGCGCTCGGCATCATCTTCGCGGGCTGCGGGGTATCCAAAATAAGCCAGCACGCCGTCGCCCATGTAACAGGCGACATAACCATCAAATTTCTTTATGGCTTCGGCGCAGGCCGTTTGGTAAGCCCGATTAAGATCGCGCATGTCCTCAATATCAAATCCAGCCGCTATCCGGGTTGAATCCACAAGATCGCAAAACATCAACGTCATATACCGCCGTTCCGCATCAGTATTGCCTGGGGTCGGGTCAGGTGATGGGTCAGGTGATGGGGCAGCGGATGACGGTGTTGACAAAGGATCGCTTATGCGGTCGGCATTATTGGCTGCTATTCTGAATGCCTTCAGGATTTTTTTACGATGCCCGAGCGATACGTTTAGCGCTTCAAGATCAGGTTCCGAAAGTTCGCCGAGAATGTCCATGTCAATGTCATGGGCTGCGAAGCTTTCAGTGTATTGCTCCAGCCCAAGCCCGGATAGCCATTGATCGATATTTGACATGCGTTGCATGGATAAGTACAGCCCGGTTAAATTATTCCTGATTAAATTATTCCTGATTAAATTATTCCTGATTAAATTATTCCTGATTAAATTATTCCTGATTAAATTATTCTTGGCTAATTATTATTCTCAGTGTGCGGGAGAATTCAGAAACGGTTCAACCAAATATTTTTCATTTAATCGGTCTAACAATATATCCGGCATTTCAAGATCTTCAGCAATCGTGTTTACCGCCTTTTTATCCGCATTGTTATAGTCATAGCCTTCTCCATCGAAATCCAGTTTTATTTTTGCCTGAGCACGGCGGATAATCTTTTCGGCTGCATTGCCATGCGTTTGCTTTAGTCGGGCATACATCTCGGATAAAACCGTGACCGCGACATATTCAGCATGCCATTCGCGCACGCTAACGAATGCATAGCATTGAATCCCATTGACCTCCTCCCAGATTTTCCGTGTCGTCTGCCCCAGCGCGGGGTGTTTTTCCCCGGCGCATATTTTCGCAATGCTCGTCGGTTCGCGGTTTTTATAAATTTCAACGGCCGCAACCGGTTCCTGGCCATGGTTCACATAGCCGTGGTTGGGCAAGTTATCCTTGCGATTTCTCGTGTTCAGTTGCCATCCGAGCCGGTTCACATAGGCGGCAAAGACATTGGGTTGCTGGTGTATATTTTGTTTCAGCAACGCGGTTTGGTTTTGCGGGTAGTCCATTGCGTTTTGAACAACATGGGCAAATTCATGGATGACGGTCAGAAGCGTTGAAATCAGATTGTCGGTGCTGTTTGAAAGGTTGCTGATGCCCTCTGCATAGACAATTATTTGCCCATTAACCGAGGATACTTCAGCAACGATGCCATCATTCGGAGCAACGTCATATTGACGCGCCGTGGTCAAGCTTTGCGCGTTCATTTCCAGATTATATTTTTGGTATTGACGGTCGAATATATTGAGTACATCAATGGCCAGGTCGGCGAGTTGTGGCGTAAAAACATAATCACTCTGTATATAGACAATGCCGTATTTTTGAAATGCCGAAAGTTGGGCATCAACTAAATATTGCTTTTTTTGCCATTGCTTTTTTTGCATGGCCAAATTAAAACGGTTGGTGTTTGACCAATCCAGGTGATCAGGCAACCCGTCTTGGTCCTCGTCATTGTGGTCTGTTTGGTCCTTGATTGGCCGCGCTGTTTGCGGTCTAGGGTCAAACAAATTTCTGATGCCGTCATTGTCTGCATCAGTATCATTGGCTAAAAACGTGCCTGCTTCCTTAATGCGGAAATCCAGAATGCCGTCGCCATCGGAATCCCGCAATGCCAGCAACCTGAGCATCCGCGGCTTTAAATGCGTCTTGAAAAAAAGTGTGTCTGCACGGTTTAAACTGTGCAATCTTTCGCGGGCGCGCTGATGTTGAACCGCAGTCATGCAAACGAGCCGTCTTTTTTCCGCGAAAGATTTCTTGCCGCCGTGATAGACATTGAGCAAGCTTTTTATCTGTATGTCATTGATGTCTTGCTGTGTTTGTCCTCCCGAGTTGCGCATTTGTCGCCCCGATATGGGTGCTTGTTTAGTTAAATCAAGGCAAAACTTTTTCGCATCACGGTCCAGGTTTTCGGCGGCAAAGGCAGGGGCGGCGAGACATGAAAAACCAATATGGACCGAGATGAGAAATATTGCGCAGGGATTGGTCGCAAACTGTGTTGCGGCGACGCCGGTGCTGTGGTTAATAATCATCAGCTTCATGCAAAAATGGCTTCATGCAAAAATTTCCTTACCAGCCATTTCCTTACCAGCCAAGCCTTCTATTCGATATTATTATTCAGAGTTCAAGTCGGCCAGGGTTGCAAACGTTGCAAACCCGGTTTCCTCATTCACCGACTGTATTTTACACTTTCGGTTGTGCATTGATAGCCTTTGTCCGGGTTCACCACATATGAGACAAAATCAGGTCGCCAAGGTGGGTTGCCGATAATACGCCATCGGCGTCATTAAATCCAAACTATCGTGTGCTCGGCATGATTATAGGTCCACTGGTAATGGACCAGTTCCTGGTTGATCGCGGTCACCTTCAACGCCCTCGGAAGTGAGGCTTCAGCCTCGCCAAGCCCATGCAAATGGCGGGACTAAAGTCCCACTCCCGACGCCGCCGGCCTGACCTGCTTTAAGCGCACCAGCCGGGCCAGATTAACAGTCTCTTATGTGTCTGAGCCCGGACATATTGCCATGCGATAATTCCGTGGCCGCGGAATACGCGTTGGCGGATTTTTACGCCGACTCAGTCGCGCTTTTTGCTATCCTGAATCACTGTTTTTATCTTCGAGCGCTACGCGGTAGAGTTTGTTTTTATTGACGCCGAACGTATCGCCGGCAATTTTGCAGGCTGTTTTAGCGGGCATCTCAACGATGAGCGATTGCAGCAATCGGATTGCGTTATCCCAGTTTGCGTCCGCAGCATCGCGCGCGCTTGCCGAGACCACGATCACAAACTCACCCTTTTGATGACGCGGGTTTTGTTCCATTTGGGCAATCAGGCGCGCGATGCCGCCAAAGTAAAAGGTCTCAAACTTTTTGCTTATTTCCCTGGCAATCGTCGCCTCCCGGTCCTGGCCAAAACTCTCCGCCATGGCGTGCAGCGATGCGATGATGCGGTGACTGGATTCATAAAATACCACCGTGCGATTCTCGTTGCGCAACTGCTGGAGACGTTGCCGGCGCGGTTGGGATTTTGCCGGCAGAAACCCTTCGAAACAAAACCGATCCGTGGCCAATCCGGAGGCGCATAAGGCGGCGGTAAGGGCGCTGGCGCCGGGAATCGGAGAAACGCTGATGCCATTTGTTCGCGCTGCGCGCACCAGACAAAATCCAGGGTCGCTGATCAGCGGCGTTCCGGCATCGCTGACCAGGGCGATATCTTCTCCGGCTTGCAATCGCCCTATGATTTTTGGGGTGTGTGCGCGTTCGTTGTGTTGGTGAAATGATTTGGTTTTGGTTGAAATCCCGAAATGCGACAGCAGTTTTCCGGTATGGCGGGTGTCTTCAGCCAAAATCAACGCCGCCTGTGTCAATACGGCAATCGCTCGCTCGGTGATGTCGCCGAGATTGCCGATGGGGGTCGCGACTACAAACAGACTGCCGATTTTGCCGTTCATCGAATGGTTTCGTATGCTTTGCGTTATAGTTAAGGTGCCGCTGAATACTGCCATCCTAGCGTTATCGGGGCAAGCAATATCATCGCCGCCGCGCTTGTTTATGTTTTAGAATACAACAATATGACGACGGCAAGATGACGACTATGGGCTTATTTAAAAAGGATCGCGATGCAATACGGTCATTAGCGCGTCCACTCAGGTTGTCTGTCCTAAGCCCAAGGATATTAATCATGAGTTTGGCGTGTCTAACCGTGGTCGGTTGTTCAACGCTCCCGGCCACTTCACCCCCGATCTCTTCGTCGGCCGCAAAACCTGAAGCGGTTTTGCAGGAATCACTGCCCGAACCACAAGTCCACCCAACCGAAGAACAAGCCCAAGAAGTCATTACCCATGCCTTCGAAAATGACGCTCAGATTATAGCCACTGATAACCCTGATAACCTTGGAGAACCGCTTGAGCGATCGAAGGTCGTCACCGACCGGGAAGCGTCCGCATTACTCATCGATGATCGCATGGATGATCGCATGGATGATCGCATGGATGATCGCATTGATGATCAGATTATAGTCGCTGACAACCCCTGGGAATTGCTTGAGCGGTCGAAAGTCGTGACCGACCGGGAAGCGCCCGCATTACTCATCCGCGCCATCAATGCGTTTATCGGGCAAGGTCAAAATTTCACTGCCCAGTCGGTGGTTGAAACGCTTATGGATTATTCTCTCACACTCGATGAGGGTTTTTCCGCACAAATAATTCAAGCCCGTCTGGCTCAGGCATCTGGAGAATATGCGCGCGCTGTTAAATTATTGAGCGCGCTTAACCACAATCAGATACAAAATATTGAGATTAAAAAACAGGTTCTATCTGTTTTAGCCAATGCCCAAATTGCGCTGGGTCATCAGTTCGAGGCCGCGGCGGCGCGGCTTGACATCGATCGGTTGACGGGCGATATTGCTGGCAATACGGAACAACTCGAAAATCAACAAAAAATAGTGCAATTGTTGCGCAGCATGGATGCGTTGCAGGCTTCCCTGTTGAGAGAGAATCGGTTCAATCCCGATCTCGCTGGCTGGCTGGCCCTGGCCGACACTCTGGAGACGACCACCCTGACGTATATTGATGTCGATTTAGCGCATTGGCGGTCAGTCTATCCCGACCATCCCGCCCAAGCCCAACTTATCGCTCAATATGCTGGACTGGGCGAGCGCGATGAATACCGGCAGATCGCGTTATTGCTGCCGCTGGTCTCCCCTTATGGGACTGTCGCGGGCGCATTTTATGACGGCTTCATGCAGGCGCACCGCAACAATATTTCGCTTAAACCGCCCGCGGTCGTTGTGTATGATGTTGGCGAAGAGCCGCATCTCGCATCGTTTTATTATCAGGCGGCGGTCAATGACGGGGCCGACTTTGTGGTTGGCCCACTCGGCAGACAGGCTGCCGATGCGTTGCTTTCCTCCAGACAACCGGAAATCACCACGCTGTTGATTGCGGAAGTTCCACTAGAGAACATCGCCGATAACTTATTCGGCATCAGTTTATCGCCCGAAAAAGAAGCCCAGCAAATTGCCGACAAGGCGTTTGCGGACGGGCATCGGCAAGCCACGGTGTTTCGCGGCCAGAGCAACTGGGGCGGGCGGGTGGCGAACGCCTTTGCCTCCCAATGGGAATTGTTGGGCGGGCGCATCGTCAACAACAAGTCGTTTCCCGGGGATATTTCGGACTATACCAGGATTATTCAAAAATTCCTGGGCCTGGACAAAAGCATTGCCAGAGCGCGTTTATTGGAGGCGCAGCTAGACGCCCATTTAAAATTCACGCCGCGGCGCAATGATGATATGGATATGCTTTTTCTTGCGGCAAATGCAGCTCAATCTCGTTTGGTCGTACCCCAACTGCGTTTCTTCCAGGCGCACGACTTGCCCATATACGCCACTTCGTATGTGTATAGCGGCAACCCCAACCCGGCGGTCGACGCCGATCTTGATGGCCTGATATTCGGCGATATGAAATGGATGCTTGATGACGTATCCCGGTATAAATTAAAAGTCGCCGAGCAGCGGGCGCGCAAAGCCGCCCGGAAAGCCAGCCTGAAAACGGCGCCTGAAGTTAAGCCTGAAGTTAAGCCTGAAGTTAAGCCTGAGGCAACCCCGACAGAGGAAAATGGCGGCGGCGATATTAATCGGATTAATATTGCTCAAGGGAATAGCGGCGCATTGGAGACCATCAATTCAGTGCATGATCAAGCGCGTGATAAAATTTCAGGCCTCAATAATCCTGAACACGACGAGCCGCAAGCCTCCGCAAACAAGCCGCGCAATCCATATCAAAACTCAACATTAAATCGTCTATACGCCCTTGGGCTACAAAGTTACCAGATCATCCCGCGCCTGAATGCGCTGCGCAGCAAAAATCTGGAGCGGTTTTTCGGTCGGGCGATGGCGGTTAGTGTTGATCAGGACGGCAGCGTTGTGCGTCATCCGCTATGGGCCAGGTTTGTGTCCGGGCTGGCGCAGCCGATTGACCCCACAACCGATTGACCCAATGGCGCAACGGCAACCGTGAACAATAGCCGGTGAAAGCGACTCATCTGCTTCGTGGCGAACAGGTTGAGTCGGCCGCATTGGCCTATTTGCAATCTAATGGACTAACGCTGGTGGAAAAAAACTACCGCTGCATGTATGGGGAAATTGATTTGATCATGATGGACAAACACGATCTGGTTTTTGTCGAAGTGCGCTATCGAAAAAATGACTTGTTTGGCGGCGCCACGCAGAGCATCGATGCCAACAAACAACAAAAACTTCGCCGCACCGCCGAGACATTTATGCAGAAAAATCATGCGCTAAAATTCGACGGCTGCCGATTCGACGTGGTCGCGGTCAATGGCCAATCGGCGAATTACAAAATCCACTGGCTAAGCGATGCGTTTTAATTTGTCCTGGCCAAGTTATGCGGGGTCATGTTAGGCCATGCGAAGATTGCGCGACTTTGTTCAAATTATCGGCAAAGGTTTGGACAAATGGATATATACTATCGCGGGTTGGAAATATCCCGCATCTACCCAATAATTCGACAAACCCATTGAGAGTGTAACCATGGCCAACATACGCTATAACCGAAAAGTCTCGTTAAAAACCCTTTCCTTGAGTCTGCTTATTGTGGTCTCGCTGGAATTTCTAAGCGCTTGCGTTCCGATTATCATCGGCGCCGCCGCGGTGTCAGCCGTTGATCTGGCGCTTGAACGGCGTACCGCTGGCCGCATCATTGATGACAATTTTCTGGAATTAAAGCTGCGCAACATCTATTCAGCGGATGAGCAGTTGGGCGTTGCTGAAAATATCAGCGTGGTCTCTTTCAACGGCATTGTGCTGTTGACCGGAGAAGTGCATACCGACGCGCAACGGCAGCGCGCCGAGGCGTTAGTGGCCGAACAAAGCGTGGAAACCAGGAAAGTGGTGAACGAGTTGGATCTGTCCGGCAAAACCAATCTGGCCAGCCGGGCGAATGACTCGTATATTACCGGCAAGGTGAAAGCCAAACTTATTCGTGCCGAGCATATTCCGTCCAGCAACATCAAGGTCATCACCGAACGCGGCGGGGTTTATTTGTTGGGCTTGGTAACGCGGGACGAAGCCGAAGCGGCGGTCGAGGTGACAAAAAGCGTGCGCGGCGTGACCCGCATCATCAAGGTTTTCGAATATATCGAGCCCGAATAACTTCCTCTGCCAAAGATTAATTTGCTTCGGTTTAACTGAATTGGCGAACCCGCCCGCCTACCAGCAGAAAATTTGCCGCTCTGCCGCAGGCATCGATATTAAGCAATGGGTTGCCGCGTTAGCGCGTCCATTGGTGTTCACCAACGGCTGCTTCGATATACTGCATCGCGGGCATGTCAGTTATTTGCAACGCACCGCCGGGCTCGGGGCGTCGCTGGTGGTTGGGCTAAACAGCGATGACTCGGCGCAACGCCTGGGTAAGAACCTGGGTAAGGACCTGAGCAAGGGCCCGAATCGACCGATAAATCAATTAGACGATCGCATGGCATTGGTGGCCGCCTTGGCATGCGTCGATGCCGTGGTTTGGTTTGAGCAGGACACGCCGCTGCAACTGATCAGGGCCATTAAGCCTGAGGTGCTGGCGAAAGGCGGAGATTGGGCGGTTGAAAAAATTGTCGGTGGCGCCGAAGTGATTGGTTGGGGCGGGGCGGTACATTCCATAGAAACCGAATTTCAACACTCAACCACGGAATTGATTAAGCGAATTCGACGCTAAATAATGTCATCGACAAGCACCTCGATTAATTAGTAAGACCCATGTTGATTAATAATGTGGCGGTCTTTCATCGCCTGCCAGTTTATCCTGATCGGCGAGTTCATTAAACCGCTCTAGCCTGGATTGAAGCCATTCAATTTTCTTTTCCAACACCAAAACCTTGTCGGACTGCGCGATAAGTTGCTCGCTTAAACTGTCTAATGAACGCTGCTGATCCATTAACAGCATTTGCAGTTCGGCTAATTCATTTTGGTTCAAGATACTTTAAGCGGTGATTTCGGATAGATTTTAGCAGATATTGACACCCGTTTTCGTGGCGCAATTGAAGCGAAACTCACACTCTTTCAAAGGAGTCCGGCTACGCCGGACGACATATTTTAACTGGATTCCCGCCTGCGGCGAGAATGACGGGCTGGGGGGACAATGGTGAATCGGAAGGCAATAAGTCCTTTTGGGAGGGCAATGGTAAATAATTGTCTCGCAAAGCGTGACATTAAAACGTGCTCTGGCGCAGCCGGACATTTTCTCTCGTGTGCTTTGGCGTCTCAACGCGCTTTTGTCTTCTCAATTCACCATTGCCTATCATTTGTCATTGCCCGGCCCATATTATTATTGGCCGGGCAATCCAGTGGAATATGCCGTCCGGCGTAGCCGGACTCATTTGCGGCGAAGCCGCGCCGTTTGATGCGAGAATGACGGCCGAGAGGGCGGTGCTAAAACACCGCTGGAAAGGAACAAAACGGGCAGTGAATTAGTGAACACATACGCTCGCATTGCCCGGCGATGTGTTGTCTGATTTGAGTATACAATCGGCTGGTCGCCGGGCCAGAGATGCCAGTGATTTGTGCGACTTTGCAAGCCTAGATATCAAGGCAAAACAGCCGTGGAATCGCCCTGAATTTATTCCCCGAAATTCGGCAACGAATGACATGCTTGTTTTTCATTTATTGAACAATTAGCTATGACCATTTCACTATGCCTTAAAGTATCTTGAACCTTCATTTTTCATGTTAGTCCTGTTTCACTAGGCTTAAAATGAAACCTCACGAGATTGATTTATTGACATCCTCACAGCGCGGGATAGCCGGCGGCGAACTTGTCCTGCATCACTTCGATCACGGTCGGCCGCGCTTGCCCGGCCGCCGTGACCAGTTCGGATTTTAGTTGGTGGAGATTGCTTGCCCGTACCGCATGACAGCCAAAAGCCTTGCCCAGGCCGACAAAATCCGGCGTATATATATCGACGCCTATTTGTGGGATGTTGCGGTCGGCCATGAAACGTTTGATTTCGCCGTAGCCGGTGTTATTCCATATCAGGAATATGACCGCTACCTTTGCGTCCACGGCGCTGGCGAGTTCGCCGATGGTAAACTGCGCCGCACCATCACCAATCAAGCCGATGACCGGGCTATGCGGGGCTGCCAGCTTGGCGCCAATGGCGGCCGGAATGGCGTACCCCAGCGTGCCGAAACCGCTGGCTGAATGGAAGTATCTGCGCGGTTTTTCGGTTTCATAATGTAGCCAGGCGTAATAGGTCGGTTGGGTCGAGTCGCCGGCGATAATAACATCGGGCAGTGCTTCTCGAATTGCAGCAAAAAAATTTTCATAGTCGGGGTCACGGGTTGCCTGCAATTGGTCGCGTATCCGTTTCGCCCGGGCGGCGCCATTACGCGCTCTGCTTTCATGGGTCTCCCCTATCTGCTTCGATAATGCCTGATTCAGCGCCTGCAGCGCGTATCGGGCATCGCTGCAAATCGCCACATCCGCTCGTACATTGCGGGTCAACTGAGCGGCATCGATGTCAATACGAATCAACTTGCCATTAATCTGCAAGGGCCCCGCGAAAAAGAAATCGTAATCGGTCTCGCCCATCTCGGTGCCGACCGCGACCACTGCGTCGGCGGATTTCAATTCATCCCGCAGCGCGGCACAGGAAGCCGAGCCGCCGACCGCGAGCGGATGACTGTAGGGCAGGACGCCCTTGGCATTGACCGTGTTCATCACCGGCGCGCCTAATTTTTCCGCCAGTTTAACCACATCGGCCGCCGCATTGATGGCGCCGCCGCCAATCACGATCACGGGACGTTCAGCCGCTTTTAAGAGTCTTGCGCTGGCGTTGATGGCATGAGGAGAGGGCGCGGGCGCACTGGGTAATGCAAAAGCCTGCGTGTCCAAATGGCCGGCCGGCGCGGTAATCACATCAATGGGAATTTCAATATGCACCGGTCCCGGGCGCTCGCTTTTAAACGTGGCGAAGGCGCGCGCCAGCACTTTGGGCAGTTCATCGGCGCGAATCAGGGTATGGCTAAATCTCGCCACGCCGGCGACAAGCGCGCGCTGACCGGTCATTTCATGCAGACGCCCTTCGCCCAAGCCGAGTTCATGGGTGCGGTTGACCGACGAGATCACCAACATGGGAATCGAGTCGGCCAACGCCTGGCCCATGGCGGTGGCGATATTGGTCATGCCGGGACCGCTGATAATAAAGCACGCCGCGATTTTCCCGCTGGCGCGGGCATAGCCATCGGCCATGAAGCCAGCCGCCTGTTCATGGCGCGGCGTGACGTGGCGTATGCGGGCGTTTTCCAGTCCACGATAAAGTTCCACAGTATGGACGCCGGGAATTCCGAACAGGGTATCGATACCATAGTTTTCCAGTATTTCGACCAGCACTTCACCGCAAGTGGGCATATCGGGTCTCCTTAATGATGGTTGTTAATTTACGGTCGCCCATTTACGATTCAGCCTGGGCTACGGCGTTGACGAATCTTTGCAGCCGCTTGCAACCTTCCACTAAAACATTTTCGGGTTGCACCAATGAGAGCCGGATGTGGCCGCGGGCGCTGTCGCCGAATGCGCTGCCTGGCAACACCGAAAGCTTCTCGGCCTCTAGCAGCTTTTGCGCGAACACCCGGTCGTCTTCGTAGATGCCGCTAACCTCCACCATCACAAACATGCCGGATTGCGGGCGCAGGCATTTCAAGCGCGGCATCGCGTCCAGGCGGGCGCAGACCAAATCCCTTCTTTTTCGGTACTGGTCGCGCATCTCCTTGACATAGTATTCGTCATTGTTCAAGGCAAAGGCCGCCGCATCCTGAATAAACTGCGGGCAGCCGAACATCGACATGGCCGCAAACCGTCCCAGATGCGCGGTCAAGCCGACCGGCGCCACCACCCAGCCCATGCGCCAGCCGCTCATTGCATGCGACTTGGACAGCCCGTCAATCACCACCACATTGTCGAGCCGCTGCGCCGCACTGCGCAGTGAAACATGCGGTTTTTCATAAGTCAGCATGGAATAGACTTCGTCACAAACCAGCCAGACGCCGCGCTCGTGACAATGGCGGCTCAGGCTTCTTAAAGTGCTGCGGGGAATAATGGCGCCAGTCGGATTGCCCGGCGTGTTTATAAATACCACTTTGGTTTTATCGCTGATGGCACGGATAAAATCGTCTAATTGCGGCTCAAAGCCATTTTCCGGCAACGCCATAACGGTCTTTACCTTAGCCTCCAACGCTTGCATTATCGGGCCATACCCGACATATGGAGGATCCACAATAATTATCTCGTCGCCGGCATCCAGCAAACAGCTCATAACCGAAAATATAGCCGCAGTAACCCCCGGATAAATGGATACTTGTTCCGCATCGCAGGGATTGGGCGAAGCCCTGGTCTCATAGTCGGCCACGGCGCGTCTCAGGTTCAACTCGCCGAGCGCCGGAGAATAGTGGGTTCGACCCACACGCATATGGCTAACGGCATTATCAATGATCGGGGCAGGCGTTTGAAAATCCGGATCGCCGATGGAGAGCAATACCACATCTTGCCCGCGCCGTTTCATTTTCAACGCCCGCTCATGCACCTGCCAGGCTTCTCCTGATTCAGAATTCAGCCGCTGCGCCAGTTTGCTGAATGGCATTTTTTGTTTGTTGTTAAATTCGCTCATGCTGCAGGATTTTACCCAAGATTGACGTTGATGACCGGGTTTCTAGGCGTTTTTCTATCTCCTTCAGGGTAACAATGTTGTGCTGTGCTAAAATTCGCACCCCGCGCATGGTAGCGATTAACCCATGCTTTTAACCCGAACCACAATTTCCTGACCCACAATTTAATCATCCAAAGTGCCTGCTGACGAACTCATACTTGTCCTGGTTATTCTGCTTGGGATTGCCATGCTTCTGACCGGGGTATCGCGCAAGTTGCCTATCCCGCATACCATCCTGCTGGTCATTGTCGGCATCGCGCTCGGTCGGGTTGCCGATAGCTGGGCGCCATTGGCGCCATTGCGCCACTTTCAACTTGGCCCGGAAATCATGTTCTTTATTTTCCTGCCGGCGCTCATTTTTGAATCCGGCTTTAGCATTGATACCCGGCAATTACATCGGGACTTGCCGCCGATTTTAATGTTGGCTATTCCGGCCATGCTTTTGTCCACCTGTGTGGTCGGACTCGGGGTTTGGTGGTTGCTGGACATCCCGCTGATCGTGGCGCTGGTATTCGGCGCCCTGATATCGGCCACCGATCCGGTTGCGGTGGTGGCCTTGTTCAAGGAACTGGGGGCGCCAAATCGCCTTAACGTCCTGGTTGAAGGCGAATCGCTGTTAAACGATGCCACCGCTATTGTCGCCTTTACCATTTTGCTGGGCATAGCGATGCAGGGCGGGGGCATTGGCTGGTCTGACTCCGGACCCATCATTGCCGAGTTTTTGCGCGTCTTTATCGGCGGAGTTATCGTCGGCAGTTTGCTCGGATTTGCGGTATGCGAATTGCTGTATCGAATGCGCAGCGATATGGCGGTGATATTAACCACCTCGATTGTGATTGCCTATGCCAGTTTTGTTCTCGCCGAACATGCTTTGCACGTCTCTGGCGTGATGGCAGTGGTCGGGTCGGCCATCGCGCTAAAACGATTCAGCATGATCAGGTTTCCGCATGATGCCACTCATGCCATTCACAGCAGCTGGGAAGTCATCTCCCTATCCTGTAATTCCTTGCTTTTTCTTTTGGTTGGCCTAACCGTCAAGTTCGACAATATTATGGCCGTTATGGGCGCTGTTGTGCTGGTGGTAATCCTGATTCTGAGTGCAAGAGCATTTGCGGTGTATAGCGTAATTCCTGTGACCGTTAAACTATTTCACTTGCCGCGTATCAGTATGGCCGAACGGCATATCATGTGGTGGGGAGGGCTAAAAGGCGGCTTGGCAATAGCGGTGGTTCTGTCAATTCCGGAGGCCCTGCCCGAGAAGCAATTCCTGTTTGACCTGACGGTTGGCGTTGTGCTGTTCACCTTGTTGGTCAGTGCGCCGACTATTCGGCCATTGATGGAACGACTCGGGCTCAATCAACTCACTGAGGGAGAAGATCTGGAGCTCAGGAATTCCCTGATCACCGCCAGAAAAGAATCGGCTTCCTGGTTGGGCGAACTGCGAAATTATTCCTTGCTGACAAAACGAGCAAGCAAAGGCCTGCTGATTCGAATTCGGCTGGCATTCAGTATCGGCATGTTTGATGAGGGCAGCGAAAAGCATGATGACGATGAATATATGGCCCTGTTCCGCGCCTATCAAACCGAAAGAACCGTATTAATGCTGCTCTATGAATCGGAAATCATCAGCCAGTATATTTACCTGAGAATGAATGACTCGCTGTTTAGTATGCAGGAAGCGCTGCGCAAGGGGAAAAACGAGCATAACGCTTTTCGCGACAGTTCTCGAAAAAGCCTGTTTGTGCTACTGGAGGGCGGCTTGCTACGTTATTCCAGGGAGCGGCTGTGGTTATCCAAACTCTTGTCCCGATACCAATCGCTGCGGCTGGTCCAGCAGATGGAACGGCACATTGCCAAAGTGATCATCAGCAACATGATTATTGACATGCTGGAGCAACAGGACGACCTGGCCCGCTCGGCGCGTGAGCTGCTGATAGCAAATTATCAGACTCGAAACAAGCATTACCGCCATGAACTTAAGATGGCCAAACGCCAGTTTCCCGGCTTCTACCGACGCCACATGGAAAACACCGCGCATAGATCAATGATAAACCGTGGCTGGAACCATGTTCAGCAACAGCATAGCCAAGGCACCCTAGGCGCCAAGGGCTATAATATTATCCGGCGCAAGGTCGAGCAGGAACTGGCCAGCATCAGCCATGTTCGAGCAATCAGGCCGGATAGCGATGCATCGGTCTCCGCGTTGCTGGATGAGGCGGCGTTATTTGAAAACCTGAGCAGCGAAGATCTGAATTTGGTCAAGAACAATGCGACCGGAATCACCTTTCTGGCTGGGGATACGATAGTGGGTGAAGCCGAACGAGGCGACAACTTCTATATCATTATTCACGGCAAGGTGGCGGTGCGTAAGCAGGATGAAAGCGGTGCGACTCACAAAATTGCTACTTTTCATGATGGCGATATCATCGGCGAATCGTCGTTAGTGGAAGCGCAATCCGGCGCCCATCGCAGAAGTGCGACCATTGTGGCCAAGACGCCCTGTAAATTGCTCCGGGTCACCCGAAAAGCCATGCTGACTATTGTCGGGAAATATCCCGATGTCAGGCAATATCTGCAGAAAATTCACGGCGACAGATTGGGCTAAGCCGAGAATGCGTCTTCCCCAATATGAAATGAGTCTGAAAAGCGGACGACTATGCCCGGTTGTTCACGCCGGGAAAATGCGGATGGAAGTTTAAATTCCCGCTGACAATTTAATGCTCGCATCCACGGCAAACCAAAATCCCGTCACCCGGCGCAGCGCAATTATCGGGTTTTCACTGGGCACGTTGTTTTTCGGCTACGCCTTTATCCAGCGCGTTGCGCCGAGCATTATGACCAATGAATTGATGCGGGATTTTGCGGTCGGTGGCACCGCGCTCGGTTCATTGTCGGCATTTTATTTCTACGCCTACGCCTCCATTCAACTGCCTGTGGGCATACTTACCGATCGTTACGGGCCGCGCAAATTGATGAGTTTTGCGGCCGCTTTATGCGCGATTGCTTCCCTTGGTTTTGCGCTCAGTGATTCGCTTATTACCGCATCAATCGGACGTGGTTTTATTGGCGCGACGGTCGCATTTGCCTTTGTCGGCACGTTGGCCATTGCCGGGCACTGGTTTAAACCAGCACAGTACGCCATGCTGGCGGGTATACTTCAGACGGTCGGCATGACTGGCGCGATATTTGGACAGGCGCCGCTGCGCTATGTTGTGGAATCCGTTGGCTGGCGTGGCATAATGGGCCTTTTGGCAATGATCGCCTTGGCACTATCGGTGTTGCTGTTTATGCTGGTGCCGCAGCGCTCGCAGGCGCAAAGAAAAGTTGAGGCGCGCAGTGGCGTGCTGGATGGCGTGCGCTTGGCGGCATCCAATCCACAAACCTGGTTGTGCGCGTTAATCGGCTTCGGCCTGGCCTCCATTATGCTCGGCTTTGGCGCTTTGTGGGCAGTGCCATGGCTGAACACGGTGCATGGCTATTCGACCACAGAGGCGGCCGGGATTGCCTCGATGCTGTTCGTAGGGTGGGCGGTTTTTTCACCGCTGATGGGCTGGATGTCAGATCGAATGGGGCGCCGCAACCCGATCATGATACTCGGCTCAATAATTTGTCTCATCACCTTTGCAGTAATTATTTTCATTACCCCGACAAATACCGCGATATTAATGACACTGATATTTATCACCGGCCTCGGTGGCAGCACGATGACGATATGTTTCAGTTCGGTAAAAGAGCACAACAGCCTGGATTGCAGTAGCACGGCACTCAGCCTGATGAATATGTGCGTTGTCGGATCGGGTGCGGTAATGCAGCCGCTGATTGGCGGGTTGCTCGACTGGAATTGGGACGGTACGGTTATAGACGGTGTACGAGTTTATTCGGCCGTCACCTACACGATTGCACTATCCAGTTTGTTAGTGGTCACAGCAGGCGCACTTATCGGCACACTGTTATTGCGCGAAACCCGGTGCAAACAAGTGGGATAGATGATGTAGTTCGGTGACGCTCTTTATTTTAGGCCGAGCAGAAAAGAAAAAGCCCCCGAGAACTTAAATAAGTGCGAGGGCTTTGGTCGCTTGGAAGCGGAGCCTACGAAATATTCATTTCATTGGTATGAAAAGCAAATCGATAGGCCTTGGTCGGTTATACTAATGTACGAATAGTACACTAGGATTAAAAAATGAGCAAGAAAATATTAGGGCTGGATTTGGGCAGTAATTCAATAGGTTGGGCACTACTGGAAGAAAAAGACGGGCAAGCCGTTAAAATCATTGACATCGGCACCCGCATCTTTACCAAGGCGGTGGAAGAGAAGGTTCCAACCCCGAAAAACCAGAAACGTCGTCAAATGCGTTTAGGTAGGCGCGTGCTCCAAAGGCGCGCAAGACGCAAGCAAAAAATGCTCAATTATTTGGTGTCGCTTGATTTGCTCCCCAAGGAATTGCTGGGCAATACCGAACCGGAAAAATTATTAAACCAAATTGGTGACCCGTACGAGTTGCGCACGAAGGCGTTGGACGAGCGATTGTCTCCACACCAATTGGGACGTATTTTATTGCACTTTGTTGCGAGGCGAGGGTTTTTGAGTAGCAAAAAGCAAGCGGCGGGGGATTTGGTGGATGATCCGGATACGATGCGCTATTTGAATAAACTGGACGCTAAAACCGATTCCAGTCAGGACAAAGAAGAAGGTGATTTCAAGGCGGATATTGCCAAAGTTTATCGGGATATTGAAGATGAGAGTGCAAGGACTTTGGGCGAGTATTTGTATCGTTCGAAAAACAGGGTCAAGCGAAACCGTGCACATGAGGGCGGGCACCTGCGTACGGACCGTGCCATGTATCAAGATGAACTAAAACAAATCTGGCAAAAACAGGTCTCCTATTTCGCCTACCTGCCTGATGACTTTATGGCGGATAACAAAGGCGTTAAAAAAATCATTTTTTATCAACGCCCGCTCAAACTCAAAAAAGATCGCGTTGGGAGATGTTCATTGGAGCCAAAACACTATCGTGCAAATACGGCGCGTTTGGAAGTACAACGGTTCCGCTATCTGCAAGATATTAATAATTTAAAATATTTGGATCGGCACTTGAATAAATTGGTATCAATAAAAGATGCGGAAAAAGCGAAACTCGTTACCTATTTTGATCATCATCCAAAAATTACAATAACGAAACTCAAAAACGAATTAAATCTGGATAGATTCACGCAAATAAATTTGGATGCGAAAAACTTGAAGGGTAATATCACCGCCTGCGAAATTCGATCCGTCATCGGGGAGCAATGGGATGAAATGAGTGATACGAAGCAAAAGTCCTTGTTCGAGGATTTGTTCACCATTAAGAAAAAATCCGCCCTCAAAAATAGACTGATAGTTCATTGGAATTTTGACAAACAAACGGCCATCAAACTATGTTTGTTGGAGTTTGAGCCCTCACATTCCAATCATTCGCTTAAAGCCATAAACAAACTACTGCCGCATTTGGAAAAAGGCATGATTTACAGCGATGCGCGTCAGGCGGCTGGCTATGGTTATGAGATCAAGGAAATTGAAGTCCAGGAAAAACTATCCTCTCCACCTGAAACATCCAACCCGATTGTTAACAAAGGGTTGCACGAGTTACGGCGTGTGGTCAATGCCCTCATCAAGGAATACGGAAAACCCGATGCTATTCGCATTGAAATGGCACGAGATTTAGAAATGAATACAGAGAGGGTAAAAGATTTTATAAAACAACAAAAACAAAATGAAAAAACCAACGAAGATGCCCAGAATGCTTTCACCGAGGAAACAGGTAGAAAATATTCTTCTCGTGATGACAATATTAAATATCGCTTATGGCTAGAGCAAGAATGTCTCTGTATTTACAGCGGGGTTACTATTTCAAGAGCGCAGTTATTTTCAGATGCAATTGAAATAGATCATATTGTGCCGAAAAGTTTGTGTTTGGACGATTCGTATATCAATAAAGTAGTTTGTTTGACCAGAGAAAATCGATTCAAAGGTCAAAGAACACCTGTCGAAGCATGGGGTAGAGACGAGGAAAAATGGAATCAAATCACCCAGAGAATAGACAGCATCTATAAAGATCGTCCACGGAAAAAATACAGAAAATATTCCACTCACCCGAAAAAGAAACAGTTCTATATGAAGCAAGAGGATATAGAGAAAAAATACGGGATGTCTGCTGCACAATTAAATGACACTCGTTATATTTCAACCGTGACTCAAGAATATGTCAAAGAATTGGGGTGCGATGTTTCTGTTACCAAAGGAGCGATTGTCGCAGAAGTTCGATACTGGTGGGGTTTAAATAGTTTGCTTGGGAAAACGGACCAAAAAAAACGCACCGACCATCGGCATCATGCCATTGACGCGGCAGTTATTGCTTGCATTAATCGGCAATTTCACACAAAGGCAACTCAAAGTATCAAAAGAAGTGAAGAGACCGGGCAGAAGGTCCAGTTGAATGTCCCGTATCTTCGTTTCAGAACGGAACTAGAGGAAAAACTCGAACGAATTGTCGTCTCACACGCGCCACAACGAAAGCTCTCGGGAAGTTTGCACAAAAAAACTGGATATGGACATATTAAAGGAAAATGGCTTGTTACTCGACATCCTCTCAACGCAGAGTTCACTGAATCTAATGCCGACACCATTGTTGATAGTATGATTAGAAAGATTGTGCTGAGTCACCTGGAAAAATATGGAAATGATCCTAAAAAAGCATTTTCTGAAAAGAGAAACTTTCCAAAGGTAGGGAAAAATGTTATCAAAAGAGTTCGTATTCTTAAACCAAAAACGACATTTAATAACACAATTTCCAAAGAACATCTAGAGTCCCAAAAATTTGGGATTAAAAATACCGAAGGAAAGTATTTTAAATGGCACGATTTTGGCAATATCCACCATATAGAGATTATTCGACATAAACAAACAGGGGAAATCAAAGGTGAATTTGTAACAATGATGCTTGCCTCGCACCGCGTCAAAGGTATTAATATGCCTAAACAACCAATGATTAAAGTCTACCACGGCAAGGATTATGAGTTTTTGATGGCTTTGCATATTAATGATACCGTGAGTATTGCAAACGAAAACGGCGAGTGCGTATTTTATCGAGTACAAAAATTGGATTCGGGCACAAACAGAATCATGTTAAGACTTTCCAAAGCAGCTACTTTAGATAAAAAAGATGAAGAACTTCTCCTTACTATTAACCAGAAAAATTTTGAAAAACATAAAATTCAATTACACCACATAAACGCCATCGGATATCCAGTCAATGATTAAACGCATTGTGGATATATCCGAGCAAGCCTACATCCACATCAAGCATCAACAGTTATTGATTGACAAAGAGGGAGAAACGATAGGGCAAATCCCCATTGAGGATTTGGGGGTATTGATATTGCAGCACCCCGCTATTGTCATCACTCAAACGGTGATCATCGCGTGCCAGCAGAACAATGTTGCAATCGTATTTTGCGATGAAAGGCATTTGCCTTATTCGGTAATACTTCCGGTTAGCGATGGCCATACCCTGCATCAAAAAGTGATGCGGTTGCAGATAAAAGCAAAGAAGCCCGTGGCAAAGCGGATCTGGAAACAAATTGTGCAACAGAAAATTATAGAACAAGAAAAGACGCTATCTCTGGCCGGCACGGACACCGCCATACTTGGCCGATTGGCTTTGAAAGTTAAATCTGGGGACACGGAAAATCACGAGGCACAAGCGGCGCAACATTACTGGCCTCGTTTGTTCGGGAAGTCATTTAGAAGGAACCATGAAACGGCGGGCGTGAATACATTGCTTAACTATGGGTATGCCGTTGTGCGCGCATTGGTTGCTCGCGCTATCGTCGCAAGTGGACTCCACCCAGCAATCGGCATCCATCATCACAATCAATACAACGCCTTATGTCTTGCAGACGATTTAATGGAGCCATTTCGTCCATGGGTGGATTGGTTGGTTTACCAAATCTGGATAGCAAATAAAAAGGTGGAAATTGACAAGGATACAAAGCAAATCATCTTGGGGCTTTTAAGTGAAACAGTACGGATAAATAAAAAAACAATGCCGATGATGATAGCCTGTCATTATCTTGTTGCTGATTTCAAACGGTGCCTGGACGGGTCTTTAGAAAACATTAAATATCCAGTATTGGCGAGCAGAGTATGAATGTAATCTTCGGAGGCTTAAAAAGTATGTGGGTAATTGTTTTGTTTGATTTGCCAGCGGATACCAAGCAAGCCCGTAGGCAGTACACCCTGTTTAGGAAAAAGCTTCTAAATGATGGTTTTGGAATGATGCAATACTCAGTTTACTATCGGCATTGCGCCAGCGATGAGAATGCACACGTCCATTCAAAACGAGTAAAATCGGTCTTACCGCCAGAAGGCGAAGTGCGGATTATTAAAATAACCGACAAACAGTTTGGCAAAATTGAGGTTTACTATGGAAAAAAGCGAAAACCAATCGAGAGAACCCCTGTTCAACTCGAACTTTTTTGAAGAATATTTCCGATATATCCAAACAATTCATATAGTTACATCACAGATAGTATAACCGACCAAGGGCTATCTGCAATTCACAACGACCTGGGCCACCAGGCCCAGATGACCGGAAGTATAACCGACCAAGGGCTATCTGCAATTCACAACGACCTGGGCCACCAGGCCCAGATGACCGGAAGTATAACCGACCAAGGGCTATCTGCAATTCACAACCCGATAGAGGCATGAGGTTTTAATCCCGCTAAGTATAACCGACCAAGGGCTATCTGCAATTCACAACCGATAGAGGACTGAGGTTTCAATCCCGCTAAGTATAACCGACCAAGGGCTATCTGCAATTCACAACCGATAGAGACCCGAGGTTTCAATCCCGCTAAGTATAACCGACCAAGGGCTATCTGCAATTCACAACCGATAGAGGGAAGAGGTTTCAATCCCGTTAAGTATAACCGACCAAGGGCTATCTGCAATTCACAACACAAAGCAGAAGGACGCGGAAACTAATCGGAGTATAACCGACCAAGGGCTATCTGCAATTCACAACCGATAGAGTGCTGAGGTTTCAATCCCGCTAAGTATAACCGACCAAGGGCTATCTGCAATTCACAACCGATAGAGCATCGAGGTTTCAATCCCGCTAAGTATAACCGACCAAGGGCTATCTGCAATTCACAACCGCATTGCCAACGCAGTGCCAGCCCATTGGAGTATAACCGACCAAGGGCTATCTGCAATTCACAACTCAACATACAGGGTATTGCCAAATCCCTGAAGTATAACCGACCAAGGGCTATCTGCAATTCACAACCGCAATGCTCGCACTCCATATTGGGGATTAGTATAACCGACCAAGGGCTATCTGCAATTCACAACCGCCCGCGCCTTTGGCCCATATCCGAATCGAGTATAACCGACCAAGGGCTATCTGCAATTCACAACCGGATGACAAACGGCACGTCGAGGGACCGGAGTATAACCGACCAAGGGCTATCTGCAATTCACAACCGGATAGGGGTTGCCCTCGCGGTCGCGCAGAGTATAACCGACCAAGGGCTATCTGCAATTCACAACTTTGGTGACGGCGGGGTATATCGAAGCTTAAGTATAACCGACCAAGGGCTATCTGCAATTCACAACTCGTTGGATGACTATGTGCTGCGGTTGCGGAGTATAACCGACCAAGGGCTATCTGCAATTCACAACCACCAACTCATTGCAACCACCCCCCTATTTAGTATAACCGACCAAGGGCTATCTGCAATTCACAACCGCCATCACCGCGACCTCCTCACCGCAACAAGTATAACCGACCAAGGGCTATCTGCAATTCACAACCATCAGTCGGTAATATTGTCCAGATACCGAAGTATAACCGACCAAGGGCTATCTGCAATTCACAACCCGACGTGGTCGGTGCTGAAGTGCGTGACAAGTATAACCGACCAAGGGCTATCTGCAATTCACAACAAAGGTTATCAACGGCACGTCGATGACGATAGTATAACCGACCAAGGGCTATCTGCAATTCACAACTTTCTTGTTCATGCGCTTTCCGCTTCTCTTAGTATAACCGACCAAGGGCTATCTGCAATTCACAACCGATGGCGCGTCGAAGCGGGCCACGGTCGCAGTATAACCGACCAAGGGCTATCTGCAATTCACAACTGGAGCGCGGTCAACGCGCTGAAGGAAAAAAGTATAACCGACCAAGGGCTATCTGCAATTCACAACCTTTTGGCAATCGTTGTATTTGGTCTGCCAAGTATAACCGACCAAGGGCTATCTGCAATTCACAACGTTCGTCAACGCGGTGCAAACTGATGTCTAAGTATAACCGACCAAGGGCTATCTGCAATTCACAACTGCATGGTGCGATAGCCCGGGCCCGACTCAGTATAACCGACCAAGGGCTATCTGCAATTCACAACCCTACGGGGGGGGGGGGGGGGGGGTGCTATGCGAGATTTTCCCATTAGTTATTCAGCTTCCACTTTCGCCCCAACTCACGAAAGAATCCTCGTTCTTGTTGCAGCCCTATCCAGATGTTAACGAAATTAAGCCATACCTGATCAGATTGTGGCATGAGCATGGCAACTGGCGTGCGCGCCCTGGCTTCCGCTACCGGGACAATCATCATGTCGGGGTATTGTTCCACCAATTTATAAGCCTCCACATTGGATGTGATGTGTGCATCAGCACGACCAGCCAAAACCTCTTGAAAGTCTCGGGCCGGCGCTTCCACTATCTTATGTCACGCATTAGGGAAGAATTTTTTAACCTGGTCTTCTTGAGTTGTTCCAAGAGTTGCCGCAACGATCACATCCGCGTTATTCAGATCTTCCCAACTACTAAAGCGATCAGCGTGTTTCTTGAGTGTCAGCGGCACGGTTGCCACGGAGAAATAACTATCAGAGAAGCCAGCGACTTTTGCGCGACTAGCCTGAATTGAAGCACTGCCGGTCAGGTGGTATTTCCCAGAGACGATGCCGTTAACAAGCGTCTTCCAGTCAGTTGGCACAAATTCAACTTCTACGCCAAGATCATTGGCTAGTGCCGTCATTACGTCTATGTCATAGCCTGTATAGCTATTAGTGGCTGGATTTTTCATTGTCATGGGGTTCCAATCATCGGTAGTGCCGACCTTTAACGTTCCAGAATCGAGAATGTCTTGCAAGGCACTATCAGCGAATGCGAATTGACCGACACATAAAGTGAGTGCGGCGGTGCTAATTATTGATTTGATTGTCTTTGGAATTTTCATCATTTCTCCATATACTAAATAACATTTAAGATTCGTCATTTTAAAGAGCACTATAACAAACTGCGAACAAACCACAAGCTGCATTACACTGTTATACCTGTGCATAATAGCTCACGCACAAACATTTAAAAAAAAATATCAATGCAACTCTTGACCACAATCCTGTTTTGAACCTCGACACCCAAAGCCCCGTTATCCAAATCAGCGACGTGAGCAAGTGGTTTGGTGCGTTCCGAGCGCTAAACAGTATTAGTCTTGACGTGAGACCAGGAGAGCGGGTTGTTGTTTGCGGACCATCTGGATCAGGAAGAATCGACTCTTATTCGCTGTATTAATCGATTGGAGCGCCATGAAAAAGGGGCGATTGTTGTGAATGGATACGAACTTAATGATAGTAAAAAAAATATTGTTGCCGCTCGAAATTATATTGGCATGGTGTTCCAGCACTTCAATCTGTTTCCGCATCTCACGGCGCTTGAAAATTTGACCTTGGGATTGACTCGAGTACGCCGGTTCTCTCGGGTCGAAGCGGAACAACACGCAACGAAATATCTTAATCAAGTCAATATCGCCGATCAGTCAAATAAACTGCCCCGCCAATTATCTGGCGGGCAACAACAACGTGTCGCTATTGCTAGATCGTTATGTATGGAACCCAAAATCATGTTGTTTGATGAGCCTACATCCGCATTAGATCCGGAGATGATTTCCGAGGTATTGGAGGTCATGATCAACTTGGCGGAATCAGGTATGACGATGATTTGTGTTACCCATGAAATGGGTTTTGCCCGTAAAGTTGCTGATACGATGGTGTTCATGGACAATGGAAAATTGATCGAAAAATCCACTCCAAACAAGTTTTTCACCGAACCGGAAAGTGATCGATGTCAGAAATTTTTACAGCAGATATTGCATCACTAGTTATGAAGCAGCTGGGAAACGGAATTAAACTGAGCATCCTCTGTTTGATAACGGTAACGCTTGCTGGATGTGGTGACGTTAATTGGGGCTGGTATGTGGTTTCTCCCTTCAAGAGCGCAGGTCAAACAAATCTGCAATTTTTAATAGGCGGACTTTGGAATACCTTATTGCTATCCTTCACGGCGATCGTGATTTCGATTGTGGCGGGATTACTTGTCGCTTTACCCGGATTGTCTTCAAAAAAACATTGGCGAATGGTCAATCGGGTGTACGTCGAGATCGTTAGAGCGATACCTATTTTAGTATTAATTTTATGGGTTTATTATGGTTTGCCTATAGTTGCAGGTATTGAGGTTAACGTTTTTTGGGCCGGGGTTATTGCGCTGGCGTTGTCGGACAGCGCGTTTCAAGCGGAAATTTTTCGCGCGGGGATTCAGTCTATCGATAAAGGGCAAAAAGAAGCCGCCCTTTCTATTAACCTGGGTTACCCTGATACCATGCGCTTCGTTATCCTGCCCCAGGCGATTCGTCGCGTGTTGCCAGCATTGGGCAATCAATTGGTCTATATGCTCAAGATGTCTTCTCTTGTTTCAATTATTGGTATGCAAGAATTAACCCGCCGGGCCAACGAATTAGTCGTTATCGAATACCGTCCGCTGGAAATCTATACGGTGCTGGTAATCGAGTACTTGGCATTGATATTGATTGTCTCCGCTGGTGTCAGACGGCTAGAGAGAAGACTGGGGGCGGATCAAAGTACCTAGATTGCTTGAGATTAGGGAGGCTATTTTTGCCGTAGTTGGAAAATTTACGCCTTTATAATACCCACCTTTATAATATCCAATGGTGTCCCCCTGAGTGGTCACGCCCAGCCCGTTCACCAGGCGATTTGAATAGCTGAAATAAGCGGTCGTTTGATTGACTTGAAAAATTTCACCACCATCACATCCAGCGTTTTTCAGGTTTTAAAGTCAGCTTCATTCATATCCGCAACTTCGAGAAACCAAAATGGCGGCGCATTATCTTCGTTATGCAATGCGTTGCGATAAAGCGCGTTAGTGGAATCCACGCAACGATGTTTTCCATGACGCCCGCGCCATCATATCTTCTTTGCAGGAATGACTTCATCAGAGCGTGGAAAAGCAGGTTTGCCGATTCAATCTGGAGCGGATGGTTGCAAGAGCCGCGCCCCACAAGCGTTTTTCTATGGATTCGATGTGTTCGCGTTGTGGTATGTGCGGGCGGCCCTCCGCAACCATGGATCAGGCTTGCAGTTTTCTATTATTCGCGAGTTGCTTGACCAGATCGCTGGCACTGGTTTGAAACCAGCCTGGCGCCATTCCATGAACGAATGCCATTATCGCCGCTTTCAAACAATTTCCAGCGTAACGAAATGCCACGCCCTGGTGTTCAAAGTAACTTTCTTCAACTTCGGCTAAGTGAGATCTGCTGGCATTAAACATAGTATATTTTGGCGTAGGGAGCACGGGGCATGGTACCGAGGAAAGGACTTGAACCTTCACGGGCAATCGCCCACTAGCACCTGAAGCTAGCGCGTCTACCAATTCCGCCACCTCGGCATGAAAATGAAGGTGGACTGTACCTATTGCGCCATTGCATGTCAATTTAGCCCGCGTTTGGACTGCGTTCTTGTTTGATATTGCGGCTTGCTATTGTATAGGCTCAGATTCACATGAGGGTATAAGAGGATAAAAAATCGGGCGGTCTGAGATGAAATCCATTCACTGGAATCACCGCCGGCGGCATGAACGTTGACGGCGACCGCGATCAACCCGGAACTCGCCCGCTGCCCGCGGCCCCATAATCCTTGCCGGCCGGCCGATGGCTTGGCATGAAAACACCAAATCAGGCATTATTCGGCATCAACCCACCTGTTGCACTTCGGGGTTGAATTCAAGAACCCGGACAAGTAGTTGACCTTATGACCAACAACGAGTAGTCTGTTTGCCCGATTTCTCCGTATACACCAACAAAGAGTCAGTCATGCGAGTAGCCATTTTAGGAGGGCCCGGTTCCGGTAAGGGCACCCAAGCGAAGATATTAGCGCAGCGATACCGCGTTCCCCAAATCTCAACCGGTGATCTGTTAAGGGAAGCATTGAAAAATGATGAAGTCCTGAATGAGGAAACCAAACAGGCCATGGCCGAAGGGCGGCTGGTGGATGATCAGGTTGTGCTCAAATTGCTGGAGGAAAGACTGCGAAAAAGGGACGCCAAGCGCGGCTTTATTATCGACGGCTACCCGCGCAACATTCCCCAGGCGCAGGCTTTGGACACCTTGTTGGGCATGTTGGGCAAGACGTTGCAAATTGCAATCAACATCGACGTTGATGACAATGCTTTGGTTAAAAGGATAATTGGCAGGATGGGCTGTGATAAGTGCGGCGCGATCTACAATAAGCACTTTTCGCCACCGGCGGTTAAAAACAAATGCGATAAATGCGGCGGCGTGTTGGCGTCCCGGGTTGACGACACCGCAAAGACCGCGCGAGTGCGCATTGGCGTCTATCACGCAGAAACCATGCCGCTTATCACCTATTACCGCGCCCAGCACAAATTGCGCACCATGCCGGGCGCCGGCGAAGTCGATGAAATCCATCAAAAGTTGTGCGAGATTGTTGATCTGGAAATTCGGCCTTTGGAGATTAAAACACTGGAGACTGCGGCCGACACAAACGATGAAATGGATGCAACGATTATTGCCGGCGGCCAAATAAACCGCGTCGGGTTGGAGGCTACGGCAAACCAGGCATCGCCAAAAAAGAGAACCGCAACCCGTGCCACAATAAAAGGCGCCGCTGCAACACAGGCAAGCAAAAAAACCGCCCGGAAAAAGATAGCAAGGAAAAAGGCGGCCGGGAAAACGCTCTCCGAAAAGAAGGTGACGGCGAAAAAATCAAAAACCGCCAAAAAAACAACGCGGAAAAAGAAAGCGGCGAGCAAGTCAATCAGCAAGGCGGTAACAAGAAAAAAACCGATAAGCAAAAAGAACAAGGCAGCTGCAATCGTGACCAAGCCTGCAGCAACAAAGGTAGCCAAAAAAACGTCTAAAAAATCAACCAGAAAACCGGTTTCAAGGAAACCGAGCCAAAAAAACCAATGACTAAAAAGTCGGTAGCCAAAAAAACGGCTTCAAAAAAACCGGCATCAAAGAAATCAACTGCCAGGAAAACGGCTAAGAAAACGGCCACAAAAACAATCGGGACGAAAATAGCCAAGCAGAGTCTGGCTAAAAAAACAGCGAACAAGAAAGCGGTCAAGCGGCCGGCAAAGAAGATCGCGAAAAAGAAAGCCAAGAAATAAAGTTGTGCGGAGTTTGAGCTGGTTTATGGTTGGTCATCCACAACAGGGCGCTTTTCCTGGCATCCGGCCGCGACGGATGCGCAAGGATGAATTTAGCCGCAGATTGATGCGCGAATCCATGTTGACCACTAACGATTTGATACAACCGGTGTTTGTTATGGAAGGCAACGCTAAAACCGAGCCGGTTTCTTCCATGCCGGGCGTTTCAAGAAGGTCAATCGATTTATTGGTCGAGAAATGCAAGACTTTTTATGCGTTGGGCATTCCAGCGATAGCGTTATTTCCAGTCACGCCGTTGGCGGTAAAATCCGACGGCGCCGAGGAAGCCTGGAATGATAAAGGATTAATTCCACGAGCCATTAAAGCCATTAAAAACGCCGTGCCGGATTTAGGCGTGATCACTGATGTTGCGTTGGACCCGTATACCCGCCACGGCCAGGATGGGCTGACCGACCAAACCGGCTATGTGGTCAATGAAAGAACGGTGGAGGCATTGATGAAACAGGCGCTGTGCCATGCCGATGCCGGCGCGGATGTGGTTGCGCCATCGGATATGATGGATGGCCGGGTTGGCGCGATTCGGCAGGCCTTGGAGGACAACGGCTTTTCCAATACAAAAATTCTGTCCTATGCCTCAAAGTACGCCTCCAACTACTACGCGCCGTTCCGGGATGCCGTTGGCTCAACCGGGAACTTGGCCGGCGCAAACAAATACAGTTATCAAATGGATCCGGCGAATGGCGATGAAGCGTTGCGGGAGGTGGCGCTGGATATTGCCGAAGGCGCGGATATGATTATGATCAAGCCGGGAATGCCCTATTTAGATATTATTTGGCGGGTAAAGGAAGCTTTTGGCATGCCAACATTCGCCTACCAGGTCAGCGGCGAATATGCGATGTTCAAAGCGGCAAGCGCACAGGGATGGCTCGAGGAAAAACCAGTGGTGCTGGAGGCGATGATGGGTTTTAAGCGCGCCGGTTGTGACGGAATTCTAACTTACTACGCGGAGCAAATTGCCCATTGGTTACAAGCCGACGCCTGAGAAAATCCCCTGAGAAATTTCCGTGAGAAATTCCCGACTTAGTCAAGTGCCAGCTCGATAATACCGTTATCTTGGCAGTCAATGCCTGTTGTTCGGAATTGACAGGACAATCCGCCTCCCGCAATTTCGCGTAAAATATAAGATTCACAATATTCTTTATATTAGTATTGCTATCAATGAGCAAACACGTTCCCACAGAAATAAATTTAAATCGGCGCGCCAGAATATTGACGGTGACGTTTGATGACGAATCATTTGATTTAAGTTGCGAGTACCTGAGAGTGCATTCTCCGTCCGCTGAAGTGAAAGGCCATGGGCCGGGGCAGGAAGTGCTGCAAATTGGCAAGGAGCGCGTCAACATTGACGCCATTGAGCCGATTGGAAATTATGCGATCAAGCCGGTATTCGATGATGGTCACAACACCGGCATTTTTTCCTGGGAAACGCTGTATCAACTCGGCAAGCATCAGGCGGAAAACTGGGCCATTTATATGCAAAGATTGGATGAAGCCGGCCATTCCAGAAAATTGGACGCATGATTTTTGGCGCGCCTTTAGGTCGCACGAGTTAAATTTGATGAACCAACCGCAAAGCCGCGCATCCGAGCGCACCGAAAATCAAACCCATTTTGGTTATCAACAGGTGGATGAATCGGCCAAGGAAAAGTTGGTCGGCGATGTGTTCAGTTCGGTGGCATCGAAATATGACCTCATGAACGATATCATGTCGTTCGGGCTGCATCGATTATGGAAGCGATTTGCGGTTTGCCTGAGCGGGCTTAAGCCGGGCGGGCATGTGTTAGAGGTTGCCAGCGGCAGCGGCGACCTGGCGCGTCACTTTGCCAAGCAGGTTGGACCAAGCGGAAGAATCGTGCTGACCGATATCAATGCGGATATGCTGGCCTTAGGAAAATCAAAAATGATCGATGCGGGCTTGGTGGGTAATATCGAATACGCCATCGCCGACGCGGAAAATCTGGAGTTTGAACAAGATCAATTCGATTGCGTCGCTATTTCATTTGGATTACGCAATGTCACGCGCAAAGAGAAAGCATTGGCATCAATGTATCGGGTGCTAAAGCCAGGCGGGCGGATGATGGTATTGGAATTCTCAAAACCAGCGCTGCCCAGGCTCAGTAAAATTTATGACTGTTATTCGTTCAACGCCATTCCAAAAATAGGAAAATGGGTGACCGATGATGAGCGCAGTTATCGGTATCTGGTTGAATCCATACGCCAGCACCCGGACCAGGAAACATTGCGGAAAATGATGCTGGAAGCCGGTTTTGACGAGGTTAAATATCACAACCTGAGTGCCGGCATCGTCGCGCTTCACCTGGGGTTTAAGTTTTAGGTCGCGGCCGCCGCCAATTTTAAGATTTCCAGAATGAGCGCATTTTTTGATTTTTTAAACCGAACTTCCACCGTTCTTTTGAGCGTTGACCCTGATAGCAAGGAAAAGCTCGCCGAACTGGACGGCAAGGTTCTGTGTATTGAAATCACCATGCCGCGCATCACCTTATTTCTGGTTCCAGCAAATGGGGAAATGGAAATTTTGCGGCAATGCAATGCTGAAGCGGATGTCACTTTAACCGGATCGGCGATGGCGTTTGCCAAACTCGGCACAGCGGGAACCGGCAGCGGGGTGTTGTCCGACGGACGGGTGACTATGCAAGGCGATGCCGACACCGGGCAGGCTTTTCAGAAAATATTGTCGCAGCTGGACATGGATTGGGAGGAATTGCTGGCTCGGCACATTGGCGACACGCCCGCAAGGAAAGCAGGAAATGTTGCCCGAAATTTCGGCCGCTGGGCTTCGCAGTCGCTGGATTTATCCCGGCACAACGCCGGGGAATTTTTGCAAGAGGAGGCGCGGGTGTTAGTCACTAACCTGGCGATGCAACGATTCCAGGATTCGGTGGATAAGTTGCGCGCCGACACGGACCGCCTGGAACAAAGAATTATGCGTCTGCAGAAAAATCCGCATCCTTAAAGTCTGATAATCCTTAGGCCAATCCTTGACTAAAAACCTTTTCCACTTGCTGAAAATCGCCCGCGTCCTGACCCGACACGGTTTGGACGAATTCGTGTCCGCATTGCATTTATTTCGCCCCTACGCTGTTCTATTCAAACTGATTCCGGTGCGCCGGCAACATGAGTTGCCGAGAGGCGAGCGGCTGCGCATGGCATTGGAGGAATTGGGGCCGGTATTCGTGAAGTTCGGCCAGGTGCTTTCCACCCGCCCGGATTTGTTGCCGGCGGATATCGCCCAGTCTCTTGTCAAGCTTCAAGATCAGGTGCCGCCGTTCCCGGGGGATGAAGCGGTCAAGATTATTGAAGCGGCTTATGGCGACAAACTGGAAAATCACTTTACGACCTTTGAAAAAGAATCCACCGCTTCAGCGTCGGTTGCCCAGGTACACTATGCACAATTACACGATGGTTCTGATGTCGTGGTCAAAGTTTTACGCCCTGACGTTGAATCTATTATCGAAAAGGATCTTGAATTGCTGTATGTGCTGGCGGATTTGGCGGATCGTTATTGGTCTCAGGGAAAACGTTTGAAGCCAAGAGAAATAGTTTCTGACTACGACAAAACCATTCATGACGAATTGGACATGATGCGCGAAGCGGCCAGCGCCAGTCAGCTAAAAGCCAACTTCGAAAATTCCGATTTAATTTATATTCCACAAGTTTATTGGCAGCATACCAATCGCAATGTATTGGTAATGGAAAGAATTCACGGCATCCCCATTCGCGATGTGGCGCGACTAAAAGCCGCCGGCATCGACATGAAAAAGTTAGCCCATGCCGGCGTCGAGATTTTTTTCACGCAAGCCTTTCGCGACGGCTTCTTTCATGCGGATATGCATCCGGGCAATATTTTCGTATCCGAGGATGGGCAATACCGGGCCGTTGATTTTGGCATTATGGGCACATTGAGTACTGCCGATAAACGTTATCTGGCGGAAAATTTACTGGCGTTTTTCAATAGAGATTATCACCGTGTCGCCGATGCGCATATTCGAGCAGGGTGGGTTCCGCCAGGCACCAATACGGAAGATTTCGAAGGCGCAATACGCACCGTGTGCGAGCCGATATTCTCGCGTCCGATTAGCGAAATTTCATTCGGCGTATTTTTAGTGGATCTGTTTCGTGTGGCGCGGCGATTTAATATGCCGGTGCAGCCGCAGTTGGTGTTACTGCAAAAGACGCTGTTGAATATCGAGGGTTTGGGTCGACAGCTTTACCCGCAGCTTGATCTTTGGGAAACCGCCAAGCCATTTCTTGAAAAGTGGACCAACGAACAAATTGGACCGCGCGCCGCGATAAGAACCATCAAGCGCGAGTTGCCGAACCTTTTTACCCTGGCGCCAGAATTGCCGGGGCTGGCGCATCAACTGATGCATCGATTGAAAAACGATGAAATGATCATACGCACCCAGGACCGGGAAGTTGAGAAGTTAAAAAATCAAATTGCCTATCAGCATAACAAAACAATTAAAACAGTGTTTGGCGTTGGATTGCTCATCGCCGCTTTCATCGCGCTTCCTGATCCTCAGCGACTTTCATCAATGCCGCTAATCGGCTGGCTAGCGTTCGCCGGCGGCATGCTGATGCTGCTGTTGGCGAACATGTCCAAACTGGATCGCCGCAACAATTAACCCGGAAATAAATGATGGCTGCTCCCTCGTTTCCCCCTCCATTTCCCCCTCGATTTCAGTGGCAAGACCCATTCTATTTTGATTCTCAACTGCGCGAGGACGAGCGCATGGTGCGCGATAGCGTTCGGGAGTTTTGTGACCATGCACTCATGCCCGGCATCGTGGAAGCCAACCGCTTTGAGAATTTTGATCCAAACATCATGCGGCGGTTTGGCGAGCTCGGCATGTTAGGCAGCACACTGCCGGAGCAATACGGCGGCGCTGGCCTGAACCATGTTTGTTATGGCCTCATCGCCCGGGAAGTTGAGCGCGTGGACAGCGGTTATCGCTCGGCGATGAGCGTGCAATCCTCTTTGGTGATGCATCCGATATACGCTTATGGCAGCGAACAACAAAAACAGAAATACCTGCCCGGATTAGCCACTGGCGAACTAATTGGTTGTTTCGGCCTGACCGAGCCCGATCACGGCTCCGACCCCGGCAGCATGAAAACACGGGCCCGGAAAGTTGATGGCGGCTATCAATTGAACGGCAGCAAAATGTGGATCAGCAATTCACCGATTGCGGACCTTGCCATAGTTTGGGGGAAGCTCGACGGGGTCATCCGCGGTTTCATTCTGGAACGCGATATGGACGGTTTTAGCACGCCAAAGATTGAAGGCAAGATGAGTCTGCGCGCTTCGGTCACCGGTGAAATAGTGATGCAGGATGTGTTTGTGCCGGAAGACAATATTTTGCCCGGGGTGGAAGGGCTAAAGGGCCCTTTCGGATGTTTGAACAAGGCGCGCTATGGCATCGCCTGGGGGGTCTTGGGCGCAGCTGAATTTTGCTGGCACGCTGCCCGCAACTACGCGCTGGCGCGCACCCAGTTTGGACGACCGCTGGCGCAAAACCAACTGATCCAGAAAAAGCTGGTGGATATGCAAACCGAAATTACACTAGGCTTACAGGCCTGTTTGCGAGTAGGACGTTTGCTGGACGATGATGCCTGTGCGGTCGAAAATATTTCCATGATCAAACGCAACAACTGCGGTAAAGCGCTGGATATTGCCAGACAGGCGCGCGATATTCATGGCGGCAATGGCGTGTCCGATGAATACCACGTTATACGTCACATGTGCAATCTCGAATCAGTGAATACTTACGAAGGCACTCACGATATCCATGCGTTGATTCTCGGTCGCGCGCAAACCGGATTGCAAGCCTTTTTCTAATCCTGAAGCGCGACTACAGGTTCGCTCGTTCAACCGAGTTTGAGATGCAAAGGAAACTATTCCACTTGCAAAGGATGCTCTTTCACTTGCAAGCCAAACTCTCTAAAAATAGTCCCAAATCGGCACGAATGTCGGAAACGCTAGACTCCTTGCCACAACCACTTCGTCAAATCCGCGAAAATCGTTGGTTTTACCGGGCAGGAGGCGATGCGCGTGGGTGCCATAATCAGGGGAATGGATTTGACTGAAGACGAAGTGCAAAGGGGGGAAGAAATAGGCGAGAATGTTCAAAAACGCTTGCTTCGTAGCGGAGATAATCTTTTGATAAAACTTGCGCACACATTGCCTAAAGAATCTTACGCAAGACTTGCGCAGATTTTTAGTGATACGCATAAAAACACTGACGAGTAAAATTGCTGGCTTTAAATGGCGGGCAAAAAAAGAAACGGACGAAGAAGCGGGCTTTTAATTAATCGTGTTTTATCGTAAGGTAATAAAATGAACAAGCAAAAAGGTGTGAGAATTACCTACATCACAAAGGACGGCCTGTTACTAATTGCCCAGCAAACCGTGCAGTGTGGCGATACAAAAAATGCACCGTATGTGATAACCGCAGCTAAACCTCCATATCTTCGCTGGCTGAAGTCACCAACCCAGAGGAACTTGGCAAAGAATCTTCCACTTATTGGAACTAAACGAGAATGAAAATTAAACAAGACAAAAAAAAAGCGGGGAATTCGGGCACTGGCAGGAACAGGGAGTTCCCAAGGGATTTTAAAAATAAGATTGTTTGCGGAGACTCTCTTGAAGTCATGAGAGAGATTCCCGATAGGTCAATTGATTTGGTAGTCACATCACCTCCTTATAATTTAAAAAATTCCACCGGCAATGGCATGAAAGGCAGTAGTTGTGGCAAGTGGGCCAACGCCGCATTGCAAAATGGTTATTCGCATCACGATGATTGTATGCCCCATGATAAATATGTTGATTGGCAAAAATCTTGTCTGCAAGAAATGATGCGTATCATACCGGAAGATGGAGCGATTTTTTATAATCACAAATGGCGGGTTCAAAAAGGTCTGCTCCAAGACCGACACGACATAGTCGACGAATTTCCGGTTCGCCAAATTATTATTTGGCGAAGAAAAGGCGGATTCAATTTTAATCCCGGTTATTTTTTGCCAACCTATGAAGTCATTTACCTTATTGCCAAATCCAAGTTTAAACTTTCAGAACAATCAAACAAATATGGTGATGTGTGGGAGTTTACGCAGGAGATGAAAAACGAACATCCCGCACCTTTCCCTATCGCTTTGATTGACAGGATTGTTTCATCCACATCCGCAAAAAGCATACTTGATCCTTTCATGGGTTCCGGCACCACGGCTCTTTCGGCAATCAATGCCGAAGTGGACTACATCGGGATTGATATATCACCTGAGTACTGTAAGATGGCACGAGAACGCATAGAACAGAATATTATTCAGTCGGTTTTGTTTTAAGAACAGTGACAAAAATTTATACAAAACAATCTTTAATAGAAGAGCTTAAAAAGATTGCGGCAATGGGTTGGATTCCTAATGCTCGCCCCGGCAACGATGGCGCGGTCGGCAATACTTTGGAAGACCTGCTTGGAATAGAAGAAAACAATCTGCCAATGCCCAATGCGGCGGAGTGGGAACTCAAGACGCAACGATTAGGCACTTTAGCACTCACGACCTTGCTTCATATGGAACCGTCCCCTCGCGCCATAAAATTTGTACCAATGATACTTTTGCCGCAATATGGCTGGCAACACACGGAAGCTGGCAATAAATACCCAGAGGGTGAAATGAGTTTTCGGCAAACCATTCATGCTCTCTCAAGAAGCAACCGAGGATTTGTGGTAAAAATTGATCGGACAACAAGTCGGGTACTTATATCGTTTGATGCCTCCGCCGTGGCTAGCCATCATGAGGAATGGCTTGGTGGAGTGAAAGATAAGTCTGGACTCGGGGAGTTAGAGCCGCAACCTTATTGGGGCTTTGATGATTTACAACATAGGGCGGGAACTAAATTACCGAATAGCATTTATGTACAAGCCGAAGTTAAAAAAGAAGACGGCACGGAATTTTATAAATATTCCAAAGTCATAATGTTGAAAAAATTCAAGTGGGAAGGTTTTTTACAAACCCTTGAACGGGCACAAATGCTTGTGGATTTTGATGCCCGCACTGGACATAATCATGGCACAAAATTTCGTATGCACAAAAACTCCTTACCTACCCTCTACGAGGAATCGGCGACAATTATCGGACACTAGGCAGACTTTGGGCTACCCTAAACCACTCAAAGTTGGGGAGATCAGCGGCGGGAATTATCTTGAAAACTTGCAGTTGCTGTGCGGCAGATGCAACCGATTGAAAGGGAACGTGGAGTTGCGAGCCAAGTTGGAAAGGCAAGGGATTATTTAGCCGTGCCGAGAAGAAAGCCGCAAAGCCCAAGTGCAAATTTATTAACGCGTAAAAAGATGCGGCTTAAAAAACTACATGTTTGCGATGGCATTTTTCGTAATGACCATGGACAAACCCTATAACCCAGGCGATATCGAATCGCGCTGGTATCGCCACTGGGAGCAGCAGGGGCGCTTCTCCCCGGGTCCGCCCGACCCGCACAAGCCGCCTTACTGCATCATGATACCGCCGCCGAATGTTACGGGTAGTTTGCATATGGGTCATGCGTTTCAGGACACCATCATGGATGCTTTAATCCGATATCATCGGATGAAGGGCTGCCGCACTTTGTGGCAGCCGGGCATGGATCATGCCGGCATCGCCACGCAGATGGTGGTGGAGCGGTTGATCAATGCGCAGGGCAAAACCCGCCACGATTACGGTCGCGAGAAGTTCATCGAAAAAGTGTGGCAATGGAAATCCGAATCCGGCGGCACCATCGCGCAGCAACTGCGGCGCATGGGCGCATCTTGCGATTGGGAAAACGAAAGGTTCACTATGGATGAAGGGTTAAGCGAAGCGGTCGTGCAAGTGTTTGTCGAGTTGTTTGACGAGGGCATTATTTATCGCGGCAAGCGGCTGGTGAACTGGGATCCGGTTTTGCATACCGCACTGTCCGACCTTGAGGTTTTATCGCAGCAGGAGCAAGGCAGTCTGTGGCATTTGCGTTACCCGCTTGATGATGGCGAAGGCTATCTCACGGTCGCCACCACACGGCCGGAGACGATGTTGGGCGACAGCGCGGTGGCGGTGCATCCCGATGATTCTCGATTCACGCACTTGGTCGGCAAGTTGGTCGCGTTGCCGCTGACTAAGCGCAAACTGCCCATCATCGCGGACGAGTATGTCGACCCTGAGTTTGGCTCCGGTTGCGTGAAGATCACCCCGGCGCACGACCACAACGATTATCAGGTGTGGCTGCGTCATCGCCACAAGCAGGCAATGACCGAGCAGATTCACGGCGGCTTGATCAACGTGTTCACCGATGACGCCGCCATCAGGGGCAATGTGAATGATGGAGATATTGATGAAGGGGAACTGATTCCTAAGGCGTATATCGGACTGGATCGGTTTGCAGCGCGCGCCAAGATCGTCGCTGATTTGCAAGCGCAAGGATGGTTGGAGCGCATTGACGATCATGCGCTGATGATTCCGCGAGGCGACCGCAGCGGCGCGGTCATCGAGCCGTATTTGACCGACCAATGGTATGTCGATCTGACCCGCGATAAACTTGAAGATGGCCGTCCCGGCGGCAAAGCGAAAATCACCGACCCGGCGATCGCGGCGGTGCGCGACGGCACTATCGAATTTGTGCCGGCCAATTGGCGCAAGACCTATTTTCAATGGCTGGAGAATATCGAAGACTGGTGCATCTCGCGGCAGATTTGGTGGGGACACCGCATTCCGGCCTGGTATGACGAGCAAAGCAATATTTATGTCGGCAAGGACGAAGCCGCCGTGCGCAAAAAATATGCGTTGCCGAACAATCGCAAACTGCGCCAGGACGACGATGTGCTCGATACCTGGTTCAGCTCCGCGTTGTGGCCGTTTTCCACGCTGGGCTGGCCGCAAAAAACCGAGCGGCTGAATACCTTTTATCCTACCAGTGTTTTGGTGACCGGGTTTGATATTATATTTTTCTGGGTCGCCAGGATGATTATGATGGGCACCAAGTTTATCGGGCAAGCGCCATTCCGGCAGGTTTATATTCATGGCTTGATTCGTGACGCGCATGGCCAAAAGATGTCCAAGTCAAAAGGCAATGTGCTGGATCCGATTGACTTGATCGACGGCATTGAACGGGATGCGCTGGTCGACAAGCGCGTCAAAGGCATGATGCAGCCGCACCTAACTTCAAGCATCGCCAAACAAACCCGCACCGATTATCCCGACGGCATCCCCGGTTTTGGCGCCGATGCCTTGCGTTTCACTTTTGCCGCGCTGGCGTCAACCGGCCGCGACATTAATTTTGATTTGCGGCGCATTGAAGGATATCGCAACTTCTGCAACAAAATCTGGAATGCCGCGCGCTTTGTGTTGCTGAACGCCGCAGGCAAGGACTGCGGACAGGATTCAATTGGATTGGGGTCCACTGAGGTTGCGCTTTCCAGCGCGGATAAATGGATGGTGTCGCAACTGCAGCGCAGCGAGTTAAAAATAGACCAGGCGATCAATAAATATCGCTTCGATTTGGCGGCGCAGGAAATTTACGACTTGGTCTGGAACAAGTATTGCGATTGGTATTTGGAGCTATGCAAGCCGGTGCTTAATGATGGCGATGGCGATGGTCGCTCCTGCGCATCCAGCGCCCGCGACATACAGGCCGTCCATGGCAATAACGATGACGATGACGCGGCGCAAGTCGCGGCGCGGCGAACTTTGGTGAGGGTGTTGGAAGCCATGCTGCGCCTTATCCATCCGATCATGCCGTTCATCACCGAGGAAATTTGGCAGGCCATCGCGCCGCTGGCGGGCAAGCGCGGCGCGACCATCATGACCCAGCCGTATCCGCAGTTTGATGCCGACAAGATTGACCCGCAGGCGGAACAGGAAATGGAATGGGTCATGCAGGTTATCCTCGCCATCAGAAACATCAAGGGCGAACTGAATATCGCGTCGGGCAAACTCGTGCCGGTGTTGCTCGCGCATGCGTCGCCCGCCGATCTCGAACGGCTGAAGCGCAACGTATCCAGCATTGAAGCGGTCGGCAAAACCGCATCCATCGGCATCCTGGGCGATGGCGATGAGCCGCCGGAATCTTCCATCGCCATGGTCGACAATATGAAACTATTGATCCCGATTGCCGGACTAATCGACCAGGATGCCGAGCTGGATCGACTGAACAAATTGGCGAGCAAGACCCGGGATGAACTCGACAAAACGGCTAAAAAGTTAGCCAATCAAGGGTTTGTTTCCAAAGCGCCGGAGGCAGTGGTGGAGAATGAAAAGAAGAAGTTGGCCGATCTTGAGGCAAGACTATCCGGAATTGTTGAGCAGACCGAGAAAATCTCGGCGCTGTGACCCGAATTTCTTGACCGGTATTCTTATCCGCTGTTCCGATTAGGCATGAATGATAGTGTCGGTCTGGAACTTCGCGTATCTGCCACGGGTATCGACAATTAGCCTGGCATGATTTTGGATCATCTGGTAATCAAAACAATCATGATCTGTGGCTATCAATATCGCATCAAATTGCTCAAGATTCTGTTGCGTTATTGGTACGCTCGCTAAATCAAAATAATGATTGCGCAGGCGTGGAAAAACCGGCACATAGGGGTCGCAATAGGCGATTTCCGCACCGGCATTTTCCAGCAACGCCATAATCGCAACCGCCGGTGACTCGCGCATATCATCAATGTTCTTCTTGTACGCTATGCCCAGGATTAGAACTTTAGCGCCAGCCAAAGTTTTATCGAAACGTTCAAGGCCCTGTGAGAGTTTTTCAACCACCCAATTTGGCATCGCAGTATTAACCTCCCCGGCCAGTTCAATGAAGCGGGTATCGACCCCGTGTTTTTTCGCTTTCCAGCTTAAATAAAACGGGTCGATGGGAATGCAATGACCACCGAGCCCGGGGCCCGGATAGAACGGCGTGAAGCCAAAAGGCTTGGTTTTCGCGGCCTCGATGACTTCGTGAATGTTAATGCCCATGCGATCAGCCACCATTTTCATTTCGTTGACCATGCCAATGTTCACCGCCCGATAAATGTTTTCAAGCAGCTTTGCCATTTCGGCGACCTTGACCGAGCTGACCGGCACAACCACATCAATCGTCTTCCGGTACAGGGCTAATCCCACCTGCAGACATCGGTCGGTATAGCCGCCGCAAATTTTCGGGATTTTACGGGCGTCAAAATCAAGGTTGCCGGGATCTTCTCTTTCAGGCGAGTAAACCAGAAATATTTGTTCGCCCACGGTCAAGCCGGTGGCGCTAATGCGCGGGTAAAGCTCCTCTTCGGTGGTGCCCGGATAGGTGGTGCTCTCCAGCGACACCACTTGTCCGGCGTGCAAGTGCGGCGCGATGGCGTCTACGGCGTCAATGACAAAACTCAAGTCCGGCGCACGCTGCTTGGTGAGCGGCGTTGGCACGCAGATAATTAATGCCTCGGCGCGCGCGCTCATCGCGTAGTCATCGGTGGCGGTGAAGCCGGCCGCGACCGCTTGCGCGATGTGCGTGTCTTTGATGCGCTCGATATAACTTTTGCCGGCGTTTAGTTTTGCGACTTTGTCGGCATCAATGTCAAATCCGATGACCTGGTATCCGACGGTGCTAAATCGCAACGATAGCGGGAGACCCACATAGCCGAGCCCAATGACGCCGATGGTCGCCTCGGCGTCATTGAGTTTTTTGATCAGCCTTGCCTGAGTGTTGTTCAAGTCGTATTGTTCAATCTTTGGTCTTATAATAATCTTTATACCACGCGGCAAATTTACCCAAGCCCGCAACGATACCTGTTGTCGGCTTGAACTTAAAATGCGCGCTAAATCGGCTCATATCGGCGTTGGTCGCCAGCACATCTTCAGGCTGCATCGGCAGCATTTGGTATTGCGCCTTGATCCCTAAGGCCTGTTCAAGGGCGTGAATATAATCCATTAAATTAACCTGGCTGCCGTTGCCGAGGTTAAAGATTCGGTGGCGCGCCGCGCTGCTTTCCGGGGTTGGGTTGGAGCGGTCGAAGTCAGGGTCCGCGCTGGCCGGCGCGTCGATCACGCGCACGATACCTTCGACCACATCGTCGATGTAGGTGAAGTCTCGGGTCAGATTTCCGTTATTGAATATCGGTATTTTTTCGCCGTTCAGCATCAGTCGCGTGAACTTGAAAAACGCCATGTCAGGCCGTCCCCAGGGACCGTAAACGGTAAAAAACCGCAGTCCAGTGCAAGGCAAATCGTATAAATGCGCGTAACTATGCGCCATTAATTCATTGGCTTTTTTGGTCGCGCCGTACAGGGATACAGGATGGTCGACCGGGTGGTTTTCGTTAAACGGCAGTTTGGCGTTGCTGCCGTAAACCGAGCTGCTGGAGGCATACACCAGATGCCCGGCCTGGCCCTGCCGACATCCTTCCAGTATGTTGGCAAAACCAACCAGATTCGAGTCGATATAGGCCGCCGGATTCTCTATGGAGTAACTCACACCGGCCTGGGCGGCCAGGTTAGCGACCGCGTCAAACTGGTGCGCCGCAAATAAATCATGCATCGCAGCACGGTCAGCAATATCCGCTTGCAAAAATGAAAAATTGTTGTTTAACTGTAAATTATTCAGACGCGCCTGTTTCAGACTGACGTCGTAATAGTCGCTCATATTATCGATCGCAACAACCGTGTCTCCGCGATCAAGCAGCCAGCCGCCCAGCGCCGCGCCGATAAATCCTGCTCCGCCGGTAATGAGTATTTTCATCCGAGTGATTTTAACTCAGGCGGACTGGATTCTGGTGGTCATTAATTACTGTCTGGCCAATACGATTTGCCAACTATCGTCTCCGAGGGAGCGGTTTACCCGAAACCCGTGGTCGAGCTTGCCGTCCACCGCGGAAGTGATTTTTTCGTCATCGCTTTTTTCTCGGGCGCTGCGCAACTCCAGTGCAAGGGTTTCTGTCATTATATAATCACGGTGCTGTTGCAACGCTTCGAGGACTTGGTCGGTGCCGATGATGTCAAGCGCAATGCGGTCCGAGATTTCCAGCCCGGCGGATTTGCGCGCGTCTTGCACAGTGCGCACCAGCTCCCGGGCCAGGCCTTCGATAATCAAGGCATGGTCAAGCGACGTATCCAAAGCAACCAGACAACCGTCGGCGCTGCTCGAGGCATAGCCTGCAGCCGATGCGGTTTGCACTTGGATATCTTCAGGCTCAAATTCCATGCGCCGCCCATCAATTTCAAGTTCAAAATTCCGCTGCTGCTGCACCCGCCTAACAATGACGGCACTGTCTGCGCTTGCCAGCGCGGCTTTGATGGCGGGCATGAGTTTTCCGTAGCGCCGGCCCAATCTGGGGAAGTTTGGAGCGACTGTGAAGCTGACCAATTCGGCGTCGGATTCAATGAACTGCACGGTCTTGACATTCAACTCTTCACGGATTTGGCGACTATGCTTGCGCGCGGCGGCCTGCGTCGCTTTACCCTGCGGGCACTTCGCATCGGCAACGCATACCAGGATGCGAGACAACGGCTGACGCACTCTGACCCGGCTTTGTTCGCGGGCCGAACGCCCCAATCCAACAATGGTTTGCACCACATCCATTTCGAACACCAATTTATCGTTAAGGCGGGCCGGATCAAATTCTGGCCATGGTGCCAAGTGCACGCTTGGTTTTGCCCGCTCGTCGCACTTTGATAGATTTTGATACATGGCCTCGCTCAAGAAAGGCATAAAGGGCGCGACGATACGCTGCGCTATATCCAGGCACTCGTACAAGGTCAGGTAAGCCGATTGTTTGTCATCGCCGTCATCACTCTTCCAGAATCGCCGGCGATTTCTTCGCACATACCAGTTGCTAAGCTGGTCTATCAGTTTCTCGATAGCCTGCCCGGCAGCAAAAGCATCGTAGTTGTCCAGCGCATCGGTTGCGGTTTTTATGGTTTGATGTGCAAGGGCTAAAATCCATTGATCGATTTCCGGTCGGGAATCGCAGGCAACCTCTCTTTTCAGGTCAACCGAATCCAGCCGGGCATACAGCACGAAAAACGAGTAGGTGTTCCAAAGGGTGTTGACGAAGGTGGCGGCGACTTCCCTGACAATATCTATTGAGATTCGTTTTTGGGCATCCGGCGCGGTGCGCGCCAGGAACAACCAACGCAGCGCGTCCGCGCCGATGGTGTCGAACACGTCGTAGGGGTTGACGATGTTGCCTTGCGACTTGGACATTTTTTTGCCGTGTTCATCAACGATGTGACTCAGGCAAACACAGTTTTTGTAGGCCACGCTGTCGTCAACCAAGGCGGCAATGGCGTGTAGCGTATAAAACCATCCGCGCGTTTGGTCGATCGCCTCGCAAATATAATCGGCCGGGAAATGCTTCTCGAACAGGTCCTGATTCTCGAATGGGTAATGCCACTGCGCGTAGGTCATGGCGCCGGAATCAAACCAGCAATCGATCACTTCCGGCACCCGGCGGTACTCGCGCCCCGCTTTGGTAAATTTGATTTGATCGATTTGCGGGCGATGCAAGTCCAGATCGGTCAACGATTGGCCGGTCAGCGTCTCTAATTCCTGCACCGACCCGACGCAAATAAAATCGCCTTCTCCGTCGCTCCACAGCGGCAACGGCGTGCCCCAAAAACGCTCGCGCGACAGCGCCCAATCGACATTATTTTCCAGCCAATTTCCAAACCGCCCATCGCGAATCGTTTCGGGAACCCAGTTTATGGTTTTGTTAAGGGCAACCATTCGGTCCTTGATGGCGGTGGTCTTGATATACCAGGCTTCCTTGGCGTAGTAGATTAGCGGGTCGCCGGTGCGCCAGCCGAATGGGTAGTTGTGCACCATTTTTTCAGCGCGAAACATCAAGCCGCGTTCGCTCAGCATCTCGATGATAATCGGATCGGCATCCTTGAAGAACTTGCCGGCCAGTGGCGTGACTTCGGCCACAAAGCAGCCGTCCAGGCCGACGCCATGGAGCACCGGCAAGCCTTCGCGCTTAGCCAGGTCCAGGTCATCGACGCCGTAGGCCGGCGCCGTGTGAACGATGCCGGTGCCGTCTTCGGTGCTGACGAAATCGGCGGCAACCACGCGGAAGCAGTCGCCCGATTCCACCGTCAAGTAATCAAACAGGCGTTGATAGCGCCGGCCGACCAGCGCCGAGCCTTTGACCGTGTCGATGATTTCATGCGGCGCATCGGCGAGGGTGGCCTCGACCCGCGCCCGCGCCATAATCAAAATCTCGTCGCCGCAGGCCACGCGCGCGTAGTCGATATCCGCGCCCACCGCCAGCAGCAAGTTGGACGGCAAGGTCCACGGCGTGGTGGTCCACACCAGCAGCGAAGTGTTGTCCTCGCCGGCAAGCCGAAAGCGCACCGTAATCGAAGGATCCTCAACTTCCCGGTAGCCTTGCGCCACTTCGTGGGATGACAGCGTGGCGCCAATGCGCGGATCATACGGCACTACTTTGTAGCCTTTGTAGATCAAACCCTTGTCCCAAATTCGCTTTAACAAATTCCAGGTTGACTCGATATAGTCGTTGTCCAGCGTATAGTAAGCCTGGTCAAGGTTCACCCAATAACCCATGCGCCGGGTCATCCGCTCCCATTCGCCGATGTAGGTCATCACCGATTCGCGGCAGCGGCGGTTGAACTCGGCGACGCCAACTTGGCTTTCGATTTCCTTCTTGTCAAAGATGCCCAGTTGCTTTTCTATTTCATGCTCCACCGGCAAGCCGTGGGTATCCCAGCCGCCCTTGCGCGGCGCATAGTAGCCGCGCATGGTTTTGTATCTGGGATAAATGTCCTTGAACGCGCGCGCCAGCACATGATGGATTCCCGGCTTGCCGTTTGCCGTGGGCGGGCCTTCGTTGAAACTGAACCGCGGCTTGCACGCGCTTTGGGCAAGGGATTTTTCAAAAATAGCATGCTCCTCCCAAAACTTGAGTATGCGCTGTTCCAGTTGCGGCCCGTTATAGCGGCCCTGGACTTCATCAAAAACCTGCGCTTCAACAATGTTTTTTTCGCCAGACATATCAAATACTTTGCTTCTCAATTTCCCCAATATTAATGCGTTTTCGCAGTGGCCCGCACCACGCCGGATACGATTAACCCGATGACCATCCCGCTCAGCAGGCCTGCGGTGTGGGCGGTATTTGCCACACTTAGTCCAAATAGTTGTTCGAGTATTCCCGACCAGCAAATTAAAAACCAGCCCAACATCAATTTAATAATCACCGGGTTTAGCCGTATGCCGAACCCCGGGTTGGTCAGGCTTTGTATCCAGACATAGCCAAAATAACCGTAAATAACCCCGGACATGCCGCCAAACAAGGGTCCCGAGACAAAATACTGCGCCAAGTTAGAGACCGCGCTGAGCGCCAATGTCAGCGCGCCCAAGCTGCCCATGCCTTGGCGCCATTCAATCAGCCGGCCGAGCTCCCAGGTCCACAGCATGTTGAAGACGATATGAAAAACGCCGAAGTGCAAAAACATCGGCGTGACCAGACGCCACCATTGGCCGCCGAAGATTTCAGGCAGCATCGGTCTGAGGTATTCGGAAATGAGCAACGGCGCGGCGATGGTGTGTTGGTTGAGCACGTTCATCAGCAAATAAACCATGACGGATATCGTTACCATCACGATAGTCAGCGGCGGGTGCCGGGGAATCATACGGGGAATCATGCCGGGAATCACGGTGCCATCTCAATACGATCACTTGCGCCCAAAGTAACCTGTCTGCCGTCCAGGGTAACGAAATGCCTGCCTTTGATGGACTTCTGTTTGGCTTGATAGAGCGTGCTCATGCCGTCTTCGGCAATCACCCGAATATCGATTATCTTGTTATCGGACTGATAGCTGAGGATAAAAACGGTGATGGATATGGCCATCAATACCGCCAAAATACAATAAGCCACAGTGCGCGTGGACAATGATCCTGGTTGGCTGGTTTTTCGCTGGGCTTGCCGGTGCGGCTGCTCACTGGTTTTCTTGGGCGTGTTCCGAGTCGATTGAGGCGCTTTGTTGCCGCGTCTCTGGTCATGTCTGTGGCGAAAAACCAGTACCACCACGATAATCACCGTCAGCGTGAATAAAACCTTTGTGATCATATTGTTTCGGGTATTCTTTCTGGTTCATGATCTCCCGGCGGCAATTGTAAATAATAACCCTCGATTTCGAGTTGACGCATGACTTCATCGACCTTAGCCTGCGCCAGGCGACGCGCTTTAGTGAGCTTTATATCCAGCACAAAGTCGAGTTTGCCCAGCAACCTTAACAGAGATTCCGGGACACGCTCAAAATTGTCTTTGGCGGTAATGTAAAGGTAGGCATTTTCCTTGCGCAGGCCTTTGTATATCCAGGTGTGCATGGCGCAATTCTACCCTAGAACCGATGCGCTGCGTGGTCCGAGCGCGCGCAGCGGCCGGAAGTGAGGCTTCAGCCTCGCAAAGCCATTGCAGATTGCGGGACTGCGGTCATATGATTGGATACGCAGGCTTTATTTTTATCCTCTTATTCGTCTCATTTGTGTCGGAGCCCGGACACAATGAATGGGACGCTATGCTTGATCGCCTAACCGCTGCGATAGGCATTCGATAGGCAATGAAGTCCTGTTAAACTCGCTGAAATTCCCGCTTTGCCGTGAACATTGATATGAACATCAATATGCACATTAATATGCGAACGGGCCGTATATCGAACAGTTGATAGCATGATATAGAGATGATGTTGTTTGAAATTTCCACACTACTGAGTTTTTCTTTAGTGGCATTCATGCTGGTGATTTCTCCTGGGCCCGATACCATGCTGATTCTCCATCGTAGTACGTCGGGCGGCATATCTTTGGGCATGGCCACAGTAGCAGGCGTTCAAGTTGGGCTTGTTTGCCATACGCTATTGGCGATACTCGGACTTTCAGCGTTAATCGCTTCCTCGCCATTGATGTTTAAAGGGGTTGCGTTGGCAGGCTCTTTGTATCTGATTTGGTTGGCTATTCAAAACATGCGCGCAAGCAAAAAAGCAGGGGTTTTGATAACGGATTCTGAGCAGAGTCTGCTTAATGCATTCTGTGATTCTATGCTCTGCAACATTTTGAATCCAAAAGTTATCTTGATATACCTCGCGCTTATGCCAAACTTTGTGACCCTGGAATTTGGAAATGTGAAATCCCAACTCCTGATTCTCGGCGCTTTGCTGATACTGATAAATACTGTTTGGCAAATACCGCTGTGTCTGGCTGCATTTTCAGCACATAAATACCTTAAAAACCCGACAGTGAAAAAATATATTGACTGGGGCGCGGGCTGTATTTTAATGTTGTTTGCCGTGGCTATGTTTTATGAAAACATAATACAAGGATAAAATGCGCTGCGGATAAAACACAAAGATAAAATACTCGATTGAGTGGGTAAGCGCCTCTTCGTGATTTCTGCCGCTCTGCGTGCCGCTCCACGTAGATCAGGGCGTGATTCGCTATGCCGCCTATTTGCCGCCCCACAACCACGACCAACTGGTTTTCTTTTCGGTGTGACCGCGTTTGTCGATTGGAACATAGGGTCGTTTAGCCTCCCCCGTATACAGCTGACGCGGCCGACCGATTTTTTGCTCATCGTCAACCAGCATTTCCTTCCAATGCGAGATCCAGCCCACGGTTCTGCCAATGGCGAACATCACGGTAAACATCGAGGTCGGAAAGCCCATGGCTTTCAGGATTATTCCCGAATAGAAATCCACGTTGGGATACAGTTTCTTGTCGATGAAATACGCATCCTTCAAGGCTCTTTCTTCGAGTTTCATGGCCAGTTCAAGTTGCGGATTATTAATCCCTAAAACATTGAGCACTTCATGGCAAGTAGCGCGCATGACGGTCGCGCGCGGGTCGTAATTCTTGTACACGCGATGGCCGAAACCCATCAGCCGGAATTTGTCGTTTTTGTCCTGCGCCTTTTTGACATACTTATCGATTTGATCGGCGGAGCCGATCTCGTCCAGCATCTTCAACACCGCTTCGTTGGCGCCGCCATGCGCCGGGCCCCATAACGAAGCAATCCCCGAGGCGATGCAGGCATAAGGATTGGCGCCGGAAGAGCCGGCCAAGCGCACCGTTGAAGTCGATGCGTTTTGCTCGTGGTCGGCATGCAGAATCAGAATTTTGTCAATCGCCTTGACCAGCACCGGATTGAGTTTGTAGTCCTCGGCCGGGTTGGAGAACATCATTTGCAATACATTCTCCGAATAGGACAATTCATTGCGCGGCGTGGGGAACGCCATGCCCAGGGAATACTTGAATGCGCAAGCGCCGATGGTCGGCATCTTGGCGATCAGCCGATGCGCGGCCATGCGCCTTTGCTCGATATCCGTTATATCGGTGCTGTCGTGATAAAACGCCGATAGCGCGCCGACCACACCGACCATGATCGCCATCGGGTGGGCGCTGCGCATGAAGCCGGAATAAAACCGCGCCAGTTGTTCGTGAATCAGGGTATGATTTCTGATGTCCGCGTCAAACGACGATTTTTGCTCCGGGGTGGGCAGTTCGCCGTATAGCAGCAGGTAGCAGGTTTCCATGAAATCACTTTTGGCGGCGAGTTCATCGATGGAATAGCCGCGATGCAACAGCGTGCCTTCGGCGCCGTTGATAAAGGTGATGCTGGATTTGCACGATGCGGTCGAGGTGAAGCCGGGATCGTAGGTGAGAATGCCGGTGTCGCCGTACAATGCCTTGATATCAACCAAGCGGTTGCCCATGGTCCCAACCCGGGCAGGTAATTGCCAGGATTCGCCGGTGCTGTTGTCGGTCAGGGTGAATGAATCGGCGGCGGCTTGCGTGTTCTGGTCGCTCATTAAAATCTCCAGTGATGAACTGCGGATGGTTTTTTATGCGCCGACAATCATACCACAATCCCCCGCCTCAGCGATTGTAGATCCACTCCAAAACCGCGTCCTGAATAACATTGCCATTGCCAAAACTTACGTTTTTTGATTCAATCATCATGGCCACAGAGTAATGCTTGTTGTCGCGGGCATTAACAAATCCGGCCATGCTACGCACGCGGTTGATCAGCCCGGTCTTGATGCGCGCCCGGCCCGGCGGCAACGCGCTCATCCGCAATCTTTTTTTCATGGTGCCATCCAGGGCGGCCAGGGAAAATGACGACAGGAATTCGGCGCGGTAGTTGCTGCGCCAACCCTGTTGAAGTAGCGCGGTCAGGTTGGCCGTGGTGATGCGGGTTTTTCTGGATAGCCCGGCGCCATTGTCGATGATCAACTCGGGCATAATGCCTACATTCTCCGACAGCCAATTGTTGATGGCGGCGATGCCGCCGGCTACGGTCGCGGGTTGGTTTTGCCCTTGCGCTTGTTGGCGGTGCGCGTCCAGGCTCAGCAGCAACTGGCGCGCCATGACGTTGTTGCTGTACTTGTTGATGCTGGCAATAATGTCCGCCAAGGGCTCAGACGGGTAACTGAGGATGGCGATGGCATGGTCGGTCGGCCGATTTTTTGCTCCTGCAAAATCGGCACTTCCACCTTCGGCTTTGGCTTCCTCGGCTTTGGCTTCCTGCGTCGCTCTACCGCCACCATCCTTGGTGGCGTGCGTCGCTCTACCTCCGCCATCCATGGCGTCGTCCCTGGCGGTCGGCAAATAATTGTTCCCGACATTATTTGCACTTCCACCATCCCTGGCGGTCGGCAAATAATTGTTCCCGACATTATTTGCACTTCCACCATCCCTGGCGGTCGTTATTTTATAACCGCCGTCGAAGGCGCCGCCACTCATGCGCCACAAGTATTTGAACAAGCGATAAGTGTATTCGTGGTTGGAAAACAGTGATCTGGCGATGGCATGTTGGCCGCAGCGGCTGCGATACTTGCCGTTGAATCGGGCGATGACTTGGTCGCCTGTTTTGTGCAACTCATAGGACCAACCACGATTACGGCCACGATTACGCTTAGGGCATTTCCCCGGCTGCGGTTTCATGTTATTTTCCACCACAAGACCGCTAAGCGGCGGGTCGGCAAAAACCGCTATGCGAGTTTCCCCGTTAGTTTGCATGGGCTGAATAATAAATCGTGTCGCCGAAAAATTAACCAACGCCGCGTCCGGCTCGACGTTATAAAGCCGCGACGGTTGGCCGTCGAATCGCGCGCGGTCGTGATTGGCGACATCAAACAGGGAATTGTCAATCACCAGGCTGCCGGTGATGGTGTGAATCCCGCGTTGCCGCAGGGACAACACATGATGCAAAAACTTGTCCACCGTCAGAAACGGATCGCCGCCGCCTTGCAGCACCAGATCGCCGTTCAATACGCCATTGCTAATGGCGCCGTCGGCGAAGTATCTGGTATGCCACTGGTAGGCCGGGCCCAGAATCTCAAGCGCCGCCAGTGTGGTGACTAACTTGATCACCGATGCCGGGTTTCTGGGTGCATTGCTGTTTAAACTGACCAGCGTGTGTTGCGACTCCGTTGCTTGAATATCCAGGCTAACCGCGCTTAACGGGATGCCGTGTTTTTTTAGCAGCATAGCCACACTGTCCGGCAGCGGCTGGGATCTGAGTATATTGGGGAATAGGCAAACCAGGCTGATCAGGAGCGCCAGGCTATAAACGTAATTATGGCAAGAACCCATTAGTTGTTTTTGCAGAAATGATATAATCAACGGTGATTCGCATTCTATGTCAGCCTATGAGCAAGCAGACCATGAACAACAAGAAAGGCATTTACAAAATTCAGTTTCACAATCAGGGGAAGCTGTATGAACTATATGCCAGGCAAGTCAGCATGAGCAACATGTACGCTTTTATCGAGGTTGCGGATATTATATTTGGCGAGAAAACAAAGGTCGTGGTCGACCCGTCCGAAGAGAGATTGAAACAGGAATTCAGCTCGGTCAAGCGAACCTATATCCCGCTGCATTCGGTGGTCAGAATTGATGAAGTTGACAAGGAAGGCATCAATAAAATTATCGACAAAGCCGATGTCGAGAGCGCCGTCAGCAACATCACGCCGTTTCCCATGCCGCCGCTGCAACCGAAAAACTAGGCCGCCGATCCAACACAGCGGCCAATCCCGCTGTAATCCTAAGCGCAGCGAACGCCGATCCCGCCCAGCCCGCAATATCCACCAGGATTCTTTGCAAGATATTGTTGATGATAGTCCTCGGCGTAGTAAAATTCCGGCGCCGGCGTTATCTCCGTGGTGATGTCCCCATAGCCGGCGTCTTTTAAACTCTTCTGATAGGATGCTTTGGATTGCATGGCCAAGGCCAGTTGCTCGTCGGCATAGGTATAAATAACCGACCGATACTGGCTGCCGCGGTCATTGCCCTGGCGCATGCCCTGAGTCGGGTCGTGCGATTCCCAGAACAGGCTTAACAAGGTTGAATAGGATGCCTTGGCCGGATCGAAAACCACCAATACGACTTCGGCATGGCCCGATAGACCGCCGCAGACATCGTCATAAGTCGCGTTTTTGGTGTCACCGCCAGCATACCCCGCGGCCGTGGTGAACACGCCATCGAGCTCCCAGAATTTTCTCTCGGCGCCCCAAAAGCAGCCGAGACCGAATACCGCGCTTTGCAAGCGCTCATCGAACGGCCGCAAAATCGGATGGCCATTGACATAATGCTTGTTGGTGACCGGCATTGCCTCATTTCTATCGGGCAGCGACTCGGATGGACCAGGCCGTGTCGCAGTTCTTAAAAATGCAAGCATGGCTGGACCGCAATAAACTTCGCCGAGCGGAAATCCATTTCCTTCAGCGCGGCGGCGTTAAAACGGCAATCCGTGCATGAATCCAACCATGCACATAATCATCGGGATGGACAGCATCGTGTTCGCTCGCGACGCCATTAATGCGATGCATTTTGCTTTACCGATTTCTTCCGCGCTTGCCGTAACCAGGCCCAGAATTTTTTTCTGGTTGGGCCAAATAAGCGCCCAGACATTGAACAGCATAATCGTGCCGAGCCAGGCGCCAATGCCAATTATTTTTACCGCAAGCGGCCCGCTCAATGTGAACGCGGCGACGAAACCGGCGCCAGATGACTCTAAAGCGATTGCGCCTGTAATCCAGGTCGCGAGCGCGCCCCATCGGAACCATAGCAACGCGCGCGGCGCCACATATTTTGAAATCGCAGCGGGGCCAGGCCCCTCTGAATCTCCGGCGGCTTCCGCCACCGCCGGCACCTGAACGAAATTGAAATAATACAGCAGGCCGATCCAGGTGATGCCTGCAAGCACGTGTAACCAAACAATCAAAGACCAAACATTCATGATTTAAACCTCTTAATTTTTTGATGAAAGCGACCGCACTACAAAATAAGCGCGATAACGATGGCGAGGACAAAGCCGGCTGCAATGGTGCCGGTGATGCTTTTAAGTGGGTTCATATTGCTATTAAGCAGGTTCATAATTATAGGCTCCAGAAGATGGGGTTAAAAGTCAGTGCAACTTGAATTAACGATATGGGCGGCGTCTGCAAGTTTCAAGAATAATGGCGGTTAATGTGGATTGCAAGCAATAAGACGAATAATACCACAAGAAAAACCGCGCCGCCGCAAAGAGCGACCGCAGCGGGAGTCGGCTGGACTGCGGGCCGCCACAGGGGCAAGCCTTCGCGGGATAATTTTGATAGAATCGAAGGCCAATGTCTGCTCACAAAAGCCGTCGGCTGAGGCATATCCTCCAACGATCCCGACGACATCGAAAAACCGACTGACACGCGCCATAACCCAATGCGCCATAACCCAATCATACTCATGTTCCATAGCCCATGCCCGCCCACGCCGAGTTCGTGATTCGCCCGAATAGCGCCTGCCATCCCCGATCATGGCATAAGGTTTTTGCGCTATTGGTGGTTGTCTGCCTGAGCATCGCCAGCAGATTTGCGCTGCTGGGATACTGGATGATTCTGCCCTTTGCGCTGATGGATGTGTTGGCGGTGGGCTTGATTTTGCGCCTGGTCGCGCGCCAGTCGGCGTATATCGAAACAATACGGGTCGATGGCGAGAAGGTGGAAATTCAGCATATCCAGAAAAATAACAATGCCAGTTGGCAGTTTCCGTTGCACTGGATTCAAGTGAACTTGCAATCGCCCCAACACCGTTGGTATCCGCATAAACTGCTGCTCGGCAGCGCCGGCAAATGGGTCGAGATTGGCCGATGCCTGACCAACGAGGAACGCATAACGCTGGCTCAGGCGATTCGTAATCAAGTCTTGCGCTTCGATGGCATCGATAAGGGCCGATGGCCCGGCGTAAATCAACCGGCGTAAATAAACATGAGTGAAGCGATCCAGCACAGGCTGCATTGGCGAGCATATCTGGCGCTGTGCAAACCCAAAGTGGTGTTGCTAATCCTGTTCACCGCGTTGGTCGGCATGGTGTTGTCCACCGATGGATGGGTGCCGTTTAACGCCTGGTTTTGGGGGTTGCTCGGTATCGGCTTGGCCGCGTCCGCGGGCGCCGCGCTGAATCATTGGGTGGACGAGGAAATTGACGCGCGCATGCAGCGCACCCGCAACCGACCGCTGCCGGTCGGCAGTATCACCGGCCAGCAAGCGGTTATTTTTTCATTATCGTTGGCAGCGTTGTCCATGGCGGTTCTGCTCAGTTTCATCAATGCGCTGACCGCGGCATTAACCTTCGCCTCCATGGTCGGCTATGCGGTGATTTATTCCATGTTCCTGAAGCGCAGCACGCCGCAAAACATCGTCCTCGGCGGCGCCGCCGGCGCGGCGCCGCCGGTATTGGGCTGGACCGCGGTGACCGGCGAGATTCACGGCGAAGCGCTATTATTGTTCTTGATAATTTTTATCTGGACGCCGCCGCATTTTTGGGCGCTGGCGATCAAGCGGGTGGACGATTACGCTAAAGTCGGCGTGCCGATGCTGCCGGTGACCCACGGCATCGCCTTCACCAAACTGCATATCCTGCTCTACACCATCTTGCTGGTGGCAGTTACCCTGATGCCGTTTCTGGTAATGATGAGCGGCACCCTTTATCTGGCCGGCGCCATCGCCCTCGGCATCGGCTTCGTCTATCACGCGGTCAAGTTATATCGCGCCGATGGCGACCGGCACGCCATGAAAACCTTCGGCTACTCAATTTTTTACCTCAGCGCTTTGTTCGCATTCCTGCTGTTGGATCATTATGCGCGAATTATCATTCGTAATTTTTTATAGGCAATGGCATTCACACGATGAGCACCCACAATCAACCTCCTGAAGATCCAAACTTAAAAAAACAGGCGGTCACGTTTTTCACCATTATCCAGAGCGTCTTTTCCTCTTTTATCGGCATACAAAATAATGCCAATCGAAAACGCGATTTTGAAAGCGGCAAATTCTGGCATTTTTTCGCCGCGGGCATTATTTTTGTTGTGATTTTTGTGGTGGCGTTGTGGCTTGGCGCGAAATACTTAATTGCGACTGCTGCTTAAAATCCAGGGCGGGTATGACCACAAAAATGGGTGGCATTAAAACTTGAACACAAATACCCCAAATCCGGGCTTTGAAGTTATAATCGCCAACGCACAGCGGGTAAATAGTTGACGGCAACGGTGCTCTTGCTCAATTTGGCTGCCATGCCGCCTTTTTTGAGATCAGTGGATTATGTGCGACTTAATTAATTTTAACAGGACAATCGTAATAATGCGGCCCATATGATTTTATTGTATATTATTATTGTTGGCGAGGATGCATAAAAATTTAATGAACAAAATTCAACGAATGCCTGAACGAATGCCTGAACGCGCGCACAAAAGAGCGGCGAAAGTCATGTTGGGTCTGGCGCTGTGGGCGATTAGTTTCACGGCGGCGGCCGATTGGCAACTCAATTTAACTCAGGGGATAACGGAAATCAGCCGGCGGGTTTACGACATGCACATGATGGTGTTATGGATATGTGTGGCGATTGGTATTTTGGTGTTCGGCGCGATGGCGATCAGCATCGTCATGCACCGCAAATCCAAAGGCGTTATCGCGGCGACTTTCCACGAAAGCATCACCGCGGAAATGCTTTGGACCGTGGTTCCGTTTGTGATTTTGGTGGCCATGGCGATTCCCGCGGCCAAGACCCTGATTGTGATGGAAGACAGTTCCGATGCGGACATCACCATCAAGATTACCGGCCACCAATGGAAATGGGAATACGAATATCTCAACGAGGGCATCCGCTTCATCAGCAGTTTGCACGCCGACAGCCGCGAGGCCGCGGTGCTTGGCTCCGGCATCGACCCGCACACGGTGGACAATTATTTGCTGGAGGTGGACAAGCCGATGGTGCTGCCGGTCGGCAAGAAGATTCGGTTTTTGCTGACTGCAAATGATGTGCTTCATGCCTGGTGGCTACCGGCTCTGGCGATTAAGAAAGACGCCGTGCCCGGCTTCATCAATGAAATGTGGACCAAAATTGACGTCGATAAAGTCGGGGTTTATCGCGGTCAATGCGCCGAGTTGTGCGGGCGCGACCATGGTTTCATGCCGATTGTGGTGGAAGCGAAAACCGAAGCCGACTATAATCAGTGGGTTATTCGGGAACTTGCCGCCGCCGAGCAAGCCGCGAGTTCGGCGGATCGCGAATGGGCGATGGACGAGTTGATGGCGAAGGGCGAGGCGGTTTATGGCGCCACTTGCGCCGCCTGCCACCAAGCCAACGGCGCCGGCATTGCCGGAGTATTCCCGGGCCTGGTCGGTAGCCAGATGGTGCTCGAAGATATCGAATCCCACATCGACATCGTCATGAACGGCAAGCCCGGCACCGCCATGCAAGCCTTCGCCGCGCAACTCGGCGACGTCGATATCGCCGCCGTCATCACCTACGAGCGCAACGCCTGGGGCAACGACACCGGCGACGCAGTACAGCCGGCCGCGGTCAAGGCGATGCGGTGATGGGCATGCTCGCCATAGAAACGCATGAGTTCATCAAGGAACTCGCCGAAGCCGGCTTGAGCGAACGCCAAGCCGAAATTATCGCGCGCCATCAAGCGGCCATTGTCGAAAAAAACTTGGCGACCAAGCATGACATTGAGATGTTGAAAAAAGATCTGACCATAAAGTTCGGCGTCGGTTGGGTTGCCGCAGTTGGAATCATTCTCGGCGCACTGTCGGTGATGCTGAAATAAAAATGACGACGACGGACAAAGCGACCATGGGCGACCTCGCAATGGAGGCGCACGAGTTCATCAAGGAACTCACCGCGGCCGGCCTAACCGAGCGCCAAGCGGAAATTATCGCGCGCTACCAAGCGAGTGTTGCCGAATATAACCTGGCGATTAAACGCGACATTGAGGCGGCGCGCAAGAAAACCGATATGCTGAAAAAAATGACATTCAGTTCGCGATGATGGGTGCTCGCCATAGAAACGCGCGCATCATTGACGATTGAATATAAACTACCACGATAGAGCAACCCCATGAACGCATACGCAACCCACGCCGACCCCCACGATCATCACGGCCCTGCGCCCGGACTGATGCGCTGGATCACCACCACCAACCACAAGGACATCGGCACTTTGTACCTGTGGTTCGCGTTTATTATGTTCTTCATCGGCGGCTTCATGGCGCTGATTATCCGCGCCGAACTGTTTCAGCCCGGCCTGCAAATCGTCGACCCGCATTTCTTCAATCAGATGACCACGCTGCACGCGCTGGTCATGATCTTCGGCGTGGTCATGCCGGCTTTCGTCGGGCTGGCCAACTGGATGCTGCCGATGATGGTGGGCGCGCCGGACATGGCGTTGCCGCGCATGAACAACTGGAGTTTCTGGATCCTGCCGTTCGGGTTTGCGATGATGCTGTCCACCCTGTTCATGGAAGGCGGCGCGCCGGCCGCCGGCTGGACTTTGTATCCGCCGTTGTCATTGCAAACCGGCAATGCCTTGCCGTTTATCATTTTCTCGATTCACCTGCTTGGGATTTCATCCATCATGGGCGCGATCAACATTATCGCCACCATCATGAACCTGCGCGCGCCGGGCATGACGTTCATGAAAATGCCGCTGTTCGTGTGGACCTGGTTTATTACCGCTTATTTGCTGATCGCGGTCATGCCGGTATTGGCGGGCGCGGTGACCATGCTGTTGACCGACAAGTTTTTCGGCACCAGTTTTTTCGACGCGGCCGGCGGCGGCGACCCGGTGATGTTCCAGCATATTTTCTGGTTCTTCGGTCACCCGGAAGTCTATATTTTGATTCTGCCGTCATTCGGCCTGGTGTCCGAAATCATCCCAACCTTCTCGCGCAAAAGATTGTTCGGCTATAGTTCCATGGTCTATGCCACCGCCTCCATCGCCTTTTTGTCGTTTATCGTCTGGGCGCATCACATGTTCACCGTGGGCATGCCGTTGATCGGCGAGTTGTTCTTCATGTTCTCCACCATGCTAATCGCGGTGCCGACCGGCGTGAAAGTGTTTAACTGGGTATCGACGATGTGGCGCGGGTCGCTGACGTTCGAGACGCCGATGCTGTTCGCTTTGGGTTTTGTGGTGATGTTCACCATCGGCGGTTTTTCCGGGTTGATGCTAGCTATGACCCCTATCGACTTCCAATATCACGACACCTATTTTGTCGTCGCCCACTTCCACTATGTGCTGGTGCCGGGCGCGGTTTTCGGCATTATCGGCGGCGTCTATTATTGGCTGCCGAAGTGGACCGGCAACCGATATAACGAAGGATTGGGCAAATGGCATTTTTGGCTGTCGACCATTTTCGTGAACATCCTGTTCTTCCCGATGCACTTCGTCGGGCTGGCTGGCATGCCGCGCCGCATCCCGGATTACGCGGTGCAGTTCACCGACTTCAACCAGATCGCGACCATCGGCGCATTCGGTTTCGGCTTCTCGCAAATCCTGTTCCTGATTCTGGTGGTGAAATGCATCCGCGGCGGCGAAAAAGCCAGCGACACGGTTTGGGAAGGCGCGCGCGGTTTGGAGTGGACGCTGTCCTCGCCGCCGCCGTACCATACTTTTTCAGTGCAGCCGGTGATTAAATAAGACCGTCAATTGACCTGTTTTTGGATCACGATGGACAAAAAAGTAAAGAATACGGTGATTGCGCTTTTCGCGGTGGCGCTGATAATCTATTTTGGATTTATCTTTTTGGCCGGCAGCGGACGCCTGTGACCCGGTGACGCCGCGACCATGCCAAAACCAAACCTGACCCGACCGCAGCGCCGCATCGTGATGCTGTTCGCCATCCCGCTGGTCATGTTCGGCTTCGGCTATTTGATGGTGCCGATTTACAATGTGTTTTGCGATCTCACCGGCTTGAATGGCAAGACCGGCAGTATTTCTGTTAGCCAGGCGCATGAATTTGAAATTGACGCACAGCGGCTGGTGAAAGTGGAATTTCTCAGCGTCTTGAATCAGCAAGCACCGTGGAAATTCGCCCCGCTGCTGCGCAGCATGATGGTCAATCCGGGCCAGCCCTACACCACCCACTATATCGCCGTCAATCAACTGGGGCGTGAGATGGTCGGCCAGGCGATTCCCAGCGTGGCGCCAGCGAAAGCGGCCGCTTATTTCAAAAAAACCGAATGTTTTTGCTTTAGCCAACAAAAGTTTGAAGCGAATGAATCAAAACAAATGCCGTTGACTTTTGTGATCGATCCAGCGTTGCCGGACGACATCAACACAGTGTCGCTTTCGTACACGTTTTTTGATGTCAACAATCGAATAAACTAAACAATATTGAGAGGCACAGTTATGGCAGAGGTGGCGCGCGGTCACTATTTCGTCCCCGAGGCGGCAAAATGGCCGCTGGTCGGTTCCATTGCATTAACCTTGATCATGGGCGGGTTCGCTTCCTATTTAAACGGCAGCGCGCTCGGCTCGAAATTCAGTATTGCGGGTTTCATGCTCCTGGTGATCATGTTGTTCGGCTGGTTCGGCACCGTGATTCGGGAAAGCGAATCCGGCACTTACCAACCTTGGGAAGACATGTCCTTTCGGCTGGGAATGAGTTGGTTTATTTTTTCTGAAGTCATGTTCTTCGCGGCTTTCTTCGGCGCGCTGTATTATGCTCGAATACTTTCAGTGCCTTGGCTGCTTGGTGAAGGCACGGGCACTGAGACCCACATGCAACTGTGGGGGACTTATGCCGAGATTTGGCCGACCAATGGGCCCGGAAATTTAGGCGCCAGTGACTTCCACATGGGTTGGTGGCCGCTGCCGTTCATCAATACGATTATTCTGCTTAGTTCCGGGGTTACGGTCACCTGGGCGCACCATGCGATCAAAGCCAATCATCGCGCTCAACTCATAATCGGCCTGTTCCTGACCGTTGCCCTCGGGTTCTTGTTCGTCTATTTACAAGGTGTGGAATACATCGAAGCCTATCATGCTGGCATGACACTCAGCAGCGGCATCTATGGCTCGACATTTTTTATGCTGACCGGATTTCATGGCATGCACGTGACCTTGGGCGCGATCATATTGACGGTTATGCTGTTTCGCGCAATCCGTGGACATTTCACCCCTGAACGGCATTTTGCCTTCGAAGCCGCCGCCTGGTACTGGCACTTTGTGGATGTGGTTTGGCTGGGATTGTTTATTTTCGTGTACGTCCTTTAACCCACGAGTCACCACCGTCGCAGATTTTTAGAAACGGCGCGCGCCGTTTTGGTTCGCCCATCGTTCTTATTGCCCAAATCCGTGAGGAGAAATCCAGCCGAATTGTACGCCAACAAATAAAAGCAGCATAATAAACAGCGACAACCCCACGCGAATGAACAGTGATTTAACCACCCGTGTGGAGGCGGCAGGATCCTTGACCATATAGTAAAACGCCGTGAACAAGCTGACGACGACAAACAGCAACAGCGCGACCAGTATAATTTTGAACATCATTGATTAACGGCGGCATTGAATAAATAACGGATAGAGGAGGGCGATAACATGATCACGGATTGCGAAAAAAAACCAATTGAAAATAGGATTAAACCCGGGATTATCAAACCTGAGATTATTAAACCTGAGATTATCAAACCTGAGATTATTAAACATGCCGTCATGGTTGTCTATCTATTGTGTTTATCGTTATTGTTGGGGTTAGGCGGTTGGCAGCTCGGCCGGGGCTTGGAAAAAAACCAGGTTGAGGAAGCCGTTTCCGAACCGCAAAATCAACCCATCGTCATAAAAAAACAGCCTGAAAGCTGGGGCGATATAAAGTACAAAAGGGTACAACTGGATGGAAATTGGCTGGCGGGAAAAACATTTTTGTTAGACAATCGCGTCTATCGCGGGGAAGTCGGTTATGAAGTGTTGCATCCCATTCGGCTTGTCGGCGACAGCAGCGTGATGTTAGTCAATCTCGGCTGGGTTGCAAAGAAACGGATTAAGGAGGTCATGTCAAGCAACGCCGGGTTAATCCGCAATGACTCGGTTGGGCCAGAAAAAGTGACCGGCCAACTGTATTTACCGGACAAAGGGTTTACGCTGGGCGCAGCCTACACAAATGAAGCTTCCTGGCCGAAAATAATCCAGTATTTCGATCAGGCGGCGTTGTCAAAAGCGTTAGGGGTCGATCTGGAGCCGGCAGTGGTTGTTTTGGACTCAAACCCAAATCGAGGCTTAATCAAAATCTGGTCGCCCTATGTGGTCAACGCCTCGCGCCATTTCGGCTATGCTTTTCAGTGGTGGGGATTAGCTTTGGTCTTGATCATTTTCGGTATGATATGGTGGCGTAACGGCAATCGGCAATCTTGATATGATGGCCTGATATGACCGCTTGATATGACAGACAAAAACAAAACCGCCGGAAGCGATCATGTTGTAAAAAATAGTTTGTGGCGTTCGCGCATAAAATTGATTGGCATTTTCTCCCTGTTTCTTGGACCGCTGGCGGTTGCCTTCTTTTGGTACTACGGCTTGGGCGCCGCGTGGTTGCCGCAAGGGCAATCCAATCATGCCGCGCTGATCAACCCAGTGGTCGCTTTAACCCCATTCGAAAATAGCCGGTTCGACCATGGGCGCATTTCACCGGAGAGGATCTCACTTGAGTCGCTAAAACATAAATGGACTATCGTGCATTTGCTCAGTTCCGATTGTCAGGCGCAGTGCCAAAAATCCCTCTACAACACGCGGCAGGCGCGACTAGCGCTGGGCAAGGACGCCAATCGTGTGCAACGCTATGTGGTTGTCAATGACGCTGTGCCGGCCAATGCAATTCAGCAACGCCGCGCGGATGCGGTGCTGGTGAATCCATCCGCGTCGTCGTCGCCGGGGCTGCAAAAACAACTGCAGCGGATTATTGAGCAACATAATATTGGCAATCATGATGCGCTGTTGGTTGATCCGGTAGGAAACGTAATGATGGTAATACCCGTGAATCTGGATCCAAGGTTGTTGCTCAAAGACCTGAAGAAACTGCTTAAAGTGTCGCGCATAGGTTGATAGAATAGACGCGTTCCGCACAATGTTATCTGGTGAAAAATCGCGCGACAAAATGAAACAAAAAAAACCTGAAAAAAAATTATGGGCCGGGCGCTTTTCAAAATCCACCCATCGCTTGATGGAACAATTTTCCGCATCGGTTGGCATCGACTGCCGTTTATATCGACACGACATTGCGGCATCAATCGCCCATGCGCGTATGCTCAGTCGCCAAGGCATTATTACGCAGATGGACTTTGATGCCATTGAAAAAGGATTGCTGGAAATCCAGGCCGAAATAGAAAACAACACCTTTGAATGGCGCGAAGCGCTTGAAGATGTTCATATGAATATTGAGGCGGCATTAACCGCGCAAATTGGTGAGGCCGGTAAAAAACTGCATAGCGGACGCTCGCGCAACGATCAGGTTGCCACCGACATGCGTTTATTTCTAAGGCAAGCACTGGATGGGATATGCCTGCAATTAACCGAATTGCAACATGCGTTAATCCGCCTGGCCGAAAATGAGGCGGAAACGATTCTGCCCGGTTATACGCATATGCAGGCCGCTCAGCCGGTGACATTGGGGCATCATATTCTGGCTTGGAACGAAATGCTGCAACGTGATTTCGAACGGTTTCAGCAATGCCGACAAAGGATAAATATTTGTCCGCTAGGCAGTGCGGCACTGGCCGGCACCAGTTACCCCATAGATCGGGAAATGACCGCCCGGGAACTTGGTTTTGAGGGTGTTAGCCTAAATTCGCTGGATGCGGTCTCAGATCGTGATTTCATGATTGAATTCACCGCCCATGCCGCACTGGCCATGATTCACTTGTCGCGGGTCTCGGAGGAGTTGGTGCTGTGGTCATCCGATGCTTTTGGATTCGTCGATTTGGGCGACCGGTTTTGCACTGGTTCCAGCATCATGCCGCAGAAAAAAAACCCCGATGTCGCCGAACTGACGCGCGGGAAAAGCGGGCGCGTTTGCGGCGATTTGATGGCGCTGTTAATGGTGATGAAAGGGCAGCCGCTGGCCTATAACCGCGACAATCAGGAGGACAAGGAGCCGCTGTTTGATGCGGTTGATACGCTGAAACTCTGCTTGGGCGTTTTTGCGGCGATGTTTCCCGGGGTGAAATTCAACCGCGAGAGCATGAATGCGGCGGCCGAAAAAGGCTATTCCACGGCAACCGACCTGGCCGATTATCTGGTGCGCAAAAACATCCCGTTTCGCGACGCCCATGAAATTGTGGGCAGGATTGTCGGTTATGCCGCTGCGCAAAAAGTGTCGTTGCCAGACATGACGTTAAGCCAGTTGCAAACGTATTGCCCGATGATTGAACAAGATGTTTATGACGTGTTGGACTTGCAGGGTTCGGTCAATGCGCGCGATCATGCGGGCGGAACCGCGCCAAAACGGGTCAAGCAGGCGGCAATTGATGCGCGAAAATTACTCGATGCAAGAAATTCCCATTCAAGATAAAATCACCGGATCATTCACAAAATAATGCACATCGCCCCGATATAAGTAATGGTGATATAAGTAATGACGATATAAGCAATGACCAAACAAATATCCACATCCCTGAAAATGCGATTCCTGAAAATACGATCCCTGGAAATGTTAATGAGAAGCGCCCTAATCCTGGTGATGGCAAGTTTTATATTGTTGTCCGCTTGCGGACAGAAAGGCGCGTTGTATTTGACCGAAGACCAAATTAGTGCAGAGCAGCCTGAGCAAAAACAACAGCAGGGAGCACAAGAGACGGCGGATTAAATGGTTTTTTTTAAGCAGTAGATTCATTTTTCGAACGGTTGCGTAACCGCGCTACGCCTCGTTTTCCAACCATTCCAACCTCAATGGATTATTTCGAGTATAAAGACAGGCGGCTGTTTGCCGAGCAAGTCGCCCTTAGCGATATTGCAGAACAAGTCGGCACGCCTTGTTTCGTATACTCCCGCGCAACCCTTGAACGACATTGGAAGGCATTCAACAGCGCATTCGGCGACTACCCCCATCAAATTTGTTACGCGGTAAAAGCCAACGGCAATCTTGCCATCCTGAACCTGCTCGCCCGATTAGGCTCTGGTTTTGATGTTGTCTCGGCAGGGGAACTGATGCGTGTTATTGAAGCCGGCGGAGATCCGGCGCAGACCATTTTTTCTGGCGTGTGCAAGCAGAATTGGGAGATTCGCAATGCGCTGGAAGCAGGGGTTCATTGTTTTAACATCGAATCCGAAGGCGAGTTGCAGCGCATCAGCGCGATTGCCGGCGAGTCAGGCGCGCGGCCGCGGATATCGGTACGGATAAACCCGGACGTGGACGCCAAAACCCATCCGTACATCTCCACCGGTCTGCGGGAAAACAAATTCGGCTTGTCGCCCGACAAGGCGCTGGAAATCTATAAACAAGCGGCGCAAGACAACAATATTCAAATCCACGGCGTTGCCTGTCACATTGGCTCTCAGTTGACGGAGTTGTCGCCGTTCAAGGACGCGTTGAACCGCGCCTTGTATTTTGTCGACCAACTCGAGCGCATTGGGATTGAAATCAGCCAGCTTGATTTCGGCGGCGGATTAGGGGTGCGATACCGTGATGAACACCCCCCCAGCGCCGATGAATACGGGCAAATGCTGCTCGACCAGCTTAAACCCCGAACCCGGCAAATTCCGGTGGTCATCGAGCCCGGCCGGGCGATTGTCGCCAATGCAGGAATTTTGCTAACCCGAGTGCATTATATCAAGCACGGCGAGGCCTCAAATTTTTGTATCGTCGACGCCGGCATGAACGATTTAATTCGACCGGCGTTATATCAGGCTTATCAGGACATAGTCGAAGTGGATAAAACCGGCAACGCCGAGCCTGCTATCTATGCCGAGCCTACTATCTATGCCGAGTCTACTATCTATGATGTCGTTGGGCCAGTGTGCGAAAGCAGCGATTTTCTGGGCAAGCAACGACGATTGCATGTTGCCGAGGACGACTTGCTGGCGGTCAGAACCGCGGGCGCCTACGGCGCGGCGATGAGTTCAAATTACAATTCCCGTCCGCGACCCGCCGAAGTCATGGTGGACGGCGATAAATTTCAGGTCATTAAACCCCGCGAAACCTTGCAGTCGCTCTATCGCGGAGAGCAAATCCTGCCTTAGCATATTGCGCGTATTGACCGCGTTGGCCACATTGGACTGACTGGCAATGCCAAAGAATGTGAGTGGCGGTCAATCCAAATAATTCACCAGAGCAACTTTATCGGTTGGCGATGCCGCTGGGCACATGCCCGGTGGGGACGTGTTGCCGCGCCGATTCGCAGTGGCCGCGTTGATCGTCGAAGAAAATATCGGCATCGAAGGTGCGTAAAAACTCGCCCTTGTCCATGCCGCCCAGAAAAAAGCTTTCATCAATCCTGATATTCCAGGCGCGCAAAGTCTTGATGACGCGCTCGTGCGCGGGCGCGGCGCGGGCGGTGATCAGCGCCGTGCGAATCGGCGATTGCGGGTGGTTTTGTTGAATTCGGTGCAGCGCGGCCAATACATTCTTGAACGGCCCTCCGAGCAGGGGTTGGTCAGCCGCTTGTTTTTCGGTGGCACTGAATGCCGCAAGTCCTTGATTTTGAAACACCTGTTCCGCTTCATCCGAAAACAACACCGCATCGCCGTCAAACGCAATTTTCAGTTTGCCGGAATCCCGGTTATCCATCTGCGACGGCAAAATGGTGGCGGCGGCGCAGCCCGCGTCCAGAGCTTGACGCACATCAATCGGATCGGCGGATAAAAACAAATCCGCATCAAAGGGCTTGACGTAGCGATACGGCGACTGGCCGCCGGTGAATACCGCGCGGGTGATGTCCAGGCCGTGGTGCTCAATGGAGTTAAACACCCGCAAGCCGGTGTCGGCGCTGTTTCTGGAAATCAACACGATCTCGACCTGCTGCCCGGCACGGTTATTCCCCGGCGCATGATGGTCGGCATCGCCAGCATCGGCGGTATCGTTCAGCGCCAAAAACTTTTTCACCATGGGATACGCCACGCCGGGATTCAGGGTTTCATTTTCGCGCTCAATTTGATATTGGCAATAGGCATCGACGCCCTGCTCGGTATAGACCGCATGACTTTCGGTCATATCGAACAGGGCGCGCGACGAGATGGCGATCACCAGAGAATTTTCGAACGACTGCGCCATGTTCAGACTTGAGGTTCAGACTTGAGGTTCAGACCTGAGGTTCAAAATCGCCGTAGCGCATCGATGACCGGCCGACTGTGCGGGCGCCGCCGATGCCACACATAAAACGATTCGGCCGCTTGTTCGACCAGCATCCCCAATCCATCGTGCGCCTGGGCGGCGCCCTGTGCCAGCGCCCAATTCATGAATATCGTCGGCTGCGCATCATACATCAAGTCATAGACCAGCGTGTTTTTGGCAATGCACTTTCCGCCGATTCCCGGCAGCTGTCCGGCCAGGCTGGCCGCGGTGCCATTCACGATTAAATCAAACGACCTATCCGCCGCTCGGTCGAGTCCCACCCCCTGCACGTCATCGCCGAACTGTTCACTCAATGCGGTCGCTTTATCAACCGTGCGGTTGGCGATGGTGATGCGCAGCGGGCAGCAGGCCAACAGCGACCCAATCACCCCGCGCGCCGCGCCGCCGGCGCCAACCACCAGAATGGATTTATCCTGAATCGAAAAACCAATGTTGTTTTGCAGATCGGCCACCAATCCGGCGCCGTCGGTATTGTCGCCAAACACGCCACCCTGGTTTTCAAAGCGCAGCGTATTGACCGCCTGCGCCTGGCTGGCCCGGTGGCTGAGGCTGTTTTGCCCTTGCTGGCAAAACCGCCAAGCCTTGACTTTGTAGGGTAGCGTGATATTCAAGCCGGCGCCGCCGTGGGCGGAAAAATGGCTGATCGCTTGATCAAAGCCGCCCGCGTCAACTTGAATCCGGTCATAGTCTATGGCGATGCCGCATTGTTGCGCGAACAAGCGATGGATCTGCGGCGACTTGCTGTGTTGCACTGGATTGCCCATCACTGCGAAACCGGACGACTTTAATTTGAAGTCAAATAAATCGGTCATGATAATCGATCATGCTGAAGGAGGTTGCTATAAGGAAATTCCCAATAGTGTTTGCTGTCATATTTTCGGCATGTTTTCGGGGGCAACCCTATCACACTTCTTCAAACAGGATGAAGACCGGGCGGTCGCAGTCAATGCAGATGGTGCCGGCGCCGACATTGCTCAAGCCCAAAGAGCTCAAGGGCATGAATTGGGTTGTTTGCGGACAGGGGTAGCGGCAATCGCCGATGATGCCGACCCGTGTTTCTTCGACCGCCAAAATGCTAAATCCGCCGATGCGCTCGAACCGCCATTGTCCGGATGAATAGCCGACCATGGCATGGTCGAACTTGATCATCGTCGGCGATTTTCTGGCGCGCAAGAAATGATGGGATTCGCCGATATTGAATAACTCATGATCTCGTCGTCCGCCGAGAAATCCGATTAAATTGACTTCGCCGAAATGTTCAGGAATAGGGCTAAGCGCAAAAGCCAGGTCGGAAAAATCCTTGTGCGGATTGAGTTTGACATCCATTTCTCCATCAAATGAATCGCCGTCCCCGACCACGATTCCTTCTCCTGATTTTCGCCAGCGCGCGCCGTCGTCGACGAAGATCACAGGCTCTTCAAGGTACTGAACATGACCATGAACATGATCATGAACATCGCCATAAAAGGGCCCCACCAACGTAATTTGCGGGCTGTTTTTGAACTTGCTTAGATATTTTTCGAGGGTCATTGAAGCGGTGAGATCGCGACCGGCGCGCGGTTAGGCGACTATAGACTCAAGGCGGGCAAATTAACACCCCGCAATGATGAGTCCATGATCAGTCCATGATAAGTCACGGAGCCGACAGCCATTCCAGCGGGCCACCAATCTCTGGCCGGAAATAACAAATCATTCTGCCGTCTGCGCCGCTGGTTGCCGATTTTCCATCAGATTTGCCCCAGGGCGCAACGCCGTGCACGGCTAAACGGTGGACAATAAACGCCTGGCCGGGTGTTACCGCGATCTCCACTCGTTTACAGGCAGCGAATACATTTCTGCGGGCGCGGCGATAAATCTCGGTGACATCTTCGTCGCCCCACCGGTGCGGCGCCAAGCCCTTAAAGCGCGCGCGAAATGCGGCGCGGATAATTTCATGCGATTGCTCCCAGACCACAAACGGCGACGCATCGGCGCCGAAATCAACCAGTGGAAAGCCCAGAATAAAACCATGGTGCTCGCGCAGATGTCGGCGCTTGGCGGCGCCTTCGGCGAGCAAGCCATCGACATGGGCGGCATCGCAGTCGCGGCGATAGCGAAAGGCGGCGCGGGATTCTGATTCCATCGGCTGCGGATAACCCGGGTAGCAGACCGAGACCTGTCCGCGATCCAGATCGAAATTTGACCGCCCCAGGCCCATCCCTAGGCCATGCCGAATAAATTCCACCGCCGCGCCTTGCAGTGGTCCGCAGTTACTTAGCGCACCAGAGGCCGAGTTTGGCAGCACGTTTACGCCAGCGAACCAAGTGCCGCCGCAACGCAACCAGTGGGCGTTTTCCTGTTTGCCGACCGCCTTGCGCGCTTCGGGCAGCGCGCATGCGACCCATGCGGCAAGAACGCCGTCGTATTTGAATTTGCGCCAGCCGCGCTTAAAAAATGATTCGGCATTCATTGGCTACAACCCCGCGTAAACCCTGGATGGCCATTTCAACTTGAGGGGAGGTTGAGAATTGATAATGGAGTCTGTTGAAAATCTATGCGGTTTCGAATATGGGCGCGGGATGGTCAATCCAGTAATCCTTGTAGGCTTCCGCAGGCACACTTTGGGGATTGTAGAGAAAAAGATTCACTGAAACTTGCCACTTTGCGGCATGTTTGAAAAGACGAACTCCGCTGACCCCGGTAAAAAGTTTCTGGTATCCATCTATCTTGCGATACGCGCTGGCGTGTTCCGTACCTTTCGGATCAACAAACACAATCCGATATTCATTCCCGCGGCACATCCAGAAAACGAAATCGGGCAAGAAGCGACGGTATTCATTCTTCGACTCGTCGTAGTAGGGAATGTGAACCTTGTCCAGGGATTCGTCAATCTTGCTGAACATCCAGGCATCCCAGGGCACTTCGTTTTCCCCCATCCATTCTTCCAGCGCATTAAGCAAGCTGATCTCGCTTTCAACCTTGATTATGTGTTGTATGTAATTCGCTGTCTCATCCCCTAGTATCACCGGCAAATAGTAATGCCCGAGAAGTTTTTTGATTTTCAGTTGATGGAAATCCATTGCTGTTTGCCCAGAAATCAGATGATCAAATTTTTCCCGGGTAATTTCTCCCTGCCTAAGTTGCTCAGCTAATCCGGGTATTTCGCCATCAGTTATTTTGCCATGTTTAACCCGAGGTATTATTTTTTGAAGTTCCTGGAAATATTCCGAGCTGACCTGAATCTCACGAAAATGCACAATATCTTCAGCGTCGAGCGGCCGCACCCCGTCGGACACTTTTGCGGTATGGGAAAGGTGCGCCACAAGACGTTTTTGCAGAAAAGGAAGCATTGCATAGTTCTTTTCCGACTCGGTTTGTATGTTGCCGGTTGGTTCAACCATGCTGCGCAACGCGGCAATCTGCGGCATTTCGAGACCATCCCGGACTGCAAGCACTGAATCAGATGTCTTTCCAAGCCATGCTTTGAATCTTTGGCGTGTTTCACCGCTCATTGAAAATCGAGCTCTGGTTGGATCTCCCTGCACCTCTCGGTATTCAGGTATCAACAGCGGCATAGCTTTATTGCCGATTTTTGGTATTGTTGCCGTTTCAAAGCCTTTCAATTTTTGAAAGACTGATTCTTTCTCCGTTTGCAACCCTGCCAACACAGCTTTGACGGCACTGCGGTTGGTGGCGAACAGAAACAAAGTTTCCGCTGGCTGCACCTGATCATGGCATCTCTCCATGGCTTGCTTTTCCTTGCCAGTCAAACCCAGACGGGCAAGACGCCGACGCTTATCCTTCAATGGCTCAATTCGCACCCCTCTCCCAACCGACTGCACGACAAATTTCTTTGCGTCCTTGCCGCCGATATTAATGAAGTTAATCACATTCGGGCGGTTGGAATCCCAACTTTCAAAAAATGAACGGGAGCCCATCAGAATCGTTATCGAACTTTTCTCCAAGCCGTCAAAAAACGATTTATCCTGCAACGCGGTTGTCTCTTCATATCCTTCAAGCAGTTCATTACGCCACTTTGAAGTATCCCCTATCCGTATCAACGCAAAGGGCTGTTCCGCATTTTTCATTTGAAACGCCAGTTCTTTGTTGTCGCCACTGCGAATAAATTGCAACGCCCCTTTTCTTCGACTGAGAAACACTTCGGCGCGCAAGTCGGCGACTTTCATTACCGTAATGGAAGTTTCATCAGTTCCGATTATGCCTCCGCCGTCTTCTCCAAAAAGAAGCCTTGCATTGCTCCAATCCTGAATCAGCCCGGTTTTCGATTCGCCAAAAAACGATTCGTCAATTTCGCCTGTGGCGATCTCGCGCAGGGTTTGAAAAAACGCCCATAAATCATTTCCTTCATTTTCAACAGCGGTGTTGACAGAATTAACCAGCGTTAGCATCAGCGGCAAGTGGTAAAGATTTTCCAAGTCGGTATCGTGGCGCAGCTGCTTAATTCGAATGGACACATAAGCTAGCGTTATAAGCGATTTCAGAACGATTTTCCGCCGTTCATCGTGGCTGATTTCCTGCCCCCTGTTTTTGAATGCGGCGTATTCCTCTTCGTTCAAATAGATGCTTTTCCCATAACCGCTTTTTATAAACTCCTCCAGATTGTATTTCTTGACCGTGGTTACAATGTCCTCATCATCAGTAAAGGTGGCGGAAAAGTTAAACAGAAATCCCGCGCGCGCCATGACGGCATAATACGCCTGCCGCTTGGAATCCTCCTTGCCGCCTTTGTGCGCCTCGTCCAGCAGAATGAACCACTTGCCGCCGTTTTCATAAACGCGGTAATCGGTCAGCGCGTCTTTCTGCACATCAGAGATGTTGTCGCTACGATGGTAATAAACCGTCAGCGCATCGCCGAGCCTGGACTGATACGGCTCCCGACCGACATGGCGTAGCGGCATCAGGTCAATTTGTAATCCGCCGGATTCGTTGAACTCGTCTATGGTGCGATGAATTTGACGGATTAAATGATCACTGGGCGCGAGCATGAGAACCTTATGCGGCGGGATCTCTCGATGCTGTTGCAGGTGGTGCAGGTATTCAAGCAATTTCACCATCACCAAAGTTTTTCCGCTGCCGGTCGCCATCCAAAAACACATGCGGTTGATAAGATGACGATAGGGAATACAATCACCTTCGGGCGTTATCACATCCGACAGGATACGAAATACCTGATTTTCGTTCTGTGCCTTTTCATCGGCGACGCTCCCAAATTTTTTCACCTCGGCGATGCCGGAATTTCCATACAGTTCGGCAAAGCTGTGCTTGCGCTGGTCGTTTGTTTTCGGTGGTTCATCAGTAGTCCAGTCATGTTCCTTGCCGTAATAAAGAAACAATGCGCGCGCCGCATTTTTCAAAGCGTCTGTCTGATAATCGTATAACGTTTTTTGCGATGAAAACCGTTCCATCTCCGGTACCCACCAAACTTCCGGCAGGTCGCCGTAGTTCGAGGATTGGGCGATGTTTTCGAGTATGGGGGATGTCATTTATTTTCGCAATGGATTGAAAATAACGATAACAACAATAGCAATGGTTTTCATTGTCGCTTCTTTATCCTTGTATAAATAAAGGTGTCTTGCACATTAAATTCTGGTGGTGGATTGCCGTTTTGTCCCAAGGCTTTGCGCGCTGTGGCAATGCCTATCCCAAATCGTTGCATAAACCCCATGTTTTTCATTGCTTCGGCAATAGTGGGATTGCGATAGTCGGTTATACCCGTGCCAAAATTATCACGCGTCACTTCCCCGAATGTAGAACCCGGACTAGTAATCTCGACGCTATCCTCAAGCCAGGTAATCCGCACGGGCGAATTGGAACCCTGATAATTTCTGTGGATGACTGCATTGCGCATAATTTCGCGTAACGCTTCAAGAGGATAATCCGGATTTTCTATATGTCTGTCTCCGCTTGTATCCAGCGCATTGCGAATATTCGCTTTCAAAATTTGATCCAATTCACGCAGTTGCTGCGGCAGAGTGCCGCGTATTTCCTGGTGATCTGCAACGGGGTCTGTAACCGCATTGCCTGCATGACGCACAAACTGAATATATGCGCCCGGAAACCAATCGCGCGGGGCTTTGCCTAAGATGAGGATCGCGGTAACGGTTGGTGTGCCGTCTTGCGTTGTTAGTCGCAACGCCTGTAATTGCGCTTCAACGCTACGGTCATTCTCTTCCAACACTTCCGGTGATACGGCGGCAGGCAAATATTCATTTTCGAATCGCCGCATATCCAGGTCGTTTTCCACAGACGCGCCGGTCACCCCTTGCATATCGTAAGGCACATTTCCCCAGCGGCGTTTTTCCGTAAGCCGACGTTCCTCTTCAGCAGAGGCTTGAGCCCGCCTTGGACCCACCCTAATCCAACATCTGCCGTCAACTTTTACCAGTGGATTGTCCGAAGGCTCCACTTGTATCACTGCCACTTCGCAAAGATTCAACACTCTCCTGCTGACTTCCATCCTTGGAAAAGGAAGAATCTTGCCATCGCCTCGCAGCCCACCAAGTTTTTGCAATAACTCATCATCTATAGTCAAGTCAGCACAGTTGCCGTCATCCTTAATTCCGATGAAAACAAAACCTGGCGATCTGTGGTCGGGCAGATCATTAGCAAAGGCGCATATTGCTTTCCGGAATTTTTCCAAATCCCTAGTGGATTCGGTAAATTCCACATGGTCGCTTTCCCCTTCATTGAGAATATTCTCTAGTTCTTGGTCAGTCAGCATGATTTCGTTCTGGTTGTGGAGATTGATTTAGAGATTCCAGCATAGCGGATTCTTTACCATCAGTAAGTATATTCTCCAATAAATCGAATATTGTTTGAAAATGTTTGAAGTCATCCACCGTGCCATTTTCACAAATCCAGTCACATAGGTTGGTTTTTTCGTCTGGGTTAATCTTCCACTCTTCAGGGATATTTATATTCTGCCCGCGCTCTTTTTTTGAATGTGCATTAACAATATCTCACTGCTCCCATTAACTTTCACAGCAACGAGGATTGATTGCGATTGGGGGCGGGTGGCCACGCAAGAGCGCCATCAAGTCGCGCTTGTCGAACAAGTTAAGCTGCAACACGCGGAGCATTTGTCGCATGCTTTTGCCCAGCCGCGACTGGAATTTGATGAACGCCAAGAGTAAATACACGCACAGCGCGACCCAGATTTGTGTCATCACCGCGTTATTGCTGGTGCCGATGAAAGACTTTATCTTCAGGTTTTGCTTGATCCACTTAAACAACAATTCCACCTGCCAACGCGCCCGGTAGAGGTCGGCGACCGTCTTGGCCGCCAGTTTCAAGTTGTTGGTCAAGAAAACGTAATGCTTGCCGGTCTTGGCATCGCGGTAGCCGATGCGGCGCAGTGGGATGGGGCATTGTCTTGATGCCTTGACGCCGGTGAACACGATGCGCTGATCGCATGTCAATCCCTTGCTCTGCAACACCTCAGCGCGGCCGACAACGCGATACGCCGCGTCTTTCTTGATGCGAGTGACAAAGAATATGCCGTTGTCATGCAACTGTTTATACCCGCCATAGTCGTTATATCCGCGGTCGATGGCGACTAGGCTGCCTTTGGGGAAACGCAGCGCGCGCCCGATAGCGATGTCGCTGGTTTTGCCGTCGGTGATGGCCGCGAACTCGGGCAGGAAACCGCGGTGGTTCAGCCCGACATGTAGTTTGACCGCCCCCTTGGTCGTTCGGAAATCGGCCCACGGGAAGGCCGAGAGGCACAACTCGATGGTGGTGGCATCGAGCGAATACTGAAACGAAACTTGTGCCCGGGCGCGCGCCCCTGGCAACGTCGCAACAGTTTCTTGAACAATGCCTCGTACAACGTATAAGGCTTGTCCCGGTTGATGCGCGCCAGGCTGGAGCGGGACAGGCCGACGCCGCCCAAGTGATACAGTCGATGCGCCTGAGCGCCCAGGTTGTCGACGATGTCGCGCAAGCTGTCGCGGCCGGTCAGTTGCGCCATGAACAGGCCGACGAACTGCGCCCAACGCGACGCGACACGGAACGAGCGGCCACTATGATGCCGTGTGGCAAGGGTCTCGAATTCATGTCTCGGCACCCATTTGAGGAGTTGCGATAAAACGGTGTCACAATGCGCCATGGTCTGATTCTCCTATTTGATTCAATAAGTTGTGTGCCATCTCATTGTATCAATTCAGAGCGAATCAGACCATCTTTTTTGCCTGTTAATGGGACAGCAGTGAGATTTGATATAGGAAGGAGATCTTATTTTATATACTTTCCCTTTTTCCACCTCGCTACTTCCGGGATATGCAGATCCTTGTGCCGCCATCAATCCGTTAACAATGTGCGACAACAAGATGCTTTTGCCAGAGCCATTCTCGCCAACCAGTAAAATCGGTTTGGGATTATCTCCATTGAAGGGAAAGGTAATATCAACGTCTTCAATTGGGCCGTAATTTAGAACCTTGATTTTCTTTGTGTACATATATCTTCCCTACTCTCCCCACCAAAGATACGGTTTTATCTGCTTTATGAAATGCTGTTTTTCTTGTTCGGTCATGGACTGGGGGTTGATTTTTTCTTCCGTTCCATCGGCGAAGGTTACCGTATCGGCGGTGCGGCGACGGATGGGTTTGCCGAGGATGTTGGAAAGGGATTCGGCGATGTCCAGGTCGGGGTAGAGGTTGTGCAGGTTGATTTTCAGTTTGCCGTTTTTTAGGGGTTTGACTGCGTGGGCGAGTTTGTCGTCGCCGAAGAAGACATATTGTTCAAACGGGGATTTCATGCTGTCCAGTTCCAGTTGTTCGCCGTCTTTGTAGCGGGCGTTGTTTAGCGTCTCTTCGTATTGCTCCAGCGTGTAGTATTTGAAGGCGCCGCCGCCTTTGTATTCGATTTCTTTGCTGATTCCTGATTTATTCCCTGCTAACACTCTTTTCATGCGTGGCAAAATTACCGTGCCAAAGTGATCGCCCATTTCTACCCCGAGCCATTTACGGCCAAGTTTTTGTGCAACAGCTTGGGTTGTGCCACTACCGGCGAAGAAATCAAAAACCATATCATCACCGCCAGAAGAAGAACTTATAATCCTTTCTAATAACTCCTCAGCATTTTGTGTTGGGAATTTTTCAGCTGTATAAACACCGAATTCATACCCGCGAATGTCTGTCCAGTTGCTATCTACGATAATATCATCGGATTGCAGTTTTTCAGGCTGAATATTTATTTTTTCTTCGTTACAGTCTTTGTAAGATAAAGAGTGATTTATCCTCATTCTGCCTTGCTTTGTTAGTTCATCTATTGTTTCTTGGCTGTTCGTCCAATGCCTTCCTTTCGGCGGATATAGCCGAGTTCTTTTTCCATCTACATCAAAGTATTTGGGGATGTTGCTTTTGCCCGCCGAATGCGACCAATTCCATTTAGGTTCTATGTCTGAATGGCAATAAATGCATGCTCTGTTTTTAGCTGGGGCAGAAAATTTCGCATCATCACTGGAAGAATATAAAAATACATACTCAGTTGTATTCGTAAAGGCACTGGATTTCTTTTGAAACCTATTTACAATTAATTCGTTTTGAAAGTTATTCTTTCCGATAATTTCATTCAGTATGTGCTTGATAATATAATTTCCGTTGTCATCGCATCGCACAAAAATTGCGCCATCATCGGATAAAAAATCTTTGCTTACGGCTATCCTGTTTTCCAACATTGTTGCCCAACACGAATCTTTATAATTCGTCCGATAATCGAACTGATCGCTGCTCTCCAAATTAAACGGCGGATCAATATAGATACACTTCACTTTTTCCTTGTAACGCTTTTTCAAAGCATTCAATGCCTGCCAGTTCTCGCTATGCACTAACTCGCCGTCCAGCGTCTCGTCCAAATTCCCCAAGGCACCAAGAATGTCCAACTCCAAATCCTTGAAGTGCTTCGTGTCCAGTGGCAGAAACTTGTAATCGCTGCCCGCGCCGTTTTTGTCGTCCACGCTTTTCTGTCCGTTGAAAATCACGTTCATTGAAAACCGGTTATCCACCATGCCAAGTTCGCGCCATTCCGCCGTCTGCGCTTTGGCGCCTTTATGCTTTGTTATCTTGCGCAGAACATTGCCGGCAGTTTGTCCGGCGTGACCACATAGTTGACGCCGCGCACAAACTTCGGCTTTTCCCATGCCCGGCGGAGTTCATCTTCAAATTGGGCGATGAAGTCGATAATGTCATACGCGGTATCTTTAATCGCTTGAAGTTGTTTGATTCTTTCTTGTTCAAAGACGGTGGCTTCTGAAAAAATGTATTGATACATCCACAGGTCAAACTGCTCGCGCAAAAAAGCGCGGGCGTTTTTGTTGATGAAAAAATCGGCTTCGGTCTGGCGGCGAAACACGCCGATGGCTTTTTGGAGTTGCTCGCCGGATAACGAGACGCCATCTTTGCGGGATTGTTTGAGAATGTCGTCGGTCTTGGTTTTTGCGCCTCTTTGGGAATAGGAAACGTTGAGGTGAATCACTTTGCCCGTTGTCTTCCGCTTCACTTCGTCAAAGGCAAAAATGAAATCGCGCCGCTCGTTGTTCTTTTTGTGTTCAACTTTAGAGGCGTCAAAGTAAAAGCGTCTAGTGTTTTGCGGCTTGCCCTCCTCGCTCAACTCCACCGGCATGGAGCGCACCAGCACATCGGATTTGACATAGTAGAGCATCTGCGTTTTCCATGACAGCGCGACATCCTGCCCATCCGCATAGACGCGCTCGTAGGTCTTGGAAAAGGCCGGCAGGTGGCGAAAGTAGATAGAGCCGCTTTCGCAGAAGTAGCGGTGGAAGAAAGTGTAGAGTTTGTCAAACAGTTCTTCGCGGAAGGCGGTTTGCGGCGCGGCGCGCACATCAATTTTTTGCATCAAAGCGCCGCGGATGGATTGAAAGTACGCGTGCTTCATGCGCATCAGGTTGACGAAGCCGGAATCACCGTCCACTTCTGCGCCGATGAACAGGGATTCCAGTTCATCCAGAAAACGTTTTTCTTTGGTGTTGATATTCAGTCCTCGTATTGTTTGATTACGTCGATTAATCGCATCTATTAAATCGAAAAAATTCAAGGATATTGTACCTTGCATTCAACCTTGAAGTGCAGCTCATCTAAAGGGTCGGGCATGCAAAGCAAGATTGGAAATCAATTTAAGGTTACAGCTAACACCGAGAGTATTTGACTGGATTATCGGGTCAAGCCCGATAATGACGGGCCTGGGCGGGGCGCTTCGGGGCCTGGCGTCAGCCCTTGCAGGGTGGATTCCACCGGGCGGGCGCAAGCCTGCGGCCTTTGATATTAAAATATTGGGTGAAACCCACCCTGCATTAGCATGACGGCTAGGAGTCGGGTTATTTCAGTATGTCAATGCCATAAAAAGGGCGTCAAGTTGGCTATTTGACGCTCAGCCGGCGCGACAACGCGCTGAAACTCTAACGCTATAGCGCGGTGAGGCTAAGGTTATAATCCCTTTAAACAGCCTCGTCATCAAGCCTTTTTTGGAGCGCTTTTATATTGCTTTTTAAGCCGGGCAAGTGCGGGTTCGCCGCCAGGGCTCGGCGCATATACTGCAATGCCAGCCAGCGTTCCTGCAACTGCAGATAAATCATTCCTTGCCCGGACAACGCGCCAAAATGGCGCGGTTCAAGGGCAAGCGTCTTGGCGACATCGTCGGTGGAGCATCGGTATTCGCCGATAAGGTAATACGCCGTTGCCCGGCGATTCCACCCTTCGGCGAATTGCGGGGCGATTTCGGTTATCTCGGTAAAGTATTTCACCGCCTCGTCATACCTGGCGAGACGCATGCTCAGCTCGCCACGATTCATAAGCGCGGTCACTTCAGGAATATCGGATTGATACCAGTTTTTCCAGATTTGCCGGGTGATGGCCGCGGCTTCAACGCGGTCAAGCGTCTCGTTCAATCGGGCAAACAAGACATCCAGTTCGGGATTGTTCTGGTCTGCATAGGACGGCATGGCGCCGATTAAAACGGCAAGCGCCGCCACTCGAAGAATGCGCCGCATGTTTAAGTCTTTCATGTCAGGTCCTCATGTTTTCAATGGCATGTTCAATGGCGTGTTCATGTTGTCAATACCAGGCATCCGGGATTTCGGCTTTGCGTTTTGCCACAAATTCCTGCAAGGCTTCGGCGACCGCTTGATCCATCGGCGGCGGCTCATAGTCGTTCAGCAATTGATTCCAACGCTCATAAGCGCGCCGCGCGGAATCCTTGCCGCCCTGTTCCTGCCATTGCTCGACGCTTTCGCTGTCGGATAATTTGGCGTCGTAATACGCGGTCTCGTAGTTGGCCATGGTGTGCGCGCAACCGAGGAAATGCCCGGCCGGCGACACTTCCGCATACGCGCTTCTGGCCATGGCGTTATCGTCCAGCGGCAGCCCCGACAGCATCACCCGATAGGCGCCAAGCTGGTCCGCGTCCTGCACCAGTTTCTCATAGCCGGTGGCCAGCCCGCTTTCCAGCCAGCCGGCCGCATGCAGCACAAAATTGGCGCCGCCAAGCACCGTGGACATCATCGAATCGGCGCTTTCCGCCGCGGCCTGCGCGTCGGGCAGTTTCGACGCCGTCAGCGAGCCGCCGCAGCGAAACGGCAGGCGCGCGCGCCGCGCAAGTTGCCCGATGATGAAATTGGACATCACCGGCTCCGGCATGCCGAAGGTCGGCGCGCCGCTTTTCAGGCTCATCGAAGACAAAAAGCTGCCCAGTATAAAGGGCGCGCCGGGCCGCACCAATTGCGTGAACGCGCCCACCATCATGGCTTCGGCCAGAGCCTGGGCGATCGATGCCGCGGTGCTCACCGGGCCCATGGCGCCGCCCAAAATGAACGGCACCGCGATCAATCCCTGCCCGGCGCCGCAATACACCTGCGCCGCTTCGGTGACCACCTTGTCCACCAGCAGGGGTGAATTGGTGTTGACATTGCCCATGATCACGCAGTTGTTTTCCATCACCTCCGCGCCAAACAGCACCCGCGCCATGTCCACGCAATCCTGGGCGCGGGATTTCGCGGTGATCGCGCCGAGAAAGGGCTTGTCGCTATAGCGCATGTGGGCGTACAGCATGTCCAGGTGACGCTTGGAGACGGGCACATCGCAGGGCTCGCAAATCACCAATCCGGTGTGGTGGATGCTCGGCAACTGGTAAGCGATCTTGACCAGATTCTCCAGGTCGTTGAGGGTGCCGTAGCGCCGTCCGCCCTCAAGATCGCGGACAAATGGCGGGCCATAAACGCAGGCGAACACTTGGCAGCGGCCGCCGATGACAACGCTGTTGGCCGGATTGCGCGCCAGTTGCGTGAACTGGCGGGGGATGGTTTTGCACAATTCGCGGGCCCTGCCGGCCGGCAATTTCACCCGCGTGTCCTTGACCTCGGCACCGGCTTGCCTCCAAAGGCGCAAGGCTTCGGGGTCGCCGCGAAACTCCAGGCCAATTTCCTGCATGAGCCAATCGGCTTGGCGTTCCAGGGCGACCAGCCCTTCCTCGCCCAAAAACTCGTAGTAGGGGATTTGCCGTTTTATGTATGGCGGCGCGGCGATTTTTGCGCGCTCGCGTTTTTTGCCGCGACCGCCTCGCCTTTTGCGGCCCCGCTCTTTTGCGTTTCTGCTCATGATGACTGCCCGCGCTGCGCTGGATAATGATGCGCCTGAGAGGATGCGCCGAGATTGAGCCTGATATTATGCGCCTGGGATTGAATCTGGAAGCATGAGCGGCACTTTCAAGTAAACCCCGAATTCGGCGCCAAAATCACAACTGACGCGCGCATGCACTTTGCCTTGGCGATCGAGAAACCGCTGCCGATCACCAACCGGGAATACGCCGTCATGCCAAATTCCGGGATGGATATACAAGCCCTGGCTGCCATCGCACCAAAACGCCACCACCTGATGCGGTTTTATATCATCGCCGGGCAAGGCAACAGGCAGCAGAAAGGGTTGCTTGTCCAAAGGAAAGAACAGCTGACCGCCGTCGGGATGATAGTTGAAATGCCACAAAACAACATGCGCTCTGGCACTCGGTTTTTTGCCCGCCCGTGCGCCAGCGGACGCGCGCGCCGCTTGCTGTGGATCACAACTCCAGCCCAAAACATACTCGCCATCGACCGCATCGTTGCGCGCCATCAGGACATCGCCGTCCCATTGCGTGCAAAAAACGCCTTCGGCAATCCCACCTTCATCCCCGCTTCCAGCATCAATCGGTCGCCAGCCCTGAGCTGGCCACCGCACGATTTCGATCTCGCACTCATCAGGGTCACCGACCAAAGCACCGTACCCCTTGACGCTCTGGTCGGTCGCCTTTATCAACGGCACGTCAATCATCGGCAGCGACGGCTTTTCGCCGGCCTCGAAAATATACTGAGGCGCGGCCCGGGTTGCGGCTTGAGTTGTGGCCTGAGTGGTGGCCTGAGTGGTGGCCTGAGTTGTAGTTTGCATCATTGCTTGTGAGTCGGTATCGGTAAATCAAATTAGCAAAATTATAACCGCTTAAAATGCAACCAACAAACTTAATTTGGGGAAATCATCCTTGACTTCGCGAACACGCATAAATCCGCATTTTTTGTCATGTCTATGATGGTTGTGCGGGATGATTTTGAGGTTGGGGAAGAGGCGTGCGGCCGGCCGTCATTCCGGCCCCGGCCCGTCATTCCAACGAAAGCATGTCCTCGTGAAAACGGGGGTTGGAATCCAGTGAAACATTCATCCCCCGCTTCCGTGAGGGCAGGCCCGCGCAGCGGGACACAACACCACAAGTTGCAGGGTGGCTGCGCCCACCAATTCAATAGCTCGTCGTCTCCGCTTTTTATAATGTCGCGGGTGTCTCACTGGATTATCGGGTCAAGCCCGATAATGACGGCCGGAACGTGAAGGGCGGGAATTGTATGTGTTCACTAATTCACTGCCCTGTTTTGTTCCTTTCCAGTGGTGTTTTAGCACCGCCCTCTCGGCCGTCATCCTCGCCGGCAGGCGGGGATCCAGTTGAATAAAGAGTCCGACGCAGTCGGACACAAAGTCGGCGACTTCGCCGCCGAAATAAGGAGTTCGGCTACGCCGAACGGTTTAATAACTAGATTGCCCGGCCAATAATAATATGGGCCGGGCAATGACGGATTGGGAGATAATGGTGAATCGGAAGGCGATGACTCCTTTTGAGAAGACAATGGTAAACGAGAAAAAACTGTCAGCGAAATAGTGAGCCCATACAGGAATGACGCGATGTGTAAATGGCGGGAATGGCGGCATTTGGATTCGCGGGACGGCGGCGGCGGCCGCCGCGGCAACGCTGAAACCCAGCGATAGCGCGCTGTGAAGCTAAGGTTATCATCCCCTTGATTTGAGCGACATGGTCGACCAGTGAAAAATATGGTGGGCCCGGTAGGACTTGAACCTACGACCAATGGATTATGAGTCCACTGCTCTAACCGGCTGAGCTACAGGCCCTAACGGGCGGCCATATCCATTGCCGTCATATGCCGTCCAGAAAACTCTTTAACTGCTCTGAGCGACTCGGATGTCTCAGCTTTCTGAGCGCCTTGGCTTCGATTTGCCGAATGCGTTCCCGGGTCACGTCGAATTGCTTGCCGACTTCTTCCAGGGTATGGTCGGTGTTCATGCCGATGCCGAATCGCATTTGCAACACTTTTGACTCGCGCTCAGTCAATGAGCCGAGAATGTCATCGGTCGCGTTTTTCAGCCCGGACGCGGTTGCGATATCAACCGGCGCCTTGATGTTTTTATCCTCGATAAAATCACCCAGATGAGAGTCTTCGTTATCGCCGATTGGCATTTCCATGGAAATCGGCTCTTTGGCAATTTTCAACACCTTTCTTACCTTGTCTTCGGGCAGCTCCATTCTTTCCGCCAGTTCTTCAGGCAGCGCCTCCCGGCCTTTTTCCTGAAGAATCTGCCTGGAAACCCGATTGAGCTTATTGATGGTTTCGATCATATGCACCGGAATACGGATGGTTCTGGCCTGATCGGCGATGGAACGGGTGATCGCCTGCCTGATCCACCAGGTTGCATAGGTTGAAAACTTGTAGCCGCGGCGATATTCGAACTTGTCCACCGCCTTCATCAAGCCGATGTTGCCTTCCTGAATCAAGTCCAGGAACTGCAAGCCGCGGTTGGTGTATTTTTTGGCGATGGAAATAACCAGTCTGAGGTTGGCTTCGACCATTTCCTTTTTCGCGCGGCGCGCTTTGGCTTCACCGATGGACAGCCGCCGACTCAGGTCTTTGAGGTCGGCCAGCTCAAGGCCCGCCTTGTTCTGGGTTTTGACCAGTCGCGCGGTGTATTCGGCTATCGTGGCTTCATATTTTGTCAGGCGCGGCGTATCGCCGCCGCAGTCCACCACCAACTTGTGAAACCACGCCATCTTGGTTTCATTATCCCGAAAATACGCCAGAAACTGCTTGCGCGGCACTTTGCCGTAGTTAATGCAATAGCGCGCAATGCCGCGCTCGCAGTCCTTGACTTGAATCATGCAGTTGCGCAATGCCGCCGATAACGCTTCAACTTTCGCCGGCGCGAATTTTATTTGCAGCAGTTGGTCGCCGAGGTTTCGTCGATTGCGCAACGCTTGCTTGCTGCCAAGCCCGTGGGTCGCGATGGCCTTGGTCAAGGCGTTCCAGGTACGCCGCATGCGCCGGAATCGAACAATCGCATCATCATAATCCGGGCCGCTGGGAGACGCTTGTTCATCGGCTGCATTCTGTCCCGGTTTTCCCGGGATAGCCACGGTCTGGTCGTCCAATGCGTTTAACTCCATGAACGCCACCACCACTTCCGTCAATTTCATGTTGCCCGCTTCAATCGCCTCGGCATAATCCAGCAGTTGGCGAATGGCGATCGGGGTGATCGCGAATGCGGCGGCGCTTTGCCGATTGCCGGCTTCAATCCGTTTTGCCAGCGCGATTTCGTCCTCGCGCGTCAACAACTCCACCGTTCCCATCTCGCGCATGTACATCCGCACCGGGTCGGTGGTGCGGCCAAATTCGCTTTCCACCGCGGTTTTAAGCGCGGCGTTGACTTCTTCGGCAACTTCTTGGTCTTCCGGGTTATCGCGCTTCAAGGTCATGCTATCGGAATCCGGCGCCTTGTCCACCACCTCGATGCCCATGTCAATAATCATGTTGACAACCACCTCAATCTGGTCGGTGTCGTGCATATTTTCAGGCAAGTGATCATTGATCTCGGGGTAGGTTAAAAACCCTTGATCCTTGCCTTTTAAGATGAGCTTCTTGAGGTCGGAGGGCGGCTTCTGCACCGTAGCCAAATCATCCGCGGCGGCGGATTTGGCGACGGCGGATGCGGATTTCGCGGCGGCGATGGATTTGGTCTTAGCGGATTTGGTGGTCATGTCAATATGCAGCGGCGGTGTTTGTGGCGACGACGGTCACGCGGATATGCGGCCACGACACCGAAATGCAACCGTAAATGATAACACACATCGGTGGCGCGCGCAAAAAATCGCCGGGAGCGATTTTTATTCGTCTCATCCATGAGACTCACCCCTTCGGGGCTTGCGTGAAAAATTGCTCCTGACAATTTTTTCATGGGCATAGCGAACCCGTAGGGCACGTATCAGGGACGATACACGCAATTGCCGCTGGCGCGTGAAGCGGTTTCGCAGCGGCTATGCCCCATCATCGCGGCTTTTCATCATCGCATTGCGCGCGTCCAACATCTCCTTCACTTCGCGCCGCGCCTTTTTTTCTTGTTGCGGGGACAGGCCTTGCCGCAGTTTTTCGAGCAACCATAACCGCCGCGCCTCGGTTTGATTTTCCAGTAGGCGGGCGATGGTGTCGTTGAATTGCGCCTCAAGCGCGCTCGTGGCGATTTGATTGTCGCGCGCGGCTAATTTTTGCAAATAAGCGTACGTCTTTTCATCATCGCGAAAAAACTCCACCAGCCGCGCGGTGGTGGTGTCGGCGTCGCGCTCAATTTTGTCAAGCAAACTACGCAGAATTTCCGAGCCGTGCGTCTCCAGTTTTTTCAAGGCGGCCGGGTCGCCGATGGCGCGCGCCAGTTGCGGGTTTTGCAACAGCAAACTGACGGCCAGCGCGAGCGGCGATATTTGCCCATGCTCACGTCCAGGTCCACGTCCATGTCCAGGGCGCGCCGCTTTGCGCCGCCGCGCATGTCGGTCGCCCGCCGCCGCGCTGCCGATTTGCGCGCCGGTCAAGCCGCTTAACGCAGACAGCTTGGCAAACATCATGTCCTTTAACGCCCCGGCCGGCAGTTGCGTTATTAAGGGTTTAGCCAAACTGACCAGCCGCGCCTTGCCGTCCAGGCGCGTCATATCGACTTCCGCGATCAGGTTTTCAAATAAAAATTCTGGCATGGGCGTGGCCTTTTCAATGCGCTCAATAAATGCCTTTTGCCTTTGAGCGCGCACCATGGAATCCGGATCTTCGCCCTCAGGCAGAAACAGGAAACCGGTTTGTCGGCCATCCTGCATTTCCGGCAGAGAAACCTGCAGCGCCTTCCAGGCCGCCGCCCGCCCGGCACGATCGCCGTCAAAACAAAAGACCACTTCCGCGGCCAGCCGAAACAGTCGTTGCAAATGCGTCCTGGTGGTTGCCGTGCCCAAGGTCGCCACGGCATTGTCGACGCCAAACTGCGCCAGGCTGACCACGTCCATATAGCCCTCCACAACAATGCTTTTATTGGCGGCGGCAATGGCGCGGCGAGCACGATGCAATCCATAAAGCTCGGCGCCTTTATGAAATAACGGCGTTTCCGGGGAGTTTAAGTACTTGGGCTCGCCATCGCCGATGATGCGACCACCGAAGCCGACCACTCGACCGCGATGATCTTCAATGGGGAAAATAATCCGGCCGCGAAATCGGTCGAAAAATCGCTCATCATTCTTGCCTGCATCATTTTGGTCCGCGTCATTCTGGCCCGCGTCATCCTTGCGCACGATCAATCCGGTTTTCACTAATTGCCGTTGCGCTTGCGGCGTGGTCGCCAGCGCCCGCACTAAATCGTTCCAACTGTCCGGCGCGAAACCCATGCCAAAACTGGCGGCGGTTTTACCGTCCAGCCCGCGCGCCTTTAAATAAGCGACTGCCCGCTTGGCATCCGGATGCTTGCGCAGTTGCTGTTGGAACCAGGCATGGGCTTGGCCGACCGTGCCGAGCAAGTCCACGGTTTTTTCGCCCGGCAACGGCGGCGCGCCTTGCGCCTGCCGCGGCACCGCTAAGCCGACGCCATCCGCCAATTCCTCAACCGCTTCGACGAAACTCAGGTTGGCGTAATCCATTAGAAACCCAATCGCGGTGCCATGGGCGCCACAGCCAAAGCAATGATAGAACTGCTTGGTCGGACTGACCGTGAATGACGGTGTTTTCTCGTCATGAAACGGGCAACTGGCCTGAAATTCCTTGCCCTTTCGGGTCAACGGCACCCTGCGATCGATGACCTCGACGAGGTCAACTCTGGACACCAGTTCATCAATAAACGCATGGGGTATTTTTCCGACCATGGCGGGATTTTACTGCAAATGACCGACGGCGATGACGGTGGTGGTGACAACGGTGGCGACAGTGACGGAGGTGACGGTGTCACCACCACCGCCGACGCGACCACCGTATGTGGTGCGGCTAACGCCGCGCATGTTTCACTGGATTCCAGCGTACGCTGGAATAACGGCGGAGGGGCGATGACGGCGGGAGCGTGGCGGTGACAACCCCGCCCAGGCCCATCATTCCAACGAAAGAACGTCACCCCTGTGAAAACAGGGGTTGGAAAAAATCGCCGGGAGCGATTTTTCGCGAGCGCAGCGAGTTCGCCAGAACGCGTATCAGGGACGATACGCGCAAAACTTCGCCGGGAGCGATTTTTCGCGCAAGTCCCGCAGGGGCGCGTATTAAGGATGATACGCGCAATCCAGTCGAACATCCGTCCCGCGTAGCGGGACACATTATCATGCGGCGGCGCGCAAAATAAGGTATCCTGCCGCGTGCTATTTTTACGCGCACTTCGCGCATCACTAACCTTTATCACGAGGAAAAAACCAATGAACACAAACCAACAAAAACACACCGCCTCCATATTCGGGGGGGGGGGGGGGGGGTAGTATTACTCGCCCTGCTGCTGACCGCGCCGATGTTATCCGCGCCGGTTTATGCGCAGTCTGACTGCGATACGGGTGTTACTAACACCGACGCCTGCCACACCACGCACACCGAACTTGGCCTGGAAACAACGGCAAGAGAGAGTGAAGATACTGCGCTCGGCGGGCGCATTGACTCCGAGGTCACGGACAGAACGAATGCCGACACCGACGTCCGAACTGACTTTGCGACGGCCGACACCGCGCTCGGCGTGCGCATTGACGGTGTGAAAACGACCGCCGATAACGCCGCCACCGACGCCGCCCTTGACACCGAGATATCGGCGAGACAGGCTGCCGACGGCACTCACACGACCGACATCGCCGCGGTGAAAACAACCGCCGATGCCGCCGCGACGCAAACCGCTCTTGGCACCGAGAGAACGGACAGAATGTCTGCCGACGGCACTCACACGCAAGACATCGCCGCGGTGAAAGCAACCGCCGATAACGCCGCGACACAAACCGCCCTTGGCACCGAGACCACGGACAGAACGAACGCCGACACCGCCGTCCGCGGTGAATTTGCGGCCGCCGACCTCAAACTCGACGGGCGCATTGACGATTTGGAAGAAGAGATGTCATCGGGAATCGCCATGTCGCTGGCGATACAGGATATATGGATTCCGGCTGGCAAAACTTCAGGCCTGGCTTTCGGCAGCGGTTTCTACAACGGCAGAACCGCGGTCGCCCTATCCGGCGCAGTGCGCACCAGTCCAAACCTGATTTTCAACGGCGGCATTGGGGTTGGCCTTGAAAGCGGCACCGTCGGCGGCCGCATCGGCACGCAATACGTCTGGTAACGCGGCGGGAGTAATGGCGCGGCTGACGCCGCCGTCGGTGACCCCGGGCAGGAAAATGAACCTGACCATCGGCGCCGGTTTCTACAATCACGAAACCACGCTCGCCATTTCCGCCGGCGCGCGCGTCAGCGAGAACTGGACGATAAGCGGCGGCATCGGCTATGTCACTTACGGCGATGACGAAAGCGATGCCGGCGGTCGCGTGGCCGCGACCTTTGAGTTTTAGCGGGGGGATTGGCGCGCGGGTGGTGCGGCGGTCGCGACCCCAGCCCCGTCATTCCCCAGGCCCGTCATTCCCGCGAAAGCGGGAATCCAGTCGTAACACCGTCCCGCGTAGCGGGACACGACCGCCAGGGATGGCGGAAGTGCAGATTTTGCCGGGAGCAAAAATCTGCCGACCGCTAGGACGACGCCAGGGATGGCGGAGGTAGAGCGACGCATCGCACATGGACGTAGCTTATTAGAGCAATGCAGGAGCAATTGCCGAGGATGCCAAAGCCGATGGCGGAAGCGCAAATAATGCAGGAGCAATTATTTGCCAAAGCCACTGCGGTGTGGAGCGGCTGACGCCGCGCATGTTTCACTGGATTGCGCGTATCGTCCGTGATACGCGCCCTTCGGGTTCGCTACGCTCACGAAAAAATTGCTAGAAGCAATTTTTCACGCAAGCCCCGTCAGGGGTGAGTATCAAGCACGGAATGACGAGCCTGGAGCGACCTCGGTCTAACTAATGAAATCATAATCGGTTAAAATCGCGCGTTTTACCCGCCCGATATGATGACCGACGCCCGCAAACCGCCGCCGTATAACTTCGCCGAGGTGGAGGCGGCCGCCCAAAAATACTGGGACGACCATCAGAGCTTTGCGGTAACGGAAGATCCGGCTCGTGAAAAATATTACTGCCTGTCTATGCTGCCGTATCCTTCCGGGCAATTGCATATGGGGCATGTCAGAAATTACACCATCGGCGATGTGATCAGTCGCTATCAGCGGATGCTGGGCAAAAACGTGATGCAGCCCATGGGCTGGGATGCTTTTGGCTTGCCAGCGGAAAACGCGGCCATCGACAACAAAATGCCGGCGGCCAAATGGACCTACGAAAATATAGATTATATGCGCGGGCAGTTGAAGCGTCTGGGATTCGCCTATGACTGGGCCCGGGAACTCGCCACCTGCAGCCCCGAATACTACCGCTGGGAGCAATGGTTTTTTAATCGGCTGTTGGACAAAGGCCTGGCTTACAAAAAAATGGCGGTGGTCAATTGGGATCCGGCCGAGCAAACCGTGCTGGCCAATGAACAGGTGGAGAATGGTCGCGGCTGGCGCTCCGGCGCGTTGGTCGAGCGCCGACGGATTTCGCAATGGTTTATCCGCATCACCGCCTACGCCGAAGAGTTGCTGAGTGAAATCGACAATCTGCACGGCTGGCCCGAATCGGTCAAGACCATGCAGCGAAACTGGATCGGCCGCTCCGAAGGGGTGACGTTTTCATTTGAGATTGAAGGCGAACCGCCGCTCGAAGTCTACACCACCCGACCCGACACGATTATGGGCATCACCTTTATCTCGGTGGCGGCCGAACATCCGCTGGCATTGAAAGCCGCGCAAGACAATCCGCAAATTGCGAAATTTATCGAGCAGTGCAAGACCGCCCAAGTTGCAGAGGAAGAATTGGAAACCATGCCAAAGCAGGGGGTTGCTTTAGGCATTACCGGCATCCACCCGATCAGCGGAGAAAAAATCGACATCTGGGCGGCAAACTTCGTGCTGCTGGGATACGGCACCGGCGCGGTGATGGCGGTGCCGGCGCACGATCAACGGGATTGGGAGTTTGCCAAGCAACATGATTTGGAGATTCGGCCGGTGATTGAATGGCCCGAGGGCGATCGGCACGATTACGACAAATCATCATTTACCGCCAAAGACGGCGTGGTGTTTAATTCCGGGCGGTTTGACGGCTTGAATTTCATGCAAGCCTTTGATGCCGTGGCGCAATTCCTGGAGAAAAACAAAAAAGGAGGCCGGACAATCAATTATCGGCTGCGCGACTGGGGGGTTTCCCGCCAGCGCTACTGGGGCTGCCCGATACCGGTGGTGTATGACGCTCAGGATATTGCACAAGACCATGCCATCGCGGTTGCGGATGCTCAGTTGCCGGTGCTGCTGCCCGAAGACGTTGCGTTTTCCGGGGTCAAGTCCCCGCTCAAGAACGACCCGAATTTTTATCAAACCACCTTGCCGGACACCGCCGCGCCGGCCCATCGGGAAACCGACACGTTTGACACTTTCTTTGAATCGTCCTGGTATTTTGCGCGCTATTGCTGCCCGGGGGCCAATGACGTCATGCTTGATGAACGCGCCAATTACTGGCTGCCCGTCGATCAGTATATCGGCGGAATCGAGCATGCGGTGTTGCATCTGTTGTATGCGCGGTTCTTCCATAAACTGATGCGCGATGCTGGATTGGTCGCCGGCGACGAGCCGTTTACCAATCTGCTTTGCCAGGGGATGGTTTTGAAAGGCGGTGTAAAGATGTCCAAGTCCAAGGGCAATACCGTTGATCCCCAAGCCATGATCGACCTTTATGGCGCCGATACGGTGCGTTTGTTTATGATGTTCGCCTCCCCGGCCAAACAGACTTTGGAATGGAATGACGATGCCGTGGCCGGTGCGCATCGCTTCCTGCGGCGTTGGTGGTCATTGATTCAACGGACTAAAAACGCTATTTCCCCGGCCCGGGAAACGCTGGCCAACCCGGACTGGGCCAGGCGCATATTCGACCCCGAAGCGAAGAAAATACGCCGACTGACCCACCAAATACTGGCTAAGGCGCGGCGCGACTATGAAAAAATTCACTACAACACCGTGGTCGCGGGCGCGATGGCGTTGCTCAATGCGCTGGATAAACTCGATCCCGAAAAGAACCCAGATTGCGCCGCGGTGTTACGCGAAAGCGTAGTGATATTGAACAAGGTGCTGGCGCCGATTACGCCGCACATCGCGCATCAGCTGTGGCGTGATCTTGGCGAATCCAGGGATATTATCGATGCAACCTGGCCAAGCGTGGACCCTGAAGCGCTGAAGAGCGACACCTTGAAATTAGTGATTCAAGTCAATGGAAAATTGCGAAGCGAAATAGAGGTTTCGGCATCCAGCAGCCAACAGGAGATCGAAACCCTGGCCATCGCCGATGAAAAAACGCAAAAATACATTGCCGGCAAACCGATCAGAAAAGTTATCGTGGTGGCGGGAAAACTTGTGAATATTGTTGTTTAGACTTGGATACAATCCATTACAATATCTGCCCTTTATCTGCCCTTTATCTGCCCTTTATCTGCCCTTTATCTGCCCTTTATCTGCCCTTTATCTGCCCTTTATCTGCCCTTTATCTGCATGATCATCGGAAATTTCCCATGTCCAAACGCTTGGCGCTACTCGTCCTGAGCCTGACCTTAGTGACGGGTTGCGGTTTCAAGCTACGGGGGGATTTCGAGCTGTCGCCGGCGCTCTCTCGCATTTCCATTGAAGGCGGGAATCGCCCGCTCAATGAAAAACTCCGTGAACAACTTGAGCAACGCCGGCCACAAAGCGGTTCTGCGGCAGCAGAAGCCGATAGCGATGGTGCCACCCTGTTCATCTCAAAAAGCGAATTCCAAAGGACCGTCAGAACCGTGGATGAAAAGGGCCTGGCCACGGGTTATGACTATATCTACACCATCGACTATAGCGTTACCGACAGCGAAGGGGCGATCTTGCAACCCCTTGCCACCCTTTCTCAGCACAGAACCCTGGACTATGAACCTGCTCAAGCATTAGCCATTGAGGAAGAAGAGGAATTTTTAAAACAGGAAATGCAACAGGAAATTATATTGCAGTTGCTAAGACGGCTTGGCCACATATCCGAATATAGGCCCGAATATAGTGGGGAGGCACAGTGATTGCGCGTTAGCCTGCCCGTATTATCCAGCCAACTTAAGCAGGGGTTCCAACCGCTGTATCTGCTGTTCGGCGCGGAAACATTATTAGTCGAAGAAGCCTTGCGCCCCATTCGGGCTTGCGCCAAGGAAGCGGGCTTTCTGGACCGGTTGCGCTTCACCGCGGAGCCTGGATTCGATTGGAATAAATTGCTTGAATACAGCCAGACCAAGTCGCTGTTCGCGGACAAGCAGCTGATTGAATTGCGGCTGCCCACGGGCAAGCCCGGCGATGCCGGTGCCAAAGCCTTGATCGATTATGCCGAACATATGGTCGCGCCGGGCGCCTCTGGAGATACCGCTCTGGTAGTGATTTGCGGCAACATCGACAAACGCGCCCAAAACACAAAATGGTTCAAAGCGGTGGGGGTCGCGGGCGTTGTGATAGAGTGCCCAACCATTAGCGCGGACCAACTTCCGAACTGGATCAGTCAACGATTAACTGCCGGCGGTCTTAAATTTGATGACGAGGCGGTGGCGCGCCTGAGTCATTTTGTCGAAGGCAATCTGCTGGCGGCCGCGCAAGAAATAAACCTGCTCAGTCTGCTGTACCCCAAAGAGCGCATCAGCGCGGAAATTATTGAACGCGTTATTGCCGATCACGCTCGATTTAATGTGTACAGTTTTGTCGACGCTTGTCTTGCGGGCTCGGTGCATCGGGTGACCCGAATTCTGCAGAGCCTAAAACGCGAACAAATGGAGCCGGTGATTATTCTATGGGCGTTGGCGCGCGACACCCGGATTCTCTGTCAATTGTCCGCGGCCATGGAACATATGAATCAAGGCGAGCGTCCGCAGTCGCTGTTTCAACGATACGGCATCTGGAGCAGCCGCAACGGCATGGTGAACGCCGCATTAAACCGGTTGTCGCGACCGCAATGGGAAAACATATTGCGGCGATTGGCGCGCGCCGACCTCATGGTGAAAGGGCGCGCGCCGTTGCAGCGCAAGGATATTTGGGAGGAAATCGAAAATATTTGCCTGGGCATGTGCGGGCTGAGAATTCAGTAGATCATGACCTGGTTGCCCTGTGAACGTTGTCGCCAGCCGCGGACTTGAATTCTGTTATGGACGCCGCGACATTAGCCATGAGGCAAGGCGTGATTTCTTATACAATCCGAACCATAGGCCCGCCATCGACAATACACATGCCCAATACATCATGCCATCAAGCGCCGCAAAAAACCCGGATATAACCAACTATATAAACCAGCTTGGCCGCGCCGCGGTGAAGTCGGCGAAAGTTATTGCCCAAGCGACCACACAGCAAAAAAATGCTGCGCTGGAAAGCATTGCGATTGCGATTAGGAAAAATTGCGCTACCATCCTTGCCGAAAACGCAAAGGATCTGGCCGCTGCAAGGAAAAGCCGTTTGACCAGCGCGTTGCTCGATCGGCTTGGGTTAAATCAAGCACGCGTTGAGGCGATGACGGAAAGCTGTCGGCAGGTTGCCCGGCTAAACGATCCGGTGGGCGAAATGACCGAACTCACTGAACAGCCCAGTGGCATAAAAATCGGAAAAATGCGGGTACCACTTGGGGTTATTGGAATCATTTATGAATCCCGTCCCAATGTCACCATTGATGCGGCAATTCTTTGTCTCAAAGCGGGTAATGCGGTGATTTTGCGCGGTGGTTCCGAGTCGATTAACTCAAACCTTGCGCTTGGAAAATGTCTCGCCCAAGGGCTTGAACAAGCCGGACTTGATCCAAATTGCGCTCAACTGATAGCAACCACCGATCGGTCGGCGGTTGGCGAGTTGATCACTCTGTCCGGGTATGTGGATATCATTGTGCCGCGCGGCGGGCAAAGTTTGATCGAACGGGTCAGTCGCGAGGCCACGGTTCCGGTGATTAAGCATCTGCAAGGACTATGCCACGTTTATATCGATGATGACGCCGACATCGAGAAAGCGATTAACGTCGCTTACAACGCCAAAACCCGACGCTATGGCGTTTGCGGTGCCATGGAAACCTTGTTGGTTGCTGAAGCCGTGGCCGACAAAGCGCTGCCGGAATTGGGCAAGCAGTTTCGACAAAAGGATGTGGAATTGCGCGGCTGCGAGAAAAGCCGGAAAATTATCCCGGCGTTGAAACCGGCGACCGAAGAGGATTGGAGCACCGAATATCTGGATGCGATTTTATCGGTGCGTATCGTTGATGGAATCGATCAGGCGATTGCTCATATTCAAAACTACGGCTCGCACCACACCGATTCCATCATCACCGAAAGCCAAGCGAAGCAGGACAAATTCCTGCGACAAGTGGATTCCAGTTCGGTAATGGTTAATGCATCAACTCAGTTTGCCGATGGCTTTGAGTATGGACTCGGCGCTGAAATTGGCATCAGCACCGACAAACTCCATGTGCGCGGGCCGGTTGGCCTTGAGGGATTGACCAGCCAGAAATATATCGTTATTGGGGATGGTCATATTAGGTCTTAGCCGGCACTTGCCCAAGGCACGCTACTCATAACTTCCCTTGCTGTTTTCTCGGCACTGTTCATTTTTTCTCAAAATCAAGAACTCGATCAATCTTGATAATGCCACCTCGACCTTTTCTGTCAAAGCGCATATAACGGTTTTTGATTTTATACCCCCATTGATTGATGTTGGTAAATCCGTTTCGCTGCGCTATTTGCATGATGAAATCTGCCGTTTCAAAATAAACGCCGCTTACTGAACTATCACCGACAACCACCACATAATGGGTCTCCTTTTGCAAGCACTTCTTTATCTGATAAAAATGTTTCTCCATATCGGAGAAACATTTAAACGCCACGTAGGAATGTCGGTGTCCGTTTTTCTGGTCGGTGTCAAAAACCTGTTGCAGTTTTTCATCCAGTCCATCAATGCCCAAGGGATTTTCATACGGCGTATAATCGGCAAACTCTGATTTTCCCATGCTTTTGTTGCCGATGTATTTTCCTTTCTGACTATTTTGTTTCTCCTGCGTCTGCATTTCAAACCAATCACCAACCCAAAATAATTCCACCATTTGGTTGTAGATATAGTCAATCGCCTTGATATACGGAGGTGAAGTAATTGCCAAGTCAATTTTCTCTCTTCCCAGAGATTTTTCGAGCGATGCCGCGCTAGACGAAAGGACATATTTTTTCCTTAATTTTGGATTAACCGATGCAGAGAAATGAGCAATCCTGCGCGTGAACATTTCAAGTTGCGACAAGAAAAGACCATTGACCTGTTCCGGTTGTTTGGTTTTTGTGTGGGACACATAAGTTTTTTGCGACTCATTGTCCGCGTTTGAAACCCTTCGGATAATCGAGGAAAAACAAATCATCAGTAAATCCTGAATATCTTTGGTTTTCCTGTTTGTCCCAAACTTATCGGGAATTTCATTTATCAAGCCTCTTAAGATGGAAAGCTTGGCAATGGCATCCGCGGAGAACCAGTGCCCTACGGTTTCGCACTCCGGTTTAAATCCCCCCTTCGTCCCGGTTTTGATGCCCTTGATTAGCCAAGCGGAAATACCGACCAGATGGGCCATGTCCAGCCTAGTTGTCTTGACTTTGGAAATCCATAGTGAAAGCGGATCAACATCAATGCCAATCACATTATGACCGGCCAAAACCCCTTCAACCAAAGTCGTTCCCGATCCGCAAAATGGGTCTAAAATTGTTTGCCCTTTTTCTCCGTTCAAATATTTTTCAATGGCCCACCTGGGAATGTCGGGGATAAACTTCGCGGGATACTTGTGAAAACCATGCGTTTGCGTGGTCACATTTCTGGTGCTGATATTCAGGATCGATTCTCGTTCAATCTCCGCCGGGATGGCACCTTTAACGAATGTGCAATGCAGGGATTTGCTCATTTTTCAAGCAAGACAATGCTTTCCCGTAAATAATTTTTCAACGGAGACAATTTACGCTTTTGTTGTGAACTGGTGGTCAAATGTCTGGTGACAAAGATGTTTTTCACCTTAAAACCGATTTCTCTTGCAATGTTGGCAATGAGGAAGTCAGCGGGAATGATTACACCGGCATAAGCGGAGTTGCCAACCACAACACCGACAAATCCGCCACGGGTTGTTTGCTGATGCAATTTATTAAACAGCGTGTTCATGTCGTCAAAATATCCTCTAACCACACTCGGAATCCTGGAATTCCAAAGCATCTCGACATCAAACAACGAAATCAATTGTTCAATATTTTCGTTTTGATAAATAACCGGCTTGCGATCTACGGCATTGGTATTGGAACGAAACCCTGTTTTGCGAAGCAGGCGAAACTCCTCTTTGCTTTTGACAAAGTTGCCAAGCCACAGATCAACCTTGTGAATTTCAAAGTAATCAAAGCAATTACAGTAAGGAGGCGAAAAAAACGTCAGTTGAATCTGATCGGAGAAGTATTCATCAAATTCCAGGCAGTCTCCCTCGAACACTTGGGGTTTATTTTCACAAGCCCCGAAACTGTGTTCAATGTCCGTCAGAATGGTGCCAAGATGCCTTGTAAGCTTCTCTTGCACAAATCCGAACTTATCCTTCGGGAAAGTTTGTTTTTCCCAAACATCCTTTTCGATGTTGATGTAGCCGCTTGCGGTTCTCTTCCTGTTTTTGTATTTAAGTCCGTTTCCTTCTTTTTTTATATTTGAGGTTTCCTCAATGATTGAAAGCCAGGCCACGAAAAAAAGATTCCTGATTATCTCGCTTTCAATTCCCATTATGTGCTTTTTCAGTTGCAACAGCGACTGGAGAATATCTTCGTTGAACATCTTTTCCGCCAGTTCAAAAGAAGTCTCAAAACGTTCATTCGGTTTGGCGAATGATTGTATTCTTCCAATTTCAAGCAGTATGCTTTGAATATCGTCAAAGCGATATTTTTCGTTTTCAACTCTCGCAACCAAAACCGATATCGGATTTACATCCATTCCGAATGAACGCAAGTTGTTCGTTCGCGCCGCCATAAGGGTGGTTCCGCTTCCCGAAAATGGATCAAAAACATTGCCAGTGATTTTCAATTCGTTGATGAACGCATGAACCAAACGGGTTGAATAACCTTCGCGATACGGGAACCATCTCTGCACTGGGATTTTATGCGCATTTTGAAAATGCACCTGGTTTGAGAAGGCTGTTCCGTCAAACATGGGCAGTCCGTTTTCAAGCTCGCGGAAAATTTTTAATTGCTGCGCTTGCTTGTCTTCGATTGTCTCGTCAAAGAAACCATACTGCAGATACGGCTCTGCAACCATTCTTTCAACCTGAAACTTCCCGAAAGTGGTTTTGTATGCGAATTCGCTCACGGGCATGTCTCATTCCATGAATTTGTTTGCGCGGTGATAACGTATGAATTCGGGCAACGGCATCTTGTTGTCCGACCTGTTTTTGATAACAACCCCGGAACTCGACAGAATCGCAGTTTTCAAATTTTGGTTTGCGATGCCCTCAAAGCGTTGAGACGTGATTACCCGGTGGTCATCCGTCAAAGAAAAATAGCCCCGATCGAATGCAACATGACAATGCCGGCAAAGACAAATGCCGTTGAGCATATGCGATCTGTGCGGCGTGCCTTCACCGGCAACACTATCCGGTTTGATATGCGCTGATTCAACGAAAATTTTTCCGGTCACATCGCATCTCGGAACGGCACAGATGTAGTTGTATTTTTTCTTGACCCTGATTGACCAAGTGGTATTTCTAATCCGTCTTGTGCTGTTGGCAAAACGTGGATTCTCACTGAGTATGTCCAATTCAGGCAACACGACTTCCTCTTGCTCTGAAATGACCCCGACAAGCGGAGCAGTATAAATCTCGTCAGAAATCGCCTCCTCTATCGTTTGTCCTTGAGTCATTTTCCCGAAAATCTTCTTGATGGAATCCTTAAATGGTGAAATTTGAATCAGAGGATTTTCTCTTATCCTTTGCCAATCCTTATATTCCAACGAAACATCAGGCGTGAAATTCCGCAACTCGTTCACTGAGTCGGCGTACCCTCCTGTGTACACAAGATGTTCGCCGGATTCCCGGAATAGACCGGAGTTAATCAAATCCGTTTTCCAATAAGATGTATTATCTCCAACCCGGCCAGTTTACCCATCAACCAGCTTTGTAAATTCTTGCAGAGAAATGGCGCCGTTGTGGTCGAACCTGTTCAGCAGGAATTGCAGGGGCATCTCGCCTTTTGCCGGATTGATGGTGTACTGCTGTTGCGAGTCGTTGAAAGCGTAAATCGCAAGTGAAATGGAGAGCGTCAATTGGTAAATCTGCTTGGCCGCAACTAAATTCCGACCGTGTGCAGTTCATTCCATAAGCCACCGATCCTGGTCCATGTCAACGGGCAAGTGTTGCTGTCTCTGATAAATCCATAACGTATCATAGCGCGGATTTTCGTTTGCATCGTGGATGGCTGAATATCGACCACTTCTGCAAATTGATACATCTGTGGATTGTCTTCCCTGCCTCCTGACCAGTGAAAGCCCGCATATTTAGGCTTTTGGCTTTCCAGCACCAAAGTTCTTACAGCTAGCAGCTCGCCATGATTTGAACTGCTACGGGAGTGAAACCAATCTCCATGAATAGATGCCATGACTTGCGCCCCTGATTGTTATTTTTTAAGGTTCAAGATACTTTAAGGCATAGTGAAATGGTCATACCTAATTGTTCTATAAATGAAGAACAAGCATGTCATTCGTTGCCGAATTTCGGAGAATAAATTCAGGGCGATTCCACGGCTGTTTTGCCTTGATTCGATGCTTGCAAAGTCGCTCAAATCACCGGCATCTCTGGACCAGCAACCAGCCGATTGTATACTCAAATCAGACAACGCATCGCCGGGCAATGCGAGCGTATGCGTTCACTAATTCATTGCCCGTTTTGTTCCTTTCCAGCGGTGTTTTAGCACCGCCCTCTCGGCCGTCATTCTCGCCGGCAGGCGCAAATCCAGAGTGGCGGCGTTAGCCGCCGAGACGCGTGCATACATTAGCGGTAAGCAACAAGCATCATCGCCTTGCCGTCATTCTCGCATCAAACGGCGCGGCTTCGCCGAAAATGAGTCCGGCTACGCCGGACGGCATATTCAACTGGATTGCCCGGCCAATAATAATATGGGCCGGGCAATGACGAGTTGGGATACAATGGTGAATTGAGAGGACAAAGACGAATTGAGACGCCAAAGCACACGAGAGAAAATGTCCGGCTACGCCAGAGCACGTTTTAATGTCACGCTTTGCGAGACACTTATTTACCATTGTCTTCTCAAAAGGACTTATTGCCTTCCGATTCACCATTGTCCCCCCAGCCCGTCATTCTCGCCGCAGGCGGGAATCCAGTTAAAATATGTCGTCCGGCGTAGCCGGACTCCTTTGAAAGAGTGTGAGTTTCGCTTCAATATGCGCCACGAAAATGGGTGTCAATATCTGCTAAAATCTATCCGAAATCGACCGCTTAAAGTATCTTGAACCTTTTTTAATCATACCACTCTTCCATGCAGGTTCAACCCTTAGTCTCTTCCAATATGAAATGATACCGGATGAGGAGCGGTGTTTCTCAATAAAGATGCTGGAGAGATTAAATATCAGGCAGTATTGATAATGCGATGCTGCCCGTCACAAAACTAAATTGAAATTGCAAAGGAGTTGCGTGTGCCAAGGAAAGTGTGAGCGTACATATTGATTTTTAATCCCTCCGGCACCTTCTCATGCTGGTACCTTTTCATGCAAATATCCGGTCAACTGTTTGCGCGCCTCATCCACGCCCTGTTTCTTTGCCGCGGAAAATAACTGCACTGTGGTCTGCGGCTGGGATTTCAAATCCTTGCTTACGGCTTGCAAAATATTTAACGCCTTTGCGCGCTTGAATTTGTCGGCCTTGGTCAACAACACATGCACCGCCAACTCGATCTCCCAGCAATGCTCCAGCATGATGATATCCAGTTCGGTCAGCGGTCTGCGGATATCCATTGGAATCACTAAGGCGCACAAACATTGACGAGAAGATAGATATTCGGAAATAAATTCCTGCCAGTGCTTGCGCAAATTCGCGGGCGCTTTGGCGTAACCATATCCGGGCAAATCCACCAACCGCAACGAATCCTGCAACTCGAAAAACACGATTTGTTGAGTTCGACCCGGGGTTTTACTGGTTTTTGCCAGGCGATTTTGATTGGTAATGGCATTAATCGCGCTGGACTTGCCCACATTCGAGCGCCCGGCGAACGCCACTTCCGCGCCGATGTCCTGCGGCCATTGGCTTGGGTAGTGCGCCGCCAAAGCGTAACGCGCCTTGGCGAAGTCTATTGGGACGATCGTAGCCACGTTTTCAGCAAATTTGTTGATATAATGCGCGTTTTATTTTACGTGTTCGCTCCCGGTCGAGGCGCGCCTGATGCATGTTTATTTTCCTAAGGCATGTTTATTTTAAAGGAAACGGCACGCGCCAAACTGAAAATAAATAACTTAAATTCACGGTATACTTGTACCCTTTATGCCCTTATGGTTTGGGTATATCCAATATATTATAAAGGGTGAAATAATTTATTTTCGGGCCTGAACGTAAACTTCGGGCCGAATCAGCAACCAGGGCTTCATAATGATTCGTGCAATGATTCGTATGTTTTACCTTATGTTGTCTATTTTTTTGAACGGCACAGGGCATCATGAGATTAAAAAATAGACATAATAGAGGTTATGCGTAAACATCAGAATCTTTATATGAATGTAGCGAAAATTTTTATGGTTTCTCTGGCGTTCGCATTCGCGATTAACGCCAACAGTGTCGCACAATCCGGTGACGCTGAAGCGGGAGAGCAAAAGTCGATTACTTGCGCGGCTTGCCACGGCGCCAATGGCAATAGTCCGATCGCTCAGTTCCCGAAAATCGCCGGCCAGGTGCCCGGCTATATCGCCGCGCAACTGGCGAAATTCAAGTCTGGCGAGCGCACCGATCCCATAATGGGCGGGCTAGCGGGCGCGTTGTCTGAACAAGATATGGCCGATCTGGATGCCTATTATTCGCGCCAGCAAATTTCTGATCTATTCATAACCGCTGATCAGGAACAACAGGCGAGAGCCGGCGAAGCGATTTTTCGTGGCGGCAGCGCCGAATTCGGCGTGCCAGCGTGCATGGGATGCCACGGCCCGTCAGGCAGCGGCATTCCCCCCAACTTCCCGAGACTGGCCGGTCAACATGCAAGTTACACCGAAACGCAATTGTTGGCGTTCAAGTCCGGGCGGCGCAACAGCCCGATAATGAACCCTATCGCTTTTCCGCTGAGCGCACAACAAATCAAACAACTGGCGTTGTATATCTCGGCGCTGCATTAACATTTTACCGGGGTAATCTTGCGGGGGTAATATTGCAACTATGCTTAGGTTATCACTGACGGGATTTCAATGCCGTGCTGCCGGCATGTGGCAATAACCGCGTTACGCAGCAAACAGGCGATGGTCATCGGGCCGACGCCGCCGGGCACCGGGGTCACCCCATCCGCCACTTCCATCGCGGCCGCATAATCGACATCGCCGACCAGTTTGCTTTTGCCGTCTTTGCCTTTCACTCGGCTAATTCCCACATCAATGACAACCGCGCCGGATTTAATCCAGTCGCCTTTTACCAGTTCAGGGACGCCAACCGCCGCAACCACAATATCCGCCTGGCGACACACCGCTGGCAGGTCGCGGGTTCGAGAATGAGCGATGGTAACAGTGCAGTGTTCGCGCAGTAACAGCACCGAAACAGGTTTTCCGACAATATTGGAACGACCGACAATGACCGCATTCTTGCCGGTCAAATCGCCGATATGATCTTTTAGCAACATCAGGCATCCGGCCGGCGTGCACGGCACCAGAGAATCTTCGCCGATGAAAAGTTTTCCGACATTCTCGACATGGAACCCATCCACATCCTTATCCACGCGGATTGAATTGATGACCTTGGATTCATCGATATGCGTTGGCAGCGGCAACTGCACCAATATGCCGTTTACCGCCGCATCATTATTCAACCGCGCCACCAACGCCAGCAACTCGCGCTCGGACGTGTCCATTGGCAATTTATGCTCAAACGAGTTCATGCCGACTTCCGCGGTTTGCTTGCCCTTGTTTCTGACATAAACCTGGCTGGCCGGATCCTCGCCGGCCAAAACAACCGCCAGTCCCGGCTTAATGCCATTCTGGCTGCCAATTATTTTTACGGCTTGCGCCACCCGCTCGCGCAATCCCGCCGCAAACGCCTTGCCGTCAATGACCGTTGACATGTTTTTACCCGTAATGAAGTGAATAATGAGGTGTGATTTAATAGAGATCGAGATGATTAAAGTGCCGTATTGTACCCCTTTGGATTTGACCCGACATACAACCCAATCCAATTCTGGCATGCTTTATCAGTTCATGTTCAGCAACCTATACAGTAAGATACAGTAAGATATCATTGCGGCGCGCCCGTTTACATGTTTAACATTTGGGCGTCCCGTTATTACGCCAATCCATAATTTTGACCTTAACCTCAGCATGATGTCAGCAGGCATTGCCTTCCTGTTTCCCGGACAAGGATCACAATACCCCGGCATGGGCCAGGACTTGTTCGATGAATTTGAAATTGTGCGCGACACCTATGGCGAAGCGAGCGAGATTCTTGGCTACGACATCGCCAGGTTATCTTTCGCAGACCCGGATCATCAGATTAACTTAACCCGATTCACCCAACCGGCATTACTGACTCATTCAATCGCATGCCTGCGCGCGTTCGCCGCCTGCGCGGATAATGCGATTTCGCCCAGCCTGGCGGCCGGGCACAGTTTGGGGGAGTATTGCGCATTGGTCGCCGCTGGCGCGTTGTCTTTTGCGCAGGCGTTGCGGTTGGTGAAAACACGAGGAGAGTTGATGGGGGAATACGGCGCAGGCGAAATGGCGGCGCTGATGATCGACCGCGAGTCGGCCGAGGCGCTGGCCGAGCAACACTATTGCGGCCTGGCGGCGTGCAATTTGCCCAGCCAAAATGTGGTTGGCGGGCGGGCTGAAGATTTAGACGCTCTGGTGTCAACAATGGCAGAAAAGTTTCCCGGCAAGCGTACTGCCCGATTAAAAACTGAAGGCGCGTTCCACACCTATTATATGGTGGAAGCAGCAAGACGTTTTCGGCAAGCGCTAGAGCAGGCCGATTTTAAATCGCCGCGGATTGAGGTGCTTTCAAATTTCACCGGCGGCGCGCATGACGCCGATATCAACGCCATCAAGTCGAGATTGTTTTTGCAATTATTCAACCCGGTGCTGTGGCACAAGAATCTGATAACCGCCGGCGAGACCGGTGTGGCGTTGATGATCGAATTCGGCGGCGGGCTTGGAAAGGGCGAAAGCGCGGCGGGAAAACGTCCTAATCTTGAAAGTATCGTTAAAAAAACTTTCCGCGGCGCGCGCTCGCCGCCTGACTATTTAGCGGTGATCAATCTCGCGACATTACAGAAAACGGTCGCCGCGGTTACGACTGACTCAGCGCTTTGACGTGTTGCGTGACCGATTCCGCCAACGCGCTCAGATCGTAGCCACCCTCGAGCACGGACACCAGCCGTCCGTCACAACACTGATCTGCCAGTTCCATCATCATCTGCGTCATCCACGCATAACTTTGGCTATCGAGATTGATGGCGCCCAGCGGGTCGGCAAAGTGGGCGTCGAATCCAGCGGAAATCAGCACCGCGTCCGGCGCGAACATTCTTGCCCTGGGCAGTATAATTTCCTTGAACGCCTGGCCATAATGCTCATCCCCCAAGCCCGCACTCATCGGGCAATTCAGCGTCGCGCCCTGACCCGCGCCAATGCCGGTTTCACCAAGCGCCCCGGTGCCGGGATAGTGGGGGAATTGATGCAGACTGATATAGAACACCGAAGCGTCTTGCTCGAAAATATGCTGGGTGCCATTGCCATGGTGCACATCCCAATCGAGAATCAATATCCGCTCCAGGCCGTGCTTTTTCTGCAGGTATCTGGCGGCGATGGCGATGCTGTTGAACAGGCAAAATCCCATCGCCAGATTGGCTTCGGCATGGTGTCCCGGCGGCCGAATCATGGCGAATCCATTATCCGCTTTACCGGACATGACTTCATCGGCAACCGCCAAAACGCCGCCGACCGCGTGTAACGCCACCTCACAAGACGCCTTGCAAATAGTCACATCCGGCGTGTCCAAATGCCTTAATCCTTGCTCGCACGCTTGAGCGACGCGATCGATATATGCGGAATCGTGAATCTCCCGCACCCAGCCCAGTTGCGCTTTTTCAGGCTTGAGGTGATGCAAGTTATTGAACCAGGCTTGACTACTGATTAAATCGTGCGCCGCGCTTAAACGTTGACTGCGTTCCGGGTGACCGGCTCCGGTATCATGGTTCAGAAATATCGGATCGTACAGTAATGCTGTGTTCATGGAAATGTAGCCTGGGGAATATAATCTGGAAAATATAACATGGGGGATATAGCTTTGGGCAGTGTGCGGGTTATCTTTTGCGCCGGCTGGTTTTGCGGCGTGCTGTTTTACGACATGTTGTTTTGCGCATGGCGCGGTTGCTGAGCGCGCCGGCCGCAATGCTCAGCTCGCCGCGCAACTGCGCTTTGGCGCCCGATGAAATTGCGCCCAATTTGCTTTCGATTTGTTGAAGATTTGGTGATGATTGTTTTTGATGATGGTCCAACGCTTGGCGCATCGCTTTTATATGCGCCGCCGTTGTCCCGCAGCAACCGCCGATTATATTTGCGCCGGCATCCACTGCCAAGCGAATGTATTCAGACATAATTTCCTGGCTGCCGCTGTAGACGATTTTTCCGTCAATATATTCCGGGATGCCGCAATTCGCTTTTGCGACAATCAATAACTCTTGTTGTTGTCGCTGCAATGCCGTTTTTGTATTGACAATGGCCGCAACCAAGTCGGCCGCGCCCACACCACAATTAACGCCAATCGCAACCGGCGTGTGTTCCATTTCCAGGCTGATTTTCACGAAGTCCGCGGGCGCCAATCCCATCATGGTGCGACCGTTGGTATCGACGCTGAACGTCGCTACCGTTGGCAGTCCGGCGCGTGACGCGCCGATGACGGCCGCTTCCACTTCTTCTTTTGACGACATGGTTTCTATCCAGAATATATCCACGCCGCCTTCCTTTAAGGCATGCGCCTGCTCGGCAAATGCATCCGCCGCTGCCGTTACACTAAGATTTCCCAACGGCTGCAAGATTTCACCAGTGGGGCCCATGCAGCCGCCAATGACAATTTCCCGGTGCGCTTGTTCCACCAGTTGCCGGGCAATCCGCGCGCCTTTGAAGTTCAGTTCGGACACGCGCGCCGCCGCGTTATGCAGTTTCAACCGGTGTTGGCTACCGCCGAAAGTATTGGTCAGGATGATATCCGAACCCGCGTCAATGAAGGATTGATGGTTTTTTGCGATGCGCTCGGGATGACTGTCATTCCACAATTCGGGGGCGTCTCCCGTGTGCAGCCCGTGGTCAAATAAATTTGATGCGGTTGCGCCGTCCGCCAAAAGCGTGCCGCGTTGGTGCAGTAATTTAGCCAGCAATCCCGACATGCGCAATCCGCTCAATCAGTTTCAAATGGGCAGTTTCAAACGGGCGGTTTCAATCGGGAGCGTGGCGGATGCGATGCCGGATTCAGTCTCAAGAATTCCTGACGCAGCACCGTTCGTCTAACTGCATCGGTGGACAGGCCACTGTGCCGTAGGAACAAAATACGCAACAATCACCCGGTTTCGGCTTGAGCAGCGCGCCACAGCCTTTGCAGTCATAATACCACTGGCACGCATTGGTTGGCATGGTCTCCTGCTGTTCGTGGTGGCAGCGGGGGCAGGTAATGACGGATTGCAGAATTACCTTCGCGATTGTTGCCATAACGCGAACATTGTCAGGCCAATAAAAAATGCCAGCGCCGGGAACAGCGCAAGGTCAAGATACCCGACCACAGCGAAAAGCCCAAGACCACCGAGCAGCACCACGAGAATGGGTGTAAAGCAGCACAACGCCAGGATAATGCTGCCAATGATTCCGGTTTTTAGTGATACGGATTGCTTCAATTTAATTTGATTGTGACGCGAAAAAATATTGACCCACTATGGGGCGCGCTTGACTGTTATTTTATTTTTCCCTCTTTATAGATAACGTGTTTTCGCACCACTGGATCATACTTTTTCATTTCGATTTTTTCGGTCATAGCGCGCTTGTTTTTAGTGGTGGTGTAATAATGACCGGTGCCGGCGCTGGACACCAACTTAATTTTATCTCGCATATTTAATCTCCCCTGAATGCTTTTACGCCTTCTGCCCGCGTGCGCGCATGTCGCTGAGTATCGCATCAATGCCCTTTTTATCGATCAATCTCATTCCCGCAGCGGAAACACGAAATTTTACCCACCGATTTTCACTCTCGACCCAGAAGCGCCGATGGTGCAGATTCGGGAAAAACTTGCGCTTGGTTTTATTGTGCGCGTGGGAAACATGATTACCGGTGAGGGTGCGTTTTCCGGTGACTTGACATACTCTTGCCATTGGCTTGCCTCGATACTCAGTAATTGGCGAAATGGGCGGTTTATACCAGAAATCTCAGACAATGGATAGAGCAAAGAGAGGCCGACATGAACTCATCCGACCAAAGCGAATGACCAAGGCGAATAGACTAGAGCCAAAAATTCGCTGCCCGAAGCTTTTGGGCATGATCAAGATCCAACCACATTTGCTTGAATTTCACGCCGCTGACCGGATGCGCCAGAGTCGGGTATAAATCCGATAATGGTTTTAAAAGGGAACTATCAAGGAAAGTTGACAAAATCGAAAGGAATTTGATTAAAGAGTGTTAGGAGTAAATAGAACTGTCCTAATAATTGACACGACATCTGTCCGCTTTTAATTGGTTTATACTCCTGACATTGTGAAGCGGATTTACGCAACGTCAGCCTGTATTTGTTCCTCATTCAATAAACAGCCATCTTTTGAATATCGTCCCAGTCGTCTGGGACCATGAAAAATTGAAATCAAGCCATCTAAATGGATCACAACCTTTACTTTGGCTTTGATGTAATGATAGCGATGTTTGTCTTTCGGCAGTTGTAAATTGAGGTTGTTAAATTGCACGCAATTGTCTTTCCTCACCCTGCGCTCATAACGCTGACAAAGGTAATCATCCAGATTAACACCGGCAAGCCGGACAAACGCATTGCCTTGTTCTCTTGCAGGACGTGCAAACTCCTCATTGAAGGCCGGCATGTAATGATGGTTAAGGTATGCATTAGCGGCTTTTATATCGGTGATGCCGTTGAGAGCCAATTCTTGAGGCAAGCGCCCTTGGTGAGTAGCAAAGGCACGTTCAGATCGCCCGCGAGCCTCAGGCGAATAGGCGGCAATCATATCAATGCCTAAGCGTTTAAGGGCAATGCCAAATTGAGTCGGATTGTTTTTATCCACCTTGCCGCCCACCTCTGGTGTATGCCAGTAATGGCTGCCCCGGTCGGAATAGAAAGTACAGAAAATACCTTTAGCCTTGAGTACATCTTTGACACCCAGCAACGAACTGACCGTGCCTTCCTGTTCAACAAAGCGCATGGAATAATGCTCGTTAGTGGCATCATCCATAGTCACAATTAAATCCCAATACACCCCGGGCACCCATAAATGGGTGCTGCCATCTTGATGGATCATCATGCCGGGCAATGCACTGGGGAGCCGTTTAATGCGATGAGGTCCAGGTGATTGACCTTTGGCCACCAAATTAGCTGATTGAAGTTGGTTTTTAACCCAGCTATAGCTACGTGACCCCTGGTGTTTTCGTTGATACCAACGATGAAAATGCCTGACATTCCAGCCATTATATCGACTGGAATATAAATCAGTTAATGCCATCACCTCATCAACCGGAGCGCACCGTACTGATAGGGTGTGCAGTCTTTTGTCACACAAGCCTTCCAGCCCTGACTCTTCATAACGGTTGATATACCTGCGAAAACTACGACTGCAGACTCCTAACAAAATGGCTGCCTCCTCTTGGCTTAATCGTTTGCATTGATATCCTTCATATGCCTCTTCAAATCTCATCTGTTTTAATTCCTCAACAAAGGCTGTCCGGTTCATTTGCTACCCCCAAATAGGATAGAATAAATCCGGACAGTTCACGTGTTAATTATTAGGACAGATAATTTACTCCTAACAGAATTTGATTAAAGAGTTGACAAAACGCCAAAGATAGATTAGGATTATCATACCAAAAAAAGAGGACTACTCATGACCAGAAAAGCAAAAACCATCGGTCTTGTCGGACTGTTAAATTATTTCCCCGACGAGCAAAGCGTAGTAACCTATTTAGAACGGTTGCGCTGGGGCGACACGCCAACCTGCCCGAAATGCGGCTCGGTTGAGCGATTTACTCCACAAAAACAATTGGGCAGATGGTGGTGTAAATCTGGCCGTCATTACTTCACTGCGTGGCATGACACGCCGCTGGAATACGGAAAGATACCGAAACGCAAATGGATTATCGCCGCCTACTTGCTTGTAACAGCGCGAAAAGGAATATCAAGCCTTCAATTATCAAAAGAGTTAGAAATCAGCCAGCAAAGTGCCTGGTATCTGCTTCATCGACTTCGTGAGGCCTGTGCCGGCAAAAACGAAATGCTGGCTGGAGTGGTTGAAATTGATGAAACCTACATCGGTGGCAAACAAAAAAACCGTCATGACAGCAAGCCTCGACACGCCACCGGTGGTCGCGGCAAGCAAGCAGTGTTGGGTATGCGTGAGCGTGGTGGTAAAGTAAAAGCGAAACCGATCGGAGATACCGGTATGGTTACAATGCGCCGGGAAATTGATTCATCAGTGGAAGCCGGGGCGACTATCTACACCGACGAGCATCGCAGTTACGACCGATTGAACACCGCTTACAATCATATGGCGGTCAAACATAGTGCCAAAGAGTTTGTTAATGGAATGGCACATACAAACAGCATTGAAAGCGTTTGGGCGGTATTGAAGCGCGGATATAACGGCGTTTATCATAATTGGAGCGACAAACACACGCACCGATATGTGAATGAATTTACCTTTCGACTCAATGAGGGTAATTGCTCTATTGATACTGGTGACCGAATTGACGCTCTTTTCGGAAGGATGGTCGGCAAAACTATAACCTACGAGGAACTAACACAATGAATTGGGCTAACCAGACAATTTGGACAGGTGATAATTTGCCGATTATGCGTGGAATGAACAGTAATTCGGTAGATTTAATTTATTTAGATCCACCATTCAATTCAAATCATGATTACTCAGCGCCGATAGGCAGCGAAGCCGCTGGCGCGGCGTTCAAGGATACATGGGGTGAAAGACAATGACTATTGTTGTATTAATATTCGAGTTTGCAGATGACTTTGAAACAGATAGATAAGTCCGCTCGCGCTTTGTTAGCAATGCCGAAGCCTCGTGGCAAGGTGCGTCGTGCAAAAAAATCAGATCTCAAACGTCGATTTAAACTTGTGATTCTTAAAGGCAAGCCAACGATGTTGGAAATCAAGTAACCCCTGGGTTTGTCAACTTTCCTTGATAATTCCCTTTTAAAACATAGGCCTGTTTCTCAATCTCGTCTCTGGGAATATTAAGCCCGTCAGGACGCAAATTTTTATCGCCGAATAACACCACATCGATATCCAAATGCCGATTGTTGAATGATTGTTGCCCGCGAATGCGCCCTGCCGCAGTTTCAATATGGCGTAATGTATCCCGTATATCCAAAAGCGAGGATGAGGTCTTAAAGCCAAGCACTAAGTTAAAAAATGCCGGCCCGTCAAATCCAATTGCGGCGGTTTCATAGATCGGTGAAATCTCAATTTCACCATACCGATCGCCAATTTGCTTAACCGCGAAGCGAATATTTTTTTCCCGATTAATATTGCTGCCGAGACCCAGAACAACGTGAATCACCCCATTTACCCGCTTTCCATTTGCCCTCTTTCTATGATGACGCCAACGTCTCCCGCGGCCCGCACTGCGCCGAATTTATTGACTTTTACCCGGCACCACTTAATGGCAAACTCAGCCGTTAGCATGGCGGCGATTTCCTCTGCCAGCTTCTCCACCAACGCAAATCTGGATTCCTTGACCAAGGAGCGCACGCGCTTGGAGACCTGTTTGTAGCTTAAGGCATCTTGCAAACGGTCGCTTTTCGCCGCAACGGAAATGTCGAATCCCATATCGAGATCGATGGCGACGGTCTGGGTAATTTGCTTTTCCCATTCCCAAACACCAATAACGCAGTCGACTTTTAGTCCATGAAGGTAAATAATGTCCATTGATGAATTTCGCTCCTGAGGCGAACTGTAATGCGCCAAATGTAATGCAAATTTCGACCAATATCCAATGTTAAATTTTCCCTGCTGAATTTTCCATGTTGAATTTTATGTTGCCGCTGCTGGCCTACTGTTTTGGTTCAATCTCCAGCGCAATCATCGTCTGTCGCATCATGCGCCTGCCCGATCCGCGCACCAGCGGCTCGAACAACCCGGGCGCAACCAATGTGCTGCGCATCGGCGGCAAAAAAGCGGCGGCGATCACATTAATCGGCGACCTGCTCAAAGGGTTGGCGCCCATGCTCATCGCCAAAATGCTGACCGACAATGCAACGGTCATAGCGCTGGTCGGCGCGGCCGCGTTTATGGGGCACTTGTACCCGGTTTTTTTTAGCGGCAAAGGCGGCAAGGGCGTGGCCACCGCCACCGGTGTGTTTATTGGTTTGAGTTGGCCGCTAACGCTGGTGTTGTTGGCTATTTGGCTGAGCATGGCGACAGCATTCCGCTATTCATCGCTGGCGGCGCTAACGGCGGCGGCATTGGCGCCCTTTTTTGTATTGTGGCTAGTGCCGGGCCTGCCGTTTTTCCTGCTAACCCTGGTTATCGCGGTATTGCTGTTTTGGCGCCACAAGGAAAACCTGTCTCGACTATGGCGCGGGCAGGAAAGCAAAATCGGCGCTTAGCGCGTGCCAGCGCACCGCCGTCTTGACTGCGCGCGAATCAACATGGCGATCAACCTGGCGGCGACTCAATGTCTTCCAGGCTCCATCTAGGATGCACATCAAACGCGCAAGTGTTCGCATGGGCGTTGACCGCGGGCTCTCCAGTGGCCAGGCCCGCAAGGGCCAATCGAAAGCAGCCCGCATAGGCAATCATCGCGCCGTTGTCGGTGCAAAATTCCGCGCGCGGGTAGAATAGCCTAACCTCATTTTGATCGGCGAATTTTTGCAATGTGGCGCGCAATCGTTGATTCGCCCCGACCCCGCCGGCCACGACCAATCGTTTTCGCCGGGTTTGCGACAGCGCCCTCGAACACTTGATCTTGAGTGTATCGGCCACCGCAATCTCGAATGCCAACGCAATATCCGCAATGGTTTGTTCGTCAAGATGATGTTTTTGCGCGGTGGTCAAGGTATGCGTTTTCAATCCGCTGAAACTGAAATCCAGGCCGGGGCGGTTGGTCATTGGCCGCGGAAAAGTGAATCTATTGGCATCGCCGCCGGCCGCCGCTTTGGCGATGGCCGGGCCGCCGGGATAATCCAGGCCGAGCAGTTTCGCGGTTTTGTCAAACGCCTCGCCGGCCGCATCATCGACCGACTGGCCCAGGATTTTGTAGTTGCCAGCCGCTTCCACGTCAACTAACAATGTGTGTCCGCCGGAGACCAACAGCGCCAAAAACGGAAATGCCGGGGGACTGTCTTCCAGCATGGGCGACAACAAATGCCCCTCCATATGATGGATGCCGATAGCGGGCACGCCCCAGGATTGCGCCAGGCTTTTGCCCAACGACGCGCCAACCAGCAGTGCGCCGACCAACCCTGGTCCAGCGGTGTAGGCCACCGCATCCAGTTTTTTCGCGTCATTCACTGGGTCCTTAATCAAGCTGTCGATCAGCGGCAACAGCACGCGAATATGATCGCGCGCCGCAAGTTCCGGAACGACGCCGCCGTAGGGTTGATGCAAATCAACCTGAGAGGCCAAGCGATGCACAATCAAGCCCTGATGGCTGTCGTAGATAGCCGCGCCGGTATCATCGCAGGAAGTTTCAATGCCTAAAATTCTCATCTCGGTAGTTATTTCTTGATTGATCGGGCGCTTCGCATTGATGGATTTTATAACAACCAGATAGTATATTGACGGGCATAATCGACAGGCGCAACTGAAATTGCGTTTGCCTTTGGCGCCATGCCTTTGGCACTATATGTCTTTGGCACTATAAATACCCGCAATGAATGCCGCAGAAGATTTTCCTGAGGTTAAATACGCCACAGACGAAGGCTTGTTGGCGCTGGGCGGAGATTTAAGCGCGCCGCGTCTGATTGCCGCCTACCGAAAAGGCATATTCCCCTGGTATCACGCGGGCCAGCCGATCCTGTGGTGGTCGCCCGACCCCAGATGCGTTTTATTCCCTGCGCAATACAAACCGCAACGCAGCCTGAAAAAATCAATCAAAAAACAGCGCTTGGTTTTTTCTTTCGACCAGACCTTTGAGGAAGTCATCAATCATTGTGCGGCTCGTCAATCTATGGGTCAATCTATGGCGCGCGCGAACAGCACTGGCACCTGGATCACCGACGACATGAAGGATGCCTATATTAATCTGCATCGCCTGGGCTATGCTCATTCCGTGGAAACCTGGCGGGACGGCGCGTTGGTGGGCGGCTTGTATGGCGTTGCCGTGGGCGGCGTGTTTTTTGGCGAGAGCATGTTTAGTCAAATCAGCGACGCCTCCAAAGCGGCATTGAACTTTTTAATCTCCCATTTAACAGCCTGGAATTTTCAACTCATCGATTGCCAAATAACGTCGCCTCATTTGCTGAGCCTGGGCGCGGTGGAAATTCCTCGCACCGAATTCCTTGAGCGGCTAGACTGCGCGTTGACTCAGGCCGGCAAACCGGGCAGTTGGAAAAATATTCCGGTAGCCCCACAATAACAAAGGCTTAATGTTATGACGGTCTGCCCAATCTACCGGGTAATATCGACTTATCAAAGCAAATGTGCCTGATGCTAATTGTTAGGCACAATAGAAATGCCATACCCAATTGACCAAAAATTAGTAGTAGCAGTATCGTCGACCGCGTTGTTTGATCTCTCGGCAGAACACGACCTATACCTTAAATTAAGTGTTGATGAGTTTCGATCTTATCAACGAGAGCACAGGTCTGAAATGCCTTCTCCTGGTTCAGCATTTCCGTTCATTGAACGTCCATTAAATCTAAATACTATCTATGCTGACGAGCACCCAATGGAAGTAGTCATACTGTCGCGCAATCACGCTGATGCGGGCCTCAGAGCGATGGGTGCTGTGGAATACTATGGGTTAGAAATATCACGGTCATTTTTCCTCGCTGGACAAGCACCTTATCCCTACATGAATGCATTAGGGGCTGTTCTATATTTAAGTACTAACAAAGAAGAGGTTGAAAATGCTGTAAAGCAGGGTTTTCCTGCAGGCTATGTTTTACCTTGTGAAACACATCAAGCAACCGATGATAAACAGCTTCGAATGGCATTTGACTTTGATGGAGTGATAGCAAGTGATGAAGCAGAAGCGGTATTTAAAGACACTGGCAACCTTGACTTATTTCACGAACATGAAAAAAGACTTAGAGATATGCCATTGCGCGCTGGTCCGTTGATGCCACTTCTCCTTAAAATTTCTGAGTTTCAAAAATTAGAACGCCAAAAGGCCCAAAATATGGCGGAATATACTCAGATGATTAGAATTGCAATCGTAACCGCTAGAAATGCTCCAGCTCACGAGCGACTGATTACCACTTTAGCAAATGCTGGTATAGATGCAGATGAACTATTTTTATTAGGTGGCATTGAAAAGAAAAGAGTTTTGGACATACTAAAACCACATATTTTCTTTGATGATCAAATTGGGCATCTTGAACCAGCCGCAGAATCAACTCCTTCAGTTCATATTCCATTTGGTCTTGCAAACTTTAATGTGAAAAATAGCAATGCCTAACAAATCATTCCAGCTGACCGCTAACGCGGCAGCCGAATTCAAGCGTTCACACGGCACTTCGCGCCGTGTGAACGGCGGAGTTGGCCTAGGTCTAACACTATATTCTTGGCGCAAAGTGCCTTCGAACAAAGCGTTCGACCAGACCAATTCTCCAGCATAAAAAGAGGCAAGCCTCTAATATGCTGTTACAATTGGCAGGTCAACTCCACCGTTATGCTCAAGTTAATTCTAGGAAATAATATGAAATATATAATAATTATTATTTTAATGGGTGGGTTTTCTAGCGGCGCTCATTCTGTTGAAATGTCTCCTTATTCTGGTGAGGAAGTTAGGGCAATAAAATCAATGTCTCAAACTGAAATCAAAGGATATTTGAATGGAAAAGGCATGGGATTCGCGAAAGCTGCAGAACTTAATAATTATCCAGGCCCCAAACATGTACTTGAACTATCAAAGGAGTTATCTCTATCTAGCAAACAAAAGTCACAAACGGATGATATTTTTTATGCAATGCAATCCGACGCAATTACTTTAGGAATTGAGCTGATTAAACTAGAGAAAAATCTTGATAGCCTATTTTTAAATGAAGAAGCTGATAGCATAAAACTAGAAACAATTCTTAATAAGATTGGAATAGTTAAAACCAAAATAAGACAGGTTCATTTGGATGCTCATATTAAGCAAAAAAATATATTGTCATCGCAGCAGATTCTTCTTTACTCGGAATTAAGGGGCTATCAAAGAAATGCGTCTGTGCACAAAAAACATCATCATTAGAACCAAAAAAGAGCATAACAAGGCAAATCAGCCGATGCCGAAAAGCGGCGCGGCTGATTTGCGGTGTTCCCTCGGTGCTTCGCACTGAGGGACCGGTGGAGTTGACCTGAACTGGTCTGCGCTTTTTCTCGGTGCAAAGCACCATCGAACAAAGCGTTCGACCAGACCAATTCTCCAGCATAAAAAGATGCCAGCATCCAATATGCTGTTACAATTGGCAGGTCAACTCCACCGTCATCTTTTTAAAGGAAATCCACAATAATGATTACTTGTTATTTAAAATATGTAATTGATCCTTATAAAATTGACGAATTTGAGCAATATGCAAATGATGTGGATACCCTTAGTAAATAAATTTGGTGGTACACACCATGGATATTTTCTGCCCCACGAAGGTGCTAATAATATTGCTGTTGCTTTATTTAGTTTTCCATCATTGTCAGCTTATGAAGAATACAGCGTCAAAATGGCCAAAGACACAGATTGTAAAATTGCATACGAATATGCTGAGAAAACTAGATGTATCATTAGCTATGAACGTAGTTTTATGAAACCTATATTTGATTAATTTTTTAATCAATCGTAAAAAATAACAAAACGATCCACGCGGACACGCTTCGCGTGCCGGTGATCTCAGTGTTAGAAGGTATAGTTTCTTAATATGAACACAAAAATTGGGAGTTATAAAAACAAATGGCATATGAATCGGTAGATAAATTACAGAATGCTCTTGGCGAAAAAGTCTTTCATTACACGAAAGATAAGAAAAAAGCAGCAAGCAGAGCGCTTGGAACAATGGTTGAAATTATCACCTATTATCTTCTAAAAACTTGGGGTTTTAATAACTCGACTTCAATAGAAAGAGGACTTGTTGAATATGGGAATGAAGATATATCACATAATGTTGAATACTCCCTGCATCCCATAATCAAGGAGTATGGAGTTGCTATTCCTAATGACGGGAATTCAATTACAGCGGCCAAAATCCTAAAAGCATTGGGAGAAAAAACAATACAAAATTTGACAAAAAGAATAACAATCTTCTTGATACACATAATGTTCTTCGTAACGCTTGTACCATTGGCGAGTCAAAAGACTCATTTTTATTGACCAGTTTTAAGACTATTGGACAACAAGAGCATGAATTATTAGTCTTTGAGCAAATGCAAAAACCTTATGCAATATTTGAGTGCAAAAGGGTCGGAGTTGAAGAAGGAACAAAGAAAGGCCCTCAGACAATAGAAAAAGCAAAACAGGGAGCGTACGTTGCAAGAACCACGTCCTCCTTACAAAAAATTAGGACTGACACTGGAGAAAAATATGGGATAATATATCGTTCTGACAACCAACCGTACATAAAGCCTTATGTTGAGTTGATGAAGGAAATAATTTACTCTGATGACTCTGAATTGCTACAAAAATTCATTTTAACCGTTGGAGTAGTCAGTAATCATGGAAATTGGTTCACTGCCGAAAATTATAACAAAGAATTGAAGGTTTTAGCCCAATCATACGATTGGTTAATTTTTTTAACGGATAACGGACTGGCTCAATTCATTAATGAGTTATTGCTCAATCCAACACAGGAATACTTCAAGGTACAAGAGGCTTTTAAAAGTAGCTATACTGCTGATAAAAAGCGAAACGTTTTTACAAAGGTCAAGATGGATTTTGAAGCAGACACAGTTTTGCTCAAATACTTTTCGGACAAATTAAATGAAATTGAAGGCTGGTTTAACACCATCGCACCAGAAGGAAAAACAATTACTGAACTAAAGAGCGAACTCGTAGAGTTACGTTCTAAAAACTGGAAAGAAATACTATGAGTGCAGGAAGGACAGTAAATTCTCAAAGTCAAAGCTGGGGAACACCCCTTAAATATGTAAAAGCCATTAAACGTTTTTTTGGTGGTTCTCTTGCATTAGACCTTGCTCAAATAAATATTCGATAGTGCATGCAGAGACAGAATTTATGCTTCCACAAAATGATGGACTTAGAGAAGATTGGAACTATCCGACCGTCTATATGAATCCACCATATGGTGCTGACAGAGAAAGAGGGACAACAATAAAAAACTGGTTAGCAAAGTGTGCTTTAACTCACCAAAAATATAGTTCGGAAATATTGGCTTTAGTTCCGGTAGCGACAAATACAGGTCATTGGAAGCAAAGTGTTTTCGGGCAAGCGAGAGCCGTTTGTTTTCTCTATGACACAAGACTAAAATTTCTTGAAAATGGTTCCGGTGCAGGCAAAGGTGCTCCTATGGCATGTGCAATGATTTACTGGGGTAGGGATTATGATAAGTTCTACGATGTATTTATTGAGCATGGTGCCGTCGTTGACTTATCAAGCTTACAAAGAGAAGAGATAGGAGCAACAAGAAAGCAACTAAAATTGGTCTCTGGATAAAGATGTGTGCTGTTTAGAGCTATAAATGAAAAAACACATAACTCAAGCGTTAGACGACCAAGCATAGGGATAATGATCGACAGTGCAGAAGCAAGCCTTGAATTGATCATCAAGCGCATTGAGGGTGAGTATTCGAACTTCTCGGTCTCCTCACGCTGGGGTCGTCGTCAACTCATGCTAGGTCGGAAGATGTTTGCAACATTTTCGGAAATCGACATGTCGTTTAAACTTGGGGATGGCCAGTTAAGTCAGGCGTATTCGATTGCCGGCGCAGAGACATGGAATCCCAAAGGAAGGGGAAATCCGTCCAGGCGTTGGGTGCTGATTCCCATTTCCCAACAGAAACACTGGATGTCGCTGGCTTTGGAAGCGGCAAAGTACATGAATGAGCATGGCGCCTAACAAGCGCATGAACTACGTGCCGTCGGCGCCGGACGTAGCAAAGCTCGGTTATGCGGGCGTATCTTTCCGCGCCCCACGCCTGCCCATATATCGAACCTGAAACGGCGGCCACGGTTTTACTGGAGCCCGATTACAAGGTGGATAATGCGCTGTTTAGCGTATTGTTAAACTCCGGGTTTCGCCGCAACGGGAAAACCATTTACCGACCCCATTGCCGAAACTGCAATGCCTGCGTGTCGGCGAGAATTCCAGCCAGTGCGTATCTTCCCAATCGTGCTCAACTCAGGCGCTACAAAAAAATCAGGACCTCTGCGCCACAATGGCGCCCACCAGTTTCAAACAGGAACATTTTGAATTGTATTGCCGCTATCAATCGTGCACACCGGAGATGCCATGGACCACAACGACTCAGACCGCTACCAGGAGTTTATGGTTAAATCTTTGATTGAAACCGTATTCATGGAATATCGGTTGCAGGGAAAACTAACCGGGCTTTCGGTCTGTGACTTGCCGGATGATGGCATGTCGGCAGTTTATACTTTTTTCGATCCCGATTTTTCAACACGCAGTCTGGGAACATTTGCAATCATGAAACAAATTGAGTGCGTCCGTCAAATGCAATTGGATTGGTTATACCTGGGATACTGGATCGACGGCTGGTGTGATTATCGGCGCCGGGCTTTAACCCAGGAATTGTCATGCGGCTGATTATGCGTTGGGTGAAATCCATCAATCGACGATCCAGTGCCGACTCAAGCTCGCGGTCGATTTTTACCGGAATAAAATTTTCATTCAGAAACTTGGCGATTTTTTCGTTTTTATAACTTTCCTGCTACATCACGTGACACCAGCGGCACGCAAAATAACCCATCGAAAGATAAAGAGTTTTGTTTTGTTGTCTGGCTATTGCACCGCTTCCTCATTCCATGTCTGCCAAGCGACCGGGTCATCGCCATGCAAAGCCAGATAGGGCGCGGGGCGAGTCTGTCATTCGTGTTAATCATCGCTGGCTTCATCACCGACTGGGTCATTGTCGGCGCGGCTTTTCAAGAAGCGTGAGCAAATCAAGCCGATTTCAAACAAAAGCCATACCGGCAGCGCCAGCAAGGTTTGCGAAAAAACATCCGGCGGTGTTAATAACATGCCGAGCACAAATGCCGCCACGATGATGTAGGGGCGTTTTTTCGCCAGGCTTTGCTCGGTGGCGACGCCCATGTAAATCATCAACACGGTGGCCACCGGCACTTCGAAGGCCACGCCAAATGCAAAAAATAATTTTATTACAAATCCGAGATAGGCGTTGATGTCAGTCATTACCGCCACGCCTTCAGGGGCCGTATTGGCAAAAAATTCAAATATCAACGGAAACACCACGAAATACGCGAACAGGATTCCTAAATAAAACAAGGCGCTGCTGGAAACCAATAGCGGCACCACCAGCCGTTTTTCATGTTTATAGAGTCCCGGCGCCACAAACGCCCAGATTTGATACAACAAATACGGCACCGCGAGGGCGAACGCGCACGCGAACGCGAACTTGAACGGCACAAAAAACGGGCCATGCGGCTCGGTCGAGATCATGCTGTTGCCTTCGGGCAGGGCCGACATCAGCGGCTTGGCTAACACCTCATACAGGTCGTTGGCGAACGGCGCGAGCAGGATGAAAAACACCAGCACCGAAAACACGCCGCGCAACAATCGGTCGCGCAATTCGATCAAGTGCGAGACCAGCGTACCTTCGGCGGCGGGGGCGGTCATGGTCGTGGCTCAATTCGGTTGGCGCAGGGTTCACACTCGCGGTGTTTTTTACCGGTTATCTTTGCTTGCTCATGTCTCGCCTCTTTCATGCTGCCGAAGGGGCCATGCCATTTAGTATATCGCGGGTCGGAGCCGGCGCCGCGGCCATGTCCGTGCAGACAAAACTCACACGTCCCTTTATGTATGATGGTGTATTCACGATTACGATACAAACTTTCATAAATGTAGTAGGAGCCATCGCCGGTTTTTTTCACGTGCGGCATCGGTGTCGCCGCCGTCTTTTTGCCGCCGCCCGGGCTTGGCGATTCGGACACATCATCCGCGGATTTCCGCAATGCGGCGCCGACCTCTTTCTTCGCCGCCGCGCCCGCTTGGGTGATGTCCGTCAGCCCCTCGCCGACCGCCGCGCCCGCCGACTTCAGGTCGTCGCTTAACGCTTTGACTTGCTTCAAGCCATACTCGTTGTCGTCATACTCTTTCATCTCCTTCTTGACGTCCGCCATCACCTCGTTGAGCATACGCCGGCCCTTGCCGACCCACAGACCCGCGGTGCGCGCCACGCCGGGCAGGCGCTCGGGCCCAATGACCACCAGGGCGATGACGCCAATAAACGCCATCTCCCAAAAGCCAACATCAAACATGGGAATTTAAATCAGGATTTTTCCTTGTCGCTTTCCGCTTTTTCGGTAACGACCGCTTCTGCTTCGCTTATTTCTTCACTCGCCGTTTCGCCGTCTTGCTCGCCGTCTTTCTCAGTGGCCGCCGTCGTCTCTTCGGTCTTGATCGCCTTTTTGAAACCCTTGATCGCGCCGCCGAGGTCGCCGCCCAAGTTGCGCAGTTTCTTGGTGCCGAAAATCAATAACACGATCACTAAAATGATGATTAACTGAACCGGACTAATGCCGCCTATGCCCATAATTTTGTCTCCGCCTGTTGATGAATATTGATGAGTGTACTGGATATCACGGCGATTGTGGGCGATAAATCTCGGCCGGGTCTTTCACCACCGGCTCCACTTCGCGCCACGCGCCGCCCTCGGCGCAGCGGTAAAAGCAGGTATGACGACCAGTATGACAGGCGATGCCGCCGACTTGCTCAACCTGTATTAACACCGCATCGCTGTCGCAATCAAGGCGAAGTTCCTTTAGTTTTTGCACATGTCCGGACTGCTCGCCTTTGCGCCATAATTTCTTGCGCGACCTCGAATAGTACACCGCGCGACCTTCGGCGAGGGTGGCCGCCAGCGCCTCGCGGTTCATCCACGCCACCATTAACACTTTGCCGCTGTCGTGCTGCTGGGCGATCGCCGGCACCAGCCCGGCTTCGTTCCATTTTATTTCATCTAATATCGTTTTCATCATGGAATGCTATTATTTTTATCCGCGGATGTCGCAGATTTTCACAGATTTAATTGCATTATTTTTATCTGTGCTCATCTGCGACATCCGCGGATGCTTTTAAATGGAAAATAGAATTGTCGTGGTCTTACATTGATGGGAGTCTTACGGTGATGCCCCGAGCGGCCATAAATTGTTTAGCCTGTTCGACGGTATATTCGCCATAGTGAAAGATGCTCGCCGCCAGCACTGCGTCCGCGCCGCCGTCGATCACGCCGGCCGCTAAATGCTCCAGCGTGCCCACGCCGCCCGATGCAATGACAGGAATCGATACATTGTCAGTGATGCGCCGCAGCAAGGCGATATCATATCCGTTTTTGGTGCCATCGCGATCCATGCTGGTGACCAACAACTCGCCGGCACCGTAGTCGGTCATTTTTTTTGACCATTCCAGGGCATCGAGTCCGGTGGCGTTTCTGCCGCCATGGGTAAAAATTTCCCACCGAGGATTATCGGCATCATCCGCATCGACATCAGCGGCCACGCGTTTGGCATCGATGGCCACGACAATACATTGATTGCCAAAATGCTTGCTGGCCTGGCGGATGAATTTCGGGTTTTTGACCGCCGTGGTGTTGATGGAAACCTTGTCGGCGCCGGCGCCGAGCATTTTGTGAATATCACTCAACTCGCGGATGCCGCCGCCGACGGTCAGCGGAATAAAGACTTCGCTGGCAACCTGCTCGACCACATTGACCAGGGTGTCGCGATGGTCAGAACTGGCAGTGATGTCCAGAAAAGCGATTTCGTCAGCGCCTTGGCGGTCGTAACGGCGGGCCACTTCCACCGGGTCGCCCGCATCCTTGATATCGACAAACTGGACACCCTTGACCACGCGCCCGGCATCCACATCCAGACACGGAATGATTCTTTTGGCGAGCGTCATCAATGCTGCCTGGACCGAGCGCTTAGAGATGGCATTGAAAAATTACCCACCAAAACCACCTGCGCCGGAAATTTCATCCGCGGCGCATTGCCCTTGCGCGAAATCCAGCGCGCCTTCGTAGAGCGCCCGGCCCGCGATCGCGCCGACGATGCCCGCGCGCGCCGCCAGTTTCTTGATGTCGTCAATATTGCGAATGCCGCCGGACGCAATCACCGGAGTATTCACCGCCTGCGCCAACGCCGCGGTGGCCTCGATATTAACGCCCTGCATCATGCCGTCGCGCGCGATGTCGGTGTAGATGATTGCCGCCACGTCGGCATCATCAAAGCGCCGTGCCAGGTCGATGACATCGTGCTTGGTTAGTTTCGACCAGCCGTCGGTGGCGACTTTGTCGTCTTTGGCGTCCAGCCCGACCATCACCTGGTCAGGATATTCTGTGCATAAGTCGCTGATCAGGCGCGGCTGGTTAATCGCCTGCGTGCCCATAATCACATAACGCACCCCGGCTTGAAGATAACTATCGACAGTCGCTTGGTCGCGAATCCCGCCGCCAATCTGGATCGGCAACGCCGGGTGGCGTTCAGCGATGCGGCGCACAATATCGGCGTTGACCGGTTCGCCTTTGATCGCGCCGTCGAGATCGACGATGTGCAGCCGCCGGGCGCCGGCATCAACCCATCTTTGCGCGACCGAGACCGGGTCATCAGCAAACACCGTGGCTTGGTTCATGTCGCCCTGGCGCAGGCGTACGCATTTGCCGTCCTTGATATCAATCGCCGGAATCAGCAGCATGATTAAAAAGACCCGTTCCAGGTAATGAAATTCTTCAGCATTCGCAAGCCTGCATGCTGGCTTTTTTCGGGATGAAACTGGGTCGCAAAAATGTTCCTCGAACCCGCAGCAGCGGTAAATCGATTGCCATACCGACACTCGCCCATCACCTGATTTTTAATGTCGCTTTCAACGTAGTAACTGTGCACAAAATAAAACCGCTCATGGTCATCAATACCATGCCACAGCGGATGATCAACGCATTTGTTCACCTGATTCCAACCCATATGCGGAATTTTTAGTCTGCCTGCCTTTCCATCGTTTGTTTGGCCATCATTTGTTTGACCCTCTATTTGATGCTTCGGATGAGTTGAAAAGTGTTTTACGCGCCCGGACAAAATACCCAATGCCTGAGTGCCGCCATTTTCCTCGCTATGGTCATACAACGCTTGAAGCCCAAGACATATTCCCAGAACCGGGCCTTCATTCAGACGCTTGGAAACAGCGGTTTTCAATGCCGGGTTGCTATTTAATTGGTTAAACCAAGTGCCGATTGCGCCTTGCCCGGGCAAAACGAGATAATCAGCGCCTTCAATGGCATCGGCCTGCGCCGTAATGCTGACCTCGGTGTCGCTGCTTACGAAAGCCAACGCCTTGCTGACCGAGCGCAGATTACCCGTGCCCAAGTCGACAATGACTATCCTGGTCATGCTAATTCGCGGGTTTGACCCCTAAATGGCTGGGTGAATGGCATGGCAAATTTTCCGCGCTGAACCTAACCTTGAGCATAAATTTATACACGAAATTTACAGCATACCCTTTTACAGCATCCCCTTTTACAGCAGGCCTTTGGTGGACGGAACATCGCTTACCCGCGCATCCAGTTCAACGGCCATCCGCAACGCTCTACCAAAGGCTTTGAATAAAGTCTCGGCGATATGGTGGGAATTTTCTCCGCGAAAACAATCCAAGTGCAAGGTCGCCAGCGCATGATTGGCAAACCCCTGGAAAAATTCATGAATCAATCCAGTCGAAAATTTTCCAATGTTTCTGTCCGGGTATTTCACATGGCTTACCAATAGCGGTCTGCCCGAGAAATCTATTACCACCCGACTGAGCGCCTCGTCCAATGGCACATAAGCATGTCCATAACGACGAATGCTTTTTTTGTCCCCTAATGCCTTGCTAATCGCCTGACCGAGAGTAATGCCGATATCCTCTACCGTGTGGTGATCATCGATGTGTAAATCGCCGGTCGCCTTAATTTTAATATCGATAACGCCGTGCCTGGCAATTTGCTCAAGCATATGTTCCAGAAACGGGATTCCAGTATCAAAATCCGCTTTTCCCGCGCCATCCAGATTGATAGTGATATCAATCTGGGTTTCTTTGGTGTTGCGGGTGACTCGGGCAATTCTTTCAGTCATGGCAAGCAAAACAGGCATTAATCTTTGAAAAGGAGAACGCCGAGTTTACAAGTAAATCTGAAGGTTTGGTAGTTGATGTATAGGTCCATAACATTTGGCACTCCGGTTGGTTAATAATCAGGGATTGTAGCGGTTATTGCCCAGCTGGCGTAGCCGGACTTTTTCTCGTTTACTTTTGGCGTCTCAAAGAGAGTCACACTTTGCGATTCTCCATTGTCTCCCCCAACTCGTCATTGCCCGGCTTGTTCCGGGCAATCCAGTGGAATATGCCGTCCGGCGTAGCCGGACTCATTTGCGGCGAAGCCGCGCCGTTCGATGCGAGAATGACGGCAAGGCGATGATGCTTGCTGCTTACCGCTAATGTATGAGCGCGTCCCGGCGGCTAACGCCGCCACTCTGGATCCCCGCCTGCCGGCGAGAATGACAAATATAAGGGAGCGGCGAGAATGACGGCAGGGAGGATGCGTAGCCGGACTTCTTATTCTCAATGTGCCATTGGCATCTCAACTCGCTTTTGTCCTCTCAATTCACCATTGCCTATCATTTGTCATTGCCCGGCTTGTTCCGGGCAATCCAGTCATTAAACCGTTCGGCGTAGCCGAACTCCTTTTATCGCGGTTCCCCCACCTTGTCATTACTGCCGCCTTTCGGGGTATTTCTCAGTCAGAATATCGGTATTGGCAGAAATCTTTTTGGTTTTAGGGTCAATAACCAACAACTTTGCGTCTATCAAACTTTTTATATCTCGGTGCAGCGTGGTTAGGCTCACTCTGGCATATTCTCGAGAAATTTTAGGAGATATGTATGGAATGTCTTCAATATTATATGATTCAAAAAGTGACATCTCCAACAACAATCGTCGTCGTCTTTTGAAAGATGGCTTGCTCCATTTTATTTTGGCAAACTTGTCATACACGTGACCGCGCCAGGCTTTTTCAAGCAACTCTATAGCAACTTCATCCCAAACCTCTTTGATCCCATCAAAAAATCCGGTGACCGCATAGTCTATAAACGAAGTTAAATTTCTTTCTTCCTGACACTTCTTTAAGTGATTATAGTATTCCGGGCGAGTGGTATTGTAATGATTGGAGAGAATGTGAGCACAAATATCGGGAACCCCCGCTCGTAACAACAGATAAAACTCAATCAGTCGACCAGTGCGGCCATTGCCATCATCAAAGGGATGGATTAACTCAATATACACATGAGTCACAATTGCTTGCACGATGCCATCCATGAAAGACTGCTTTCCCGATACAAATTTAAATTCTTTTTGCAACCAGTCACACATTCGCTTCACCAATCCCTCAACTTGATCTGGTTTTCGCCCGGGCGGAGGGCATCGATAACTTCCTACCACACGTTGCGACTGAGCGAACTGCCCGGGCACGGCACCAAATGGTGCGGATAAACCTTTGCCAACCAAACGATGGTAGTCTTGCAAAAATTCTGGTGTGATAATTTCGGGAAGATTATGTATCTGACCTACGATTTCATTCATCGCATCTGTGATGTTTTTCACTTCTTGCTCTTGATATGCTTTGCTTTCCGAAAGATGTTCGCCTGCCATAATTTTTTCGATGTCTTCCTCGCTGAGGGTATTACCTTCAATGGCGGTAGTCGCCTGGATGCCTTTGCGCAAGGAAACCAGCTTGAGTTCTCTCTTGACCTCAGGGCTAAGTGGTACATCTGCAATGCAGTCGACCAGTGCCTTACACCGCCCCAACTTGTAGATTGTTTCTTCAGATAAATCCCAGTGACGCTTAAACATCAGGTGTTCAAAGGACATTTTGCTATTCTCCGGTTTGTGGTATGCGCATTACTATAAGTTTACAGTAACAATTTGTCCAGCACTTATTTACACAACTTTTTATGCAAGTTTTACTTTATTTCGAATAAGGTAAATAAATATTCTATTATTCAATAAGTTATATTGTATGTGCTAATTATATTTTTTATCAAAAATTTGGAATAAACGCTTGACCTGTCAGTCAAAAATAATGTAATATGCCGTTTCTGGGGGGTTATGATCATTCCCGCGCAGACGAGAATCCAGTTGGCGTGTAGGGATGGAATAGTAGTAAACGAATCATAGGAACAAGGTAATGACAGACAGCAAAGACAATCAGGCAAAGAATCATCGGGAAATGGAATCTTTGAATAAGCGGCTAAGGCTTGGGCGGGCGCAATTGAGGATGCAATATGCACCTCTTGAAGTAGTCGTAAAAAATGCTGCAGAATCTTTCCGTCCTGCTATCGAATTGAGTAAGACCACGCAGTCCTCACTTAATCGATTCTTTGATATGCATCAGGAACAATTTGACTTGACGCAAAAAACCATTAAGTCAATGTCTGACAAGTATCAGGAACCATTTGACTCACTACGAGAAAACACAAAAAGGATTGAAAAAATTTTACAGCCTGTAATTGAGGTGACTAGAGCCGTGGATTATTCTATTAAACTATGGTCCGACAGGCATCAGGGACAGTTTGATTCAATCCGAGAAGCCGTAAAAAGGATTGAAAAATCTTTCCAGCCTGGGAGCGAGTGGGCTAAGGCCATAGAGAAAATAGAAAGATATTTCGTACCGATTGCTTGCGGCTTCATCCTCGCTGTTGAGAATCAGCATCGCATTTACGAGGAACATTTCCAGTCGACAGGAGAAGCAAGTTTGCTGTTGGCGGAGCATTGCTGGTCTTTCGATTTAAATATGTCAGTGGACATGCTTCAGGAACTCAAAGAAACAACAAAAGAAGATATTGTAGGGATTGAATACATATTAATGGAATATTTTGAATGGCGACTTGATGAGATTGAAACATCTCTAATAACGCGGTTTCCACATCGTGCGGATAACATTCGCTCAGCATTCAATGCACACCGTTGTGGAGAATACAACTTGTCAGTCCCTGCATTCTTGATGCAAACAGATGGCGTATGCAAAGAAATGACGGGTAAGAATCTTTTCATGAAAGAAAACAAGCAACCTAAAATAGCAAACTATGTGGCGAAAAGAGTAAAAACTAAATATATGGCTGCATTATTAGGTCCATTGACCATTACTACACCAATAAATGCAAGTGAACATGAGCGTGAAGAAGGGTCTAACAAACTCAATCGGCACACGGTTATGCATGGAGAATCGCTTGATTATGGAACCAAAGCAAATAGCTTAAAAGCATTGTCATTATTTAACTACGCATCCCAGGTGTTAGAGATGTTGGATAGGCATCACAAAACCAGCATCAGAATCGCGTTTAAGTCATATCGTCATTGATATCAACTTCCTCTCTCATTCGTCATTTCTGTGCAGGCAGGAATGGCAATGAGGCAGGGCACTCACACAGGCGATTTTTTGCTAATACCTGCACCCAAAGTTTTTTTAATTATTTATCGGGAGAATTATTATGAGCGATGAAACAAACATAGCCATTATTGGCGATACCAAAATTCACGGTAAAGTAAAGTCTGCTTTGGAAATCCGTGTCTACGCGGTAGAAATTGCACTTGAACTGATTAAGTCATCTTGTGCTGGGAAAGGTGAGGATGATTTGAGTCTCGCAATGGATAAGCTTTCCAAACACGCAGACACAATTCAAGCAGCGTTGAAAGAGCCAGAGGAATAACCACTCTCATTTCCGGCGTTTGGGTTTTTTCTTCGGTAGCAACGGGGCGGTGTATTGTTGGTAGAGGTCAAACAGGAAGGAGACGCGTTCGGCTTCGTTGTTGAATGTGGTTTTGCGGTAGGCGCGGTCGACGGTTTTGTCGAGTGCTTGGTGTGCTTTTTGTAACGTCGGCGGCATGCTGAGCGGGTCGTAAAGGTCGGCGAGGGTGGAGTCGGGGAATTGTGCGCGGGCATCCAGCACGGCTTGGGCTTTATTTCCAATGTCGGCGGTTTGTTTTTCGCTGGGGTCTTTGGGCCAGGGAAAGTTGTTGTAGACAAGACTACTCGAATATTGATAGCGACTTTCCAATCTACCGCCAACCGCCCGCATCCACGCCATGTGCATCTGCGATGTTACAACTCCAAAGTCATATTTGCTTGCCTTCGCAATCACCAAACTGCTGCCATTGGCGATATAGTGTTTGGGGCAATAACCAATCGGGATATAGTGCCGCGACTCGGATGAAACTTTTGGAATAATCAAATACTCGTCATCGGGCTGTCGAATCTCTCCAAACAGCATAGGTGTATTAGCGAGTGCTTTAGTTTCTTTCCGATTACTCGACAATCGGAATTGTTTTACTTTCTCAATGCGCCCTCTGATATGTTTTAGTTTTCTAATTTCTTGAGGCGGCGCATCTTTTAACCATAGGCAGTATCGTTTTTTCCCTTTGATGTATTCCTCGGCACCGATAAATGGCCGAATATAATTTTCTGCTTCCGGTTCTTCCAACAACAAAACTGTTTTTTCTTCTTCAGTTAAAATCAAATGTCCGCTGTCAATTCCCATGCTACCATAATTTATTTTCGGAGCTTGTTTGCAAATAGGAATTGATGCACCAAGAACGATTGCTTCGGCAGCATCAACAAGATAGGCATTGATTCTTTTTACGGCAATAAGACTAGGGTCGGAAGTAACGGTTTCATAATCAAAAAGTTGTTTGCGTGAAATATCCTGCCCCGCAAACCCGATAATCACGCAATGCACGGCAGCCTTGCCTCTTGCTTCGTTCGTCCATTTGAAAGGGCGATGTGCGAAAAATATATGGTAGTTAAGTCGATGCATTTCATTCCACAATACGCCTACCTGCTCACCTTGCACGATGGACTTCGTGGAAACAAAAGCAACTTTGATTTTTGTTCCCGCAATATATTGGGCGGCTTTCATATACCAACAAGTCACATAATCCAATACGCCGTTTCCTTTAATGCCGGCGAATATCTGTTTTACTTCCGCTTTTTGTTCTTTGCTTTGTTCTTTCTTCCCAATAAACGGCGGATTCCCCATAATAAAACTCAGTCTTTCCGGCGCAATAACTTCCCGCCAGTCCATCTGCAAGGCGTTGCCATGCACGATGCTGGCGCTGGAGGTCAGCGGGATGCGCGCGAAATACAAGCCAAATTCCTGCGAGACCAGCAGGTTCATTTGATGATCCACCAGCCATAACGCGACTTGCGCGATTTGCGCCGGGAACTCTTCAATTTCTATGCCGTAAAATTGATTCACATCCAACGCGATCATGCTGTGCACATCAAACGTTTTCATGCCTTTTCTGGAGACGCGCAACACTTCCAGTTCCAGCAAGCGCAATTCACGATAGGCGACCACTAAAAAGTTCCCGCAGCCGCAAGCCGGGTCAAGGAATTTCAAGGTGCTCAGTTTTTTATGAAATTCAAATAATTTGTTTCGGTTGTTTTTTACTTTTTCAAACTCGGCTCGCAGGTCGTCCATAAAAAGCGGGTTGATTAGTTTCAAAATATTGGTTTCCGAGGTGTAATGCGCGCCGAGATTGCGCCGCGCTTCTTTGTCCATAATGGATTGAAACAGCGAACCGAAAATCGCCGGCGAGATGCGACTCCAATCCAGCGCGCAACATTGCAACAAGGATTCGCGCATGGCACGGTCAAACGAAGCCGGGCGCAAACGTTCTTCAAATAATTTTCCGTTGACAAAGGGAAATGCGTTGAGTGATTCATCGCGATTGTCCAGACGCTCGGCGGTCGCGGTGTTCAACACATAAAACAGTGTGTCCAGTTGCGATGCCAGGTCGGCGCCGTCTTCGGCGGTGCGGTCTTCAATGTAATCGTGAAATTGCTGACGCTGAAAGATGCCGGTGTCTTCGGCGAACAGGCAAAACAACAGGCGCACCAGATAGATTTCCAGGTCGTGGCCGGCGTAGCCGATGGCGCGCAAGCGGTCGTGCAATTTTCCCATCAACTCGGCGGCTTGAATGTTGACCGGATCTTGCTCTTTTATTTTGTGGGTTTGATAGCCGGCGATGAAGGCGAAGTGATGGATGTTTTGGTGCAGGTCGGGCAAGGCAAATTCATGCGTGGTGTCGTCATCAAGGTCATACAACCGAAACCGTGCGAAGTCGGACACTAAAATGAAACGCGGCAGTTCGCGTTCTTTTAGTCCGGGGAAATAATCCAGTGCCTGAGTGTAGGCGCGGTCGAGATTTTTGCCGCGGGATTTGTGCTCTATGAGTAATACGCCTTTCCACAGCAGGTCGATGAAGCCGTCCTTGCCGTCTATTTTTTTCGCGAGTTTTTCAAACGAGGCGACGCGGCGGCGCGTTATGCCAAAGATGTTGAAGAAGTCGTTCCAAAATGATTGTGATTCGGCTTGTTCCGAGCCTTCGTCTTGCCATTCGTTGGAGAAGGCGAGGGCGCGGGTACGGATTTCGTTCCAACTTAATGGCATTGTGCTTGTCTTTTCATTGCCATGGTTAAGTACGCTGTCTAATGTTGCGTTTGATTGTTATTTTTGGGAGGGCATCATAGCGGGATGGCTGGGATTATGACAGGGGGACGATGACAAATTACAGGCAATAGTGAATCGAGAGGACAAAGGCGAGTTGAGATGCCAAAGTAACCGAGAATAAGGAGTCACGCTGCGCGTGACAGATTTTTCACTGGATTGCCCGGCCAATAATAATATGGGCCGGGCAATGACGGGTTGGGGAGACAATGGTGAATCGAAAGGCGATGATTTCTTTTGAGACGCCAAAAGCAAACGAGAAAAAAGCCCGGCTACGCCGGACACAAACCGGCGGCTTCGCCGCCGAACGGTTTAATAACTGGATTTGCATGGCATCTCCTCTTGGGTTGAGGCGTGCCATATGTATCTGAGCCTATGCAGTTGAACACGGGTTTAGCGCGGTTGAAAAACCAAGTTATGCCTTCAAATTAGCATCGGCAATGGAATCCGTTCTAGCGATTCGTGTTAGCACCCAAACCATAGGGCATAAAGGACAACTGCAAATCGTCTTATAAAAGTTACGCATCTTCATCGATAAATATGGAATAATAAGCATTTGGTAACAAATCAAAAGCGCAAAAACATGCTAAAGGATTGGCTAAAACTTCACTATTTAAGATCGGTATCGCTCGCTCAAAAAAGGGCGTTGGTCAATTTCTTTGGCGGCCCGGCCGATGTGTTTGCGGCCGGTCGCCCTGGCTTACGCGCCGCCGACATCCTCGCCGAAGCCGGAATCAACGCGGTATTAACGGCCGCTGAGACTTTGCTGCAAAGCGACTTGGCCTTGCTGGGGTCCATAGGCAGCCAATTCATCGGCTTTAACCATCCGAAATTTTCAAGTTTGCTCAATGAAATTCCAAGCCCGCCTTTGGGGCTTTTCGTCAAGGGCAACATCAACCTGCTCAACCAGCCGCAAATCGCCATCGTCGGCAGCCGCGGCCCCAGCCCCAGCGGCAAGAAAACCACGGCGGCGTTTGCCGCGGAATTAACCGAAATGGGTTTTGTCATCACCAGCGGCATGGCGGCCGGCATCGACAGCTGCGCGCATCGCGGCAGCCTGTCGGCGGGCAACGCCACCATCGCGGTTATGGGCACCGGCATCGACCGCATCTATCCCGCCGCCCAGCAAGCGCTGTATCGGGAAATTGCGGAAAAAGGGTTGTTGGTCACCGAATTTGCCCCGGGCGCACCGCCCCAGCGGGCGCATTTTCCGCAACGAAATCGCATCATCAGCGGCTTATCCCTGGGCACATTGGTGGCCGAAGCCGGGATACGCAGCGGCAGTTTGATCACCGCAAGACTGGCCGCGGAACAAGGACGGGAAGTGTTTGCCGTCCCCGGCTCAATTCATCTGCCGACCAGTCGCGGCTGCCACTATTTAATTCGCCAAGGGGCGAAGCTGGTCGAGTCAGTGCAAGACATCACCGATGAACTGGGCCACTTTTTTAGCCCGGCGCGCCCGGCCTCCCAAATCAACCCCGAGTCGCCGCAGAGCCATTCTAAACATCCGGCTGAACATCCGGACGAACATCCGCTGTATAACCTGATAGACTACGCGCCAATTTCGATGGATCAAATAATTGCGCTGAGTGGATTGACGACCGAACAAGTTTCATCCATTCTGATAGACTTGGAGTTGCGCGGGCTAATCGCCGAGATGAACGGCGGCTATCAACGCTTGCCTTAGCCGCCGTTATGAAGCGGGGCATCAGGAATTCGCGCCATGCGGCGCCATTAAATAACCATTGTATTGCAATGAAAGAAAATGTGCTCGATGTTCTCATCTATTTATTTGAGAATTATATGTTTGATAGCGATGAGTTCGGGCCCGACCATGAGACCTTGCTTCTCGAATTGAGTCAGGCCGGTTTCGATCAGGCAATGATTGACCGCGCTTTCGACTGGCTGGAAAATCTGGCCGCGCTGTGCGACCGCAATTCATGCTCGGTCAGCATCAATCAAGACGCGATCAGGCATTATTCCACCGAAGAACTGAGACAGCTCGGCGTGGAGGCGCGCGGCTTGTTGCTGACGCTTGAGCAATGCGGCGTGCTGGACGGCATATCCAGAGAACTGGTGGTCGATCAAGTGATGGCGCTCGGGGTCGATAGCATCGAACTTGCGCATGTCAAGTGGGTAATACTGATGGTGCTGAGCAACTACACCGATGGCGATGGCGTGACTGAATTGACCGAGACCCTGATCCTGGATGGATTGCATACCTGCATTCATTAAACCTGCTTTTATTGAACCCTTTACAATCATTGCAATCGCAGCATCGAGTCGTCCCATGGCCGGCGGAAGTGCGGATATTGCAGGAGCAATTATCTGTCCTTACATCCAGGCAATAACCGCATATAAGGATAAATGAGCAAACATCTCATCATCGTCGAGTCGCCGGCCAAGGCGCGCTCCATGTCGAAGTATCTTGGCGCCGATTTCAAGGCATTGGCGTCCTATGGCCATGTGCGCGACCTCATACCAAAAACAGGCGCGGTGGATCCGGACAACAATTTCGAGATGCACTACGAAATTGTCGAACGCAACAAAAAGCATGTGGACTTGATTGTCAGGGAAATGAAAACAGCGGATTCGTTGTATCTCGCGACCGACCCGGACCGCGAAGGCGAAGCGATTTCCTGGCATCTATACGAACTACTCAAGCAACGAAACGCCATTGGCAACACACCGGTCTATCGGGTGGAATTTTATGAATTCACCAAGTCCGCAATACAAAAAGCGGTTGACAACCCGAGAGAAATTTCGGTTAACCTGATCGAAGCCCAGCAATCTCGGCGCGCACTCGATTATTTGGTCGGGTTTAATTTATCACCGCTGTTATGGAAAAAAGTTCGCCAGGGACTATCGGCTGGCCGCGTCCAAAGCCCGGCATTGCGGATGATTTGCGAGCGCGAAGCGGAAATAGATAAATTTATCAGCCGGGAATATTGGACCATCGAAGCGGATTTGAACAGCGCGGGGCAAAGTTTTATCGGCAAGTTAATCCAGTACAAAGAGGAGAAATTAAAACAATTTTCAATTACCGATGGCGCAACGGCCCGCGCCGCCGAAACGGCATTGAACGAAGCGGCGCAAGGGAAACTGATGGTCGCTAAAATTGAAAAGAAAGAGCGTAAACGAAACCCCGCGCCGCCGTTTATTACTTCAACATTACAGCAAGAGGCGTCACGAAAACTTGGGTTTAGCGCGCGACGAACCATGCAAACCGCCCAGCAATTATACGAAGGCATCGAAATTGAAGGCGGCGCGGACGGCCTGATTTCCTATATGCGTACTGATTCCGTGGTGCTGGCCACAGAGGCTGTTGCTGAAATCAGGGCATTGATCGCCTCCAAGTATGGCGCAAGCAACCTGCCCGACCAACCCAGGGCGTTTAAAAACAAATCAAAAAATGCCCAGGAAGCCCACGAAGCAATCAGGCCTACTTCTGCAAAACGAATACCAGAGGTTCTCAAGTCTCAATTGAGTGAAGATCAATATCGGCTGTACGATCTCATTTGGAAGCGCACCGTGGCTTGTCAGATGATTCATGCCACTATTGACACGGTGGCGGTTGATTTGACTGCTGGCAGCATCGGTGTATTTCGATCATCCGGGTCCACCATTCGCATTGCGGGATTTATGTCGGTGTATCTGGAAGGACGAGATGACAAACCGGCCAAGTCGGATAGGGGCGAAAAAGAGATAATCTTGCCGGCCATGAAGCCAGGCATGAGTATCGATCTGGCGAACCTCAGGCCCGAACAGCATTTTACCGAACCGCCGCCACGCTATAACGAAGCCTCGTTGGTGAAAACACTGGAAGCCTATGGCATTGGCCGGCCGTCTACGTATGCTTCGATTATCAGCACCTTGCAAAACCGCGAGTATGTCACCCTGGAAAATCGGCGATTCGAGCCCACCGAAATTGGAAAAGTTGTCAATCGATTTTTATCCGACCACTTTGCGCGCTATGTGGATTATGAGTTCACCGCGAAAATGGAGGATGCTCTGGACGCGATTTCTCGCGGTGAAAAACAGCGGTTGCCGGTGATGCAGGAATTCTGGGGGGAATTTTCCAGGCTGATCGAGGAAAAAGAGGAAAGCGTCAGCCGTGATGAAGTGATTCAATCGCGCGTTTTGGGGCCCGACCCCAAATCAGGAAAACCCTTGTCGGTGCGCATGGGACGCTATGGCCCTTATGCGCAGATTGGAACGCGGGATGATGAAGACAAGCCCGCTTTTGCCAGCCTCCGACCAGGGCAAAGACTGGATGCTATTACCTTCGAGCAAGCGCTTGAGTTATTCAAACTGCCACGGTCGCTGGGCCAAACCGCGGACGGGGAAGAGCTTACCGTCGCCATTGGGCGGTTCGGGCCTTACGTCAAATACGGCGACAAATTTGTGTCGCTGGGCCAGCACGACCCCTATACCGTGGAAAAAGAAACCGCGCTGCAACTGGTTGCCGAGAAAAAGGAAAAGGATGCCAACCGCCTGATTCTGGATTTTGCAGACGCGGGCATTCAAGTGCTGAATGGCCGTTATGGCCCTTACATCACCGACGGCGAGAAAAACGCCAGAATCCCCAAGGACGTAACCGAACCCAAAACACTATCCCTCGAAGATTGCAAACAACTGCTTAAAAACGCCAAGCCGCCGCAAGGAAAAAAGAAAGCCGCCAAAAAGAAGATGACCAGCAAGAAAGGCAATTCAAGGAATACGGCTTCAAAAAATCCCAAGGCCAGAAACCCTAGGTTGGCAAAAGACTAAATAATCACCCTTGCGTTAAATGAGTTAAACCCTGTGACCGCCAGGGCTGGCGCCGGTCATTATCGTTAAGACCGCGCAAACCACCATTCCCGCACATGCAGGAATCCATACGAACTCGCGCACCCGTCATCGGACGCGCACCGCCGGATCATGTTGCGGCTGGCGCCGCGGGTGTTTCACTGGATTATCGGGCCAAGCTCGATAATGACGCCAGATAAAGACGGGCGACGATGATTGCTGCCGCTGCCATCGCCGCGACAATCCGAACCCCGCCGCCCGTCGCACCGCCATCCAGGTCCGTCATTCCAACGGAAGAACGTCACCCCTGTGAAAACAGGAGTTGGAAAACATCGCCCGGAGCGATTTTTCGCGAGCGCAGCGAGTTCGCCAGAACGCGTATCAGGGACGATACGCGCAAAACATCGCCCGCAACGATTTTTCACGCAAGCCCCGAAGGGGTGAGTATCAGGGATGATACGAATAATCCAGTCAACCATCGTCCCGCGCAGCGGGACACAAAACCTGAAAGCACGGACAAGTCGGTCGATTACTCGTTCCATACGGTATCGACACTTCCACCATCCGTGGCGGTCGGCACATAATTGTTCCCGACATTATTTGCACTTCCACCATCGGCTTTGGCATCCTGCGTCGCTCTACCGCCACCGTCCATGGCGGCGTCCCTGGCGGTCGCGACCTGTCCGTACAACAGAAAACCAACACACCCCACTGTTCACGCCATGACAAGCGTAACCGGAATGCTTGAGTGCGCCACCGTCACTGCCGCGCACTCGGCCAGCCGGATGGGTCGATTATCGACTGGGTCAGGAAACCATCAAATTCGGCGATAGTGATATTGCATGGCTCTCCTTCTGCATCGGAGTGCCAAAGGTATCTGAGCTTATACACGCCATGCGCCCGCATAAAGGGCTTGGACTGAAACACCGGTTCAGGTTATCATTGAAAACAACAAAAAGCGCAATAGGGGCGGCCCTATGCAGATCATGGACAAGTTAGCTTGGACTGGCTATGCTTGCCCCTAGGTTTTTTTAACCCGTAATCGATACAATCTTAGGAGTGCAACCGATGCAATTATTGAAATCAGCAAGCCTGGCGTTGACCGCTTTTGGCCTCGTCATTATTGCGGGGTGCGCAAGCGCGCCGCCGGAGTGGTCGGCCGCCGCCAAATCCCAGCAAACCCAAACCGGCGTTCAGATTAGACCCAGTGATCTTGGCGTCCCCAAAACCGCTTCGGTGGAATATATCCGCGTGAAAACGGAAAAGAGCATTTTCCTCGACCCGCCGGAAGAGAATAACGAAGTTTATCTGCGCGTCGGCGATACTTCGGGGCGCGCCTGGGCCGGCATTTCCATGCGCGATTTGGTCGCGCAAGAACTGGGCAAGCGCGGTTTTACGGTGGTGAATAACGCCAAAACCGCAAGTTACGCGCTGCAAGTGAATATCCTGCTGGCGGATGAAATATCGGCCGCGGAAATCGCCCAACTCGATGAAACGCAATACGGTCAGGATCTGAGCGGCATCGTCAAGTCGGTGGTCATTGGCACCGTTGTCGGCGGCGTGGCCGGCTCGGTGCTCGGCAACACCGATAACACACTCGCCGGCGCGGTCGGCGGCGGCATTCTCGGCGGCGTGCTCAAGGGCTTGTCGGGTTCGCGCAAACAAGATCTGTTGTTAGCGCAACAAGCCACCAAGTATTTTTCCATCATCATGGATGTGGAAGTGCGCGAGCGCGCCAAAGGCACCGTCACCCGCAGCGGCGAGACCAACATCATCACCTCGCAAAATTCCAGCACCAGCGACAATGTCGCGGATACTTCGGTGAGCGGCTCGCAAAGCATTGGCTCCACCGAAACCGAAAGTTTCACCGAACAATCCACCTGGAAACGCCACCGCTCCCGCGTGGTCGGCAAAGCAAAAGGCAAACTCGTGGTGTTTGAAGATGTGGAGCAAGACTTTGCCATGAAAATGATTCGCGCCATTGCCGGTTTCTTTTGAAGCCGGCAACTGCCATTCATCCAAATTAAGCGGCGGCAATTAAAATGAAAAACATGACCCAAGGCATCGCCGCGACCCTGCTGGCGGCATTGCTCGCCGGTTGCGCGAGCGGCGCGGTTTACCAGCAGAAAAACTGGGTGCATTCCAACGCGGAGGCGGACTGGGATATAGACTCGGCGGTATGCCTGCAACGCTCGGAGCAAGTGACCGAAGCAGACCAGCAACGCATCGCGGAAATTGAGCACAACGCTGCGTTGGTTGGCAATACGCTCAGCAACCTCGGGGATACGCTGGCAACACTGGATGATGATTACGGCTACCTCGGCGCGATTGGCGGGATATTTTCCGGCAGTAAATCCGCCACCGCCGAAGAGCAAATGCAACAAGAGAAATTCACCAGATGCCTGAATGAGAAAAACTGGGGGAAGGATTAATCGGGTGGGTTCTCAGGTCCAATGCTCAGGCCCAATGCTCATGCGCCCAATCCTCAGGCCCAATCCTCATGCCATTTCCGGTGCTAGCCAACCGCGGTTTTTATGGTATCAATTATTTTCATTTGGTCGTCCGGCTGCAGGTAGGGGTGGATCGGCAGGCTGATGACTTGGTCTGCCAGTTTATCCGTCACCGGCAGCATTTGGCCGCCGCCGAACGCATGTTTAAATGTCGGCTGCCGGTGCAAGGGCAAAGGATAATACACGGCGGACGGAATGCCGTTTTGATTTAAATGCCGCCGGATCTGGTCGCGCTTGGCGCTACGAATGGTGTAGACCGACCACGAGCTTTTATAGTTTGGCGGCATCGCTGGCGTCGCCACCACGCCGTCGAGTTCGCGCGCGTAGAGGTCGGCGATGCGCTGGCGGGCGGCGAGTTCGCGGTCGAATATTTTCAGTTTGCAACTCAGGATAGCAGCTTGCAACGTATCGAGACGGCCGGTAATACCGATGCGAATGTTTTCATATTGGCCGCCCGCGCCGGGTGCCCTGCCGTGAAAGCGAATGGATTCCACACTTTCCGCTAATGCCTGATCATCGGTGAACACCGCGCCGCCGTCGCCGTAACATCCCAGCGGTTTCGACGGGAAAAAACTGGTGGCGGCAATATCGCCGAACCCGCCGGCTTTTTGGTTTTTATATTCGGCGCCAAAGCTCTGCGCCGCATCGCTCACAACAAACAGCCGGTGCTCATCGGCGATGGCGCGGATGGCATCGTGGTCGGCCGGAAGCCCAAACAAATCCACCGCGATGATGCCTTTAAGATTCAGTTCGCCGTCGCCCTTGACAGTTTGGATGGTTTCTTCCAAAGCCACGGAATCCATATTGAATGTGGCCTCGTCAACGTCCACAAACACCGTGGTCGCGCCGAGCAATTGAATGACTTCGGCGGTGGCGACAAAGGTGAAGGACGGCGCGATAACGCCATCGCCGGGGCCGACGCCGTAGGCCATTAACGCCATCAACAGCGCATCGGTGCCGCTGGCCGCGCTGATGACATGCTTTGCTCCGCAATACGCTTTTAGTTCTTGTTCAAACACGCCAACCTCGGGCCCCAGAATAAACTGCTTATGCGCCAACACCCGATCTATGGCCGCCCTGATTTCCTTTTCCACAAGGTTGAATTGTGCGTCTAAATCTACAAATTTCATTACGTTTTTGCTCGTCACATATGCCATCGAAAGGCCCGTAGTTCAGGCGCGATATGCCTGGAGGCGCCCGCTTCCGCTACACTATTACATTCATCGGCATTAAATTCATCCGCGGTTTCCGCATACATCAAAGCCGCGACGCCGGCAACCGGCAATCCAAGTTGAATCCCAAACAACTCACGACTTTCCGCGCTGGTTTCTCCACTGGTTTCATTGGCGAATAACCCGGATACTTTAGTGCGCCATCGATCTTGATGCAAACCGGTAAACAAATTCACCTGATTCAGGGCATAGCGGACACCCACGCCTAGCGCCTTGCCGTACGCCTCTTTTCGGGTCCAACATGCCAGCATGGCATCGTTCTGTTGCGATTTGCGCAGCGCGCGCCAGGCCGTTTGTTCGTCCGCGGTCAAGATGCGTTGCGCCAGACGTTGCGCCGCGACAGCGCGCGGAAAAATTTCCAAGTCAACCCCCAACGCTCTATTCCATGCAAAGGCATACAACACAAATCGGCCAGATAAGGTGTAATTGAATTCCAATTTCCCGGCTAATTTCCCGGCCAACTTCCCGGCCGAAGCCGTATTCAATAGTTTCGGCTTGCCTCGGCTTGCGTAACCAAACTCAAGCGCAGTGTTGACCATTCCGGTATAAGCGGACAACAAGATTCGCAGTCCGATTCTGCCGCCAAGGTAGCGTTGTCGCTGGGCCTTATTCATTATTCTTTGCGCGCGCGTAATTTCAAACTCAGTAAGTAGCCGCCTATATTTGGCATTCACTCCAGGATTAAGCAATTTTTGAAGATCGATTAACCACAAGTGAATTTGATTATCACTAATAGATTGGTCTGGCACGTCAACTTGAGTGCCCATTTGACTGGCAGCGCGCCACTCAAGTTTGCGCTCAGCCACCGCCTTATGGCGGCCTACCATGTGTCAAATACGGGTCCGAAATTATTGATTTGCGCCAATGCAGTCTCTTCGACAGTCGCATCGTAGCCTTTTTGCTTTTTCTCGATAATCCGGTGTTGCAAGCCCTGTTTATCGAACAGATACGTGGTGTCGGGCATTTGCAGTTCCACCACAAAACCTTCCCCGGGAATATTATAAATTCCGCCTAGCTCCACTTTTGCGCTGATATCTATTTCGGTCACGCTTTGTTATCGCTTCTCTTGGTTATCGTCAGCGCAAAAATAAGGTGTACGCCGGATTATTCGTTTCTTCGCGGTAGGCGTAGCCCAGTTGCTTCAGGAAAATATTAAATTCCCTGCGGCTCTGGCTGGGCACTTGAATGCCGCATAGCACCCGCCCAAAATCCGAGCCGTGATTGCGGTAATGAAATAACGTGATGTTCCAGGTGGTGCCGATCTGATCCAAAAATTTGCCCAGTGCGCCGGGGCGTTCCGGAAACTCGAAACTGAATATGCGCTCATTGGTGATGTCAGGCACCCGCCCGCCAACCATATAGCGCGCATGTATTTTCGCCAATTCGTTGTCGGTTAAGTCCAGGCTGGGAATGCCTTTTGCCGCCAGTTTTTTTATCAATTCATCAATTTCATCACGGCGCTTGATCTGCACCCCGACAAAAATATGCGCTTCCGCATCGCTGGCGTATCGATAGTTGAATTCGGACACGTTACGCTGCCCTAAGGTGCGGTAAAATCGCCGAAAACTGCCGCGGTTCTCAGGGATGGTCACGGCGATAATCGCTTCGCGCATCTCCCCGATCTCGGCGCGCTCGGAAACATGCCGCAAGCGGTCAAAGTTCATGTTGGCGCCGGACGCAATGGCCACCAAATTCATCCTTTTGCGCTTGCGCTCTTTAACTTGGCCCTTGACCTTGTCTTGCCCTCGACCTGTCCTTTCATTGTCTTTCAACCAGCGCTTGATTCCCGCGATGCCCAGCGCGCCAGACGGCTCTACAATGGTGCGCGTGTCCTCGCAAATATCCTTGATCGCCGCGCAAAGTTCATCCGTGGTCACTCTGACAACTTCATCAACGAAATCACGACAAATTTTGAAATTCTCCTTACCGATTTGTCGGACCGCAACGCCATCGGCGAAAATACCCACCTTGTTTAGTTTGATTCGTTTGCCCGCTTGCAATGACTGATACAGCGCATCCGATTCAAACGGCTCAACCCCGATGACCTTAACCTGCGGCCGCAGTTGCTTGATGTAGACGGCAACACCGGATATCAAGCCGCCGCCGCCGACCGGCACAAATACCGCATCCAAATGCTCGGGGCTTTGCTTGATGATTTCAAGACCGACGGTTCCCTGACCGGCAATAATCAGGGGGTCGTCAAATGCGCTAATAAATTTTCGTCTCTGTTTTCTGCAAACGGTTTGCGCGTACTCAAAAGCCTCATCATAACTGTCTCCGATTAATTTCACTTTCGCGCCCCAGCGACGAACCGCTTCGATCTTGATTGAAGGCGTGGTAACCGGCATCACGATCAGGGCTTCGCAACCGAGCCGCTTTGCGCTCATGGCAACCCCCTGAGCATGATTCCCGGCCGATGCCGTAACCACGCCGCGCTTCAATTCGCCCGCAGTCAAACTGACCATTTTGTTATACGCGCCGCGAATCTTGTAGCAAAAAATCGGCTGGGTATCTTCGCGCTTCAGCCAGATATTGCTGCCCAGGCGATCGGACAATAACCGCGCCAACTCCAGCGGCGTCTCTTTCGCCGCCTCATAGACTCTGGAATTGAGAATCGCTTTAAGATAGTTGACCGGATAAGGATCAGGCATCGTTAATAAAATGAGTGCTGTCGTTGTTATGTTTGCAAGCGTGCCGGTTCATGCGTGGCGCTGGCTCGCAAGCCGAGGAAGTATAAACCAACGCCCGAAGAAATCCTGAAGAAATCCTTTTGGGAAATCTGTTTGAGAAACTGCCTTAGTTCAATTTAATCCAACCAGAGCATGCCGCGCATAAACAGGCTGTTATTTCATTGATGACCGCCTGATCGGCCTTGCGCAATTAAATGAGTATCAGGCTCAATGCCCTGTTGCCGATAATAACGGAATCGGTTTCGGCCCGCTTGTTTTTCTGCGGGGTCATCGGTTATTAAATCGGCAATCCGTTTGAACGGCGTATGCGGGTTGGGCGGGTCGGCAGTCAGGCTAATTAACAAATGCGCCGGTTCGCTAAGCGGGGCGGCGTTGCTAATTTGCACGGGGAAATTTTCCCAGTTTTCAGGGCGCTCGTTGACCACGGCATGCGGCACAAAACTGCCTTGGGAAAAAGTCCAGAGCAGCGTATCCAGATGCTGGCACTGTTCGCTATTTTCAGTTTGCATGAAAACTTTCAAACCCTGCTTAACCGCTTTCTGGGCGATGCGGCAGGCATACTTAAGCTTGCCGGTCTGGTCGACATTGCCCAGCAAGTAAAAATCAACTTGCGTGGTCATTATGGTGACTCCTCCGTCATTCCTGCGGAAGCCGGAGCAGGAAAAAATCGCCGGGAGCGATTTTTCGTGAGCGCAGCGAACCCGCAAGGGCGCGTATCATGGATGATACGTGCAAAAAATCGACGGGAGCGATTTTTCGCGAGCGCAGCGAACCCGCAAGGGCGCGTATCATGGATGATACGTGCAAAAAATCGACGGGAGCGATTTTTCGCGAGCGCAGCGAGTTCGCCAGAACGCGTATCAGGGACGATACGCGCAATCCAGTCAAACATGCGTGGCCATAGCCGCTCCACATACGGCGGCGGTCGCGTCATCACAGCTTAACGTAGTTCATGATGAACTCGACCAATAACGCCACCGGTCGGCCGGTCGCGCCTTTTGGGCTGCTGGATTTCCATGCGGTTCCGGCAACGTCCAGATGCGCCCATTTATAATTTTCGGTGAACTGTTTAAGAAAACACGCTGCGGTCACCGCACCGCCGCCGCGTCCGCCGATATTGGCAAGGTCGGCAAAGTCGCTGTTCAGTTGCTTAGTGTAGTCATCCCACAGCGGCAGTTGCCAGGCGCGATCTCCCGACGCTTCGCCGGCGGCCAGCAGTTGCTTGGCTAATTTGTCATTATTGCTGAACAACCCGCTCGCATGGTGGCCGAGCGCGATCACGCAAGCGCCGGTCAAGGTGGCAATATCGACCACCACTGCCGGCTTGAATCGTTCGGCGTAAGTAAGCGCATCGCATAGAATCAGCCTGCCTTCGGCATCGGTGTTCAGTATTTCTATGGTTTTCCCGGCCATGCTGGTTACGATATCCCCAGGCTTGTTGGCCGCGCCGTCCGGCAAGTTTTCGCTGCTCGGCACGATGCCGACCAGATTAATTGCGAGTTGCATTTCCGCAACGGCGCGCAGCGCGCCGAACACGCTGGCGCCGCCGCACATGTCGTATTTCATTTCATCCATGGCCGCGGCCGGCTTGATCGAAATTCCGCCGGCATCGAAAGTAAGCCCTTTGCCCACCAACACAACCGGATTTTCGCCGCGCTTTCCGCCCTTGTATTGCATCACAATCAACTTGGCCGGCTCGCGGCTGCCGCGCGATACCGATAGCAATGAACCCATTTTCTTGCGCTTCATCTCGGCTTCATTCAGTATCGTTGTTTTAATGGCATGGGTTTTTTGCAATTCTTTTGCTTGCCGGGCGAGGTAGCTGGGCGTGCAAATATTGCCGGGCAAATTGGCCATGGTCTTCGCGTAACTAACGCCGTTGGCGATGGCCTGGCCCTGTTTGATGCCCAATCGGGTATTCGCCAGTTGATTCCTCGCCGTCATCAAGGCTATTCTTTTCAGCGATCCGGGCTTTTTTCTTGCGCTTTTTGTTTGGTCGTAGCGATACAGGGATTGTTCAATGGCTTCCACAATATTGCGCGCCTGACGGGTGATCTTCGATGGCGCACGAAATACGTCAAGCAAGGCAAAGTCCGCGGCGCGAATATGACACTGGTTCAAACACTTTGCGGCGCAACCCACGGCACTGCGAAATGAAGCATCTGACAGGTCCTGTTTTTTCCCCAAACCCAGTAACAGTATTCTTTTGGCTTTGATGCCATCCGGGTTATAAAGCATCAATGTCGAACCGGCGTCGCCGCGCAGATCGCCGTGGGCAAGCAAACCGCTTATTTGTTTATTGGTCGCCTTATCCAGGATTTTGCCGGATTCTGTTAGTATTGGCTTGGCACCCTGGAATACACCGACCACCAGACAAGGCGACGCTTGTTTGACCCAATTAATTGCCGAATGAAATGATTTCGCTGAGAAATCCATGTTAATTCCCTCTGTTGATATATACGTTAAATGGGTTGCCGAATCGTGCGCATGCCCAAGCGACGAAATGCGCGACGAAATACGCAAGCAATTCTATTGCCCTGTTATAGTAGAACAAATCAATCGCAATGGGCTGTTTTAATCTGGCTTATTTTAGTCCGGCTCATTTTAATCTACTCATTTTAATCTACTCAGGCGCCCGCTTGCTTTAGTCAGCCTTCTAGTTCAGCAATGACCGTTCCCGAAACCTGCCATTGATCCTGCCCCGCCATTAATCCTGATGATAATCCATCGCGCCTTTATCCGTGAAGTGCTGCAAACCTGTGCGGCGGTGACGGCGATTCTTTTTTCCATTTTCCTGGCTGCCCGATTGGTCGGATTTTTAAGCCAGGCCGCGCACGGGGATATCGCCATCAACAGCGTGTTCTTGTTATTGATATTAAAAATGCTGGGCTATCTGGATATTATTGTCCCGTTGGTGATTTATATCTCAATCCTGCTGGTGATGGGGCGCTGGATTCGCGACAACGAGCTCACCGTTATCAGCGCCTGCGGGATCGGCATGAAACAATTCATCAGACCGATAATGATATTGTTTGCCATCGTTGGCGCAATGGTTGCCGCGTTTTCTTTATACATTTCCCCCTTGTCCGCGGAAGTTTTCCAATCCATCCAGCATGAGTATCGAAACCGTTCTGCGGCCAGCGGCATTGTCCCCGGGGTGTTCACTGAAATCCGTGGGCGCGCCGGGGTTTATTTTGTCGAAACTTATGACCGTGCAACAGATGTCTTCCAGGAGATTTTTGTTTACCGCGCCGGCGACAAAGAAAATAGCGCCACCGAAGATAGTGTTGTACTGGCGGCCAGCGGTTATAAAACCGTGGACCGCAAAACCGGCGACCACTTCCTGATATTGAAAAACGGATCCAAGTATCGCGGCCGCGCCGGCTCCCCGCAATATGCGGTGGTCAATTTTGAAACCTATGCGGTGCGGCTGAAACAACGAGCGGCCGCGGCGCCTTCCCTTCCGGTAAAAGCCAAGCCCACGCTAAAATTGCTCGGCGACCGCAATAAAGCCGCAATCGGCGAGCTGCATTGGCGCTTATCAAAAATCATAATGCTGCCCATACTGATGCTGTTCGCGTTGTCTTTTTCGTCGATCACTTACCGAAAAAACCGGTTTCCGGGCATGTCGACTGCGTTGCTGGTTTACTTCGCTTATTCCAATGCGCTGGGGTTGGTCGTGGCTTTGATTCGCCGAGGACTGGTGCATCCGCATTTTTCCTTGTGGATGGTTCATCTTGCGTTCGGTTGCCTGGCGGTTTATTTTTTTCGGCGGCGTTGCGATAATTTGAGATTGATTCAGGGGTTGCCGCAGTGATGCGCATTCTCGACCGCTATCTTGGGCGGATCATTCTGCAGTATACGTTGATCGCCATGCTGGTGTTAATCGGGCTGTTTACGTTTGTGAATTTCATCGACCAACTTGGCGACCTTGGTCAAGGCAACTACAATCTAAAGGAAGCGATAGCCTATGTGACGCTGATCATTCCGCGCACAATTTATGAGCTGTTTCCAATGGCCGCCCTGCTCGGAACCATTATCGGGCTATCCATGCTGGCCAACGATTCGGAGCTTATCGTGATGCGCTCAAGCGGCGTATCCATGGTTCAAATTACGGCCGCGGCATTGAAAATGGGCGGGGTGTTTGTCATCGCCGCCATTTTGATTGGAGAATTAATATCGCCCTATACCGAAACCAAAGCTCAGCGCGGCCGCGCCGAAGCCTTGCAGCAAGGCATCAAGCAACAAACTGATTTAGGCTTGTGGATGCGCGATGCCCAAACTGTCGTCAATATCAGAGAGGTATTGCCAGACTTGACATTGCTGGACATAAAAGTTTTCGATATTGGCGACAACCATCAATTGCGTTCTCTGCTGGCGGCGGATTACGGGGCTTTCAAGGGCGACCATTGGGCGCTTAGACATGTAAAACAAACCCGGGCAGACCCCGAAAAGGGGACTGAAATTATCAATACAGACACGGCCAAATGGGTTTCCCAGGTCACCCCTCAAATTCTATCGGTGTTTCTGGTCAAGCCCGATCAACTCTCCTTCATGCAACTCAGCCGCTATATCAATCATTTAAACGAAAACCAGCAACAAACCGCGCCGTATGAACTCGCATTTTGGAACAAAATCATGCTGCCCCTTTCCGCCGCGGTCATGGTGATGCTGGCGCTCCCATTCGTATTTGCCAGCCTGCGCTCGGGCACGCTCGGCCGCAGCTTATTCATCGGCATCATGCTTGGAATAGGATTTTATGTCGCCAACAAGGGCTTCGGCTATATCGTGCTGGTTTATGGCCTGCCGCCGTTGCTGGGCGCAACCGTTCCGGTAATCGTGTTTTTACTGCTGGCGCTGGTGATGATGCGCAAAGTTGAATAATGCGGGCGATTCTTTTGCGGGATGTGGTTTAATAGGGGGCATATTTATGGAGCATATTTATTTTATTCGCGGACAGGGACATGACAATTTTCAGAATGGCATTGAGCAAGGCTAAATGACAAGCACGCCCAAAAAACTGGCGCCGGCAATCCAGATTGAGCGCCGGATTCTCTTTATTCGCGGAGAGAAAGTGATACTGGACGCCGATCTTGCGGCCCTTTATGGAACGGAAACCCGGGTTCTGGTCCAGGCGGTGAAACGCAATATCGAGCGCTTTCCCACTGATTTTATGTTTCAACTCAGCCAGGAAGAGTTCGACCACTTGCGGTCACGGATTGTAACTTCAAGCGAAGACCCGGCGGTTTTGATATCACAATTTGTGATATCAAAACGGGGCGGACGGCGCTCTCCCCCATATGCCTTCACCGAGCAGGGCGTCGCCATGCTGTCAAGCGTATTACGAAGCAAGCGCGCGGTGCAAGTCAATGTTGAAATTATGCGCACTTTTGTACGCCTGAGACAAATGTTAGCCTCCAATAAAAAACTGGCGCAACAACTCAACGATCTAGAGCAGAAATATGACGCGCAATTCAAGATTGTGTTTGATGTCATCCACCAACTCATGGCGCCGACCGTCGCAAAAAAGCGGCCGATCGGCTTTATCTGGAATGACAAGAAAAATTAGCGCCCGCGTATATTAGATACAGAAACCAAACATAGAATCGATTTCCGCAACCCGGAGCCTTGACTTCCCATGACCCTGAATAATCACAAAATCTCATTTCTTGGCCTCGGCGTGATGGGCTATCCCATGGCTGGGCATCTGGCCGGCGCCGGGCATTCGGTTCGCGTCTATAACCGCACCGCGGCAAAAGCGGATAAGTGGGTTGCGCAGCACGGCGGCGCCCATGCCGTGGCCTCGGCGAGCACGCCGGCGGCGGCCGCCGAGGGCGCTGATTTTGTGTTTGCCTGCGTCGGCAACGATGATGATCTGCGCAGCGTCACGCTCGGCGCCGACGGCGCGTTCGCGGCCATGAAACAGGGCGCGGTGTTCATTGACCACACCACCGCCTCGGCCAATGTCGCTCGGGAACTCTACGATAAAGCCAAAAGCAATGGGTTCCATTTCCTTGATGCGCCGGTTTCCGGCGGCCAGGCAGGAGCTGAAAATGGCGTGTTGACGGTGATGATTGGCGGCGATCCGGAAATTTTTGAAAGGAGCAAGCCATTGGTCGGCTGCTACGCCAAGTCGGTAAAATTAATGGGCGGCTCGGGGACCGGGCAGCTGACCAAGATGGTCAACCAGATTTGTATCGCCGGACTGGTTCAGGGCTTGTCCGAAGGGGTGGCATTCGCCATCAATGCCGGGCTCGATCCAGCCTTGGTGTTCGAGGTGATCTCCAAAGGCGCGGCGCAGTCCTGGCAAATGGAAAACCGCCACGCCACCATGATCGACAATCATTTCGACTTCGGTTTCGCGGTGGACTGGATGCGCAAGGACCTGGGGCTTTGTTTTGACCAGGCCAAACGAAATGGCTCTGCGCTTCCGGTGACTAAAATCGTCGACGGTTACTACGCCGAAATACAGGCCGGCGGCGGCAACCGCTACGACACCTCCAGCCTGCTGACGCGGTTGTATCGAAAAGACTTAGATGGAAATTCTTCAAACTAAGGTTTTCTTCCTGCTGGAAACTTTTCAGGGGCGGCCTTACGTCCAGGCGGTCATTGTTTTTGCTCTGTCCATCGTTTTCGCCTATGCGCTCTCGGCGGTGGTTAAGCGACTGTGCGGCAAAATCGTCCGCTTCACCCGTTTTACCCTGGACAACGAAATCGCGTTGATCATCCGCGCTCCGGTTGTTTATTCGGTTTTAATGGTTGGATTCATCATTGCGCTGTCTATACTGAATCTCCCTGAAACCTTGCATGCGGTCACGGTTTCGATTTTGAAATCGGCAAATATTTTAATCTGGATGGTGTTTGCGATTCGTTTATCGAGGTTGCTGCTGCGCGCCTCTGCTGAAAATCAAACTCGAATCAAGATAATTCACCCGCAGTCTTTGCCGCTGTTCGAGAATCTTGCGGTGCTCCTGGTCATCGGCTTTTCCATCTATTTGGCTTTTCAAACCTGGGGCATCAACATGACCGCCTGGCTGGCCTCGGCCGGCGTGCTGGGAATCGCGATTGGCTTTGCCTCCAAAGACACCTTGTCGAATTTTATTGCCGGCATATTTATTCTCGCGGACGCGCCCTACAAAATCGGCGACTATGTTGTGCTTGACACCGGCGAACGAGGAGCAATAACCGATATCGGCATTCGCAGCACGCGCATGCTGACCCGCGATGATGTGGAACTGACCATCCCCAATGCAATCATGGGCAACACCAAGATCATCAATGAATCTGGCGGCCCGTATCAAAAATTCCGTATCCGAATCCCGGTCGGCGTGGCCTATGGGTCGGATATTGCACAAGCAAAAGCAATCTTGCTCGACGTCGCCAAAGACAACCCCCTGGTTTGCCCGTATCCGGAAGCCCGGGTTCGGCTGCGTCAACTGGGCGCTTCCGGCCTGGATTTAGAGCTGCTGTGCTGGGTCGAGCACCCGGCCCAGCGCGGCCTGGCCACCGATGAACTATTGACCGTCATCTACAACACCTTCAATCAGGCGGGCATCGAAATTCCGTTCCCGAAGCAGGATGTTTATATCAAGGAGGCGCCTGAGAGAGACCGCGCCGCGACCCAGCCCGGGCGGGAAGAATAAATTCCCGGTAGCGGCCGTCCTTAAAGAGCATGCCCGCAACCAACCGCCACTGTCGCGTTTGCTGCTTGATTTGCCTGCTTTACGGCTTATAACAACCGCGCATGATTATATTCACGGCCAGAACAACTAACACTATCGGCGCGATGACATCATAGTAACTCCAGCCAATGTATTGATAAAAAGATTCTTCGGCGGATGGAATGTTTGACCATACGGTGAATACGACAGTGACGGCAAAGCCGATGAACGCCACTGTTGAAAGCGCGGCGGTATGTTTTCTCATTGCCATTGCGGCTAAAAGAAAAGCAGCGATTGCGCTAATATCCACCGCGAACCAGTAAATAAAATCGGATTGAATATCCACGGCGGGATGGGTTGCAATTGTAAATGCCGCGATAAATGCCGCCGCCGCCACAAGCAGCAACGGCAAAAACATTTTTGCTTTATTGGACATGGTATTTGACCTGGGTTGGATATCTTGGTTGGTTGATGATACGGGTGCTGTATTGTGAAATTTGGGCTGTTTGCGGTGCTTGGTTCTTTGTGAATTAAACTTATCAAGCATAACTATTTTTTAGATGCTTGCGATTCCTTTTCAATTTTTTTTGTCATTGCTTTAAAAATGACCCTGTGCTTCTTAAAAAGTTTGTGTGTGTCCTTCTCGATTCCCGCATCATTCGTTTTCCTAGCAACGAATTAAACTCGTTTCCATTTTCCAACGCGGCCAATCCAAACGCAACCAATACCCCCTCAAACAGGGTGGCAAGCATTAAAAACGCTTCAAGATTTCTAGATTCCTTATTCTCTTTATCAAGATACAAGTGATGCTCTTCCGCCCGGTTATATAGCCTCCCGATTTCCTCAATGGAAATCCCCGTGGGCTGACCAGGTTTAGGCATACTATTTTTTCTTACTGCGCGGCAGTATGTGCCTATTAATTTCCTGGCGCTCCAGTTGTTCGGCCGCATCTTTGCTTGCGGTCGTGCGATATTGAAATTGTGTGCCGCGCATAAAACGCCCTCTGTGTTCGTAAATTCTATCGCCCAAACGTTCGCCTTTTGCTAGGCCGATATAGAGGATGTTCCCCTTATTGCTCTTGATTCGATAGACGCCGGGTTTGTCTGCGGGAACTTTTGCGATGTTTTCCCGAGTGATGGTTTGGGTGTTGCTGAATCGTTGTGTGGGCATGGCAGTATAAAAATAGTTAGTGTCTTTGCGCGCTCATTATAGCGATGTTTATTTTCTTGTCAAAGCAATGTCCAGGTTCACCACATATGAGGCAAAATCAGGTAGCCGGAAGTGAGGCTTCAGCCTCGCCAAGCCATTGCAGATTGCGGGACTGCGGTCATATGATTGGATACGCAGGCTTTATTTTTATCCTCTTATTCGTCTCATTTGTGTCTGAGCCCGGACAAGCAATGTAAGAATTTACTCCCCCTTTATATTTCCGCTAAAACTTGCCCGATTTTCCCATTCATAATCTCAATCAGGCGGCGGTTGGGTTCACGACTGAGGGGTGTTTTACCCTTTAATAATGAACCCATCGTCTCCCGCATATTCGGCTCCGAAACATTTCTCTAAAATCCTGCCAATCACCGCGAACCCGCATTTACCGTTACAACGATCCTCCTGATATTCATTGAATGAGATTTCGCCACAATATGCTCTGCACACACTGAATATTTGGACGCATTGGTCATCACACTCTCTGATTCTTTTTTCTTCTGCCGTTTCTTCGCCGCAGGAGACTAAAAGCGCCGCAAGAAGACCGGAATCAATAAAACAGAGGGCATCTTTTACCTACCCTTTCAACTTTCGCAGTTTCTCAATCGCGCGGACTTGAGCGGCGTAGGCCGCTAACTCGGCTTTCATGGCGGCGTAGTCGTCATCGTACGGCGCCGTGTCTTTGAGTTTTTCCTCGATCTTTTGCTGCGCTTCGCGCGCCGCCGCTTCGTCCAGATCATCGCCGCGAATGACGGTGTCGGACAACACCGTGACCAGATGCGGCTGCACCTCCAGCAACCCGCCGCTGATGAAGAAAAATTGCTGATCGCCATCCTCCATCTGCACCCGCACATCGCCGGGCTTCAAAGTGGTAATCAACGGCGCGTGCTTTGGCGCGATGCCGAGTTCGCCGGCCACCCCCGGCGCGAACACCATAACGCCCTCGCCGCTCCAGATCTCGGCCTCGGCGCTGACGATTTCAACTTGAATAGTGGACATGCTCGTTTCGTTGGCTTGGGTTTCGATAGTTTTGGCTTCGATGGTTTTGGTGTTGACGCGTCGCCATAAACTCGATTCAGCTCAGCGTCTTGGCTCTTTCAACCGCCTCGTCAATATCGCCGACCATGTAGAACGCCTGTTCAGGGAGATGATCATAATCGCCATTGGCGATACCCTGAAATCCTTTGATGGTGTCTTTCAAGGTGACATATTTACCCGGGGAGCCGGTAAAGGTCTCTGCTACGGTAAAGGGCTGCGACAGAAAACGCTGCATTCGACGGGCGCGGCCGACCGCCTGCTTGTCGTCCTCGGACAACTCGTCCATGCCCAAAATCGCGATGATGTCCTGCAACTCCTTGTAGCGCTGCAAAATGCCTTGCACCGCGCGCGCGGTGTCGTAATGCTCGTTGCCGACAATCAACGGGTCCAAAATCCGCGAGGTTGAATCCAGCGGATCGACCGCCGGATAGATGCCCAGCTCGGCGATCTGCCGAGACAGCACCAAGGTTGCGTCGAGGTGGGCGAAGGTGGTCGCCGGGGACGGGTCGGTTAAATCATCCGCGGGGACATAGACCGCCTGAAAAGACGTGATTGAGCCGGCTTTGGTCGAGGTGATGCGCTCTTGCAGGGCGCCCATCTCGTCGGCCAGGGTCGGCTGATAGCCGACCGCCGACGGCATCCGCCCAAGCAACGCGGACACTTCAGTTCCCGCCAAGGTGTAGCGATAAATGTTGTCGACGAACAGTAGCATGTCCTTGCCCTGATCACGAAAATGCTCGGCCATGGTCAAGCCGGTTAGCGCCACGCGCAATCGGTTTCCAGGGGGTTCATTCATTTGTCCATAAACCATAGCGACCTTATCAAGCACCCCGGCTTCGGTCATTTCGTGATAGAAATCGTTGCCTTCGCGGGTGCGCTCGCCGACCCCGGCGAACACCGACAAGCCGCTGTGCGCGGTGGCGATATTGTTGATTAACTCGAGCAACGCCACGGTCTTGCCCACGCCGGCGCCGCCGAACAATCCGATCTTGCCGCCTTTGGAGATCGGCATAATCAAATCGACCACCTTGATGCCGGTCTCCAGCAATTCAAGGCTGGCGGCTTGCTCTTCATAGGTCGGCGCCGGGCGGTGAATCGGCATTCGCTTGTCCGCCTTGACTTCGCCGGCCTCGTCCACCGGCTCGCCCAATACATCCATAATACGGCCCAAAGTGCCTTCTCCGACTGGCACCGAAATCGGCGCGCCGGTATTATCGACTTCAAGGCCGCGCTTCAGGCCGTCCGATGAGCCCATGGCGATACATCGCACCACGCCGTCGCCCATCTGCTGCTGCACCTCCAGGGTCAAGCCGCGGTCGGACACTTTGAGCGCGTCATAGATTTTGGGGATGGTTTCGCGGGGAAACTGAACGTCTACCACCGCGCCGATGATTTCTACTATGTTGCCTTGCATGTTGTTTTACCGGTTAGATGAGTTGATTTAAGCGGCCGCGAGCGCGCCATACCGGCGTTCGTCTTCACGCGCATCACGCGCAACCGAGGTGATTTCGCTAGCGTCCTGGGCGTGCGCCTTGCCGGCACGATAAGCGGCAACGAACACGCGCAACAACACTTCAAAACGAAACAATGGGGTATAAGCGAGGAACGCCCTCGCCAACAACCCCAGAAACTGATGGTGAAATTTTCGGATTTCGTCGTTGCCGGTCATGTCAATCGGCGGCGCTTGATTCCGCACATGCCGATATTCCTTGCTGAATTTGACCGCTTTTCGAAAATTGAACATCACTGTTTTGTGCCGATTGTAATGATGGATCATGGTGCTGACCGCATCCAACAATCGCAGAATGGACTCATATTCTTTCCTGGACAATGCGTTTGACTCATTCGGGGTATGTTCGCGCAGAAAGCGCATGATGTCACGGCGCAGTTGGCAAAGTGGAAACAACACGCGGTCATGCTTCGCCACCCGCCGCAACCAAATGCGGCAGTATGCGGCAAATAAAATAAACGTTAGGAATAACACAGTAGTCATTTTGTCTCCTGCTGATTTGAAGTTTGAGGCGGGATTTTCTCGGCGGCGCGCACAAACGACAAGAACATCTCGCGATATTCGCGGTTTTCTTCCGCCAACCGGTCGATTTCTTTTTGTCGATCGTCCAACTGCCGCTGATACATTTTATGCATATAAAAGAGAAATGCCAGCGCAAGCACCAACACCACCGATGCCACTGGCAGATCGACAAACAACTTTGTTATATCCCATTTCGGCATCTCGTGTCACCCAATTAAACCGCCGCCGCGCCGCCGACTATTTCCGACAACTCTTGCGTTATCGCCGCCTGCCGCGCCTTGTTATAGACCAGTTTCAAGTCATCGATCAAGCCGCCCGCGTTGTCGGTCGCGGCCTTCATTGCCACCATTCTGGCCGCTTGCTCACAGGCGAAATTTTCGGCCACCTCCTGATAAACCAGCGACTCGATATAACGCGCCATCAACACATCGATCACCTGTTTGGAATCCGGCTCGTAGATATAGTCCCAATAATGATCCAACTGTTTTTCATCGCTGGGCAAAATGGGTATAAGCTGCTCAACATTCGGGTTCTGGGTCATGGTGTTGACAAATTCGTTGCTGACCACAAACAAGCGATCAATGCCGCCTTCGAGATAACCATCGATCATTACCTTGACCGCGCCGACCAACTCTTCCAACTGCGGCGTATCGCCTAAGCCGACCGCTTCGCTGACCACCTCCGCATTGAAGCGTTTGAAAAATGCGCTGGCTTTTTTGCCGATGACTGCAACCTTGACCTTGACGCCCTGGTCATGCCATTGCGACATGGCGTTAACCGCCTTGCGAAAGACATTGATGTTGAGCCCACCGCATAGGCCGCGGTCGCTGGATACGATGATGTAGCCGACGGCTTTGGCTTCTCGCTCGATGGTATAGGGATGCTGGTATTCCGCATGGGCATGGGCGAGATGCGCGACCACGGTGCGCATTTTGCGCGCATATGGCTGCGCCGCTCGCATTTGCTCCTGCGCGCGCCGCATCTTGCTCGCCGCCACCATTTCCATGGCTTTGGTGATCTTGCGCGTGCTGCTGATGGAGTTAATCTGCGTGCGAATTTCTTTTGCGGATGGCATTGGTCGTTACCTTAAGTTTTTCGTTTGTGCGTTGTCGTGCGTACGTCGATTATTTTTTGTCAATCCGGCGAATGCAAAACGACACCGATGGTGGAATGCTCATATTCACCTCAATGCTACTCACGCGATACCTCGCTCCTTGCGCCTTCAATAGCACGTTGGTCTTTTCCATTTTTTCGCCGGCGATGATAATTGTTTTAGCAAGCAATTCATCACTGGCTTTGCCCGCCGACTCCTGAGCTTCGCCGGTTAGTTGCTTCGCTTTGTCTAAAATGCTCATGATGTTTATTTAGTGGTGTTGTTCAAGTGTTGCAGAAAATCATTGATTGGTTTTTTGCTTAACGGCTCGTTGCATAAAAACTCAAGCCACTTGGCACCAGTATCCTTGCCCCGCACCCACCACGATGGGTGCAAAACACCGACGACCGGCGGGTCTTGAGCAACAACACGCGGGATGTCGTGGCCAATCTTGTCTCGTTCTTGATCGTCAGCCCAAGGGAACCCTACATTCCATAGTTGGGTAGTCCATGCCAAAACCAGCTTCGGCTTAATAATTTCAATGGCTTTTTGCAACGCAACCCTCGAATGTTCGCTGTCGTTGCATGGCCCTGATGCTCCATTAACGAGTTTCTGACAGAAGTTCAGGAAAGCAACGGAAGACCAAAACCTTTTTCTGGTGTCTTCGTAGTTTTTGTCTGCCCCCTTCTCAATAAACATTTTTGCTACAGCCTCAAAAGGTTTATGGCGGTCATCTTCAAGGCATTCAGAGACCAGCACATGATTCGGGCGTGGGTCTTCGTCACAAAACTTACGCCATTCGTCTGACCAATCAGCCCCCTCCTTATAGTAGGCGCTCATGCCGACAATCAGAATTCCGGTTTTGCTATATTCCTTGCCGACCCAAGGATACCAACTCAACCCTTGCGCTTTTGCTTCCTCGAACTGCTCGTCGTATTTCTTGGTCATGTGACCTTCGGCGCGTTTCAATATGTCTTCATATGGCATTTTATTTTCCTCATTGATGTGTTAATTGGGTTTTTGTCAAAATGACGCAAAGCGCACCGCCACCATTTCCATGGCTTTGGTAATCTTGCGCGTACTGCTGATGGAATTAATCTGCGTACGGATTTCTTTTGCGCCGGGCATTTTTTTGAGACATCACATTGGCAATTAAATCAACGGCGGAGCACCTCGCCGCTTTTAGTTAGATGTATAAGCGGTGACCTTCAAACAATACATCTTCAAAATCGCTACTTGGATTTTGGCGGTGGAATGTAATCCCGTTGGTGTAAGCCACCAAGCGTTCACGGGGCGTGCCGTGATGGTCGGCGGAATTAAAGGCGCGATCGCCCATGCTGGTAATCACCGTCATTGCCCCAGCTGCCATATCAATATTGGCTTGATCATATTTGCCAAGGGACCGGTTATGCTTATCGCTGGAAGCTTCTTGATTCGCCACTACCCCGCCGGCAATGAAATCTGCCATCAGTTCCATCGGCTTGACCGCATAGGTTTCAATGCCGTATGCAAACTGCGCGATATGCGCCCATTCATGCGCCATCACCGCCAGCATCGCCGCGTAATTGACCAACACATCCAACGTTGGCCATTTCTCTAAATGATTAATCAGGTTGATGCCGAACAGCACCGAACCATTCTCACTGTAACCGCGCACCACATCTTCACGAAGCGCGAATGCATTATGCCCATACTGCTCTTGCATAAACGCAAACGACGGTTCCAATTCGGTGTGGATATTGAGCCAGTCGACATAGGCGTAAAACAATTTGTTGATTTGGCTGGGCGTAATTCGAGTTACCAACCTGCCCACTCCGCCGGCATCGGATGCACTTAATGCACAACCGCGCGAATGCGAATAGCCGAAAGCAGAACTGCATCCTATGCAGGTTGCACTGGTGGCGGCGAGATACAAGCCTGCCTGCTGCAAAAAGCGGCGGCGGTTGATCTCAGTATTCATAGCGGTTTCCTCTCAAGCGGTCGATAAAAAATATAAAGCAAATTTTACAACAAGTACTCATTGGGTCATTCGTTCTCTTGCATAGTAGATTCGGGTAAACCAAGTTACCTCTTTTCACCATCACCAACTTCCGTTCTTTTTGAAATCTTCAATCGCGGTTTTTAGTTTTGCCGTGACTTCGTCGTTGTATTCGGGGTTGGCGTTAATCTCGTCGATCAATTCGCCGTGGTTGGACTTGATGTAATCTTGCATGGCCGCTTCAAACTCCACCACTTTACCGACTTCAATGTCATCCAAAAATCCTTCGCCGACGGCGAACAGCGACAGCGCCATCTGCGCCACCGACATCGGCTGGTATTGCGGTTGCTTCATCACTTCCATGACGCGCTCGCCGCGCTCCAATTGTTTGCGCGTGGCTTCGTCCAAATCCGAGGCGAATTGCGAGAAGGCGGCGAGTTCGCGGTATTGCGCCAGTGCCAGGCGGATGCCGCCGCCGAGTTTCTTGATGATTGGCGTTTGCGCCGCGCCGCCGACGCGCGACACCGACAGGCCGGCGTGAATGGCTGGACGAATGCCGGCGTTGAATAAATCCGTCTCCAAAAAGATTTGGCCGTCGGTGATGGAGATCACATTGGTCGGCACGAACGCCGACACATCGCCGGCCTGGGTTTCGATGATCGGTAGCGCGGTCAGCGAGCCGGTCTTGCCCTTGACTTTTCCGCCGGTAATCTTTTCCACCTCTGCTTCATTGATGCGCGCGGCGCGTTCCAGCAATCGGGCGTGCAGGTAAAACACATCGCCGGGATAGGCTTCGCGTCCCGGCGGGCGGCGCAACAGCAGGGAAATCTGCCGATAGGCCCAGGCTTGCTTGGTCAGGTCGTCATAAATGATCAGCGCGTCTTCGCCCTTGTCGCGGAAATACTCGCCCATGGTGCAGCCGGCATATGGCGCGATGAACTGCTCGGCGGCGGAGTTGGATGCCGATGCCGCGACCACGATGGTGTGCGCCATGGCGTCATGCTCTTCGAGTTTGCGCACCACCGCGGCGATGCTGGAGGCTTTTTGCCCGATGGCGACATAGATGCATTTGATGCCGGCGCCCTTTTGGTTAATGATGGCGTCCACCGCCACTGCGGTCTTGCCGGTTTGCCGGTCGCCGATAATCAACTCGCGCTGGCCGCGTCCAATCGGCACCATGGAGTCGATCGACTTCAACCCGATTTGCACCGGTTGATCGACCGACTTACGCGTAATCACGCCGGGTGCTACTTTTTCAATAGGCGATACTTCCGCGTAATCAATCGCGCCCTTGCCGTCGATCGGTTGGCCGAGCGCGCTGACCACGCGCCCGAGCAAGCCTTCGCCGGTCGGCACTTCGAGGATTCGGCCGGTGCACTTGACGGTGTCGCCTTCGGACAAGTGTTTGTATTCGCCGAGGATGACCACGCCCACGGAATCCTGCTCGAGGTTCAACGCCAAGCCAAAGGTGTTGCCGGGGAACTCCAGCATTTCCCCCTGCATCGCTTCCGACAAACCGTGTACGCGGACGATGCCGTCGGTCAGCATGACGATGGTGCCGACCGTGCGCGCCGCCGCGTCTGATTCGAAATTTTTGATTCGTTTTTTAATCAGATCGCTAATTTCGGACGGATTCAACTGAATGGACATATCTTTTCCTCTGCTTTGTTCGCGTTTGGGTTCATGTTCGTGTCATGCCTCAAGGGCGCCGCCGAGTTGTTCCAGTTGCGCGCGCACCGAACCGTCAACCACCAGATCGCCGGCGCGAATCACGGCACCGCCGATTAACTTCTCATCCACTTCAAACGCAAGATTTACCCTGCGTCCGAGTTTGGATTGCAATGCCGTGATGAATTGTTGTTGCTGCGCGTCGTTGATCGGCACCGCGGTTGCCATGGTCGCGGACACGGTTTTTTCGGCGTCTGAGCGCAACGCGGTGAAGGCACGTGCGATGTTGTTCAACGCGCCGATGCGCCCGTTGTGCGCCAGCAACTTCACCAGATTGACGGCTTGTTCATTCAAATCTCCAACCAGGCGGTCGGCGGCCACTTCAAGGATAAGCGTTTGTAATTGCTCAGTGGAGACGTGGGGGTTGCCGATGATGCTTGCCATATTGACATCAGCGGCGATGACCGCCAGCAGATTCAGCCGCTCGCCCCAACCCGCTAAATCATTTTGCTGTTGCGCCAACTCAAACACCGCGCGGGCGTAAGGTCTGGCGATATGCTTTAACTCCACCGCTACTTCGTATTCGGGCTTGGTTATATAGTTGAGCGTCTCAACTTCTGCAACTTCAAGTTCACGCGCTTTATCCTCATCGGCGGCCTCCGATGGACTATCCGGTAATACGTCGTCCATCGGCGGATTAACTTTGTTCACCCATTGAGATCTCTTTGGTTTACGCTCACGTGTGGGTATAAATTCGGCTTTAGGCTCGGGGGTTGGACAATCCGGCCACGGAAATCCAGAGCTAGCATCAAAGCCAAAGTATTCCACATAATACTTATCATACAAATAGTCCAAATCCATTTTATAGTGGGAAATTGCCGTTGAATAATCGCTATATTGATTGCGTGAATAGTTTCTTGCTTGCGCCGCTAAAAAATCTGCCATCTTTTTCAAGCGCATAGCTGATTTCGGCTGATCAAATTCTTCCATGTATTCATCGCTATTAATGCGCGGCAGTTTGTTGCAAAACATATTATTCAAAATCTGTTCTCTTTCATCATCCGGTTTCCCGTTTTGGCCCACACGATAATTAAGGTACGAAAAAAGACCGACTCTAGGCATAGGAATATCATCCATTTCCCCCGGGCCGACGGGTGCAACAGTGGAAGGCCATTCAAACCAGTCGACGAGGGCCAGCCACTCACAGAAATCTTCCGATTTTTTCGCGTAATCGATATTTTTCCACTTCGCTTGCAGATTCAACCAGTAGCTACGGTGCCAATCTTTTTGCAAATCGCTGAGCGGTGGTTTCCATTCGCTAATTTTTCCGTCGCTGATGTCTGCAATATTTTTGCCAAACCATTTCTCCGGAAAACTTACGTCGATGTCGCCAACCGATCGCACAACGAGGGCAGATAGCGCATGAAGATTCTTCTCTAAACAATACCTTTCTATAAGATCAAAAAGCGACTCAACGTATCCCAAGTCAAGCCAACCATATTTCCACCCGAGACCGAGACCGGTACCAAAATTTCTGTCATTGATACGTGGGCCGTTTTCCGTTGATGCACGTTTTGCCAATGTGTGAAACATCTGGCAAACGATTGGATACCCTGGCTCATTTCTATTCATAGTTTTACCGCACTCGTCGAGAAACTGTTGTTCAAATCAAATAAGTGTCGAGCGTTAAATGCCAAATAAGCGGCAACCATACATAATGTTGTGCGTCATGTTGTGCGTCCGGCGGCTACAATTTTGCCGCCAGATCATTAAGCAGATCGGCGTGCGCTTTGCCGTCGACTTCGCGCTTCAGGATTTGGCGCGCGCCGGCCACCGCCAACTCGCCGACTTGTCCGCGCAACGTTTCTTTGGCCTTATTGAGTTCGGTATCAATTTCTGCCTGAGCGGCGGTGGTAATGCGCTCGCCTTCCTGTTTGGCATGGTCTCTGGCTTCATCAACCAGTTCAGCGCCGCGTTTTTCGGCTTTGCCGATAATTTCGTTTGCCTGCTCTTTGGCTTCGGCGATGACCTGTTGCGCCTGGTCACGCCCTTGTTGCTCCGCCATTTGCCCTTTTTCAGCCGCGGCCAGGCCGTCGGCGATTTGGGTTTTACGCTGGTGCAGTGCGCCGATGATCGGCGTCCAAACGAACTTCTTGCTAAACCAGACAAAGCCAATAAAAAACAGCACCTGGAAAGCCAGTGTGAGATTCAGATTCATCTCGAATCGCCTCTATGTATCGTTAAAGCTAGTCTTGGATTCATTGACATTGACATTAAGCCACAGCAAACAGGACGTACATGGCAATGCCGACCGCGATCATCGGCACCGCATCGACCAGCCCCATGACGATGAAGAATTGAGTGCGCAGCATTGGGATCAGCTCCGGTTGGCGGGCCGCGCCCTCAAGAAAGCGGCCACCGAGGATACCGATGCCGACAGCAGCGCCCAATGCGCCAAGGCCCATCATAATCCCGCCTGCGATATATAAAAGTGCTTGTTCCATCTTAATCTCCGATAAGTAGAAGTTGCCGTAAAAAAATCACATGAAAATCAATAAAATCAATAAAATAAAATGTGTCCCGAGGTTAGTGATGCTGGTGCGCCATATCCATATAGACAATCGTCAATACCATGAAAATAAACGCTTGCAGGGTAATAATCAAGATATGAAAAACCGCCCAGATAAACTGTAGTACACCGCCGAACAAGGTCAGGGTGACGCCGGCACCAAACATCAATGAGATGAGAATAAAAATCATCTCTCCCGCGTACATGTTACCAAACAATCGCAGCGAGTGAGAAATTGGTTTTGCGACCATGCTGACGAATTCAAGGAAAAAGTTCACCGGTATGAACAGTATTTTCAGCACCGGATTTTTTGCCTCGAACGGCTGCATGGTTAATTCCGCGGCAAAGCCGCCAATGCCCTTTACCTTGATGCTGTAGTAGATCATCAACGTAAAAACACTCAGCGCCAAGCCAAAGGTAATGTTTGGATCGGTGCTGGGCACCACTTTTTGAAAGTGAATGCCAACAAGCTCCAAGGCTCTTGGCAACACTTCCACCGGCACCAGGTCCATCAGGTTCATCAGGAAAACCCAGCAAAACAAGGTCAGTGCCATCGGGGCGATTAAATCATTCTTGCCGCTGAATGAATCGCGCACGTTGCCGTCTATGAATTCAACAATCCATTCGACGAAGTTTTGCATCATCCCCGGTTGCGCGGAAGTCACCGATTTCGCGACCCGGCGAAAAATCCACAGGAACAGGACGCCGAGCGTAAACGACCAGAACAAACTGTCCACATGCACCGCCATGACCCCCATTTCCGCCGCTTCCTCGCCGGACTGCGCCATCCCCCAACGGCCATCGAGGTGCCGCCCAAAGGTCAGGTTGGTCAGGTGGTGACGAATAAACTCGGTTGAGGTGATCGCTTCTGACGATGCCATCGCTTAATAATTATAGTCAATCATGTTCAACGGTCGGGCGCGCGCTTATGATCGCTCGCGGCCCATATATACCCAGCCTGCATGGTAATATAACCCAGCGCGATATAAAGCGGCCCGAGTTGCAGGTAAGCCAGTCCGACAAAGGCGCCGCCAGCGACCAACAACAACTTGAACAACAGCCCGGAATAAAGCGGCAACATCCCCAAGTGTGCGCTGGCGTTTGATTCACCATGACCCTGCTTGGGACTATGCTCGGTTGCCGCTTGGCTGGATTTTATCACACTTCTGGCGGTTATCACGGTGGCCAGGATTCCCAGCAATGAACCGAATGCGACGGCTTTCACCCGCGCCAGCGAAAGCGTGGCCGTCGTTGGATCCGACCAGACCGTCGTCGCCAACACCACGGCCACCAGCAAAATGGCGAGGAGCGCTTGCGCCGCCAGCACTCGGCGAACGCTGCGCTCTAATGCCGGCGGATGAATCGGGCCGCGCATCAGTCCAGCGCAAGGCTGACGGTGATGAACCACATCACCGCCCGGGCATCTCTTGCCGCCGCCAGCCACCGGGTTTTGGTGATTTTCGCGTAAAATCCGGAATCCGCGGTGGCGAAAAATGGTGTCATGACAAATCAACAACCTGTTTTAACAAAACCGTTGCCAGAGTGTGATGCCTATGGTGTGTTACGGTTTGCTTTGGGTTGCTCGTGTACTTGGCACTTGTTTGATTCGCAAGCCCAGCCTCATTTGCTTGTTTACTATAGTTAAATAGTCCAGTTTTTTAGCCGTGCTGGACAGCGTACACACAAAGAATCCCGAACCGGCGTCGTTCCATGTATAACCTCCCTGCGTATGCTGCTGTCTTGATACCAACGGGTACCCGTTTGTTATAATGTTTAACGTCGCAACGTTGCCAAAGCCACTTTTTCTAAACACATCAATCATTGTTTGCCCGACATTCCGGTGGCAGATCACAACCCCATCTGGAAAAGTTACTTCTATTTTCATTCGCTCCGTTGTTTTTGATCGCGGCTTGCTAGAGCCTTCGGGTTTTATGGTTGTCGGTTTTGTGATCGGTGTTCTAGGTGCTACCAGCTGAAAATCCGGCACATCCGATTTCAATGCGCTTAGATAGGTGATGATTTGCTCTTGTATGGGTTTATACCCACAGATGCTTTCAACTTTATCAGATACCACCTCGGTCAACATCTCATCCTTTTCTTCCAGCAGTTTTTTCCATGCAATAGGAATATTCGCCTCTGCCTGTCTTTCCTTGGAGACATTCTCGTAGTCTTCTTGCGCGTTTTTTAACGCGCCGCCTTGTGCAACTTCGTCAAAAGACAAATATCGCTCTAACCGATATATCGATTCATGCGTGTCTCGTTCTATCAAGTCCAGTTTATAGACCCTGCGCTCGTCGAAACTCCCGGCCCCTGCAGGCAGATAAAAATGCCATTCCCGGCCGTCTGTCACAATACCGAACGGGATGCCTTGAAGAAACGCGTATTGAAATAATTGCTCATCCGCTCCGGACGCGCTGTCCGGTTGTTTCACTTCGATAAAGATGACCGGCTTGTTCTTTTTAGCGCACAGCGCAAAATCCACTCGTTTCCCTCGAACGCTGTATTCCGGGATCACCAACTGAGTGTCATGGATTGGCCATTTCATTGCCGCTAAGAGCCGCAAGACAACGCCTTGCGATATCGACTGCTCATTGGGATATTCATTGTTCTTGAGTTTGTTTTGAACATCACGTATTATTTCTTGCAATGACATTATTTTGCCTCGTGTTTTACCTGCGCGCCATCATACTACACCAATGGCACGGTTTAGCGTGGTTTGAGATGGGTTCATGCCGTCCGCCAGCTCATTTTTCCGACTCATTTTCCCATCTCATTTTATGCGCTCAAGAATACCGTCCAGTTCATCCAGAGAATGATAGTGGATAATAAGCCGGCCTTTCTTCGCGCCATGCCGGATATCCACTTTCGCGCCTAAGCGCGCCGAAAGATCGTCTTGCAAACGGGCAATGTCCGCGTCCGCTTGCTGGTTTTTCCTGGTTTTAGTCGTGTCCGCTCCGGTCTTGTCGCTGGCCTCATCTTTAGCCTTGGCCCATTTCCTGACCAGTCTTTCGGTTTGCCGAACAGAGAGGCCTTGGCGACTCACCTGATTGGCGATTTCAGGCTGCGCTTCCTCTGGCAACGCCAGCAGTGTTCGAGCATGGCTCATATCAATTTCGCCGGTTTCGACCATTTTTTGAACTGCCGGGTGCAACGCCAGCAGTCTTAACAAGTTGCTCACCGCCGTGCGCGAGCAGCCTACCGTATCAGATACTTCCTGGTGGGTCAGTCTGAATTCGTCGAGCAAACGCTTAAAGCCTCTGGCTTGTTCAATGGCGTTGAGGTCTTCCCGTTGAATATTTTCAATCAGGGCCACGGCGATGGCGGTTTGATCGGTAATTTCCCGTATCACTACGGGAACCGTCGCCAGCCCGGCAAGTTGCGCGCCGCGCCAGCGTCGCTCTCCAGCGATGATTTCAAACTGTGCCGCCGCGCCTTCGCCCACGCGCTTTCCCGCGGGCCGCACCAACAAGGGCTGTATCACGCCTTGCGACTTGATCGATTCCCCTAACTCGGCCAGCGCGTTTTTGTCCATGCGCACTCTTGGCTGATACTTTCCGCGTTGCAGTTGCTCGATCGGAATTTCACGATAGCTTGTGCGGCTTGCCCGATCGCTGCTGGTTTCGGACCTGGCATCTGCTCCTTGTCGGCTTGTTTCGGGCGGCGACTGGGCAACCTGGGTTGTGGTTTTCACGTCGCCGAGCAACGCCCCCAGACCTCGACCCAGCCTTGATTTCTTTTTTACCATTGCGTGTTTGTCCTTGGGTTGCTGTTCTTGTCGTGAATGTTCTTGTCGTTATGTTTTGAGCGGCTTGCGGCTAACCGTTATGTCGGCGCAACAATTCGCGGGCCAACGCCAGGTATGCCTGGGCGCCGGCGCATTGCGGGTCGTATTCCAAAACCGGCTTTCCATGACTGGGGGCTTCGGCCAAGCGCACATTTCTCGGGATCAGGGTTCGAAACAATTGCTTCGGGAAATGTTCCTGCAACTGCTCGGAGACTTCGACCGCCAGGTTGTTTCTGCCATCATACATGGTCCTGACCAAGCCGAGAATTTCCAGTTTCGGGTTGAGCTCTTGCTGCACCAGGCGAATGGTTTCCATCAAACTGGTGAGCCCTTCCATGGCATAGTATTCGCATTGCACCGGGATTAGCACCTCCCCGGCTGCGGTTAGTGCGTTCATGGTGAGCACATTCAGCACCGGCGGGCAGTCGATCAGCATGATATCAAACCCGTTGGCGACGTCGCTTAGCGCCCGCTCCAGACGTTGGTTGCGGGATTCGAGTTGGGTCATTTCCACTTGGGCGCCCGCTAAATCAGGGTGGGATGGCAGTATATGGAATTTGTATTGCGTCGGGATGATGGCCTGGGCGATGCCGGTTTCGCCTAACAGCACCTCATAAACGCTCGCTTCGAGTTCGCGCATGGCAATGCCGCTACCCACCGTGGCGTTGCCTTGAGGGTCGGTGTCAATCAATAACACCTTATGTCCGGCATGGGCCAATGAAGCGGCCAGATTTATAGCGGTGGTGGTTTTACCGACCCCGCCTTTTTGGTTGGTTATTGCAATTATTCTCGCCAATGTTAAAAATCAATAATGATCAAGTGTCGCTGGGCCTCCAAAAAGGGCACTTCCAGTTTCTCAACCGTTAGTCTGGGTCGCATTTGCTCGGGTAATTTGGGTAATGCGGGCAATTCACCGGTCAGGGATTCAATTTCTTTTGCTGGAAATCGGCCTTTAAGCGCCAACAAGCGGGTGCCCTGGCTGAGGTTTGCTTGACTGAGTCGAACCAATCCCGGTAAAGGTGCAAACGCACGGGCGGTAAGCGTATCAAATTTTCTGTGTGGTTGGTAATTTTCAATCCGGCTTTTTACCAGCGAAACATTTTTCAATGCCAGATTTGAAATGCAGTTTCGCAGAAATTCCACCCTTTTACCGCGGCTGTCAAGCAGGGTAACTCGCCACTGCGGGTTGACGATTGCCAATGGCAGCCCGGGAAAGCCGCCGCCGCTGCCAATATCCAGCACGGCGCCGCCGATGACATGACGATGGATGGCCAGCGAATCCAGAATATGGTGGCTGATCATGTCATCATTCGATGCGATCGCGGTCAGGTTCAGGCGGGCATTCCATTTTGCTAATAATTCAATGTGGGTCAGCAGGCTCATTTGCTGATGCGCATCAATGCCAATCCCAAGCTGCTCACAGCCGTTGATTAGATTTTGTGCGTTAAATCGCGGTTTTGTCATGGTTTCGAATCGTGTTCGGGCGGCCACTCGCCAACCGCATTATGGTCCGCCATGTTTTAGACGCGGGCTTTGGCTATTCTTAAACGGCCGCGCGCGGCCCGGCGGCAACCAACGCTTTGCCCTCCGCGGTGTCTTCGTATTTTTTGAAGTTTTCGATGAACAGGGCGGCCAGTTGCTTCGCTTTTTCATCCCACTCTCGCGGGTCGGCATAGGTCTGCCGCGGATCAAGAATATGGGCGTCGACTCCCGCCAGGGTTTGCGGCGCCGCCAAGCCAAAGTAGGGAATCGTGTTAAATGACGCTTGTTCGATGTCGCCGTTTAAGATGGCGTCAATGATCGCCCTGGTGTCTTTTAGCGATATTCTTTGGCCGCTGCCGTTCCATCCGGTGTTGACTAAATAAGCCTGCGCCGCAGCAGCCTGCATCTTCTGAACCAGTTGTTCGCCATATATTGTCGGGTGAAGGCTTAAAAATGCTGCGCCAAAACAGGCTGAAAAAGTCGGCGTTGGTCGGTCAACGCCGCGTTCTGTGCCGGCCAGCTTTGCCGTGAACCCGGATAAAAAATGATAGTTTGCTTGTTCTGGCGTCAATTTTGAAACCGCCGGCAACACCCCAAAGGCATCCGCCGACAGGAAGATTACCTTGTTGGCGTGGCCGCCTCTGGACACCGGTTTGACGATATTGTCGATGTGGTAAATGGGGTAGGAAACCCGGGTGTTTTGAGTTTTTGAGCGGTCCTGATAGTCGACCGTGCCATCCTCCCTGACACCCACATTTTCCAACAGCGCGTCGCGCCGGATCGCCCGATAAATATCCGGCTCGGCCTGTTCTTTCAAGCCGATGGTCTTGGCATAACAGCCGCCTTCAAAGTTAAACACACCTTGATCGTCCCAGCCGTGCTCGTCATCGCCGATCAGCCGCCGTTTCGGATCCGTTGACAGGGTGGTTTTTCCGGTTCCGGACAAACCGAAAAACAGGGCGGTTTCACCGTCTTCGGATACATTCGCCGAGCAGTGCATGGAGGCCATGCCGCGCAATGGCAACAGGTAATTCATCATTGAAAACATGCCCTTTTTCATTTCGCCGCCGTACCAAGTGCCGCCGATGAGCTGCATTTTTTCAGTGAGGTTAAACGCAACAAAGTTTTCTGAGTTCATGCCCATGGCTTGCCAGTTTAGATTGGTTGCCTTGGCCGCGTTCATCACCACAAAATCCGGCTCGAAGTCCGCCAACCCCGCAGCGCCTGGCCGGATAAACATGTTTTTGACAAAGTGCGCTTGCCAGGCCACTTCCATGATGAAGCGAACCGATAACCGGCTGCCTGGGTTTGCGCCGCAAAACGCATCCACCACGAACAGCCGTTTGTTTGATAATTGATTGGCAACGATGGTTTTAAGGTCGGCCCAGTTTGCCTGGGACAAGGGGTGATTGTCGTTTTCCCCCTGCTCCGACCACCAAAAGGTGTCGCGCGTAAGAGCGTCCCGAACAATATATTTATCGCTGGGCGAACGGCCTGTAAAAACCCCCGTATCCACCGCGATGGCGCCGCTGGTCGTGAGCACGCCGCGCTCATGCCCGGTTAAATCGGCCCTGGTCTCCTCCGTGAACAGCCGTTCAAACGAGGGGTTGTGAATCAGCTCTGCTGTGTCGCGAATGCCGTGCTGGGCGAGGTCGGCGTGAAGTGCGTGGGTGGTCATGTTGAGTGAAGAACTGAGGCGACAAAGTGCCGCCAGTGTAGTTTATTTTGCGGCGCGGTGGTAGCGCGGCGGCGGTCGCCGTTCATTGTCATTGTCGTCATATATAACGTGTCACCGTTTTGCGGTCACCGGCACGACCGCGGCGTCGCCACCGGCCATCGTATGTGGTGCGGCTATCGCCGCGCAGGTCTTACTGGATTCCGTGTCAAACACGGAATGACGAGGTTGGGGATCGTTGCCCCGGCCAGTCCTGCCTCTTCGCCGTCGCGGCTATGCGGCCAAGTATCGTCTATCGCCGCGCGCCCAACCCAAGTGTAATGGCGCGCCGTCCTTCGCGGTCACGGCGCATAATTTTTCCGGCTCGGCGGTCTTGTTGTAGAGCGCGACGAAGGCATGGAACGCGTCGAAGCCAGCGTCCTTATCGCTAAAAGAATGCACCAGCATGACCGATTGCGTGGCGCGAAAACGCGCCGCCTCAATCAGCGCCGAGGCGGCGCGGTGCAGCAGTTGATAATAAATGTCATCCGGTATCGGTTGCGGCAAGCCGAGCATGTCCGCCAAATACGCGAGCCGCTTGGTTTTCCCGTCGGATGCTTTTTTTCGCCACTCGACGACCGGGTTGCCGAAGGACTCATCCACCTTGCCCTCGACCGCAATCGACACCAAGCCAACATCGCATGTCGCCAGCACCCAAACATCATTTTGCGATGGGCGGCTACCGCCCGGCAACGACACTTTCCATTCGGGGAAAATCAGCAACGGGGCGATGCCCGTCAACGCCGGCGCCGATGCCAACACCGCCGAAATCTCGGGCGGAAAACCATTGGCATCTTCCCAGCAACACGCCAGCGTGCGCGCGGACCGGCCGCGCCGCCAATGTTTCGCCGGGTCCAACAACAAGCGTTTCCAGTCGCAGGCGCCGGCAGAAGGCATAAATATTTGTGGTTGTGTTTTCATTATTATTTGTCGTTATTGTGGCGGCATCACCACCGCCGCCCGCATCACCCCCGCAGCACTTGATTCTCGGCGTCATACGGCGACTCGGCGATGACCGTGGCCGGGCGCGGCTTGCCCAAGATCTCGATTTCCAGTTCGGTGCCGATAGTCGCCAATTCAGGCTTGACCAAGCCTAAGGCCAATGATTTTTCAACCCTGAATCCATAGCCTCCGGAGGTGGCTCGGCCGACCAGCTCGCCGCGGTAGTAAATACCTTCCGATCCGCGCGCATCGGCATCCGTCACATCATGGACTTCCAGGGTGACAAACGCATTCTTGGCGCCGCGTTTTTGCCAATCGATCAAGGCTTGCTTGCCGATAAAATCGCTGTCCTTATCAAGGCGGATGAACCGATCAAGGCCCGACTCAAACGCTGAATATTCTATCGACATTTCCCGCGGGATTAAGCGATAGGATTTCTCCAGACGCATGCTGTCCATGGCGCGGATGCCAAACGGCTTAATCTCAAATTCCTCGCCGGCCGCCATCACCGCATCAAAAATATAGTTTTGCATTTCTATCGGATGGTGTAGTTCAAAGCCGAGTTCGCCGACAAAATTTACCCGCAGCGCATTGGCGCTTGCGGCACCAATATTTATCGGCTTGCCGGTTAACCATTTGAATTTTTCATCGGATAAATCCGTATCGGTTAGTTTCTGAAGCAGGGCTCGAGATTTCGGTCCGGCGATGACCAAGACGCCGAATTGTGTGGTTATTTTTTGTAGCTCGACGCCGTTCGCCGGTTTGTTTTTAAGCAGATAATCCCAGTCATGGCGTTCCATAGCGCCGGCTGAGACCACGTAATAGCGATTGTTTGCGGTCTTGTGAATCGTGAACTCGGCGCGTACGCCGCCATTTCGCGACAGCATATGACATAGCCCTATTCGACCGATGCCCTTGGGTATTCGGTTGCACACCAGAGACTCCAGCCAGACCTCGGCGCCGTGCCCGGCCACCGCGAATTTGGAAAACGCCGACATGTCAAGCAGCCCCACTTTTTTCTGCACGTGCTTGCATTCCTGCCCGACATACGGGAAATAATTTGATCGGCGAAACGAATATCGTTCGACAATACGGCCATCGTCCAGCGCCGGCGATGTGTTGTTGCCGAGCAACACCTCATCGCCATTAACATCGGCGCTACCGATTTCTCCCGCAGGCAACTGATAGTCCTTTGGCGCAAACCAGTTTGGTCTTTCCCATCCATAAATATGGCCAAACACGGCGCCTAACGCTTTCATTCGGCCATAGCAAGGCGTAGTTTTTAAGGGCGTCGCGGTGGCGCGCTCTTCATCCGGAAAGTGGTTGGTGAAAACATTTCGATAGGCCTCCTCGTTTTTTTGCCGCAAATAGCCGCGCGCCGTATAAGGGCCGAATCGTCTTGGGTCCACGCCCATCATATCCACCGTCGGCTCGCCGTCCACAATCCATTCGGCTAACTGCCAGCCGGCTCCGCCGGCCGCGGTTATGCCGAAGCTGTGGCCTTCGTTCAGCCAGAAATTCCTCAAGCCCCAGGCCGGCCCGACGATGGGGTTGCCGTCCGGGGTATAGGCGATGGCACCGTTATAGACTTGCTTCACCCCGACCTCCGCAAACGCCGGGACGCGGCGAATGCAGGCCTCAATATGCGGCATAAGCCGATCCAGGTCTTCCTGAAACAACTCATTCTCGCAGTCTTGCGCGGGCCCGTCCACATAGCAGCAGGGCGCGCCTTGCTCATAAATGCCCAGTAACAGGCCACCCGCTTCTTCGCGCAAATAATAGCCGGCGTCCGATTCCCGCAACACGCCTTGCTCGGGCAGCCCTTGCGCTTTTCTGGCCAGAATGTCTGGATGGGCTTCGGTAACGATATACTGATGCTGCACCGGTATAACCGGAATATCAAGGCCCACCATCTGCCCGGTTTTTCTGGCGAAGTTGCCGGTGCAGGCGATGACATGCTCACAAGATATGTCGCCTTTGTCGGTCTTGACCCGCCAGCCGTCGGCGCGCGGTTCAATGCCGGTCACGCAGGTATGGCGATAGATTTCAGCCCCGCGGCTGCGCGCGCCCTTGGCCAGCGCCGTGGTCAAGTCATTGGGTTGGATATAGCCGTCTTCGGGGTGCTGAATTGCTCCTGCCAGTCCCTCGATATTGCACATTGGCCAAATTGCCTTGACCTGTTTCGGGGTCAAGAATTTTATCTCCACGCCGACCGTTTTCCCGACCCCGGCGTAATATTTATATTCGTCCATGCGGTCTTCGGTACATGCCAGGCGGATGTTGCTGACCTGTGAAAAGCCGACGGTCAAGCCGGTTTCCTGTTCAAGCGTCTGATAAAATTGTACCGAATATTGGTGCAGCTTGCCGACCGAGTAACTCATGTTGAACAAGGGCAGCAGCCCGGCCGCGTGCCAGGTTGATCCCGAGGTCAACTCTTTCCGTTCAAGCAAGACCGAATCGGTCCAGCCTTTTCGCGCTAGATGGTACAGCGTGCTGACGCCGACCACGCCGCCGCCGATGACTACCGCTTTTGCCTGGGTTTTCATGTTTTCCGCCTTAAGTATAGGATATCTGGGTTCATTAGAATTTCGGGATAAGTTTGAGGTTGCGATTTTGCCGGTTTTCTGGCTGCGCTTTAGTCGATGTTGTCTTGCTCTGAATTATTTATGGAGTTTTTCGGGGAAATATTCCGGATAACGGTGGATAAAAAGCGTCTTTAAGATTAAACTATCCTTGTCGGGCAATACAACCTATTTATGATTTTAACTATAAAAACGTTATATTATCGTTTAAAAACAATAGTATGGCTTGGTTCTTTGCTCGCCTTGAGGCGCAACCGGAACCAGAAACCTCAATGAGCCAGAGCTTTTAATGAACGCGAGCAAAACCTGAGCCATCCTTATGTGGGATACCTGTCTTCAACAATTGCGGGCTAAGCTTTCAGCCGACGACATGAATACCTGGATTATGCCGCTGCATACAAATTTCAGCGGCAGCACACTCAACCTGCTTGCGCCAAACCGCTACGTGCTTAACTACATCAAGCAAAATTTATTCGACCAAATTGAGACCACTATCCTGGCAATGGATATCAGCGTCGACCGGGTGCAGCTTGAAATTGGCAGTTATCATCAGGACCGCGTCGGTTCCGTCCGTGCCGAGGCCCTCGATGGCGGGTCTGTTGCTGCGCGCGGGCTCCCCTCTTCTCAGGAAAACAACCGCACCGCATCGTTGCCCTATTCCGGCGGTACGCTTAACGCGGACTATACTTTTGCCGCCCATGTCGAGGGTGCGTCCAATCAGCTGGCGCGCGCGGCCGCGTTGCAGGTCGGAGGAAACCCGGGGAAGGCGTTCAACCCGCTGTTTATCTATGGCGGGGTCGGCTTAGGCAAAACCCACTTAATGCAGGCCTCCGGGCGGTTGATTTTAGACAGCAACGCGAAGGCAAAGGTTGTTTATGTCCATTCGGAGCTGTTTGTCAACGATATGGTCAAGGCGTTGAAAAACAATACCATGAACGAGTTCAAGCGGCATTACCGTTCCCTGGACGCGCTGTTAATTGACGATATTCAGTTTTTCGCCAAGAAAACCCAATCCCAGGAAGAGTTCTTTCATACCTTTAATGTCCTGCTTGAGGGCCAGCGGCAGATCATCATCACCAGCGACCGCATCCCCCAAGCCATCAATCATGTCGAAGAGCGCCTTATCTCCCGGTTTAGCAGCGGCTTGTCCGTATCCATCGACCCGCCGGAACTTGAAACCCGGGTCGCCATACTCGAAAAGAAAGCGTTGGAACGGGGTGTCGACCTGCCGAATGATGTTGCCTTTTTTGTGGCCAACGCAGTGCGTTCCAATGTCAGGGACCTTGAAGGAGCCTTGCACAGAATTTTCGCCAGCTCGAGTTTTACCGGGCGCCTAATCGATATGGCTTTAGCGCGGGAGGCGCTTAGAGACATCCTGATTTATCAGGAAACACAAATCAGCATCGAGAATATTCAGCAAACCGTCGCCGAGTACTACAAGATTAGAGTGGCTGATCTACTCTCAAAAACCCGTGCCAGAACCATTACCCGGCCGCGCCAGCTTGCGATGTCCTTTGCCAAACAGTTCACCAATCTGAGTCTGCCGCAAATTGGAGACCACTTTGGTGGCCGGGATCACACTACGGTATTGCATGCCTGCAGAAAAATAAAAGAGTTGGTTCACTCCGATCCAAAAATGAAGGAAGACCAAAAAAATCTGCAACGGTTGTTCAATGGTTAACGTTATGCCGTGCTGGCGAAGCCGGTGCGTTAGTTCCCGTGCTTGACCCTGCCATCCGCGGTTGTTGCTGTGCATAACGTTGTGGAGTTTTAATTGATAACCGCGCCTGGTTTGTGGATAGTTTTGTGGAAAAAAGTTACCCACAATCCGTTCTTTCGTTTTACAATGCTTTTCTATGGACATGCCCACAGTGAAGTAACCGCTAAATAACTGTAAAATAGCCGTTTATTCGAGTTTTCCACAAGTCCACAGGCCTTAACTATTACTACTACTATATATTTAACATGAATATAAAAATAGCCCGAGCTGATCTTCTACCTGTATTAACTTTGGTTGGCAGTGTTGTCGAAAAACGGCAAACCCTTCCAATCTTGTCCAACCTTTATTTTAACCTAACCGACGGTAAATTAAATTTGGTGGGAACAGACCTGGAAGTCGAGATTTCAGAAACGATTGCTGAGGTTGCCGGCGATGATGGTGTATTTACGGTATCTTCGCGTAAAATGCTCGATATAACCCGTATGTTACCGGAAAATGCGGTTATTTCCATAAAACATGAATCAGACAAGGTGATTGTTTCATCCGGGCGCAGCCGCTATACACTGAAAACATTGGCGGCCAGCGATTTTCCGCGAATTGAAGATAATACTTGGGAAGAACGATTTAAAATCAATCAGTTATCTCTTAAAACCTTGCTTGAGAAGACTGCGTTTGCCATGGCGGTCCAGGATGTGCGTTATTATTTGAATGGGGTATTACTTGAACTTACTCAAAATTCTCTTAGCGCGATTGCGACGGATGGCCACCGATTAGCGCAATCGAATGTAAATATCGCTCTGGATACCACGGACAGCAGGCAATTAATCGCTCCACGAAAAGCAATTGCTGAAATTAACCGTTTTCTGGAGGGTGCTGACGACCAGGAAATTACGCTTGAAATCAGCAAGAAACACCTTAAGCTTACCAAAGGAGAAACCACCCTCATCACAAAACTGATCGATGGCAAGTTTCCTGATTTTCAAGATGTTCTGGAAACCGCGCTCAATATTATGATAACCGTGAATAGAGCTGAATTTATTGAAGCGACGAATCGGGCCGCAGTGCTAACAACCGACCGATTTCAGGGCGTAAAAATTGCACTGGAGCCCGGGGTTATGCGTATTACCGCGAACAATCCAGAACAGGAGGAGGCCGTTGAAGAATTGGAGATTGACTACGCGGGCGAAAAAATAGAAAGCGGGTATAACGCTAGCTATTTGGTGGATGCGGCCCGGGCGGTCAGCACTGAAAATGTTGAACTTCATCTACAAGGGCCCGATGGACTGTGCATTATCAAACAACCCGAAGATAATCGATCAATCTGGTTGGTGATGCCCATGCGGTTTTAAACCACGTGGCGAAAAAAGCACGGGATGGAGCGCGGGCAGAGACCATGGCCACACAAGAAAGCGTTAAATCAGGCGGTCAATGTTTTGCGTGTATCGGGGATGATACGCATAATCCAATCAAAACTGAATCCGAGCCGGATGCCAGCCCGCAATGACGACCAAGGGGCTGTTTATCCCAGCGTAAATTCCGAAAACAGCGCTTTTGCGCACACAACCGGAAGTAATTAGACCCATGCAATTGTTTCACGTGAAACAATTGCATGGCAACGCGAATAGACAACTGAAACTAAAATGATAATCGCAAATCGATGTTTCACGTGAAACAATCGTAGCGGTCGAACAGGAACGCCTCTATTCAAGAGCAGGTCAGCAGACCAATTAAAACAAACCCATAAAAGGCCACTGGTTACGCATAGGACGCATAAAGATAAGAGGGCAACACTTGAACATATCGCAATCAGTCACCGCGGGCGGTTTTCGAGTTCTACCGCGTTTTTACAGCGCGCCTGAGCGGCCGTTAAAAGCCAAGTCGCAAAGTCGCGCCGCGCGACCAGCAGCGTTATTTTAAGCCCATTGCCAACAGCAAGACAGCGCCGATGGACAAGCGATTTTAGAACCTGCAACTCCTTGATTAATAAAGAAAAAACAGATAATACGATAAACAAGAATTAACCCTTTTCAACGTAAAATAGGTTAAAATCACTGATTTTATTCAGGCAATAAACGCTAATGACGAATGAATACGATTCGAGCAACATAAAGGTTCTAAAGGGGCTGGATGCGGTGCGGAAACGGCCCGGCATGTACATCGGCGATACCGATGACGGCACCGGTCTCCACCACATGGTTTTTGAGGTGGTGGATAATGCGATCGACGAAGCGCTGGCCGGGTATTGCAACAAAATCAAGGTGACTATCCACGGCGATGAGTCGATTACCGTCAGTGATGACGGCCGCGGGATTCCGACCGGGATTTTAGAGGACGAGGGTGGCAAGAGCGCGGCCGAAGTCATTATGACGGTGCTTCACGCCGGCGGCAAGTTTGATCAGGATTCTTATAGGGTGTCCGGCGGGCTTCACGGCGTTGGCGTGTCTGTGGTCAACGCGCTTTCGGAAAAACTCAGTATGGAAATCCATCGCGATGGAAAAATTCATGCTCAGGAATACGCCCATGGCGATCCGGTGGCGCCCCTTAAAATCGTTGGCGAAACAGAGAAATCAGGCACCATCATTACGTTCAGGGCCAGCCGCAAAACATTCAGCCAGGTGCATTACCACTATGAGATTCTGTCCAAGCGGCTGCGGGAGTTGTCGTTTTTAAACTCCGGAATACGCATCGAGCTCTATGACGAGCGCACTGAATCCGGCGACATATTTGAATATGAAGGCGGAATTGCCGCCTTTGTCAGCCATTTGAACTTAAAGAAAACACCCTTGCATCCCACCGTGTTCACGGCATCAACCGAAAAAGCGGGGGTACAAATAGAATTAGCGATGCAGTGGAATAATTCGTACCAGGAAAACACCTTTTGTTATACCAATAATATACCACAGGGGGATGGCGGATCGCATTTAGCCGGCTTGCGCGGCGCGATGACGCGAACCTTGAACGGTTATGTGAACGGCCTCGGCCTGGCAAAAAAGGAAAAAGTCAGTTTAAGCGGCGATGATTGCAGGGAGGGATTAACCGCGATTTTGTCCATTAAGGTTGTGGACCCGAAATTTTCATCGCAAACAAAAGAGAAACTGGTTTCATCAGAGGTGAAAGGCGCGGTCGAATCAGCGGTCAATGAAGCGCTCGGCAATTTTCTGCTGGAAAACCCCGCGGAAGCAAAAATAATTGCCAATCGAATCGTTGATTCCGCGCGCGCGCGCGAGGCCGCGAGAAAAGCGCGGGATATCACTCGCCGCAAAAACGCGCTGGATCTCGGCGGCTTGCCCGGCAAATTGGCGGATTGTCAGGAAAAGGATCCGGCATTATGCGAAATTTATTTAGTGGAAGGCGATTCCGCCGGCGGCAGCGCAAAGCAGGCCAGGGACCGAAAGTTCCAGGCAATCCTGCCGCTTAAAGGCAAAATTCTGAACGTGGAAAAAGCGCGGTTTGACAAAATGGTCTCCTCAGAGGAAGTGACCACGTTGATTATCGCGCTTGGCACCGGCATCGGCAAGGATGATTTTGAAGTCAGCAAACTGCGTTACCACAGGATCATCCTCATGACCGATGCCGATGTTGATGGCTCGCACATTCGCACCCTGCTGCTGACCTTTTTCTTTCGGCAAATGCGCGAATTGATCGAGCGCGGACATATTTATATCGCTCAGCCGCCACTGTACAAAGTGGTGCTGAAAAAGAAGGAAACCTATATCAAGGATGATGCCGCAATGGCTGATTTTTTGCTGGGGATTGCCATGGAAAAAGCGCAAATCAAACTGAAAAACAATAAAATTCTACAACACGCGGAATTGAAATCGTTGGTTATGGCGCACAATTCAACCCAGCAAACCATCCACCGTTTAGCGAAAAGATTCAATCAGGACGTGCTCAATACGCTGCTTGCCATAGAGCCGATACTGGAAGCGGACTTGTTCAATGCGCCAAGCGCGAACCGGATTGCCGAGCTGCTGGCGCAAGCGTTAAATAAGAGGGCGACGGATATCGTCGCTTACAAGGTCGCGGCGGAGATAAAAACGGCAGCGCTCACGGTTCGGCGTGATCAATACGGGTTAAGCGAAGAATATGTTTTAACCGGTAGTTTTTTCAGAAGCGCCGAGTACCGAAGCCTGATCGCCCATGCCGCAAAACTAAAGGAAATAGAGGGTCCGAGGGAGAGCCCGAGGGAGAGCCCGGGGAAGGACCAGAGGAGAAAAATCATCGTGCTTTGGGGCGACACAAATACCGAGGTGGCAACCTTTGCCGAAGCGGTGGATTGGGTGATGTCCAAAGCCAGGCAAGGGTTTGCCATCCAGCGCTATAAAGGGCTCGGGGAAATGAACCCGCAACAGCTGTGGGAGACGACCATGGATCCGGCGGTCAGACGACTGTTGCAGGTTACCATCGAAGACGGCATTGGCGCAGACGAGACCTTTACCACGCTAATGGGCGACCAGGTGGAACCGCGCAGAGAATTTATAGAAGAGAATGCGTTTGCGGTTTCAAATCTCGATGTTTAATCGCCGGGCCGGGCAATAGGCTAGGCAATAGGCTAAACAAAATGCCGCAAAGGCTCGGCGAAAACGCGCTCAACCATCGGTTTAAAAAACGCCAGCGGCTTTGACTTGAAATCCGGGTCAAAACAGTTCTGGTCATAGTTTTCACAAAAATCCACCGTGTCCTGATACCAGCGGTGATTCTTGTATCGGTCTCGGGCATTGCGGTCCTGGCCGAAATAGTGGGCGTAGTAATACAGTTGAAACAGCCCGTGGTGTTTGACGATCCAATAGATTCGCTCGGACACATACGGTCGCAGAATCGCCGCGGCCATCTCGCTATGGCAGACCGGCGCCAGCGCATCGCCGATATCATGCAACAATGCCGCGGCCACCATGCCATCCTCCTCGCCGGCATCATGGGCGCGGGTTGCGGATTGCAACGAATGTTCCAGCCGGCTGACGCGGTAGCCGGAAAATGAATGTTCCAACGCTTCAAGCGCGCGCATCAGGCGCGCAGGCAGGGCGGCGGTAAACCGCTTTTCTTGCTCGGCAAGCAGGGCGTAGTCCGCGGCGGTGCCGTCCGCCATGTGCGCAAATGCGACTGTTTTCATAATGCTGAATAGTTGAAATGCTATAATTTCCAATAATATCCCTTTCGCCGGGCGAGGCAAGCGATAAAATGTGGAAATTGGAGCAACCGCTCAACCAGCTAAAATCATTCTCAGGCGAGGTGTTTCGCCGATTCAATCAGGATTGCTGTTTTAGCACCGCGGCAGCGCTGTCTTTCACCACGCTCTTGGCGCTGGTGCCGCTGGTTACGGTCATTTTTTCCATGCTCTCCCTGTTTCCGGTATTTGGAGAGTGGTCGAGTGATATTGAGACGTTTTTATTCGAAAATTTTATGCCCGCAGCCAGTGAAACGGTTAAGGGCTACATCCTGGAATTCTCGGATAAGGCTGGCAAGCTGACCGCGGTCGGGCTGGTCTTTTTGCTCCTGAGCAGTTTGTTCCTGTTAGCAACCATTGAGGATGCGTTCAATGAGATCTGGAAAATCAGGAAAGGACGCGACTGGTTCCTGCGCTTAATCGTTTATTGGTCGGTATTAACCCTCGGACCTGTGTTGATTGCGATCAGCCTTTCCATGAGCTCGGCGCTGCTTTCCATGTCGGTGTTTTCAGAGCAGCCCGTGGTCGTCGGTTTTACCCAGCTGCTGTTGAAGTACTTGCCCATACTATTCGAGTTGTGTGCGTTTATGTTGTTTTACCAAGCCATACCCAACCTGGAGATCAGGGTGCGCGACTCTTTTGTGGGCGGTGTTGTGGCCACGGTTTTATTTGAAGCCTTGAAGCTGGGGTTTGGAATCTATCTCCTGAACTTCAACTCATACCAGCGTATTTACGGCGCTTTGGCAACCATTCCCATCTTTTTTCTATGGATATACCTGTGCTGGTTGGTGTTATTGGCGGGCGCCTTGGTTGCGGCCATACTCAGGGAAAAACGCCCCGCGGATTCATTCAGTTTGTAGATGGCGCGCGCGCTGCCGCGACTCGCTCAACCCAGGGCAGCCGCCAAAACCAGCCGCTATAAATTCGGATGCCTCACGGGTTGCAAATCCGGACCGTTTGCTTGGCATTAACAAAACCCTTGACATAACCGGCCCCTAATATAAAATGGAATTTATATTGCAAAATAATTGAACATAGAATAAATTTTCTATTATAATTCTGTTTTGCAGACTTGAATTGGTGATATTGACCAATGAATAAGCCCAGATACAGGCTCGAATAAATTCAAAACCGGAGGCAAAAAGTGACATCTTTATTTAGAAAATCTTATCTCATGGCGATTTTCGCCATTTTGTTTGTGTTACCACCTGCTCAGGCCAAAGAAATGGAGATCGTGGTTTGGGCGCCAGCCGACCAGAACGAACGCTACCGCTTCAAAGCCGTCGCGCTAGCCGCCAACGTTCTCAACGAGGAACTGGAGATCGAGGGTCGCGATATCCAGGTCAAAGTGTCAGCGCGATCATTCGCCGGTTCACAGACCTGGCAGCAACTGAAACAGGGTTTCTCGCTAGCCGTCGAGGCCGGTAAAGGACCGCACATTATCGTTGGCGGCCATGAGGACATCCCGGTGTGGGGGAGCGCCGGCTTGATCATACCGATCGAGGACATCGTCGATCTTGAGGCTTGGCCTTTCTCAGATGTTTTTCCCAGCCTGTGGCCAATCATGTCATGGAATGGGCAGGTCTGGGGCGCGCCTCAGGATGCCGAATCCAGGCCTTTCTTCGCCTGGAATCCTCACTTAAAGGCGATTGGTTATTCGGATGCCGACATCGCGGCGCTGCCCGCGAAAGTCAAAAGCGGTCAGTACACGTTGCAAAACGTTCTCGAGGATGCCAAGAAAATTCAGGATAAGGGCCTGGTGGAGAAGGGCTACGGATTTTATCCCCGCGCCACCAAAGGCGGTGACTACTGGCAGTTCTACGCGGTCCAGAAGGGTGGCGACATGATCGACGCCAAGAGCGGCAAGCTGCTCCTGGACAAGGGCGCCCTGCTCGGATATTACCAGTTCTTCCACGACGCGGTGTTCAAGCACGGAGTGACCAAGAAGAATCATCTGGGGATGGAGTGGGACCAATGGTACAACGAGGTGGCCAACGGCAAGGCCGGACTGTGGCACGGCGGCACCTGGCACTATGCCCGCTATACCCGTCGCGAAGGCCTCAAGGACTTCTTTGGCACGGTCATGTTTTCGCTGATCCCGTCTGGCGGTTCGGGCGGCAAGGCGACCACGCTCACGCATCCGCTGACCTATCTGATTTCGAAGCAGGCAAGCGGGGATGAACTGGAAATCGCGGGGCGGCTCATCACCATAGTCTCCGAGCCCAGGCTCAATACGCTCCATGCCATAGCCTCGGCCCATCTCGGCATCACCACGGCTCAGACCAAGGTCACGCAATATTCCGACGATCGCTGGACGGCGGAAGCCACGGAACTGTTGAAAAGCGCTTTCGCGCTACCCAACAATGTCAATTTTGGACAATACGACACGCTCGTCTGGAAGGGCCTGACCGCGACCTGGAGCGGCGACCTCACCCCGGAGCAAGCGGTCGATACGGTGGTCAGGGAGATGCAAGCCACGATGGGGAATAAAGTGGTTATCCGCTAACGCCAGCAATACTATTCGCGCTTCGGGACATTATTCCGGTTCGGCAGGCGGTTGCCGGACCGGAGGCATTGAAGCGTGAATATCAGGATTAGTCAATCCGAATCACTAATCCAGGCTAAACACAGAGAGCAAAACAAGCCGATGCGCATGCGCCGCTCGCTCTTCCCGGTCTGGTTCATGTTGCCCGCTTCAATTGCGGTAACCCTGTTCTTCGTCGTTCCGGTGTTAATGACCGTCGTGTTCAGTTTCACCTCAATGACTTCCGACACCGGGATTCTCGGCAATCGGTACGTCGTCACCGAATCATCAATTCGGGACATGACCGATGCGGGCGTTGATGCCGCCCTGGTCAAGCAGTTGGGCGCCAGGGTGTTCGCGTTGGACGCGGCGGGCCTGGCCAAGGTCAGGAAAATCGGTCTGGAACCGCCGGTGATGCAGGAGATAGAGGAGACGCTGGCGGGCCAGGCGTTTGCGTCCGAGCAGGCGCTCTTTGCCGCCCTGAAGCGGCTGAACCACCGCCCGCGCAAGTTTAAGGATCGCAAGGACATATCCAAATCGGTGGTCAGCACCGTCGCCAACCGCGAATTTACCACAGCAAAAGCATTCCGCGCCGGCCTCGTCTCATTGGGCATTAAAGTCGACGACGCCACGTTTGCTCGCTTGCTCGAATTGACCAACACCAGTTGGCGATGGACCGCTGACAACTACGTCGAGTTAATGGCCAGTGAATTTACCGTGAAGGTCATGGCCAACACCGCATTCTATGTCTTTCTCACTCTTTTTTTCAACGTCGGGTTTGCGCTTTTGCTGGCGCTCGCCACATTCTACATGCCGCCCGGGCAGTCAAGGTTTTTCCGTGCTATATGGCTGATCCCGCGTATCAGCCCGTCGGTTATCTACGTGATGCTGTGGAAGTGGTTTACCTTCGACAGCGGCTTCATGAGCCACTTCCTCGGAATGTTCGGCGTGCAGCCCGAAAACTGGCTGAATGAATTTCCATGGACCTTTGTGATTATCGCCAATGGGTTTGTCGGCGCCAGCATGGGCATGATCATATTTGCCAGCGCCGTGCTGGCGATCCCCGCGGACGTATTGCGTGCGGCCGAAGTTGACGGCGCCTATGCCTGGCAACAAGTACGGCGTATCATACTGCCGTTGATGGCTTGGCCGATCCTGTTTATCACCAGCTACCAGACCCTGAGCCTGTTGACCTCGTTCGAATACATTCTTTTGCTGACCGATGGCGGGCCTGGGTTCTACACCACCGAGACCTGGGCGCTGAACGCCTATCACACGGCGCTGTCGAACTACTTCGGCAACTTGCGCTACGGCATGGGCGCAACGCTGGCCGTCGTGCTGGTGGTTGTCGGCATCGCGCTATCGCTGTTTTACCTTCGGCTATTCGATTTCAAGAAGCTGGTCGCCGACCCGCCTATAGAGAACTGACCATGGATGATCGTAAAATCAATTGGCCTCTGACCCTATTTTTGCTGATCATCTCGGCACCGATCTTGATCATGTACGTTTGGCTGTTCATCGATTCAGTGTCCGAAATCAATATTGAGAGCATCTGGCCGGAAAAGTTCACGCTTAGAAACTGGCGCTTCCTGACCGAGGAGATCCCCGGTCACGGCAGTGTTTGGACCGCGACGCTCAACACCACCCTTTTTGCAACCAGCGTCGTCACCATTGTCGTGGTCCTGTCGTCCACCGCGGGCTATGCGCTATCGCGCTTGAAGTTCCCGTTCCGCGCCCAGTTTCTTGGCGTGGTATTGGTGCTCCATTCCTTCCCCAGCGTCACTTTGATCATATCGATTTTTCTCATGCTGCAATTAGTCGGCCTGTTCGACACGCTAATCGGCGTCATCCTGGTCAAGTCCGCCCTCGAACTTCCGTTTGGCATATGGATAATGAAGGGCTTTTATGACACGGTGCCTTGGGAGATCGAGATGGCGGGACTGCAGGACGGCGCCAGTCGTTTCCAGGTTTGGCACAAACTCATCCTGCCCCAAGTCATGCCCGGAATCGCCGCGCTGGCGATATTCTCATTCATGGCCGGATGGAGCGAATTCGTGCTGCCGCTGATCCTTGCGCCGAGCTCGGAGGCCCGGCTGTTGTCGGTCTATCTGGCCGGCCTTCTGATCGACGATTACCTGTCCGATTTCGGGCTCTTTAAAGCGGTCGGACTGTTTTATGTCATTCCGGTCATGATTTTTTACCTCTTTACCCAGGACAAACTAATGAATATCTATGGCGGGGGGAGCAAAGGCTAATGGAAATCAGATTGGAAAAATTCTCGAAATCATTCGGCCCGGTCAAGGTGATTGAGGATCTGGACCTGGCCATCGGCGATTGCGAAATGATCGCCCTGTTGGGGCCGTCGGGGTGCGGCAAGACAACAACGCTGTACGCCATCTGCGGGCTGCACCGGGTAAGCGCCGGGCGGATTTGGTTCGGCGATCGCGAGGTCACCCAGTTAGCGCCTCAGCAGCGGAAAGCCGGCGTCGTGTTCCAGTCATTCGCCCTGTACCCGCACCTCAGCGTTTACGAGAACATCGCTTTTCCGTTGCGAATTCGCAAAGAGAGCAATGCCGATATTGAGCGCAAGGTTAAGGATATCGCCAACACCCTGCACATAGAAGAGCTTCTGGGTCGCCGGCCCGGCCAACTTTCGGGCGGCCAGCAGCAGCGAGTCGCCTTGGCCCGAGCCCTGGTGCGCAGGCCGGACGTTTTGTTGATGGATGAGCCGTTGGCCAATCTCGACGCGGGGCTGCGGCTCGATATGCGTAGCGAAATCCGCCGAATTCAGCGGGAATCCGGCTGCACGTCCATTCTAGTTACCCACGATCAGGTCGAAGCAATGAGCATGTGCGATCGCATTGCCTTGATGCACAAGGGCAAGATTCAGCAAATCGGAACGCCTGATGAAATGTACCACCAACCCAAGAACAAATTTATCGCCGGCTTCATCGGCAACCCGCCGATATCGTTTGCCGATGGCTTGGTTGAAGACGGCCGTTTTGTCGCCCATGGACTGAGCTTTGAATTACCGGCTCAGATCAAGGGGGCGTCGGTGTCGGCCGGACAAAAAATCGCCATTGGCGTCCGCCCCGAATGCCTGCAGCCGGATTTCGCAACCGCTATTGAAGGTGAAGTCACCTTTGTTGAAAGCCAGGGCCGAGAAATTCTCTACGACCTCAAGCTCGGCGGCGGACAAATCTTCCGCTCGATTCAAAGCGGCGAACAAACCTGCAAGCTCGGCGATCAAATTCATTGGGGCATAGATGTCAATGCCGTGTTCTTCTTTGACGAGCACGGGGACAGGATATAGCTTTCCGGGGTTGCAACCGTCGGCAATGGGCATCAAACTCGAATTGAGGAAATTGCGAAGTGAAGATAGTCACCTACAACATCCAATACGGGCTGGGTCGGGACGGGCAATACGATTTGAAGCGCACCGCCAAGGCGGTCGAGGGCGGGGACGTTATTGCCCTGCAAGAGGTTGAACGGTTTTGGAAACGCTCAGGAAACGTTGACGAGGTCGCCGTTTTGGCCGAGCTCCTGCCTGATTTTCATTGGGTCTACGCACCCGGTTTGGACATGGATGCGAGTTACCGCAACGAACACAATCGCCTGATCAACCGCCGCCGCCAGTTCGGCATCATGCTGATGTCGCGCTTGCCGATCATCTCGAGCCGCGGTTTTCCGCTTCCGAAATATGGAACGCTAACCCAGCACAGCATCCAGCAGTCCCTGCTGGAAGCGGTAATTGATATGCCGGCCGGGCCGGTGCGCGTCTATTCCGCCCATCTCAGCCACTTGTCGGCGGAAACCCGCGGCCCCCAAATTGAGGCGTTACTCAACATCATCGATCAGGCGCCGACCGAAGGCGGCGCCTGGTGCGGCGGTCATCCGAACCCTGATGCCGGGTGGACCGAAGGCGAAGAGCCGCCAATGCCGCGCCCGGCCATGTTAATGGGTGACTTGAATTTCGTTCCAGGCTCCACTCAATATGACTTGATCGCAGGCCCCTTGTCGCCGCGCCATGGTCGGCTTGTTCGGCGCGACGGCTTTCTCGACGCCTGGGTGGTGGCCGGCCATGGAGAGAACGACAGGGTGACTTCTCCAGCCGTGGCTAATGCCGCCGAAGGAGGCGCGGATACCGATACTTGTTTGGATTATTGCTTCGTCACGGCCAATCTGGCGGATCGGGTGCGTAGCATCCATATCGACGGCGCGGCCGATGCTTCGGACCACCAACCGGTGTGGATCGATATGGATCTCGATGACCCGACGGCGCCTTTATAAAGCGAGCGGCGCGGGCAGGGCAGCGTCAGAAGAATCTGAACAGGTTCAAGCAAGTGTAATGCGCTACTTGAACTTGTTGATCATGTCTTTGATGCCGGGGATGGTGTCCAGTTGGTAAGCGTGTTGCGGATGGAAGCGCTGGTGCAAGGGTCTCTGCGACAGGCCTGCGAGCACCGTAAAGTAGTACATTTCGTATCCGGGAGCAGCGACACAGGGGTGGTAGCCCTGGTCGATGAGGATAGTGGACCTGTTTCGGATGTGGCAGACATCGCCGTAATCTTCTCCTGCCTGAGTGAGAAACTGGGCTCCGAATCCATGAGATGGATTGAAACGAAAGTGATACACCTCGTCGTGACGGGTTTCCTCGGGCAGATGATCGGTATCATGCTTGTGTGGCGGAAATCCGGACCAGCCGCCGGCGCCCACTGTAAACAGCTCGCTTACCAGCAGCCGGCCGACTTTTCCTGCCGGACTCTTGCCTAGAATGTGTTTGATCTTGCGGTGGGTTTTAGTGTCATCGGAGCCATACTGTACCGGGTCGATGTCGCTCTCACGCACGACGAAGGGTTCATATACTTCGTCGTGTCGAGCGCCGGCGATGAAAACTTCCGCCGCATCACTCACGCAGTTAAGATTGGCCTCAACACCCGTGGGGATATAGACGCCTTCTGGATCGCCTTCCCAGATATGCCTGCGCTTTCCCACCTTCTGGTAAGATGCGCCCGGTACAATGACATCAATACTGCCGGTAGTCGGCACGATACAGGTTTCGTAGCCTTCAACTTGTGAGCGGAAGGTTTCCCTCTTTTTTAGTTTTACGATGGGCGGTCTCTAAATTCTAACGCAACACCTATAGTATGAGTACAACAATATCAAGCGAGGCGTTGAATAATGAAGGCTTATCGTCGTCTATGCTTGGTGGAGCGAGAGGCCATCGGCGTATTGTGTCATTGTGGTGCGGGCATCCGTGCAATCGCCGGTCCACTCTATCGAAGCCCATCAACCATCAGTCGTGAAATCAACCGTAACAAGCGCGGATTTTATTACTTGGCGGTCACCGCTGACAACAAGGCGCGGCGGCGGTGTTATCGTCGTTTGGGCAAGTTGGTTCAAGACCCGGGTTTGCGTCGGCTCGTCATCAACGGACTTCGCAAGCAGTGGTCGCCGGCTCAAATCAGCGCCAAGCTCAAGATAGATTATCCTGGGGATGAACGGATGCGCGTGTGCGCCGAAACCCTCTATACGTATTTGTATGTATTGCCTCGGGGGAGTCTGCGTCAATCCCTGTTGCGTTGTTTACGGCAGCATCGACCAGCGCGGCGGCCACGGAGCCGGGGCAATGACCGTCGGGGTCGTATCCCGGAGATGATCAGTATTGAAGAGCGGCCTGCGCAAGTGGCTGAGCGCGCTGTGCCCGGTCATTGGGAAGGCGACTTGATCCTGGGCGCACGCCATCAATCCGCTCTTGGCGCGCTAGGTGAGCGCGCCACCCGGACGGTGTTGCTGGTTCGCTTGAAGAGACCGGACGCCGAAACGGCGCGCAAGGCGTTTGCGCGCAAATCACGAACGACACCGAAACAGATGAAACCAACCCTGACCCATGATCAGGGCAAAGAGATGCCAGCGCATCGATTGTTCACGAAAGAGACCCGCATGCCGGTCTGTTTTGCCCCTCCACGCAGTCCATGGGAACGAGGCGCCAATGAGAACGCCAACGGCTTGATCAGGCGGCGCTTTCCGAAAGGCGCTGACTTTAATCAAGTCAGCGCTTATCAAGCGCGCAAGGCTCAAGACCGATTAAATGGACGACCGCGTAACGTGTTAAACTGGAAAGCGCCTTTTGAGGCTTTTAATGAATTGTTGCAATAGAAACTAGAGACCACCAATGAAAATGAATATTATGGTAGTTGAAGTTGGAGAGAATCAAACAAGAGCAACTATTAGGCTCATTTTGAGGCATTCGAAAGTAATGTTAGTAAGCGTTGGATAGTCTGTAATACGAATGGAACACTGGAGCATACCATTTTACAGAACATTAAGAGCTAATTAAATTAAAATGAGTAACTTCGACGTTCTATTTATGAATTGAAAAATTAACGCTATGCAGGTATGTTGTTCCTATGAAAATTAAAGTTGTAGTTCACAAAGCAGAAGAAGGTGGCTTTTGGGCTGAAGTGCCCTCAATACCCGGATGTGTGTCACAAGGTGATACAATGAAAGAAATAAAAATAAATATCGAAGATGCAATTCTTGGCTGTTTATCCATTGATATCGAGGAGCCGGAAGTCGATGAAGAAGCTGAAGTTATAGAGTTAGCGGTATGAAAACCGTCTCCGGCAAAGAATTGTGTAAACTTTTGGAACGAAAAGGCTGGGAATTGAAAAGAATCTCAAGCAGTCACCATATATTTATCATGGATGGAAGAAGAGAACGTATTTCGGTTCCAGTCCATGGAAATAAAGACCTGAAGACAGGACTCCAAAAAGCATTGATGCGTATTGCAGAAATCAAAGAAAATGAACTATAGGACAGAGTTATTGTCAAAAGTGGTGTTTCAGCACCTGATTCAAGCGGCGACCCGGTCAATTTCTTTTACCTCGATTCCATCTTTAAATTCTATTCCCGTGATCACCTTCGCCAAGTAGTTAAACCCGCGCAGGCGATGCCATTTTTTCTCCGCACACATGCCCAGCTTGAACATCATGTGTAGCATGCCATCTCTGGAGAGGTAGCCCTTTGAGCGCTTGGTTCGGTGCCGGATGGTTCGGTGCCGGATGGTGCCGAAGGTCGATTAATCTGGTTGCTGGTGCGGATGCTCTGCCAGTGCATGGCGGGAAAGTCGTAGAATGCCATCAGCTCCTCCCGGTCTTTCTGTAAGCACAGCGTCGCCTTCGGGTATTTGGCGTCATAGGCCGCGATAAACAGGTGTATAAGCTCAGATACCTTTGGCACTCCGATCCAGAAGGAGAGCCATGCAATAATCTGGATTATCCGAGAGGCTTTTGCGCCTTACAGAGGATTAAATGAAGCCCTAAAAGAACTGCCAGAAGAGGAAAACTAAAAAAATTTTTCAGTGTCAGATATTGATCTAATTCATTCGGTCGATCAGCTTGTTGGCGAGATGTATGCTGCCTGATCTGATACCAATATATAGGTGACTAAGAATGACTAGCCCACAAGGATTTGTTTAAGCCATGGCCCAAGAGCCGCTAAACCCTGTCGTCATTACACCCGAGCGTGAAATGTCCACAGAGGGTCTTGCTCTAGGCAGTGCCGTCGAATGGAGCATTTGGCTGGCGGAGCAGCAGGACATTGCTCTTCAGGTTTACGGAATTAAAGGGAACTATCAAGGAAAGTTGACAAAACGCCAAGAATGAAACAAACAGATAAATCCACCCGCGCTTTGTTAGCTATGCCGAAACCTCGTGGTAAGGTGCCTCTTGTTAAAAAATCAGACCTCAAACGTCACTTTAAACTCGTTGTTGTCGGCGGTAAGCTAGTTATGCGGGAAGTCAAGTGAATCCGGGGCTTGTCAACTTTCCTTGATAGTTCCCGAATTAAACCCTCCCAGTTAGTTGCTGATCAGCGACGCGAAGAGGGTATTTCTCGGGACTACAAAGGCCGCGAAATTCTTGAGCTGTTACAGAACGCTGCGGATGCAGCTAGGAAAGCAGGTCAACGCAGTCGTATTCGGATTGAACTCACTCCCCAAGGCTTGATTGTTGCGAATACAGGACTAGGTTTTACCACAGGTGGGGTCAGTTCGCTGCAAACGGCTGACTTAAGCCCCAAGCGCGCGAAAAATAGCCAGCTGATCGGCAGCAAAGGCTTGGGCTTTCGTTCAGTGCTCAATTGGTCCCGCCACCCGATGATTATTAGTGGCGCGTTACAACTGGCCTTTAGCAGTCGTTATGCTCATGGCTTAGTAGATGAATTAAAAAGCCAATATAGCATTGTAGGCGAAGAGTTAGCGAAATACCAGGGGGAGGCTACTGACCCAGTACCCTTATTACCATTCCCGGTCGATTTGTCGAAAGTTGAGCTGCGCCATTTTGTCGTTGATGCGGATTTGTTCAAGAATTGTGAATCGTTGATTGAAACTGGTTTTGAGACAGTTGTCGGTATGCCATTTGGCAGCGCTCACAGCTATGATAATGCACTTAATCAGTTAAGCTTATTGCGCCCTGAATTTTTACTGTTTTCTGATTCCATTGAGTCGTTGTCGGTTTCAGTAGTTGGTGAACATGAGGACGAGACTTGGGTTAAAGAATGGAGTTCGGAGGTTGTTTCTGAACACTTGGTTGACCTTACTGAGCTTGATCCTAATAGTGATATCGAAACCTGCAAGCGATGGAGGCTATTCAGTGATACAGGTGAAATTCCAAACGACCTCCTGCGCGATAGTGATGACCCCGATAGTTATCAACTAATAGTTGCTTTAAACGATGAAGGATTGGCTGAGCCAGCGAACTTGTATTCCTTTTTCCCCACTTCCATACCGCTTCCTCTCCACGCTTTATGTCATGCAAGCTTAGAGTTGGAACAAAATCGTAAACATTTGCGGGAAGGCGAGGCGAATGATTATGTGCTGGAGTGCTTAGCACTTTTCTTGGCTGATATCTTTGAACGGCAGGTCGATGCGTCCGGTGATGTCTATCGTGCTCTAGATTTACTTGACCCTGCTTCGCTACAGCAAGACTACCAGTCGGATATTAAATCTTTACAGGGGGCCTTAATCGACGCGATTAAAACACGGAATATCCTTCCTGTACTGTCTGGCGATATGCTCACGGCAGCAGAAGTGTTTGCTTCCCCTAAGGGTGTTAATGCTTTGGAATGGTTACCAGCAACTATATTCCCCTCTATTGTTATGGCTAGAAACGCCACGGAGAAGCAGCTGTTTGATCGACTGGGTGTTGAGCACATAAAGGGTGAGCAGTTTGTCGCGCAATTGCAAGCGGCTAGCGATATAACTCTGGAGCAGCGGGCAGCAGTGGCTTTAGGGATAATCAATCAACGTTTGGGGAGTGATTACTGCTATAAGGGACTGTTGTTAGATACTCAGGGTGATGAGCTATCCGAAGATGATGGTGTGTATTTACCTGGCAGTAGTTTAACTGATGGGTTGGTGTTTCCTGAATGGGCAAAAGTTAAAATACTCAATGAACGGCTCTGGGGGTTGCTTCGGGGGAATAAGGTAAGAGATAGCGCCCGAGACTTAGCTGTTTTCGATGTGCATGAATATTCCTTAGGTAATATGATTGCAGGTCTAGTCTCGTCAGCCAATGTCGCAGTCAATGAGCTGGATGAGGATCAAGTCCGTTCTGCATTATTGCATTCGCTCTTTACGCTGTTTAGTTCTTATAGCAATGAGGAAGATCGTCCAGAATTCCCTAAACGATTGAATGCTATTCTTTTAAACCAGAACTCAGAGTGGGTGGGTGCCAGTCAACTCTACATTGGTGCAGGCTATACCGCTGCGGGAGATATCGTTAGTCGGCTGTATCAATCTGCGCCAAGAAAATTAGCAGCTGAGTCATCAGTTTACGAATCAATGGGAATCGAGCGAGCCTCGCTACCTACATTTCTAGCTTGGTTAGGCGTGGCTGAATGGCCAAGGCTAAGTGACAATATGCAGGTCGAGTCGGAATTTCTTGATTACGCAAAGCAAAGGCTAAAATACCCCGCTATATTTGGAGAAAATGCTATACACGTTTTCGACTCTGTAAAAAAGCTACCTACTAATAGCAAATTCCAGTTTGTAAAGTCGCTTGATGATATTGATGTGATTCTTTCTAGCGAGAGCGACGCTATCTTAGCTTGGTTGGCCAATGACCCTCGAGCTGTTTCCTGGTTAAAAGGTTCCGAGCAACATGGCACGTTGAGTTTTTATCCTTCAAGGGCACGGTATGCTCGAATTTATCAAGGCGAACTGCCATCGTATATTCGTTGGAAAGTCAAATACAGCCCATGGCTAAGGGCTAATAAGCTTAAGCCGCTGGCACCTATTGATTGTATGGTGAATGATGCAGCCGTCGCGGGTTTATTTCCCAGACCGATAATGCCAACAATAGTAAGCATGGAGGAATTAAGCTTGTCTCAAAGCCTGCTGAAACATGCTTGGATAAATGCGGGAGTCAGAGAGAGTGTTGACGATCTCGACTCCGAGGAAATCTATGCCTTGTTAGCTGAACTACCAGAAAAGGATACCTCTGGTGATTTGGCGAAAAAGTTGTACAATTTTCTAATCAAAACAGTCGATTTTGAACTAGATGAAACCGGAGCTAACTACGAAGCCTTCGCTGAGGAAGGTAGAATTTATGCTAAGCACGGCGATGAGCAAGGCTACTTCCCAGTTAATGAGACTTACCACGTCGACGTGGAAGGTTTTCCCCAAGAGTTACTGAAATCACTTCCTGTTGCCTGTTTGCTCAAAAAGCGTGGAGCTGATAAGGTCCGGCGTCTATTCAGGGTCAATGTTTTGGATAAAGAGGCGGTCAATGAGAAAGTTATTGGCCACCGCGTTGCCGCTTGTACCGAGCTGGCCAATCAACATTTCCAATCGGCTAAAAAGTACATAGAAATCTATCGTCACAGTCACTTTGCTAAAGCGCCAGGTCGAAATATATTTGAAGGGTTAGAACTTGTGGTTTGCGAGCAGGCACAAAGTCAAATTACCTTTAAGCAAGAAACATTGGATAATCCTTTGCCACATTGGTCTTACTCAATTCAAGACGGTTATCTTTATGTCTGTTGTAATCCCGTAAATGCAGGTGACCCATACAATCCATTGTTGGCAAATACGATCGGTGATGCCATCGCTTCTATCTTTGGGCTTATCGACGGTGACTCATTCTCGAAAATTTATCAATGTGATGCGTCAATACGCCCTGAGTTACTGAGTAAAATGTTAGGGGATAACCTTGACGATGATTTAGATTCAATGTTGCAGACTTTGATCGAAGGGGCTGCAGAACAAGTGATGCCTGAACCTTCGGTGATCATAGGGCCTGTTCAAGGGGCGTCGCCTAATGTTCCTCCTCCAACTCCTCCTTTAAAACCCACAGTACAATCCGTTGCGGCTGAACCTGAGCCAGCCACGACTGGTTGGGATGTGCCTTCGGCTATTGGCGTCGAACCAGTAGAACATGTGACCGAGAAACCTGGTGCCCGTGTAGGAGTACGCGTATCAGGTGGCGGCTCGGGCTTAGGCGGAGCGGTAGCAGGTTCTACTGCAACGTCTGACGGGAAAGCTGGCGAGGACCTAGCGAAGCTATTTGAAGAGAAGCAAGGAAGATTCCCTTTATATATTGGCCATATAACAGGTTATGAAACAATTACCGCTGACCTACTTAGTTTTCGCAGTGCCGAAGACAGGGCTTTATTCGAATCCGGTGATGATCAGAGTTCGGCTTTGATAGAGCGGGTGATTGAGGCTAAGGAAAAACGGTCAGGTGGTCGTGTAAAATTGACTATCAACGAGGTCAATACGGCAGCCAAGTGGAAGAACAAATATTACATATACAGATTCACACCCATCGATACCGAGACCGTAGAGTACGAGTTAAAGGTGCTTAATAATCCCCTGAGTCAACTTGAAGCGGTCGCTTCATCTGTAGAGATTTCATTGGATGCGGCCACCACGTCGCAGCAGTTTCGTGTGTTTGGGGAGGAAGATAATGACAGTAAATAATTCTCAATGGCATTGGCACTGAAATTGGGGATTCCTCAGTAACTGTTTATATTATCGATGTTACGGTTTTTAATAAGGTGGTCTCTAAATTCTAACGCAACACCTATAGTATGAGTACAACAATATCAAGCGAGGCGTTGAATAATGAAGGCTTATCGTCGTCTATGCTTGGTGGAGCGAGAGGCCATCGGCGTATTGTGTCATTGTGGTGCGGGCATCCGTGCAATCGCCGGTCCACTCTATCGAAGCCCATCAACCATCAGTCGTGAAATCAACCGTAACAAGCGCGGATTTTATTACTTGGCGGTCACCGCTGACAACAAGGCGCGGCGGCGGTGTTATCGTCGTTTGGGCAAGTTGGTTCAAGACCCGGGTTTGCGTCGGCTCGTCATCAACGGACTTCGCAAGCAGTGGTCGCCGGCTCAAATCAGCGCCAAGCTCAAGATAGATTATCCTGGGGATGAACGGATGCGCGTGTGCGCCGAAACCCTCTATACGTATTTGTATGTATTGCCTCGGGGGAGTCTGCGTCAATCCCTGTTGCGTTGTTTACGGCAGCATCGACCAGCGCGGCGGCCACGGAGCCGGGGCAATGACCGTCGGGGTCGTATCCCGGAGATGATCAGTATTGAAGAGCGGCCTGCGCAAGTGGCTGAGCGCGCTGTGCCCGGTCATTGGGAAGGCGACTTGATCCTGGGCGCACGCCATCAATCCGCTCTTGGCGCGCTAGGTGAGCGCGCCACCCGGACGGTGTTGCTGGTTCGCTTGAAGAGACCGGACGCCGAAACGGCGCGCAAGGCGTTTGCGCGCAAATCACGAACGACACCGAAACAGATGAAACCAACCCTGACCCATGATCAGGGCAAAGAGATGCCAGCGCATCGATTGTTCACGAAAGAGACCCGCATGCCGGTCTGTTTTGCCCCTCCACGCAGTCCATGGGAACGAGGCGCCAATGAGAACGCCAACGGCTTGATCAGGCGGCGCTTTCCGAAAGGCGCTGACTTTAATCAAGTCAGCGCTTATCAAGCGCGCAAGGCTCAAGACCGATTAAATGGACGACCGCGTAACGCGTTAAACTGGAAAACGCCTTTTGAGGCTTTTAATGAATTGTTGCAATAGAAACTAGAAACCACCATGTTAAAGAAACACAGTGGAGCCCTGCTGTCGTTGCGGTTTACGATCGGCTGGTTCTGGTTGTCGTGGTGTGGAATATGCAAGGTCAGCTCCAGTTGGCGGCAGGATTCATGGGTTGCTTTTGCTGCAGGAATTTAAGTTGATCGGAAGCGGGCCTGCGGCACAACCGCGTTGCGATGCCACCAGGGCGGCAGCTGCACCACCGGCCTCCACGGCTTCGAGCCAGTTACCCGTGTTCATGCAGTGGACTGGCAGGTTAACGAGAACAGCGTCCCCCGCACCGCATGGCCTGAATGAGCCTTGCGTGCGTAAAGGATTCGTTGCGCGCTTGAGTATCATTACCTGATCGTGCCGTTGTGCTCTATCTGGCAAGGTTATCGCATAGCGCGGCAAACTCGTCATCGTTGCCAATCAGTGCATGGGTGAGTGCTATCGTCAAGCCGCAAGCGGCGTTAGACATCCAGCCACTGGCCTGACAGGACCGAACGGTCGATGGCATCCATGACTCGCTCAATTTTGATGCCGTCTTCAAAGCTGGGCCAGGCGGGTTCGCCCGTTGTAATCGCGGTCAGTAACTTGTGCAGTTCGCAAGCCTTGACATCGATGAACCCGAGCGCATGGCCGGCATTGGGCAGGAACGCATCATAGGGTTGATGGCAGGGCCCGGATAGAATGGTTCGGAATCCCTGCTGACGGGGATCTTCGTTGCGAGCATATAGTTTGATTTCGTTGAGACGTTCCTGATCGTGACAAATCATGCCTTGGGAGCCGTGGATTTCCCAGCGCAAACCGCATTTGCGCCCCCAAGCAACGCGGCTGACGCGAAGAGTGCCCTTGATGCCACTGGCGAAATGCGCCAGCGCGGTGCAAACATCGTCATTATCCACCGCAAGCGTCCGACCCTGATTCTTGGGGTCGCTGCGTTGCTGGTGCACCGTGTCGTAGTCTCCAACCAAACGGGCAACTTCGCTGCCGGTCATGAAGTGGGCCATGCTTACCAGATGGCACATTAGATCCGCGTTGGCGCCGCAACCCGACGCTTCCCGATTCATTCTCCAGCTATGAGGGCGGTCTGGATCGGCTTCATTGTCCACATCGTAGATGCCGTGGAAGCCGATGACGCGTCCTATGGCGCCCTCCTCAATCAGTTGGCGCGCCGCATGAACTAATGGGTTCTGAGTATAATTATAACCCAGAATGGTCTGGCGGTCTGAAGCGCGCGCCGCGGCCAGCATTTCCTCCGCCTCGGCCACATTAGTCGCCATTGGCTTTTCGCACCAGACATGCTTGCCAGCCCTGAGCGCGGCCACAGCAATTTCCTTGTGGACGACATTGGGGACGCATATCGAAATGAGTTCCACCTTAGGGTCGTTTATCACGTCCATGTATTGGGTTGTCGAGCGGGCAAAGCCCATTTCCTGCCGTTTGGCCTGGCCCCGCTGTGCGTTAATATCGCACAACACTTCCAGGCGCGGTCTCAGGCCATCGCCAAATGCAGTCCCGGCTATAGCGTAAGCGAGTGAATGGGCTTTGCCCATAAAAGCGGTGCCGATGACACCGACACCTATTTCTTTCATGCCACTATCGCTTATAAACCATTAATTCAGTTTGTCCGGGCAACTCCGGGGAGTTGGTTTGGGCGCTAGCCGCGGTCATCGTAGCCGCGGACATCATATGTAGGGAATAATTCGGCCGGCCAACCGCAGCCGCTAAACCGTGCCGCCCAGCGAGCCTTCCAGCGTCGCCAGTTTTTGGCCGCCGGCCATCATGTTTTGCAATTCCTCGGGGGTAATTTCACCGCGTTTCGCGGTGCCCAGCGTTTTGCCGCGGTCGAGCACGGTAAAGCGGTCGCCCACGGCCATCGCATGGCGCACATTGTGGGTGATGAACACCACGCCGATACCCTGATTGCGCACCCGGTCAACCGTGGCCAGAACATTGGCGGTCTGGCGTACGCCGAGGGCCGAGGTTGGCTCGTCCAAAATCAGCACCTTGGCGCCGAAATGGACCGCCCGGGCAATCGCCACCGTCTGGCGTTCGCCGCCTGAAAGCGTACCCACCGCCTGATCCGGAGAGCGCAGGTTGATACCCATTTTCTTCATTTCCTCCATGGTCACGTCATTGGCGAGCTGGTGATCGAAGAAACTGATGCCAGCGATTTTCTTGGTCGGCTCGTTGCCCATGAAAAAATTTCGCGTCACCGACATCAGCGGGATCATCGCCAGGTCCTGATACACGGTGGCGATTCCGGCGACGATGGCATCGCGTGGACGCGCGAAACTCAGCGGCTTGCCTTCGAAAAAAATTTCGCCGGCTGAGGGTTTGTGCACGCCGGACATGGTTTTTATAAAGGTTGACTTGCCGGCGCCGTTGTCGCCCAGCAAACAGTGACATTCACCGGCCATCAAATCGAGCGACACGCCGGACAAGGCGATGACCGAGCCGAAGTGTTTCTCGATGTCCTTCATTTCAATCATCGTCTCGACATTCTGCATTTCGATTAGCGGTTTAGCCATCTTACTTCTCCCCGGTAATCATGCGCCGGATATAGGTATTCAGGATCACCGCGAGCAGCAGGATCACCCCGAGGAACACCCTGAACAGCGAGCTTTCCACCCCGGCAAAGAACAGCCCCTGCTGCACCACGCCAAAGACAATCGCCCCCAGCGCCGCGCCGATGACCGAACCGTATCCGCCGGTCAGCAAAGCGCCGCCGATGACAACGGATATAATCGCCTCGAATTCCTTCAACAGCCCGCGATCGGCCCCGGCCGAACCGAACTCCATCACCTGGGCGGTGGCAAAAACGCAGGCGCAGAAGGCGGTGAACATGAACATCATGATTTTGACGCGGTTCACCGGCACGCCCACATAGCGGGCCGCCTGCGCATCGCCGCCGGCGGCGAAGATCCAGTTGCCGAATTTGGTTTTGGTCAGCAGCCAGTGGCCGAAAATAACCAGAATCAAAGCCCAGACCATCAACATCGGGATGCCATCAACCACCGGCTGCCCTTCCCGGGTGCCGCGCACGAATGTTTCGATCCAGCCCTGATCGCCCATCCACTGGAACAGTCCGGTCAGGACCTTGCCGCCGAAGATTGCCGCCAGCCAGTCGCCTTCAGCGACTTCGCGCACACCGCCAATAATGGTTTTTCGGGTAGTGGCGATGGCGGCAAAGATGGTCAGGCCGCGCAGAATAAACAGGAATGCCAGGGTCACGATGAAGCTCGGCAACCCGGTCTTGATCACCAGCCAGCCATTGAATGCGCCTATTGCCACGCACAGGACAAAGGTGACGATGATCGCCAGCCATACCGGCCAGCCAAAGCTGACCGACAGCAGGGCAATTGACATGCCGGAAAAACCGATCATCGAGCCGACCGACAGGTCGAACTCGCCGGCAATCATCAGCAGGCAGGCGCCTACGGCGATAATGATGAACTGCGCCGAGACTATCGACCAGTTCATCACGCCCGCGGGCGAAAACATGCCCGAGTCGCGCGCCGTGAGAAAAAAGAAGACAAATACCAGAATGACGCCGCAAATGCTGCCCAGTTCGGGTCGGATCAGGGCTTTGCGAAAGCCCGATATCTCCTTGACGCGCTCGTCAGTTGTCGGCGGTGTGGTCTGCGGCATCTTGGGCGCCTCGTATCGTTGGATATGAACAGGGCGGCCGCAGGTTTCGCGGCCGCTTATTCATGGCATGCTCATGTCGTGGTCATGTTATGCGCTAGCGGTATTCGCCAGCGTACTTTTCGACCAGGGTCAGGCCATCCTTGGTGACGAAGCCCGGGCCGGAGTTGATGTTGTTGCCGGGCAGCACGCCATAACGGTCATAGTTGGTCAGGACAATAACGGGCAGGTAGGCTTGCAGGAAGGGTTGTTGATCGATTCCCCAGTTGATGATGCCCGCCTTGATGCCTTTCACGATCTCGGTGCCGAGATCGAAGGTGCCGAAATAGAGGTCGCCGGCCATGCCGTTTTCTTGCAGCGCGGCAATGGTCGGGTCGGCCGAGGTTGGCCCCAGAGTCAGGATTGAGTCAGTGCCTGGGTTGGCCGAAAGATAGGCCAGCACCTTGTTTTTAATCTCGGAAGGATCCTGGCCGGAATCAATCATCTGATTGCCGAGCTCCACCCCCAGACCATCCGCGAAACCCTGGCAGCGCTGGGTCGAGGACGGATTGGAGATATAGTGGTTGACACAGAGGAAAGAGCCAATGCCGTCGCCTTTGGCGCGCAGGCCGGCCGCATGGCCAGCGTCATACTCGGGCTGGCCAATATACATCAGCGCCCCGACTTCGCGCGCCTGCTCTGGCGATCCCGAGTTCATGATGATCACGTTGATGCCCTGATCGACCGCGTTTCTGATCGCGCCGGACAGAACGTCGTAATCCGCCAAGGTGGTGATGATGCCGTTCGGATTAGAAGCCGCCGCTTGCTCGATGATGCGAGCCATGTCGGCCAGATCACCGGTCGGCGGGTTGCGGTATTCAACCTCGACGCCCATCTGTGAACCGGCCAGGGCAATGCCGTTCTTGACGGTGTTCCACCAGCTGTCGGAATCCGGCGCATGGCTGATCAGAACATATCTCTCGCCTTCCGCCGCGACGCTCGTGCTCGTCATCGCCAGCGGCGCAGCCATTGCCATGAACAATGCCGCGGACGCAAATAAATTAAGTGGTTTCATATATCCCCCCATGAGGAAGTTGGTTGTAAAATAAAATATTCAGGGCTAAATAATATTCTTCAGCGCATAATACCCTAACATACCTTAATAGAATTTAAATTGCAACTATATTTAAAATAGAATATTTATTCCAAATAGACTTCGGATTGTGTATACTTCGCTGCCCATGCGGGGCGCAACGCCTAACGATTATTTGTTTCGAGCAACCTTGTTTATGACTTATTTATGATTCGGGACTGTGATGTCTAATGCGATAAGCCAAAAACCGCCCAGGGTATTCAGCGAGATAAGACCGTGGCTGCAAAAGCGCTATGTTTCCTTGCCCAAACGCTTGCAGCGGGTTGCGGAATTTGTAGTGCATAATCCGGATGTTGTTGCGCTGAATACCATTGCGGTGATTAGCGACCGAGCCCGAGTAACCCCATCAGCCCTGGTGCGTTTCGCCAAGGCCATCGGTTACCGCGGCTTTTCCGACATGCAGTCGGTGTTTCAGGGAAGCATGCGCCACATGCCTTTGCCTTATGTTCAGCGCATCCATCATCTGGACGACCAAAAGCAACATGAGCAACCTGAGCAACCTGAGCAACTTGAGCAAACGGTATTGCACCGGTTCAGTCGGGCGGCCAGCGTTTCTATCAACAAGCTGGAACAACAGGTGGATGAAGCGACCATATTGCAGGCCAGCAAGCGGCTGGCGACCGCCCGTTGCATCTATCTTGCCGGGCAGGGACGCGCCGCGCCGGTGACCACTTACCTGCATTATATGTTTGTGAAGATGGGTTTGCCGGCCGTGTTGCTGGACGGCCTGGCCAGTTTGATGGCCGATAAGGCCAGCCTGATTCACCGAGACGAAGCGCTGGTTGCGGTTAGCTTCAACCCGTATACCGCCAATACGTGCGAGTTGGTGGATATCTGTCTGGCGCGGCAGGTTGCGGTGGTGGCTTTGACCGATTCCACCTTAAGCCCGATTGCCAGAGCCGATGTCTTGCACCTTGAAGTGCCCGAACAGGAAGTGGGCGGCTTTCGCGGTTTATCGGCGACCATGTGCCTGGCTTTGTGTCTGGTGCTGGAAACCGGCAAGCGCTGCTCGCAAAAAGACTAAGATTTAGTGGCGTCACGGGCAACCATACCGCGTTGCACAACACCTATTTCGGCATATCAGGATAATGAAACAAACGGTTCTGGATATCATCTGTATCGGTCGCGCCGGCGTGGACCTGTATGGCGAGCAGGTTGGCGGCCGTCTTGAGGACATGCGCAGCTTCGCCAAGTATGTTGGCGGAAGTCCGGCTAATATCGCTATCGGCACGGCTCGCCTGGGCCTCAAATCAGCCCTGCTCACCCGCGTTGGCGATGAACATATGGGACGCTTTATCCGTGAGACCATGGTCGCTGAAGGGGTGGATACACAGCGGGTTGTCACCGACCCCGATCGCCTGACTGCCCTGGCGATTCTAGGCATCCAGGACGAGCATCATTTCCCGCTCATCTTCTATCGGGAGAATTGCGCTGATATGGCGTTGTGCGCGGATGATGTGGAGACCGACTTCATCGCGCAAGCGCGGGCGGTATTGGTGTCCGGCACGCATTTGAGCACGGCCAGCGTGGCCGCGGCCAGCCACAAGGCCATGAAACTAGCGCGCTCGCAGGGTTCCAGGGTGGTGCTGGATATCGATTATCGGCCCAACCTGTGGAGCCTGGCCGGTCATGGCGATGGCGCGGCCCGTTTTATTGCTAATCAGGACGTGAGTCTGCAACTGCAAAAATATCTCGCTGACTGTGACATGATTGTCGGCACCGAGGAAGAGTTTCATATTGCGGGCGGCACCGATGACACTTTATCGGCGCTGCGCAAAGTGCGTGAACTAACCGATGCCATTCTAATCTGCAAACGCGGCGCCATGGGCTGCACAGTGTTTGAGGCGGTCGTTGATGGCTGGCAGTCAGGCATCGCCGCAGCGGGCTACAAAGTCGAGGTGTTTAATGTTTTAGGGGCCGGCGATGCCTTTATGGCCGGCCTGTTGCGCGGCTGGTTAAGGGGCGAAGACTGGCGGACAACCTGCGCCTACGCTAACGCCTGCGGCGCTTTCGCGGTGTCGCGTCATGGCTGTGCGCCGGCGTTGCCGTCGGATGTGGAGTTGCAGGATTTCATCAAAAACGGCAGCGATTACACGGCCTTGCGGTTTGATCCGCATCTCAATCATATTCATCGCGCGACCAATCGGCGAAAGGACTACAGCCGCGTAGTGGCGTTCGCCTTTGATCATCGGCGTCAGTTTGATGCCTGGGCGCATGAGTATGGACGCGATAGCGCGGCGGTTGGTCAATTTAAGCAGTTGGTCTGGAAAGCGGCCGAGGCCGAAGCGGGCAGCGACCCCGGCTTCGGCGTTTTAGTCGATGATCGATCGGCGCGCGCCACCCTGCGGGCAGCGACCTGGTCAGGCGCCTGGGTCGGGCGGCCGATCGAAGCCGCCGGACGGTTCCCGCTGGCGCTCGAGGCGCAAGGAGACATCACCGAGCATCTGGCGAACTGGCCGCTCACCCAGACGGTTAAGATATTGTGTCCGTATCGACTGGATGATGAACCGGAAATTCGCGCCGGCCATGAACGTATAATCCAAAGCCTGGATCGCGCCTGTCGGCACACGGGGCATGAATGGCTGCTCGAAATTATTACCGCTCGGAACCCCAACGAACCTGAATTTGACAGCGTCGCGACGATCATGAGGCGCTTTTATGAACTGGGCATAAGGCCGGATTGGTGGAAACTCGAGCCGGGCATGAATGAAGCCTATTGGAATGCCGCAGGACAGGTGATCGATGAGCATGATCCCTGGTGCCAGGGCATTATCGTCTTAGGTCTGGACGGCTCGATCGAATCGATTAGCGAGTCTTTCAAGGTTGCGGCCGGTCAGCCGCGGGTGAAAGGGTTTGCGGTGGGTCGAACTTTGTTTGCCCAGCCGGCCAGGGACTGGCTCGCCGAAACCATTGATGATGCCACCGCGGTCGCGGCGATGCGCGCTAATTACCGCAGCATGATTGAGGCTTGGGACAGGGCCTGTGCCGCCGCCGGCAAAATCAATCCCGGCCCGCAAAATCAACCAAAGCGTAAATCGGCATGAAAACCATTCGTCTTACCGCCGCACAATCCCTGTTGCGATTTTTAACCCAGCAATTTGTGCGCCTCGACGATGGCGCTGAGCCGCCTTTATTCGCCGGTGTCTGGGCGATCTTCGGCCATGGCAACGTGGCCGGCATTGGCGAGGCATTATTTCAGGCACGGGATCAGTTGCCGACCTATCGTGGCCACAATGAACAGGGCATGGCCCATGCCGCCATCGCGTTTGCGAAGGCGCGTCGGCGTCAACAGGTGATGGTGGCGACTTCCTCAATCGGTCCGGGGGCGACCAACATGGTGACCGCGGCCGCCTCGGCCCACGTAAACCGAATTCCGGTTTTGCTGATTCCCGGCGATGTGTTCGCATCGGGGTTGCCGGATCCGGTTTTGCAGCAGATCGAAGACTTTAGCGACGGCAGTGTTACCGTCAATGATGTTTTCCGCCCGGTGAGTCGGTATTTCCATCGTATTACTCGGCCCGAGCAGTTAATTCAGGCGCTGCCAAAAGCGATGGTAGTACTGACCGATCCCGCACTGTGCGGTCCTGCCACTATCAGTATCTGTCAGGATGTGCAATGCCAAGCCTTCAATTATCCTGAAGCCCTGTTTGAAAAGAGAATATGGGCATTGCGTCGACAATCGCCCGACCGTTACGAGTTGGCACAAACACTGGCCGCCATCAAGGCCGCTCGCAAACCGGTTATCGTTGCCGGAGGTGGAGTGCGCTATTCTCGTGCCGAGGCCGAATTGCAGGTTTTTGCCATGACCCACCAGATACCGGTTATCGAAACCCAGGCCGGCAAATCATCCTTGCCGGCTGAACATCCCCTCAATTTCGGCGCGGTTGGCGTGACCGGCGTGGCCTGCGCCAACACGCTGGCACGCGAAGCCGATCTGGTGCTCGCGGTCGGCACCCGCTTGCAGGATTTCATTTCCGGCTCTAACAGTTTGTTTAAGTGCCAAGTGGTTCAACTTAACGTGCAACCCATGGACACCGCCAAATACCGCGCCATGCCTTGCGTTGCCGATGCCAAACTGGGATTGCAATCACTAGCTGAAAATCTGGATGGCTACCGCGCAAGCGCTGACTGGCTTGCACATGCGAATCAGCTCAGGTCGGAATGGATCGGGATTCAGCAGAATCTTGTCTCAGCCGCGAATGACACGAGCATCCCGAGTGACGCGCAGGTTGTGGCCGCGGTTAACCAGAGCGTCGCTGACAATGCCGTGGTGGTGGCGGCCGCGGGGAGTTTGCCGGCTGAACTGCACAAGCACTGGAACAGTGTCGCAGTGGGCGGATACCATTTGGAATACGGTTACTCGTGCATGGGATACGAGATCGCCGCCGGCGTTGGCGTGAAGCTGGCTGAACCTGAGCGTGACGTTGTGGTGATGGTCGGAGACGGCTCTTACCTGATGATGAATTCCGATGTCGCCACGGCGGTGAGCCTGGGCCTGCAGATTACGATTGTCATTCTGGATAACCGCGGCTATAGCAGTATCAATCGGTTGCAGATGGCCACTGGCGGGGCCAATTTTAACAATCTGCTGTGTGATACGCATAATAAGGGTCTGGCCGAAATCGATTTTGCCGCACATGCCGCTGCGATGGGCGCTCATGCCGAAAAAGCGGCTAATATCGGAGCGCTCAAGGCCGCAGTCAGCGCGGCTTCGAAGCGCGCTGGCGTCAGTGTGGTGGTTATCGATACTGACCCGCTGCCGGCTTCACCGGGGGGTTGCTGGTGGGAGGTGGAAGTTCCGGAAGTTTCAGTGCGCAACGAAGTATTGGAAAAGCACAAATCAGCCGTGGTCAGTCGTCAACAGGAAAGAGGTTACTAATGAGTCGGTTATTGATAAAGCCCGCCAAAGCACAGCGAGTGCACCAGATTACGCCGCAAAATGCTGGCTGGAAATACGTCGGATTTGAGCTTTATGATGTTCAAGCGGGACAGCCTCTGAGCCTGCAGCAGGCCGGTCGCGAACTCTGTCTGGTCGTGCTCTCGGGCAGCGCCAGCGTTAAGGTGGGCGAACAACGCTGGAATGGCGTGGGTGGTCGCAGCACTGTGTTTGATGAACAGGCTCCGGGCGTTGTTTATGTGCCTGCGGGCGCCAGTGCCGAGGTGTTGGCCGATACGGCGGTGGAATTAGCGGTGTGCAGCGCTCCCGGCCAGAATAACGACCGGAATAACGACCGGAATAATGGCCAGAGTAATAATCAGGGTAATAGCGGACCAGCGCGAATAATTGATGAAGCCATGATGTCTCAGGAGGTTCGCGGCCAAGGTTCCAACACCCGCTACGTGCGCAACATCCTGCCGGAAAGCCAACCGGCCGATAGTCTGTTGGTGGTAGAGGTGATCACGCCTGCGGGGAACTGGTCTTCCTATCCGCCGCATAAGCACGATAGAAATGCCCTGCCTGAGGAAAGCCAACTCGAGGAAACCTATTATCATCGCCTAAATCCCTCAAGCGGTTATGTCCATCAGCGGGTATATACGGATAATCGCAGTCTGGATGAAACCGTTAGCGCGGAGGACCGGGATGTCGTGCTGGTGCCGCAAGGCTACCACCCGGTAGGCGTGCCGCATGGCTATACCAGCTACTATCTTAACGTCATGGCCGGACCGGTTCGCGCATGGCGTTTTGCCAATGACCCGGCGCATGAATGGCTGTTAAATAAAGCGCAGTGAAAAGATGCAGCTGAAACTGGGCATGTCTCCAATTTCATGGTCTAACGATGATCTGCCTCAATTGGGCGGCGAGACTTCCCTTGAAACCTGTCTGCGAGAGACTCGCCAGGCCGGGTATACCGGCACCGAGCTTGGCGGCAAGTTTCCCAAGGACCAGGCAGCCCTCGAAAAGGTGCTGAGCGAACACGATCTCAAGCTGGTGTCCGGATGGTATGCGGGTCTTTTGCTTAACAATACGCTAAAGAATGAGCTGGAGCGGGTCACGCCGCAGCTCGAGTTGTATGCGGCTCTGGCAGCCCCGGTGCTGGTTTATGGTGAAACTTATGCCACCGTACAGAACCGCCAGAATGAGCCATTAGTCAATAAGCCGGTGTTGCCGGATTCCGAGTTTGCGGCCTATGGGGAACGACTCACCGGGCTAGCGGAGTATTGTGCCAGCCAGGGCGTTGCGCTGGCTTTTCATCACCATATGGGCAGCGGCGTGGAAACCGAACGCGAGCTGGATCTGACCATGGCCCATACCGGAGATGCTCTGGGGCTGTTGATTGATACCGGGCATTTGTTATTTGCCGGCGGCGACATTCTTGCTGTCATCGAACGTTACGGGCATCGCATCAACCATGTGCATGCCAAAGACATTCGTGCGGAAGTGCTCAAAGCGGTCGACCGGGAGCAGGACTCTTTTCTGGATTGCGTGCTGAGGGGAGTTTTTACGGTGCCTGGGGACGGCATTATCGACTATAACCGGGTGTTGCAGGCGCTGGCTGACATTAAATACCAGGGTTGGATCATCGTCGAGGCCGAGCAGGATCCTGCAAAAGCCGACCCTTACGAATACGCCTGCATCGGCTACCAAGCGCTTAAGCAGGTCGCATTAACCGCCGGTTATGCCATAGTTGACTAGGCGCATTTATGATCAATATGGCTTTATTGGGCGCTGGCCGCATCGGTTCGATCCACGGCGGCAATGTGGCCAAAAACGGTCATGCGCGGATAGCGGCGCTTTACGATCCCTTGCAGGTCAATGCAGACCGGCTTGCCGGCGAACTCGGCTGCGAACAGATGACGCCGCAACAGATTTTTGCCCGCGACGACATTCACGCGGTTCTGATTTGTTCCACTGCCGATACCCATGCCGATTTGATCGAGCAGGCGGTCGCAGCGGGCAAGCATGTGTTTTGCGAAAAGCCCATCGACCTGTCGCTGCAACGAGCGCGGCAGTGTGTGCAACGCGTTTCGCAAAGCAACTGTAAAATCATGGTTGCCTTTAATCGTCGTTTTGATCCTGACTTCCAGGCTTTGCAGCAACGGGTTGAGGCCGGTGGCGTCGGCGCGGTGGAACTGGTGAGCATCATTTCCAAGGATCCGGCGCCGCCATCGGTGGAGTACATTAAAACGTCTGGAGGCCTGTTCCGCGACATGACCATCCACGATTTCGATATGGCTCGATTCCTGTTAGCCGAGGAAATGATAAGCGTCAGCGCCCAGGCCGCCTGTCAGGTGGATGCGGCGATCGGCGAAGCGGGCGATGTGGATACTGCGGTCATCACGATGACTAGCGCGAGCGGAAAACTGGTGCAGATTTCAAACAGCCGACGCGCCAGTTTTGGCTACGACCAACGCATTGAGGTGCATGGCTCCGACGGCATGCTGGTCGCGCAAAATGTCAATGAAAATACAGTCGTGGCGTATAACCAGTCTGGCGTCCGCAGCGCCAAGACATTGTCTTCTTTTCGCGAACGCTACGCAGCCGCCTACCGGGCTGAACTGGATGGTTTTGTGCGCTGCTTGATGGGCGAAGCGGTAACGCTGCCAGGCCTGGACGATGGCCTGCGGGCATTGATGCTTGCTGAAGCCGCGTTGTTGTCGTTGCAGCAAAGGCGCACTGTGAACCTGACAGAACTGGACTGACGAATGGTGGTCTCACTAAAGGATTTCGCCGCCTTTTGATATTCCGACGGAGACCATTGACCACGACCGGATTCAGTTGGCTGGTTATGACGCACTGGAAACCCGGTCCACCGTGATGAGTGCCAGTTGCCGATCCCCGACCAATCTGGCCGTCGCACCGACTGCAAATGCTAGAAGCAAACAGAACGATCCGGATTGATAACCCAAACAGGCGTGTCCAGGCTCAGACACAAATGAGACTTCATTAGTTAAGAAAATCGGGTAGTCTAAGGTGAAATCAATTCACTTAAATCACAGGAGACTACCCGATGCAGATAAAAAGCCTGCGTATCAAATCATACCGCAGTCAGGCGATTGCCGACACCGCCAGTGAACCCGCCATCGCCCGAATAAAGAAACTGGAACTCTATGCCGAGCTCAAATCAGCAGGTTGCACGACGTATGCCTGAAAACCATCGGCTGGTCGAAGGCGACCTACTACCGTTGGCTAGGGCGTTACCGGCGGCACGGCTGGCGTGGCTTGGCAAGCCAAAGCCGTCGTCCGAAGCGTGTGCGCGGTCGACAATGGACAGCGCAGCAGGAGCAACAAGTGTTGCACTTGCGCAAGCGTTATCCGTTGTGGGGCAAACGCAAGCTCTGGAAGGTGTTGTTCAGGGATCGGGGTCTGCTTCTCAGCATCAGCACGGTTGGGCGCATCCTGGACCGGCTGGTGCGCTTGAAGCGGGTCAAGCCGGCGGCATTTTATTATGGGCGGGTCAAGCCGAAATGCCGCTGCCAGTTCAAGCACCACGCCAAGCGCTGGACATATGGGATGCGCGCCAGGCGGCCAGGCGAGCGGGTGCAGATTGACCACATGAGCGTAGGACTACCAGCGGGCTTTAGCATCAAAGAGTTCAAGGCAGCCTGTCCGGCTGCCGGATTTGTTGCCTTAAAAGCCTATAGCCGCGCGACCAGCAGGAACGCCAAAGACTTTTTGATCTGCCTTATCGAACAAGCGCCGTTCAAAATCCGCTCGATACAGGTCGATGGCGGCAGTGAGTTTCGGGATGAGTTTGAGCAAGCCTGCGAGGCCTTGGACCTGCCTCTATTGCGTTGCCGCCTAAAAAGCCGGAATGGAATGGTTGCGTTGAGCGAGCCAATGGCACCAGCCGTTATGAGTTCTGCCCGCTGTATGAAGGAGCGTTGACGGCAGCCGCGATCAACCAGGAACTGGTTCATTACCAATGGACCTATAATCATTACCGGCCACACGATAGTTTGGATTTAATGACGCCGATGGCGTACTATCAGCAACCTGCCTTGGTTGCCTGATTTTGTCTCATAGGTGGTGAACCCGGACATCATATTGCCATCGGGCGGACAATTCCCTATACTCGGCAAAATTGAGCCGCTTGATGTTAATAGTAGCGGCCATTCCAGTTAATCATTTCATCCATCATCACGAGGAATCATTCATGAAATTCGTAACAAAAATCTCCACTCGCGTTGCCGCTGCGGCGGTTGCCGCCACCTTGGCCTCCGCCACTCTGGCCGATGTCAACGTGGCATTCTTCCTGGAGTGGGCGACGCCCAACCAGATACCCAAAGTTGAAAAGGCTTACGACGACGCTCTGGGCGTTGATGTCAACTGGACCAACTTTGACACCGGCACCGCCATGACCGAAGCGATGCTGGCCGGCGACATTGACATTTCCTACAGTCAGGGTCTTGCGCCGTTCATCAACGCGGTCAATGCCAGCGCGCCGATCAAACTGGTTGCGATTGCCATGCGCTATCCGGCAAACGACTGCGTGGTGCGAGACGGTTCCGGCATCAGCAAAGAGAACGCCAACGAACTGGAAGGTCAGGCCGTGGCGGTGCCGCTCAATACCATGGCCGATTACAGTTTTCGCGGGATGATGAAAGCGTTAAACGTGGATGTTTCCAAAATCAAAGTGGTCGACCAGGAGCCGGAGGCCGCGGTAACTTCACTGGCCGATGGCAATGTCGTCATGGCTTGCATCTTCGGCGGCAACTCCACCAAAAAAGCCAAAGAACACGGCAAAGTTTTGATGACCAATGAAGAAAAAGCCGCGGTGGACATCGTAAGTTTTGATGTGGTTTCCGTCACCGAGAAATTCCTTCAGGAAAACCCGGAGCAGTTGCGCACTTTCCTGGCAGTGACCCACGAAGCCAACGCCGCTTTCGCCAAAGACCAATCAAAGATCGGTGTCATCGCCAAAGATGCCGGTATGTCGGTTGAAGACGCGCGCAACCAGATGGCGTCTTTCGGCTTTCCAACGCCTCAACAACAGTTGGACGACTATTTCAACAAGGGCGGGGTGGCCGACACCGCGATTAACTTTGTCGGCTCGGCGTTCGCAACGCCGGAAAATCCCGCGCTAAAAGACTACAGTGCGGTCATCGATACTTCATTCCTGAAGTAATCGGATCGCGGTTGCGGTTACTGGTGACAGGTTATGAGAGCCTGTCACCTTTTTTTTACCCCCGCACAAATTAGCCAAGCGCGATGATGGGTGATTTAGTCGCCGACAAAGTCAGCATGGTCTTCGACATGGGCGATGGCGAGGACGTGCACGCGCTCAAGGATGTCAGTTTCACTTTGAAGCAAAGTGAACTCCTCTCGGTGTTGGGACCTTCCGGTTGCGGCAAAACCACTTTGCTGAATCTCATCGCCGGCTTCCTTCGCCCGACCGATGGAAAGTTTGTGCTGAACGATGGCGAAATCGCGGGTCCGGGTGTTGACCGCGGCATGGTGTTTCAACAAGGCGCGTTGTTTGAATGGCTGACCGTTGCCGAAAACGTCGACTTCGGTTTGCGCATGAAAAATGCCGACCCGGTGGAAACCGCGAATAAAGTGGAAGAATGGTTGGACATCGTTGGCTTGCAGGGGTTTGGCGACACGCCGACCTATCAGTTGTCCGGTGGTATGCAGCAGCGCGTGGCTCTGGCACGATGCTTGATTAACGACCCGGACTTGATTTTGATGGACGAACCGTTGGGCGCGCTGGATGCGCTGACGCGTGAAAAGATGCAGGCGCTGGTGCTGAAAATCTGGAAGGAAACCGGCAAGACCATCATGATCATCACGCACTCGGTGGAAGAGGCACTGTTGCTTGGCGAACGATTGTTTGTCATGGCACCCCGACCCGGGCGGTTGCATAAACAATACCACTTGCCGTTTGCCAAACGCGGGTTGAGCGAAGACCCGCGTGAGATTAAAAACAGCAAACAGTTTGTCGAAACCCGCGAAGAAATTTTGACCATGATTTGGGATATGGAAGAAGAGATTATGGGCAAAGCGGAAATAGCGTGAGCCGGGCGACCGGATGATGAGAATAATTAAAAACAACGCCGCCGTCATTCTCGCTCTCAATCGAACGACAACCTAACGACCACATGATCGTCGGCATACTATTCATCGTCTTAATCGCCCTTTTGATCGGGTCAATCGTGTATGGGCGACGCCTCATCCGCACCGAAAAAACCGATGCGGTGTTCGGCAACCCGAGCCGTGCGTTGGGCGGATGGCACTGGATTATCGCCGGCGTATCGACCATTCTGCTCGTCTGGTTTTATTTCTCCTGGGACGCGGCGCGCTCTTATTTTCCCCTCGCCGGAAATGAATTATGTCAGGTTGCTAAACTCAATCGTGCGATTAATCCGATTCGCTCGGCCTTCCCGCTCGATGATCGTTTGTTAAGCGGCACCAAATTGTTGCAACGCGATTACGCGCAAATCACATCGTTGGAAAAACAATTGGCGCAAATTGATTTCAATGACGCCGACCGAGTCGAATTGCAGTCTATTATTTCTGCTATGCGCGATGCGTTGGCGGCGCAGTCAAATCCCCAAATGAGCGAGCCGTCATTGGCCGGGCGGTTCGACGACATCGCCGTGCGCATCCGCCAGTTGACCATTGACATGAGCACGGACGGCTATCCGGGCGCGGTGGATGAAGCCGAGAATGCCAAAGCGCAGGCGCAACCGGCCTGGGGCGAGACCAGCGTGGAGTTGCCGCCGCTATCGCGCACCGAGCGCGGTCGCGTGTTTGATGCCGCCAGTCGGATGCTGGTGGAAATTTCCGATGACTTCGTCGCCATTCGCAACGATGGTGCGACGATTACCGCGCAACTTGAAGCCATCAAAACGCGTTACAAAAATTTCCAGAGCACAGACAACAACGATGCGCAACGCAAACAATTACTGAAACAAATCGACAGAATCTACAAGCGCATTGATGACGGCAGAATTTTTCCGCCGCAGATGACATACACCGTCGAGCAAGCATTAATTGCGCTGGATCATGAGCAGAAGCGTCTGCAAGGTAGCCTTCGCTACATCAACGCACTAGCAATGCCCGGCGGCGAAATCCTGGCCGGCAATCGTGCGTGTTCCGAGCAAGGTTCGGGACGCTGGCTGCCAAAACCTTCGGACACGCTTCGAACTTTCGTGCGCCTGGCCGACCCGGATGTCGGTTACAAGGGCATTCCGTTGCTGTGGTATAAAATGAAACCGGTCTCGGAGATGCTTGGCTTTTTGCTACCCGATTGGCTCGCCGACCTGATTCCCGGCGAGTATCCGCGCCACGATGTTGCCGGAAACATTTCCAATAATTTCAAAGGCGCGGTGTATAACGTGGTCACCGGCAATTACGCATCGCCGTCGTTGCCGATTCCGACCGGTCACATCTGGGATTCCATTTTGCGGGTATTGGCCGGCTTGTTCTTCGGAATTATTTTGGGCGTGCCGCTGGGATTATTCATGGGGCTTTCGCGTTTTGCCAAAGGCTATTTCGACCCGCTCATCGAACTCTACCGACCCATCCCGCCGCTCGCCTGGGCGCCGCTGGTGCTGACCATATTCGGCATTCAGGACGACGGCAAAATATTTCTGTTGTTCATGGTGGCGTTCGCCATCATGGTAATTTCCGCGCGCACCGGCGCCACCGGCACGCAACTATCCAAAATACACGCGGCACATTCGCTGGGTGCCAGCAAAAAACAAATCGTCTGGCAAGTCATCCTGCCCAACTCCCTGCCGGAAATTTTAACCGGCATCCGCATCGCCATCGGCGTGTGCTGGGGCACGCTGGTTGCGGCGGAAATGCTGGCCGGCACAACCGGCATCGGCTTCGTAGAAAATGTCGCACGCAAACAATCCGACTACGAAATCATCTGGATGACCATTTTGCTTCTGGGCCTGCTTGGCTTAATGTTTGATTTGGTCATGCGGCGCATTATCCATCGCTCCATTCCCTGGCGCGGCAAGGGCTGATTCCACGCTTGCCTATTTTGCGCTTGCCTTTTGCGCGTATCATCCTTGATACGCGCCCTTCGGGCTCGCTTCGCTCGCGCCAATCAATTCATGGCGCTCCCCGGCGATTTTTTCGTCGCCATGGTTTATTACGCCGTATAGTGTTGCGCGTCGTCACTCGGTCGCTCACATACTTAATGTATTGCTCACTCCCTCGCTCCTTGCGCGCCTTGCCTGACGAAAAATATGCGGCGCACAATGTTTGTTCGTAATTAATGAGTCTGGTGAAACCGGACTTTTTTCTAGTTTACTTTTGGCGTCTCAAAAAAATCATTCCCGTTCGATTCGCCATTGTCGCCCCAACTCGTCATTGCCCGGCCCATATTATTATTGGCCGGGCAATCCAGTGGAATATGCCGTCCGGCGTAGCCGGACTCCTTTCAATTTCGCACCCGGTCGATCTGTTCGCACAGTCCGCGGATGCCGAGAATCATGCGTGCGGTGTGGCGGTGCATCACATTGCCGTCGATGAATATAAATCCATCGTGCGCCACCGCGCTCAGCGAAGTCCATTTTTTCCACATAGACACGTCGCCGCGTCCGGAAATGATAATGTCGGGGTCGGCTTGCGGCAGAGATCAGGGTCAGAGTAGAAATTATTTGTATTTGTTAAGCAAATTGATTCGTTGAAAATGTAATGCTTGTATAGTATCGGGATTTGTTTGAAGATATTTTGAACGTTGAACTAGTTGATGATTTGAGAAATGCAACAAATAGCTGTATGGCATTTGGGAGTGCAAGGTTTAAGGAACAAGTTGAACAACTTTATCAACGAAGAGTGAAGCCAGAAAAACCTGCTCCCAAGCCCCAATAATTTCTACTCTGATCCTGATCTGCGCTCTGACCCTGATCTGCGCCCACTCTTTGACTCCACCGGTTCAATGGGTCGGCCTGACCATCAGCAACCTCTCTCGAGCCTGAAAAACATTCCCAAAACGAAGAACCCGCATTACCAAATAAAATCAGCGTTGATGCGTGAACGCCCTCGGCGATTTCTGGCACATTGTCATCTTCATTGACGCAAAATACGCCACGCAGAACTAAACCATATTCCCGCGCCAGATAGATGATTTCATCGAGTGTGTCATCAAGTTTGTTCATGAACTTGCAATCGCATTTTTGCGTGCCAATGAGGGTTACCTCAATACAGAATAAATAATTGGATGTGAGCGGCGATTATTTGCTGAAGGCTACTCCATTCTGAAAGTTATTTCCGTACCGTAAGCAAGTATTTTGACTGTAAAAAAGCTTTTATTCTTCTGTACTTCTCGTCTCGGATTAGGAGGACGGCGAGCAGTTGCTCAACCACTGCTGTCCCATTAACTTTCACAGCAACGAGGATTGATTGCGATTGAAGCCGGGCCTGGGGGGCGGGTCGCCACGCAAGAGCGCCATCAAGTCGCGCTTGTCGAACAAGTCAAGATGCAACAGGCGGAGCATTTGTCGCATGCTTTTGCCCAGCCGCGACTGGAATTTGATGAACGCCAAGAGTAAACACACGCACAGCGCGACCCAGACTTGCGTCATCACCGCGTTATTGCCGGCGCCGATGAAGGACTTTATCTTCAGGTTTTGCTTGATCCACTTAAAGAACAATTCCACCTGCCAACGCGCTTGATAAAGGTCGGCAACCGCATCCGCGCCCTGCTCCAACACGCCCTGCCGACACAACTCGTCCACCGCTTGCGCGAGCAAGTGCTTAAAGTGTTGCTTCATGAGAAATAGTGATTACTTTTCACCGGAACGCCTCACCCTTTTTAGATCGAGCACTCGCCACTTCAACGATATGGTCAATGACTCGCTCTTTGTTTTTCCATTTCATGACAAGTTTCCCCGGATCCATACCACACTCAGCCACGATATCTCGCAATTGCTCAAGACCCAATGAATCAAGTTTCTTTCGCAATTCTCCGCTTCCTTCGCTGACCAATACCACCGGGTCCAACACTGCTGGAGTGCGCCTCCCACTACGCCTTTTTGCTTGCTGTTCGGAGTATCGTTTGGCTTCACCCAACCCAAGAGCCATAGCAATTTTTTTGGCAAATTCAGGATTCTGTCCGACCTCATCGACGATGACCTTCATAAAAGATTTTAGCGGTTTTGTGATATTCATTCTCCCAACGCTCCCAAAATTTCTGTTGCCAAAGATTCGTATACTTCTACCAGCCCATGGTAACTATACTTTTGCTTCAAGGTGTTAGTAGAGCCGTATTCCGCAGCACTCGCAAGATCATTACTCTCTTTAATAATGGTATGAAACAGCGGTGCATCAAAATTGTCACCTAGCCGCTTTACAGTGTTCCGATGTACATTCGATTGTTCGCGATACTTGGAAATCACTATACCTAACGGATCAATGGGCTCGGCTATTTGTTTGGAGAACTCCTTCACCCGTTTTATGATTTGCGGAATACCATATGTCGAAAGGATGTCTGGAATAGTGGGGATAATGTAACCACTGGATATACGCAAACCGTTCAAGGTGATAATCCCGAGATTCGGAGGACAATCAATTAGCACAATGTCGTAATCGTCAACAATAGGTTTCACAGCCCTACTCAAAAGCTCAATTGGATTAACTGCATAAAATTTACCCGATGGCACGGTGGCTAATCGATCCTGCACATCTATCAAATCCAAACTGGAGGGCAAGAGATCTATCGAGTTAGCCGCCCGCACATCAGACACGCGTTTTTGTAGGGTCTTCTCAATGTCGAAAGTAGCGGTGTCGGGGTTCAATGCATCTTTGAATAACCTCGCCAAGGTATAACCATTCTCGTTCAACTCACTCCATCGCTCTTCGCCGATGAGCATTATAGTGGCGTTGGTCTGCGGGTCCAAATCAATAACCAACACCTTTTTATTAAACGATGCCGAATACACCTCGGCTAATGCCACAGTGGTGTGGGTCTTTCCAACCCCGCCTTTAAGATTAATAGTTGAAATTATATGTGCCATTGGAAACCTCCTGGCGTGTAGCCATGCACGGATTTGTGATCGCCGGAAAACCGGCCCGGATTTAAGTTCAACAGCTGGAACAGGAAAATTTGGGAATCTGGCGCGCCAATTAACCACGGCCTGCCGGGAAATTCCTGCAATTTCAGCAATTTCCGCAATCCCTACCAGATCGTATTCCAGTTTGTTAGTCATGCTGTGATGTCGATATGTGAACTTTGCAAACAGTTTCAGTTTACTTTATTCACCACTCTGCTGTCAAGCATCATTCACAAAAAAATCTAAATACTCTCAAATCATGTCCGGGCTCAGACACAAATGAGACTTTATTAGTTAAGAAAATCGGGTAGTCTAAGGTGAAATCAATTCACTTAAATCACAGGAGACTACCCGATGCAGATCAAAAGCCTGCGTATCAAATCATGCCGCAGTTGGGCGATTGCCGACACCGCCAGTGAACCCGCCATCGCCCGAATAAAGAAACTGGAACTCTATGCCGAGCTCAAATCAGCAGGCTGCACGACGTATGCCTGAAAACCATCGGCTGGCCGAAGGCGACCTACTACCGTTGGCTAGAGCGTTATCAACAGCATGGCTGGAACGGCTTAGAAGATCAAAGCCGTCGCCCAAAGCGCGTGCGCGGTCGACAATGGACAGCGCGGCAGGAGCAACAAGTGCTGCACTTGCGCAGGCGTTATCCCTTGTGGGGCAAACGCAAGCTCTGGAAGGTGTTGTCCAGGGATCAGGGTCTGCTTCTCAGCATCAGCACGGTTGGGCGCATCCTGGCCCGGCTGGTGCGCTTGAAGCAGGTCAGGCCGGCGGCGTTTTATTATGGGCGGGTCAAACCATTCCCGCCCACCACACCATGGCTCGTCACACCATGGGAGTACCAGAAGTAGTTAGTCTAATCTTCGGGAGGACGATTACCACGGTATGTCATGACTGGGGTGAAGTCGTAACAAGGTAGCCTCAAGGGAACCTGGGGCTGGATCACATCCTTAAACCAAAAAGAGATTCTCGTTTCGGAGCGTCCACACAATTTGCTTGGATGGTTTTTTTGTGCATGCGCGCGCTTTGGTTGCACTTGCGATAGGTGCCATCACAGAGTAAGATGGCGAAAAATCTATATTCACCGCACCGCGTAAATTCATGATCTGTGCGAGCAACCTACGGCAAAAAATTTTAGGGGGAGGCTACAGCTATGAATGAACCCATCGTAGTGACTGTCGGGCGTGCCGAGAGTTGTTTGGTTCGTGTCTCCAATAGCACGGTCAGCCGATTGCACTGCACTATTACCCTGTATTCGCGGGATCAGATGTTTGTTTCGGATGATAACAGCGCGAACGGAACCAAAATTCGCGTTGACGGGCAATGGCAACCGGTTCACGGACCGCATCCAATCACCCCGAAAACGATGATGATGTTGGGCGAATATGTCGTCGTCGTTCATCAGTTGTTGGCGGGTTCGACCGAAGCGATGGCAGTTCTTTCGCAAGTATCGCCTCCGCCACAAAATCAAACAGCCGATCCAATAAACTCATCCGCCACAGTTAAACGCGACCCGATCACCGGCGAGATTATAAAAAAATAAACGTGCGTCCAGCCCAAACAATTGTTGGATTTGCCGGAGGTGGTGTTATCGGATTGTTGTTCGTGATATTGCTGCATTTCTGGTTGCCGCTTGAAAATAAAAATATATCCACCGGAGAGTTGCCGCCGGAATGTGTCGTTGAAAGTCCTTTATTGGGCGACCAGAAAGAGTCGCTTATCGGTGCATTGCTGATTGACCGGGAATTTCAATTTTATCCAATCTCATTGCAAAATTTAATGTGGATTTTATTTTTTGGCGGCTTGGGAGAATTAACAAAGCGTCTGCGTTCGGCGAAAAATGACCGCGCCGAATGCGACAGAGGGTTGTTGCCGGAGGACGATGAAACAGTGCTGACCGCCGCCCAGCTACCCGAGATATATCGCACGCTAACCGCACGCCCCGCCGTTTCTTTTTTGCCACGTATGGCGAAGCGTGTCATTTTGCAGTTTCAATCTTCGCGAGCGGTTGACCAAGCCAACAGCCTGCTTAACTCCAGTGCCGAGTTGTTTTTACATGAATTGGATCTACGTTATAACTTTTTGCGCTATGTCATGTGGCTCATTCCCACGCTCGGATTTATCGGCACGGTGTTCGGCATCGCATATGCGTTGGCATATGCCGGTGGCGAGGGCGTTCCCGAATGTGTCAACTTCGTGTCACAGCTCACCAATAAAATGGCGGTCGCGTTTAACACTACTTTGCTGGCGTTGATTCAAGCGTCGATTTTAGTGTTCTTTTTTCATGCCGTGCAAGGCGAAGAAGAAAGCGTGCTCAATACCTGCGTACAGTATTGTCTTGACAATCTTGTCAATCGGCTTTACAAGAACTAATAGGTAAAACTCATGACCGACAATCCCGAAAATACCACGCGGATGTTGCGCCGCAGCGCTCCCGAAAAGAAAAACCCAGACGCTCCGAAAACCACCGTTTACCGACCACCTTCTGAAAGCAACGAAAGTGAAGATTTGGAGCCGGTTACCGGCTGGTTGGTGGCTGTTTCCGGTTCTCGAAGAGGAAAAAGTTTTCCGTTGCACTACGGTGTCAATATTATTGGTCGGGCGGCGGACTGCGCAGTTTGCTTGGATGTGAACGACAGCGAAATCGCACGCGAAAATCAAGCCGAAGTGATTTATGACGGTCGTGGCAGAAAGTTTTACCTACGCCACGGTCACGGAAAAAATCTCACCTACTTGAACGAGGATCCTGTGTTAGAGCCGCGAGAAATCAAGCATGGCGATGAAATTAAAATGGGGAAAACCGTATTGCAACTCGTGCCGTTTTGCGGCGCAGATTTCGATTGGGAAGACCTGTCCTGAAAAGAGAAAAAGATTTTTCAGGTTGTGCGGCACAGGGGAAACGTGAGCGCCAGGAGGATTTTTACGCATTCTTTCCGGTCAATGCCAACACTACGCTGGCGGTGCTGGCAGACGGCATGGGTGGACATGCGGGCGGCGCGGATGCTGCTGAAATTTCCGTAAAAGAGTTTATTTCTTCTTTTTCTGCGTCATGTGATGAAAGTACTATTCCACAACTTTCCACGGATATGCTACATGCGGCAAACTGTGCATTAGCCGCAAAAATACGCGAAGACAATTCACTAACCGGCATGGGCTGCACATTGATTGCGACACTACTCCATAACGACACATTGCACTGGATTAGCGTTGGTGACTCGCTTTTATATATATTTATGGACGAACAGCTACAAAAGATTAATGCCGACCATTCTCTGGGGGGGTTGTTGGACCAAGCGGTGATGGAAGGCAAAATATCGAGCGAAGATGCGAAAATAAACTCACAACGGCATGCCTTGCGTTCCGCTTTAATGGGTGAAGATATTGCGCTGGTTGACGAAAACAGCATTGCATGGGATGGTGCCGCTCCGCCGATAATTGTGGTGGCCAGCGATGGGTTGCTCACATTAACGCAGGATGAAATCGCCGATTGTCTGCACTCCATGCGCCAACAAACCGCAAGCGATATCACCGCCGCATTGGTAGCAAAAACAGAATCCCGGGGTGCGCCACATCAGGATAATGTTACTGTGCTTGCAATAAAACCGCCCCCCAGCCCGTGAGAAGCCGCAGCAAAGGGCTGGAAATATTCAGCATGTCGGCGTTGGATTTGTTCGCATCGGCAATGGGGGCGTTTATTCTTATTGCGGTCATCGCCCTGCCATACTATAAAAAAGAAGTCCCTGATTTGCGCCAGGAACTCGCCGCCCTCAAAACCGAACTCTACCAAAAAGAGCAAACCATAGCGCAGCAAGCCGCACAGATTAGTGAATTGAAGAAATCCCCAAAACATCAACTGCCACCTTTGGACGTGGTGATTGTGTTGGATACCACCGGCAGCATGAGCGAAGAGATAGCCGCGTTAAAACAAGAGTTGGGTAACTTGGCGGAAGTGCTGGAAAAACTCGCCCCGTCAGTCGCGATTGGCATCATCGGTTTTAACGACAAGGGCATAAATCCGGCGCGATATACCTACTTCCGACTGCAAAAAATCAGCGCATCCGATAGTTCATTGAAAACTTTACAATCTGCCCTGGTGCTGATTACTGCTGGTGGCGGCGACGGCAATAACGACACTGATGGTGAGAATTTGGGGGGCGGTTTTGAGCTGGCGCTGAAATCGCCGTGGCGAACCGAATCAGAAATACAAACGATTGTGGTGGTAACCGATGATGTTCCGCACCCCGGAACGGAGAACGCGATTCTTTCGGGCGCGCGGCGTTTTTCGGCGATTGATAAAAGATCGGTGACCACCGTCAATACCAGCGATGGTGATGGTGATGAGGTCAAGCGGTTTTTGCGGCAACTCAAAGATGCCGGAAAAGGGCGATATACGGAAACACAAAGCTCTTTGGTTGCGCCAATTTTGCTGGGCGTTTTTGCCGCACCATAAACTATAATTCCCCCATGCAACACTCCGACCCCGAACACAAAGCCGCACTGCCGCCCGAAACTCGGTTGCGGCAATATGAAATCTTGTCGGTATTAGGCGTAGGCGGTTTCGGCGTCACCTATTTGGCGGAAGACACCGACCTGCACGCGTGCTTTGCCGTCAAGGAATACCTGCCGAACGAGTTCGCGATGCGCGAGGGGGTTACCGTGCATCCAAAATCGGCCGGTAATGAAGAAGATTACCGCTGGGGCTTGGACCGATTTTTGGAAGAAGCGCGCAACCTCGCCAAATTTCGACACGCCAACATCGTGCGCGTACATCAAATTTTTGAGGACAATAACACCGCGTATATGGTGCTGGATTACGAAGACGGCTTGAGCTTCGAAGCGCACCTGCAATCGTTGTCGCAACCGCCATCCGAACCCGCATTGGGCGCGATAATCGCCCCGTTGCTGGATGCCCTCAAGCACATGCATGCCGATGGATTATTGCACCGCGACATCTCGCCGGACAACATCATCATCCGTGCCGATGGCAGCCCGGTGCTGTTGGATTTTGGTGCCGCGCGGCAAGCCATAGGGATACGTAGCCGCAGCATCAGCGCGATAGTCAAAGCCGGTTATTCGCCGCCAGAGCAGTATTCCACGCGCGGCGGACAGGGCGCATACACGGACATATACGCGCTGGCTGCGGTGTTGTATCGCGCCATCAGCGGGCACCCTCCGCCCGAAGGCAGTTGGCGTATCACCGAAGTGGCGACTGGCAATCCGGACCCGATGACGCGATTGTCGGCGGAAGGCTACAGCGGCGAATTTATCGCGGCGATAGAATCCGCTTTATCGATAAATGCCAAAGACCGTCCGCAGGATGTCGGGCAATGGTTGCGGATGCTTGGTGGTGAAAGCCCTTCGGTCGACACCGCCCCCGTGCCTAGCACAGCCCCCGACGCCACACCTCCGTCACCGCAAAACCCCAAACCGGAAGCCCGCCCGTCGCATAAAAAACCGCTGGTGATAATAGCCGTTTTGTTGCTGTTTACTGCGTTGTTTTTTGGCGGCAATCACTATCAAAAATGGCAGGAACAACAACGAATCGTTGCTGAACAAGAACAACAGCGTATTGCTGCCGATGAAGAAAAACAACGAATCGCCGCCGAGGAAGAAAAACAACGAATCGCTGCTGAACAAGCCGCCCGCCTCGCCGATGAAACTGCCCAATTTATGGCAAAGGTCGGGCGTCCGCCTTCGCCGACGGCGAAGGATGCTAACGACTGGACTGACTTGCACTACGCTGCCACGTTGAACTTCACAACGCTGGCGGAGCATCTGTTGCAATCCGGCGCCAAGGTGGATGCCAAATTAAAATCCGATAACAAACTCATGACAGATGGATTGAAGACAACACCGCGCTTGTTCGGGAGGAATTATGATGGCTGGCATAGGGATGGCGACACACCGTTGCATTATGCCGCGGCGAATGATGCGGACAAAATCGCCACACTACTGATTCAAAAAGGTGCGGATATAAACGCGAAAAATGGTCCTGGCGACACACCGTTGCATTTTACCGCGTGGAATGATGCGGGCAAAGTCGCCGCACTATTGATTAAAAAGAGTGCGGATATAAACGCGAAAAATAAATATGGCGAAACGCCGTTGCATGGTGCCGCGCGGGATGATGCGGGCAAAGTCGCCGCACTACTGATTCAAAAAGGTGCGGATATAAACGCGAAAAATGATGATGGCGCAACACCGTTGCATCTTACCGCGTGGCTGGATGCGGGCAAAGTCGCCGCACTACTGATTCAAAAAGGTGCGGATATAAACGCGAAAAATGGTTCTGGCGCAACACCGTTGCATTATGCCGCTGTGGAGGATGCGGACAAAGTCGCCGCACTACTGATTCAAAAAGGTGCGGATATAAACGCGAAACGTGATGATGGCGCAACACCGTTGCATTTTACCGCGTGGCTGGATGCGGGCAAAGTCGCCGCACTACTGATTCAAAAAGGTGCGGATATAAACGCGAAAAATGGTTCTGGCGCAACACCGTTGCATTATGCCGCTGTGGAGGATGCGGACAAAGTCGCCGCACTACTGATTCAAAAAGGTGCGGATATAAACGCGAAACGTGATGATGGCGACACACCGTTGCATGTTGCCGCGTGGAAGGATGCGGACAAAGTCGCCGCACTACTGATTCAAAAAGGTGCGGATATAAACGCGAAAAATAACAAAGGCTACACGCCGTTGCATCATGCCGCGTTGAAAGATGCGGGCAAAGTCGCCGCACTACTGATTCAAAACGGTGCGGATATAAACGCGACAAATGATTATGGCGAAACACCGTTGCATTTCGCGAAGCAAACAGGGAGTACTACAGTGGAAAAACTGCTTAAAAGAAACGGCGGTAAGGACTGAAGCAATGTACAAGTATCTGAAAAAAAAGTGTGAAGGTGTTACTCGTTATCGCGAAGAAGAAAGAGAAGAGCGTTCCAAGGAAAGGGTAAAGACAACGTTTAAGATTGGTCCGCATTACGGCCGCCCCGACATCGCGTGTCTTTCGGGAAAAAGAAAGATTATCTCCAGGCTGGAGAATAAATGTTATGGTGAATTAAGCTGGACAAGAACGCATTGTAATCCATATCACTGCTGTCCCATTAACTTTCACAGCAACGAGGATTGATTGCGATTGAAGCCGGGCCTGGGGGGCGGGTGGCCACGCAAGAGCGCCATCAAGTCGCGCTTGTCGAACAAGTCAGGATGCAACAGGCGGAGCATTTGTCGCATGCTTTTGCCCAGCCACGACTGGAATTTGATGAACGCCAAGAGTAAATACACGCACAGCGCGATCCAGACTTGCGTCATCACCGCGTTATTGCCGGTGAGAGACCAGAGAGATCAGGGTCAGAGTAGAAATTATTTGTTAAGAAAATTAAGCAAATTGATTCGTTGAAAATGTAATGTTTGTATAGTATCGGGATTTGTTTGAAGATATTTTTAACGTTGAACTAGTTGATGATTTGAGAAATGCAACAAATAGCTGTATGGCATTTGGGAGTGCAAGGTTTAAGGAGCAAGTTGAACAACTTTATCAACGAAGAGTGAAGCCAGAAAAACCTGGTCCCAAGCCCCAATAATTTCTACTCTGACCCTGATCTCATGAGTCTCTATCAGGACATTTACGATATTGTTAGGCGCATCCCGGTTGCAACGGTAACCAGTTACGGGCGTATCGCCCGTATGGTGAATTGCAACGCCCGGCAGGTCGGCTATGCCATGGCGGCCACGCCAGACGATCAAGCCATTCCGTGGCACCGAGTGATCAATAGCAAGGGGGAAATCAGCGCGCGCAAACAAGGTAGCAGTGATCAACGGCAAAGACAGAAACTTATCGACGAGGGCGTTATATTCGATCAAAAAGGCCGTGTGAGTTTTGATGAATTTGGATGGCGGACGGCTGAAATACCGCCCATGTCCGAAGGCGGGGCAGAAAACTGGCCCGAAGACTTGCCGCATTCTGACGCGTGGCCGTCTGACCAACCGCAAGCTGAGGAGCCACAGCCCAGTGGAAAACAGGAAGACTTGACCCCTCAAAAATCAACGGACAAGTAAAGATGGGGAAATTTGTCTGGTGCGGGTACGGGGCGCATACAATACAGCCCATTGCTGATCGCTACAATCCATAAACAATTATCGTGCATTGATGGCTTGTTTCACCCAACATTAGTGTCCTTCACTCAGGCAAAATGAACTCAGGTAAAATGATCATGGCACTACCAAAAATTATAATTTGTAGCGGCGAACCCGCAGGCATCGGCCCGGATATTGTGATTAAAGCCGCCCAGCAAGGGTTTGATGCCGCCTTGGCGGTAGTCGGCGGTCTAAATTTACTTAGAGATCGCGCCGAGCTGCTTGGCATGGCGTTGGATTTTAATGAATATGAGTCAACCGATAAATCCAACCCAGGTCACTCAGGAGGCCACCCAGAGGGCCGCTCAGGGCGAGTCTCGGTTATTCCTTTAGAAGTTTCCACTCCGGTTACGCCGGGCAAACTGGACCAAAAAAACAGCCGGTATGTCACTCGCTGTATCGATACCGCCGTAGATTTGTGCCTATCCGGGGAATTCGATGCCATGGTCACGGCGCCAGTGCATAAAGGAATAATCAATGATGCCGGGATACCTTTTTTAGGCCATACCGAATGGATAGCCAAGCGCACCGGGGCCAACCAACCGGTGATGATGCTTGCCAACGGCACTACCCGTGTTTGCCTGGTTACCACCCACCTGCCTTTAAGAGAAGTGGCGGATCATATTACTGGTGACCGCATTCAATCCGTACTTAAGGTTATGGCCAGAGATATCACCGCGCTTTATGGCATCGATAATCCCAAAATTGGAATATGCGGGCTGAACCCCCATGCCGGCGAAGGCGGCCATCTCGGCAAAGAAGAAATTGAAATTATTGGGCCGGCAATTTCAGCAATGCAGCAACAAGGGTTCAATCTGATTGGCCCGTTACCGGCCGATACGGCATTCACCCAAACCCAATTGAGCCAGCTTGATGGCGTCCTGGCGATGTACCACGATCAAGGGCTGCCGGTTATTAAGCACAGCGGATTCGGAGAAGTGGTCAATGTTACTCTTGGACTTCCGATAATACGAACCTCAGTAGATCACGGTACGGCATTGGAGCTCGCGGGTAGCGGCCTGGCAACGGAATCGAGTTTAGTCGCCGCCATCAATCTGGCAATCGAATTTGCGGGCAATCGGTAAAAAATACTTTGAGTCGCATGATACATGGAATGACACCGCGCAAGCGTTTCGGACAGCATTTTCTCACAGATGAAAATGTTCTGGAAAGAATCGTAAATGTGTTCCATCCAGCGGATAACGAATTAGTATTGGAAATCGGGCCCGGTAGCGGTGCGCTTACAGAACGTTTATTAGATCGTATTGGCCATCTCACAGTGGTCGAACTTGACCGGGATCTGGCCGCCACACTCAGCGAAAAGTACGACTCAGATCGGCTAACCCTGTTTCAGTCCGATATATTAAACTTTGAAATCGCTTCTGTGTTTAATTGTTCCGAACTGACCGGTAACGTGCCGCCTGTCATCTCGGATGATTTAAAGAACGAAACAAGTAACAAGGTTCGGATAATCGGCAACCTTCCCTACAATATTTCCACGCCCCTTTTATTTCATTTGCTCAAATCCGTCGAGCACATTCAGGATATGCTATTCATGTTGCAAAAAGAGGTTGCACAAAGATTAAGCGCCGCACCTGGAAGCAAAATCTATGGTCGGTTATCGGTAATGGCGGCGCTGGAGTTGGACTGTCAATGCTTGTTTGATGTTCCGCCCCAGGCCTTTGATCCGCCGCCAGAAGTCGAGTCAACGGTAATTCGCCTGACCCCCACACCACTCTCTAGGGCGGCATCTCGTCATGTCCGCGATCGCATCCGACTTAACGAAATTGTCAAACTCGCATTCTCCCAACGCAGAAAAACATTGCGGAATTCTTTGCAATCAATAATTTCAGCGCAACAATTTAAAAATGCGCGGGTTGATTCTTCCAGGCGCGCCGAAAATTTAACAGTGAATCAATTTATCCAGTTATCCAATGCCTGAAGATTACCGACTGCCTGGCCGACTACCTGACCGACTGCTTGGCCGACTATCTGGTAATTTCTCCAGATTTGCGTAAATCCAGGCTTCAACCTCCCGGTTAATTTCCCGGGTTTTTCTGCCACGAGTTTCTATCACCGGCCCGATAATCACATCCACCACTCCGGGGTATTTCAGGAAGCCATTCTTGGACCAAAATAACCCGGCATTATGGGCTACAGGAACAATCGGATGCCCGGATTTGGCGGCAATCATCGCACCGCCAACCTGAAATTCACCTGGTTTTCCAGGCGCCATTCGCGTGCCTTCCGGAAAAATAACCAGCCAGCGTCCTTCGTTTAAACGAATTATTCCCTGTTTGATTAAATGCTCCAACGCCTTGGTTTTTTTTGAACGATCGATAGCGATAGGTCGATTCATTGCCAATCCCCATCCAAAAAATGGCAGCCACAGCAATTCCCTTTTTATCAAATAGGACTGGGCCGGGAAAATGAGTTGGAAGCAAAGCGTTTCCCATGCAGACTGATGGTTTGAGATGACGATGGACGGTTGGCGGGGGATGTTTTCCGCACCGGTTACCCGGTAACTGATGCCGCACAACATTCTCAAGGTCCAGATGTTAAAGCGCGCCCAAATCGAAATTACTTTTGCGCGAGTCAACGACGGCAAAAAGAAACAACAAATAGCGATCAGACTGACAATCATAGTGGTTATGATCTGGCCAGTGAGATACAGCAGTGAACGCAAATACAGCATAAAGAATTACCGCAGCAATAATCAACACTGCGCGCTTAACAAATTATCGACAAAGCGACTCAAATCCTTAAACTTCGGTACAGTGGCAATGGCGGGTTCATAATCATGCTTCGAAATCTCTTCGATACTGCTTAACCCGTTCCCGGTTTCGACCAGTACCGGCATCGCTCCGGCGGTGGCGGCGGCCTGTAAATCGCGCACCGAATCACCCACCGCATAAACATCCTTCAGGCTGTATTTCAGCCGTTTTGATACTTCAAGAAACATTCCCGGTTTAGGTTTCCTGCATTCGCACTGATCGTCTGCACTATGCGGACAGAAAAATATTGCGCTGATTTCCCCGCCGCTATGGTGCAATTCGTCGAGCATTTTTTGGTGAATTTTATTCAACGTATTGATCGTGAACAGACCTCTGGAAATCCCGGATTGGTTGGTAATTACCACTACTCGATAATCTTCCCGGCAAAGTCGGGAGATCGCTTCCAAACTTCCGGGAATCGCAACCCATTGTTCCGGGGACTTTATATGATCATCCGAATTGTGATTGATTACCCCATCCCGATCCAGAATAATTAATTTGCTATTCTCCATTCTTAATCCGCCTGAATATTTCCGATGCTGTTATTTTCGCTTTGGCAATCATTGCCTCAAAAGAATCATTGGAATCCTGCTTCATTTGTCAATCCGAATACGGGAAATATCGGCTACGCCCAAAAATAATTGGCGAATTTTGATCAGCAATGCCAATCTATTATTTCTAATCGCCGGGTCATCGTGCATCACCATTACCTCATCAAAAAATTGATCGACCGGGGCTTTTAACGCAGACAACTTGTCGAAGCCTTTCTCGTATTGAGCGGTAATAAAGTATCCCTTAACTTCCTTGCTGATTGTTTCGACACCCTTCGCTAATTGTCTTTCCGCATGGTCTGTCATTAGTTTGTTGTTGAACTTGATATTGCCGCCATCGCCATCAATATTATGACCGGGATCAAGATGAATATTAGCCTGGGTTAAAATATTTGCGATTCGTTTATTAGCCGAAGCCAAAGATTCAGCGGCAGCACGCCGCTTGCTGAAAAAACGACTCACTGCCTGCAAGCGATTTGCGAAGTCGAGAGGTTTAGCAGGTTTGCAAGATTGCACCGAAGAGATTTGCTCCGCACTGAAACCTTGAGACTGAAAATATCCTTTCAGTCGCTCATTGGTGAATTCAAATACCTGGTCAATTACCGGGTTACGGGTATCAATATTTTTTAGACCTGAATTGACATACTGCTTCATTGCCCGAGAAAGCAATTCAAATAAATCCAGGTCAAGTTTTCTTTCGATGATTATTCGCAACACGCCCAACGCAGCGCGGCGCAGGGCAAACGGATCTTTGTCTCCGGTTGGCACTTCGGCAGTCGCAAATATACCCACCAGCGAATCAATCCGGTCTGCCAGCGCGACACATTGCGCCAAAGGGGTCGACGGCAATTTGTCGTTCGCGTACCTCGGCTTGTAGTGACCCTCAATGGCATCGGCAACGTCTCTGTCCTCGCCTTGTTTGGTCGCATAATACTTGCCAATGGTGCCTTGCAACTGAGGAAATTCACCCACCAGGTCGGTCACCAGGTCGGCCTTGCACAGCCTGGCAGCACGCTGTACGCCTTTCTTGTCGATGTTGAGTTTTGTTGCAATCACGCCCGCTAACCTTCCTACACGGATTGTTTTGTCGTAAATTGAGCCAAGTTGATTATGAAACAAAACGCCTTTCAACGAATCGACACGATCATGCAGCTTGACTTTCTGGTCGGTCTTCCAGAAAAATTCGGCATCAGACAACCGGGCACGGAGTACGCGCTCATTACCCTGGCGTACCCGTTTTGGCGTCTTGCTTTTGATATTGCCGACCGAAACAAACAACGGCACCAGCTTTCCTTTCTGATTGGTAATATGAAAATACTTTTGATGATCGACCATCGTTGAGATCAAAACTTCCTTGGGCAATTTTAAATATTTCTGCTCAAATTCTCCCAAAGATGCCATCGGCCATTCAACCAAACCGGTAACCTCGTCAAGTAAATTTTGACCGATTACCGCTTGGGCATCGGCTTTTTTTGCCAGGCGAGTGGTCTGCTTAACGATCATCAATTGACGAGTCTGGTAGTCGGCGATCACGAATCCATTCAACTTTAATGTATTAAGATACCGATCTGCCGAAGGTATCCTTAATGTTCCAGGGCAATGAAACCGATGCCCTCTGGTGAAACGATTGGCTTTTAGTCCTAACACTTCGGTTCGAATCAAATCACTGCCGTACAGTGCCAGCAACCAATGTACCGGCCTGACAAACTCCACATCGCTATTTCCCCAGCGCATTCGTTTGGGAATGGGCAACGCTTTTATGCTGTCATTTAAACATTGCGTAACCAGCACATTTAAGTTTTTACCTTTTACCTTGTTTTCAAAAACCAGCCACGACCCTTTATCGGAAACCCGTTTTTTCAATCTCGAAACAGGCACATCACAGGATTTTGCGAACCCTTGCGCAGCGGCAGTCGGATTGCCCCGATGGTCAAATGCCGCCGCTACGGCCGGACCTGTTCGCTGTTCAATCTGGTCAGGCTGTTTTGGGGAAACGCCTTTGACCCATACCGCAAGCCTTCGGGGTGTAGCATAGTATTTGTACTGATTCGGTTTATTCTCGGCCACGCCAGATGCGACCAAGCCATCGAAGAAATTTTGCGCGAATGACTGCGCCAGATTTTTTAGCACCTTCGGTGGCAGTTCTTCGGTGCCTAGTTCAATTAACAGGTTTTTCCGCCGGCCCGCAAATTTTCTTGGCGATTTTCTCGCCGCCTTGCTCACTTGCGCCATCATCGCGTCCCCGCTTTCGCTCGCCGTCGCGGCCGCCGCGGCGCGGTTTTGACGCAGCCGGGAAAGCCGAGTTTTTCCCGGCTATCGTAATAGCGTTGCGCCACGCCCTTTGCCAACTGACGCACCCGCCCAATATATCGGGCGCGCTCGGTCACACCGATGGCATGTCGAGCATCCAGTAAATTAAAGGCATGGGAAGCGGTCAGCATTTGTTCATAGGCGGGTAAGGGCAATTCCTTTTCCAATAATTTTAGCGCCATGGCTTCCGTCGCATTGAATTGATCAAAAAGCTGCGGGATACCTGAACATTCAAAATTATAAACCGACTGCTGCACTTCATTTTGCAAGTAAAGATCGCCATAACTGTATCCGGCTGTGGCGCTATTTGAACCCTCGCGCCAAACTAAATCAAACAACGAATCCACACCTTGTAAATACATGGCGATGCGCTCCAGACCATAGGTGATTTCACCGGTAACGGGCTTGCAATCCAAACCACCCACTTGTTGGAAATAAGTAAATTGAGAAACCTCCATGCCGTTTATCCAGATTTCCCATCCCAGACCCCAGGCACCCAAAGTCGGTGACTCCCAATCATCTTCTACAAATCGCACGTCGTCCTTCAACATATCCAGCCCAAGGCTGGACAGGGAGCCAAGATACAAGTCCTGGAAATTTTCCGGGGATGGTTTCAGTACCACCTGAAACTGGAAATAGTGTTGCAAACGATTGGGGTTTTCACCATAGCGACCGTCTGTGGGGCGACGCGACGGCTGCACATAAGCGGCGCGCATCGGTTCCGGGCCTATGGCGCCCAAAAACGTTGCCGGATGAAATGTTCCCGCACCCATCTGCATATCATAGGGTTGCAGAATGACACAGCCTTGATCGGCCCAGTATTGCTGCAATGTCATTATAAGCTGTTGAAATGTAACCATATTATGTGCCGCGTTTGGCGGTCAAGTGCGTCGCCAGTTTGTCCAAAGCCCCCAGTCTATCGCCTTTTAATGTTATCCGCATTAGCGGACGACCTTTGCGCTGCAACACGGCGTAATCGCCGTCGGCTTGCGCGCGGTGCAAATCAGCGAAACCATATTCGCGCCCGGGGATGGCGATGTCATCCATATCCTGCTCGGTGATCTGGATGAAGCATCCGCCCGCTGGTCCGCCTTTGTGCAACTGCCCGGTGGAGTGCAAATAACGCGGGCCGTAACCCAATGTCGTGGTCAATGCAAAGCGTTGCGCCAACCCGCGGCGCAGCGCTTGCAGTCGGTCGTTGACCGCGTCGAAATTCGGCAGATACGCCAGCACCGCCAAATACCACGCGCCATCGGCGGCGTCGCGGAAATGGTCGAACACCGCCGCCGCGGTGGCGGCATGGTCGTCCGCGCAATCGGCATACACCGCGTAGTGCTGGTTTTCAAATAATCTGCTGAACGCGTGCGCTTCCCGACCGGCCACAAATGCGCGCGTCTGCTGCTTCGCTTGTTCCACATCGGGTTGGTCGAATGGGTTGATTCCCATGATGCTTGCCGCAAGCGCGGTGGCCATTTCCCAGCGCAGAAACTCCCTCCCAAGGTCGTATCGATCACCCAGTTGCCACTGCATATCGGCGGTGGTTTGCCCCTCTTGCGACGCGTCGCCAAGCCCGACATACACGCTGGCTCGATGCTCGGAGCGATGCTCGGAGCGATTATATCCGTGCTCAAGCGCATCGATTCCCGGCTCATCGTACACCGGCAGGATGCCCTGCGCATCTTTGCCGGTGCTTTCCGCAACCAGTTGCTCAATCCAAACCGCCAAGGATTGCAACGGCCGAGCCAGCCGCAGTTCCAAAACAGGTTTGCCCGCGATTGCTCCATTGCCCATCAATCTCGCCAACTGAAGCACTGGATTGCTGGCATCGTCTGATCGACAACTCGCACTAAACGCCCGGGTTTGCGCCAGTAACCGGTTCAGGTCAACGCCCATCAACGCGGCCGGCGCCAAGCCAAAATAGCTCAACGCGGCATAGCGCCCGCCGATGTCGGACGGGTTAACAAAAACACGCGTGAAATTCATGTCAATGGCTTGCCGATGAAGCCGCGAATCTTGATCGGTAATGGCGACCAGATGGTCGCCGGGGCGATTCACCTGCGCTTGCAATCTGGAATGAAAGTAGGCGAATAAATCCGCGGTCTCCACCGTGCCGCCGGATTTGCTGGCGACCATAATCAAAGAGCGCCCAAGATCGACATCAAGCGCATTGATTTGCGCCGGCGATGTGGTGTCCACAACCTGCAGTCGCAGGTAGCCTGATTGACTGCCAAACACCGCCGAAAACACCTCGGCGGCAAGGCTGGAACCGCCCATGCCCAATAAAATAACCTGGTCGAATTGGCCGGACTCGGCGACCTGTCGCGCCCAGTCGCCGAGCGTGCCGACATGCTCCTCCATCCATTCAACCGCATCCAGCCAACCCAGGCGGTTGGCGATGGAATCCGAACTGCAACCGCCGTCCACTTCGGCTTGGTGCCACAGGGACAGGTCTTTTTGCCACAACCGCGTCATCAAATTTTGCCCGGCGGCAGTCAACTTTTTTCCGCCGCGAGTTTTTTCTCCCACAGGTAAGCAGAACGGCAGATGGTCGCGAGGTCGTCGTGGCGCGGCTGCCAGTTTAAGACGCGCTTGATTTTTTCATTGTCGGCGACCAACTCCGGCGGATCGCCGGCGCGGCGCGGCGCGGTCTTCACTGCGAAGTCCACATCGCTCACGGTCTTGACGCAATCAATCACTTCGCGCACGCTGAACCCGCGACCGTAGCCGCAGTTCAGCACGACGCTGTCGCCGCCGCCACGCGCGAGGTAGTCGAGCGCGTCGAGATGCGCGGATGCCAAGTCATCCACATGAATGTAATCGCGCACACAAGTGCCGTCGGGCGTCGGGTAGTCATCGCCGAAAATCGTCATGCGCGGGCGCGCGCCGGTCGAGACTTGGCACGCGACTTTGATTAGATGGGTGGCCTCGGGCGTGGCTTGCCCGAGGGCACCGTCGGCGTGCGCGCCGGCGACGTTGAAGTAGCGCAACGCGACATAATTGAACGACCGCGACGCCGCCGATAAATCGCGCAGCGTCCATTCGGTGATTAACTTGGTCGCGCCATAAGGGTTGATTGGGCGCGGCGCGGCGGCTTCGCTGACCGGGCAAAACTCCGGCGCGCCATACACCGCCGCGCTGGATGAAAATATGAAATGGCGGACGCGGTTGGCGATGCAGGCGTCGATCAAGTTGAGCGAGCCGACCACGTTGTTGCGGTAATACTTGGCGGGATTTTCCAGCGACTCGGGCACGATGATGTGACCGGCGAAGTGCATCACCGCGTCGATGCCGCGCGCGCGGATTATTTCGTCGAGCAACGCGCGGTCGTGGATGTCGCCTTGGTAAAACGCCGCGCCGCCGGGCACCGCCCAGCGATGCCCGGAATACAGGTTATCCAGCACCGCGACTTCGTGCCCGGCCGCGACCAGATGCCATGCGGTGTGCGAGCCGATGTAGCCCGCGCCGCCGGTGACCAGAACGTGATTGCTCAAAATGAATGCTCAGGAAATGCTACGGACACGCGCGGCGACGGTCAACCGCGGGGCGGATTTGCGCGCATCATCCGTGATACGCGCAATGCCCGCCGCCGATGTCACGCGAACGGCGACGGTCGCGGTGATCACCGTGCTGGTGACGATGGCGACAGCGATGGCGTTGCCGCCACCGCCGTCATCCGTCGCGGTCGGCTAACTTCTTTTCTTTATCGAAATAGTCGCTGGTCACCTTAAACACCATCGGCGCCAACAGTAACAGACCAACCAGGTTCGGCACTGCCATCAGCCCGTTGAGCGTGTCGGCTAGATTCCATACGAAATCCACCTTGACATTGGCGAAGCCCAATGCCGCCAGCACCCACAAACCACGGTAAATTATCACCGTTTTTTCTTTAAACAGGTACTGCCAACAACGCTCGCCGTAGTACGACCAGCCCAAAATGGTGGTGAACGCGAAAACCGCCAGTGCGATGGTAACGATATATTGCCCACCGCCGATGGAGTTGGAAAAGGCGGTTGAGGTCAACACCGCACCATTTAGTCCGCTAGTCCACGCGCCAGAGGTTAAAATCACCAATGCCGTCATGGTGCACACAACGAGGGTGTCAATGAACGTACCGAGCATGGCGATGATTCCCTGACGCACCGGGTTGTCGGTTTTGGCAGCAGCATGGGCGATAGCCGCAGAACCGAGGCCAGCTTCATTGGAAAATACACCACGCGCCACACCGAAACGAATGGCAGCAGCCACAGCAGCACCCGCAAATCCACCCGCGGCGGCGGCCGGTTCAAAGGCGTATTTGAAAATCAACCCTATTGCGGCCGGCACTTCAGCAATGTTTATCAGGATGATAACCAGCGACGCACCGACATATAAAACGATCATCGCCGGCACCAACTTACCGGCGACATCACCGATACGCTTGATTCCGCCCAAAATCACAAACCCCACCAGCGCGGCGACAACGATGCCGGTCGCATAAGTGGGAACGTTGAAACTATCATTCAACACCGCCGCCATGGAATTAACCTGCACTGCGTTACCGATACCGAAAGCGGCGATGGCGCCAAACAAGGCAAACAAAAAGCCCAGGCTTTTACCGAGCCCGGGCGCGAACTCGCCGACCCCACGGCTCAAATAATACATCGGCCCGCCGACGTATTTACCGGTTGAATCGACTTCACGATAGGTTACCGCACACACCGCCTCGGCGTATTTGGTCGCCATCCCGAACAGGGCGATGACCCACATATAAAAAATTGCGCCGGGTCCGCCGAGAGCGATGGCAGTTGCCACGCCAGCGATATTACCGGTGCCGACGGTCGCCGATAACGCGGTCATCAGCGCATTAAATGGCTTGACTTCACCCTCGCCGCTGCCATCGTCTTTGGCGAACAGCAGCCGAAACCCGTAAGCGACCTTGCGCCACGGCATAAAAACCAGGCCAAGCGTCAATAGCAATCCGGTAACACCCAACATACCGAGCATCGGAGGCCCCCAGACGAAGGCGTTGATTTGACTGATTAGATTATTTAAATACTCCATACCATCCTCACTTCTGAGATAAAAGGGAGTTCATTATATCCACATGCACGATTAAGCGCAAATAGATTGCCGGTAGTTGCCGATAGTTATTTGAGGAACTTAAATTTTATCAGCGCCGGTGCGTTATAGCGTATTGTTTGTCGCACCCTTCGGCTCAAACCAGTATCCGTTCAGGCCGTCTCGATAGTTTGGCCGATGGTTTAGCTGTTGTTGAGTGTGGTCGAAATTTATAGTCAGCGCACCGCTGTGAGCGGTATCGATCAGGGGAATTTGTCGCAACGCATATCGCTCAGAAATGACTTGATGGGGGTGACCGAATTGATTGAGGTATCCGCTGCTCAATAGCGCCAATTTCGGCTTGACCCGGCTCAAAAATGTTGTCGTTGATGAGGTCTTGCTTCCCTGATGCGGCACCTGCAGTATATCGGCAGCGAGCCGCTCGCCGTGCCTCGCCACCATCATTCTTTCCGCTGGACCTTCTATATCGCCGGTCAGAAGCAACGAGCCGAATCTGGAGCTAATTTTAAGCACGCATGACGCATTATTGCCTTTCGCAAAGTCGTGGTTCAGCGGCCACAGTATTTCGAAGCGAACCCCATCCCAGAGCCATTTCTGCCCACCCAGACATTTTTCCGCAAGTAATGGTGCGCCATCAATTTTATCGGGCACTCCAGCAAGAAAATGATCGATATTAAATACGCTATTGATGGCTCGATAACCGCCGGCATGATCACTGTGTTCATGGCTGATTATCAATTTATCGATATTGCGGATACCACGGGACTTTAGATAAGGCACGACCACCGTCTTGCCCGCATCCATGCCACCATTGAATTTCGGTCCGGTATCGTAAACCAGGGTATGGTTTTGGGTTTCCACTACGCTGGCCAAGCCATGACCGACCTCGAGCATGGTGTATTTGAATGCGCCGTGACCGAGCTTTTCAGGCTGGAAAAAGAGCAGCGGTAAAAACCATAAAACCGCTGTGAATCTTGCCGGAAACGGCGGGCGGAAAAACAGCAAAGCGGCGCCAACAGCAGCCAGCATCAAAGCCCAAATGGGCGCGGACGGGGGTTGCCAGACCGACCAGTTGGCGGCGGCCAGGAACTGCAAAACCGACCAAACATGATCGATGGCAATCAGCACATACTCAAATACCACCAAAGCCAATTCGGGAAACCCCAAAGCAAACAAGCACAAACCGAACAATGCCGCCGGCACCGCGACGAAGCCAATCACGGGAATGGCGACCAAATTCGCCAGCGGCGCGATTAACGACAGTTGATGGAACAGCAGCAATAACAGCGGCGCCATTCCAAAACTCAAGCCCAGTTGGATGGACAGCCACCCTTTGGTTTTTTCGGGAAGCGAGTACTTGTTGCCGGGTCGAGTATTTATGTGGCGAGTGTTTTCGTGGCGGGTATTTTGATTGAGTTTTGTCACGCAACAAATGATCACCGCCACCGCACAGAAAGACAGCCAGAATCCGGTAGCCAGCGGAGTCAGTGGATCGACCAGCAAAACGACACTCAGCGCCAGAATCAACAACTCAAACGGCACCGGCTTTCTTTTTAACAACATCGATATCGCGACTACGGATAACATAACAACCGCGCGCCGGGTGGGGATTGTCATCCCCGCCAGCAAGGCGTAACAACATCCTGCGACCAACCCTGAAATCACCGCAACATTTTGCGCCGGTATTCGGGTTTGCAGTTGCCCGGTCAAGCGCCAAACCCGTGCCGCCACCCACATTACCAACCCGGAAACCAAACCGATATGCAGCCCGGAAATCGCGACCAGGTGGATGGTTCCGGTATTTTGCAAAATACGCCAGTCGGCATCGCTCATCGCGCCCCTTACGCCAACGATCAGGGCGGTCAATATGCCGTGGCGAGGGGCGTCCCGCATATGGATTTGGATAAATGTGCTGATGCGCTCGCGGAATTTTGAAATGGAATATTTATTCAGGCTTGGGTTAAGCAGCCGATTGGACGCTTCGTTGCGAACATACCCGGTCGCACGAATGCGGTGTTCAAACAAATAGGTTTCATAGTTGAATCGACTGCCTGGATTTTGATAGCCGCGCGCTTGCTTCAGGCGCACGGTGAACCGCCAAGCCTGATTCGCCTTGAATACATCGGCGTTGTGGTAGGCTTTTAATCTTATCTTGCCGGGCGAATCATAGGCTTTGCCTTGCCAGGTCAGGGTGTCGACGACAAAATCAAATCGCGAATAGCGCGGCGTTTGCACCGGCACGCCGACTATTTTTCCGCTCACCACCACATCCTGCTTTTCCAATGCGCTATCAATCGTGGTATGCAACAAGTTTGTAGCAGTGAAATTTGTCCAGGCCACACCGAGGGCAAATACAAACACCCACCGCGCCGCGTTCTTCCAATACGCCACAAGCGCACAAAACAGCAAGGCGACCAAGGTTACCCATAGCGGGATTAACGCATCGAGAAAACGATGGCCGATTACGCCACTGGAAAAGGCAAGTAAATATATTGAAGCCGGCAACCGAACGCCACGATCAATCCTCATAGGCAATCCTTTTAATTTCATCCATGAATAGTCGCTAATCATACCACGAGTCTAATCGCAGCAGGTCACAGCAACCGATGCTTTAGTGTCGTTTTGGATTAGCCGGGAAATATGGCGGGAGTGAAAATAATGGGTTCAAGATACTTTAAGCGGTCGATTTCGGATAGATTTCAGCAGATATTGACACCTGTTTTCGTGGCGCATATTGAAGCGAAACTCACACTCTTTCAAAGGAGTCCGGCCTGCGGCGAGAATGACGGGCTGGGGGGACAATGGTGAATCGGAAGGCGATGAGTTCTTTTGAGAAGACAATGGTAAATAAGTGTCACGCAAAGCGTGACACTAAAACGTGCTCTGGCGTAGCCGGACATTTTCTCTCGTGTGCTTTGGCGTCTCAACGCGCCTTTGTCCTCTCAATTCACCATTGTATCCCAACTCGTCATTGCCCGGCTTGTTCCGGGCAATCCAGTGGAATATGCCGTTCGGCGTAGCCGAACTCCTTTGCTTTGATGCCGCGCCGTTCGATGCGAGAATGACGGCAAGGCGATGGTGCTTGTTGCTTGCCGCTAATGTATGCGCGCGTCCCGGCGGCTACGCCACTCTGGATCCCCGCCTGCCGGCGAGAATGACAAATAAGGGGCGTCATTGCCCGGCCCATATTATTATTGGCCGGGCAATCCAGTGGAGTATGCCGTCCGGCGTAGCCGGACTCCTTTGCTTTGATGCCGCCGGTTTGTGTCTGGCAAAGCCGGATGCCAAAAAGAGTCACGCTACGCGTGACAGATATTTAACTGGATTCCCGCCTTCGGCGAGAATGACGGCAGGGAGGGCGGTTTTTTCCGCCTGCCGGCGAGAATGACGGCTGAGAGGGCGGTGCTAAAGCACCGCCGGAAAGGAACAAAACGGGCGATGAATTAGTGAACACATACGCTCGCATTGCCCGGCCATGCGTTGTCTGATTTGAGCATACAATCGGCTGGTCGCCGAGCCAGAGATGCCTGTGATTCGAGCGACTTTGCAAGCCTCGATATCAAGGCAAAACAGCCGTGGAATCGCCCTGAATTTATTCTCCGAAATTCGGCAACGAATGACATGCTTGTTTTTCATTTATAGAACAATTAGTTATGACCATTTCACTATACCTTAAAGTATCTTGAACCAAATAATGCATCGTTACATGGACGTAACTTATTAGAGCAATGCAGGAGCAATTGCCGAGGAGCAATTATTTGCCCTTACATCCATGTCAATCGCCGATTTTTTGCTCCTGCAAAATCGGCATACGACCGCCACGGATGGCGGGAGTGCAAATAATGCAGGAGCAATTATTTGCCCTTACATCCATGTAAATAAAAAAGGGAACTATCAAGGAAAGTTGACAAAATCGAAAGGAATTTGATTAAAGAGTGTTAGGAGTAAATAGAACTGTCCTAATAATTAACACGACATCTGTCCGCTTTTAATTGGTTTATACTCATGACATTGTGAAGCGGATTTACGCAACGTCAGCCTGTATTTGTTCCTCATTCAATAAACAGCCATCTTTTGAATATCGTCCCAGTCGTCTAGGACCATGAAAAATTGAAATCAAGCCATCTAAATGGATCACAACCTTTACTTTGGCTTTGATGTAATGATAGCGATGTTTGTCTTTCGGCAGCTGTAAATTGAGGTTGTTAAATTGCACGCAATTGTCTTTCCTCACCCGGTGCTCATAACGCTGACAAAGGCAATCATCCAGATTAACACCGGCAAGCCGGACAAACGCATTGCCTTGTTCTCTTGCAGGACGGGCAAACTCCTCATTGAAGGCCGGCATGTAATGATGGTTAAGGTATGCATTAGCGGCTTTTATATCGGTGATGCCGTTGAGAGCCAATTCTTGAGGCAAGCGCCCTTGGTGAGTAGCAAAGGCACGTTCAGATCGCCCGCGAGCCTCAGGCGAATAGGCGGCAATCATATCAATGCCTAAGCGTTTAAGGGCAATGCCAAATTGAGTCGGATTGTTTTTATCCACCTTGCCGCCCACCTCTGGTGTATGCCAGTAATGGCTGCCCCGGTCGGAATAGAAAGTACAGAAAATACCTTTAGCCTTGAGTACATCTTTGACACCCAGCAACGAACTGACCGTGCCTTCCTGTTCAACAAAGCGCATGGAATAATGCTCGTTAGTGGCATCATCCATAGTCACAATTAAATCCCAATACACCCCGGGCACCCATAAATGGGCGCTGCCATCTTGATGGATCATCATGCCGGGCAATGCACTGGGGAGCCGTCTAATGCGATGAGGTCCAGGTGATTGACCTTTGGCCACCAAATTAGCTGTTTGAAGTTGGTTTTTAACCCAGCTATAGCTACGTGACCCCTGGTGTTTTCGTTGACGCCAACGATGAAAATGCCTGACATTCCAGCCATTATATCGACTGGAATATAAATCAGTTAATGCCATCACCTCATCAACCGGAGCGCACCGTACTGATAGGGCGTGCAGTCTTTTGTCACACAAGCCTTCTAGCCCTGACTCTTCATAACGGTTGATATACCTGCGAAAACTACGACTGCAGACTCCTAACAAACTGGCTGCCTCCTCTTGGCTTAATCGTTTGCATTGATATCCTTCATAGGCCTCTTCAAATCTCATCTGTTTTAATTCCTCAACAAAGGCTGTCCGGTTCATTTGCCACCCCCAAATAGGATAGAATAAATCCGGACAGTTCACGTGTTAATTATTAGGACAGATAATTTACTCCTAACAGAATTTGATTAAAGAGTTGACAAAACGCCAAAGATAGATTAGGATTATCATACCAAAAAAAGAGGACTACTCATGACCAGAAAAGCAAAAACCATCGGTCTTGTCGGACTGTTAAATTATTTCCCCGACGAGCAAAGCGTAGTAACCTATTTAGAACGGTTGCGCTGGGGCGACACGCCAACCTGCCCGAAATGCGGCTCGGTTGAGCGATTTACTCCACAAAAACAATTGGGCAGATGGTGGTGTAAATCTGGCCGTCATTACTTCACTGCGTGGCATGACACGCCGCTGGAATACGGAAAGATACCGAAACGCAAATGGATTATCGCCGCCTACTTGCTTGTAACAGCGCGAAAAGGAATATCAAGCCTTCAATTATCAAAAGAGTTAGAAATCAGCCAGCAAAGTGCCTGGTATCTGCTTCATCGACTTCGTGAGGCCTGTGCCGGCAAAAACGAAATGCTGGCTGGAGTGGTTGAAATTGATGAAACCTACATCGGTGGCAAACAAAAAAACCGTCATGACAGCAAGCCTCGACACGCCACCGGTGGTCGCGGCAAGCAAGCAGTGTTGGGTATGCGTGAGCGTGGTGGTAAAGTAAAAGCGAAACCGATCGGAGATACCGGTATGGTTACAATGCGCCGGGAAATTGATTCATCAGTGGAAGCCGGGGCGACTATCTACACCGACGAGCATCGCAGTTACGACCGATTGAACACCGCTTACAATCATATGGCGGTCAAACATAGTGCCAAAGAGTTTGTTAATGGAATGGCACATACAAACAGCATTGAAAGCGTTTGGGCGGTATTGAAGCGCGGATATAACGGCGTTTATCATAATTGGAGCGACAAACACACGCACCGATATGTGAATGAATTTACCTTTCGACTCAATGAGGGTAATTGCTCTATTGATACTGGTGACCGAATTGACGCTCTTTTCGGAAGGATGGTCGGCAAAACTATAACCTACGAGGAACTAACACAATGAATTGGGCTAACCAGACAATTTGGACAGGTGATAATTTGCCGATTATGCGTGGAATGAACAGTAATTCGGTAGATTTAATTTATTTAGATCCACCATTCAATTCAAATCATGATTACTCAGCGCCGATAGGCAGCGAAGCCGCTGGCGCGGCGTTCAAGGATACATGGGGTGAAAGACAATGACTATTGTTGTATTAATATTCGAGTTTGCAGATGACTTTGAAACAGATAGATAAGTCCGCTCGCGCTTTGTTAGCAATGCCGAAGCCTCGTGGCAAGGTGCGTCGTGCAAAAAAATCAGATCTCAAACGTCGATTTAAACTTGTGATTCTTAAAGGCAAGCCAACGATGTTGGAAATCAAGTAACCCCTGGGTTTGTCAACTTTCCTTGATAATTCCCATAAAAAAGGCTCCCGAAGGAGCCTTTTTCAGTGTTTTGAAAGCAGCAATTACATCATGCCGCCCATGCCGCCCATACCGCCCATATCAGGCATTGGCGGCGCGGTTTCATCTTTGGGAAGTTCTGCGATCATCGCTTCAGTGGTGATGAGCAATCCAGCAATCGACCCGGCATTTTGCAGCGCGGCCCGGGTAACTTTGGTGGGGTCAAGAATACCCATTTCGATCATATTGCCGAATACACCGGTGCTGGCGTTATAACCGTAGTTGCCTTTGTGCTTGGCCACATCGTTCAAAATGACCGAGGCATCCTCACCGGCATTGCTTACGATCTGCCGCAACGGCTCTTCCAGACACCGCACCACGATTTTGACACCCACGTCCTGATCCTGGTTTTCGCCTTTCACTTTGGAAACTGCGGCAACGCAACGAACCAGAGCGGTGCCGCCACCCGGCACCACGCCTTCTTCAACGGCAGCGCGAGTCGAATGCAACGCATCCTCAACCCGAGCCTTCTTCTCTTTCATTTCAATTTCCGTGGCCGCGCCCACCTTGATTACCGCAACACCGCCAGCGAGCTTAGCGACGCGCTCCTGCATTTTCTCCTTGTCATAATCGGAAGTCGCTTCTTCGATTTGCGCGCGGATTTGATTCACGCGCCCTTCGATTTCGTCTGAGCTGCCGGCGCCATCGATAATGGTGGTGTTTTCCTTGGTGATCTGGATGCGTTTCGCTTCGCCCAAATCATCCAAAGTGGCGCTCTCCAGGCTCATGCCGACTTCCTCCGAGATCACCTGACCGCCGGTAAGAATCGCAATATCCTGCAACATGGATTTACGGCGATCGCCAAACCCCGGGGCTTTCACCGCGCACACCTTGACGATGCCACGGATGTTGTTGACCACCAGAGTAGCCAGCGCTTCGCCGTCGACATCCTCGGCGATAACCATCAACGGGCGGCTTGATTTTGCCACGCCTTCCAGAATCGGCAGCAGGTCGCGGATGTTTGAAATCTTCTTGTCGTAAATCAGGATATACGGCGATTCAAGATCAACCGACATGCTGTCCTGATTATTGATGAAATACGGCGACAGGTAGCCGCGATCAAACTGCATGCCTTCCACGACTTCCAATTCATTTTCCAGCGTGTTGCCTTCTTCGACGGTGATGACGCCTTCTTTTCCGACTTTTGCCATTGATTTTGCAATGATGTTACCGACACTGGTGTCCGCATTAGCAGAGACTGTGCCAACCTGGGCAATTTCTTTATGATCGGTACAAGGCTTGGACAACTTTTGCAGACCGTCAACAGCGGCGATAATCGCTTTGTCGATACCGCGTTTCAGATCCATGGGGTTCATGCCGGCGGCGACGGCTTTCATGCCTTCGCGAACGATACATTGCGCCAGCACGGTCGCGGTGGTGGTGCCGTCGCCGGCAACATCGGAAGTTTTAGAAGCAACTTCCTTGACCATTTGCGCGCCCATGTTTTCGATCTTGTCTTTTAATTCGATTTCTTTGGCGACGGAAACACCGTCTTTAGTCATGGTGGGTGCACCAAATGATTTGTCGAGTACAACGTTTCGGCCTTTCGGGCCGAGGGTAATTCTTACGGCGTCAGCCAGGGTATTGATGCCCCGAAGCATGCGTGCGCGTGCGCTTTCGCCAAATACGACTTCTTTAGCAGCCATCTTAATATGTCCTCAGTGATAATTGTTCTGTAATGGATTAGCTTTCGATAACGCCCATGATGTCGTCTTCACGCATCACAAGCACTTCTTCGCCTTCAACTTTGACTTCGGTGCCGGAATATTTTCCAAACAGCACTTTGTCGCCGACTTTGACATCGAGACCACGTTGATCGCCATTGTCCAGCACCTTGCCGTTGCCGACTGCCAGGACTTCGCCTTGCATCGGTTTCTCGGCCGCGGAATCGGGAATGACAATGCCCCCTGGGCTGGTTCGCTCGTCTTCGACTCTTCGCACGACGACGCGATCATGAAGCGGACGGATATTCATACGCTAGTTTCTCCTATAAATAATTGAAATAAAAACTTGATTATTGAGTGTTTTCAATGGCCATGCGCCTTATTGTTAGCACTCGCCTTCGATGAGTGCTAATGATAGTGTCAAAGAAAAAAAAATCAATAGGGAAACACCGATTTTTTTGAATAACCGCGAAAACGACCGCCATGGACGGTGGAAGTGCAAATAATGCAGGAGCAATTATTTGCCGACCGTGCCGATGGCGGAACGATTTTGCAGGAGCCATTACCGATGAGCTAAAAATCGGCGATCCGCCCGTCACCATCCGCCGCGCCATTACGCGGCGGCGCATCCGCACGCGCGAAATCCTCACTCCTCGCTCAGTCGAATGATTTCCTTATGCAGCGCGACTGATGACAATGCTTCGGCAAGTATGCCAGTCTGGCTCATGTGACCGATGACGATGCGCTCGGCGACCGACAGCATGAACGCGTTGCGGTGGCGGGAAGTGCCGGCGGTGATGCGCGACACAGATGCAGGGAAGGGGCTTGTTACCAGCAATTTGCCATCATCAATCGCTTGTTTGACGGCGACCGGATACCGCTTCGGCAGGCCGCGGGCGGTAGCAAGGATGATCGGCTGGTCGCCTTTGATCAGAATGTCCAGCAGGTCCCGCTCAAGCCGGGAATGGAAACCAGACATCACACATTCCCCGGCATCGCGCATCGCCTTCGCCCAGTCATAGATAGGCAACACCGCCCTGGCGGGGTATTTGCGCGAACACAGGAAAGCGGTTTTGCGGCGCTCGGCAATAGCAATATCGCCGAATGTGAAAACGGCGGCGTTCCATCCGTGGAACTGTAAAGTCGGCATCAGCGTTTAATGTTTTGCAGAAACTCGACGAGTTCGTGAACCCTGGTGGATGGGTTGTCGGTATCGGCACTTTCAGCCGCACTTAACGCACGTGCCGCGTTGGTTTTTGCGGTCTCCATTTTATCTATTAAAGTGGAAAACATATCTCTGCTGGTTTTTGCATAGTCTGGTAAATGTTTCTGCAGATCAGATATAAGATTGTCCGCCGCGCTTTTACTACCCGTCTCTGTATATGGCTGAGTGCTGTATGCGTAATGTAACAAAAACCAGTATTCAAAAGCGGGTATTGATGTTATGGCAAAGAAAGTATTCTGGCGGCTCATGTTGCGCAATCTGTCCAAAGTATTTTGGTAAGCGGGATGACTGTCTTTATCAAACACACAAAACACTTTGTCAAACGCATTGCCCTTTTTCTTCTCTTCGTTGTATCGACTGTTGGCCAAGTCAACAACATTTTTTGGGCTTGAACCGCATTTACCTGTGATTTCTACATTGGCACTGCTGATTTTATAATGGCGAATGAGTTCGTTGAAATAATTTGGCTCCGTCTCCGCCCCTTCGCACACAATCAAGACCCTGCTATAAGACTCTCGTGTGTTTCGGAGGCGCGCCAGATTTTCAACCGATCGTTCCTTTCGTTTGTGGAATAAATTATCTGTACCCATTTTTATCCTTGCACCTTTTCAATATAAGGCACGGCACCATATCTGCCGGACAAATACATCATTTCCAGATTCTCTCGTCCTTTGCGCGGGCGGAAATCACTCAGAGGATAAATCCGGGTTGCCTGAAACTTGTCTTTTTCACAAAACCAAATTTGGTCGCGGCGTAGCACCTCCTGTTTGAGGATAGAAGTTTCATGGGTGGTAAAAATCAGTTGTGCATTATTGGGATTGGCCTTTTTGTTGTTAAACAAATTCACTAAAAGTTCCACCAATTTTGGGTGCAGGCTGCCGTGCAGTTCATCCACGAACAGCACCTCACCGTTTGCCAAAACATCAATCCAGGGACCTGCAAATGAAAAAAACTTTTGAGTGCCATCTGATTCATCCTCAATATCAAATGCAATGGGCTTTCCTTCGGCATCACGACGAACCATCTGAATCTGATAAAGATCCTCGATTTCCAGTGCCTTGGCAACTTCTTCTCTTGCGGTTTTTGATAAGGTTTTAGGTAATTTTTCTCGGTCAAAGGATTCTTTTTTTACTTGAACGCCATCAATACTTAAATCCGCAGTACGCAAAAAATTCATAATCACTTCTTGTCCCTTTTGTGTATCACAAAACGATGCGCTGAAATTGGGAGTCAATCCTGAAGCGCTAACTCTGTGTAGTTTCCCTTGAAACCAATCAAAAACCGGCTGTAGTTGTTGGCTATTGAGTTGTATTGCAGTGGAAAGAAACAAAGCATCGTCACGGGTTGATTTTTGCCATAGATTTTTTCCTCCAACCAGAGATGCCCCTAAACTCCACTCATGCTTCTTGTTTTTCTCATCCCATTCTCGGTTAAACCAATGCTGCGGACGATTTTTTGGATAGGCAAGCAACCATTCATCCACGATGCGCTCAGGGGTAGCCGAAAACCCGTATTGATAGCGCACCCCCTCAGCAATAAAAATTGCCTCAAATTCAGAGGGGGCATTTCGTGTTGCGGGGTCCAACTTGAAAGGCATCACTGGTAGCAAGTCTCCTCGATGCTGTTGTCTGGCGGAGTACAGTACAATGGTTTCCATTTCTTCGAGAGCCTTCAGAAGATTGGATTTGCCCGCAGCATTGGCACCATAAATTGCCACGGAAGGCAGCAATTTAATGCCAGAACCGCCGCCCGAAGGAGACGCATCCAAAATCTGGGTATCCGCAACCTCCTTGCCTTTTGACGCAACCAGACTGAGCGTTTGGCGGTCTTTGATGGACTTGAAGTTGGTGACGCTGAATTCGACTAACACTGGTTATATCCTCATTTAATGGTGAATTTTGACAAAATATGTCGAAATAAGCCATATAAACGAGTCTTTGTCAAGTTTTGGTGTCATTCAAAGTTGGGATATCCATAATCCAGCGACAGAAAACCCGGTGGATTCAGGCGCATATTTACAGGTTCATGGTTTTTTGATAGCGAGCAAACCTCACTCTTCGCTCAGGCGAATAACTTCTTTATGCGCAACAGATGACAACGCTTCAGCGAGTGCGCCAGACTGACTCATGTGACCGATGACGATGCGGTTGGCGACCGACAGCATAAAAGCGTTGCGGTGGCGAGAAGTATCGGCGGTGATGCGCGACACAGATGCGGGGAAGGGACTCGTCACCAGTAACCGGCCGTCATCAATCGCTTTTTTGACCGCGGCCGGATACTGCTTCGGCAAACCGCGTGCGGCGGCGAGAATGATCGGTTGGTTGCCTTGGAGCAAAATATCCAACACATCGCGCTCAAGCCGGGAATGGAAACCGGACATCACGCATTCCCCGTTTTCGCGTGTCGCTTTCGCCCAGTCGTAGACCGGCAACACCGCCCTGGCGGGATAGTTGCGCGAACACAAAAAGGCGGTTTTGTGGTGCTCGGCAATATCAACATCACCGAGCGTAAAAATGGAGTCACTCCATCCGTGGAGATGTAAGGTTTGCATCCTTGCTATAAGTCAGTTTCCCAACCATCAAATCGGCGCGCCGGACTACTCCTTACCCGTGGGCATGCCACGCCTTTCCTCGCCCTTTTCCCATTCTCGTGCGACATCGTAGCGTGTGCGTTGCCCCACTTGTTTGATATGCCCTTTGCCCCATCCCCGTTTGCTCTGATGTTCCACCTCGCGCCGGTCAATATCATTGGTGAGGCCAGCATAGACAATTTTGTTGCCTATCTTGAAATAATATCTGTAGGTGTCTCTATAGGTTGGCATGGTCTTTTCCTTCAAAAGAGATCAATTTTCCTCAATTGAGAAGTGCCAGCCCCCGGTTATAAACCGAGAGCACTAAAAGGTATGGGTTGTCGTCGTCTCGGTTTTTGCGGTTCGGGTTCTTTGGGACCGGTGTTAATCCCAGCGGCTTCAAGCTCCGCCTTTACTTTTAGCCATTCGCGATAGTTGCGCAAATCCAATCCTGAGTTTTTTTCAATGTTCTCAATAACCCGTGCTTTGTCGGATGTGGAGTGTTTCATGATAATCCTCGTAGTTAAATTTTGCCGTGTATGTAGCATTGACAGAGTTGTATTATAGGGTTCACGGATAACTTCTGGTTTGGACGAGTGTAAACTGATTCTGAATACAATACTCTCTTGAAGGCCAAAAATATTGCCAGATTATGTCTCTGAAGTTGGGATTGTTGCTGTAATCATCAATTTTCAACTTTAGGTCTCTTTCCAAAACATCCTTGTGGATGCCATGTCCGTGACTATACCACCTTTCATGGTCATTTAGTTTGTTGGCAATTTCCTCGGCACGTTGTTGCTTTATTCTCGGTTCCACTGAAACACCGTCCTTAACCCAATCTTTGAATTTGTATGTGGACAGCCATTCCTGGATAAGTGATTTGGATAATTCTGCTGCCAATTCAATTTGATCGAGTTGCGCTAAATCCAATTTATCCAGAAGAGCAAATTCTGCCGCCGCCAATCCAGTATTAGCAGATTTCTTCACAAGGCGGTCGTATTGACGACGATACGAAAGCGCGGACACCATTCGGTCACCGCTTGGAATTTGCGGGTCAATAGGTCCTAGGCAGGAAAAATAATCCATGTAGATTGCATCGCCAGACATCGCCAGCACGGTGCCCGCTGACCTAGCACGGTTCGGAATGACAAAATGGACGACTTCGTAAAAATTTCTAAGCGTCTTAACGATTCTTTGCACCACTTCCACCAAACCACCTGGAGTGTCCAATATAACGAGCAATGCTTTTTTACTGGGAGGTAATCTCTCCAGCGCTATACGCACGGGAATATCAACTCCATATTCAATGGGTCCCAGTATGGCGAGAACGTCTTTTTTTGTTTCTTCTTCTATGACGTTGAGTCGGTATTTTAGCCAATTTCGGGAAATCTGATCCAACGAAGTCGGTTCTAGTGCCGGGCGAATTGATTCTTCTTCAGCCATTTCAAAAATACTCGTGAGTTGTTATTACCAATGCGTATTATGGGTGCAGTTCGTATATTTTATGTGATATTAGTCACAAAAGATGACGTATTTTTCAGGGGTTTTTCGGGTTTTCAGCGGTTAGGTAGTTGACGAAGGCGGAGCAGATAATCAGCATGAACCGGGCGGTGTTTTTATTTGGAGCGAGTTGTTCACCACTTGCTCCGTGACGGATGCCTCCCTCTACACTAGTCCAGTTGTAAAGCGCGTCAAGTCCGGCTTTCAATGCAGGCGGGAGGTTTAATCCCTGCGTTAAGGCGTTAAGTGATTTGCTTTTCTTTCCGGTGATTTCTTTGGCGATGGATTCCACGGCACTGATCGATTCCTTGATGCTGTTTGCATAATCAGGGTTTTCACGACGAGATAAAAGAGAAAGCGCGTTTCCTATATGCTCATTTGCGTTCGCAAATGGCGTTGCCATTGCGGTTTCTATGGATTCAATTTCTTCCTGTGATGTAATTTCTGTAACAAATTTTCCCACAATTTTGTATGCGGAATTTTCTTCTTCCAATACGATATTGCACTGCTCTATGAAATCTTCTGTTTCGGGATAGCCATAGTGAATGACAAATTCTGTCAAATCAAGCATTTTGTTCCATGATTCATGCAAAAATGCGCCTTTTATTTTTCCATAACATCTATCAATTTTATGGTGCTCTACATATTCATCAAGAGGCCACTTCAGAAATTTAGTCCAAATATTTTTAAATATTGGGTGGCTTTGCTTTAAAAGTTCCAGACCTGCAAGTAATGGATTTACAGTAGTTGTAAAACAGTCAATAAGCGCATTCCATAGTCCAATGCGTAAATCCTTATCCATGCTTTCCAATTGGATACCCTTGGATTGTTTATAACCATGTCTAACCGAAAAAGGTTGACGCTTATCTTCGTTCATTGCCTAACCCCATGCGGTATTTAATGTCGTAGTTGATGATGTAATCCAGTTCTTCTTCGGTGAAGTTGTAGTGCTCAGCAAGTATGGTGTCAATTTTATCGATAATGCTTTTAGAATGACGCGGATAAAATTCTTGATATACTATTTTCCCTCTTGACTTATAAAATGTTTCTTTTGTTATGCTATTTTTATCAATATCCATCATAAGTGAAGAACAAATTTGGACAAAACCGTTCATCTGATTAAGGTCAATATCTAATCTGAATCGGTGAATATCAGATTTTGTTATATGATAGCAATCGGAATAAGATGCAAAATACCAATAAAATAAATTACTGTTGAACAAGCACGTTAAGCAATCTCGGACAAATTCAGAATCGCAAAAGCATGTCTTCAATGTCGACGAAGTTTGCTTTTTATCATTGACAAAAAATCTTTGTTGAAAATTAATAGCAATCAAATAATAAGCCAGCCCAGCGTTTCTATAGAAGAAAGGATGCCCTCTATTTTGTAAATAAGTGTCTATTTGAGTTTTTTTGTTTTTCACCTTCATCCAAATTCGATCATCTTCTCCATGTCCAAATTTAGGATATGGTTCTTCGCACTGGCAATGTTTATTCGCTGTAAATTTAATTTTTTGTAACAAATCGGATCTTTCTAGTCCAAACCAACGTACATAATTTGTCGTATATGTTTTAGCAATAGCATTAACACGTATTCCAGTATAGATTGTGAATTGGCTCCTGACATTTTCGAATAGCTTTCCCGGGTGCCAGTCACCAGATAAATTAATGAAATATGATTTGTCATATTCAATACGCAATATTTCTCGAATTGATTTCATTCTCTTAGTAGTAATAAGTGCCATTTGTGTAATGAAAGAGAAACACCCGCTTTTATCATTCAGTGTATTACTTCTTTCCATAAAATAAGCATACAAATTCCCACACGATTCGGTCTCGTAGTTTTTGACCGTGTATGTTTTCTTAACTTTGCTGTATTCCACGTACGGCGGATTACCGATCACCACATCAAAACCACCGTCCTGTTCAATGATGCCGTAGAACTCCGCAACCCAATGAAAGGGTTGGTGGGATTGCTGCCATTTTTTATAATCGGCCGGCTTGTCGCCTTTGCCATATTCTCTGGCAAGATGCGTATTCATCTTGTCATTTAAAACGGCAAGACGATCGCTGAGTTCTCCCTTCGCTTGCTGATAACTCTCACCGCCGCCACTATCCTGTGCCTGCTTGAAGGCATCGTTGGCGACCTGCACCAACTTGGCATCTTCCCGGATTTCATCAGTCAGTCCTTTGCTAAAATCCATAGGTTGTTGTCCCTTGTCCGGTGCTATTGATTTCTCAAACGCTTCCATGCTGGCAAAGCCCACCAGCGAATTGCCGGAGCGGATGTTGAAATCAATATCTGGTAGCGGTTCCAAACCGAGATTGTTTTTGCTTGGGTCATATTCTGCTTCCGCCGCTAGTTTGAGAAACAAGCGCAACTTGGCAATCTCCGCTGCCTCGTTCATCAAATCCACGCCGTATAAATTATTGAGAATGATGGTTTTGTAAATCCAATATGTTTCGTTCTGATGCTTGGCGATGTCTTCCAAAACCGCGCGGAAATGCGGATGTTTTTTCGCGCTCTTGCGTTTTTGGTCGATTTGTTTGTCGTCCTCCTCTACAAAATCCTTCATTCTCTCTATGCACTTTCCATAAAGTGGTTCCAAAATGTTCAAGGCGGCGAATAAAAACGCGCCCGACCCACAAGCCGGATCAAGCACCGTGATGCCACGCTGGTCGTGGTGATTGGATCGCAAGGCTTTTTTACCGGCGATGGCGGCAAAAAAAGCATCAATAAAATCTGAGCCTTCGTAGTGGCTTAGTGCATCGGCGGCGAATCGTTCAATATCCAAGTTGTAGGTGACCAGGTCGTCGATGTCGTGGACTGCGCCGTTTTTTATTTTGTCTTTCAATTCAAAATAGCGTTGACGCCGGGCTATGGTCTCGCGCCAAATTTCCGTGGGTAGCGCAAATTTTTTATCTGTTGGTGTGTTCCAATCTTTTCTTCGTTCCATCAGATTGGGTTGATTGGTATCCATACCACGCCGAATGTTTTCGGGCATTTCTTCATCGGGAATATCGCCGCCCTTTTTGACGGCATCGTAGATATAGTTGTCAGGATTTTCACGCAGAAACCGCCAGATGCCATTTTCGGAATCAAAAGCGTTTTTACATTTCTCTCGCGCACGATTCAGCAGAAACGGAATGATCGTGTTGCGGGCAATATAGCCGGTGATGTCCTCCTGGGTGTAATAGGCGCCCATTGCCGCACGGTCGTTGATGTATTTTTCAAAGATGTAACCGATGACATCCGGGTTGATGTCTTTGCCGGTGGCATCCGGGCGGCTGTCCAGATGCCAGTTGTATTGATTGAAAAAGGCGAATAGTTTTTCAAAAGCCTGGTCGGGAATTTGGATATTCTCATTCTCGTGCTCTATTTGATGCACATCAAACAATCCACCGTTGAGATATGGCACCTGGCCCAACATTGTTTTGATTTGCGGGTCGCGCGATGATTCCGGCTTGCCGAGTCCTTCGGAAAAGAGATGGACCAGAAAATGACGATAAAAGCGGTCGTGGAATTTGTCAGCGCCGAATTTTTCTTGCGTTTGTTTAAGGCGCTTCTCCAAATAATTTACTTCGCCGTTCAAAAATTGTTTCTTCTGAATGAAATAGATAAACATCAGACGATTGAGCATCAAAGCGGCATACCATTCCTTGGACACCAACTCGCTGATGCCTTCGATGAATTCGGCAAAGGCTGACAACTCCTTGCGGAATTCGCCGTAAAATTTTTTGGTGATCTTCTCGGCGCCTTCCATAAATACGTTTCGCACCCGGTCCACTACATCGGTAATGCCGAGCGTTTCCTCTTCGGATATGTCGAAAATCATGCCGTTCAGTTTTTCCATCAACGGCTGAATGTCCTGACTTTCATTCCACTCCACTTCCGCCGTGCGCAGTGGTCGATTCTGCGGACGAATAGCAACCGTCCAGCATTGTTTGCCTTGACTACCGCAGATGATGAGTAGGTGCTCGTAATGGTGGCGTGCGAGTTGGTTGACGATTTGTCGCCGTTGACTTTTTTCGGTCGGGTAGTTTTCCCCGGCATCGTAGAGGCAAATAACAAAGCCGCGCTTTTGCACGATTCTGTTGATCTGAATAGTATCGTTATGGGGCAAATCTAAGGGCAGCGACGGTGACAGGTTACCCAAATCCCAGCCCAACTCCACAAACAATTCCTTAAAATCACGACCGTGGATGAGCGAATTCAATTCCGTTTTGGATATTCGCTCGCTCATTTGATTAGCCCCATGGAGCAAATAATGCTCGATTCAATCGGTTCGCCTTCTTTGGGTGTGGCACACAGATCATCGGCATCGTAAAAATTTTCCGCCATCCGTACCAAATCTTCATCGGAAATATGGGTGCGCAACTGGCGCGCAAGCCGGTCCCGGGCGGTTTCCTTGAGCGGATGATCATGAATCTGCTGAATCACTGCTTTTAGTGTTGGCGATTCAAAAAGCGTTCCTTCTATCTGCTCCTTAATAAAATTCAACTTGCTGTAGAGTTTATTACGGATGCTTCTGGTTCCACCCAGTTGTCCGCCGAATTCGGCTTGCCCTTGCTTGATATGGCTTATTGCAGCATCAACCAGCTCGTGATGATTTTGCGCCGGTGGAGCAAGCGGTTCATTCGGTTCGCAGGCGAGATAACCCAGGATTTTAGACTGAGATTGTGAAACCACCTCGCCGGTTTGATTCAACTGCAACAGAAGGTGTTGATTGTTGCTGGTTTTGATATAGGCAATCGCGCCGTCTTTCTGGTCGTCCGCATGCTTGGCGGAATACACCACATGGGGCAGTTCTTTAATTTTCTTTTCCAGTTTCGGGTTGTCTTTTATTGCTTGCCGCCAAATATCGTAGGCACGAGAAATTAAATCGGTTTCATCTTCTTGCTCTTCGAGACTGATGGTTTGGTTATACACGTGCTCCAGGTTAATGGTATCGCCTTCAAAGAAACTTTCATCCGTGCCAACCACTTCGGCGGCCTGCCTCATTCGCTGGTCCAAACGCTCGCGCAACTTTATCACTTTCTCAATGTCGTCTTCCGGCAAAAAGCAGTAGCACAAAATTTCCTTTGCCTTTTGTCCGATCCGGTCAACTCGGCCAACTCGTTGTATCAGGCGAATGATTGCCCAGGGCAAATCAAAATTGACCACGATGTGCGCATCCTGGAGGTTCTGCCCCTCGCTCAAGGTGTCGGTGGTAATCAACACACGCAACTCATCGATCCTGCCAGATTGTTCATCATTGGAAGTGGGGCTAAATCGTTTTACATAGTTGGATATGTCATCCATACCACCAAACACCATGGCAAGCCCATCAACTTTCTGTTTTTTCAATTCCCGATGGAGATAGTCGGCGGTATCTTTGAACTGAGTGAAAATCAGCAGTTTGTCATGGAGATGTTCTTCCTTGCATAAACGAGCGAGTTCTGCCAATTTACGGTCGGCATCGACATCCCATTGCGGTATTTTGTTTAGGATTTCCAGCAAAGCCTCACAATCATGTCGCAAGGCATCGCGCAACGGATCCTTAAAAAAATTGGTTTCTATCCAATTAAACTTGCGATACCACTCCCTGCCTTTATCGGATAACTTTTTATAGACATTACGCCCTGCTTCGAGAAAGAACTCTATTGAATTTTTCTCCAACATTTCCTGATTCAATAGATCGGGCTCTCTTTCTTCCACGGTTTCATCCGTAAGTTCGCTGAATATATCGCCAATCGGGAAAGCACCGTCTTGCTCCAACGCACTCAGATACACCGCGTTGCGAACGATGTGTCTTTTGACTGAAAGCAAGAAGGCGGGCCCGGAACTTTCCAGTCGTTTGAACAAACCGGATTTGGCAAAACCAACCAATCGATTCCCTGCGCGACTCAAGTTTTTTATGATTTTTTGCTTTTCTTCGTCTAACTCATCAGGTAGAGAATCGGCCTGATACTTGCTTAAAAGATATTCTCCAATGCCGTAACGAGGCAGTTTAAGTCCGCTGACTATCTCAACAACGGATTCGGAATAAAGCAGCGCGTATTGATCTTTGCCATCAGATTCATCCAAACTAAATTTGGCGCACTTCGGTGTCCGGTGCGGAAAATAAAACCGCTCGCCGTTATCAAAGAGCAAGTAATGTTGCTTTCTGTCTTCGTCATATTCTGCGTAGTTTTCTTTTATGTGGCTGCGGGTTCTTCGCACCATATACATACGCATCAACTCGCGCCAGTCATCGGCTGACTCACTATGCTCAAACGCTGCCAGAGATGTGGCAAGAGTGTTGGTATGTTTTTCCTTGAAAAAGTTAATGCCATTAAGGGAGTCGATATACCCCTCTGGTCTTATGCCGAGGTCGGCATCGGCTTCCACGAACAGGCGCAACTGATTGCCGATGTCGGTGAATTGTTTGTTATAGGGCGTTGCCGTCAGCAGGATGACGCGGGATTCATTTTCACGAATATAGTCATGGATATGAGCGTAACGTTTGGAGTCGCGATTGCGCAGGTTATGACTTTCATCAATCACCACGAGACGGAAACGCCTCATATCAGACAAACGGTGAGTCTTGCCGGTTGAAAGTGTTTCTCCGGCAATCGTGTATTTGTGTAGGTAATCATTCCACATTTTTTCCAGTTTGGGCGGGCATATAACGAGAACATTATCGCCATGGTCTTGCTGAAAAGTTTTTGCAACAGCGCTCGCAACCAGTGTTTTGCCCAGCCCCACCACATCGCCGATGATGACACCGTGGTGACGACTCAATCGTTCAGCGGCAAGTGACACTGCCTGCTTCTGAAACTCCAGCATTACCTTGTCGAAGTCGCTCGGCACCTTGAATTCGCGCGCGCCCTCAATGGCTTCTTTGGAAAGTTCGTAGGCGGTTTTAATGTATATGTAGTAAGGGTCAATGGGTCCGCCCGCCCAACTACTCTCAATGATGTCGGCGAGATCGTTGGTAATATCAAGACACCATTTATCATCCCATCGCTCTTCAAACCATTTCGCCAATTTTTCGGCGGCATCCTTGTCCAGCACATCAACATTTAATTCGCCTTGTTTTTCCAAACCCGCAAGGGTCAGGTTGCTGCTGCCAACATAGCCGATGATCGGGTTGATCTTGTCATCGCGATGGGCGAGGTAGAGTTTGGCGTGTAGCGGGTAACGACCAAAAAATTTGACTTGGAGTTGCTGTTTTCTTAATTGCGTTGCTAATTGTTTCAAACCGACTTGATCGTTCGCAGTCGGTGTTCCAAATGTCAGTTGCCGTGCAAGAGACAGAGCAAATTGCTTTTTACGGTCAAATACAACTTTACTTGAGGTATCTTTGCTCTCGTGGTTGTAGTAACGGCGCACGGTGCGGTTGACATCGATGTTCATACCAACAATCAAACGACAAGGCGAGATGCCTTCTTGTTTGGGAAGCGTATCCACTTCCTTCGCGATGCATTTCCAGCCACGCAGGTTGAAATAGCCAACGCAAAAATCGCCGCGCTCAGCGACCGTCAGGGCGTTCTTCAAGCCATCAAGCAACTTTTCATCAATGTTGTCGTAGATAGTCGGCATGGTTGTAGTCTCAACGAGGTTTTCCCAACAAAAGTCCAACAAAGCAATATGAAATTTGCAGGACTAAAAGCAACGCGCAAATATACTACCTTGACCGCTTTAATGCTCCCCCATCTTGCCACCGCCACCCACCTCGCCACTGGACACTCCCATCAATCCCAGATACATTGCCGCGATGCACACCTCTCCGACAGTTCGGCAACGCCGAGTAATGTCTTGCCGTAGCCACTTTTTCGTTTTTCGATTGTGCATCTTTGAGCGCATCCAGCCAGCGGTCTAAGTGTTCAAGGGTTTGTTGTTGGTAGTTTTTGAATTGCATGAATCAGTTAATCGAACAGTGAGGCAGACATTCCCGAAATTTCGCAGGCTGTTATCGCAAGTCCTTCCACTACATCTTTCCCATTCAGCGAAAGTAGACTCTTATCGAATGTATGGAACACCTTCGCCCTGCTGACAATTGCCGTTGCAACATGAATGGCATCAGGCGTAGATATTGATTTACGGCTACGGTTGCGTATTGCCTGGGCTTTTTCAGCAACGCGAATATCAACAGCGACTATTTCTATCTTTTCTCTGTTTTGCATAAAGTGCCGAAATTTCTCAATAGCTCCGTCAGGCATTGCGCTTTCAAGCACTTCTGCATAAACCAGCGTGGAAACAACCAGCCTGTGACGGCCTTGTTCCATGCTTTCAACAACCATATTTATGTTTTTTATTCTGTCCTTGTCGTCTCCTTTAATATGATCAATGAGAACAGATGAATCCCAACAAATCAGGTCGTTTTTCATTGAATATCCTTAGCCCCATTTGTCGCGTAATTCTCTCACAAACTGTTCGGAAGGCTTGTCCCCGGTTGCGCCAGGGGCAATTCCACGAAGATCGCTTAGGGAGGGAAGTTCCTCGCTTGGCGGTAAAATTTCCATTTCCCGAACATCTATTTTGTAGGGAAACGCCGCATCGGGACGATAAAAGCATTCACCCCGAACAGAAACGAAATTCCCCAGAGCGCCCTGCACATCCCCCACCAATTCTTTTGGAAATTGACACCTGATAGTGACAGAAGCAAAGCTCGCATCATAAATTTTGAAAGTATGCGGGTTGCTATGAATATTAATTTCTTCCAATACGCCGTCTATCGTGCTTATTTGAATATGCTCCTCGCTTCGTGCTTGCACCAGTTTGGCGCGAAACTCATCATCCAGCCTGCAAACATGCCAATCTTCTTGATTGGCTCCGGTGATTTGTATTTCGCTGGACATAATTTTTTTCGGCTCGTCCTTCGCCAGTTTTTCCATGGCAGACAAAAAATCATCATTGAGTTGACCCAATCGCCCCTCTTTCACGGCATACAACGTTTCTCCAATATTTCGTATCAAGGGGGTATATGGCTGTCCATTGACCGTCGGCTGGCATCCGACAATCGCGGGGCTGGAATGGGACAACTGCACAACATTAAGCGCGATGCCTTTGCGTTCATCGCTCTTGATGTTGGCGTTCAACATTCGGTAAAAATTCCTGACTTTTTCAAGAAAAACAGGCAGTTCCACATGGCGCCTATTTGCTTCTGGTCCTTCTATCTTCAAGATGATGCGATCAACGGTCATAATGCCCTCCCCGGTCACGCATAGTCTACCCGCCAACCACCCCAAATGGCAACTGACAAAAAGTGATGTTCATATCCGTCAATTCTTTTTGTTCCATGAATTTATGTGTGCGAAGACCAGTGTGGTTTTTTCTGGTAGTTTTTGAGTTGTATTATAATTGTGTCGCATAAAATTTTTGATTCGCCCGCCTTATATCACTGCGGAAAACTCGTCCACAGTAAGCCCGGCATTACATCACGACCTCGACTTGCCGCGTCTCAACGGTCAGCGGAAGCCCTTTTTCGGCGCGCACCTCAAGACAAAGCGCAATCGCTTCTTCGATATTATCGAGCGCCTGTTCTCTGGTTTTCCCTTGACTGACACAGCCCGGTATTGCCGGGCATTCAACAACCCATGCCCCGTCTTCGTCCCGCTCCACAGTTACATTGAATTTCATTGATGTATGCCCTCCGAATGGAATCAAATCAGTAATCAATTTTACCATATGGCAACCCACAAAATACAATATTCATTTCGGTCAATTCTTTCTGCCCCATGAATTTATGTGTAGCGAAGACCAGTGCGGTTTTCTTTTTTGTCTTTGCTTGTTTGGCGATGCGTTCGGCGCGGTCGCCGTTCAGAGCGGAGTCGGCACTTCGCAGAAAAGTTAGGCGCGGTTCGTAGATGAGGTAGAACAATCTGTCGGGCATCTCGAAGAAAAATCCGTCCTTGCCTCGCGCTTTGCGAATCTTGTCCGGTGATTTTCCGGTGGCGATATAAACCAAGTGGCGGGCGAAGGTTTCATAGTCCGGCAGGTGCGTGCCGGTGAGCATTTTTTCAATGCTGATTTCATCGCCCAGGGTGCAGTAGGTGAAGGTGCCGCCGAGTCCGTTTTTCAGGTTTTCGTCTTTTGCATTTTTAACGCCTTTGATTACGCGGCGGATGCGTTCGGCGGTGATTTTATCGGCGTAGTTTTCGCATTCCACCAGAATAAACTTGCGGTTTCCGCCGTCTTCTTTGTTGAGAGCAAGGACGGCATGGGCGGTGGTGCCGGAGCCAGCGAAGGAGTCCAGAATTAGAAAATTCTCTTTATCCGATACGCCTTCAGCAATTCCAATGAGATTTTTAATTAGTTTGATTGGTTTTGGATTGTTGAAGTCATGCGCGTTGTTTTGAAAAACTTCTTGCAACTGTCGCGTTCCTTCATCTGTTGTACCAGCAATATCCGCTAACATTAAGTCAATTGGCACAATTCCTTTTTTTTCGGAATCGGATAGAAAATTTTTAAGTCTAGGGTATTTAAGATTTCCGTTTTTCCCCCACCAAAGCATATTTTTTTCACTATGTTGTTCGTGTGTAGTTTTACTGTATTTCCATGCGTGAGTTGAATGGTTAACTATTTTTTCTGTATGTGGATTTATAATGGGATAAACCAAGTTTGGCCGTTGCTCTTTTGTCGCTGGATTAACGTAAGAACTGGATGACCATTTTCCTCGCAGATCATTATCTGGATTAGCATATGTTGCGTCTAACTTCTCTCTGCGTTTGACTCTAATATGCATGACTTTATCTGATTTTCTGTAAGTAATGATATGTTCGCGTTGGTTCGAAAAAAGCTTCGCGTTATTGCTTCTGCCGTAGCGATGTTGCCAAACTACATCAGCTAGAAAATTTCCCTCCCCCAAAAATCTCATCCATCACCATCCGCAACCGGTGTTGCTCGTTGTCGTCAATGGAAATAAAAATCACGCCGTCCTCGGCAAGCAACTCGCGCAACAACTGCAACCTTGGCCACATCATGCACAGCCACTTGTCGTGTCGTTCCAGATCTTCGCCGTCCACCGGACCCTTGTCTTTCAACCAATTCTGCATCATCGGGCTATTTACATTGTCGTTGTATAGCCATTTTTCATTGCCAGTGTTATACGGCGGGTCAATGTAAATGCAATTCACCCGACCGGCATAGCGCGGCATCAGTGCTTTGAGCGCATGCAAGTTGTCGCCGTGGATGATGAGGTTGCCGTCAAGAGACGGTTTTTTTGAGGGATGCGACTTGTTGACATCAATCTTCAGGGTTCGCGCCGACACCGTTAAGTGATGCGCATAGACCAGTTGCTTGCCTTTGAAATCAAGAGTTGGCATTGCTTATCCCCAAAATAATGTTGTCGTAGATGGTTGGCATGATTCCCGCTGTGTTATGTCGCGCCTTTTTTCGTAGTTTTCTTTGCTGCTGTTTTACTGGTTTTTTTACTGGACCTTTTCGTGGTTGTGGTTGTGCTTTTGACTTTAGTCGGTTTCTTATCCTGGGGTCCCTTACCCTCAGGTTTTTTGTATTCGAGTGTTTTACATTCCAGAAAAATTCTATTTTCACAAGTGCTGCAAATATCCCGGTCCAGTCGATCAAAGACCTTGCCAATCGCTTCCTCTTTAGAATCGAATATATTGTCTTCGCCGATGAAATCCAGATAGCCGCCATCTTTGAGAACTTTGCTGGCGCTGTCTTTTAATCGATACAAATACAGATCGCCGCCCATCTTTCTTCTTTCCCTGGTTTCAGCCATTAATAGTTCGGCACCGCCAACATCAACCTGATTGACCCCTTTGGTGAGCAGTAGCAGGTGTTTTTGTTCTGGATAGTGTTCGCGATACAACCGAAACATTTCGCCGACATGTGCCACCGATCCAAAATAAATTGAATCATCCAGTCGAAGCATCTTGAACTGCGGACATTCCGGCAACGCCACCCCGGAACCGAATTTTCGATGTTTCGATTCTGGATTGGGAACCCGTGGCATGATTCTCGGTCGAGAGGTTTTCCTGAGATAGATTAACAATGACAGGATCACGCCAAACAGGATGGCGAATTCCAGTTTGAAGAAAATTGTGCTCAAGAACGTCACCGCCATGATCGCCGCTTCCTTGCGGTCGGCACCGAAAATTTTTCTGATTTGTGCAAAATCGATGATTCGCCAGGCGACCAAAATCAATAAACCTGCCACTGCGGCTTTAGGTAAATATGCGGTCAGTGGCGCAACCACCATGAGTAACGGAATCAGTAACAGGCCGGCAAAAATTGCCGATAATGGCGACCTCGCGCCCGCTTCAAAATTCGCCCCGCTGCGGTTGAATGAACCGGTAGCGACATAGGCTGAGAAAAAACTGCCGACGATATTCGACAGGCCCTGACCAATAAATTCCTGATTGCCTTGAATGGGTTGCCCGGTTTTAAGAGCAATTGAACGGGCGATGGACACCGCTTCGGTCAGGGTAAACAGGGTCATGGCAAGTGCCAATGGCGCCAACTCTTGAAGCACATCCGCTGAAAAATCCGGCATCGATAACGGCGGCAATTGTCGAGGCAGTGCGCCGACCATATGGATGCCGGTCTTATCCGCACCGAATATGAAATTAAAAATGGCGGCCACTACGCCGCCAACAAACAGGGCGGCTATCATGCCTGGAAACTTTGGCCATTTTTTCCTAAGGATAATGACCACGGCCAGAGCCGAAAATCCGACAAACGTCACCATCGGGTAAAATGCGCTCCAATGCTCCCACAGATACACCACCGACTCATGGAAATGCTCTTTAACCGGGATTTCCAGGCCGAGAAAAATTTTAATTTGTTTGGATGCGATTAATAGTGCTGCTCCAGAAGTGAATCCGACAATGACCGAGTGAGATATAAAATTTACCAGGGCGCCCAGCCGGACTGCCCCCATCGCAAACTGGGTAACGCCAACCATGAATGCCAGAGTGATGGCAAGGGAAATGTACTCCGGGCTGCCGGGCAATGCCAAGGCGCTCAGGGACGAGAACATGACGATGGACGCGGCCGTGGTCGGGCCTGAAACCAGATGCCAGGACGAGCCGAAAAGCGCGGCAATGATGGCCGGCACGATGCTGGCGTATAGCCCGTACTCAGGCGGCATTCCGGCGATGGCGGCGAAGGCAACGCCCTGCGGCAATACGATGGCCGCGCCGGTCAATCCGGCCAACAGGTCGGCGCGAACGGTTTCTTCAGTGAGATTCCGCCCCCATCTCAGGAACGGAAAAAACCTGGAAAGAGAAAAACTAAAAACCAATGAATATTCCTGCAAAAAATGTCGTATTAATCATCGCCGCTACGTGACCGTCATTCCCACTCCCCCGCCATTATCGGGCTTGACCCGATAATCCAGTCAAACACCTGCGGCGAAGCCGCGGCATTCCCCGGCTGCAAGGTCGGCACTCGCTCTGGGCTTTGCGGTGTTGGCAGATTTTTGCTCCCGGCAATATTGCCACGAATGGCATGTATGCCGAGGGCGCAGGATGCGCAGGAGCGGCAATCTGCACTCCCGTCATCCATGGCGGTTGTGTCCCGCTGCGCGGGCCTGCCCTCGCGGAAGCGGGGGACGGATGGTTTCACTGGATTCCCGCTTGCGCGGGAATGACGGCCGGGAAGGAATGGCGGAAGTGCGAATCGCCACACCTGCGCGTCCCTCACCCGTGGCATACGACCACCAAGGACGACGATGCCATGGATGGCGGAGGTAGGGCGACGCATCGCTACATGGACGTAGCTTAGTGGAGCAATGCAGGAACAATTGTCGAGGAAGCCAAAGCCGACGGTGGAAGTGCAGATTTTGTCGGGAACAAAAATCGGCCGGCCGGTCCATTCGCTGATAACGAACCCGCCACCCGTCCGTCGTTCCCACTCCCCCGTCATTATCGGGCTTGACCCGATAATCCAGTCAAACACCTGCGGCGAAGCCACGGCATTCCCCGGCTGCAAGGTCGGCACTCGCTCTGGGCTTTGCGGTGTCGGCAGATTTTTGCTCCCGGCAATATTGCCACGGATGGCATGTATGCCGAGGGCGCAGGAGCGGCAATCTGCACTCCCGTCATCCATGGCGGTTGTGTCCCGCTGCGCGGGCCTGCCCTCGCGGAAGCGGGGGACGGATGGTTTCACTGGATTCCCGCTTGCGCGGGAATGACGGCCGGGAAAGGATGGCGGAAGTGCGAATCGCCACACCGCCCGCGTATTGAAGTGGATAATTAACTGCCACGGCGCAATGCGGGCCTGCGGATGAAATGATGCGTCAGCATCCGCGCGGGCGCTTATTTTTACGCTCAGCAATTCAAGGTCTCGCGGCGCAGCCAATCCACAACTTTTTTTATGGCTAGTTCATGGGAATCGCCTTTTTCCAATGATTTTTTATAAACAGAAAGTTGTCTATGGGCGCTGGTGCCTCTTTTGACAATCGTTTTTGCGTGATTGATTTCCTGCAGGCATCCGGCCTCGATGGCGTCTTGTCTAATCAGGGTTAAAATTTCCGACAGCAAGTCGGAATAATTGACCACCTTGCCGATGCCAAAATCTATTAATCCCTGATCGATTCCATAGCGCTGGGCGCGCCAGCGATTTTCGTCCAGAAGCATGTTGGAATATTTTCGCCATTTTTGGTTTCTTGCGCGCAGCCGGTATAACATTCGCAGCCAGCACTGATAAATCGCGGCGATGCAGATGGCGTCTTTCAGCGTGGCGCATAAATCCGTAATCCGCATTTCCAGTGTCGGGTAGCGCGCGCTCGGTCGCAAATCCCACCATACCTTGGTCGCATCCTCGATGACGCCGGCTTCTACTAAAACATTGACATGACGTTGATATTCCGAGTAGCTCTCAAACACATGCGGCAATCCGGTGCGCGGCATTTCATCCCAAACCGACATCCGATACGACTTCAAGCCGGTGTCCTCCCCGGTCCAGAATGGCGACGAGGTACTTAACGCCAGCAGATGGGGAAGAATATAAGTCGCTTGATTCATCAAATCGACGCGCAAATCATCATCATCAATGCCGACATGAACATGCATGCCGCTAATCAACAAGCGCCGCACCACCGCCTGCAAGTCCTGCGCCAACTCGGCATATCTCGCTTTTTTGGTGATCGCCTGATCCTGGGGCCGGGCGAAAGGATGGGTGGAAGCGGCAATGATCGCCAGGTCATGGTCTTGTGCCACCTCCGCCACGGACTGCCGCAGATTGCCCAGTTCATCATTTGCCTGTTGTAATGAGGCGCAAACCGGCGTGCCCACCTCAACCTGGGATTGCAGGAATTCCGGCGAAACCCGGCTGCCCAGTTTCGCTTTCATGGCCGGCATCAACGACCTCGGCGCCTTGCGCACCAAGTCGCCGGTGTGCGGATTTACCAGCATGTATTCTTCTTCGATGCCGATGGTGAAGCTGGGCTGTGAAGTCATTGCAGTCGTGATTAAAATAAAGCGGCGCGGTCAGATGCGAAAACGGGATGTTTCGGCTACGCGGGATAGGTTATCATTTGAGCATGATTAAATCCATCGCCATTATTGCCATGGACGGCATGGTCGATACTCGTTCCCTACGGTATCGACACTTCCGCCTTCCCTGGCGGTCGGCGGATATTTGCTCCCGCCAAAATCTGCACTTCCACCGTCCTTGGCGGTCGTTGTCGCGGGCGCAGGATGCGCAGGAGCGACCGCCGCTGCCGCGCATAAACCCCGAATAATAAACATGACTAATAAACATGACTAATAAACATGACTAATAAATCATGAGAACCTACGACACCGCGCAACTGCGCGAACTCGATGCAAAGCATTATATGCACCCGTTCACCGACCACCAGGACATGCGCGAAAACGGCGCGCGCATTATTACTGGCGCAGAAAATATTTATATCTACGACAGCGATGGCAATAAATATCTCGATGCGATGTCGGGACTATGGTGCGTAAATATTGGCTATGGCAGGACTGAATTAGCCGAAGTCGCGAAATTACAGATGGAGCAATTGCCGTATTACAATAGTTTTTTTCAAACCGCACAGTTGCCGGCGGTGGAATTGGCGGAGGCTCTCGCCGAAGTCGCGCCGCCACAAATGAATCGTACTTTTTTTGGTTGTTCAGGCTCTGATGGCAACGATACCGTGGTGCGTTTAGTGCGTTACTTCTGGGAAGTTCAAGATCAGGAAGATCGTAATATCATTATCAGTCGAAACAATGCCTACCATGGCAGCACGATGGCCGGCGCCAGCCTGGGCGGAATGAAAGCCATGCATGCTCAAGGCGGACTGCCCATTGCCAATATCGAGCATATCGATCAACCTTATTTCTATGCTGAAGGGGGTGATCTCAGTCTGGAAGAATTTGGCTTGCAACGCGCCCAGGCGCTCGAACAGCGCATACTGGAAGTGCGCCCTGACCGGGTTGCGGCGTTTATTGCCGAGCCGATTCAGGGGGCCGGAGGGGTGATCATCCCGCCGGATAATTATTGGCCGGAAATCAATCGCATTTGTAAAAAGTATGATGTGTTGCTGTGCGCGGATGAAGTGATTTGCGGTTTTGGCCGAACCGGCCAGTGGTTTGGCTCAGACACATTCAGCATTGAAGCGGATGTGATGACCCTGGCAAAAGGGTTGTCCTCAGGCTATCAAACCATTGGCGCGGTGATGGTTGCCGATAGAATAACCGAGGTTCTGGACAGCAAAGGCGGCGAGTTTGCTCATGGCTACACCTATTCCGGTCATCCGGTGGCCTGCGCGGTGGCGTTAAAAAATATTCAAATTTTACGCGATGAGCGCATTATAGAGCGGGCGCGTGACAACACTATGGATTATTTTCAATCCCGGGTTTCCGCACTTGGGGAGCATCCTTTAGTGGGAGAGGCACGAGGCGCAGGATTTCTTGGCGGCTTGGAACTGGTCGCCAACAAAGACACCAAACAGAAATTTGACGAGGATGGCGGTGCTGGAACTGTGTGCCGGGAAATTTGCCTGAAAAATGGCTTAGTGATGCGCCCGGTAGGGGATATAATGGTGATATGCCCGCCGCTCATCATCACCCGCGCACAAATCGATGAATTTTACGATCTCGCCTGGGCGAGTCTGGATCAATCGTTGGCTTCGCTCAAAAGCGCCGCCTAAGATTTTTCATCCGAATAATTTTATCCGCAGATGACTCAGATATTCACAGATAAAGATTTAATAATTAAATCTGCGTTCATCTGCGTCATCTGCGGATAATTCTTTCTACGATGCCAACGCCAAAGACCAAGCCCGTTGAAAACGGCACCATCAGCAAAACCGATGGCGTGGCGCATATCTTTTACGATGACTACTGGATTCGCTATTATCCGCCCCGGCATTAACAGAAGCAATCGGTGAGATTCGATGACCTCAAATGAAAAAAATATTTTATTGTTGCTTGAAAAAGATAGTCGAATATCTATTCAAAAAATCTGCAGAAATATGAATATCTCAAGAAGCACTGCTTATAACTTAATAAATGGTCTAAAAAATAAAGGTATCATAAAAAGGTTCACTATTGAACGTGGAGACATTGATAGAATACATAAAATATCAGCCTATATCGTAATAAAATGCGAAAAAATACACTGCATTGACGCCGCCGAGAAATTTAAAACGCTACAAGGGGCAAAAAATTGCAGTTATGTATTTGGTGAATACGATTTTGTCATATTCGCTTCTGTCTCCGGCATAAAAGAATTGCATCAATTAAGATTGGATATACACAATACAGAAGGCGTAACATTTGCTAATACCACGATTGTCCAGCATGAATGTTTTTAGTCATTATTCTGTGTTTCTTCCAGATTAAAAGAAAAGTCTAATTGCCAACCCAGCAAAAATAATGCACAACAAATATTTTTGATACCTTAAATACTTATCATTTTTTAACAACGAATTTCCTATCGACCCACTAAACAAACCGTATAATGAGTTTATAGTCGTCCCGATTACTGTCAGCAATAGGCCGAGAAAAATTATTTGGTAACTGGTATTACCCAATTCTTCATTGACAAATTGCGGAATGAACGCCATAAAAAATATAAGGGCTTTTGGGTTCAGAATATTAATCAATATTCCTCGTAACAATAATTCTTTTTTTGTTGTCCTGTTTTCCAATGAGTACGCGCTGACGGACGACCTCCATACCTGATAGGCGAGCCACAATAAATAACACGCGCCAGCGTACTGTATAAGCAACAACGATCCGGGAAATAGTTCCACCAAAGCAGAAACGCCAAAAGCCGATATCAAGGTCAGCATTAACCCGCCGATGCCGACACCCAACGCGGAATACAGCCCGCCTTTTTTCCCATAACTGATACCATTGGAAACCACATAAACCATATCAGGCCCGGGAGTAATCATCAAAACAATGACTGCCGCCACATAAACATAAAGAGATTGAGCATCAAACATCAGGATGTTCCTAATTTAGGTATGACTGATTTGGCTACATAGTCAATTGAATCAGCATTATTGTTCAGAACCACACTAATAATGTCTGTATGATTGTTATATACAAATCCGACATATTTGCTTACATCATTTTTTGAGGTTCAAGATACTTTAAGCGGTCGATTTCGGATAGATTTTAGCAGATATTGACACCCATTTTCGTGGCGCATATTGAAGCGAAACTCACACTCTTTCAAAGGGGTCCGGCTACGCCGGAAGACATATTTTAACTGGATTCCCGCCTGCGGCGAGAATGACGGGCTGGGGGGACAATGGTGAATCGGAAGGCGATAATTCCTTTTGAGAAGACAATGGTAAATAAGTGTCACGCGAAGCGTGACACTAAAACGTGCTCTATTACTTATCATTCGTCATTGCCCGGCCCATATTATTATTGGCCGGGCAATCCAGTGGAATATGCCGTCCGGCGTAGCCGGACTCCTTATGCGGCGAAGCCGCCGGTTTGTGTCTAGCAAAGCCGGATGCCAAAAAGAGTCACGCTTTGCGTGACAGATATTTAACTGGATTCCCGCCTTCGGCGAGAATGACGGGTTGGGGGGCAGTGGTGAATCGGAAGGCAATGTGTCCTTTTGAGAAGACAATGGTAAATAATTGTCACGCAAAGCGTGACGCAACCGGCGGCTACGCCACTCTGGATCCCCGCCTGCCGGCGAGAATGACAAATAATGACATACTTGTTTTTCATTTATAGAACAGTTAGTTATGACCATTTCACTATACCTTAAAGTATCTTGAACCTTTTTTGATTACCGCACAATAGCCATGACTTCATTAGGATGCCTCTTTAAATATGGATTTTTATGAATTTTCCAGCTGATGCACATCTAATGACAACAGGCAAAATGTACAATCATGTTAAAATATTGTCCAAATCGGGCTGAACAAGAGAATTTTCCGCAGGGTTCGCGACTGCACCCTTGAAACAAGTTTATTATGCGAAGTCTCCGAACAAAAATGACCATCGAGGAAAATACTCAGATCGAAAACGGCACCATCAGCAAAACCGATGGCGTGGCGCATATCTTTTACGATGACTACTGGATTCGCTATTATCCGCCCCCGCAAGAAACCCTCACCGAAAAAAAGAAACTGCTGGACGCCCTGACCCGCCGCACCTTTCATCATACCGAACCCGGCATTAACACGCCCGGGGAAAAGTTGGATGAGGTTCGGGCGGCATATGAAAACGAAAGTAATCCTGATCGAAAGCGGGTCAATGCCGCCATGCTGGCCGGCGCGCTGTTTAATCGCGCCACGGATATATTCACTGCCATTGTTGATCTTGAAGAAAGCGGCATCAAAATCACCAAAGACGATGATTTCATGCGTCAATGCTCCAGTTGTTTCTCGGAAGCCCTGTCGTTGTCCGGCAATGTAAAACATCATAGCGGCGAAGAAGGCGTGGACGAGCTTTGGGGCGAGCCGGTGAAAGTGTTCACCATGTCCATCGCCGATTACTACTGTAGCCGCTACCGCAAAATCGCCCAAGCCATGCGCGAAATTGACCGAGTCGGAGAGACCATTCAAGCCACGCTTTGTTGCCTGCAATGGTTCTCCCAAGCAAAGCCCTTGGTGGAAGATTTCATCGGCATCGCCAAATACGAATGTGAAATCCTTCGCAGCGATCCAAACTATTTGGCGATATGGCCGGAATTTATCGCTGACGGCGAAAAAATCCTCGACTTTCGCGCCACTATTCCCGAAAATGCAAACAATAAGTTGGAAAGACACATCAAACGCGGCACAATCTTGTTGCGCTCGGGAAAAGATTTAATGACCTGGATTGCAAATGTGCGCGTGCCGATGCCGGTGAGCACAGCGCGTTATCTGGAAACATGCGCCGAGTATCGCCAATCCACGAAAAACCTGCGTGCCGAAAAATGAAAAATATATGCAATGACGGTCCTCATTCGATAATGAACTCATCCGAAAATCTGCAACGCACCGCGCTGTTTGACTTGCACCGCGAGGCCAGCGCAAAAATCGTGCCGTTCGCCGGCTATGAAATGCCGGTGAACTACCCCGACGGCATCATCAAGGAGCATCTGCATACCCGCGCGGCGGCCGGTTTGTTTGATGTCTCGCACATGGGGCAGATTTCGGTGCGCGATAAAGACGGGTGCGTCGAGCGTACCGCGGACGCGCTGGAGACGCTGATGCCGGTGGACCTGGTTGCGCTGCCGCGCCAGCGCCAGAAATATGCGCTGCTGACCAACGACGATGGCGGCATCATTGATGATTTAATGGTGCAGAACTTGGGCGAGCATTTCAATCTGGTGGTCAACGCCGCGTGCAAGGCGAACGATTTCGCGCATTTGCAACAGCACCTCGCGCCCACCCAGCAACTCGCCTTGGCCGACGACTTGGCGTTGCTGGCGTTGCAGGGCCCGGCCGCGGCCACGGTGCTGACGAATCTCGGCTGCGATATCGGTCACGACCTCGGCGAGATGAAGTTTATGGGTGTGCGCGAGTTGAATATTGACGGCGTCGCCTGCATCGCTTCGCGCTCGGGCTACACCGGCGAGGACGGCTTTGAACTCTCCATGGCGGCGGCGCACGCCGTACAAGTGGCACGCCGCTTGCTGGCCGACGCCGCGGTCAAATGGGTCGGGTTGGGGGCCAGGGATTCGTTGCGCCTGGAAGCCGGTTTATGTTTGTATGGCCACGATATTACTACCGCAACCACCCCGATTGAAGGCAATCTGTTATGGGCCGTGTCCAAAGCAAGACGCCGTGGCGGCGAGCGCGCCGGCGGCTTTCCCGGTGATGACATTATTTTGCCGCAAATCCCGAACCACAGCGCACGCCGTCGAGTCGGACTGCTACCGGACGGACGCGCGCCCATCCGCGAAGGCGCGGAACTTTTTGCCAGCGACGGCGGCGATGACCATGTGGAGTCGGTCGGCATGGTGACCAGCGGCGGCTTCAGTCCCAGCCTCGGCAAGCCGATTTGCATGGGCTATGTCGCCCTTGCACACGCCGCGCTCGGCACCGCGTTGCAAGCGCGCGTGCGCGGTCGACTGCTGCCGGTGACGGTCGCCAAACTGCCGTTCGTGGCGCCCAATTTTTACCGCTGATAATTTATACTCGCGTACAGCGAATCCCTGTCAAAACCAAACCGAGGTAACCAGATGACAACTAAATACACCAAAGATCATGAATGGGTGCGCGAGCAGGACGGCGCGCATACGGTCGGCATCACCGACTACGCCCAAGAGCAGTTAGGCGAAATCGTCTACGTCGAGTTGCCCGCGGTCGGCGCGACGCTGGCGCAAGGCGATGACGCCGCGGTGGTGGAGTCGGTCAAAGCCGCGTCCGATGTCAAGTCGCCGCTGTCTGGCACGGTGACCGAGCGTAATGACAACCTGGATGGCGCGCCCGAACTGGTCAACGATGCGCCCGAGGGCGATGGCTGGTTTTATAAACTGAGCGCCGATGACACGATGCAACTTGACGACTTGATGGACGCGGATGCGTATAAAAAGTTTGTTGATGAGTTGGATTGACGATGAACTCGCCTGTCACCGTCGCCGTCACCACCATCACGCCACATATTAATGTGCCACCGCATCACCATAACTCATAACTAACAGGAGTCGCCATGCCTAGAGCCGATGATTTCACCGTCCGACACATTGGTTCCAGCCCGGAGCAGATCACCGCGATGCTGGACCAACTCGGGGTCGCCTCGCTGGATGATCTGATCGAGCAAACCATTCCCGCGTCCATCCAGAGCAAAAACGAGTTTTCCCTGCCGCGCTCGCTGGATGAAAACCGCCTGAATAAACTCAGCCGCCAGATTGCGGCCGATAACACAGCGGCGATTTCCATGATCGGGCTCGGCTATTATGGCACGGTAACGCCGCCGGTGATTCGTCGCAATGTGATGGAAAACCCGGATTGGTACACCGCCTACACGCCTTACCAACCGGAAGTCAGTCAGGCGCGGCTGGAAATCCTGATCACTTTTCAGCAGATGATCATGGACTTGACCGGCATGGAACTTGCCAATGCGTCATTGTTGGACGAAGCCACGGCCGCGGCCGAAGCCATGCTGGTTGCCCGGCGCGTGGCGAAAAGCAAGTCCAGCCGATTTTGGGTCGACCAGGATTGCCTGCCGCAGACCATTGCGGTGGTGCAAACCCGCGCCGAGCCGTTGGGAATCGAGGTCGTGGTCGGCGACACCGAGGATGAGATTGAAAACGGCGAGTATTTTGCCGGGTTGCTGCAATACCCGGGCGCGTCCGGGCAAGTGCGCGAGCATGCCGCCGTCGTCGCCAAACTGAAATCGCAAGGCGCGCTGGTGATCATGGCCGCGGACCCGCTGGCGCTGACCCTGCTCAAACCGCCCGGTGAAATGGGCGCCGACATCGCCGTCGGCAGCACGCAACGATTCGGCGTGCCGATGGGCTTCGGCGGGCCGCACGCGGCGTATATGGCGACGCATGAGAAATACAAGCGCGCCTTGCCCGGCCGGTTGATCGGCGCGACCATTGATGTCAACGGCAATCTGGCCTACCGCATGGCGCTGCAAACCCGCGAGCAGCACATCCGCCGCGACAAAGCCACCAGCAACATCTGCACCTCGCAAGTGTTGCTGGCGATCATGGCCACGGTGTACGCCATGTATCATGGCCCCGAAGGCTTGACCCGCATCGCCAGCGGCGTCAATCGCCTGGCGCGCGCGTTGGCGCAGGAACTAAAAAGCCTGGGGTTTGAGATTGTCCACGATCAATTTTTTGACACCCTGCTTATCCGCGTCGCGGGCCAAGCGAAAAGAATTCAGGACAAAGCCGAACAGGCTGGCTATAACTTGCGGCTGGTCGACGACGATCATTTAGGCATCAGCCTGGACGAAACCATCTCGCGCGAAAAAATCGTTGGGCTGCTGGAGGTATTTGCCGGCACCACCGCCGAGCAAGTCAGCGGCACGTTGTTTGACATCGACTTGCCGCAGTCCATCCCCGATGACCTGAAGCGCACCAGCGATTTTCTCATCCACCCGATTTTCCACCGCTACCGCTCGGAAACCGAGTTCATGCGCTACTTGCGCAAGACCGCGAGCAAGGACATCACCTTGGCGCGTGCCATGATTCCGCTTGGCTCGTGCACCATGAAACTGAACGCGGCCTCGGAGATGGAGCCGATCTCCAATCCATTATTCGCGCACATTCACCCGTTCGCGCCGGCCAAGCACACCAAGGGTTATCATCGAATAATCAATCGGCTGGACTCGATGCTGTGCGAAATCACCGGCTTTGACGGCTTCACCTTCCAGCCCAACGCCGGCTCGCAGGGCGAATACACCGGGCTATTGTGCATCCGCGCATTCCATCATGCGCAAGGCAACGCGCAGCGCAACGTCTGCCTGATCCCGTCCTCGGCGCACGGCACCAATCCGGCCAGCGCGGTCATGGCCGGGATGAAAGTGGTGGTGGTCAAGTGCGACCAGCACGGCAACATCGACCTCGCCGACTTCGAGGAAAAAGCCGAGCAACACGCCGACCAGTTAGCCGCGACGATGGTGACCTATCCCTCCACCCACGGTGTTTTTGAGGAATCCATCAAGGAAATTTGCGACCTGGTGCATGCCAACGGCGGCCAGGTTTATATGGATGGCGCCAACATGAACGCCATGGTCGGCATCTGCCGACCGGCCGAGATCGGCGCCGATGTCATGCACCTTAACCTGCACAAGACCTTCGCCATTCCGCATGGCGGCGGCGGCCCCGGCATGGGTCCGATTGGCATGAAAAAACACCTGCTGCCGTTTCTGCCCGACCATCCGGTGGTCAGGTGCAACCGCGGCGGCTCCAGCCCATTGGGCACGGTATCCGCGGCGCCGTGGGGCTCGCCGCTGATCCTGCCGATTTCGTGGGCCTATATGCGGCTGCTCGGCAAGCATGGATTAAAGCGCTCAACCCAGGTCGCTATCTTGAACGCGAACTACATCGCCCATCGCCTGGATCCGCATTATCCGGTGGTCTATAAAGGCAAGAGCGGGCGCGTCGCGCATGAATGCGTCATCAACTTGGCGCCGATCAAGGAGGCTTGCGGGGTGACCGTCGAGGATGTTGCCAAGCGATTGATCGACTACGGTTTTCACGCGCCGACCATGTCGTGGCCGGTGCCGGACTCGCTGATGATCGAGCCGACCGAGAGCGAATCCAAGGAGGAGATCGACCGATTTTGCGATGCCTTGATTTTGATCCGCGCGGAGATTCGGGAAATAGAACAGGGCAAGGCAACCTTGGAAAACAGCCTGTTGACCAACGCCCCGCATAGTTATCATCTGCTGGTCAAGGACGACTGGAATGCGCCCTATTCGCGCGAGCGTGCCTTCTTTCCCACCGAAGCCGCCCGCCACAATAAATTCTGGCCGCCGGTGGGACGCGTGGACAATGTCTATGGCGACAAAAATCTGGTATGCAGTCGCCCGCCGATGTCGGATTATGCGTAAAGAATTATCCGCAGATGACGCAGATTTTCACAGATTTAATTTTATATGCAAGACGAGTTGTTACAAAATTGATAAGCATGGCTTTTTTCAATCCAAATATTAATCTTTTTTTTATCTGCGTTAATCTGCGTCATCTGCGGATAGGATAATTTTTTTCTACGGATAACAATATGGCGACAACAATTGTAAAAGGCGAGAAGTTGCGCGGCGCCGCGAAGATGGCGCGCATTCCGGTTAAAATTGCGCCCTTGGCGCGCCACCAACTGCTCAGAAAACCGCAATGGATTCGCGCCAGTTTCACCGGCACTCCAGCGGTTTCGGAACTCAAGAAAATACTGCGGTCAAAAGGATTGCACACCGTTTGCGAGGAGGCCGCCTGTCCCAATCTCGGCGAATGCTTCGGCAACGGCACGGCGACATTTTTAATCATGGGCGATATTTGCACCCGGCGCTGCCCGTTCTGCGCTATCGCGCACGGCCGCCCGAACCCGCTGGACGCGGATGAACCGCGCAATCTCGCTGAAACCGTGGCCGCGATGGGCCTGAACTATGTGGTCATCACTTCCGTGGATCGCGATGATTTGCGCGATGGCGGCGCAACCCATTTTGTAGCGTGTATCCGCGCGCTTCGATCTCGGTGTCCAAATACGAAAATTGAGATTCTCACGCCGGATTTTCGCGGCAGAATAGACGTTGCCGTGGAGATTCTGGAAAAATCCCCGGCCGATGTGTTCAATCATAATCTGGAGACGGTGGCGCGATTGTATAAACAGGCGCGACCGGGAGCGGACTATCAATATTCGCTGGATCTTTTGCAACGCATGAAGCGAAACCAACCGGCTGTGCCGACCAAGTCTGGCATCATGCTGGGGCTCGGCGAAACCCGCGATGAAGTGATCGAGGTAATGAAGGATTTGCGCCGGCATGAGGTGGAAATGCTCACCCTCGGACAATACTTGCAGCCCAGCCGCCACCATTTACCGGTGCAACGGTATTGGCATCCGGACGAATTTGCGGAATTGGGCGAGATTGGAGCGGCGCTGGGATTCGCCAATGTCGCGTCTGGAGCGATGGTCAGATCGTCCTACCACGCCGATGTGCAGGCGCATTCCACGATTTGAGCCGTTTGCCATTGTCATGTTCGCTTGAGTCTATTCCCATCCTGGAATGATTATGATCCCCGGCTGACCGTGTGGACAGGATGCGTTAACGCGAAAACCGTTATTAACTATAGATATGTCGAAGATTGCAGCGATTCAAACCAACGCCAGTGATGATATTGAGCAAAATCTTGTCGATGTTCGGGCGCAAATTGATCGGGCAAAAGAGCAAGGCGCCGAATTAATTGTACTGCCCGAGTGTTTTGGGTTGATGCAAAGCAGTCGGCGGCAGCTATTGCAATGCGCCGAACAGGATGGCCAGGGAAAGATACAGGATTTTTTGTCGGCCATCGCCAATAGCCGAAATGTTTGGATCATCGGCGGTAGCGTGCCGCTTAAATCCAGCCACCCGACCAAAGTGACCAATACCTTGTTGGCCTACGACAACAACGGCAATCGTGTCGCGCGCTATGACAAAATATTCTTGTTTGACGTGACCCTGTCCGGTGGCGAATGTTATTGCGAATCGGATTACACCGAACCGGGAAATTCATTCGAGGTCATGGACTCACCGCTGGGAAAAATCGGATTGAGCATCTGTTACGATCTGCGATTTCCCGAAATGTACCGTAAACTCACTCAGTTGGGCGCCCGGATATTAGTGGTGCCGGCGGCGTTTTCCCAGACCACGGGGCAAAGTCATTGGCTGCCGCTGCTGACCGCCAGAGCCATTGAGAATGGTTGTTTTGTGGTCGCTGCGGCGCAAACCGGCGTGCATAACCGCGCACGCAAAACCTGGGGACATACTGTTATTATTGACCCTTGGGGGAAAGTGATAAGCGAGTTGCAATCTGAATGTGGCGTTGTCATCGCTGACATTGATTTGGATTTGCTGCAGCGTATCCGTGAGCAACTTCCATCGTTAAAGCACTGCCGGCCTGACTTGTTTTGAAAAAACCGCACCACTGACAAGAGCTTAATATTTTATGTCTGACCAACTGCAAACAGCCACCGAACTCTTGCTAAGCCCCACCGGTTTAGGCGACCATGAGCTGATTCAAACCCTGAACCGGGTTATGGGGTCGCAGATCGACTATGCCGATTTGTATTTCCAGTATTCACGGCATGAAGCCTGGTACATGGACGAAGGCACGGTTAAATCGGGAAGCTGCGGCATTGATCAAGGGGTCGGGATTCGGGCGGTAAGCGGCGAGAAAACCGGTTTCGCCTACTGCGACGAAATTTTGCTGCCGGCGCTCACCGATGCGGCAGAAGCGGCGAAATCCATTGCGCGCAGTGGTCGCGACCATCAGCAAATCAAGATTCACGGCGATGACCGCAATATCAAAAGACGCTACCAGCCGCATGATCCTCTCGGCTCAATGGCCGACCGCGACAAAGTGAACTTGATTAAGGAAGTCGAACAAGTCGCACGGCGCATGGACTCGCGCGTGGCGCAAGTCATGGTGAGTCTGACCGGTTCTCAGGATGTGATTTTAGTGGCGCGCTACGATGGCCAACTGGCGGCTGACATCCGGCCGCTGGTGAGAATGAATGTCAGCGTCATTGTCGAGGATAAGGGGCGGCGAGAGCAAGGCTCTTCGGGCGGCGGCGGGCGTTATGCCTATCACTATTTCACCGAGCAACATGGTGGAATCTGCCGCGCCCACGAATATGCCGAAGAAGCGGTAAGGCAAGCCTTGGTGAATCTGGAATCCAGGCAAGCGCCGGCTGGAGAAATGATTGTGGTGCTCGGCCCAGGGTGGCCGGGAATTTTATTGCACGAAGCGATTGGTCATGGCTTGGAAGGCGACTTCAACCGCAAGCGCACCTCAGCATTCAGCGGCCGAATCGGCGAGCAAGTAGCGTCAGCGTTATGCACCGTGGTGGATGACGGCACGCTTGCAAACCGCCGTGGCTCGCTGTCCATTGATGACGAGGGGCAGCCCAGTCAAAATACCGTGCTTATTGAACAAGGAATTCTCAAAGGTTATATGCAGGATCAACTAAACGCCCGGCTGATGAACATGCCGCCCACCGGCAATGGGCGGCGAGAATCCTATGCCCATTTACCCATGCCGAGAATGACCAATACCTATATGCATGCCGGCGAGCATGACCCGCAGGAGATTATCGGCTCGGTGGACCAGGGCTTGTATGCGGTCAATTTTGGCGGCGGGCAAGTTGACATTACTTCGGGGAAATTCGTGTTCAGCGCTTCCGAAGCGTATATGATTGAACAGGGCAAGGTGACTTATCCGGTGAAAGGGGCGACCTTGATTGGCAATGGTCCCGAGGTGCTTAACCGCGTCTCGATGTTAGGCAATGATCTGGCATTGGACAGCGGCGTCGGCGTCTGCGGCAAGGAAGGTCAAAGTGTGCCGGTCGGCGTGGGGCAGCCGACCATGCGCATCGATGGACTTACCGTCGGCGGGGCCGCGGTTTAATGGTCGCATCATGACGGTGATGAGCGCATGGCATCCCCAGCCTCAGTCCGAACTGGAGCAAAAGTTATTGGCGGTCGCCGAGATTGCATTGGATGAAGCGAAAAGGCAGGGCGCGGGGATGTCCGAACTATCCATTGATCAGGGACAGGGAATGTCGGTCACTGTGCGACAGGGTGAAGTGGAAACGGTGGAATACAACCGCGACAAAAATTTGGGTGTCACTGTTTATTTTGGACACAAAAGCGGTAGCGCATCGACTACGGATTTTTCCTCTGATGCGATTAAATCCAGCGTCAATTCTGCATGCAACATTGCAAAATTTACCGAACAAGATGAGTTTAATGGTTTGGCGGATATTGAGTTATTGGCTACAGAATTTCCAGATCTCGACCTTAGCCATCCGTGGGCGATAAATATGCACCAGGCTATAGAAATTGCGACTCTATGTGAAGATGCCGCACTGACCAGCGATTCGAGAATATCTAATACCGAAGGGGCGACGCTGTCCAGCCATGATGGTGTTGATCTATATGTCAATTCAAATGGCTTCAAAGGGTTTGCTCGAGGCAGCCGGCATAGCGCCAGTTGTTCGGTGATCGCCGGCGCCGGCGATGCAATGCAGCGGGATTATTGGTACGACAGCAAACGGCGTTCGGGTGACTTGATGCCGGCAGACGAAATCGGTCGGGAAGCGGCGCGCAGAACAATTCGCAGACTGGATGCCAGAAAAATCAAAACCGGTGAGCACCCGGTGATTTTCGAACCGGGCGTGGCAGCGAGTCTGCTGTCGCATTTAATTTCGGCTATTAGCGGTTCAAGTTTGTATCGAAAAGCAAGTTTCTTGCTGGATAAGAGGGGTCAGCAAATTTTCCCGCAAACGGTGCAAATTTATGAACAACCGCTGTTGTCGAAAGCGGCCGGAAGCGCGGTATTCGATAGCGAAGGGGTAGCCACGAGTGAACATAAAATTGTCAGCGACGGCGTTTTGGAAAGTTATGTCTTGAATTGTTACGCGGCACGAAAGTTGGGTTTGAAGACTACCGGCAACGCCGGAGGTGTGCATAACCTGACTATCGAAAGCACCGTCGATGATGGCCTCGAAAAAATGATAAAAGATATGGGCAAAGGATTGGTGATAAGTGAATTGATTGGCTTCGGGGTAAATACCGTTACCGGCGATTATTCCAGGGGTGCGTTTGGGTTTTGGGTTGAAAATGGCGAGATTCAGTACCCGGTTCAGGAGTTCACTATCGCCGGTAATCTAACAGAAATATTCAAGGGATTCGCGGCGGTTGGAAGCGATGTCGATGAGCGCGGGAATGTTAGAACGGGCTCCATATTGATTGAAAAAATGACCGTGGCTGGTAAGTGAAACTTACGCCCATTCCCGCGCCGGTTAAACGGCGGCGGGCAGCAACGACTCCAGTTCCGTGAGCGCTTTTTTGTAAACACCGCGCTTAAATTCCACAATTTCCGCCAATGGCCGCCAATAATCCACCCAGCGCCAGCGGTCAAACTCCGGGTTCTTTGCAATATCCAGTTTAACGCAGGATTCCTCGGCCAGCAGATGGAATAAAAACCACCGTTGCTTTTGGCCACGAAATTGTTTGGTGGTTAGATAATGTTGGTTTTTTGTCGCGTAGGGCACCTCGTAGCGCAACCAGTTTTCGGTGCTGCCCAAAAGTTTTACGTGCGCGCTTGCGAGGCCGACTTCCTCGTGTAATTCCCGAAATGCCGCATCCAGCGCCGATTCCCCGCGCTCAACACCGCCTTGGGGGAATTGCCAGCCATCGTGTTTGGCACGCCGCGCCCATAACACCTGATGCTGATTATTGCAGACAATAATACCGACATTCTTCCGATAACCCTGTTGGTCTATTTGTTGTTTTTGGCTATGGTATTGCACCGCTTTATCCTATTTGCTGGCAACAATAATTTCAACCCCATGTCATTAATGGTAATCCCCGGTTCAGTATCATTTTAGGATTGGAATAGACTGTATCTCTCGTTTATTTGATATCGACAGGATAACCACTTGAAATTTGTGTGTTTGCCAATATTTAATATACAATACGAGGTGATATCGTCGCGCAATTAAGATGTGCGCTATAATGCGCGCACTAAGTGGTGTGGCATAAACCTGATTTGCTAATCCTTATAAGAGGTATTGAAATGGCTAGATTTGAAGCTGCGGTTACAAGACCGGTTTCCCGTGGTATAGAACTCAACCGGGTATTGCGAAATACCTACTTATTGCTCTCGCTGACACTGCTATTTAGCGCCGTAACCGCGGGCGTGTCTATGGCGATGAATTTCCCGCCAATGGGTATGATTATTACCATAGCGGGATATTTCGGGTTGTTGTTTTTAACCAGCAAATTTCGAAATTCCACGCTCGGCATATTATTTGTCTTTGCATTGACCGGGTTTATGGGGCTGACCCTCGGTCCCATACTGAATTTCTACATAAACACGCTATCCAACGGCGGCCAAATTGTGATGACCGCGCTGGGCGGCACCGGCGCGATTTTCGCGTCCCTTTCCGTTTATGTCTTGGTCACAAGAAAAGATTTCAGTTTTATGGGCGGAATGCTCATGGCCGGGATTTTGGTTGCTTTTCTCGCTGGACTGGCGACGCTGTTTTTCCCTATGCCGGCTTTGAGTTTGGCGGTGTCCGCGATGTTTATCCTGCTCATGTCGGGCTTGATTTTGTTTCAGACCAGCCAAATCCTGCATGGCGGCGAGACCAACTATATCTCCGCAACAGTAACCCTTTATGTTGCGATATATAATCTGTTCCTCAGTTTGTTGAGCATTTTCGGGCTATTTGGCGGCGACGACTGATTCATTTTATTCCAAAGCGCATTGTTTTAACGCGCGAATTTAACAAAGGACAAGATAAATTTAGAATAAGCCTTAGGCCCGCGCGAATGAACCTGAGCGAATGGACCTGAGCGAATAAACCCGGCCCGGATTTTGTTTTTTGTGGGGCGGGGTTTTTGCCATTGAACAATGGCTTTATCCGATGCATCTGCTATCCACAGCCCACAAAGGCATGTCCAGCATGCCGTTGAGCGAGGAAATCGCGCCCAAAAGACTGTGCGTGGTTTATGCTTTATCGGCGGCCCATTAAAGCGCAATCATTCATTTTGCAAGCGGTTGTTTGGTTTCCATCCGGGCGGTCGAAAAACATATCCAAAAAGTTCGTGAATATTCTTTGAGCGCCGCGCGTCTTTGATGATTTGCCAATACTCATGCACGTTAATCGTTAGCGGATTTGAGGTGCCAAGCAGATAAGTTAATCCATAAATCACCTTTTCCTCTTCTGCCTGATAGGTTCCGAAAAGCCTATCCCAAACAATCAATATTCCGCCGTAGTTTTTGTCGATGTATTTCCTGTTAGACCCGTGATGGACGCGATGCACGGAGGGCGTGTTGAAAATGCGGTCGGCCCAGCCTAATTTTCCTATTTTTTCGGTATGTATCCAAGTCTGATAGGCGACCACGATGACCAGAGCGATGATCGTCTGCACAACGTCAAACCCAATCAGGATCATCGGCACAAAAAACACCCATTCGATTAAGCCTTCAACCCAGGCCAGGCGCAGCCCGGTGGTCAGATTAAACTCGGATGATGAGTGATGCACACTGTGATAGGCCCATAGAATACGAATTTCGTGCTCCCAGCGATGCATCCAGTAGTAAGTCAGATCAGCCGCAATCAGCGCCAACGCCCAACTCCACCATGTTATTGGAATCGAAAAAGGCGCAAAGGGCGCAGCCAAGAACAAGCCGAAAATAAAGACCAAACCATATAGGGTGCGTTCAAGAAAATGATTGCCGAGCGCGATGGCAAAATTGGCAACCGTCTGACCGAGTTTCTTGCGCTGGCCGGTAAGGATATCCCAAAGCGTTTCCGACACGATAGCCAGCAGGAAAATCAAGCCGATTAACTCGAGTACTGCAAACGTATCCGCGAAAGCCGCGAACTGCGCGTCAATGGCGTTCATTTTTGGCCGCTTTCAATTTTCGCCTTTTTTCCTTCAGGAATAAAGTAGAGAAACCATATGAACCATAGTAAATTGAGCAACTCCCACCATTGGCCGAATCCTTGGAAAAAATCAAGCACAGCCGAAACTTTATAAATCCCGATCAAGCCTAAAAAACCAAGATACCAGTGTTTTTGCATTTTCATCGTCGTGTCCGGTTGTTTGTATTGCTGGCCGGGATGCCTCAGGTGGCTGCCACGGTCACCGACAATGGTAGCATAACGGCAGCGCAAGGGGCGTCCGGCCCAACTCTGGCACGGCGGTTCGCTGCTTCACCCCGGACGTTCACAGAACGTACGTTGAATGATGGCGCATCGATCGAATTTATGTGTACAATGGCGTAGATTCTCAACCACCTAAATACCGAATTGCGCTTTGCCTACCGCGCACAAATATTTTATAATCTTGCCCATGATGCACATGACACATACTAATTTTACGATTGTTATCAGGAGGATTTAACCATGTCCAAGAATAAAGTCCTGATTCCTCTGAATCAATCCGCGCTTAGCCAAAAAATATTACCTCATGTGGAAAAATTTATTTCTGCTAACGAGAATGAGTTAATTTTATTTTTTGTGACCAAGCCACCCAGTGGCATCGGCTTTGGCGAACCCGACCTGGGGGCCGGTTATGTGCCGATGCCCGGTGATGAACCGGTAAGACCGACACTCCACCCCATTTACGCTTCCCAGCAGCAAGACAGCATAAAAGCCCATGTCGAGGCCGAACTGATGCCGGTAACCAACCGGCTCAAGCAAGCGGGTTATGAGGTTTCGCTGGTGGTGGATTTCGGCAAAGACCCGGTGGCCGCGCTTGTGCGCGTCATCGCCGAGAGCAAAATCAATCTCGTGGCTATGTCCACCCGTGCCCGGGTCGGCGTGACTCGCTTCTTTTTCAGGAATATAGCCGATCTGTTAGCCCGAAAAGCAAAAATTCCCGTGTTGCTCATACACCCTCCCGAACAATAACGCTCGCCTGCGTGGGCGTGGATGCCGCGAACAAAGCGCGCATCACGTCGTACTCACGGTCGCAGCACGGCAATGACCGTGCAGCCTGCTTCATCCCGCCTGTTCACACTCGTGGGTGGCGCGTGGGCGGCTGGCAATCAGCGTTTCTTTTTGGCGGCGGCTCAGTTTTTTGATTTCGGCCTCTCGCTTGCCGGCGCTGCTACGCGTATGCCCATATTCCTGATAGACCACTCTGATTGGCGTTCTGCCGTTAAAATATTTGGCGCCATGCTCGCCAACAGCATGTTCCTCAAACCGCCGCTCGACATCGGTGGCGATGCCGGTGTAGTACGAATTATCGCTTGCCTCGATAATGTAAATCGCCCATGTCGTCATGCCGGCCGTCATGTCGCCGTCATTCCTTTATGACCAATTCCCGCGGCACATTCGACAGCGTTTCAGCCCCGCTTTCAGTGACCACAAAACTTTCGGTGATTTCCAGTCCCCAGTCATCCCGCCAAACCGCAGGAATGAAATGAAAAGTCATGCCCGGTTGTAGTGGCGTCTGGTCGCCCGGACGCAGGCTCATGGTGCGTTCGCCCCAGTCCGGCGGATAGGATATGCCAATCGGGTAGCCGCAGCGACTTTGTTTTTTGATGCCGGTGCGTTTTTCGAGTATCGCACAGAAGGTATTGGCAAGGTCCTGGCACTGAGTGCCCGGCTTGGCTTGTTCAAGCGCGGCGTCAATGCCTTCCACCACGGCTTTTTCCACCTCGAGAAACCGTTGCGGCGGGTGGCCGAGGAAAATGGTGCGCGCGGTTGGGCAGTGATAACGTTTGTAACAACCGGCGATCTCGAAGGAGGTGGCTTCGCCCGACTTGAAGGGCTGGTCGTTCCAGGTTAAATGGGCTGCCGACGCATCCGCGCCAGACGCCACCAATGGCACAATGGCGGGATAATCGCCGCCATGCCCATCAATGCCCATGCAGCCAGCATGATAAATCTCGGCCACTAGTTCGTTCTTGGGCAGGCCGGGTTCGATACGCTCGCGAATGCGGCGGTGCATGTCAGTGACAATTTGCCCAGCGATTTTCATGTAGCGGATTTCCCGCGCGCTTTTGATGGCGCGCCGCCAGTTCACCAATCCGGTGGCGTCAACCAGCGTTGCCTCAGTCAGTCCATTAACCAATTCAACATGGGCCTGGGCGGAATACCAATAATTGTCCATTTCCACGCCAATACGCCCTGCGGCAAAACCGCGGCCGTTTAGTACGCCAACCAGTTCCTGCATGGGGTGGAGGGGTAAATTCTGCACCAGTTTTTCGTCGTAACCATGCACATCGTCATCGGGCATCCAAACGGTTCGATAGGCGCCATTGGCATCCTGGGCGCGCACAAAACAGAGTGGATTTCCGTCCATAGATACAATCACGCACTGATGAACGTAGAATGACCAGCCATCGTAGCCGGTTAGCCAGGACATATTCGATGGGTCGCTGACGATCAGGGCGTCCAGGGATTTTTCAGCCATGCTGTTGCGCACGCGCGCCAGCCGCAGGTCATATTCGGCTCTTTCGAATGGCAGGTTTTTGGCGGTCATTTTCAGGCTCAGGTTTCAGGTTCAGGTCTCAGGCGCGGTTGATGGATAACGCCTCATCCAATAGCGCAAGATATTCGGAAAGGGTCGTTGCGCTATACATGGGCTGGTCTTTTTTGGTTCATGTTTAGTTTATGTTTAGTTCAGGCCTTTGGCAGGGTGACCCCGGTTTGTCCCTGATACTTGCCGTCTCGGTCCCGGTACGAGATTTCGCAGGGTTCGTCGGATTGGAAAAAAATCACTTGGGCGATGCCCTCGTTGGCATAAATTTTGGCCGGCAACGGCGTGGTGTTGGAAAACTCCAGCGTGACATACCCTTCCCATTCAGGTTCCAATGGCGTGACGTTGACGATGATTCCACAGCGCGCATAAGTGCTTTTCCCCAAGCATATCGTTAACACATTGCGTGGAATACGAAAATACTCGACCGTTCGCGCCAAGGCAAATGAATTCGGCGGGATGATGCAAACATCGCCGACAAAATCCACAAAACTGCTTTCGTCGAATTGTTTTGGATCAACGATGGCCGAATTGATATTGGTGAAAATCTTGAACTCGGTGGAACACCGAATATCGTATCCGTAGCTCGATGTCCCATAGGAAATCACCCGGCCGTTTTCGGACTCGCGAATCTGGCTCGGTTCAAACGGCTCTATCATGCCTTCGGTTTCAGCCATTTGCCGAATCCACCGATCAGGTTTAATGGCCATTGCTTTTAATGGGCATGACTAATTTTGCTGAATTACGATATTCGGAAATTTTGAACTGAAGTCCTTTTTGCGCATCGCCAGTTTTGCCGTAGTATTGCGGGCAATCAATTTGTAGTTGTCGGAAATCGCGCCATCCGGATCAGCCACCAGCGTCGGGCGACCGCCATCAACATCTTCGCGGATGGATCGATCCAGGGGAACCTGGCCGAGGAAATCCGTGCCATACTGCTTGGCCATGCTCATCCCGCCGCCGGCGCCAAAAATATGTTCCTCGTGGCCGCAGTTGGAACAAATGTGCGTGCTCATGTTTTCCACCACGCCTAGTACCGGAATATCCACTTTCTCAAACATCTTGTAAGCCTTGCGCGCATCGATCAGGGCAATATCCTGGGGCGTAGTGACGATTACCGAACCGGACACCGGCACTTTTTGCGCCAGAGTCAATTGGGTATCACCGGTTCCAGGCGGCATATCCACAATCAAATAATCCAGATCATCCCATCGGGTATCATTCAATAGTTGCTCCAGTGCCTGGGTAACCATCGGGCCGCGCCAAATCATCGGCGACTCCTCATCCACCAAAAAGCCGATGGACATGGCCTGGATATGATAACTGTTCATCGGTTGCAGGCTCTTGCCGTCCTTGGATTGAGGTTGGCCGCTTATGCCCAGCATGCGCGGTTGGCTTGGCCCATAAATATCCGCATCCAGAATGCCGACTCTGGCCCCTTCCGCCGAGAGCGCCAATGCCAAGTTCACCGACAGCGTTGATTTACCGACGCCGCCTTTTCCCGAGGCCACGGCGATAATATTTTTGACCTCCTTCATGGGTTTTACCCCTTCCTGCACTTCGTGGGAGACGGTATTGGACGACACCGTGACCGTCGCCCGTTCGACCGCCGCTTCAATCATAGCCGCTTCAATCATCTTGATCAACTCGGGCTCCCAGCTCTTTGCCGGATAACCCAACACGATATCGATGCGCACTTTATCGCCGTCAACAGTAATTTCATTCACCTCCTTACTCGACACCAGATCCTGGCCAGTATGGGGATCGATAACGCTGCTTAAAATTTCTTCAACCGCCTCTCGGTTCAAATTTTTCATTTTAATACCTGGGTCAACTTACCTATCTTGAGAATTTTTTCAACTTAAGTTTCCAAACCAATCTTATGCTGCAATCGTAAACCGCCTGCCTTATCCGCATTATAGGCGCTAAGTAAAATACCCAGGCAAAATACCCAGGATGGCGTTTATATTTAACCGTTCAAGGACAGGTTCAAATATAATATTGTATCTTAATAATACAGGCAACAATACTGGCAACGACCCTAATTTTTTTCTGTCTCCATATTTTCCGTCTTCATTTTTATGTCCATGACGCATCCCATTAGAAAAACTCCGGCCACCAGAAAAATCCTGGTCACCAGTGCCTTGCCCTATGCCAACGGTCAAATCCATCTGGGCCACTTATTGGAATATATTCAAACCGACATCTGGGCCCGATTCCAACGGTTACGCGGACACGAATGTTATCTGGTGTGCGCTGATGATGCTCATGGCACGCCGATAATGCTCAAAGCGGAGCAAGAAGGCATCACCCCCCAGGAACTAATCGATCGAGTCAGCATAGAACATAAACGTGATTTTGATGAATTCCTGATTTCTTTTGATAACTATTACAGCACCCATTCCCCGGAGAATAAATATTTTTCCGAGTTGTTTTATCAGCGCCTCAATGACAAAGGACATATTGCCCGACGAACTATAAAACAGCTTTTCGATCCGCAAAAACAAATGTTTCTGCCCGATCGCTTTGTCATCGGCGCCTGCCCCAAATGCAAATCCGCGGATCAATACGGCGACAATTGCGAAGTTTGCGGCAGCACTTATGCGCCGACCGACTTGATTGAGCCAAAATCCGTGCTCTCGGGGGCGACCCCGGTGCAGCGCGAATCGGAGCAACTGTTCTTCAAACTCGGTGATTTCAAGGATTTTCTGTTGAACTGGCTCGAAGGCCATACGCAACGGGAAATCGCCAACAAGCAAAAGGAGTTGTTCGACGAAGAAGTGTTCGAATGGGATATCTCGCGCAATGCGCCTTATTGGGGCTTTGAAATTCCAGGCGAGACGGACAAATACTTTTACGTGTGGATGGATGCCCCCATCGGCTATCTGGCCAGCTTCAAAAACCTGTGCGACCGCGAAAATCTGGATTTTGATGAATACTTCAACGTGGGCAGCGAATGCGAACTCTACCACTTCATTGGCAAGGATATCGCCCGATTCCATACCCTGTTCTGGCCGGCGCAGATGTATGGTGCGGATTTTCGCACCCCAGATGGGGTATGGGCACATGGTTTTTTGACCGTAAATGGCCAGAAAATGTCCAAGTCGAGAGGCACTTTCATCATTGCCAGGACTTATTTGAACCACCTCAATCCAGAATATCTACGCTATTACTTTGCCGCCAAACTGGATAATTCCATTGATGACCTTGACCTCAATCTGGACGATTTTCAAACCCGGGTGAATTCCGATCTGGTCGGCAAACTAGTTAATATCGCCAGCCGTTGCGCCGGTTTTATTTCGAAAAACTTCGACGGCAAGTTGAGCGATTCCTTGCCCGATCAAAAGCTGTTCGATCAATTTGTGGTTGCAGGAGATAGTATTGCAGAAGCTTTCGAGTCGAGACGATATCACAAAGCAATGCGAGAGATTATGGCTTTAGCCGATAAGGCGAACCAGTATATCGACCGCCAAAAGCCCTGGGTTCTGGTCAGGGAGGATGAAACAAGGGCGCAAGTGCAGCCTGTCTGTACCCAGGGGCTCAATTTATTTCGATTGTTGATCATCTATTTGAAACCGGTTTTGCCGCGCACCGCGGAAAACGCGGAGCAATTTTTGCAGATCGCGCCATTGACCTGGGCCGACAGCCGGATGCCGTTGCTGAATCACGAAATCAATCGTTTCAAGCCCTTGCTGACCAGAATCGAAAACCAGTCAATCCAAAACATGATCGGTGAAACCAAGGCCGATCAGGAAAAAGATCAAGCCGCAGATAACGTCAAGCGGCCACTGGCTGAGTCGCCTGTTGCCGAGCAAATCAATATGGATGATTTTTCCAAACTGGATTTACGCATCGCGAAAATCCTGAAAGCGCAAACGGTTGATGGCGCGGATAAATTGTTGCAACTCACCCTCGATCTTGGCTATGAGACCCGCAATGTGTTCGCCGGCATTAAGTCCGCTTACCGGCCTGAACAATTAGACGGCAGGCTGACCGTGATGGTCGCCAACCTGGCGCCGCGAAAGATGAAGTTTGGCGTGTCCGAAGGGATGGTTCTGTGCGCCGGGCCAGGCGGAGAGGATTTGTATCTGCTTAGCCCGGATGACGGCGCCGTGCCTGGAATGCGGGTAACCTGACAATACCGGTCGCCGCCAATAACGGCAATGCGGCACTGAGCGGGAAATCGGGCCCGGGCTGTTATCGGACATGGCTGTTGCGCTGGGAAAATTCAGCTGGCCAAGCGACGCCGATTAATGCGCCGTTTGCGCGCCTCTTTCACCGCCTGCGTTCGCGCCCAGCCCTCAGGCAGCACCGAGTCACCCTTGACCAAATCATCGAATTCGGCGCGTATCTGTGCATCCACCGGTTCATCCAGCGCGGCGACATTGGTGGTCGACAGAATATCCAGCGCCTTGTCCATGGCCCGTTGATGGCTCGTGGAAGCCCCTTCTTCGGCCCAGGTTTCACGCAACTTTCGATCTGCTATTTCCGGCATAAAAGTAGCGGTGGTCATCCGCTCCAGAGTTTCAGGATTGGCGGCAAACACCCCGGCCGGTCCGGTCTTCTTGATTTCGTCCAGCGCCATGTTTTCTGTGGAAAAATCGAATCCCTGCCGCACCCGCTTGATCATCAGCGCAATTTCGTTGTCAATAACAACCTGCCCAAAATCAAACGACATCAAGGCATCCAATAACCCACCCATCACGATGAATCCGACCCCGGATACCGCGCCCAACAGCGGTGACATGCCTTTTTCAAACCCGGTTTGGGCATCGCTGATCTTCGAGTTGGTCAGCCCCAGATAACCGCCCGAGGGGACATTATAATACCGCCCCATTTGACACACTGCGGCATTCATCATGCCGATCTCGATAGCCCCCGGCGCATAGGCGCCATCGCGCATGTCCGCGAACACCGGCAGGAAATTGTAGATCAGCGACGTCCCGGGCCTGGACATTTGCGCCAAGGTCGCCGCCGCCAACCACTCCGCGTTCATTATGGTCAACATCCCGGCCAGGGTCAACGGCGTGCTGAGCCCGCCCATCGGCGCAATGGTGCCATAGGCGGTGATGCCATTCTCGGCGTAAAACATCAGCATTTCGGTGCTGTCGTAGTCCATGGTCAAGGGCGAAACGATGGAGCAGTAGCCGAAGTTGATGAACGGGCGTTGCCAAAAGGCTTCTTTCGAGCCGGCGATCAACTCGCCCAGTTTCAGCACCTGCCGTGCTTCACGCGCATCGATGACCGAGGTGCGCACCGGTTTTATGCAATTCTTCAGCGCCGGATAAAACCGCGACAGGCTGAATTGATCTTTCGGGGCATCATCCGCCAATACCGATATGGAAAACACATCGAATCCAGACAAGTGATTAACCAGATGCCCGATATTCGCAATATCGTGCGACGTGGCTCGACGAGCAATCCCGCTTACCGGGTCGACAATATCCGGCGCCGAACTCGCGGTGGCAATGACTGGCAACTCTCTCGGAAAGGTAATATCGTAATCAGGATTACGCGCACGAAAGGTAATGGTCGGCGGCACCATCGAACGGAAATGCTCAACCACAGCAGACGGGATTTTCACGATCTCGGAATCGGGGTCTGGCTTGGCGCCAAACTCGGCAAATCGACGCCGGGCTTTTTCGTTGCGCACCAGCAGCCCGGTTTCCTCCAGTATCTCCAAGGACGCTTGGTGAACGGCTTGCGCCTGGGAGTCATCAATGAAACTAAAAAATTGCATCAGTCTGCCTTAATCTGGAGTCGGCCCAGTTTACCGTCATTATCCGGTCACCGCAAACATTGTTACTTCAGACTCGATCCGCCTGCGTGCCACATTCGGTCAGTGGATAGCCCATAAAGTTCCAGTTCACTGTACCTTAACGCCAGGTATTGCCGATCAGTTTTCATTAGCCCTTGCACTACCAGCATATAAGAGTGATCAATCATGTATTGGATTTCGTTTTCCGGTATCGACCCATCCAGCAAAAGCGTATTCCAGTGTTTTTTGTTCATATGCCATCCTGGAATGACCGCATCATAAATTTCCCTGAATAATTGTGCCTGATTGGGGTCGCATTTTAGATTCATGTTCCAAATACCTTGCACTCGGGACAACGTGGCAAACATTTTCCCGCGCACTTTATAGACCGCCACATCCAGTTTGAACGGAAAATCCTCATAGGCTTCCGGTTTTTTTAAGGTTCAAGATACTTTAAGCGGTCGATTTCGGATAGATTTCAGCAGATATTGACACCCATTTTCGTGGCGCATATTGAAGCGAGACTCACACTCTTTCAAAGGAGTCCGGCTACGCCGGACGGCATATTTTAACTGGATTCCCGCCTGCGGCGAGAATGACGGGCTGGGGGGACAATGGTGAATCGAAAGGCGATGTGTCCTTTTGAGAGGACAATGGTAAATAATTGTCACGCAAAGCGTGACACAACCGGCGGCTACGCCACTCTGGATTCCCGCCTGCCTGCGAGAATGACAAATAAGGGTCGTCATTGCCCGGCAAATAAGGGACGTCATTGCCCGGCTTGTTCCGGGCAATCCAGTTATTAAACCGTTCGGCGTAGCCGAACTCCTTTGCTTTGATGCCGCGCCGTTCGATGCGAGAATGACGGCCGAGAGGGCGGTGCTAAAACACCGCTGGAAAGGAACAAAACGGGCAATGAATCAGACAACACATACGCTCGCATTGCCCGGCGATGCGTTGTCTGATTTGAGTATACAATCGGCTGGTCGCCGGGCCAGAGATGCCAGTGATTTGAGCGACTTTGCAAGCCTCGAATCAAGGCAAAACAGCCGTGGAATCGCCCTGAATTTATTCTCCGAAATTCGGCAGCGAATGACATGCTTGTTTTTCATTTATAGAACAGTTAGTTATGACCATTTCACTATACCTTAAAGTATCTTGAACCTTTTTTAATGCCAGTTGCCGGTAACGCTGTTTATTGCCGTCCACACCCGATTCCCGCATAGACTAAAAAAGCACGCGGTTCGATTACCGCATGACAAAAGGGTTGGCCATGGGTGCGCTGGAGGTGCTAATCCAGACGGTTTTAGTTCGGGTGTAATCCAACACCGCTTCAATGCCGGCTTCGCGCCCAAAACCGCTGTGGCCGAAGCCGCCAAACGGGGCGATCGGCGACACCGCGCGATAGGTGTTGATCCAGATAATGCCGGCGCGGATTTTCGCGCTGACCCGATGGGCGCGCGCCAGGTTTTCCGTGAAGATCCCGGCACCAAGCCCGAAGCGTGTATTATTCGCCATGGTGATGCCCTGGTCTTCGTCGCGGAATTTCAGCGCGCTCAACACCGGGCCGAACATTTCGTTGCGCACGGTCTCGATGTCCTGGTTTGGACAGCTGAGAATGGTCGGCTCAAAGTAATAACCTTTATCAAATTGCTCGGGCTGTTTGCCACCATGAAGCAACTCCGCGCCCTGAATCTGAGATTTCCCGACTGCGGCAATAATGCGATCCACTTGCGCTTTTGTCGCCAAGGGTCCCATCTCGGTATCCTCCTGGCGCGGGTCGCCGATGCGAATTCGCTGAGCGCGCCGCACCAGCGCATCCACTATCCGGTCGTAAATTCCGTGCTGAATAAAAACCCGAGACCCAGCCACGCAACTTTGACCCGCGGCGCCAAAATTGCCGGCGATGATGCCGTTGACCGCGCCCTCAATGTCGGCATCGTCAAACACCACAATCGGCGATTTGCCGCCGAGTTCCAGCGAGACCACGGCGTAGTTATTGCTGGTGTTGTGGATGACTTTGGACGCGGTTTCGGGCCCGCCGGTAAAGGCCACCCGCGCCACATCCTGATGCCCGGTCAAGGCACGACCGCAGGGCTCGCCATAACCGGTGATTACATTGATCACGCCCGGCGGGAAGCCCGCCTGGTCGACAATTTTCGCAAATTCAAACATCGGCGCCGGCGCATCTTCAGACGCTTTCAGCACCACCGTATTGCCAGCGGCCAGCGCCGGCCCCAACTTGGTCGCAGTCAAAAACATTTGGGCATTCCACGGCACCACCGCCGCCACCACGCCGATCGGCGCGCGCGCCGTGAACACATGCATATCCGGCTTGTCAATCGGCAGGGTCGCGCCCTCGATCTTGTCCGCCAGGCCGGCGAAATAATAATAGTAGTCCGACACATAGCCGGTCTGCCCGCGGGTTTCTTTCAGCAGTTTTCCGCTATCGATGGTCTCGATATCGCCGAGGTGATGCGCTTGCTCGATAATCAGGTCGCCCAACCGCCGCAGCAACTTGCCCCTGGCCGTGGCCGTCATGGTCGCCCATGGGCCTTCGTGCAGTGCGGTTTTGGCGGCCGCGACCGCGCGGTTAACGTCTGCTTCACTGGCCGCCGGCACTTCGGCCCAGACTTCCTCGTTTGCTGGATTGATGGTGGTCAGCGTGGCGCCGTCAGCGGCATCGCCCCATTGGCCGTCAATATAATGTTGGTATCGCGTTATTTTTTTGCTCATGTCGGCTTGCTCATGCTGGTTTGCGCGTCTTGGTTTTGACCATTAGCGGTTAGAAAGCATAGCACTTGATTAGCCATCATTTCAGCAAATTCCGCCGGACCCATGTGCCGCTGGCGCGGGTTAATGATTAATTCGGCATTGGGCAGATCCCGAGCCAAGGCCTCAGACATCGCCGCTGTGGAGCCCGCATCATCAGCACCGGTAATCACCAACGCCGGGCAATTGACCTGCTCAAGGGGATAGTTTTGCATTTCCGTTTCGGCGTTGCAGAAAAGATAGTATGCTTTCAGGTAACCGTCATCAGTATGCCTGGAAAATATTTCTCGCAATTGATCCATTTTCTCCGGATTAGCAGCGCGATATGACTCGGAAAACCAACGGGCAATAGCCAGTTCCACGGTCGCCATCGGGCCTTGCTCGCGGGCGATTTGGTAGCGTTCTCGCACGCGCTGACACTGCTCTTCGGTGCGTTGATAGACGCTGTGCAGCAATACTAAATGCGTCAGCCGACTGCTATGCAGCGCAGCAAAGGCTTGGGCAATAAGCGCACCCAACGAAAACCCGGCCAGTGCCAATCGATCGACCTTTAAATGCGCCAGCAATTCATGCAGTTGGTCAGCAAAATCAATTGCGGTTCTGTGGCCGGTTGGGTTGCGGGACTGCCCATGACCTAACAGGTCAAAGGTCAAGACACAAAAGCCCGGTTGCAAAATCGGTATCCAGGGCAACCACATATCCTGATTCAACCCTACGCCATGAATAAGCGCCAATACCGGCTTTGTTGACGGATTACCCACTAACCGATAACCGCTGCCCTGATGCACTTTTTTATTCATGCCGTATTTCATTCATTTCCTGGCCGCTCAGGAAAATTCCGGCAGCACTTCATCAATGAATAACTGTAGCGATTTCTTTTTTGTCTCGTGACTCATTCCCGTATCAATCCAAAAAGCGTATTCATCGTAGCCCAGAGATTCATAATGTTTTAGTCTTTCGATAACCCGATCCGGACTGCCGACGATATTATTGGCGCGCATATTATCGGGTGAAAACATTTCGATCTGGGCGCGCTCTTCGGCGGACAATGGATCAATTCTGCCATTGTGTACCGGTCGGCTATTCTTGAACCAGGCTCCAAAGGTGCAGTAATATTCGCTTAGTTTTTTCGCGGCACGGCTTAGGTCGGCCTCATTCGCGCCCACATAGGTATGACGAAGCACCATAATTTTTGGGCGCGGCACATTGGGATTGTTTGTTACGGCGGTGTTAAATTTGTCCATCAAATCTGCCACTTCACCATCATTTTGCCATAGCGGCGTCACCTGGACATTGCATTGACTGGTCACTGCAAAATCGTGACTGTCGGGATTTCGGGCGGCAATCCATAACGGCGGATGAGGATCCTGCATTGGCGCAGGAACTGAAGTTACCGCAGGAAACTTCCAGTGCTTGCCGTCGTGGGCATAATCACCTTTCCAGATTTCCTTGATTGCCGGGACAATTTCCCTCAACATTTCTCCCGCTGTCCAGGCATCCAGGCCCGGCGACAGACGCTCGTATTCAAATTCATAAGCGCCTCTTGAAATACTGACTTCAAGCCGTCCGTCGGTGATGATATCCACCATCGCTATTTCTCCAGCCAATTTGATGGGATGCCAAAATGGCGCGACTATGGTAGCAGTCCCTAGCCTGAGGTTTGATGTTCGGTTGGCCAGGTCGCATAGTTGTGCAAACGGGTTCGGCGCAATGGTGAAATCCATCCCATGGTGCTCACCCACCCATATCCCGCTAAAACCGCCTCGATCGGCCATTTCACACAATTCCAAAAACTGTGCATATAGTGCTGCATAGGAATGATTCGGGTCATCACGCTCCATATGCGCAAACAGGGATATTTTCATGCCGATGTCTCGTCTGGATATGATATATGGGCTGGATATTTGGTGTTGTTCGGGTTGTTATTTTAACTTTGTCTTGATGAATAATTACCGTAATGTTTCAACTGCGCCGTCGCGGTCGCTACCGAAATATATTCCGTAGCGTTGGCGTTTGGATTCATCAATATATCTTTGTAGCATTATTTTAATCGCATCCGATCCGATACGCTGCCACGGAATTTCATCGAATGACCAAAATTTATTGCCCACCAAATCGGAATCGGCTTTCGCACGGTAATAAATTGACTGCTGCCCGGTTTTTTCGTTCTCAAAAACAGCAAACAGAACGCTCAGTGATATACCAATTCCCAACTGAGTCAAGTAGTTCTGTAATTTGCCAAGCGAACCGGAGGTGCCATCCAATCCACTGGCGGGCACATGCAATTCCCCGGTAACGGCATTTTCGATCAGTAAAACTTTTCCATCGTACTCGACAATCGCTCCGACAATTACGTCAGCATCGCCGCCAACGGCCTCGACCGCGGATTGTTCCAGCCCAAGGCTTAAATAACCGCCCCGGACATAACCAAGACCCATGTTTCCGTTATAGTCATAGGACTCGATCCGTCCAATCAAGATAATATGATCGCCAACATCGATCACCGGGTCACATTTGCAATCAAACCATGCACACACGCCCTCCAATATTGGATTGCCATTTTCACTTTCTGACCAATCTGCAATGTCAAATTTATCCGCGCGCTTTGAAGCAAACAGCCCCGAAATTTCAATCTGGGTTTCTGCCAAAATATTGACTGCGAACCCTTTCGATTGGGTAAATACATCGAAACTTTCCGCCGTCTTATCGACACAAATTAACAACCTCGGCGGGTGCAGTGAAACTGAGGTAAATGAATTAGCGGTAAAACCGCGTGGAATCCCGCTTTCTTCCCGGCAAGTCACCACAGTAACGCCGGTAAGAAATGTCCCAAAGGCATTGCGTAGTTGCCTCAGGCCGAGGTTGCGGTCAAATTTACTCAAAACTGGTATCGAAATATCTTCCGCTCATTATGCTTGTTCAATGCTGGCGATAGTACCAGTTAACAGGCCGGTTAATCGACTAGTTAATCGGCCAATTATCAAATGGGCGAAAACTTACCAGGTGATTGTCCGTGTTGCTTTTGCCTGCCTTGCGCCGGGCTAGTGTGCTGTTTCGGTCGAAATGGGACTGACAATGCAATCAATGCCTGACCGCTTGAAATTCGCTATACTCCACGCCCATTTATCAAACCGCCCGTTGGTCAAGCCCAACTGCCCATGTCCGCCGCCGCCAAACCGACCAACTTTATCCGTCAAATCATTGACCGCGACTTGGCATCGGGAAAACATGATGTCATTGTCACGCGATTTCCGCCGGAGCCGAATGGCTATTTGCATATTGGACATGCCAAATCAATTTGGCTCAATTTTGGCATCGCCGATGATTATAACGGCAAATGCACCTTGCGCTTCGACGACACCAATCCGGCGAGGGAACAAGCGGAATTTGTCGCCGCCATTGAACAGGATGTGCGTTGGCTGGGCTATCAATGGCAGCGCATCGCCCACGCATCGGACTACTTTGAGCAGTTGCACGGTTTCGCTTGCGAGTTGATCGACAAAGGGCTTGCCTATGTCGATAGTCTGGACGCCGAAAAAATCAGGCAGTATCGCGGCACCCTGACCGAGCCCGGCCAGGACAGCCCCTATCGCGGGCGAAGCGTGGCCGAGAACCGCGATCTGTTCGCGCAGATGCGCGCCGGCGAGTTTGCCGACGGGGCGCAGGTCCTGCGCGCGAAAATTGACATGGCGTCGCCCAACATCAACTTGCGCGATCCGGTGATTTATCGTATCCGCCACCATGATCATCAACGCACCGGCAATACTTGGTGCATCTATCCGATGTACGATTTCACCCATGGACTCAGCGATGCCATCGAGGGCGTGACCCATTCGTTGTGCACGCTTGAATTTGAAGACCATCGCGCGCTGTACGACTGGCTGCTGGACAACATTTCCGCGCCGTGCCATCCGCAGCAAATCGAGTTTTCCCGGCTCAATCTCAACTACGCGGTGATGAGCAAGCGCATGCTCACTCAGTTGGTGGAAAACGGAAGCGTACAAGGATGGGACGATCCGAGAATGCCGACTATTTGCGGATTGCGGCGGCGCGGTTTCACGCCCGCGTCCATCCGCAATTTCATCGCCGCCGTAGGGATTACCAAAAGCGACAATATGATCGAAATGGGCGTTTTGGAAAACAGCGTGCGCGAGGATTTAGAGCCCATTGCGCCGCGCGCCATGGCGGTTTTACGGCCGCTTAAAGTTATCATTGAAAACTACCCCGAAGGCGAGCATGAACAAATCCAGGCGCCGAATCATCCGCGGGATGCGTCCATGGGGACGCGAACAATCGCTCTGGGCCGGGAAATTTACATCGAGCAAGATGATTTCATGGAGCGCCCGCCGGACAAGTTTTTTCGTCTTGCGCCCGACCGTGAAGTGCGTCTGCGCTATGGTTTTGTGATTCGCTGCACCGAGGTGATTAAAAACCCAGCCGGCGAGGTCATGGAATTAAGATGTCAATACGATCCTGATACGCGGCGCGGTCGTGCGCCGGGTGGCCGGAAAGTGAAAGGCATTATTCATTGGGTGTCAGCCAGTCATTGCGTCGAGGCCGAAGTGCGGCTTTATGATCGGCTTTTTTCGGAAGCGAATCCTCGAGCAGACAAAAGCCGAGATTTCAAACAGGCGCTTAATCCAGATTCCCTGCATATATTGCCGCAGTGCAAACTGGAAGCCAGTTTGGCATCGCCCAAAGCGGATACCCGATACCAGTTTGAACGGCTGGGTTATTTCTACGCCGACCAGGATAGCAACAGCGGAAATCTCATTTATAATCGCATTGTAACTTTGCGCGATGCCTGGGCCAGAATCGCCAGATAATCATAAAGGCGTAACCCTAAAAGCAATCATTCACAAAAGCACAAACTCACAAAAAAGGCAACGAAACCACTATGCAATTTCTCGCTGAATACGGCCTGTTCCTGGCCAAAGCCATCACCATTGTCGTCACCATACTGATCGTTGTGGGCGGCATTATCTCCCTGGCAATGCGTCAAAAAAAGAGCACGGAAAAACGATTGGAAATAACTCACCTCAACCCCCGCTACGAGGAAATGGAAAAAACCATTGCCGCCGCCGCCTTAACCGAGGTGGGATTAAAGCGGAAAATGAAGGCCGACCAGAAAAAGGAGAAGCAAGCCGCGAAAGCGGAAAAGAAAGCCGGAAAGACCGCTAAAAAAGAGGCCGGCAAGGCTGATGAGTCCCGGAAAAAACGATTGTTCGTGCTTGATTTCGACGGCGACATAAAAGCCACCGATGTGGAAAACATGCGCCAGGAAATCAGCGCATTGCTGACCATCGCCGATAAGGAGGATGAAGTGCTGGTGCGCTTGGAAAGCGGCGGCGGCACGGTGCACGGCTACGGCTTGGCCGCCTCGCAGCTGCAGCGCATCCGCGACCAAGGCATCCCGCTGACCATTGCCGTTGACAAAGTGGCGGCCAGCGGCGGCTATATGATGGCCTGCGTCGCCAACAAGATCATCGCCGCGCCCTTTGCCATCATCGGCTCGATTGGCGTGCTGGCGCAAATACCCAATCTAAATCGCCTCTTGAAAAAACATGATGTTGATTTTGAGCAATTATACGCCGGCGAGTTCAAGCGCACGTTGACGCTGTTTGGCGAAAACACGGCCAAGGGGCGCGCCAAAATGCAGGCGGAACTTGAAGAAACCCATGCGTTGTTCAAGAGTTTTGTGAAATCCCAGCGCCCGGGCCTGGATGTGGACAAGGTGGCCACCGGAGAGCACTGGCTCGGCACCCGGGCCTTGGAACTTGGTTTGGTTGACCTGCTGCAAACCAGCGATGATTATTTGATGTCGCTGCGCAACGATGCCGAACTTATTTTGATCGAATACTCCGAGAAGCAAACGATGGTGGAAAAACTGTCGCAGTTAATGACCCTGAAATGGCGGCAGCAGAGCAAGCTGGTTCAGGATGTGGACAAGCCGTTGCTGATGTAGGCGGCAGCATAGCCCATGATGCCCTATGATTTATGCACTCGGCGACAGAATACCGGAAATAGCGATCAGCAGTTTCGTCGCACCTAGCGCGGATGTCATTGGTCTGGTGCGCATCGGCGAACAGGCCAGCGTCTGGTTCAATGCGGTGCTGCGCGGCGACAACGAATTAATCCGCATTGGCAATCGCTCGAATGTTCAGGACGGCAGTGTTTTGCACACCGATCCGGGCCTGCCGCTGACCATCGAAGACAATGTCACGATAGGGCACGGCAGCATGCTGCATGGCTGCCACATTAAAACCGGCAGTTTAATCGGCATCGGCAGCGTCATTATGAATAAAGCGATCATCGGCGAGTGCTGCTTGGTGGGGGCGAATGCTCTGGTTACGGAAAATAAGGCATTCCCGGATCGAACCTTGATTTTGGGCGCCCCGGCCACGGTGGTCAGAAAACTGACCGACCAAGAGGTTGCGGACGTAAAACGCGCTGCGGAAATTTATGTCAGCCGCATACCACAGTATAAAAACCTGCAGCATTATTCAAATTAAGGGAATGACCTGCTAAAACAATAGACCGACGGACTCGGAGAATAGCTTCGCTTCACCCACTTCAGACCCCGCCGTCATCCCTCTCAGGCGGGATTGTTAGGCTCAGCGAAGCCGTCATCCCCGCCCTTCACAACTCACCCCCCGTCATTCCCGTGAAAACGGGAATCCAGTAAAAACCCCGGCGTAGCCGCTGACATTACCCGACGGCGAGGTCGGCAATTTTATCCACGGCTAATTTTATTCATGACTAATTTTATTCATGACTAATTTTGTCTAGGCCGATTTTCAGGTCGCCGATGATGTCGTCAACATGTTCCAAGCCCACCGCAACTCGAATCAATGAATCCGTTATGCGCGCGCGGTCGCGTTGCTGTTGCGTAATTCTTGAGTGGGTGGTGCTCGCAGGATGGGTGATGGTGGTTTTTGTGTCGCCCAGATTGGCGGTGATGGATATGAACTCGGTGGCGTCGATGACTTGCCAAGCTTCGTGTTTCACACCCTTGACTTCAAACGAGACAATGCCGCCAAATCCACTGTGCTGGGATTGCGCCAATTTTCGTTGGGGATGGGAGGCAAGCCCCGGGTAGTAAACCCGGCTGACCGCCGGATGCGCCTCCAGCCATTGCGCCACGGTCAGCGCATTTTCGCAGTGCTGTTTCATTCGCAACTCCAGCGTCTCCAACCCTTTGCTAAAAGTCCACGCATTAAACGGACTCAGGCACGGCCCGGTAGTGCGCAGCATGGCGAACAATTCATCATAGATTTTTTCATCATTGGTCACCAGCGCGCCGCCCACGCAACGGCCCTGTCCATCAAGGTATTTAGTCGCAGTATGCACCACGATGTGCGCGCCATGCGAGAATGGCTGTTGCAGCACCGGCGTGCAAAATGCGTTATCCACTGCCAGCCACGCGCCTGCTTGGTCGGCGATGGCGGCGATGGCGGCAATATCGGCGATTTCGCACAGCGGGTTTGACGGGGTTTCCAAAAATATCAGCCTGGTATTGGGTCGGATTGCAAGTTTCCACTGTTCTATATCGGTCAAACTAACGAAGGTGGTGTTGATATTGAAGCGGCTGAAATACTTGGTGAACAACGACACGGTCGACCCGAACAAGCCGGTTGATGCGACGATGTGATCGCCGCCATTGAGCAAGGCAAGCACCAGACCGGAGATTGCCGCCATGCCCGAAGCGGTGGCGACGCAATATTGCGCGCCCTCCATGGCCGCCAGGCGCGCCTCGAATGCGGCTACCGTGGGGTTGGTGAATCGGGAGTAAACATTGCCCGCTTGCTCGCCGCTGAACCGATCGCTTGCCTGCTGAGCATTTTCAAAAACATAGCTCGAGGTCGCGAAGATCGGTTCGTTGTGCTCCTGCTCGGCAGTCCGACGATGACCGCATCGTATTGCCGTAGTCTGGCGGTGGTATTTTTGTGACTGTTTTGACATTTTTCGCGCCTCAATATTATCCGCATATTTATCTGCATATGATTGACGCGGGCATAAAAAACCCGCTTCCAGCTTTGCTATTGAGATGTGCTAAAGGCCAAAAAGCCAAGGCAAAAAGCAGGTTTGTTCTGCGACTCTTTAGCCGTATTTTTAAGCGCCCGCAAGCTGATAATCAAATCGGCGCTGAAACAGAAGTATAGTCCAGAGATTAGTTTATGTCAATAGCGATGATTGCGGGATGGAAAAACCGCCATCGCCGTCGGGCAAGGTCAGCGGCTGTCGCCGCTGGGTGTTTCACTGGATTATCGGGTCAAGCCCGATAATGACGGGCCGTTATTATCTGGCGGCGAAGCCGACGCGCGCCTTTGCCGAGCCTAATAATCACTCCCCCGTGGGGGGTGATTTTCCAGGCCGCGCTGGATTGAACCGCAGGCCGCCTTTGAGGAGACGGAGCAATCCGCGAACCCCCCCCCTTGTCAGGGGGGAGACTGAGCGCGCCGCCGTCATTGCGAGCGGACGATGCGAAGCCCCCCTGACAAGGGGGGTTCGGGGGGTTGCGATACGCTCCGCGGTGGTGTTGGGAACGGATGCCGCTTTTCAGCATCATTACATGAAGGTCACGGTAGAGGTCATCAGGCACCTTGATGGTGGTTTATCGATCATGTATCGGCCAAGACGGTTAGCCCGATATGACTCACAGGGTCAGATTGTGCAACCAACGAAAGCGGGCAATCTGCGCGTTACAAATCTGGACAGTTTATTTACTTCTAATATTAAATCAATTTAAACAATGGGTTAGAGATGATATGACGTAGTTATCCAGGACCGCCACAAGATATAAATCTATTCAGTATTTTTTCGGTCACCCATCAGTCAAAAGGACTGGGGGGTTAGGGATGCCCACAGTCGTTGAAGGACTCGTTGCCGCTGTGGCAGCGTCAGCGAGTTTGCCGATGGTCGGTGATGGCTTGATTGGCTGCAGTTTGATTGGGGCGGGCAAGGCATCGCGACCAGCCCCGACCGTTTCTCTCCAACAGGCGGTTCAGGCGATATAGCGCACCTCCGTCATCATGCCTTGCGCCATGTGGTAAAGATTGTGGCAGTGAAAGGCCCAGCGACCGGGATTATCGGTTTGGAATCCGATTGTCGCCATGCCTTTGGCTGGGACCAGGAGCGTATCGCGGAAGGCGCCGGCGTATCGTTTGCCATTGAGCGCCAGCACCTGAAAATGCGCGCCGTGCAGATGCATGGGGTGGGGTGCGCCATGCTGGTTGGATTGCCAATCGTCAGCGTGACATATTCGCCCGGTCGGCGGTTTGCGCGGGCGACCGGGTTGCGGGTCGGAGGCGTTGCTCGAACATCGGGTCTATCGGCCCGGTTTGCTCGTCCGCCTCGGCGGCCAGTTTCGCAATCGTCGCGTTCCTGGTGGCCAGCACGATTCCGGTGCGCGCCGCCGCGCCTTCACGAATTGCCGTGACCGGCCAAGCGCCATTCCCAGCCGGCAGGTCAATTTCGATATCAAGCCGCTGCGCGATGGCGAGGGGGAATCGCCGAGCGGCAAGGGGCGCGATGGCGTTGCCGTCAACGGCCACGGCACGGCCTTGCAGTTCACCCAGATCAACCGTGAAGTTGGTCGCACTGGCCGCGTTGATGAGACGAACCCGCACCCGCCCGCCCAGCTCAACCCGGATGACTTCCGGATCGTCAAGCGTGCGGTCGTTCGCGAGGTAGGCATCGTATTCGACATCGTTGAGATGGACCATCCCGCTCATGCCCTCCATCCCGGCCATATTCTCCATTCCAGCCATGCCTTCCATGTTCATGTTCATGTCCATGTCCATGGTGCTGTGCGCGGCCAGAAGCCGCTGCTCCTGCAGGCCAACGTGGGAATGCATCCAGTGCGTGCCCGGGCGCGGCATGAAGTCGTAATCATAAGAAGCGCCGGGCTTAATCGGTGGCTGGGTCAGATCCGGCACGCCATCCTGGTCGTTGGGCGGGGTTTGTCCATGCCAGTGGATGACGGTCGAAGCGGCGCTCCGGTTATAGACACGGACGCTAAAGGGCTGACCGGGATCGAGTGTCAGGCCGGGTGTGCCGCCCTGATTGAGCAGCGAAAACACCTTGGCCGGCTTGCCGTGCACTTCAAGCACTCGGCTATCCACGTTGAGGGATTGTCTGCGCGGGCAAGCCAAGGCCGGGTTGGGCAGCAGGCTGCTCAGGGCCATGGCGCCAGTGAACATAGGAGTATAAAAGCCCCTTTTTCAAAAGTCCATGCATTGCCCGGGTTCACTGCATATGAGACAAAATCAGGTCGCCAGGGCGGGTTGCCGACAGCGCGCCATCGGCGGCGTCAATCCAAGCCATCGTGTGGCCGGCAATGATCATGGGTCCGCTGGCAGCCCTGCGCTCATGTGGTGTCCCGTTTGCGCGGGAATGACGGGCCTGGAGATAACGGGACTGGACGGGGAACTTCGGCAATTGTATATGTTCACTATTTCGCTGACAGTTTTTTCTCGATCACTTTTGGCGTCTCACAAGGAGTATTGCCTTCCGATTTACCATTGTATCCCAATCCGTCATTGCCCGGCTTGTTCCGGGCAATCCAGTTATTAAACCGTTCGGCGAAGCCGAACTCCTTTTATCGCGGCTTCGCCGCGTCTGGATTCTCGCATCAAACAGCGCGGCTTCGCTGAGCCCAAGAATCACCCCCGCCACCCCAACGATAACCCCTTGTTCAGTATCATTTTAGGATTGGAATAGACTCTTGTACAGCCGGTCTTTTCTGGTTTGAATCTGTATAATCCGGTGTTTGTTTTTAATCACAATTTGACATGGCTAACGCAAGCAAAAACTTAATGGACAGTCTTGAGCCTGAATCAGTTCGCCCAGAATCATTTCGATCCGGTCCGGACGATAGCGGGCACTTCGGGATTTTCGGCGGCAGATTCGTGGCCGAGACCTTAATGCCGCTTATTCTCGATCTGGAAACCACCTACAATAAATATCGCGATGACGCGGATTTTCTGCAGGAGTTGGATTATTACGCCAAGGATTACGTCGGCAGGCCCAGCCCGCTTTATTTTGCCGAACGCCTGACCCAGGAACTCGGCGGCGCCAAGATTTATTTCAAGCGTGATGAACTGAATCACACCGGCGCGCACAAGATTAATAACACCCTTGGACAAATTTTGCTGGCCAAGCGCATGGGCAAACGGCGCATCATTGCCGAGACCGGCGCTGGCCAGCATGGCGTCGCCGCCGCGACCGTCTGCGCCTTATTCGATTTGCCGTGCGTGGTGTATATGGGCGAGACCGACATCAAGCGCCAGGCGCCGAATGTATTTCGTATGAAACTTTTGGGTGCCGAGGTCATACCGGTGGCCAGCGGGACCGCGACCTTAAAAGATGCCATGAATGAAGCATTGCGCGATTGGGTGTCAAATGTTGAGGATACTTTTTATATTATAGGCACCGTAGCCGGACCCCATCCGTATCCAGAAATGGTGCGTGATTTTCAATGCGTCATTGGCAGAGAAACCAGGCAGCAAATTCTTGAAAAAGAAAATCGATTGCCAGACACCCTGTTGGCTTGCATTGGCGGCGGCTCGAATGCCATCGGTCTATTTCATCCCTTTCTTGACGATGAAGCCGTAGCCATCATCGGCGTTGAAGCCGCTGGCCATGGCATCGATACCGGGCAACACGCGGCCTCGCTGAGCGGCGGCAAGCCCGGGGTATTGCATGGCAATCGCACTTATCTTTTGCAAGATGACGACGGCCAGATTTGCGATGCCCATTCCATTTCTGCTGGCCTGGATTACCCTGGCATCGGGCCCGAACATTCGTGGCTACATGAAATCGGGCGGGTGCAATATGTCTCTGTTACCGATGCTGAGGCGCTGGATGCGTTCCAGTTGTGCTGCCGCACCGAGGGCATCATCCCCGCCTTGGAGCCGGCGCATGCGCTGGCCCAGGTCGCCAAAATTGCGCCCACGATGACGAAGGATAAAATTATTGTCATGAACCTGTGTGGCCGCGGCGACAAGGATGTATTCACCGTGGCCGATGCCCTCGGCGTGAAGTTATGAGCGTAAAGTTATGAACCTGAAGTTATGAGCATGCCGTTATGATGACAAAAGTCATGCGCGGCGAACGGCTGGCGCAGCGGTTCGCGCAACTCAAATCCGCCGGGCGCGCGGGCTTAATCACGTTCACCACCGCCGGCGATCCCGATGCCGACACCGCGCAAAAAATCTTGGACGGCTTGCCCGCGGCCGGGGCGGATATCATTGAATTGGGCATGCCATTTTCCGACCCGATGGCCGACGGCCCGGCCATTCAAGCCGCCAGCCTGCGCGCGCTAAAAAGCGGCATGACTTTGGTTAAAACCTTGGACATGGTGGCGCAGTTTCGCCAGCGCGACGCGCAAACGCCCATCGTATTAATGGGCTACTACAACCCGATTTATCATTACGGCAATCAACGGTTTTTGGACGATGCCATCAGCGTCGGCGTGGATGGCCTGATCATCGTTGACCTGCCACCGGAAGAGGACGACGAACTGTGCCATCCTTGCCTGACCGCCGGCTTAAACTGGATTCGGCTGACCACCCCGACCACGCATCGCGCACGGCTCAAGACGGTGCTGAAAAATAGTTCCGGCTTCGTCTATCATGTTTCCATCGCCGGCATCACCGGCACGCGCTCGGCGCAACCATCCGATGTGAACACCGCCATCCGCCGGATAAGAAGTCAAACTTCATTGCCAATCGCGGTCGGCTTTGGCATCAAAACCAAACAACAAGTGCGCAAAATTTCATCCATCGCCGACGCCGCCGTGGTGGGCTCGGCACTGATAGAACGCATCGCACAAGGACTGGAGCAAAATCTGCAGAGCGACCAGATCGTGAACAACCTGCATGGATTTGTAACAGAACTCGCATTGGGGACCAAGCCTGAAATAGATAGGGCTGTCCTAGATAAGTAAAATATTCATTTCATTGTATATTTCTTATAAAAACATCCATACTCATGCTGGGCATGAGTATGGATGTGGTTATTAGCATTTCAATTGTATCCGCCACTTTCATTGGTGATTTTAGGATGCTTTCCATCTCTCATATAAACGCGGAGTTTTTTTCCACTGGCGCACTCAATAATAAAGTACTCGCTAGAAGTATTTTCCCTTTTTGATGCGACTTCAGCACAATCCCACCCATAGGTGTTCTGAGCATGCCAAGCCAAATCTGCTTTTGATAAATCCCTGCTTGTTGTTGCCTTGCGAATATCTTGATTGTAAACAGACGCGCTGGCTTTTGTTAGCTCCTCGCCTGTTGGTCCCTCGCTTTCACTGCAGGCCACAAGCATAACAAAAGGGATAAAAAAGAACGATAGGTGTTTGATAGGTTGCACGGTCGTTTATGTGAATTGGTTAGTTGTGTGCAAAGGGGGGGCCGAAGCCCCCCCCCGATGTTTTGCTTGATTACATCCAGCCGCGTTCCTTGTAGTATTTAACCGCGCCGCGGCGGCGCCGACAAGACATCTTTGATCATCTCGGACTCGACAAGCCCGCCGAAAGCCGGGTGAAGTTTTTTGAAATCTCCGAAATTATCGAAGACCGCCTTGACGATTTGGTAGATGACATCTTCCGCCACCGCGGTTGATGTTACGAAGGTTGCGCCGACGCCGAAGGTTTTGATGTCGTTTGGATTGCTGCGATTATTGCTAGGACAGAGCCAACGGCCTGAACCCAGGCAGCCCAGTCGGTATTCGTCAAATTCGACAAAAAACACAACTTATTCATCTCGTTTCTTCAGCCGCATAACGCTTCAATCAGCTGACGCCGTAAGCTGGATTAACTTGTTATACGCTGATTAGTTTGACTTAAAGACGCAACAACTTTTTGAACATTAAGCTCACTGCGGCGCTCTTCTGCCCGCCATAAATCGTAGTGCAACTGTTGATTAAGCCAACTTTCTGCGGATGTATCAAAAGCAATTGATAGGCGAATAGCCATTTCTGGGCTAACACCTGAACGACCGTTTAAAATAGAACTTAGTGTTTTACGACTAACACCCAAAGCCTTCGCTGTAGCGGTAACAGAAATACCGACAGGTTCAAGACAAAGCGCTTTAAGTACTTCTCCAGGATGAGGGGGATTAAACATTTGCATAATTTCACCTAATGGTAATCTTCATAATCGACTGTCTCGGCATGCCCGTTTTCAAAGCGGAATGTAATCCTCCAATTGCCGCTTACCCAAACCGACCAAATACCAGCTCGTTTGCCAGAAAGCGCATGAAGCCGTAATCCAGGCAAACCCATATCTTGTGGCTGAATAGACACATGCAATCTACCGAGAATTAAACGAAGCCTTTTTGCATGCTGATTCTGGATACCTGCGGTATCGCCAGTTTCAAAAAATTTTGCCAGCCCTTTGTGTCTGAAGCTTCTAATCACGAAGGAAATGTAACGCGTAACGACTCGGTTGTCAAAGCATATAACATTAAAACTAAACGGCGGGCTGTTTTTGCCCGTCCGCTTGAGTGTTTAGTTAGGCGATTTTAATAATGGTTCAAGATACTTTAAGCGGTGATTTCGGATAGATTTTAGCAGATATTGACACCCATTTTCGTGGCGCATATGGAAGCGAAACTCACACTCTTTCAAAGGGGTCCGGCTACGCCGGACGACATATTTTAACTGGATTCCCGCCTGCGGCGAGAATGACGGGCTGGGGGGACAACGGTGAATCGGAAGGCGATGAGTCCTTTTGAGGGGGCAATGGTAAATAAGTGTCACGCAAAGCGTGACATTAAAACGTGCTCTATTACCTTAATTCGTCATTGCCCGGCCCATATTATTATTGGCCGGGCAATCCAGTGGAATATGCCGTCCGGCGCAGCCGGACTCCTTTGCTTTGATGCCGCGCCGTTCGATGCGAGAATGACGGCCGAGAGGGCGGCGCTAAAACACCGCTGGAAAGGAACAAAACAGGGCAGTGAATTAGTGAACACATATGCTCGCATTGCCCGGCGATGCGTTGTCTGATTTGAATATACAATCGGCTGGTCGCCGGGCCAGAGATGCCAGTGATTTGTGCGACTTTGCAAGCCTCGATATCAAGGCGAAACAGCCGTGGAATCGCCCTGAATTTCTTCTCGGAAATTCGGCAACGAATGACATCCTTGTTTTTCATTTATAGAACAATTAGGTATGACCATTTCACTATACCTTAAAGTATCTTGAACCTTAATAATTAACGTTTGTGTCCCCTTATCTTTACGATTGACTGGATTCCAACCCCCGTTTTCACGAGGACATGCTTTCGTTGGAATGACGACAGGGGTGTAAGGGCAGGAATAACAGCATTTTGGATTCGCAGGACGGGGGCTGCCGCCGCTTCGAGAAAGTCAATGTGCTATTATTCACCGTCTGATTTAATTCAATTCACGACTTTGTGATGATTCTCACCGATCTGATCAGCAAGGGCGATGTGCGCGAAGTTTATCGTCATCCCGACAACGCGGATTTGTGCGTCAAGATTGATTATGTGCAAGGACACTATGCGCGGAAGCGCAAAACTTCCGCGCAGATAAAGTATTACCGGTGGCTTGAACAGCGCGCCGCGCCGTTTGACATGATGACACGATTTCATGGCTGTATTGACACCAACTTCGGCCGCGGCTATGTCTTCGATTTAATCCGCGATGATGGCGGCGCGGTCGCAAGGCCGATTACGGATTATTTTCATTCGAGCGAATTCACCGAAACCCATTACCAAAGCATCCTCGGCAACTTGCGCGCCTATCGTCGTTATTTTATCGACAACCGAATCATAGGACCCAGCAGTCATTTACCGAATAATGTCTACGCGCTTGGCGCGACAAAAGGAACCGGCCGTTTGTTTTCAATCGACAGCCTCGGGGCAAATGAGTTTGTTTCCGTGTTCAGTCTGAACAAACATCTTGCCGGCTATAAAGCAAACCGAAAATGGCGACGATTGATTCGGTCGATGTCGGTGCGGTGGCGACGCAATGGCGTTTTACAGGAAATTCTTCGCGATTCCGAGGTTTGGCTTGTTTAGTTAATGGTCGATTTTAGTTTAGTGCTATTTTTCCTTATTCCCAATGCTATAAAAATAAACATTGCCTGTTGCGTCAATCAGGTCGAATCCTTTTTCTTTCAGTGTCGCCGTCAGTCCAGCAACCGCTTTATCACCGATGACTTGCGGATGCATTTCAATGACAAGTGAGTCTACTTTTGACAGATTCGCGGATGGCAGAAGTTCGGCTTCCGCTCCCTCGACATCCATAATAATTACTTGTGGCGAGTGGCGTTCAATTAAGGTGTTTATGGCAAGCGATTCGATTGATGTTTGATTGGTTTGTAATCCGCGGTCATAGATGCTTGATGAAACAACATTGTCATTTTTGTAGAATGTGAGTTTTCGCCCATCCGAACTGACCGCACACATGGTTACATTTGGCGTGAATCCATTAAGACGATAATTGTGATGAATCATCGGTTTTAATTCTGGATTTGCCTCGTAACAAAATACATTTTCTGGTCCGCATATTTTGGCGGCAATAATCCCCACAAGACCGATGCCTGCACCGATCTCTAACACTCTGCAGTCGTGCGTAACCGCTCGATTAACAAACTCACATTCGGATTTTTCATAATCACCCTTAAACAATCCTAAGCGAACCAGACTCGGAACTTTGTCTTTCGCGGTGCAAATTTTTACGCCATAGTATGTGACCTCTTGTACATTCCATAGAACCCGCCATTTCTTTCTGAGTTTTATGATGCAAGTTTTCATTATTCAAATCCTGAGAATCCTACGAGATATTGCCCAGCAACCATCCCAAAAACCACCGCCAGCGCCAACGCCAGCAGTATTTTCCGTTGCCGCCGTTTTCTTTTCGCGCCCTCGCTGTTGTGCGCCTTAACCAGCGCAATTAATTCGGCGCTTTTTATGCGCGGCGCGTTCGGCGCGGGTTCTATGCCGTGCTTTTTTGCCAACTGCTCGAATAAAGAGTGCTTGTCAAAACGCGCGTTTTTGTCGAATCCGGGTGTTCGGCGGATGTGTTCGTTCCATAGGTGAACGGCGTGGGTGTCGTGATACAGCCGAATGCCTTCGTGAAACTTGTCGGTGAAATAATGCTCGCCGATTGGATAATGCAGCGGGTAGAAATACATGAACGGCTTGGCGTGCGATTGCAGTTTGTAATAATCGACCGCCTTTGAGAACACAACGGGTCCGCCAATTTTTCCGAAGGCGGTTTTCTCTTTGCGTTGCTTCAGCCAGCGCGCTTTGCGTTTTCGTTTTTTGTCGGCGAGATCATCCCAGGGGAAGTCCCAATTATGATGGCGGCACGCTTGCTCTAATTGTTCGCACAACGCATGCCCTTTAGGAAAAGCCAGAACCGAGCACTCGTAACCCGAATCAATCGAAGCGGCAAAAACTATTTTTTCGTCAAAGGCGAGCGGCTTGATGCAAACAACATCCATATCAACCCAAAAATTTCCTTTTTTCGACAGCAAGGCATATCTGAACAGATTGCCAAAACCGGCAAAACTCCCGCCTTTATAAGTGAAGATTTCATCTCTCGGGACAATTTTATTGGCATCTTTAATGGTCGCGCCGAGCGGTATGTTTCCGACTTCATCGTAGGTGTAAAGATGAAACTCATGCCCGTGATCGAGGAATGACTTTACGCATAATTGCTCCAGTCGCGACAGCGGATTGCCAACCCATACCGATTGAATAATGGGGAGTTTCATTTACCGCCGCCCGGCGCGTGACGGGCGTCGGGATCGAGAATCAGCGGGCAGTATTTATCCTCCGCGATGTCGATGTATGTTTTTGATCTGCCGCATCCAAACAAACCGCGAATGTAAGCAACCGGTTTAATCCATGATTTCAAACAGCGTTTTCGCATTGCGACATGAAACGGGCAAAGCGGCAATGTGATTATTCCCCCGATGAGGTTGCTCAGCGCCGAGAGCAAAATTGCAGCGACCGATTTCTTGTTGCGCAATCTGCTGATATAAGTACTTTGAACATAACCGCTATAGATGCGCGCTATTCGGTATTTCATGGATTGGCGTGATTCATTCGTTATGTGATACACAACCGCGTTTCGATTTCTAATCAGTCTTGCGCCCGCTTGGTATGCTCTATCGAATAGTTCAATATCTTCCGCGCCCGAGAAGTTGAATCGCAAATCAAACCGCAACCCCAATTTTTCATAAATTTTGCTTGAAATAAGCAAGTTTGAGGTTGAATGTGATTTTTCCCATTTAATATTGCCCGGTGGTTGCGCGCGTTTTGCTCGCTTCGCCGGTATTCCATTCGGCGCCTCGATAACCACGCCGCTGCACGTGTCGGTTTGTTGCTCGGTCAAAACGCCATACAGTTCGTTCAACCAATTCGGCGTTACCACGTTATCGTCATCGCAGGTTGCGATGTAATCAGCCCGATGTTCAGCCGCGTAATCGAAAATATGATTTCTTATCCGGCATAGCCCGCGATCGACGGCGACCGTATAAGCGACCGGGAACGGCGCGACTTTGGCAAAGCGGGCAACCGTCGTGCGCGCGCTTTCCTTGGCATCGTTGTCCGCGACCAATAACGAAACCGCCGCCGTTGGCGGCAGTTCCATGACCGCCATTGACTCCAAGCATCGCGCCAGCATCCGCGGGCGCAGACAAGTTGGGATTGTGATTAAAATGGACGGACGGTTGTCATTCATCGCTTTTTTGCCGCCGTTTGATTGCTTTTAATACAAAAATCCATACAGGAATTTTTCCGTGACTGCTTTTGTGGTCTTCAATAATGTCAACTAATTCATAACGACCTTTCCCCCATTGAAAAAATAAATAGGGCATGCAAATTGCTTGCGCTCCGAACGGATCCATTGCGCCCGCCGATTGCGGGGCATGTTCTTCGGTATGTTCGATGTAGATTAATCCTGTCGATGTAATTTGCATGCTCCATGCGTCTAACGCCTTGCGCGGGTTCATCGCCTGATCAAGAGAATTGGTGTAAATAAAATCAAACTTGTTGACCCATTCTGGATTTTCATCGTGAAAATCCCAAGTCACCATATTCGGAAACTGGTTTGCGGTATCTGATATGTCGGTGCCGATGGTTTTGCCGGGGAGTTGTTCGTTGAACCATGCAACTTCAAAACCGTTGCGCGCGCCGTGGCACAAGCCGCTATAAGTTTTTGTTTGTTATGGCGTCGCAAATGATCCGCAACCAATCCGAGCGTTTTTTTATCAGCCCAAACGAGTGCGAGTTTCCTTTTGTTATGAAAAATTTGTGTTTCCTTGTATTCCTTATAGCCGCCTCGATACTCGTGCTGATAAACGAGCGAATCCTGATAGGGTTTAATCATTTTGTAGCCGAATAGGCGCAACAACGGATTAAGTCCAATTTTCATCACCTTCGCCCTCCCCGATATGCGCATATAATTTCACATCAGTCGGACCAAACAATCCGCGAATGTATGCGACTGGCTTAATCAGCAATCGCAATGTTTTGATTCGTATTCGTTTATGAAACGGACAAAAGGGGAGCAAAATCACGCCACCGATGAGGCTAGCGAGCGCTTGGAGCAGGATTGTCGGAACCGACTTGGTTTTATATTGCCGTGCGATGTAAGCCCGTTGCGTGAATCGGCAGTAAGTTCCGACAACGATCCATTTCAGGGTTGCTTTTTTTTCTATGCCGCGCGGATAAACATACGCGCAACGGTTTCGAATCATCTTTGCGCCTTTCATGCCGGCGCGGCGGAAAAACTCCTCGTCTTCGGAGCCGGTGAGGTTGTACTTCAAATCAAACCGCAGATTTAAATCTTTGTATATGCGGCTTGAAATTAAAATGTTAGATGTGGAATGCCAATCGACTTGGCGGATCTTTGACGGATTCTGGGGGGGGGGGGGGGGGGGTGATAGCGCGGCTTTTAATTTCAGCGTCGTTGATTTCCACGCCCTCGCATGAGTCCGCTTGCTCGGAAATTAACGCCGAATAAAGTTCCGTCAACCACTCCGGCGATACCGCGTTATCATCATCGCAAGTCGCGACATAATCCGTATTCATCATGACCGCCGTATCAAAAATATGATTTCGGACATGACAAAGCCCGCGCTCTTGTGCGACCGTATAATAAATATTGAATGGCGATTGAAGTGAAAAGTTTTCGACCATCGCGCGCGCGCTCATGCTGAAATCATTATCAGCGACGAGCAAATCAACTCGTTTGTTGGGCGGCAGCTTCAATGTAGCCATTGATGCCAAACATCGCGCCAATCGTCTCGGACGCATGCAGGTTGGAATCGCGATCAGGATGTCGGCGTGCGCCACCAGTTTTTCCGTGCGTGAAAGAGCGGCATGGTTACTCATGACCAAACCGCCATTAACCAAACAGCCAAGGCGCTTCGACCTTGCGTTGTTGTTCATAGCGCTTGATCATTTCCGTTTTTCCCAGGGTCAATCCAATTTCGTCCAGACCATTCAATAACGCATGTTTTCGAAAAGCATCGAGATCAAAAGCAATCGTCGCCTGATTGGGCAAGACTACGATTTGGTTTGGCAAGTCCACCCGCACGGCATAGCCGGGCTGTTGCTCCACCTGAATAAATAAATCATCCACCGCTTGGTCATTTAAGACAATCGGCAATATCGCGTTTTTGAAGCAGTTGTTGTAAAAAATATCGGCGAAACTGGGCGCGATGAGACAGCGCAAGCCGTAATCTTCCAGTGCCCAAGGTGCATGCTCGCGCGATGAGCCACAACCAAAATTCTCCCTGGCAAGCAGGATTTTGGCATGTTTATAACGCGGGAAATTTAACACGAAGTCGGGATTGAGCGGGCGGACGGCATTATCCATGCCCGGCTCGCCATGATCCAGGTAACGCCATTCATCAAACAAGTTCGGCCCAAACCCGGTGCGCTGAATTGATTTAAGAAATTGTTTCGGAATGATCGCATCGGTATCCACATTGGCGCGATCCAAGGGCGCTACGATGCCTTCGAGTATCGTGAACTTGTGCATCGCTACATCCTGCCCGGGTCAGCAAAATGACCGGCAATCGCCGCCGCCGCCGCCATCGCCGGGGACACCAAATGGCTGCGTCCGCCTTGCCCTTGCCGACCTTCAAAGTTTCTGTTCGAGGTCGATGCGCAACGCTCGCCGGGTTGCAATCGGTCGGCATTCATTGCCAGACACATCGAACATCCCGGATTGCGCCATTCAAACCCGGCATCGATAAATACCTGATGCAAGCCTTCCGACTCAGCCTGCCGCTTAACCAACCCGGACCCGGGAACAACCAGCGCTTGCTTTATAGTGTTGGCAACTTGCCGGCCGCGAGCGACTTTTGCGGCATCGCGCAAATCTTCAATCCGGCCATTGGTGCATGATCCAATAAACACCAGATCAAGGTCGATTTTTTTTATCGGCGTGCCGGGCTCAAGATCCATATACGCCAGCGCATGTTCCATTCCCGCGCGCATGACCGGGTCGGACTCATGCGCCGGATTTGGCACAATATCATCAATTCCAACCACCATCTGTGGCGATGTTCCCCAGGTCACCTGCGGCCGAAGCGCGCTTACATCGAGAGTTACTTCAAGATCAAATTCTGCGCCTTTATCGCTATGCAACTGTTTCCAGCTGTCCACGGCGCGCTGCCATAATTCTCCACTGGGCGCATAGGGTCTGCCCTTCAAATAATCCAGGGTAACTTGATCAACCGCGATCATCCCGGAGCGGGCGCCGGCTTCAATCGCCATATTGCACACCGTCATTCTCCCTTCCATGCTTAACGACTCGATCGCCGGCCCGGCAAATTCAATCGCATGGCCGCTGCCGCCTGCGGTGCCAATTTCGCCAATCACTGCCAACACCAAATCCTTGGCGGTAACCCCGATTTGCAATTCTCCCTGCAGCCAGATTCGCATATTTTTTGATTTACGCTGCATCAGGCATTGGGTGGCCATGACATGCTCGACTTCGGAGGTGCCAATACCGAAAGCCAACGCGCCGAATGCGCCGTGGGTGGAGGTGTGGGAATCGCCGCACACAATGGTCATGCCCGGCAATGTGGCCCCTTGCTCCGGCCCGATAACATGAACAATGCCCTGTCTGGGATCGGACATGGCAAATTCGGTGATACCGAAATGCCGGCAGTGCTGAGCCAATGTCGTCACCTGAAGCCGGGATATCGGATCATCAATTTCAGAATTGTCCACCGTGGTCGGCACATTATGATCCGGCACCGCAATCATCGAGTCGATACGCCAGGGTTTGCGTTTGGCCAAGTGCAAGCCGGCAAAGGCCTGGGGCGAGGTCACCTCATGCACCAAATGGCGGTCAATATAAATGAGCGTGACGCCATCGTCCTGGCCATCTTTCTGGTCATGCACAACATGCTGCTGCCAAAGTTTATCGTAGAGCGTTTGTGGATGCATTGTCAGGTAACGGATTATGGGAAACGACAATAATACCATACGCCAAATCGTGACGCATGTCGCCGTATGTCATTTTCTTTGGGGGGGGATGATATCCTTGACTGCGCGCACCAACCTCGCTGAATAATGTCAGCGGCTTGCGCCGCAGGGTTTTTTCACTGGATTATCGGGTCAAGCCCGATAATGACGGTCCGGAGGGCGGAAATCCAGACTGCCCCTTCACCGTCATTCCCCCGTTTTCGCGAGGGCAGGCTCCGCGAATGCTGCCACCATTCCGAACAACCCCGTCATTCCAACGAAAGTTGGAATCCAGTTAACTATGCGTCCCGCGCTTCCGCGAGGGCAGGCCCGCGTAGCGGGACACGGCCGCCAGGGACGAAGCTATGGATGGCAAAGGTAAGCGACGCAGGAAGCCAAAGCCGATGGCAGGAGTGCAGATTTTGCTGGGAGCAAAAATCTGCCAAAACCATAAGCCCAGAGCGAGCGCCAACCCCGCCGCCGTGTAATGTCAGCGGCTTGCGCCGCAGGGTTTTTTCACTGGATTATCGGGTCAAGCCCGATAATGACGGTCCGGAGGGCGGAAATGACGGCATTGGATTCGCGGGACGGTGGCTGCCGCCACGGCAGCGCATTGAAACTCCAGCGATATCGCTCTGTGAAGTTAAGGTTATAATTCCTTTGCGGTTGCGCCTGCCATTAAAAATAGCTCAGTCGATCAGCGTATTTTTGTTGCCGCGCGGATTCTGGGCGCGATCCCTCAAAGCATGATCCATCAACACCAATGCCAGCATCGCCTCGGCGATGGGCACGGCGCGGATGCCGACGCAGGGGTCGTGCCGTCCGGTGGTGACCACTTCAACCGGCTCGTTGTTCAGGTTGACCGTGTCTCCAGGAACCTGAATACTCGAGGTCGGCTTGAACGCGACCTTGACCCGAATATCCTGTCCGCTGGAAATTCCGCCGAGTACGCCGCCGGCGTTATTGGACTTGAATCCCTGCGCGCTGATTTCGTCGCGATGTTCAGAGCCGCGCTGGGCGATGGCGGCGAAGCCCGCGCCGATCTCCACCCCCTTGGCCGCGTTGATGCTGATCATCGCCTTGGCGATATCGGCGTCCAGCCGGTCAAACACCGGCTCGCCCCAGCCAATCGGCAATCCCGACGCTTCAACCAATATGCCCGCGCCAATCGAATCCCCGGCTTTTCGGGTTTGCATGATTAACGCCTCCAGTTTGCCCACCGCCTCTTTGTCGGCGACGAAAAACGGATTTTGGTTCACTTCATCCCAGTTTTTAAGGTCAATTTTTATATCGCCGATTTGGCAGACGCAACCTCGAATCTCCACCCCGTAGTGCGCGCTCAAATACTTTTTTGCAATGCCGCCGGCCGCCACCCGCATGGTCGTCTCGCGCGCAGAGGAACGCCCGCCGCCGCGGTAGTCACGAAATCCATACTTTTTGGCATAGGTGAAATCGGCGTGGCCGGGACGAAATCGATCCTTGATTTTGTCGTAATCGCGCGCGCGCTGGTCTTGGTTTCGAATCAACAAGCCGATGGGCGTGCCGGTGGTCTTGCCTTCAAAAACACCAGACAGAATTTCCACTTGGTCGCTTTCCTTGCGCTGGCTGGTATATTTTGACTTGCCCGGCTTGCGCCGATCCAGATCGACCTGCAAGTCCGCGGCGCACAACGCCAGCCCCGGCGGGCAGCCATCAACAACGCCGCCCAGGGCCGCGCCGTGGCTCTCGCCGAAAGTGGTCAGGGTAAATAATTTCCCGAAACTGTTGCCAGACATAAAGTTAAATCATCGCGAGTTTGTGCGGCGATTGTAGCGCACTACATTATATCGCGGGCATACCGTGGGAAACAAAACTTGACACAAGTGTTCATTGACGCTGTATAGGTTCAGATACCTTTGGCACTCCGATGCAGAAGGAGAGCCAAAGGTGGTGGACCTTGGATTCGGTTGCCATATCAGTAAAGTAAGTGTATATATACACATCATTGTGTGCCGCTTACGTGCCACATACCCCATATTCACCTGCATCGCACGAGGTTAATACCATGACCGCAGATTTAGCCGAATATCTGATTGAGATAGAGAGTGCTAAAGAACTATATGAACAATATATGGAAGTTAGTCAAATATACAAATTGCCGGTTTTCCAACCCCAACCGGAACCGCAGTATGCGCCCCCAAGTAGCGAGAATCCGCTTACTACTAATGTTGTTACTTTGACAATATAGACATGGCAGATTGGACCGAGTTAGTAAATAAGCTAACGGAATCTAAGGATCCTTTATTTATTCAGCACTGCTTGATTGATGAACTTACTAAAATTAGCAAGCTGCACGATGACAGCAATGTTGTTTATTACGCTTCTGGGTTTTTGCAAAAACCAACGGAATCGGCGACATCAATCACACGGGAAGATGTCAATGGTTTTATGAATGCCTTTCACGGATTAGATTGTACTAAGGGATTGGTACTGATTGTGCACACACCTGGGGGCGACATTCATGCAGTGGAAAGCATCGTAGCATACTTGCACCAGAAGTTTGATCGTATTACAGCCGTGGTTCCTTATTTGGCGATGTCTGGGGGAAGTATGATTAGTTTGGCGTGCGACGCTATCGTCTTGGGCAAGCAAAGCCAACTCGGCCCAACAGACCCACAAATTGTCATTCAGAACAAACAACATTCTGCCAGAGCCATACAGGATGCGTTTAATCGTGCTAAAAGCGATATTCAAAGTGATGTAACGCTCGCCCATCTTTGGGCTCCCATACTGCAATCCATGGGGCCATCACTGATTATTGAGGCAGAGAAAGCACTTGGATACAGCCAAAGTCTGGTATCCAAATGGTTACAAAAAAGAATGTTTCGGTTGGAGAGTGACCCTAAGAAAAAAGCCGATAAAGTTGCTGACCATGTAAATGCTGATTCTGAAAACGTCTATGCACACGGTCAACGAATGGGCATAGAAGACTTACAGCAATTAGGCGTGAATGTAATTCCACTGGAGGATAATCAGCAATTGCAGGAGGCAGTTCTTTCGGCTTATCACGCAATGACTATCATTTTTGAACAAACACCATCGTCCAAATTTATAGTCAACCATAACGGGAAGATGTGGTCGAAAAGTGTTCAGCAGGTTATTCTTCAAGCCTCCCCGGTGCCACCGCCTGCTCAATCGGCCCAACCAGCGCGACATCGTAGACGTAAATAAGCATATTGCCAGCAAGTAAGATTGATTTATAGATCAGTCCTGCACATTTTTTCAATTGTGAAGGCGATGGCATTGGCGGTTTTTGTATGGTTTCGGTTTCGGGCAGGGTGAGGGTTTGGTCTTTGCGGGATTTGAGGTATTTGTCCAGGGGTTAGTAGCCGCCGACCGACTTGAGCCTTGCGGGCATTTGGTCCCAGTGCCTGCCCTTATATGTTCGACCGTTTGCCTTTTTACTACGCTTGACGCCGTCCTTTCCCCATGCGCCCCATTGCTTGAAGAAGAACTTCACTTTGGCGTCGCTGCATTGTTTTTTAATATTATCCACCCAGGCTTCCTGCATCGGACGGGCACCCTTGCCACTTTCGCCACCGACGATAACCCAGTGGATGTCTTTGAGTTTGATTTTGCCAATGTCTTCTAACAGCGGCTCGACCGACAAAAAGCGTACCTTGGCTTTTATTTCGCGCAATTCGTCAATGCGGGGTACGCCGTGCTTCTTGTTTTCAACCGATGTGCCCAACCAGGTATTCGGCGGTGCTTCACGATTGCTGAAATATCGCCGCATTCTCCCGGGCCGCTTGGTCAGAATTTGATAAGTATGTTGTGGTGTCTGGCTAATGACGCGCATAACCTCATCCACAAATGCAAACTCCACCTGAGGGTGAAACATATCCGACATGGAATTGACAAACCACATAGTCGGTTTTTTGCGTCGCAAGGGAATGTCCAACCGTTCAGAATGAGTTGAAACCACGAAGCCGTTTTCATATCCGTTGACGCCCATTGCATGCAACCGACGCGACAGAGTTTCGGCATAGCAATGCTTGCAACCGGCGGAGACCTTGGTGCAGCCAGTGACCGGATTCCAGGTTGCCTCTGTCCATTCAATTTTGGACATGCTTTCACTTACGCCTCATGGGGAATATTGATTTTTGGCGAGAGACAGTTATGACATCGTCGTCCTTAATATTTTTGACTTCTCTCCGTGGAATGTTAAATTCTTTGTTTTCTACCCCCTTCCACAACACTTGATTGATTATTTCCCGATTCGCAGGTGTGTGATTAAATATTTCATTGAGCAAGTCACGGTATGCCATTGAACCTTTTTGGTGAATCAACTCGGGAATTTCGCTGTGCAGGGCTGTTCGAACTTTTTCTTTAGCCAGCTGGTCAAAACGAAAAGCGAATCCAATCGAGAGTTGTCTCGTGTGCTTTTCGTCTTGTTTTGACCGATAGCCAAACATATCCAAACCTTCTTTACCATAATGCACCATTTCATTGCCTTTATTCCAGTGAATTTTCATCATTTCATCTCTCGCCCTGTAATGGGAAGACAGATGCACCAACCAATATCCCCAACCACTTGTATCGCCATAAATGCAAAATGGTGTATAAAAATACCCCATTTCCAAAAATTGTTTGGACAGAACATGTTGGATGACACTCCTACATTTGTTCGGATTATCTCGGTTATCTTTATGCCGAATTTGTGCAATATCTGTATCTGTGAGACCTATCTTCATCAGGGTCGATTCTGATTTATCGCATAGGTAAGCCAAAAGTGAACCTACTGCAAATGTGAGGATGATTTCGGATTTTGCCGATTGCATTATGTTCATTACTTGACCAAGTAGCACTTTGCTATAGCCATACTGGTCAAGTATAAAAAGCGCCCTACCGCGCTTGCCGCGACTTTTTGTTTTAATGCACTCAATTATTTGCGGCAGGCAAGAACCAAACTGGCCGTGCATGACTTGGACTTTCCCATTTTTATACCCCTCTTTTATTAACGTATTATCCAAATACTTAGCCGTCGCCTTATCTTTTTCCACAAAGAAAAAGTCAACGTTAATGGTAAGAGCGTCCTGCCCTAATCCTTGACGCTCACTATTAATCAACATAGTTGCCTCTTTGACGGCTTGCAAAAGAATTAGAGGAGAGCCATCCACCTCACGATTTTCGTAGAGATACTTCCCGCCACCAGCAAAGCCATCAACGATGGTCAAGTTGAATTCTTTATTTCTATAGCGCAAAGACCCTTTTGTCACCACGCACATATATTGAATCAGATATTCTCTGATAATATCGTGTTTACACCTGCTGTGATTTTCCAGTATGGGAGGGCCGTTTTTCCAGTCATATCTGTTGGACGAAGCCATACTACGATTCCTTTGGAAATATCATGATACTAACACAGCCGGATGGTTTTTTATTTTATTGATCAATCTCGCGCATTTTTTCAATTGTGAATGCGATGGCGTTGGCGGTTTTTTGTATGGTTTCGGTTTCGGGCAGGGTGAGGGTTCGGTCTTTGCGGGATTTCAGGTATTTGTCCAGGGGTTGGTAGCCGCCGATTTGGAAGTTGAAAACTTGCGGCGGGATGGGCGCGAAGTATTCGTCTTGGTTGAAATATAGTCGCTCGGCTGTTTCGTCGTAGCGGATTTTTTCCACTTTATGCGAGGTGCCGGTGCCGGCGTGTTGCGCCAAATCGCCGGCGCAGTGGTCGCGCAATAAGTGGGCTTTGATGAGTTCTCCGCCGATGTCGGCGAGGCGTTTGAATTCATCGTTGTCATCGGGGAACGGAATGCGCGGGAAATCGCTACGCAAAAAATCGGCATAGCGTTTGCGGTAGTCGGGGGAATGGAGGATGGCGTAGATGCAGCCGAGAATGTCTTCGGGTGAATGGGCGATGGCGTAGCGGTCATCAATCCATCTCCGAAACTCCGGGTTCAAGTTTTCGTTGCGGGTGGTTTGTCCGACCGCCGTGTCATAGCGGTAGAGTGGAAAGATTGGTGCAGAATTCCCAGGGCGAGTAGACATAATGCCAAATTCCGCGATTTTATCTACCACAAAAGCGTCTTGCCAAGAAGATTGTCCGGTGGCACTTCGTGACACAGAAAGAGCGACATTACGACCCGCCAGCATGTGACGCATAACTTCTGGGCGAGGACGCTCCATCGTTTCCTTTCCGTAGTAACACCAGCGAGTGTCAAATGGACGGTATAAGCAAGGTTTTAGAAATTGATTGAAAGAATGTTCATATCGGAGCGCGGTGCGAGCAGATTCCAAACTCCAATCCCCTGTATCTTTCAAATTGTATTTCTCGCGCAAACTTTCCGTGCTGATTTTTTTATCTATTAAATGATTAATGCGCGGTTTGATTTCATCGGCATCAAAAGCAAAAGCAAAATGATCGCGGTGAGATTTTATGCCGGTGCTCTGTGTGATGAATATATCTTTAACAGAGTAAAATTTTTCATATTTTTTCGCGGCTTTATTATCGCGCGGAATAAATAAATAAAACGGCGCAGTGGGTGTTACCTGTTTCCATGGTGTGGTGGCTATATCGTTTTCTAAACAATCTTTATATTTTTCATCGCGCTTGCCATAAAAATCAGCATGAAAAACACCCTTTTGTTTTGCGTTTGGATTTTTCACCAAAATGCTAATCGCCACGCCCTGGCGGATATCAAACACATTTTCATCCTTGCCACCGTCCGGTGCGGTTTCTTTTTTGTTGGCATTACCGTGCAGGTCAAGAAAATACAATGCGTCAAAAGTATCAAGTAGGCTTTTTCGCATACCGCGAAAAGTCGGGTTATCCAAAAATCCGTGGTTGGTGATGATAGCAACGATGCCACGTTCCACGTTTTCCATTTTCCATTGCGCGAAGCGGAAGAATTTTACATAGTCGTCAAGAAGAACTTTGAGGTTTTGTTCTTTCAATTTTTCGCCGTTAATCTGTTTATATGAATTGATTAAATCAATAATCCATTCCCCCTTGTTTTGTGATGCAACCGAATACGGCGGATTACCGGTAATCACCAACACTGGTGCGTCCTTTATTTTTTGTGCGCGATTCACCTCCTCCGCCAGTTTCGGCATCATCGGCAACTCCACCTGTTTGCCAATGCGCTCCAGCGTGTTGGTTAAGAAAACATTGATGCGCTCGTCATGTTTGAGCGGCACACCGTTATCCGCCAGAAACTGCGATAATTTTAAGTGCGCGATGGCGTAAGGCGCCATCAGCAGTTCAAAGCCATAAAAGTTTTTCAGAATGTGTCCACGGGTCAACATATCGCGCCGTGCCGGCGGTGTGTCTGACAGCACTTTGCGAATCATTTCCAGCATAAAAGTGCCGGTGCCGGCGGCAAAATCCAGCGCGGTTACGGCATTGGTTTCAGCGATGCCGCCCGATAAACCAAAATCACGGCGCAACAAATCATCCACCGCGCGCACGATGAATTTAACCACCGGCGGCGGGGTGTAATAGACGCCGCGCCGTTCGCGCAATTTGGCATCGTAGGCGGCGAGAAAGTTTTCATAAAAATAGATGTAGGGATCATCGGAGTCGTCAAAACCTTTGCCACCGTTGCGGTAGGACATGGTTTCCGATACCGCCGCCGCGTCCATGTTGTTGACCGCCGCCAGAATGTCGTCCACCACCCAGCGGATGTGTTCATATTCGGAGTCGTGTAATCCCTGTAAAAAGACGGTGATTTCGCGGATGACGGCGAAGTTGGCGGGGATGTATTTGTTGATGTTATACAGGTCGAGTTTGTCTCCGGCGGGCGCCTTGAGTTTGGCAAGCAGCAGGCTGTAGACCAACGTTTGCGCGAAGGCATCGGCGAATTTGTCAAAACTGAGTTCGGTGTCCAGAGCGGTTTGGAATGCTTTTAGCAAACCGTGCAGGCTGGATTTGGACGGGTCGTCATTGCCATGCGCTTCCAATCCTTCGCGCAATAGCGCGCAACGTCTTGCCAGTGCCGATGCTAGTCGTTTGGCGTCGCCGATTTTCTCCGCTTCCACTTCCATGAAGGCGCGCAACAGGTTGACGAAATCGGTTTTTGTTTTTGTGTTTGGTTTTTCCGTCAGGGTGGCGTCTTCTATTTTTTTGCCGTCGCGCAACCAATACCATCGCCAGGAATCGGTGAGTAAAATGTTGTCGGACAGGGCGCGGTATTTTTCCAGTTGCGCCTTGCCGAGCAGTTTGCTGAGATTTTCGCCGGGGTTTTTACATTCCACATAGCCGATAACACCGCCGCCTTTGGCACTGATACGAAAATCCGGCGCGCCGCTGTTTTTGATGCGGCTCGGCTCCTGCAGAATGTCGGCGGCAACGCCAAACTCCGCCGTCGCTGCTTTCAGCATATTTTCTATGTCGGTTCGGTAGGAAAACTCGGTGGCATCTCCCCCTGCGGCGATGGTGGCGATGTTGTGGGTGTAGGTTGCGATCCAGTGCATGGCGTGGATTGTAACCTTCTATCGCCCCGGTGTGCGCATCAACCGGCGGCCTCCCGTTCCACGAACATCGCGTCTCCATAACTGTAGAAGCGAAAGTCGTGGGCGATGGCGTAGTGGTAGGTGTGCATGGTTTTATCATAACCGGCGAAGGCGCATACCATCATCAGCAAAGTGGAACGCGGCAAATGGAAGTTGGTGATTAATGCGTCCACTGCGCGGAAGCGGTATCCGGGCAGGATAAATAATTCGGTGTCTCCTGAAAACGGTTGCAGTTGGTCTGTTCGCGCAGACAACGCGACGCTCTCGAGCGCACGAACTACGGTGGTGCCGACCGCAATAACTCGACCGCCACGCGACTTTGCCCGATTGATTTGCTCGCACGCGCGCCGCCCTACTTCGATCCATTCCCGATGCATGGCGTGTGCCGCCGGCGATTCGGTGCGAACCGGTTGGAAAGTGCCGGCACCGACATGCAAGGTTATCGTCGCCCAGTCAATTCCGGCGCGGCGCAATTGGTCGATGAGATGCTGGTCGAAGTGCAACCCGGCGGTGGGTGCCGCCACCGCGCCGTTGACGCGGGAATACACGGTCTGGTATCGTGAAAAATCCTCGTCCACCGCCGCACGCTCGATGTAAGGCGGCAACGGCATGGTGCCGTGGGAATGAAACAGCGTCGCCGGGTCGCGGTCGCATTGGATGACAAAAAATCCGCCCCGGCGTTCGCATACCAGCAGTTTCGCCGCACCGACTACTAGCCTCTGGCGCGTCCGCACCGGTTTGTTGGCGCGCAGTTGCACCAGCGCGGTGTTGCCGTCAAGGATGCGCTCCAACAGAACTTCGACCCGTCCGCCGGTGGGTTTGCGCGCAAATAATCGTGCCGGCACCACCCGGGTGTTGTTTGCCACCAGCACATCGCCGGGCTTTAGCAAATTGCCGATCTCACCGAACCGAAGCACCGTCGGCGCGGACTCATCCGCCGGCACCGCCAACAGCCGGCTGGCAGTGCGCTCGGCAGCCGGGAACTGGGCGATGCGCGCAGGCGGCAGCGAAACTCGCCCGTCGCGAAGGCATTGACTTCATTTTAGATCCTATGTGGACTCACATCAATCCGGATCTTCACGAACACATTGATGGGTTGAGTTCAGAATGGGCGCGACCGCCTGGCAAACCAAGTCGGTGATCTTGATTTGACCATCGCTATCGGCAATCAGATCCTGTCGGATCTCCAGCAGCGCCAACTCCACGCCGCGCTCATGCGAGTGTATTGCCTGAGCATACCCATGCGGGTCGGTGGCGTGGTACGGTTGGTTATCGCCGATGTTGAACCCGGTCACTTTTGACAGGCTACCGATCAGTTGCCGCGCCAAAACTTCATCCTGATTCCAGAGCACGCCCATTTCCCACGGGCGCACCAGGCCATTCATAATCGGCGTAAAACTATGCACCGCTAAAATAATCGGCCGGTTGTGTTTCGCAATCAGGTTATTTACCATATCCTGATACTGATTGTGGTAAGGATGGAAATAATGATTGATGCGGCGGGCGCGCATTTCATCGGTCAGATTCAAGTTGCCGGGGATTTCAACGCCATCGGAGTATTCGGCGATCAGCGATGGATCATGCAGATGACGATTTAAGTCGACCACCAACCGCGAGTAATTGGCCAACAGCAACGGCGCATCAAAAAATTCCGCCAGCCGCATTGCCACTTGCTTAGCGCCAATATCATAGGCAATATGCTGGCGCAGATAATCGGGATGCAACCCAAGACCCGCCATCTCATCGGGAATGAGATTGTCCGCATGATCGCAGGCAATCAACAAAGCGGATGAGCCGTTGGCGTTAATCGCCTCAAAAGGGCGAATCTGGTTGTCAATCACGTCGGTAAACTCATCGTTGCCGCTGATCTTAATTAGAGTGGAAAAATTATTTTTGTGTTGATGCGGAATGTAAGGCGGCAAAAAACCAATGCGCAATAGTATTACAGACTACGCGCTTTTGCTATTGCTGGCGGTGATCTGGAGCACTTCATTTCTGCTCATCAAGGTTGGGGTTGAGACGGTTGCGCCGTTCACCCTGACCGCCGCCCGGCTGACCATCGCGGCGGTGTTGTTCTGCATCTATCTGGCAATCAAAGGGCAATGGATTCCTATGCATCCACAGGCTTTGTTGCTCTACTTTGTGGTCGGCGTAGTCGGCAACAGCCTGCCATTTGTGCTGATCAGTTGGGGCGAAGTGTATATCAGTAGCGCGCTGGCCGCGATATTGATGGGCATCATGCCGATCAGCACTTTCGTGCTGGCGCACTACTTTGTCTCAACAGAATCAATGACTCGGCGAAAGGCCGTAGGTATTTTCTTTGGGTTTTGCGGCTTGATAACTCTGGTTGGGCTGCCTGCATTATTGGGCCTGGGCGACCATATCCTGGGGCAGTTGGCGGTTCTCGGAGGGGCGCTAAGTTATTCATTCGCCACCATATTTGTGCGTCTGCAGCCGACCTTCACGCGTTATAAAATGGCTGCCGGTGTCACTATCGCTGCGGCGATGATAAGCATACCGCTGGCTTTCCTGTTTGAGTCTCCTTTTGCGGCAACCCCGTCTTCGGAAAGTTTGTGGGCGATCCTGGTTTTGGCCCTCTTCCCAACTGCAATGGCATCGCTGATTTACTTCAGGGTGATCAAAAACCTGGGCGCGACCACCTTCGCGCAAATCAACTATGTGGTGCCGGTATTGGGCAGCCTTTGGGGCGTGTTGCTGCTGGGCGAAATGCTGGCATGGAACATTTTCATCGCCATGTTCCTGGTGCTATGCGGCATTTATTTTATTCAATCAAAATCCAGCATCCGGTCAAAATCCGGCGGCTGACTTTTTTGATGCGTCGGGCAAGTTGCCAACGCTCGGCTTTAATCTCCCAATCCGCGCCTTACGACTCTGAGCTCGACACTGAGCCCGAGAATGAATTTGACGCCTCTTTCAGGCAGTCCAGTTTCTCCAAGCCCTTGCCGTTATTCAAGATTTCATCGGCAAGTTGCACGCCTTGTTCAATTGAGCTCGCCAAGTCGCCGGCATAGAGGGTCGCGCCGGCATTGAGCGCGAGCATATCATGGGCCGGACCGGCTTCGCCGGCCAGCGCTTTTTTAATGATTCCTAAACTCTGGTTGGCATCGGCAACGACGATGGATTCGAGGCTGGATTTGGCCATGCCAAATTGCTCAGGACTAATCCGGTATTCGGAGAATACGCCGTTTTTGTATTCCGCAACCTGGGTCTCAGCGGCGATGGAAATCTCGTCCAGCCCATCATCGGAGCACACCACCAAAGTATGCTCGCTACCGAGCTCGGCGAACACTTCGGCCAGCGGCCGCACCCAATGCGGGCTAAACACGCCGACCAACTGGAATTTGGCATCGGCCGGATTGGTTAATGGCCCAAGCAGGTTGAATATCGTGCGTATGCCGATTTCTTTTCTGGGGCCGATGGCGTGCCGCATGGCCGAATGATGGGTCGGCGCAAACATAAAACCGATGCCGCATTGATCGATGCACTGGCCCACTTGCTGCGCGGTGATGGCGGTGTTCACGCCCGCGGCCTCCAGCACATCCGCGCTGCCCGAGTTGCCGGTTGCCGCGCGGTTGCCATGCTTGCCCACGCTCGCGCCGGCCGCGGCCGCGACTAACGCGCTGGCGGTGGAGACATTGAACAGTTTGGCGGCATCGCCGCCGGTGCCGACGCAATCCACAATCTTGTCCGCGCGCGCGCTCACTTTCGTCGACAACTCACGCATGATGGTGGCCGCACCGACAATTTCATCCACGCACTCGCCCTTGACCATCAGCGCAGTCAGGAATGCGCCAATCTGCGCATCGGTTGCCTGCCCGGACATAATCAAGGTCATCACCGATTGCATCTCGTCCCGGGTTAGATCCTGGCCGGCAACCAGCCGACGATTTGCCGATTGCAGATTGATATTATGCTGGTCCATATTATGCTTCAATATTCTGTGGTTTATGCGCCTGGCATGTTATCACTTTAAATACTTCAAGGGATCGACTGGCTTGCCGTCCTCGCGAATTTCAAAATGCAGCATGGTGGTTTGCGCGCCGCTGCTACCCATGCGCGCAATTTGCTGGCCGGACTTTATCGCTTGACCTTCCTTGACCAGGATATCGCGATTGTGCGCATAGGCGCTCAAAAATCGGGGGGAATGCTTGACAATGATTAACTTGCCATAGCCGCGCAAGCCCTCGCCCGCATAAACCACCTGCCCGGCCGCAGTGGCTTGTATGGCGCTGCCTTCCGCTCCGGTGATTTGGATGCCGTTGCTGCCGGTTGCGGGCGCATATTTGCCGGTCAACTTGCCTTGCGCGGGCCACTGCCATGTTCCCGGCAACTTGGCCGGCGACTTGGCCAACGCTTTGGCGGGGGCGGCAACGCTGACCGAAACCGCGGCTGCCGGCGGCTTAGCCGGCGCGGACGCCGCGTGCTGGCGCAAGCGGATGACCTGTCCCGGCTGGATGGCATACGGCCGTTTCAGATGATTCCACTTGGCGATTTTTTGATAGTCCAACCCGAACCGCCAGGCGACGCTGTATAGCGAATCCCCCGGCAGCGCTTTGGTGGCGGCGGGAATGACGCGGTAGGGCGATTTGTTGATGACCGGGGTTTTCCCGCCGCCGCCCGCGCACGCGACCAGCGCGCACAACGCAATGATGATGAACGCGCGCCGCATCAGCGTAGCAGCAGGTATGCCGCGAGCGCGAGCGCCAATACGCCCCAGCCGATCCATTCCGCCCATTGGTTCAATACCGGTTGTATTTTTTCGCCGCCCCACCATAACACGCCAGCCACCAGGAAAAATTGCGAGGCGCGACCTGCTATCGAAGCCAGTATAAACGGCAGCAGCGCGAGTCCCAGCACGCCGGAAGTAATCGTGAATAACTTATAAGGCAGGGGCGTCAGCCCGGCCAGCAATACCAGCCAAACGCCGTACTGGTCGAACCAGTCTTTCATGGTGATGAATTTTTCTTGCAAGCCGTAGATTTCCAGTATCGGCTGGCCCAGTTGATCAAACAAAAAATAGCCGATGAGATAACCAAATATCCCGCCCAGCACCGATGTGATTGTGGCTAAGGAAGCCAACCACCAGGCGCGATCTCTTGTTGCCAGCACCATCGGCGCGAGCATCAGCGAGGTCGGTATCGGGAAAAACGAGGACTCGATGAAACTGACGCCGCCCAGAATTTTTTCGGCCTGGGGGTGGTTGCACCATTGCATCACCTTGCAGTAAAGAGGGCCGAAAATTTTCACCGTATCTTATCTTTTAGCATGGTCCGTTTAACATGGGCCGTTTAACATGGGAACGAAACGCACGGCTTCGCGCTGTTGTTCATCAAATCCCCATGCAGTTCGGGTAATAACGCGTAATCGCTGACCGCCGCCGTCGCCCACCGGAATAACCAGCCGGCCGCCTTGGGACAACTGATCGATTAACGCTTGGGGGACGACTTCAGGCGCGGCGGTCACGATGATGCCATCAAAAGGCTGGTTGCTTTCCCAGCCCAGATAGCCGTCTCCATTCAGGTAACTGATGTTGCGATATCCGAGATCGGGCAGGCGCTGTTTTGCCTCGGCTTGCAGTGAAGCGATGCGCTCAATGGTAAATATCCAAGCGGCAAGCTGAGACAGAATCGCGGTTTGATAGCCGCAGCCGGTGCCGATCTCCAGCACCTTCTTAACCGTAATGTCGCTGGCAAAAATGAATTCAGTCATCAGCGCGACGATAAACGGCTGGGAAATGGTTTGGCTCTGGCCAATCGGCAAGGCCGTGTCTTCGTAAGCCTTATGCGCCAAGACCTCGTCAATAAAAAGGTGGCGCGGCGTCTCCAGCAACGCGCTCAAAACTTTTTCATTGGCAATGCCCTGCGCGCGCAAGCGATCGATCAGCCGCCGCCGGGTGCGCATCGAGGTCATGCCGATGCCTTCGCGCCGCCTGGATTTTGGGCTAAATTTTGGGTCAGCCATGATGATCTAAAGCCATAATCAAATCCATAATCAAATCTTTTGGGGTCAGTTTGCGGCCGAGGCGGTTCAATCGCGGCGGTTCATATTATTGAGCCAGTCATTGATCAGCGGTATATTTTTATGATGCGTCATATCAACGGTCAATGGCGTGATCGACACCTTGCCCTGATCAACGGCGTAAAAATCTGTGCCGACTCCGGCATCTTCCGCGGCACCCGGGTGGCCTATGCGGTAGATAGTATCACCGCCGGCCAGGCGTTCGCCGATGCTGGGCTCGGCATGGCTGCGCGCGCCCAATCGGGTCACTTCCATGCCGTTAATTTGATGGTAGGGCAAATCGGGAACGTTGAGGTTCAACAAGCAATGTCCAGACATTGGATGGGCATTAATGTTTTCGAGCAAATTCAAAACAACCTGGGCCGCCGTATCAAAGTGTTTTAGCGCTTCCCCGGCCAGGGATACCGCTATGGCAGGCAGACGCAGGAATCGACCTTCAATTGCCGCCGCCACGGTACCAGAATATATGACATCATCGCCCAGATTGGCGCCGTTGTTAATACCGGAAACCACGATATCCGGTTGCCAGCCGATTGCCTTTGTCAACATGCCGGCCAACATGCCGGTAATGGCTAAATGCACGCAATCTGCCGGCGTACCCTGTACCGAAATGAATCCGTTTTTATGGCTGTGGACTCTGATGGGTTTTCGTAAAGTGAGTGAATTACTGCTGCCACTACAGTTAGTTTCCGGGGCCACCACAATCACCTCGGCAACTTGCGAAACCGCCTCAAATAATGTCAATAGTCCTGGCGCATCGTAACCATCGTCGTTGCTGAGCAAAATTTTCATGGCGGGTTTATACAGGGTTGCCGAGCAAAAGTCACATGGATTGTGGAGTTTGGATGCGGGTGATTTTATGCTATCTTGCATCCGCTTTAAAACCGAATGTCGTGCGATTGCGGTTTGCTGTTTTGCTATAATGCACCGTAAATGAAATGCGCCCGACCTTAAATCGGAAACGCCTTAAATCGAAAACAATCGGGTCGGCATCTTGGCGGGCCTAAACGGGGAATGCTCAATGAAAACATATAACCGACGCCAAACCTTGCAACTGGTCGGGCGGGCGTTAATGGCCACGGCCCTGCTGCCAGGCTACTGGTTAGCCGTGAACGCGGCGTCTTATGCTCCGGCGGCAAATCGCAACAAGCGCTTTTTACAACTTTCGTCCATCTTGACCGGGCGGAAGATTGACCAGTTGGATCGGCGGTTATCGCTGGAATACATGCGCCGCCTGGATCAACAATCGCCCGGCGCGCTCAATCGCCTGTTGGCGCAGTTCCGGGAATTACAAGCAACAGCGGCCGGCCGGCGGACGCGGTTGGTCAGTTTGGTTGACCAGGAAATTTGGCGGCCACAGCATTGCGCCCAGTTATGCGGCGTCGATAAAACCGCCGATAAAGCCATGGCATGTTGTTTGGCCCGAGACCTGCTGTTGCTCTGGTATGCTGGTTTTCTGGTGGAAAAATCAAGCGACATTGTGCCGCCAACACAATTTGTGTACGGCAGCGCCGCATCTTATCGAGGCGCCCTGGCGTGGAAACTGGCCGGCACTTTGCCGCCAGCGACCGGCGGCGGCGGATACGCATATTGGGCGGAGAAGCCGCAATGATTCGGCATCAAGCCGCGTTCGAATATTTTCCTGAAGCCGCTAAAATCAGCGCGCGGCATTTCGATGTGGTGATTGTCGGCGCTGGCGTTGCCGGTGCTTTGCTGGCTTACGAGTTAGTCTCGGCCGGCAAACGGGTGCTGATGCTGGAGGCCGGCCCCGATAAAACCAGTTTACAAGATCGCAGCCACTATGTCCAAAATTACAAAAAGGCGTCCTTGCGTGTGCCCGAATGCGCCTACCCTCAAGTCGATGCCGCGCCGCGCCCGGCAACCGATGATTTGTTTGTGCGCCCGTACAAGGGTTACTTGGAGCAAACCGGCAGCAGGCGAAGCCACATTCCGCCGGCGGTGAGCGACGACTGGTTCAAAAGCACCTACGAGCGTCGCGTCGGCGGCACCACTTGGCACTGGCTGGGGAGTTGCCTGCGCTTTGTGCCCAACGATTTCAGGATGCGAAGCACCTATCATCCGCCACCGCTCGGTTTCGTCGACTGGCCGATTTCATATGACGACCTGGCTCCGTGGTATGACAAAGCGGCGACCGAGCTCGGCGTGTCGGGCGACGACCGTTATGTATTCGGGATTCCCCGCAACCATCGCGCTTGTCCGCCGGCCTACAAAAGCCTCCCCCCGCACCACTACCCCATGCCCGCCATCGCTCAATCCTATTCCGACCAGCAGGTGATGAAACAGGCGCAAGGCATGGCGGTGGATGTTGACGGACTGCAGGTGCCGTTGCTGATCTCGCCAACGCCGCAAGCGCGCAACGCAACGCCCGGCTACCAAAACCGGCCGCAATGCAGCGGCAATAACAGTTGTATTCCGGTATGCCCTATTCAGGCAAAATACGACGCCACGGTGCATATCAATATGTGCCGCGAGCAATACGGCGACTTATTCACTTTGCAAGCGCAAGCCTGCGCGCTCAAGGTGACGGTCGATAACCAGGCCCAGGTCAGCGGCATTGCTTTTAGGCAATGGCAACAGGATGGTGCCGACATTGCCTACCATGACTATAGCGCCAGCGCGGATATTTTTGTGGTGGCCGCCCATGCCATAGAAACGCCAAAGCTGCTGCTTAACTCGGCCAGCGAACACGCGCCCAACGGCGTGGCCAACACCTCTGGCTTGGTCGGAAAATACTTGATGGATCACAACATTCAGTTAAGTTATGCCTTAGTGAAAGACCCGATATACGCCTACCGCGGCCCGTTATCGACCTCGGGCATTGAAAATCTAAAGGACGCTCCCACCCGCAGCGGCATGGCCGCCTTTCGTATTGAGTTGGGCAACGATGGCTGGGCCTGGCCCGCCAATGCGCCCTATGGCACGGCGTATCACTTGATCCAAGGCGAGCGCGGCGTGTTTGGCGCGGCGCTGCAGGAGCGGCTGGAAAAAACCCTGACCCGCCAACTTCGCGTGGCCGCGCTGGTGGAGGCGACGCCAATCAAGGAGCACAGCGTGACGCTATCGGATGAAGTGGATGCGCTGGGAATTCCCCGGCCTAAGGTGAGATATGGCATCAGCGACGACCCGTATTGCCGGCGCGGAATGAATGCCGCCATCCAGGTTCATCATCAGATATTCCGCGCGCTGGGCGCGTTGCCTGAGGACATTCATCATAAGCCGGTGAATGAATTCGCCGGCGCCGGTCATATTATGGGCACCTACCGCATGGGCGACCAGCCTGAAGCCAGCGTGGTGGATAAATATCAGCGTAGCCATGATCATAAAAACTTGTTCTTGATCGGCAGCGGCGTGTTCCCGACCGGGGGCGCGTCCAACCCCACCTTCACCATTGCCGCCCTGGCGCTGTGGGCCGCTCAAACCATCCGGCAACAGTTGGCCGCAAGGTGAATTATCAAGATGATTTTATGCCGGATGACAGTATAAAAGGTTCAAGATACTTTAAGGTATAGTGAAATGCTCATAACTAATTGTTCTATAAATGAAAAACAAGCATGTCATTCGTTGCCGAATTTCGGAGAATAAATTCAGGGCGATTCCACGGCTGTTTTGCCTTGATATCGAGGCTTGCAAAGTCGCACAAAACACCGGCATCTCTGGCCCTGCGACCAGCCGATTGTATACTCAAATCAGACAACACATCGCCGGGCAATGCGAGCGTATGTGTTCACTAATTCATTGCCCGTTTTGTTCCTTTCCGGCGGTGTTTTAGCACCGCCCTCTCTGCCGTCATTCTCGCCGCAGGCGGGAATCCAGTTAAATATCTGTCACGCGTAGCGTGACTCTTTATTGGCATCCGGCTTTGCCAGACACAAACCGGCGGCTTCGCCGCAAATGAGTCCGGCTACGCCGGACGGCATACTCCACTGGATTGCCCGGCCAATAATAATATGGGCCGGGCAATGACGCCCCTTATTTGTCATTCTCGCCGACAGGCGGGAATCCAGAGTGGCGTAGCCGCCGGGACACGCTCATACATTAGCGATAAGCAACAAGCACCATCGCCTTGCCGTCATTCTCGCATCGAACGGCGCGGCATCAAAGCAAAGGAGTTCGGCTACGCCGAACGGTTTAATAACTGGATTGCCCGGAACAAGCCGGGCAATGACGACTCTTTAATTCGTCATTCTCGCCGTAGGCGGGAATCCAGTTAAAATATGTCGTCCGGCGTAGCCGGACTCCTTTGAAAGAGTGTGAGTTTCGCTTCAATATGCGCCGCGAAAATGGGTGTCAATATCTGCTAAAATCTATCCGAAATCACCGCTTAAAGTATCTTGAACCTTATAAAATAACGCGCGCCGCGGCGCGGTCTGAGTTTTGGCCGACCATGGTCAAAATCATGATGGTCACAATGACTATTTAAGCCAGGACCATTTAAGCTCAGGACTATTTACGCTCAGACTATTTACGCTCAGGATTATTGAGTTGATTAACGCCATTTTCACCTGGTTTGAACAGTATAGCGATCCTTTTCCTGAGGACGCGCCTGCAAAACCGCCGTCCTCCTTGTTCGGCTTTGTGGTTCACTACGCCAAGCCATTTTGGCGTTTGATCGCCGCAGCCGCGGTGCTGTCAACCATAATTGCGTTAATAGAAGTTTACCTGTTCTCTTTTGTTGGAAATCTGGTTGATTGGTTGGTTGAAACTGATCGAGGTTCTTTTTGGGAAGTTCATCAAACAAAAATCATTGCGGTAAGCATTCTAACCGTGGTGGTATTACCGCTGTTAAAATTCTTTTACGAAGCCGCGACCCATCAGGGCTTGCTGGGCAATTTTGCCATGCGCACACGTTGGCAAGCGCACCGATACTTACTGCGTCAAAGCGTTGAATTTTTCCAAAACGATTTCGCCGGAAGAGTGGCGGCGAAGATGATGCAAACTTCTCTCGGCGTGCGTGACGCTATTGTCAAACTCACCGAAGTGCTGCTCTATGTGATCGTGTATTTTTCCGGTGCTGTTATTATTTTTGGCGCAAGCGATATTCGCTTGACTTTTCCGATGATTGGCTGGCTAATCGGTTACATAATCATTCTGTATATTTTCATACCAAAACTGCAAAAAGTGTCTATGCAGCAAGCGGAAGCCCGGTCAATGGTCACCGGCCGGGTGGTGGACAGCTACACCAACATCACCACGGTCAAGATGTTCGCTCATGCTAATTACGAGGATTTGTATGCCCAGGAAGGAATGCAAATATTCCTTGATACGGTCTATCGGCAAATGCGCCTGGCGACGACCTTGTCGATTTGTTTAACCATAATGAACGCATTGCTGCTTTTCAGTGTGGCCGCCAGTTCGATTTGGTTATGGCATGCCAGTGTGGTAACCGCAGGGTCGATTGCCTTCGCCATGGGGTTGGTCATGCGACTTCAGGGCATGTCGCAATGGATTCTTTGGGAAATTTCCGGGCTGTTTGAGAACATTGGGGTAATCCAGGATGGCATCGAAACCATTTCTAATGATATTGCCATCGTCGATGCCCCGCAAGCACGACCGCTCAAAGTCAGAGAGGGCGTGATCGAATACCAAAACATCTCTTTTAACTATGGAAAAGATGATGGCAACAGCGGCGTTATAGAAGACTTATGCTTGTCTATCAGCGGCGGAGAAAAAATTGGAATTGTCGGGCGCTCAGGCGCGGGCAAATCCACATTGGTAAGTGTGTTATTACGATTCTACGACCTGGGCAAGGGGAAAATCCTGATCGACGGACAGGACATCAAATCGGTGACCCAGGATAGTTTGCGCGCGCAGATTGGCATGGTAACCCAGGATACTTCGCTACTCCACCGCTCGGTGTTTGATAACATTCGCTATGGCAATGCGGACGCCACTATGGAAACCGCAATCGCCGCAGCAAGGCAAGCCAAGGCGCATGATTTCATTAAAGATCTGAAGGATTTAAGGGGGCAAATCGGATATCAGGCGCATGTTGGCGAACGCGGCGTCAAGCTGTCAGGCGGTCAGCGACAACGCATCGCCATCGCCAGAGTGTTATTAAAAAATGCGCCAATACTGGTGCTTGATGAAGCGACCAGCGCCCTCGATTCTGAGATTGAAGCGGCAATCCAGGACAGTCTCTATAAATTGATGGAAGATAAAACGGTTATCGCCATTGCCCACAGGCTTTCCACCATCGCCCAGATGGACCGTTTGATCATTATGGATGAAGGTCAAATCGTCGAACAGGGAACACACAATGAACTCCTGGAAAATGGTGGTTTGTATAGCGAATTATGGGCGCGACAATCCGGTGGATTTCTTGCCTATGACTTAAAACAAAGCGACCAAGCGGCGTGAATCACAGCGGCTTCGCTTGCACGCTAAAGTTTCCGAAGATATTGCGCGTAATACAACGGCCACACAATCCTGTTGTCGTCATTGCCGCCGACCGCCGCGCCGACCAGTTTGACGGTTTTTGCGGGCGCGTATCGCGCGATATAGGCGGACAAACTTTTAGCGCGAGTTCGTGAACCGCTTTTGACCTCAACCGGAATAACCTCCCCGCCTTGATAAATAATAAATTCGATTTCACTGCGCGCCTGTTCCCAGGAATAGGTGGGATAACACACGCTTACGCGAAGTTCATTTTGCACAAAATTCTCGGCGATATATCCTTTGTAGTTGATCTTTTGCGCCAACTGATCCACATATTCCATCTCCAACAAATAACCCAACAAACCGACATCAAAGAAAAATATCTTAAAGATGTTTTCTTTGGCGAGTGTTGTCAATGGCGGCGTCGGCTGGCTGCTGATCGGATGGCATTTGGAAATCAGTTTGGATTTTTCCAGCCAGGCAATCGGATCTCGAATGTCGTTGTATCGCCGTTTTTTTTCAACGATATTCTTAAACGCAAAACGCTTGACCGACCCATCCTGATTTTTGGATAATTGCCTGGGCACATTCAGAAACACCGACTCGATGTGTTGTGCATTTATTTTGCCGCTGTATTTGCCAAAATCGCGCACGTAACCTGCGATTAAATTTTTATGAATTTCCTTGACCATCCGGCAACGTTCATTAACGCTTGCTTGCGCGTCGAACCAAACGCCAACCGCTTCCGGCATTCCGCCGACAAAATAATAATCCAACAGCATCGCCCAGAGTTGGTCGTGGACGCTTTTTTGCAGCGCTTGCCGCCTGAATGCTTTGAGTAACTTCGTCTTTCCGGATGCCATTAGAAATTCCTCGAAGTTAAAAGGAAACAATTCCAGCAGGTGAACTTTCCCGACCGGAAAAGAGCCGAGCAATCCGATATTGGAACCCGAAGCGCAGACATATGCAATCGGCAGTTTTTCGGCGAAATACTTCAGCGAGTTCACTGCGCCTTGACATTCGCCGACTTCATCAAAAAAAATTAAATCGGTTTGCAGGTTTATGCCGACATTGAAACGAATCTCGATTTGGGCGAGAATCGCATCGGCTTCAAGACTGTCCTCAAACAAAGTCGCCAACGTCCGGTCTGCCAAAAAATCCAGTTTATGCACGGTGCGGAATTGGGCTTGACCAAAAATATGTTCAACAAGATAAGATTTGCCGACTTGCCGCGCGCCGTCGAGCAGCAGCGGCTTTCGCGTCTCTTGTTTTTGCCAATCGATCAGTTGATGAGTCAGTAAACGTTTCATTTCGGAGTTGCCTCGAAGTTGCCGAGAGACGGTTGATCGTGGCGGAATTATAACTGAAACCGCACTTTTATGCGCATATAAATGCGAATTTTACACACTTTTATGCGCATGAAAATGAGAATTTTACACACTTTTACGCGTGTAATGCGCGGGTAAAAATGTCGCAACCACCCGCGACCCGCCACCGTGGCGATTAGGGCGAATACAGTCTTCGGGTCAGGATTTTCAGGAATGTGCGGGGGTGGATAGATTGAGAAACTTGTTACACTACTAATGGCGCATAAGGCATGAAAGAGAAAGGCGAACCGATTGCAACATCCTACTGTGATTTTGTGCAGGTGGAAGCGAATGTTGCATAACAGGAACGCGCGAAGATTCCAATCCGGCCTGATCATCGCAACCCTTTGTCGCCGGTTAAAACTTTCTCGGCATTAACTCTTTCTCATCCGACCAGAATAATCTGAATTTCGAGCTATTCAGGCCAGTCTTTTAGATTTTCTGTTGCAGAGTTTAAACGAACCAGTTTGTCCCAATCAATCTCTCCATTATCCTTGCACAGCAGATTTGCAAATTCCTTGGTAAATTTATTGATTATCTGTGAGTATGATCCTACAAAATCATCATTTTTTTCTTTGGCTTTATACCCGAGCGGTTCAATGATTCTGGTGAATCGACTGTAGATTGCTAAAGTGTTTGGCAAGATCAATCCGATGGCATAATCTCAAGCAGGGTATTTGAAATTGCGTCAAACCAATTTATTTTTTCGGCAATCTTATCCTTTAGCGCGGACATTTCATCGCTACTGAGCTCCCTGCCTAATTGTTCAATTGCAACTGTTTGGGCATCCTCTTCATTTAATGAGTAAATTAATTCATTTGCCATATCAAAAATTTCCTCTTGTTACCCGCTATATATGTTTTCTCTGTGCCAGTTAAGGTGTATGTCTGTTGTTATTTCCATTCTATACTCGTTTCAAAAGTGGTTTGTCGATGCCGGTTTTCCGTGTGCATTATCCAAGTTTGAACATCATAGGCAACATCCCATCACTGGTCAAGCAACCTTAGATTATTGGCTCCGATGCTCAATAGTGCCAAAGGCGGATTCAATGGGATTGATTGTTTCTCGAAACCTCATCGCTTCATTTTTGAATTAAACGACAGGCAAAACGTAACCCGCCAACTCGCTTTTGAGCTCGTGCTTGCGCGCGGTCTCGATAAAAGCCGCGTCGATGGCGTTGCTTGTAAGTTGCGCCAAGTCGTCGCGGGAAAGATTCAGCGCATCGGCAACCGTCGCAAAATTTTCGTTCATATAGCCACCGAAGTAAGCCGGGTCATCGGAGTTGACGGTAACGCACATACCCTGGTCCAACATCCGCTTGAGTGGATGTTCAGTCATGTTCGGTACCACACATAATCGGGTATTGGATAATGGGCAAACAGTCAACGGCATTTTCTCGGCAACCAGGCGTTCAACCAACGCTGGGTCCTGCAAACAACTGTTGCCATGATCGATACGATGAACCTGCAACCGATCCAGCGCACTGTAGATATATTCCGGCGGCCCTTCTTCGCCGGCATGGGCAACACACAGATAACCCTGGTTTCTCGCCTCGGCAAACACCTGCTCAAATTTTTCGGGAGGATTATCGCGCTCACTGGAATCGAGACCGACGCCGATAATTTTCTCCCGGTAAGGTCTGGCCAGCTCCAGGGTGTTAAACGCATCAGCCTGGTCGAGATGGCGCAGGAAACACATGATGACACGAGAACTGATGCCATAATCTCGCTCAGCCGCCTGCAACGCACGGCTAATGCCATTGATCACCACAGCAAAGGCGATGCCCCTGCAAAGATGACCCTGAGGGTCGAAAAATATTTCCGTGTGCCGCACGTTTTGTGCATGAATCCGGGTTAGATAGGCAAAGGTCAGATCGAAAAAATCCTGTTCGGTCTGCAGCACGTTCATGCCCCGATAGTAGATATCGAGAAAATCCTGCAGCCGGGTGAAGTCATAGGCATGCCTCAGCTCGGCTACGCTCGAATACGGCAATGCAATGCCATTGCGCTCGGCAAGTTCAAACATCAATTCCGGCTCAAACGTCCCTTCGATATGGCAGTGCAATTCGACTTTGGGCAAGCCGTGAATAAATTTCTTCATGTCGGTGAAATTGCTTGGGTTATCGACGATATATTCTCGAAAGGGGGGGGCCTTTAGCCACACAAAATCATCGCCAGAGGGCGGGATTTAGCCAGCGCTGCTTCATTTATAATTATTGGCATTTATAATGGTTCAAGATACTTTAAGCGGTCGATTTCGGATAGATTTTAGCAGATATTGACACCCATTTTCGTGGCGCATATTGAAGCGAGACTCACACTCTTTGAAAGGAGTCCGGCCTGCGGCGAGAATGATGGGCTGGGGCGACAATGGTGAATCGGAAGGCGACGATTTCTTTTGAGAGGGCAATGGTAAATAATTGTCACGCGAAGCCTGACACTAAAACGTGCTCTGGCGTAGCCAGACTTCTTATTCTCAATGTGCCATTGGCATCTCAACTCGCCTTTGTCCTCTCAATTCACCATTGCCCTATCATTTGTCATTGCCCGGCCCATATTATTATTATTGGCCGGGCAATCCAGTTATTAAACCGTTCGGCGTAGCCGAACTCCTTTTATCGCGGCTTCGCCGCGTCTGGATTCCCGCCTACGGCGAGAATGACGGCAGGAGGATGCGTAGCCGGACATTTTCTCTCGTGTGCTTTGGCGTCTCAACACGCCTTTGTCCTCTCGGTTCACCATTACCTATCATTTGTCATTGCCGGTCCATATTATTATTGGCCGGGCAATCCAGTGGAATATGCCGTTCGGCGTAGCCGGACTCATTTGCGGCGTAGCCGCCGGTTTGTGTCTGGCAAAGCCGGATGCCAAAAAGAGTCACGCTACGCGTGACAGATATTTAACTGGATTCCCGCCTTCGGCGAGAATGACGGCAGAGAGGGCGGCGCTAAAACACCACTGGAAAGGAACAAAACGGGCGATGTATTAGTGAACACATACATGTCTGATTTGAGTATACAATCGGCTGGTCGCCGGGCCAGGGACGCCAGTGATTTGTGTGACTTTGCAAGCCTCAATATCAAGGCAAAACAGCCGTGGAATGGCCCTGAATTTGTTCTCCGAAATTCGGCAACGAATGACATGCTTGTTTTTCATTTATAGAACAATTAGGTATGACCATTTCACTATACCTTAAAGTATCTTGAACCTTTATAATTATTGGCATTTACAATTTTGGCAGTGGAAATAGGGTTGTTCATAAATCATCTAGGGTCATAATAACTTGAGGGGTTTTTCCATGCACAATTTTAGCAGGATCCGATAGATACTGTCGTGGCGATAATTGAAGCGAAACTCACACTCTTTCAAGTGCAAGTAGAAAGTATGTTTACTCATGCCGCGGAACTTGACAAGTCGGCATTTGGCGAACCCCCAGAAGCCTTCGATGCCGTTGATGTGAGCTCGCCCGCGCATGAACTCATTGCGCCATGCGCGACCTTGAAATGTTTGCCATACCCGACATCGACCAATCTATCATAGCCGCGCCAGCCGTCGGAATAAATGACGCTGTCGATGGATACGCGCCCCAGAATAATGGCTTGTAGCGTAGCTTTCCGGCAGTCCGGCACGATTCAGTATAGACCTGGCCATTGCATTTGAAGAGGCCGAACACGGCGGAATTACTGATCAACGCCAACCGCAACCTCGCGCGTTATCGGCAACTCGGTTACAAAGTAATCAAGGACAAATTGCGCGGCCACCAAGGGCCGCTCGCGGGAATGCACACCGCCTTGCTCGAAGCCGCGCATCCGTGGGTGTTGACCATCCCGTGCGACGGCCCTTTCGTCGCCGACGACTACGTCGCCCATGACGGCGAGCGCATGCAACCGGTCTATTCCCTCATCCACCGCGACCTCGCCCGCAACCTCGAGAAGTTTCTCTCCACCGGCGAACGCAAAATCGACCGCTGGCATGAACAACACGCCTTCGCCACGGTGGATTTCTCCGAAAACCAATCTATGTTCGTCAATATCAACACGCCGCAGCAACTGGCTGAAATCGAGCAACTATTAGCAGCAGAGGATTGAACCCGGCCGGCATCTGCCCGTGCCGAACCCGCAGAAAGGCGGGAATAACCAGGTCTTGCCGCCGCTCGCCATTTCCCGCGTTCGGATAGAATTCACGGCGTGCCGCCCGTCATGGAGAAGATCAACCCGAGCACCTGGACTTTGGAAATTGGCGGCGAGTCTTGCGAACAGCCGCAAACCTTTCGTATTGATGACCTCAAACGTAAATTCAAAATCTATTCTTACGAACTGCAACTCGAATGCGGCGGCAACGGGCGCGCCGCGTTTGATCCGCCGGCTAAAGGCAACCAATGGACCACCGGTGCTGTGTGTTGCCCGAAGTGGACCGGCGTGCGACTTGGCGATGTGTTGAAGTATTGCGGCGTTAACAGCAATGCCGTGTACACCGCATACCACGGCGCCGATACGCATCTCAGCGGCGACCCAGCCAAACGCCCCATCTCGCGCGGTGTTCCCATCGCCAAAGCACTGGAACAAGAATCCTTGATTGTATGGGCGATGAATGACAGCGACATCAATATCTTGAACGGCTTTCCGTTGCGCGTCATCACCGCCGGCTGGCCGGGTTCCACTTGCGGAAAGTGGTTGGCGCGCATTGACATTCGCAATCAAGTCCACGACGGCGCCAAGATGACCGGCTCATCCTACCGCGTGCCGCGCAACCCAGTCGCGCCGGGGACAAAGGTGCCGAAAGAGGACATGGTCATTATTGAAAGCATGCCGGTAAAGTCTCTGGTTACACGCCCGCAAACTGGCGCGAGTTATGCGCTCGGCGATGCTGTTGCTGTGCGTGGGCACGCCTGGGCCGGCGACCTCGCGGTGAAAACGGCGCATATTTCGACCGACTTCGGCGCGACCTGGAAGGAAGCAAAACTGCAAAACCCGGCTAATCGCCTCGCTTGGCAACATTTTTCTTTTACTACTCGCTTTGAGAAACCCGGTTATTACGAAATTTGGGCGCGGGCAACAGACCGCAACGGACACGCCCAACCTATGGTGGTGCCGGACTGGAATCTCAAAGGTTACCTCAACAATCGCTGCCATCGGGTTGGTGTTTACATCTCATAAAAGCGGCTTTATTGCGTTATTTATCTTGCTTCTTTCCGTAGCGACGCCTACTGTTTGCCGGGCGCAGGAGGATTCCGCTTACGACAATGCCACGGGGCTTTTTATCGCACCCGGCTATCGGGCGGTCATCGCCCATTGCACCGCATGCCATTCGGCAAAATTGATTACGCAGCAAGGCGCAAGTTACGAAAGTTGGAATGAAACCATCATTTGGATGCAGGAGGAGCAGGGATTGTGGCACATTGATGAGGTGCCACTGACCGAAATTCTACTGTATCTCTCGACGCATTACGGAGAAGACCGGCTTCACTGGCGACCGCCTTCTGACGCAGACAATCCGGATCGCAGTAACTGATTGAAACCGAACAACCACTGCGGAGAGATTTGTCAATGTCAACACGCCGCAGCAGTTGGCGGAGTGGAAACCACAGGCAGGGCCGGGGGCTGGTTGGCCGGCCCATAAAAGCCCGGCCTGCAATCAAAGACTTGGAAACAGCGCCAGGGATGGTGACTGACGGCTCGCTTGGAATAAACAAAGGGGCTGGCACCTAACATTCTATATGTTAGTGTTGGCAAATGTATCTAAAGTATTGTAAATTAAGCAAAAATAAGCAACTAGGTTGATGAAATATTTCGTTGCGGGCGCCACGGCGAGAACGGTCGCGGATTTGGCGGGAATCCATCGCAATACGACGACAAGATTGTTCCGCAGACTGCACGAGCGCATCGCGCTTAAACAGCACCAGCGGGGCGAGCAATTTGGCGGCGAGGTGGAGTTGGACGAGAGTTATTTTGGCGGCGCGCGCACGGGCAAGCGCGGTCGGGGGGCAGGCGGCAAGGTGGTTGTGTTCGGTATTTTAAAGCGCGGCGGGAAGGTGTATACGCGGGTCGTGCTGGATGCCAGCGCGAGCGCGTTGATGCCCGTGATACGGTGGAAAATAAGGATTGACAGCGTTGTATACACGGACTCTTGGCGTTCTTACAACGCTTTAGATGTGGCTGGCTTCCGGCATTGTCGGATCAATCACAGCGAGCGGTTCGCGCGTGATCGCAACCCTATAAACGGCATTGAGAACTTTTGGAATCAGGCGAAACGACACTTGCGCCGATTCAACGGCGTGCCGCGGCAACACTTCGATTTATTCTTGAAAGAATGCGAGTGGCGGTTTAATATAGGCGCTCCAAACAAATTGCTGGCAGACCTGAAAAAACTGCTCAAAGAGATTTATTAGGTGCCAGCCCCAAACAAAAAACCGGCCACAAGGGCCGGCTCTTTTTGTGTAAATGCCTGGCGGTGTCCTACTTTCACATGGGGAAACCCCACACTATCATCGGCGCAAAGCGTTTTCACTTCTGAGTTCGGGATGGGATCAGGTGGTTCCCGCTTGCTATTGCCACCAGACAAACTGGTCATAAAGCAGGCTGGAACTGCTTTATCTATTTTGTGTATCAACAGTCATCAGAGTGTTAATACAATTTGGGGTAGTCATCGGCGCCATATCTCTTAAATTGCTTGTTGCATATAACTCATCGAGGTCAAACCTCTTGGGTGTTATATGATCAAGCCTCACGGGCAATTAGTACTGGTTAGCTTCATGCATTACTGCACGTCCACACCCAGCCTATCAACGTTGTCGTCTTCAACGACCCTTCAGTCCGACCGCCCGAGAGCGGCCAGAGGGGAGACCTAATCTTGAGGGGGGCTTCCCGCTTAGATGCTTTCAGCGGTTATCCCGTCCGTACATAGCTACCCGGCAATGCCACTGGCGTGACAACCGGAACACCAGAGGTACGTCCACTCCGGTCCTCTCGTACTAGGAGCAGCTCCTCTCAAGTCTCCGGCGCCCACGGCAGATAGGGACCAAACTGTCTCACGACGTTCTAAACCCAGCTCGCGTACCACTTTAAATGGCGAACAGCCATACCCTTGGGACCGGCTACAGCCCCAGGATGTGATGAGCCGACATCGAGGTGCCAAACACCGCCGTCGATGTGAACTCTTGGGCGGTATCAGCCTGTTATCCCCGGAGTACCTTTTATCCGTTGAGCGATGGCCCTTCCATACAGAACCACCGGATCACTAAGACCAACTTTCGTTCCTGCTCGACGTGTCTGTCTCGCAGTCAAGCACTCTTGTGCCTTTACACTAACCGCACGATTTCCGACCGTGCTTAGAGTACCTTCGCGCTCCTCCGTTACTCTTTGGGAGGAGACCGCCCCAGTCAAACTACCCACCACACACGGTCCCGGACCCGGATAACGGGCCTCGGTTAGGGCCCCAAACAAGCAAGGGTGGTATCTCAAGGGTGGCTCCACGGAGACTGGCGTCTCCGCTTCAAAGCCTTCCACCTATCCTGCACATACTTGTTCAGAGTCCAGTGTGAAGCTGTAGTAAAGGTTCACGGGGTCTTTCCGTCTAGCCGCGGGTACACTGCATCTTCACAGCAAGTTCAATTTCGCTGAGTCTCTGGTGGAGACAGTGTGGCCATCGTTACGCCATTCGTGCAGGTCGGAACTTACCCGACAAGGAATTTCGCTCGAATAATCCTAACTATTTCTAGCAAGGTCGGACTTTCTCTTGAGTATTTACCCTCTTTTTCGGTTCATTTGATTTGCGATTTCTCGAATTTCTTCAAGACCCGCTTCGGTCAAATGAACGTCTTTCTCCATCAGTAAAAGCGCCCGGCGGAACTTTTTAAAATCCACGCCTTTTTGCGTTTTCATTTGATGTGTCATAAAAAATGGTGAAATTATATCCAGCAGATGTTTAACATTTCTGACTCTATAGGCCATCCTGGTAGATGTTTTATCCTTTCTATTCACACGAACCACCCCACACCCGAAAAACGTTTTTAAAGCATGTAATACTTTTACGTCTCGTTCATGTTGTACTACGGTAAATTCAGGTAACACCTGATAACCTAATGTCATCGTGTCGTTTTTGTTTATGCCGATGTGAAAACAACCTTCTCCATCAACAAAACCGACGATCCACTGTGCTTCTAATTTCATATCATACTCCCGAACATAAAGTCTCTGAGGATTTCTGACAGGCTACTGTCAGATCTTTCCTGCGGATTGTCCCCATGTCTGCCAGATTTTTACTGCCTGACTTGATTTTTGGAGTACAGCCAAGAAATTTCTTCTTTTTCGTATTATCCAACAAGTCAAACGAGTACTGAGCAGTTTTGGAGGAGTTTCCCGCATATGGTTCAGTTTTACTAAGGCTAGCGTTACGTAACCTTAGGACCGTTATAGTTACGGCCGCCGTTCACCGGGGCTTCGATCAAGAGCTTCGCTGCAAGCAGCTAACCCCATCAATTAACCTTCCGGCACCGGGCAGGCGTCACACCCTATACTTCCTCTTGCGAGTTTGCAGAGTGCTATGTTTTTAGTAAACAGTCGCAGCCACCTCTTTATTGCAACCTCCTTGGGCTCACAGAGCAAGTCTGATCACCTACCAGAGGCACACCTTCTCCCGAAGTTACGGTGTCATTTTGCCGAGTTCCTTCACCAGAGTTCTCTCAAGCGCCTTAGGATTCTCACCCCACCCACCTGTGTCGGTTTAGGGTACGGTCGTGTATAACCTGAAGCTTAGAGGTTTTTCCTGGAAGCATGGCATCAATTACTTCGCGCTAATAAAAGCGCTCGTCATCGCGTCTCGATCTTAAAGGACCCGGATTTTCCTGAAGTCCAAATCTACTCGCTTAAACCGGCATCCAACAGCCGGCTAACCTAGCCTTCTCCGTCACCCCATCGCAGTTATACTCGGTTCAGGAATATTAACCTGATTCCCATCGACTACGCATTTCTGCCTCGCCTTAGGGACCGACTCACCCTGCGCCGATGAACGTTGCGCAGGAAACCTTGGGTTTTCGGCGTGCGGGCTTTTCACCCGCATTATCGCTACTTATGTCAGCATTCTCACTTCTGATATCTCCAGCGAACCTCACGGCTCGCCTTCACGGACTTACAGAACGCTCCCCTACCATGCCGCCCCTATCCGAAGATAGGGGCGGCATTCGCAGTTTCGGTACACATCTTGAGCCCCGGTATATCTTCCGCGCGGACCGACTCGACCAGTGAGCTATTACGCTATCTTTAAAGGATGGCTGCTTCTAAGCCAACCTCCTGGCTGTCTGAGCCTTTCCACATCGTTTCCCACTGAGATGTGTTTAGGGACCTTAACTGGCGATCTGGGCTGTTTCCCTCTCGACGACGAAACTTATCTCCCGCCGTCTGTCTCCCGTGATTGCACTTTCTGGTATTCGGAGTTTGCAATGGGTTGGTACCGCTAGACGCGGCCCTAGCCATGACAGTGCTCTACCCCCAGAAGTGAAACACGAGGCACTACCTAAATAGTTTTCGGGGAGAACCAGCTATCTCCGGGCTTGTTTAGCCTTTCACTCCTAACCACAGCTCATCCACTCATTTTTCAACATAAGTTGGTTCGGTCCTCCAGTCGGTATTACCCGACCTTCAACCTGGCCATGGCTAGATCGCCCGGTTTCGGGTCTAATCCTAGCAACTATCGTCTCATTAAAGACACGCCCTGTTAAGACTCGATTTCTCTACGGCTCCCCTATACGGTTAACCTTGCTACTAAAATTAAGTCGCTGACCCATTATACAAAAGGTACGCAGTCGCCTATCCGAAGACAGGCTCCCACTGCTTGTACACACACGGTTTCAGGTTCTATTTCACTCCCCTAACAGGGGTTCTTTTCGCCTTTCCCTCACGGTACTGGTTCACTATCGGTCGATAAGTAGTATTTAGCCTTGGAGGATGGTCCCCCCTCGTCCGAAGACATTTCAGACAGAGTTTCTCGTGCTCCGCCCTACTCGATTTCATCCGGCCACCCATTTCATATACAGGACTATCACCTTCTACGGTTCCGCTTTCCAGCGGATTCTACTATGCGTGGCCAGACTTATGGGCTGTTCCCCGTTCGCTCGCCGCTACTAAGGGAATCTCGGTTGATTTCTTTTCCTCCGGGTACTTAGATGTTTCAGTTCCCCGGGTTCGCTTCGCGCGCCTATGTATTCAGCGCGCGATGACCCCGAAGGGCCAGGTTTCCCCATTCGGAAATC